>NZ_JAHZMS010000002.1:0-1152126 GCF_019456785.1 Pseudomonas sp. LAP_36
GGCAGCGCCGGCACCGTCGAGGCGGTCCATGTTGGCTTCGGTGGCGTGGCCGGCGTTGGCGCCTTTGATCACCGCTGCACCGGTGTCTTCGTTATCGACTTCATCCCAACTCAGCATCGAAATATTCCTTTCAGATCGGGTTTGACGGCCCTTGGAGCCGCCAAAAAATAAGTAAATTGCAGGCTTCAGGCATTGAAATACTGCGCATAGTGTGGTCGATAAATACCGATACTGCACACTATGTAGTGGTCTGTTCTGTTTGTGGGCACACTATATGGTGTGTGGCTACGATGGTCAACGCGCAAGAGGGCAGTGAATGTCGCAGGCCTGCCAGCCGACCTGATCAATGAGGCGTACGCGTTTCCCTGTGGACGCTGGCTTGCCTGCGAAGGCATCGCCCCGGTGTGCCTGATGAACCCGGGCTTCTGCATCGCCGGCAAGCCAGCTTATACATTCGGACTGAGTAAGGCTTAGGGAGCCCGACTCAACCTCACACACTGATCTTGATCTGCGCGCACAATCCGCCTTCCGGGCGGTTACTCAAGGTCAGCGAGCCACCAATCGCCACCACCAGTTGCTGGGCAATCGCCAGCCCCAGGCCGGTGCCGCCGGTGCCACGGTTGCGCGAGCTTTCGATGCGGTAGAACGGCTGCATCACCTGCACCAGTTCGTCCTCGGCAATGCCGGGGCCGTTATCCAAGACCTTGATCGACAATTCCCCGTTGGCCATCGAGCCCACTTCCAGTTGCGCGGAGCCGGCGAATTTCAGGGCGTTGTCCACCAGGTTCACCAGCACACGCCGCAGAGCGTGGGGGCGGGTATCGAGGACCACCGCGCTTTTGCCGCTGAGGCTGACGTGTTTGTGCATGTCTTGGTAGTCGAACACCAGGCTGTCGAGGAACGCGTCGAGGTTGATGCGGTGGCTGGCTTCGGTCGCACCGTGGACGCTGCGCGCATAGGCCACGCCTTCGCGTACCAGGTGTTCCATCTCGCTCAGGTCGCCCCAGAGTTTGTCGCGGTCGGCGGAGTCGTCCATGAATTCGGCGCGCAGTTTCATGCGGGTGATCGGGGTTTGCAGGTCATGGGAAATGGCCGCCAGGATCTGCATACGTTCCTTGAGGTATTCGGCGATACGTTTTTGCATTTCATTGAACGCGGCGGCGGCATGCGCGACTTCGGTCGGGCCATTCTCGTCGAGCAGCGTGGGATGTGCGTTGGGGTCCAGGGTTTCCACCGCGCGGGCCAGGCGCGTCAGCGGGCGGATGGCCAGGCGCACGGCAAACCAGGTACAGCCGAGCAGCAGTGCCAGTTGCAGCACCAGTACCACCGGCAACCAGTAGGCGACGGGGACCATCGCGGGGCGCACGTCGATGGTGATCGGGCTGCCATCCGCCAGGGTCAGGTGCGCCTGGAAGTGTTTTTGCAGGCCGGGGATGTCGCGCAAGGTCAGCGCGTAGCGTTCACCCAATGCATCAGCAATCGAGGTGGCGGCCATGGGCACAGCGTTGCTGCTCATCGGCTCACCGGTTTCGCCGTCGTCGAGCAGGTAGCGGTAATTCTGCCGGTCGAGACGCGGTAGCCAGCTGGCGCGCTCGTTGGCGGGCAGACGGTCGAGGATCGCCACCGAGGTGGACACATCGTTTTCCAGGTTGCCCAACATGGCGGTGCGCGCGCTGATGTAGCGCTCGTAGAACTGCGCACTGAAAGACAGGCCATGGGCGCAGACCAGGCTGATCAAGAAGATCAGCGACAACTGCGACGCCAGGGTGCGGGGCCAGCCGAGCTTGAAGCTCATTGATCGGCCCCGAGGATTTTCACCGGCAGCGAGAACACATAGCCCTCGCTGCGCACCGTCTTGATATAGGCCGGTTCGCGGGCGTCATCCAGCAGGCGCTGGCGCAGGCGGCTCACCAGCAGGTCGATGGAGCGGTCGTAAAGGTCGGCGTCGCGGCCCTGGGTCAGGTTGAGCAATTGGTCGCGGTTGAGCACGCGTTGGGGGTGGTCGAGGAACACCCGCAACAGGCGGTATTCGGCGCCACTCAGGGCCACCAGGGTGTCGTCCGTGTCGAGCAGGTGGCGTGCGGTGGTGTCCAGGCGCCAACGGCCAAACCGGAGCAAACGACCGGTCTCGCTGATGATCAGGTTCGGCGGCAACATCCGTGTGCGGCGCAGTACCGCGTTGATACGTGCCAGCAGTTCACGGGCGGCGAACGGTTTGACCAGGTAATCGTCAGCGCCCATTTCCAGGCCGATAATGCGGTCGGTTTCATCGTTGCGTGCTGTGAGCATCAGCACTGGCGTGGCCTTGTGCTTGCCCACTCGCAGCTCGCGGCACAGCTGCAAGCCGTCGTCGCCCGGCATCATGATATCCAGCACGATCAAGTCCACCGGGGTGGTGTCGAGGAAGCTGCGCATCTGGCGCCCGTCGGCGACCACAGTGGTGCGCAGGCCGTTTTTCTTCAGGTAGTTGCCTACCAGTTCACGGATCTCCCGGTCGTCATCGACAATCAGGATGTGATCGACATGATCCATGCTGCCACCCTCGTTAAATACTCAGTGCGCGCAGTCTAGCCATTGGCGCCGCCGCTGCCTCGTGCCCTTTGTATTGCAGTGTATCTGGCGATAATGAGATACACGACGAAGCAAAAAAACGCTCAACGAACGTATCGGCCTGCGCTAGAGGGCGCTACCCAGCAGCGCCTCAAACACCTGCTGCACCCGTGGCTCGTCACTGTGGGCCACATTGAAGCGCATCAAGTCGCGGTGCGCCGGGTCATAACCAAACAGCGCGCCCGGCGCCAGCACCATGCCTTGTTTCAATGCCGCCTGGGCCAGCTGCTCGCCGTTGATCCCAGGCGGCAGGTGCGCCCAGATAAACATCCCGCCTTCGTAACCCATGGGTAATTCGCAGCCGCAACGCTTGAGCCATTGCTCGACCCGCCCACCGGCCTCCATCAAGCGCTGCACCATGCGCTTGCGGTGCTTGGCGTAGCTGCCTTCGCTGAGCATGCGGTACACGATCTGCTCGAACAGCTCCGAGGTCACGCCGCCGCTCATCAACTTCATATTGGTCAGGTTGGCCGCCAATTGCGGCGCGGCGACCACGAAGCTGACACGGGCGTTGGCGCTGAGGATCTTGGAGAACCCCGACAAGTAGGTGACTTGGTCCAGGCCGGCGAGGGCAGCCAGGCGCGGCGGTGGGTTGGGGTGCAGGTCGCCGTAGAGATCATCCTCGACGATATGGCAATGGTAGTGCTGGGTCAGTTGCAACAAGCGAAACGCTTGGCCAGGGCTGAAGGAGTGGCCGGTGGGGTTCTGCAGCACGCTGGTGGTGAGGTACAGGCTGGGTCGGTGTTCGGCCAACAGTTGTTCAAGTGCAGTAAAATCAAAACCGTCGGGGCGGCGCTGGATCGTCACGACCTTGACCCCATGCAGGGCCAGGTTGGCGTGGAAGTTGAAGTAGCACGGCGTATCCAGCAGCACGGTGTCGCCGGGGCGCGCCAGCAGGCGCATCAGCATGTCCAGGCCTTGCACGGTGTTGGGGGTGGTGATGATCTGCTCCACCGATACCAACAACCCTTCGCCGTGGAGTTTCTGTTGCAAGGCCTGGCGCAACGGTAATAGCCCGGCCGGTGTGCCCAGCCCGGCGATGCGCAACGAGGGCGCACGCACCACGCTGCGCATGGTTTGGCGAATGGCTTCGCTGTCCAGCCACGCTTCCGGCAAGTGGCCGCCACCGGGGCGCAGGTCGCCATATGCCGTGGCAAGCGGGCGGCGCAGTACGCTGAGCAGGTCCTGAGGCAGTAAATCAACCCAGTTCGCCGTGGCCGGGCGCACGCGGTCTATTGCTACGAAATAGCCACGACCTTGACGGGAGGTCAGCAGATTGCGCCCGCGCAGACGGTCGAGGGCTTCGTTGAGGGTGAATTTGCTCACGCCCAGGGTCTGGGTCAGCTCGCGCACCGACGGTAACTGGCTGCCGGGCGCCCATTCACCGTTTTCGATGGCCTGGCTGAACGCCTCCACAATCTGTTGCACCTTAGAGGTGCCCTCTATAAAGGCAATGGCCGATACGAACATGCAAACTCCTTGTCTTTGCCGGTTATTTTACCGGTGAAGTTCGGGCGAATTAGGCCTCACTTTACCTGCCCTGCGCAACGCCCACTGCCTAGACTGCTGGCTCTCTTCCTCGGGGCCCCGGCCATGACCAGTGCGTTAACCCTCTCTTCGTTTCTCTACTTCCTGCTCTTTTGCGCCACCATGACGTTCAGCCCTGGCCCCATGACCCTGCTGCTGTTGAGCCTGGGCTTGCGCGACGGCCTGCGCCGTTCGATCCCGGCGCAGATCGGTGCCAGTGTGTCGTACCTGATATCGATCCTGATCTTCGCCGTGGGCTTCTCGGAGTTGATCAAGGGCAACCTTGCCATCACCCAGGGCATCCAGATTGTCGGTGTGGCCTACATCCTGTACCTGGCCTACAAACAGTGGACCAGCAGCGGCCCGTCGATCGACCGCGTCGGCGCTGTGGAGGGCTCGCGCAGCCTGTTCGGCAAGGGTTTGCTGACCGGGTTTTCCAACCCCAAGACCCTCATCATGTTCAGCGCAGTGTTCCCGCAGTTCGCCGGGACCGGTGGGCAGGGTTCGACGGTGGACATTGCCATCCTTGGCATGACGTTCCTGGTGCTGCAATTCGCCAGCGGCTGCCTGTATTGCTACTTCGGCCAGCGCATCAAGCATGTGTTGGAAAACCCCAAGCGCCGCGTGGTGTTGCAGCGGGTCACGGCAGTATTGCTGCTGGGCGTGGCGCTGATGCTGGCGCGAGGCTTTTCCCACTGAGGGTTTTGAGCTTATGAAGGGTAGTGGCGATTTGCCGGTGCCCTGATAGACTCCAGGCAATCACTCAGGATTTCATCTCATCATGTCAGCTGCAGAAGGACACGGGCTTCGGCTTGCTTCACGGCTGTACAAATCCCGTACCCTCGGGCTGACGCTAGGCTTTGTGTGCGTGGTGTTCGGGATGTATCCGCTGGACCCCGCATGGTGGGTGTGGGCCTGGATGGTCATCAACGCGTTTGTCTGGCCGCACCTGGCGTTTCAACTGACCTTACGCACCGCCAATGCACTGCGCAGCGAACGACGCCACCTGCTGTTCGATTCGTTTTGCGGTGGGTTCTGGGTCGGCGCCATGCACTTTAATCCACTGCCCAGCGTGACCACGTTGTCGATGATGACCATGAACAACGTGGCCATCGGCGGTCCCCGCTTCATGCTGGCGGGGTGGGTGGCGCAGGCGCTCGGCATCGGCACCTCGTTACTGTTATTCGCCCCCGCTTTTATCGCGGTGACGACCCAAACCCAACTCTATGCCTGCCTGCCGATCCTGATGCTGTATCCGTTGGCATTGGGCTGGATCTGCTATCGCCAGGCGGTGACGCTGGCGCGCCACAAGCGCGAGCTTTTGGCGCTGAGCCGTACTGACAGCCTGTCCGGCCTGCTCAATCATGGCGCCTGGAAGGATCACCTTGAAATCGAATTCCAACGCTGCCGCCGAGGTTTCTCAGGCGGCGCCATCGCGTTGATCGATATCGACCACTTCAAGACCATCAACGACACCTACGGCCATGTCACCGGTGATATCGTCCTGCGCCAATTGAGCAAAGTCCTGCGCCAGAACCTGCGCGCCACCGACCTGGCCGGGCGTTACGGTGGTGACGAATTCTGCGTGATCCTGCCGGACATGCCGCTCAACCGCGCCACCGAAGTGATGGACGCGTTGCGCGATCGCTTCAACGCCCTGGCCTACGCCCAGGACCCGACCTTACGTGCCAGTTTGAGCATCGGCCTGGCGCCGTATCAGCCGACCCATGCCGACTCCACAAGCTGGTTGAACGACGCCGACCAGGCGTTGTACGAGGCCAAGAGCAGCGGGCGCAACCGCGTCAGCTCCACGCAGGGGAGTTGGTTGCGATCGGTCTAGTGGGGTAGGGTGTGGCGGCACCCTCCCACAAAAAACAAGGATCGGTTCATGCACTTCAACTTCCCGCGTACTCTCCTGGCCGCCACCCTGGCCTTGTCCTTCGCCGTGCCGGCCTACAGCGCCGAACCCCATAAACAGATCCAGGCGCAGTCCGAACAGTACAAGGCCGAAGCCCTGAAATTGCTGGAACGCCTGGTGAACATTGACTCGGGTTCGGGTTATGAGCCGGGCCTGACCCAAGTGCGCGACATCGCTGTTGATGAACTGAAACAACTGGGCTTCAGCATCGAGTTGGTACCGGATAAAGCGGCCAATAACAGTCATGTGGTTGCCACGCTCAAGGGCACCGGCAAAGCCAAGATCCTGCTGATGGCCCACATGGACACCGTATTCAAGGAAGGCTCGGCCGCCGAGCGACCGTTCCACATCAAGGACGGCCGCGCCTATGGCCCCGGCGTAATGGATGACAAGGGCGGCATCGTCGCCGGCATCTACGCGCTCAAAGTCCTCAAGGACCAAGGCTTCAAGGACTACGCACAAATCACCTTCCTGCTCGACGCCAGTGAAGAAACGGGCTCCGACGCCGCTTCTGAACTGATTCGCCAAACCGCCAAGGCCCACGACGTTACCCTCAACCTCGAACCCGGCCGCCCAGCCGACGGCCTGGTGGTCTGGCGCAAAGGCAGCGCCACTGCCTTGGTAGAAGTCAAAGGCAAAGCCGCCCACGCCGGCGTCGCCCCGGAACTGGGCCGCAACGCTGCCATGGAGGTTGCGCACCAGATCCTGCAACTGGGCAAGCTGGGCGATGAAGAGAAGAAAACCACCATCAACTTTACCGTGCTCAAGGCGGGCGACCGTACCAACGTGATTCCTGACCAAGCTACCGCCAAGGCTGACGTGCGTGCGGCGTTGCCGGAAGAGTTTGATCGCATCGAGAAGGACTTGGCGCGGGTGTCGGCGAACAAGCTGATCCCGGACACGGAAGTGAAGACCACCCTGCAACGCGGCTTACCACCGATGCCGCAGACGCCGGAGTCGGACAAGTTGGTGGCGATTGCCCAGGGGATTTATGGGGAGTTGGGCAAGAAGCTGACGATTGAAGGCAGTGGTGGGGCGGCGGATGCGAGTTTGTCGGCTGGGGTTGGGACGCCGACGTTGGATGGGTTTGGGATTGTCGGGGGGGGTATTCATACGGCGGAGGAGTATGCGGAGGTGGAGAGCGTGGCGCCGCGGGTTTATTTGTTGAGTCGGATGATTATGGAGCTTTCGAAGCGGTGATCTCTGCTGATTGAGGTTCTCTTGTAGTGAGCAGGCTTGCCCTGCGCTGGGCTGCGAAGCAGCCCCAAAACAGCCAATGCCTATTTAACTGAAAATACCCATTGTCTGTACTGGGGCCGCTTCGCGGCCCAGCGCGAGCAAGCTCGCTCGCCACAGGAGGGCGGTGTGGCCTTGAAGATTGGAGTTACCTGTTAATTGGTATTTGAGGATGGCTTTTTCGAGAGCGTCTTCATGACCTCGTTGGCTAACCGATAGGTATCGCCATTAAATATAACTATCTTTATTGGCTTTATGCCGAGATTACGCAGTTATGGTCGTCCAAATGTATCAAGAACGTTAGCTCGCTATCTGTCACCCAAAACGGATAACCGGTTGTTTCCCCTAAAATATCTGCAAGATCATGCGAGTTGTTGATTTTCCATGCTCTATAGTCAGTGTCGAAGACCATTAGTGTCAGATCTGTCTTTTTTATACGGTCCTTTATTTCTCGCCAGAAATTTGGGTTGTGTTCGCTACTTATGTTGTTGAACTCCATAGGATCTAATAGGGTGTTTTCGAATTTGAAAAACTTTTTAGTTAAAGCGCTTATTAGTTTGTTGATGTCTTCCGCGGTTAGCTTCCTGTGTGCGATTTTCAGCGCAATGACTGCTTCGTCTATTTCTGCTTCCAGATAATTCATCAACGTACTCCTATTTTTGAGCGGCTAACTGGAAGCACTTTGAGCAGTATGTGCCCTCTTACTGCTCCTCCATCGATTCTTTTTCCGTGAGTCTGATAGCCAATATGTGGTGACTGCGGACCTTGTTTACTAGGGACTAGCGTAGGGTCATCTATATTCACTTCTGCGCCTTTCTTTGGGCCTTTCTCAACCCTCCATTCGGTTGGAAAAGATTTTCCGTATTTGTCCTTTCCCCACTTTGTCACGCTGTAGTCATCCTTTGGTATACCTGTTCTGCGAAAGGCCTCATCCAAACCTTTATGCATTTGCTCATGACCATTGCCATTTTGATTGCGCCAGTCTAGATCGACACCAGCATTTAATTCCCATTCTTTTTTTGCACTCTGTTGAGGGCAATTCGTAGGCGTACACGCTAGTCCTAGTGGGTCGACCCACCCGGTAGGGTTATGCACGTACTGGTACGCATTGATCCCACCCGCCAATTTCACCGGATCGGGCGTCAGGTAACGACCAATATCCGGATTGTAGTAGCGGTGGCGGTTGTAGTGCAGCCCGCTTTCCGAGTCGAAGTACTGGCCTTGGAAGCGCAGCGGGTTGTCGACTTTTCCTATGTCGAGGCGGGTGATTTCGCCGTAGGCGCGGTAATGCGCGGACCAGACGATTTCGCCATCCGGGGCGGTGAGTTCCTGTGGGGTGCCGAGGTGGTCGAGTTGATAGTGGTAGGGCTTGGTTTCTTTTGGGCCGAAACCTTCCAGTAGCACCAGTGGGCGAAAGCTGTCGGGTTCGTAGAGGTAGCTGCGGTGGTGATCCGCGTGGTGTTCGGCGATGAGTTTGTCGCCTTGCCAGAAGAACTCGGTGGTTATGCCGTCAACGGTTTTGCTGATGCGGCGGCCAAACGGGTCGTAGCGGTAGCTGGCGGTTTGGCCGTTGGGTTGGGTGAGGCCGATCAGGCGGTGCTGGCAGTCGTAGCGGTATTCGGTGACGAGTTGCTGGCCTTTGCCTCGGCGTTCACGGATCAAATTGCCGAAGGCGTCGTAGTCGTAGTGGCGGTCGCCTTGGATCATCAGGCGGTTGCCGGCGACGATGTCCGGGCCGGGGCGGTCTTGCATGAGCAGGTTGCCGGCCGGGTCGTGGCCGAAGCGTTCCTGCTCGCCTTGGGAGTGATCGGCTCGGGTCAGGCGGGCGAGGGGATCGTAGTGGTAGTGGTGTTCGCCTTTGCGGGTGTCGAGCAGGTGCGTGAGGTTGCCGGCTTTGTCGTAGTCGTATTGGCGTTGGTAAAGGTAGTGTTCCTGTTGGGTAACGGCGTGGGCGTGCAGGCGTTGCTGATCGTCGTAGTGGTAATGGCTGATCAGTTGGCCTTGCTGGCGTTGGTGTTCCTGGCCGGCTTTGAACAGGTGCGAGGTGAGGGTTTCACCGTTCAAGTCGACAGTGGTCAGATGGCCGCCTTTGTCGTGGTTGAAGGTGAGGCGGTTGTTGTCGGGCAGGCGTAGCTTTTGAAGTTGGCCGCAGGCGTCGTAGCCATAGCGCAAGGTGCCCCAGCCCTGGTGTTCGGCAGTGAGGCGGTTTTGCGGGTCGTATTCGTAGGCCAGCGCCCAGTGGCCGTCGTCGACGCTTAGGAGGTTGCCTTGGCGGTCGTAGGCGTAATCGACGATGTTGCCGTCGGGCAGGGTTTTTCTTACAAGTCGTCCGGCATGGTCGCGCTCGTAGCGGGTGACTAGCTGACTGCCATCGTCGCCGTGTTCGGTCTTTTCTTGCAGGTTGCCGTTGAGGTCATAGACGTAAGCGGTGCGCTGGCCGTCAAACCCGGTTTCCTGTTGGATCAGGCCGTTGCTGTGGTACTGGAGCCGGTAGGTTTCACCGACTTCGTTTTCGATTTCGGTCAGCAACAACCGCACGTTGTCGTAACGGTATTTGACCTGGGTGCCGTCGGCATTGATGCGGCGGCTAATTAGATGCAGGCCATCGGCATATTCGTAACGGGTGACGTGCCCCAGTTCATCGCGTTCGGAGGTGATTTTTCCGTAAGCGTTGTAGGTATATTTACGCGTGTCACCACTCGGCAAGACGATTTGGACTAATCGCCCAACGTTGTTCCACTCGAATTGTGTGAGCGCGCCGTGCTCATCTTCTTGGGTGGTTCTCCGCCCAAGGTCGTCATAGCGATAGCGCTTGATTCCGCCATTCGGTAGCAGCTCTTCAAGCAGTTGTCCGCGTTCATTCCACACCAGCCGCTGACAGCTGTGATCGGGATACCAAACCTGCGTCAGTTGTCCCTGTTTGTTGTAGCTGTAGTCCGTGGAATTACCGTCTGGATCGGTCCTGCGCGTTACGTCGCCCTGGTCATTGCGCTCATATTTCCAAACCGCCAGACCCCGCCTTACAACCCGTACGAACCCATTCTCATGCTCGTAGGAAGTCGGCTCATCATCCCCCGGAAACAACGCCACCAAGCGCCCAGCTTCGTCATACTGATACGCCGTCACCGCCCCCAGCGGATCCTGCTCAACCGTCAGCCGGCCTTTGTTATCGTAGGATTTGAAATGCTCAGCACCATCCGGATCCACCCGCTGCACCAGCCGCGCCCGCTGGTCATGCACGTAGACTTCCTGGCTGCCATCGGCGTTATGAACCGTGACCTGCCCGTCGTCATCCCAGACATACCGCGTGTCCATCTGCGAAAAGCTCGCCCAATGCCGGACACACCGCGCCGCCTTGCCAGACCTTTCCCACGCCCAAAAGAAACTCGCCCCACCGGCCAGTCCGCGCTCAAGAATGACGTGCTGTTCGTCGTACCGATAAACCTCACTTTCACCTACAGCATTGGTCGCTGAAACCAACCGCCCGACATCGTCATAGGCGTAGGAAACAACGTTCTGCTCTGTCACCCAGACAAACGGACCGTCATCCACAGCCCGCTCAACCTGGTAATCCACCGCAACAATGCGGCCCGACGCGTAGCGCAAAAACAACGAGCGCCCCACACCGTTATCCAGCCGCTCGATCTGCCCCAGGTAGTTACGGAAAATGCGCAGCCGGTTGTCATATGCATCGCTGATCGCTGTCAGCACACCGTCGCGGAAATGGTAGAAACGTGACCCTTGAGACAGCACTAACTCATCAGGCAACGACCCCAGGTAGATCGCCGCTTCGGCCAGGCTGTTGGTGATCGCGGGTCGAGAAACAGACGGCAAGGGCAGGGTAGTCGAGCGATTCTCATGATCCGTCCAAACGACCGAATCACCAGAAACACTAAGTCGATGCGCCAGCGAGTGACTCCAGCCAAACCCCAACCCGCAATCCACTTCCACCGCACTGGTGCGGTACAACCGGGTCCATTCAAACGGCAAGATCCCATCGAGCGCACCATCGGTCAGCGTCAGCAATTCCTCCCCGGTAACCATCGATACCGGGCAGCCATTGGTCGCGGTCTTATCCGCAGAAGCCGTCGCATCCCCCGCCGGATTTTTCGAACCAACAGGCACATCGTCCACAGGCTCCTGCCGCACCAACACCGTCCGCTGGGCCTTGTCCCGAACCATCGGCACCGGATTGGAAACCACCTGATCCCCAGCCTTCAACGGCACATCCGGAATCACCTTGATCGGCGTCCCGGCGCCCCCCAGTAACAACGGCTTGGCCGCTTCAACATGCTGTTCCAACCGCGGCCCGACAAGCTGATCAGCCAGCATCTCCAGCCATTTGCGCACCCGGCCGGACTTGATATGGCCTAACACCTGCGTACCCAGGCGCACGGTGATACCCATGGCACCCGCTACCCTCACCAGCAGCAGCGTGATCAACACCTCGCCGGTAATTTCCCCCATCACTTCGTTCATTTCTTGCGGCGGCAACATCCGTATCCAACTGGATATCGCCGACAGGTAGATGAACATCAGAGGCTCATCGCTGACCACCAGCAAACCACGGGCAAGGGTGTCTTTGCCTAGTTTCAGCAGTTCATCAAGTTCGGTCTGGGAGACGTATTGCAGCCACTTCTCACTGTTGGCCCGGATATCCGCCAGCAGGTCGTACAGTTGTGTGAAATTGTCCCAAAGGCTGTAAAGCGCCTTACCCATTCCCTGAAGAAACGCCTTCTCCAGCATCCTGCGCTGATCAAGCGGGTTGGCGTCCGTGTAGTCTTTCCACTGGGCTTCGAAAGTGCTTTTCCACTCGTTGCGCAGGCGAACTTCCAACGCATCAATCACCGCCTGATAAGACGCATACAGCGCCCTGACGTGGTCTTTGGAAACATTGGGATAAAAGCTGACCCGATACTGCTGGTTACGCTCGCACTCGTCGATTTCGAGAATGCCGCTCGGGCCGATGGTCTTGTGAACAGGCTCGCCCAGTGGGCCGCCGTTGGGATCGACGCGTTGCAGCATCACCGGCGTGTTGCCGATGGGCACGAATCGCGTGCTTTGAAACATGTGCACCAGGGTTAACGTGCCGTTGGCCTGGCAGGTAGCGGTGGTGGTACTGGGATAAAGAGAACGGTTGATCGGCGCGACCAACGCTACCTCATCCCCAACCTTGAACACCTGCTCGATATCCAGCGCGGAAAAGCTCCAGAAGCTTTCCGCCCAGTCATCAAACGTGTTCAGGCATTCACGGAAATCGAGAAAGACGGCCTCGACATCGACCGTCTTCACATCCATTGGCGTCAGGGCCAGCCTGCCAATGGCCGGGTTCAAGAAACAGCTCCAACAACAGAAAAGTCCATCTGCAATCCCTCGCACTGTGTATTCAGGCGAGGGACTTTGCAGACCTTTTCAGCGGAGGGGAGTAGAGCTTATCCGGCGGTTATGTGGGAAGTTTCGACAGCTTTCGTCTTCTCTCGCCCAAGCACCAAACTGCACAGCGCCGGCAAAAACAACAGCGTCAACACCGTCCCCACCAACACTCCGCCAATCAGCACAAAGGCCAGGGACGACCAGAACACCGACAACGTCAGCGGAATAAACGCCAACGCCGCCGCCAATGCGGTCAAAATCACCGGCCTGGCGCGGCGCACCGTGGCTTCGATGATCGCCTCGCGAATCGGCATGCCGTGGTCCTGGTTCTGACGGATCTGGTCGGTAAAAATCAGCGTGTTACGCATCAGGATCCCGCCAATCCCGATCAAACCCAGGATCGCGTTGAACCCGAACGGCTGGTTGAACAGCAGCAAGGTCGGCACCGCACCGATCAATCCCAGCGGCGCGGTAGCGAAGACCATGAACATCACGCCGAATGAGCGCACCTGAAACATGATCACCGTGAGGGTCAGCAAAATCATGATCGGGAACAGCGCAGCCAGGGCGACGTTGGCCTTGGCGCTTTCTTCGACCGGGCCGCCGATGTCGATCTGGTAACCGGCGGGCAATTTCGCGATCAGCGGTTGCAGGTCTTTGTAGACGGCCATTTCCACGTCGGGCGGTTGCACGCCGTCGATGATGTCGGCGCGTACTTCCACGGTGGTCGCGCGGTCGCGGCGCTTTAGGATCGGTTCTTCCATCACCGCCTGGAAATGCCCGACCTGGGCCAGCGGTACCGAGGTGCCGGCGCTGTTGGTCAGGGTCATGTTGTTGAGGTTGCCGAGGTTCTCGCGCTGGCTGCCCTGGGCGCGCGCAACCACGGACACCGTGCGGTTGCCTTCGCGCACTTCGGTGATGGGGTTGCCGCTGAGCAAGGCATTGAGCTGGGATTTGACCTCGTTGGGGGTGAAGCCGAGCAGGCGCAGGCGGTCCTGATCCAGTACCAGGCGATAGCCGCTGGTGCGCTCGCCCCAATCAAGGAAGGCGTCCTTGGTCATCTTGTTAGCTGCGACGACCTTGCGCACGTCTTCGGACACGCCGCGCAGTACGTCCAGATTCGGACCTGAAACACGGAACACCACCGGGAACGGGACGGGCGGGCCGAACAGCAGTTGCGTCACGCGGACCCGCGCCGAGGGAAACTCACCGGCGGCAATTCGCTCGCGCATGCGCACTTTCAATGCGTCGCGGGCATGAGAGTCCGGGGTCTGAACGATCAGTTTGGCAAACGCCGGATCGGGTAACTCGGGGTTCAGCGACAGGAAAAAGCGTGGCGCACCGCCGCCGACATAGGTATCTACCATTGTGGTTTGCGGCTCTTGCAGCAGCGCTTTTTCCAACTGTGCGGCCACCGCCTCGGTGCTTTTGAAGGCACTGCCGGGCGGCATGTACACCTCGAGGATCAGCTCGGAACGGTCGGAGTTGGGGAAAAACTGCTTCTTCACCACACCCATGCCCAGCCCGCACAGCACAAACGCGGCCACCACCAATCCGGTTACCAGCCAGCGCTGACGCACGCAGGCTTCGACCAAACCCCGTAGTTTCTGGTAATAGCGTCCGGCGTAAATCGCGTCGTGGCCGCCGGGCACCGGTTTGATCTGCGGCAGCAGCTTTACGCCCAGATACGGCGTGAACACCACCGCCACCAACCAGGACGAAATCAACGCAAAGCCGACGATCCAGAAGATATTGCCGGCATATTCCCCGGCACCCGAGCGCGCAAAACCCACCGGCAGGAAGCCAATAATCGTGACCAACGTCCCGGTCAGCATCGGTGCGGCCGTAGAGCTCCAGGCAAAAGTAGCGGCATGAATGCGGTCGAAGCCTTCCTCAAGCTTCACCACCATCATCTCGATGGCGATGATCGCGTCATCCACCAGCAAACCCAGGGAAATGATCAGTGCGCCCAGGGTGATGCGGTCGAATTCGCGCCCGGTGAGCAGCATGATCACAAACACCACCGACAAGGTCAGCGGCACCGCTGCCGCCACCACCAGGCCCACCCGAAAGCCCAGTGCCAACAGACTGATCAGCATCACCACCGCCAGGGCGACGAAGAATTTCAGCATGAATTCATTGACTGCCAGGCTGATGTTTTTTGCCTGGTCCGAGACTTTGGCGAAATTCACGCCCAAGGGCAGGTCGGCCTGGATTTTGGCCTCCTGGGCCTTAAGGCTTTTGTCCAGTTCCAGGCCGTTCCAGTGCTTCTCCATGATCACGCCGAGCATCAACGCCGGGTCGCCCTGGTGGCGAATGCGGTAGCTGGGCGGGTCTTCATAGCCACGGCTGACGGTGGCCACATCGGCGATGCGCAACACGCGGCCATTGACTTCCAGCGGTACGTTTTCGATCAGCGACAGGCTGTCGAAAGCCCCGTCGATACGAATATACGCGCGGGCGCCGGCGGTCTCGACAAAGCCCGAGGGCGCTACCGCGTTCTGCGCGGCGAGGGCGGCAAAGATCTGGTCCGGCTTGATGCCCAGGGTCGCCAGGCGCTCATAGGAAAACTCGACAAACACCCGCTGCGCTTGCTCGCCGAGGATATTGACCTTCTTCACCCCCGGCAGGTTAAGGAAGCCCTGGCGCAGTTCTTCGGCCATCTGCACTTGTTGCCGATGCGGCAAATGCTCGGCCTCCAGGGCATACAACGCGAAGTACACATCGGAATATTCGTCGTTGAAGAACGGCCCGATCACGCCGTTGGGCAATCGCGCCGCTTCATCGCTGAGCTTTTTGCGGGTCTGGTAGAACAGGTCCGGGACGTCGCTGGGGCGCGCGGATTCCTTATAGGTCATGCGCATCGATACAAAGCCCGGTTGGGCGATGGTCTCGACACGGTCGTAGTAGTCCAGTTCCTGCAAGCGTTTTTCCAGGCGGTCGGCCACCTGTTCCTGCATTTCCTGCGCCGTCGCGCCGGGCCAGGCGGCGGTGATGGTCATCACCTTGACCGTGAACAACGGGTCTTCGGCGCGTCCCAGCTTGCCGAACGAGAAGACCCCGGCCGCAAGGATCGCAATGATCAAAAACAGCGTGACCGCGCGGTGTTTGACCGCCAGTTCGGAGAGGTTGATGCCGCGCATACTCAGTTGTCCTGTTTGCGGTTGAGGGCCAGCACTTGCGCAGGCAGCAGGCGCACCGCGTCACCGCTGTGCAGCAGGTGCGCGCCGAGGGCGACGATGATCTGGCCGGGAGTCACGCCGCTGTCGAGCAGGGCGTCTTCCTGGCCAAGACTGGCGACTTTCACCGGCGCGAAGCTGACCTTGTCATCCGCGCCGATCAGCCATACGCCAGTGCCTTGTCCCGAATCCTGCAGCGCGCCGATGGGCACCCGGGTTTGCTGCGCCTGACCGTTGCCTTGCAGGCGCACGGTGATGGTGGAGCCGAGCGCAAACCGGTCGACGGCGCCATGCAGTACATAACGCGCGCGGTAGGTGCGGGTGACCGGGTCTGCGCTGGCGGACAGTTCGCGCAGGGTGGCGGTCACCGCCTGGTCCGGGGTGCCGAAGGGAGAGGCCAGGGCTTTCTGTGAAGCCTGGGCGCGGCTGTTTTCCGGCAGGTTGACGATGGCTTCGCGGGCGCCGTCATGGGCCAGCCGCGCGACGATCTGCCCTTCGGCCACCACCTGTCCTCGGTCCGCTCGTACGTCGGTGATGATGCCGTCGCCATCCGCCTTGAGCACTGAATAGGTGCGGCGGTTTTCGATCTGGCTGGCGTCGGATTGCGCCGCGGCCAGTTCCGCTTCAGCGACGCGCAGGTTGGTCGCCGATTGGTCGAAGATCTGCCGCGATACCGCACCGGTACTGGCCAGGCGCTGGTAGCGGTTTTCATCGTCGCGGCGCTGGCGAAGTTGCGCCTGGGCGGCGTTGACGCGGTTTTTAGCCGAGCGCAGGGCCAGTTCGAAGTCACCGATGTCCAGCACCAGCAGGGTATCGCCACGGGACACGTGCTGGCCCGGATCGACCTTGCGCTCGATAACCTTGCCACTGACCCGAAAGCCCAAGTCGCTTTCGGTACGTGCTGCCACCACACCGGTATAGGCGCTTTGCTGGGTGCCGGCGGCTTCGACTTTGGCGGCCAGGACCGGGCGCGGCTGAGGCACTTCAGCAGCCGTGTCGGCCTGGCTGTTACAGCCACTGAGGATGATCAATAGCGCCAGGGGCGTGAGAAGACGCAGGGGGAGAGGGTGCATGGCGGGCTCCGGGGTAACCATAGGGCAAAAAATTATGGACATAATTTTTCGCTCATATTATGGTCGAAATATAAATTAATCCAGCCCCCCGGATGCCTCGCATGACAAACGCCCCGGTCCCATCGCGCAGCTTGTTGTTTTTACTGGTGGCCCTGACGGCACTGGGTGAGGTTTCGACCCAATTGATCATCCCCGGCCTGGGGGCCATCGAACAGGCATTGGCAGCGCCAACGGGGTCGGCACTGATGTCACTGTCCGCATTTGTCGCCGCTTTCGGCTTCGGGCAACTGCTGTTCGGCCCGCTGTCGGACCGCATTGGCCGGCGCCCGGTGCTGATCGGCGGCCTGGTGCTGTATGTGCTGGCCACCTTGTCGATGTTGCTGGTCCACGACATTCATCAGTTCATCGCCGCCCGCGTGCTGCAAGGCCTGGGCGCCTGCGCCGCGTTGGTTTTGGCGCGCACGGTGGTGCGTGATGTGTGGAAGGCCGAAGCCGGCCCGGCCCTGGCGCTGACCATGATCGGCATGCTCTACGCCATTGTGGTGGCCCCGATGGTGGGGGGCCTGCTGATTAAATTGTTTGGCTGGCACGCGCCGATCCTCCTGGCGCTGGCGATTGGCAGCGTGGTGTTGCTGTTGGCCTTGCTGTTCTTCCGTGAGAGCAACCATCACCTCGATCCCAAGGCCGGCCACTGGCGCACCCTCGGCGGGCAATACCTGGATCTGCTCAAGGGCCGCCAATATCGAGCATTCGCCGTGGCCCTGGCGTGTACCTATGGCGCCATGTTTGCGGTGATCGCCGGTTCATCCGCGGTGTTTATCAACTTGCTGGGCTTCAGCAGCCTTGAATACGGCATCAATTTCGGCCTGATCGTGTCGATGCTGATCGTGGGTTCCACCTACACCCGACGCAACATCATGCGTCTGGGCCCGCAGCGGATTGTGGCGATGGGCGTGACAATGGTGGCCATTGGCGGGGTGTCGGCGCTGGTCATCTATGCGCTGTTCGGCCTGTCGGTCCTCGGCCTGGACATTCCGATTGCCCTGGTGACCCTCGGTGGCGGCCTGGTATTACCGGGCTCGGTCACGGGCGGGGTTATGCCCAACGCGCATCGCGCGGGTTTGGCTGCTGGCTTGATGGGGTTTGCGCAGATGTTCGGTGCGACCTGCAGCGGTGTGTTGTTGAGCCAATTGCGCGATGGCAGTGCCGCGCCGATGATCATTATCCAGGCGTGCTTTGCGGTGGCGGCATTCGTCGCGTTTCACCTGCTGCGTCAGCGCCAGGCCAAGGGATTGTCCTATACATAGGACGAACAAGGTCGCTTTTGCCGGCTAGTCTTCAAGCGTTGGCAGACTTATGGTGTAGGCACTTTGGAGGTACACCATGAAAAAACTTATCGGCATCTACACCAGCCCCCGCGCCCATTGGGTCGGCGACGGCTTTCCGGTACGCACACTGTTTTCCTACGACAGCATGGGCAAGCACATCAGCCCATTCCTGTTGCTGGACCACGCCGGCCCGGCTGATTTCCCCCCGACTGAACAACGTCGCGGCGTCGGCCAACACCCCCATCGCGGTTTTGAAACCGTAACCATCGTCTACGACGGTGAGGTCGAACACCGCGATTCCACCGGCGCCGGCGGCAAAATCGGCCCGGGCGACGTGCAATGGATGACCGCCGCCAAAGGCATTCTCCACGAGGAGTTCCACTCCGAAGCCTTCGCCCGCAGCGGCGGTGCGCTGGAGATGGTGCAACTGTGGGTCAACCTGCCGGCCAAGGACAAAATGGCCGACGCCGGTTACCAGACCATTGTCGACGGCGACATCCCGGTATTGCCACTGGCCAACGACGCCGGGCAACTGCGCCTGATCGCCGGTGAATTCGCCGGCAGCCATGGCCCGGCCCGCACCTTCACGCCGATAGACGTGTGGGACGTTCGCCTCAACGCCGCCAAGCCAGTCACCCTGGACCTGCATGAAGGACGCAACACTGCACTGGTAATTCTGCGTGGCACGGTGCTGGTCAATGGCGAGGAGGTAGCGCGTCAAGGGCAATTGGCGTTGTTCGAGCGCGCTGGCAGCCAGCTCAGCCTGGAGGCCAGCGACGACGCCAAGGTCTTGCTGCTGAGTGGCGAGCCTATCGACGAGCCGATCGTGGGGCATGGGCCGTTTGTGATGAATACCGAGCAGGAGATTCATCAGGCGTTTGCTGATTTCCACGCAGGCAAGTTCGGGCAGATGCACGCCTAGGGAGCGACCACAGCTCTAATGTGGGAGCGGGCTTGCTCGCGAATGCGGAGGATCAGTCAAAGATATTCCAACTGAACCACCGCATTCGCGAGCAAGCCCGCTCCCACATTTTGTCCTGCGCTATACCCCATCTCTTCATTTCATGCGATCTTCCCGTCATTCGCCCTGGAGTCGCCTGGATGCCCTCATTTATCGCTGAACACCCGATGCTGTGCGCCCTGGCGCTGATCTTTATCGACATCGCCGTGTGGCGGCTCATTTCCGCCGACCTCGCCAATTGGAAGCTGGCGGCGCGGTTGGTGATCTTCGCGGTATTCAGTGCGGTGCTGTTCAACGACGGCATGAACCCCATGCAGCTCGCGCCCTATGCGGACAACACCGCCTTGCACCTGGCGGCCACCGCGTTGCAGATCGGCTGGTGGCTATTTGCGGCGCGTACGCTGACCGTGTTGCTCGGTACGCTGATGATGCAGCGGGTCGGGCACACTGGGCGGTTGTTGCAGGATCTGATGGGCGCGGTGATTTTCCTGATCGCGATCATTGCCGCCATGGCTTATGTGCTCGACTTGCCGGTCAAAGGCGTGCTCGCCACGTCCGGCGCGGTGGCGATCATCGTCGGCCTGGCCCTGCAGAGCACGTTGAGCGACGTGTTTTCCGGCATCGTACTCAACACCACCAAGCCGTATCAGTTGGATGACTGGATCTCCATCGACGGCACCGAAGGCCGGGTCACGGACATCGACTGGCGCGCCACGCGCTTGCAAACCTCCCAGGGCAGCATGGCGGTGATCCCCAATTCCTTGGCGGCCAAGGCCAAGATCATCAATTTTTCGCGCCCGGCGGACATGTTTGGCCTGGCGGTCAGCCTGCAAGTCAGCCCGCATGCGCGTCCGCAAACGGTGATCGAGTCGCTGGAGCGGGCGATGCAGGGTTGCCGGCCACTGTTAAGCAAACCTGCGCCGAGCGTGGCGTTCAAGACCTCGGCCAGTGGCGGCGTCGAGTATGAAATCAGTGGGTTTGTACCGGCCATGACCCTCAAGCGCGAAGTGCGTAACCAGCTCTACGACCTGGCTTTCCGGCACCTGCAGGCGGCGGGCGTGAGTTTGTTGTCCGCCGTCGAAAGCGCCACGCCGGCGGCAACGTCACGGGCGCGGGCGCTGCTGGACAACTCGACGATCTTCTCCACGTTGCGCCAAGAGGAAAAAGACACCTTCAGCCAGAACATGACCCTGCACACCTACCGTACCGGCGAGATGATTTTGCCGGCGGGAGAGGTCAGCGATCATTTGTTTATCATCGAGTCCGGCGTGGTGTCGGTGATGCTGACCAAGGCTGGGCACAAATTCGAAGCCGGACGCATGGGGCCGGGCGAGGTGATTGGCGAGGCGGGGATCCTGACGGACCAGGCCGCGCTGGCGGACTTTTCCGCGAAGACGTTCTGCACCCTGTACCGCATCGAGAAGGAATACTTGACGCCATGCCTGGACGCCCGCCACGACATCAGTGACGCGATGAAAACCCTGCTCGACTTCCGCATGCACGCCGCGCAGGCCCTGACCCAGGAGACGCCGGTGGTGCCGGTGAAGAAGGGCTTCCTGCAGTGGCTGCGCACGCGCGGGTTCTGACCACCGAAACCGACTAACCTGCGTTTTTTTGCACGTTACCCCACGCAATAAGTCGTTTGTCCAACGGCTGGCCGATGACAAAACTGCATGTCACTCGGATAACAACAACGTTGGGCATAATCCAGGAAGAAATCTTCGGCCCAGTGCTGCCGGTGCTCAAGTACCGCGATATCGACGAAGCACTGGCCAGGGCTAACGACCACCCGCTCGGCCTGTCGTCGGTGCTCTACACCGAGAACTACCGCACGGCGATGAACGTGGCGAACACCATCGAAGCCGGCGAGTTGTACGTCAATCGCACCCCGGCAGACCCTTACCAGGGCTTTCACGCCGGCTGGAAACGTTCAGGGCTGGGCGGCAGTGCGCCGACCTGATCCTCCAAGACGCTCACTGACCTGTAGTGAGCGAGCTTGCTCGCGCTGAAGTGCGCAGCGCTCCCGTTTTTTGGGGCCACTTCGCAGCCCAGCGCGAGCAAGCTCGCTCACTACAAGGTTTCAGCCACCTGTAGATCCATTACAAGACGAATAATGCTAGCGTCTGACCTTCTCCGACCGTTAGAGGGTTCGACGTTGATCCGACTCACCGACTACATCGCCCATTTCTCCCAATCCGCGCTGGCACCCTGGGCGGACCTGACGCCGTGGGCGCTGGTCACCCAGGCGCCTGCCGTGGTTCGCCAACTACTGGCCGAGCTGCCAGCCGACGAGTACCTGATTCGGGATGACATCGCCATCCACCGTACGGCCACTGTCGAGCCCGGCGCCTTGCTCAAGCCGCCCCTGATCATCGGCGCCGATTGTTTTATCGCCAGTGGCGCGCTGCTGCGCGGTGGTTGCTGGTTGGATGAGGGCTGCATCATCGGCCCTGGTGCCGAGTTGAAAACCTCGTTTGTGTTCAGCGCCAGCAAGCTGGCGCATTTCAACTTTGTCGGCGATTCGGTGCTGGGGCATGGGATCAATCTGGAGGCGGGGAGCATCGTCGCCAACTACCGCAACGAGCGCGATGACAAAAATGTGCAGGTGCGGGTCGACGGGGCCTTGAAACGCACGGGCTGTGACAAGTTTGGCGCGTTGCTCGGTGATCAATGCCGGATCGGCGCCAATGCGGTGTTGGCGCCGGGCGCCGTGCTCAAGCCCGCCAGTGTGGTGGGGCGCGGGCAGGTGTTTGATGCAGAGAACGACTAGAAGTCAGCGATAAACTGCACGCCACCAACGACCGCGCCGGTGGTTTGCGCCAGTCCGCCGGGGTATTTCACGTATTGCAGGTTGGGCCGCACCATCAGCCACTTCGTCGCTTGCACGCCGTAGTTGATTTCGTAGCTGTACTCGCGACGCTGCTCGGGTACATACAGCGGGTCGTCGATGGCGATCACGCCATTGGCCTCGTTAAGCATCTGCGTGTTACGCGTGTAGCGGTCGCTGACCTGCAGTTTCGACGCGCCAATGCCGAAGGTGTCGTCCGGGCGTGAATTGAAAGGGCCCCGGTAGATCAGGCCGACCTGGATCAGGTTTTTGATCACGCTCTTGTCCGGGTCATTCATCGTCAGGTTGGCGAACACGTTGAGTCCGCGTTTGCTGTTGCCGTCGACCGTGGTCAGTTGCTGCTGGCCCGACAGCCACCAGCCGTCGTTGCTGGAATACATCCGATACGGCTTTTGCGAGCTGGCGGCAAAGTTGCCGTCGGCGTCCTTGAGCATGTCCTTGGTGTCGGCGTTGGCGTAGTAGTAACCCACGTGGTATTCGGCATTCAGCCCGGCAACCTGGCCTTTCCAGATGGCTTCGATGGGAAAGCTGGTGCCCTGGGAGCCGCTGATAAACGGTTTGAAACCATTGCTGGCTTCAGCGTTGCCGGGGTTCTTGTCGTAGGCACCGACCTGCACCGCGAACGCGTCGGTGAACTGGTACTTGGCGCGCACCGCCCACTGGCTGATGGGGAAGCTGTTCCACACGCCGTTCCAGTTGCCTTCCTGGGAACCGCACAGGGTCACGTTCTGGAATTCGCAGGGGAACTGATCGAAGTCTTCGCCATGGCCGAACCGCCCCAGTTTCAGGGCGAACTTGCGCTCAAAGAATTTCTGTTCGTACCAGAACTGCGATAGCCGCCAGGCATTGCCGCCGCCGAAGACTTCCATGGTGGAGGTCAGTCCGGTGGCGTTGGGCTGGTGCACGCGGTCATTGGTGATGTCCTTGCCATGGCGCTCGCCGATGCCGATGCGAAAGGTCGCGTCGCGCCAGCCAAGGAGTTTTTGCAGGTCCATGTTCACGCCAAGAATCAACTGGTCGCTCCAGCGCGCGGTGGTGTGCGAGTTGTACCCACCGCCAAGGTTGGAACCGACTTCGCCGACATATTTGAGGGTGAAGTCATAGCCTTGCTCGGCCAGTTGCGGGCGCAGGCCGTTCCAGTCGCCGAGCATGGCGGGGGAGTTTGGGTCCAGCAAACCGGCGCTGAAGGCACAGGTGGACATGGCGCTGCAGAGCAGGGCCAGGGGGAGGGTGGTGCGCATGGGAGGCTCCTTGGATTGTTGTTTTTATTGGGTTCAGCACAAATTTCAGGCACACAGAGGCCCCCTGTGGGAGCGGGCTTGCTCGCGAAAGCGGTGGTTCAGGCATGAATCTGGTGACTGACACACTGCATTCGCGAGCAAGCCCGCTCCCACATTGGAACTGTGGTGTCAGGAAGAGCGGGGGTTACTGCAGGTTAACGAACAACCCGCCATCCACCAGCAACGACGCACCGGTCACATAGCGCGCCATGTCCGACGCCAGGAACACGATCGGCCCTGCCACGTCATCCGGCTCGCCGAGTCGACCCAACGGCGTGCGCGAGGTCATGTAGGCGAGTTTTTCCTCATCCGCGAGATCCTCCTTGTTGATGTCGGTGGCGATAGTCCCCGGCAGTACCGAGTTGCAGCGAATGCCATAAGGCCCCAGGGCAATCGCACAGGACTGCATCAGCGAATGCAGCCCAGCCTTGGTCGGCGTGTAGTGGGTTTGCATACCGCCGCCGACGAGGGCGCTGATGGAGCTGACGGCAATGATTGCGCCGCCGCGCCCCTGGTTTTTCATCTGGTTGGCCGCCGCCTGCACGGCGAAGTAGGCGCCGTTGAGATTGGTGTTGACAGTTTTCAGGTACACCTCGCGGGGCATGTCGAGGAACGAGTGGAACGGGCAGATGCCGGCGTTATTGACGAACACGTCGACGCTGCCAAAGGCCTTGACTGCGCCCGCCACCAGTTTGTCGCCGGTGTCCGGGTCCGCAGCGTCGCCGCCCACTTCGATGGCTTCACCGCCAAACGCCTGTATCTCTTCAATCAACGAATACGCCGCCTCCGTGCCTTGGCCACTGCCGCTGTGGCCGATGACTACGCGGGCGCCTTGGCGTGCGCATTCACGGGCGGCGGCGCGGCCGATGCCACGGGAGGCGCCGGTGATGATCACGGTTTTGTCTGCAAGCAACATAAAAACACTCCTTCAAAAATGGGTGGCGTCAGCCGAGGTAATTGCCGTAGCCGACCATGGCAATCGCGCCGAGGATCACCGCGATACCGGCTACCAAAACGCCCTTGTTGGCGGCGCTCGTGCCGTGCCATTCGCGGAAATACAAGCCCCAGCAGTTGGACACGATGATGATGAACGACATGTGCAGCACCCAGGAGCTGGCGTCGTTCTGCAGGCGGCTTTCGCCCATGCCGTAGAAGAAAAACTGCAAGAACCACAGGGTGCCGGCGATGGCCACCAGCAGGTAGTTGCCCAGCAACGGGGTGCTACGGTCGGTGTAGTTATGAAAGGTACGGTTGCGCCAATTCAGCCACAGGCACCAGATGCCGTTCGTGGTCAGTCCGCCCCACATGATCACCATAAAGGTCACGTTGTTCTGGAACAGGCTGTTGGCGCCGTGCTCTACCGCTGCGGCGGCCAGCGGGCGGCCGGCAGAAATGCCGTAGCTGAAACACGCACTCAGCACCCCGGAAATCACCGCCACCAGCATGCCCTTGCCCAACGCGAACTCGCTGACACTGGCGAACTTCACCGCCTGCGACACTTCGCGTTCCTTGATCAGTCCGGCCTTGCCGCACACCGCAATACCGATCAACGACACCGCGACGCCCCACAACACCCAATGCCCACCTTGAGAGGCCAGCATCGAGGTCAGCGTGCCTTCGGTTTCAGTGGTGAACAGGTCGCGGTACAGCGCCGGCATCAAGGCGCCGAGGGCCGAGGTGAGACCCATGATCAGCGACATGCCAAGGGACAAGCCGAGGTAGCGCATGGTCAGGCCGAACGTCAGCCCGCCGATACCCCACAACACGCCGAACAGGTAGGTCCAGAGCAGGGTGCTGGTGTCGGCATTGCGCAGGATGTCCACCCAGCCGGGCACCGTCAGTTGCGCCGCGATCAGCGGCACGATCAGCCAAGACACCAGGCCGCCGGTGATCCAATAACTTTCCCAGGCCCAGCCGCGGACCTTCTTGTAAGGGATGTAGAAACTGCCGGAAGCGAAGCCGCCGATGAAGTGCAGAATCACACCAAGGAGAATGATTTCCACGTAGTCGAATCCTTTTTATTGTTGTTGTGGGTCAGTTGGATCAGGGCCGCGTCAGTTCGAACATCGGCAGCAGGTCGACACTGATCGGCGAGGCATCCGCGTGGCTTGGCATGATGTCTTGCATGTAGTTCCACCAGCGTTGCATCAGTGCGGTGCCAGGCAGTTCATCCAGGCCATGGACGTCTTCGTGGGTCAGCGTGGCGAACAGCGCGTTGGCGGGCTCATCGAGGAAAATCCGATAATCCACCACGCCGGCCTCCAGCAGCGCCTGGGCGAGTTCCGGCCAGATCTCATCATGACGTCGGCGGTACTCGGCGGCCTGGCCCGGGTTGAGGTTCATGCGAAAGGCACGGGTCTGCATCACTGCGCTCCAGCGTGAGGGCCGGGGGTGTAGATCCGCACCGCGTTGTGCACGAAGAACTTGCCTTGCACGGTCTCGGATTTGTCGGCCATGCAGTGCTTGACGAGCCCGAGGGTGGTGGCGAAATCTGCCAGGTGATCGCTGTTGGGCCAGTCGCTGCCGAAGAGGCAACGGTCTTCGCCAAAGGCTTCCCAGAGCACGGCCAGGCGGTCGTTGTAGAACGCCGTGTCGGTGATCAAGCCGTGCGGCCCGAGCTGGGGGATTTCTGCCAGTTTGGCGAACACATTCGGGCGCTCTGCCAGGCGCAACAGGTCCGCGTGATACGCCGCTTCTTCACCCGCCGGCACCTGGGCGTTAGGCAGGTGATCGACGACAATGCGCAGCGCTGGCAGGGCATCGCTCAACGTCAGCAGGCCCTTGATCAGGCGCGGGTTCGGGTTGGCGCTGTCCAGGCTGCGGCCCGTGGCGGCGAGCTGGCGCAGGCCGTCGATAAACCCTGGGCGTGTCTGGTCCAGCAACAGGTCGCGGTCCCACAGGTTGCCGTAGCGCAGGCCAAGGAACAGCGGCTCATCCGCCAGGGCATCGAGGTCGGCGGCAAAGCGTGCGTGCAGCGGGTCCAGGTTGCCCACGAAGCCGAGCATGCGCGGATCGCTGCGTAATGTGTCGAGCAGCCAGCGGTTATCGTCGCGCCACGGGCTGGCTTCCACGGCAATCGCGCCGACCACGTTGTGTGGCTCGGCCAGGGCCCAGTAATCCGCTGGCAGGTGCGCGGCGTACAGCCGGTTACTCGGCTCGGGCCATGGAATGCCCTGGGGCCGACGCGGGTCGAACAGGTGCAAATGGCTGTCGATGATCGGGCCGCTATAGGAAGTCAGGGGCATGACGCCGTCCTTATCAGATGCAAATTCGAAGGGGCCAGCACGCTAGCGTGCCTGGCCCGGTTTAACCAACTCAGCTCTGCAGGTACACCACGTGCGTGTGGGTGTACTCGTACAGGCCGTGCTTGCCGTCGGCGCCGCCGATGCCGGATTTGCGCACGCCGGCGTGGAAACCTTGCATGGCCTCGAAGTTTTCGCGGTTGACGTAGGTTTCGCCAAAGTCGATCTCGCGCACCGCGTGCATGGCCTTGCCCAGGTCACGGGTGTAGATCGACGAGGTCAGGCCGTAATCGCAGTCATTGGCCAGTGCGATGGCTTCGTCGAGGTCGTCGACAATCTGGATCGGCAGTACCGGGCCGAAGATCTCTTCGCGCATGATCTCCATGTCGGCGCGGCACCCGGCCAATACCGTCGGCTCGAAGTGAAAACCCGCACCCAGGTCGGCAATCTGCCCGCCACTGACCAAGCTCGCGCCCTGGCTCAACGCGGTGCGCACCTTGCGGTTGACGCTGTCCAGGCCCTGGCGATTGATCAGCGGACCCATTTCCACGTCGGCCCTGGCGATGGGGTCGCCGTAGCGGGTGGCGGACATGGCTGCGCTGATGCGCTCGATGAATTGATCGGCGACCTTGCGCTCCACGTACACGCGCTCGGCGCAGTTGCACACTTGGCCGGTGTTGATGATGCGCGAGTCACGGATGGCTTTCACCGCCAGGTCCAGGTCGGCGTCCGCCAGCACGATGGCCGGGGCCTTGCCGCCCAGTTCCAGGTTGAGTTTGGTGATGTTGGGGGCGGCGGAGGTCATGATCCGCGAACCGGTGGCCACGCTGCCGGTGAAGCTGATCATGTCTACGCCTTTGTGCGCCGTGAGTGCGCCGCCGACCTGGCCGTCGCCGCAGACCACGTTGAACACGCCAGCGGGCAGGTCGGTCTCGGCGACGAGCTTGGCGAATTCAAAGCAGTTGTTCGGGGTTTCTTCGCTGGGCTTGATCACGATGGTGTTGCCGGTGAGCAGCGCCGGCGCCATTTTGCGCGCGATCAGGAAGAACGGAAAATTCCACGGCAGGATGCCGGCCACCACGCCCAACGGCTTGCGGAACAGGAAGATATTTTCGTCCTGGCGGTCGCTGGTGATGATCTCGCCTTCGATGCGCCGCGCCCACTCGGCCATGTAGTCGAGGTAGTCGGCGGTGAAATTCACCTCCACTTCGGCCAAGCCACTGATTTTGCCTTGTTCCAGGGTGATGGTGCGCGCCAGGTGGGCGACGTTCTCACGCAGTTTGGCGGCGATGCGCCGCAGGTGCCCGGCGCGTTCGATGGCGGGTTTGCGCGCCCAGGCCTTTTGCGCCTGGCGCGCGGCGGCCAGGGCCTGGTCGACATCGGCAGCGGTGGACGCCGGCACCTTGGACAGCAGCGCGCCAGTGGCCGGGTTGAGCACGTCAATGTGCGCTTCGCTGGGCGTGAAGCGGCCATTGATGAAGTTCTGGTAAACGGGAACGGATGACATGGGCAGGTTCCTCAGTAAGTGCGCGAAGGCGCTTGTGTGTCGACAGCAGGGCGATAGCGGGCGAGGGTGGCCAGGGCGCTCTGGCGCAGCAGGCTGATGTCGATAGCCACCGCGATAAAGCGGCAACCCCAGGCCTGGTAGCGGCGTGCGTCGTCTTCGTTGGGCGCCAGGATGCCGCTGACCTTGCCGGCGGCGAGGGTGGCGTCGATGGCGTGTTTGATGCGCTCCTGCACCTCGGGGTGGCCGGGGTTGCCGGCATGGCCGAGGCCGATCGACAAGTCGGCCGGGCCGATGAACACCGCGTCAACGCCTTCCACGGCGGCAATCGCGGCGACGTTTTCCACGCCAAGGCGCGATTCAACCTGCACGATCAGGCACAGCTGTTCATGGGCGGTGTCCAGGTAGTTGTCCACGCCGTCCCAGCGTGTGGCGCGGGTCAAACCGCCGCCGACGCCACGAATACCGTGGGGCGGATAACGCATGGCACGCACCAGGGCCTGGGCCTGTTCGGCGGTTTCGACCATGGGGATCATCAAGGTCTGGGCGCCGACGTCGAGCAGTTGCTTGATCAGGCTGGCGTCACCGTTGACGGCACGCACCACGGGCGCCGTGGTGTACGGCGCGACCGTCTGCAACTGGTTGAGCACATTGGGCACAGTGTTGGGTGCATGTTCACCGTCGATCAGCATCCAGTCGTAACCCAGGCTGGCGACGATCTCGGCGGCGTAGCCGGTGGCGAAACCGGCCCAGATGCCATATTGAGTGGCGTCCTTGGCGAGGGCGGCCTTGAAGCCATTGCGGGGCATGTGCATGGCGCTTTCCTCAGCGGTTGTAGGGACGGTGCAGTTGGCAATCGGGGTTCAGGTCCACGCCGAAGCCGGGCTTGTCCAGTACCGATAAACGCATGCGGCCATTCACCGGCACCGGTTCGCCCAACAATTGCGGGTGGAACATCGGCACCACTTCATCCGCCTTCGGCGCCATCATCAGGAACTCGGCGAATGGGCTGTTATGGCGGGTGGCGACAAAGTGGTAGCTGTACACCGATGAACCGTGGGGCACGACCATTGCGTTATGCGCGTCAGCCAGCGCCGAGATTTTCACCAGCTCAGTGAGGCCGCCACACCAGCCGACGTCGGGCTGGATGATGTCGCAGCAGCCCATCTCTAGCAGCATGCGAAAGCCCCAGCGGGTGGCTTCGTGTTCGCCTGTGGTGACCAACATGCCTTTGGGCACGTTTTTGCGCAGGGCCGCATAGCCCCAGTAATCGTCCGGGGACAGCGCTTCTTCGATCCACTTCAAGCCATGTTCATGGGCGCCAATCGCGAGCTTGGTGGCGTAGTTCAGATCCAGGCTCATCCAGCAATCAAGCATCAGCCAAAAGTCCGGGCCGACCCGTTCGCGCATGGTCGCCAGCGCTTCGAGGTTCTTGCGCAGGCCTTCTTCGCCTTCACTGGGGCCGTGATGCAGGGGCATCTTGCCGCCGATAAAGCCCATCTTCTGCGCGAGGTCCGGGCGCGCACCGGTGGCGTAGAACTGCAACTCGTCACGCACCGCGCCACCGAGCAATTGGTGGACCGGTTCCTGGCGGATTTTGCCGAGCAAGTCCCACAGCGCTAGGTCGACGCCGGAAATCGTGTTGATCACCAGGCCCTTGCGGCCGTAATACAGGGTGGACTGGTACATCTGGTCCCAGATTTTCTCGATGTCGGTGACGCGGGCGCCTTCGATGAAGCGCGCCAGGTGTTTCTCGACGATGTAGGCGGCCGGTTCACCGCCGGTAGTCACCGCGAATCCGACAGTGCCGTCACTGGCTTCGATTTCCACCACCAGGGTGCCGAGTACGTTGATGCCGAAGCTGCGGCGACTCTGGCGGTACTCGGGGTACTTGCTCATCGGCGTGGAAATATGGTCGTCGATCCAATGCCCATCGGCCTGGTCGTGGTAATCGGCGCCGCCGCCTCGCAGTACAAAGGCGCGGACGTGTTTGATGGTGAGATGACCCATGGTGTGACTCCTGGCGTTAAACAGTGGCCGGCGTTTTCGACGCTGTGCGGCCGGGTGAATGGATGCCCAGCACCAGCAATGCAGCCAGTACCGTGGTGGCGGACAGCAGGTACAGACCGGCTGCCGGGGAATTGAAGGCGCCTTCGGCCCAGTGCTTGATCACAGGGGCTATAAAACCACCGAGGGCACCGAAGGAATTGATCAGCGCAATGCTGGCTGCGGCGGCGCTGCCGGCGAGGTAGCTGGAGGGGAAGGTCCAGAACACCGGTTGCACCGCGATAAAACCGGAGGCGGCGAAACACAGCGCGAGCATGCCCAGCAGCGGGTTGGCGAAGGTCACCGAGCAAGCGATGCCGGCGGCGGCCATCAGCAGGGTCAGGCAGGCGGTCTGGCGGCGTAGGCCGGTACGGTCGCAATAGCTGGGGATCCACCAGGCGGCGAACAGCGCGCACAGCCAAGGGATGGCCGAGACCAGCCCGACCATCAAGCCGACCTTGGTGCCGAGCAGGCCGCCGACCTGGGTTGGCAGGTAAAACACCACGCCGTACACGCTGGCCTGGATCAGCAGGTACACCAGGCACAGGTACAACACCGAGGGTTGGCACAGCACGGTCAGCAGGCTGCGGCCGTGGGAGGTTTTGTGTTGGTCTTCGCTGTCCAGCAGGCGTTGGATCTGCTGGCGTTCATCCGTGGTCAGCCACGTGGCATCGGCGGGGCGATTGTCCAGGTACCAATACGCCCAGATGCCCACTGCCGTTGCCATCAGGCCTTCGACCGCGAATAGCCATTGCCAGCCGTGAATCCCAGCGAAGCCGTCCATTTCCAGCAGCAAACCGGACAGCGGGCTGCCGAAGATAAAGGCCAAAGGCGCGCCAAAGTAGAAGAAGCCCATGGCCTTGCCGCGCACGGCCTGGGGGAACCAGTAGGTGAGGTAGAGGATGACGCCGGGGAAGAATCCGGCTTCGGCCACACCGAGTAAAAAGCGCAGCACATAAAAGCTGGTTTCGTTATGGGCAAATACCATGGCCGCCGAAACCAGGCCCCAACTGACCATGATGCGGCACATCCACAGGCGGGCCCCGACACGGTGCAGGATCAAGTTGCTCGGTACTTCCAGCAGCGCGTAGCCGACAAAGAACACGCCGGCGCCAAACGCAAAAGCGGCGTCGCTCAAGCCGGTATCGGCCTGGAAAGCTTGTTTGGCAAACCCGACATTGGCGCGATCGAGAAAGGCCATGATGTACATCAACAGCAGGAAGGGCAGCAGCCGCCAGGAAATTTTGGCGAGCAGGGGCGCAGGCAGGGTTTTCATAGTGGCGTCCGATGTTTTGTTCTTATGGGACGGACTGTACGGCGGGCGAGCAATGCGCTACAAATCGAATCTCGCTTACAACTGATAACCTCAGGGTATCGATAAAAAGGAAATTGATGAGTAGTCCGCCGATCTCCCGCAGCCTGTTCAACCGCCTGCGCTACAAGCATTTGCATATGCTCGTTGCGCTGAGTTCCAGCCAGAACCTGCACCGTGCGTCCCAGGCGCTGAACATGTCGCAGCCGGCCGCCACGCGCATGCTGCGTGAGATCGAGGACATGTTTGCCTGCGACCTTTTCGAGCGTTTGCCCAGGGGCATGCGCCCGACGGCGCTGGGCCAGGAGTTGATCCGCTTTGCCGAATCAGCCTTGAGCGGGCTGGACCGTTGCGCCGAAGACTTGATGGCACGCCAGCAGGGCGGCTATGGCTACCTGTCGATCGGCACCATCATGGGCGCCGCACCGGACCTGGTGATGGACTCCATCGCGCAGATCAAATCCCTGAACCCGCAACTGCGTATCCGCATCATGGGTGACACCAGCGACCAGGTGATCCAACTGCTTGAGCAGGGTCGCATCGACCTGGCGATCTCGCGGCGCAACGCCGCCACTGACAGCGAGCATTACAGCTTCGAACCCCTGGGCAACGAGCGCTTGCTGGTGGTGGTGCATGCGGGCCATCCCCTGGCTCAGCGTGAACACGTGCCCTTGGAGGAATTGGTGCGTGACTGGCCGTGGATCCTGCAACCGCAAACCAGCCCGGCGCGTATCGGCTTCGACCAGGCGCTGCAGGACCTGGCGCTGCCGAGCCCGGCGGACATTATCGAATGCAGCTCGGTGTACTCCATGCAGCAGTTGATCCAGCTGACCGATGCGGTGATGGTGCTGTCAGAAAGCGCGCTGCGTGATTACCTGAAGATGGGTTTGGTGGTGGCGTTGCCGGTAGCCCTGGAGGTGCGGCTGGCGCCGTTTGGCATGCTATTGCGCAAAGGCGAGGTGGTGAGCCGTGAATTGGGGTTGTTTATCGACTTGCTGCGGCAGAAAGCCGCCACGCTCTAAACGCATTGTTGAAAAGGGCATGGTGTGTCGGCGCGATATTAAATAGAATGAATCTCATTTGAGACTCACTCGCGCCGCGCAGGTCGCTCGCCATGAATGATGCTGTTGTACCGACCCACGCCCCCGAACTGACCTTGTCGAGCCTGTACCGCGACCATCGCAGCTGGCTCGAAAGTTGGCTGCGCCGGCGGCTGGGCAATGCCTGGGATGCCGCGGACCTGAGCCAGGATACGTTTTTGCGTGTGCTCGCCAGCGCCCAGCCGATTGCGCAGATGCAGGAGCCGCGGGCGTACCTGGTGACCGTCGGCAAGCGCCTGCTGGTGAATTTTCATCAGCGGCGCAGCCTTGAACAGGCTTATCTGACTGCCTTGGCGAACCTGCCGGAAGCGTGCGTGCCATCGCCCGAGCAGCGCTGGTTGGTGTTGGAGACGCTGCAAGCCTTGGATGAATTACTCGACGGCTTGCCGGTGCTGGTCCGCCGCGCCTTCCTCTGGAGCCAACTGGAAGGGTTGGGCTACCGCGAGATCGCCGAGCGCCTCGACGTGTCCGAACGCACGGTAAAACGCTACATGGCCCAAGCCTACGAGCACTGCCTGGTGGTGGACCTGTGAGCCGCGACGTCGCCCGCGCCGCTGCTCAGTGGTTGGCGCTGCTCGAATCCGGCGCGGCCACCGAGCGTGATCACGCCGCGTTGCAGCATTGGCGTGACAGCCATCCCCAACACGAACAGACCTGGCAGAAGGCCCAAACCCTGCGCCAGCGTTTCAGCGACGTGCCCCAGGCCCTGGCGATGGCCAGCCTCGATCGCCCACAACCGGGGCGACGCGCTGTGCTCAAGCGTGCCTTGGGGATCGCGGCATTGGTGCCGACTGCCTGGCTGGTCAGCCGCCAATTGCCCATCGAGGTATGGCGCGCCGACCTGCATACCGCCACCGGTGAGCGCAAACGCCTGCCATTGGCCGACGGCGGCAGCTTGCAACTCAATACCGCGACGGCAGTGGACATGGACCTGGCGCAGCGCCGCATCACCTTGGTGGACGGTGAGTTGGCGCTGAATGTACCTGGCGCGGCGGCGATGACCGTGCACACCCGATACGGCGAGTTGAGGGTCAGCCAGGCCGACGTGTGTGTGCGGCAACTGGCCGCCGGCTGTCGGGTGTCGGTGCTCAAGGGCTCGGTTGAAGTACGCGACCTGAACGGGCAAATGACGACCTTGCAGGCGGGCCAGCAAGCCCCCCTGAACGCCAGTGGGCTGGCCGCCTGGGCGTCGTTCGATGTGTTGCAGTTGGGCTGGCGCGAGGGGGTGTTGACGGCGCAGAACCAACCGTTGGGGGATTTTCTGCGGGAGCTGGAGCGCTATCGCCCAGGGGTGTTGCGCTGGGATTCACGCCTGGAGCGTTTGCGGGTGACAGGCAGTTTTCGTCTGGACGACACGGACCGAATCCTCAACCTATTGGCCTCGACGCTGGGGTTCGAGGTGCAGGCGCGGACGCGGTATTGGATCACACTGAGTTAAGTGTGGGAGCTGTTTCAATTCAAATCGCATGGGCGCGTTGCAGCTCGTTCAAGCACAGCGCCTTCAGCTGCGCCAGCACCGGATCATGCCGATTCGCTGGCGCTCGGCGGCTACGGAGGTTGGCAAATGGTTGAAGTGCTGTTGGCAGGGCAACAATCTTCATATATCGTAATCGTATAAATAAAGAGATATATATTCTTTTTAATGTGGTCGGCAATGGCGCATTTTGAGGGCCTGCGCATTCGTGCGGATTGACCCAACAGCCAAAAGGAAAGCCGACATGACCATTAAAGCGATCAACGTGCGCAATCAGTTCAAGGGTGTGATCAAGGAAATTCTGCTGGGGGAAGTGGTGTCGGAAATCGACGTGCAAACGGCGTCCGGTATCGTCACTTCGGTGATCACTACCCGTTCGGTACGTGATCTGGAATTGAAAGTGGGCAGTGAGGTGATTGCCTTTGTGAAGTCCACTGAAGTGTCCATCGCTAAGCTTTGACGATCCACTCATCGCCGCATAGGTGCGCCTGTGGCGAGGGAGCTTGCTCCCGTGGCGGCCTGATAGTCGCCCAAGCTTTATCAGTTGTAAATGAGGTTCAAATGTGGGAGCTGGCTTGCCTGCGATGGCTAGGTTGTAGGCGCTAGAGATATTGGGTCGGAGTACATATCCATTCCTGCGGTAACGGCCTCCTAAGGTTCCGCCCTTACGGCGGCTCACTTTTGGAGAGGCCCAAAAGTAAGCATAAGGCCTTCGCCCCACCACTCGGTGTCTCGCCTAGGCTCGACATGCCCTCACTCCGGCTTGAATCCGTGGGCCGCCGCGATGGGCCATCCTTGGCCCAGCGCGGCTAACCCGGCGTCCTGCCGGGTTACCCACGGATTCAAGCCTGCGTTCGGCCAGCGTGGTTGACGGGGCGCCTGAGATCAAGATCAAGATCAAAAGCAGAGCAGAGCAGAGCAGAGCAGAGCAGAGCAGATCAAAAGCTGAGCAGATTACGGCTCATCGCCGGCAAGTTGGTTCAGGTTTGGGTGAGTCAGGCCTGGCGTTGGCGTAGCGCCTGCTCCATACGCTGCAAACCTTCTTCCAGCATCGATCGTGGGCAGCCGAAGTTCAGGCGTACGAATTGCTGGCTGTCGTCACCGAATTCGATCCCTGCGCTCAAGCCTACCTTGCCTTGCTCCAGGAAGAATTGTTGCGGGTCATCCAGGCCCAGGGCGCTGCAATCCAGCCAGGCCAGGTAGGTGCCTTGCGGTGCATGCATCACCACACCGGGCAGGCGGGTTTGCACGGCGTCGAGCAGGTAGTCACGGTTGGCTTGCAGGTATTGCACCAGCGCGTCGAGCCATTCACCGCACTGGCTATAGGCGGCGCGGGTGGCTTCCAGGCCGAGGGGGCTGACGCTGTCGACCATGCCGCAACGGGCCGCGTTGAAGCGCTCGCGGATCTCGGCGTTCTGGACCACCGCGAAGCAGGTCTTCAAACCCGCCACGTTGTAGGCCTTGCTGGCCGACATCAGGGTGATGGTGCGCTGGGCGATCTCATCGCTGAGGCTGGCGGTGGGGATGTGGCGGCGGCCATCAAAGCACAGCTCGGCGTGGATTTCATCGGAGATGATCAGTGCGCCGTTTGCCAGGCAGGCATTGGCCACGGCGAGCAGTTCTTCGCGCGGGAAGACTTTGCCAATGGGGTTGTGCGGGTTGCTCAGCAGCAGTGCACCCGCGCCGGCCAGCGCATCGCGCAGGGCGGGCAGTGGCGTGAGGTATTCAGTGTCGATCAGTTCGAAAGGGACTTCGATGCGCGGCAGGTTCCAGTGTCCTGGGGCCAGGCGGATCGGCCGATAGTTCGGGGTTTGCAGCACCACCGGCTGGCCCGGCTGTACAAACGCGTGCAGCGCCATGTTGAAACCCGGTTCGACGCCGGGCAGGAACAGCAGCTCATCCGGTTGTACGCGCCAAGCGTATTTGGCCCACAGGTCGGCAACGATCGCCTCGCGCACATCCGGGCCGGCGACGCTGTAGCCGAGCACCTGCTGGTCAAGACGTGCATGCAGCGCCTGCAGCACGGCGGGGGGCGCGGCGATGTCCATGTCGGCGATCCACATCGGCAAAACGTCCTGCGGGTAGCGGTTCCACTTGGTGCTGCCGGTGCCGAGGCGTGGGTGGATCGTGTCGAAATCAAAGCTCATGGGGGGCTCGTATCAGGAAGTCAGGCGCAAGAATGGCGCTGATTCTAGCGCCATTATTTTTATAGGCCAGAGCTGATTGCCGCGGACAATTGCTGATGCGCCTGTTCCAGCGCGCGGTTGACCGCTTCCGCGCCGCGCACCATGGCCGGTAAATACACGAAGTCGACTGACTGAATGCCCACGATAGACAGGATCGCGGTCATGTACGGCGTGAGAAAGTCCGGCTCATGGCCCTTGCGGGCGTTACCCGAACTGACCAGCACAAAGGTGCGTCGGTCTTTCAGCAAGCCGACTTTTTCAAACTGCTCATTCAGCGTAAAGCTGCGTTGGATACGCACCACGTGGTCGATCCAGGCCTTCAGCGCCGCCGGCACGGTGAAGTTATGCACCGGCGTGCAGAGGATCAGCAGGTCGCAGGCTTCGAGTTCCAGGATCAACTGTTCCGACAGCGCGGTCGCGCTGCCGCTGAGTCCGCCGGGGGTGGTCAGCGCGTTAGCGTATTCACGGGTCAAGGGCGGCAGCGCCTGGCGGCCATAGTCGCGCTCGGTCACCTGCGCGTCCGGCACCACGTCGCGTAACAGTGCGCGGGACAGTTTGAAGCTCTGCGCCGCTTTGCCGTGGGGGCTGAAACTGAGGAGCAGGGCGTGGTTCATTGGCTCAAATCCTGGGAAAAGTGCATGCCCAGGGGCAGCAGGCCCTGGCGGAAATAGAAACGCTGGGCCAGGGCCATGTGCATGCCGGTGTCCAGCACCAGCCAGCGATAGCCACGCGCGCGGGTTTCTTCGCGCACGCGATCCAGCAGGTGTTCACCCAGCCGGCGACGCTGCAATGCGGCGTCTATCACCAGGTCATCCACGTAGATAAAGCGGCCATACAGGGTGTTTTCGGTCAACCGGTAGCCGGCCAGCCCAATCACCTGGCCGTTTTCGCGTGCAGCCAGCAGGCGATAGCCGTTTTGCCGTTGGCGCTGGATTTGCGCGGCAAAGGCGGTGGCGTCGGTGAGGTGCGGGCGCAGCTGTTGCATCACTGCGAAGCTGGCAATGAAATCGGCCTGGGTTTCCATCTGTACGCATTCGACGTGTTCATTCATGGCCTTGGTTCTCCAGGTGCGCCTTGATCGCTGCCGGCACTTTGCGGAAGCTGATCGCAACGCGGTTAAGCGCGTTCATCAACGAAATGGCCAGGGTGAGGTCGGCGACTTCCTTCTCACTGAACACCGCCGCGACCTCTGTGTAATCCGCATCCGGCACTTGGGTTTGCGCCACGGAAGTGACCACTTCGGCCCAGGCCAGGGCGGCACGTTCACGCGGGGAAAAGAGCGGGAGCCCTTCGCGCCAAGCGGCCAGCAGCATGATTTTTTCCAGGCTCACGCCCTGTTTGAGCAAGTCGCGGGAGTGGCTGTCCAGGCAATAGGCGCAGCCATTGAGTTGCGAGACCCGCAGGTACACCCAGTCGATCAGTTCTTTCTCCAGGCCGCAGCCATGGATGTAGCTGTGCACCGCGCCCAGGGCTTTGTAGCCGACAGGGGCGGCCTGGGCGTAATCGAGGCGGTGTTTCATGTGGAATTCCTTGGTTCGGTGAGGGATGCGCCATTGTCGTGGGGGTGAACGGGAACCGACAGGGGCATGATTGGACAAGTGGGTTGGGACATGATCAGACTTCGCTCTGTCTTTGCGTCGAGCCAATTGCGATGTCGTCACTGCCCAAATACCAGGAAATATACCGGCGCTTTCGCCAGGCCATCGACCAGGGCCAATTGCGCCCCGGTGAGCGCGTGCCGTCGGTGCGGGCGCTGGCCCAGGAGCTCAAGGTGGCGCGCGGTACGGTGGAGACGGCTTATCAGCTGTTGGTCAGCGAGGGCTTCTTTGAGGCGCGCGGGCAAGCGGGAACGGTGATCGCCGAGGCGTTGCCGCCGATGTCGGTCAAGCCAACACCGGTTGCGTTGCCAGGCACTTCAGGTCCGCGTCCGCTGCAGATGGGCCTGCCTGCTTTGGATGCGTTCCCGCGCAAGCTATGGGCGCGGCTGGTCACCCAGCAAGTGCGCCGCACCGACGCGGACAGCTTGGCCATGGGTGACGTGCGCGGCACCCAGGCCTTGCGCGTGGCGATCGCCAGCTACCTGGCGTTGTATCGGGGCGTGGAGTGCTCGCCGCAGCAGGTATTTGTGTGTGCCGGGTATGCGGGGTGCCTGACGTTGGTGTGTGACGCGCTGGCGATGGCGGGGCAACGCTGCTGGTTTGAAGACCCTGGATATTTGCATGCGCGGCAATTGCTGGAGCATCACGGTGTGGAACTGGTGCCGGTGCCGGTGGATCGCGATGGCCTGGATGTCGAGCAAGGCATGGCACGCGAGCGCGAGGCGCGGCTGGCGATTGTCACCCCGGCGCATCAGAGCCCTTTAGGTGTGGCGTTGAGCCCGGCGCGTCGGCAGGCCTTGCTGGAGTGGGCGCGGGCGCAAGGCAGTTGGGTGGTAGAGGATGATTACGACAGTGAGTTTCGCTATCGCGGCCAGCCGCTGGCAGCGCTCAAGAGCCAGGATGTGGATGACCGGGTGATCTATGCCGGGAGCTTCAGCAAAATGCTGTTCCCGGGGTTGCGGTTGGGGTATCTGGTGGTGCCCGTGTCGTTGGTCGAGGTGTTTGAGCGGGGTGCCCATGCGTTGCAGCAGCGCAGCGCGCAGATGTTGCAGCTGACGGCGGCGGATTTTCTGGAGCAGGGGCATTTCACCCGGCATCTGAAGAAAATGCGGCAGTTGTATGCGCAACGAAGGGGGTATTTGGTGGAGGCGTTGCGGGTGCATTGCGCAGCGTTTTTGCGGGTGGATGAGCAGGCGGGCGGGATTAACTTGTTGGCGCGGTTGGTGGTGGATGTACCGGATCGGGCTGTGGCTGAGGCGGCTGATCGTGCGGGGTTGGCAGTTCAAGCGTTGTCATCGTGGACGCTCGAGGTGGGGCGGGGGCAGGGGTTGATGATGGGATTTACCAATGTCGCGACGGCTCAGCAAGCGAAGGACTTGGCGTTGGTTCTGCGCAGCGTTCTCGCCGAATGTGCCGGCCTGAGCACGCGATAGAACATGGGGTTTTTCAGGTCCGTTCTGTGACCGACAGGTTCTGTAATAAAAACGCCATTGCGCTGGGGATTAAATCCGCAACGGGCTATTTTGGTGCATCTCAATAACCAGAGTAGCCATGGATGAAATACCAACCCTTCAGCCGTACCTTGATTGCCACCGCCCTGGTGTTGACGGTCAGTGGTGTGCAAGCCGCGTCCCAGGCCCCGGTGGCCGGTGAAAATGGCATGGTGGTAACGGCCCAGCATCTGGCAACTCATGTGGGCGTGGATGTGCTCAAGGCCGGCGGCAACGCGGTCGATGCGGCCGTCGCCGTGGGCTATGCGCTGGCCGTGGTATACCCGGCGGCGGGCAACCTGGGCGGTGGCGGTTTCATGACCGTGCAACTGGCTGACGGGCGCAAGACCTTCCTCGATTTTCGCGAAAAAGCGCCGCTGGCGGCCACCGCCAATATGTACCTGGACAAAGATGGCAACGTCGTCGAAGGCCTCAGCGCTAAGGGCCATCTGGCTGTCGGCGTACCCGGCACCGTCTCGGGCATGGAGCTGGCCCTGAGCAAATACGGCACCCTCAAGCGTGCCCAGGTCATCGCCCCGGCGATCAAGCTGGCGGAAAACGGCTTCGCCCTGGAGCAGGGTGATATCGACCTGCTGCATACCGCTACCGGCGAGTTTGAAAAAGACAAGGACATGCGCGGAATCTTCCTGCATAACGGCCAACCGCTGCAGGTGGGCCAGAAACTGGTGCAGAAAGACCTGGCCAAGACCCTCAAGGAAATCTCGGCCAAGGGCAATGACGGTTTCTATAAAGGTTGGGTTGCCAAGGCCCTGGTCGATTCCAGCCAGGCTGGCAAAGGCATCATCACCCAGGCAGACCTCGACAAATACAAAACCCGCGAGCTGGCGCCCATCGAGTGCGACTACCGTGGCTACCACGTCGTTTCGGCACCCCCGCCGAGCTCCGGTGGCGTGGTGATCTGCCAGATCATGAACATCCTCGAAGGCTTCCCGATGGCCGACCTGGGCTATCACTCGGCCCAAGGCCTGCATTACCAGATCGAAGCGATGCGCCACGCCTATGTGGACCGTAACAGCTACCTCGGTGACCCGGATTTCGTAACGAACCCGATCGAGCACCTGCTGGACAAAAACTACGCGACGAAACTGCGTGACGCGATCGATCCGCAGAAGGCCGGTGATTCCCAGGCGATCAAGCCGGGTGTATCGCCCCATGAAGGCAATAACACCACCCACTATTCCATCGTCGACAAGTGGGGTAACGCGGTGTCGGTCACCTACACCCTCAACGACTGGTTCGGTGCGGGCGTGATGGCGAGCAAGACCGGGGTGATCCTCAACGATGAAATGGACGACTTCACCGTCAAGGTCGGCGTGCCGAACATGTACGGGCTGGTCCAGGGTGAAGCCAACGCCATTGCACCGGGCAAGGCGCCGCTGTCGTCGATGAGCCCGACCATCGTGACCAAGGATGGCAAGGCGGTGATGGTAGTGGGTACGCCAGGTGGCAGCCGCATCATTACCGCGACCTTGCTGACCATCCTGAATGTGATCGACTACAAGATGAACATCCAGGAAGCCGTGGACGCGCCGCGTTTCCACCAGCAGTGGATGCCTGAGACGACTAACCTGGAGACCTTCGCGGTCAGCCCGGACACCCAGAAGATCCTTGAAAGCTGGGGCCACAAGTTTGCAGGTCCCCAGGACGCCAACCACTTGGCGGCGATCCTCGTGGGCGCTCCATCCCTGGGTGGCAAGCCGGTGGGGAATAACCGCTTCTATGGGGCGAATGACCCGCGTCGCAACACCGGGCTTTCCCTCGGCTACTGAGGCCTGACGCAATCCACATGTGGGAGCTGGCTTGCCTGCGATGCAGGCGACTCGGTAGATCAGGCTGACCCGGTTGATGCTATCGCAGGCAAGCCAGCTCCCACACTTGGAGCCGTGTTGGATGGAACATCTGTGTCGCTTCCAGGCTCTACCCCAAGAGCCCTGGAAGGACCCGCCCCATGAAAGCGCTGAAAATCGCAACCTTCAACATCAACGGTATTCGTGCCCGGCTGCCTAACCTGCTGCAATGGCTGGAACGGGACCAGCCGGACATCGTCTGCCTGCAGGAACTCAAGGCGCCTGAAAGCCTGTTCCCCTACGCCGAATTTGAAGCGGCCGGTTACGGTGCGATCTGCCTGGGGCAGGCGTCCTGGAACGGGGTGGCGATTTTGGCGCGGGACGCTCAGCCATTGGAGAGCCGGCGCGGTTTGCCGGGCGATGACAGTGACACGCAAAGCCGCTATATCGAAGCCGCCGTGCATGGCGTATTGGTCGGCTGCCTGTATTTACCCAATGGCAACCCGCAACCTGGGCCGAAATTCGACTACAAGCTGGCGTGGTTCGAGCGGCTGATCGACTACGCAACGGCGCTGCAAGCCAGTGAACATCCGGTGCTGCTGGCTGGGGATTTCAATGTGGTGCCCACGGACCTGGACATCTACAACCCGCGCTCCTGGCTCAAGGACGCGCTGCTGCAACCGCAAAGCCGTGACGCTTACCAACGCCTGCTGGAACAAGGCTGGACCGATGCGCTACGCCATTTGTATCCCGATGAGCGGGTCTACACCTACTGGGATTACTTCCGCCAGCACTGGCAGAAAAATGCTGGCCTGCGCATCGATCATGTGCTGCTCAACACCGCGCTTACACCCTATCTGAAGGGCGCGGGCGTCGACGCGTGGGTGCGCAACGAGCCTCACACCAGCGACCATGCGCCGACGTGGATACAACTGGGTACACGCAAAAAGCGCTGATATCGCGGATCAGTTCGAGGCCAGCAAGTGCGTGACGGCGCCGAAGGCTGTGTGACGGCGTTGCTCCCAGTCGCCCCCCATGGCCACCACCGGTTGCTGATGCTGGTGCATCCAATCCAGGCTGGCTTGGTAAAACGCTTGTCGATCCGCCAGTTCCGGTTGGCAGCGTTGGCCGTCGGCGGTCCATTCCACATCATCCGGCGAGAGCAGCAGGTGCAGGTCGTAATGCCGTGCCAGCAGTTCGCTGTCCAGCCACGCCGGGTAGTCGCCGAACAGGGTTTGGCTCCAGAGTCTGTTAGTCAGCAAATGCGTATCGAGGATCAACAGCTCAGGCTGTTCGGCGCGGGCAGCATCCTCCCAGGCCAGTTGGCCGCGGGCGATGGCCGGGATATCGGCCAAGGTGGTATCACGTTGATGATGGTCGATGAAATGGCGCACATATTCACCGACCATCAGCCCGCCGAAGTGCGCTTGCAGTTCAGCCGCCAGCCAGCTCTTGCCGCTGGATTCGGGACCCGCCAGTACCACCACTTTCATGCGTGCAACGCCGGGTCGGCGCGCCATTCACGCCAGCCTTGCACGGCGATCACGGTGAACAGCGCGTATAGCGCGGCGGTGAGGTACAAGCCTTTGTAGAGGAACAGCCCGACGAAGATCACGTCCACCACAATCCACAAGGCCCAGCACTGCACACGTTTCTGCGCCATCCACATTTGCGCCACCAGGCTGAAACCGGTGAGCGCGGCGTCGAGCCAGGGTTGGGCGGCGTCGGTCCAGTGGGCCATGGCGGCGCCGAGCAGCAGGCTGCCGACGGCGCCGACCGTGAGGCTGGCCATGATTGCCGGCACACCCAGGCTGGTGACCTGGCGCCCTTGCTTGACCTGGCCGGCGCGGGTCCACTGCCACCAGCCGTAGACCTGCAGGGCGGCGTAAACCACCTGCAGCAGCATGTCGGAATAGAGTTTCACGTCGTAGAACACCCAGGTGTAAAGCAGCACCATGACCAGCCCGATCGGCCAGCACCAAGGGTTTTGCTTGACCGTCAGCCACACAGCGATCACCCCCAGGGCAGCGGCAAACAGTTCAAGCCCGGACATGGTGGTTCCTTGTGAGAGTGGGAGAGGGCGGGGATTGTAACGAAAGAAGATTGGCGTAGGAATTGGCTTGTAGTGAGCGGGCTTGCCCCGCGCTGGGCTGCGTAGCAGCCCCAATAAGAACACCGCATTCTGTCAGACAGAGCGCGGCGACTGGTTTGGGGCGGTTGCGCCACCCAGCGCGGGGCAAGCCCGCTCGTCACGGGACTAGACTTTGAACTGGCGCAAGAGGCCGTCGAGTTGATCGCTCAGGCCGCGCAAGTGCGCACTTGCTACGCTCGACTGTTCCGCCGCCAACGCCGTGCTGTGGGACAAACCGGCGGCCTGGGTGACGTTCTGGTTGATGTCTTCCACCACATGCGCCTGCTGCAGCGTGGCGCTGGCAATCGACGCGTTCAGACCGTTGAGGTTGTGCAGGGCCTGGCCGATGGCGGTCAGGCTGGCGCCGGCCTGGCCGGCTTGCTCGATGGTCAGTTGCGAAGCGCTGTGGCTGTCGCTGATCACTTTGACCGCCGCTTCCGAATGGCCTTGCAGGCGCTCGATCATGCCCTGGATCTCAGCCGTGGATTTTTGCGTGCGCTGAGCCAGCAGGCGCACTTCATCGGCCACCACCGCAAAGCCGCGGCCTTGTTCGCCAGCGCGTGCCGCTTCAATCGCCGCGTTCAAGGCCAGCAGGTTGGTTTGGTCGGCGATGGAACGGATGACCTCGAGCACGCTGCCGATCTGGGTACTTTCAGCGGACAGGGTACGAATCACTTCCACGGCCTGGCTGATGGTGTTGGACAGTTGGTCGATCTGTTGCAGGCTGCCGTCGATATTGACCTGGCCTTGCTGCGCCTGGGCCTGCGCGTCGCGCATTTCGCTGGCGGCGTGTTCAGCGTTCTTGGCCACGTCCTGCACGCCGTAGGTGACTTCATTGATGGCGGTGGCCACCAGTTCCATCTGCTGGGACTGTTGCTGGCTGCGGTCATGGGCCTGGGTCGCATTGTTGCCCAGCTCCTGTGAGGACTGGCCCAGCGCGTTGGCGCATACCTGCAACTGGCTCACCACCTCGCGCAACTTGGCGGTGAAGGTGTTGAAGTGATGGGCCAATTGGGTGACTTCGTCCCTGCCGTGGGTGTCGAGGCTGCGGGTCAGGTCGCTTTCGCCGCTGGCAATGTTGCCCATGGCGTTCACCGCGTCCTGCAACGGCCGCACGATGCTGCGGGCAATCAGTGAGACCAGCAACGCCATCACCAGCGCAATGCCGAGGCCGATAAACGAGGCCTTCCAGACCTGGGTGCTGAATTCGGCCTGCACATCATCCACGTACACACCGGAACCGATAATCCAGCCCCACGGCTGGAACAGTTGGATGTAAGAAGTTTTCGCCACTGGCGCGTCGGCCCCAGGCTTCGGCCAGCGATAGTTGACGATGCCGGCGCCCTTGGCCTTGGCCAGGATCACGAACTCGTTGAACACGGCAAACCCGTCAGGGTCACGAATGGCCGACAGGTTCTGGCCATCGAGCTTGGGGTTGGCCGGGTGCATGATCATCACCGGCGTGAGGTCGTTGATCCAGAAATAGTCGTCATGGTCGTAGCGCAAGCCACGCACCACGCTCAGGGCCTGTTTCTGCGCGGCTTCGCGGGTCATCACGCCAGTCGTCTCGAGGCTGTGATAAAACGTCAGGATCCCGCTGGCGGCCTGGACCACGTGTTGGGTCTGTAGGCGCTTGGCCTGGTACAAGTCGTCATGGATCTGCTTGAGCATCAGCAAACCCAGGGCCAACAGCATCAGCACGGCGACTATCAGGATCAGCCAGAGGCGCCGGCTGATCGACATATTGCGCAAACTGTTCATCGTCCTGTCACTCCGGGCTTTTTATAATTGTGGGCGTTGCATCGACTTTTCCGCCTTGTCTGATAGGCTTTCGGCCTGTATTCGGAAAACCTGAGTACTGTCTGATTTTTCACAGGATTTTTGCGGGTTGGGGGTAAAACCCAGCATCGTGTCTTGTCGTCAGTGAACCATTAAAAAGATCAACGAGGCTTGCCATAGAGCAAGACCTTTGGGGGAAGCATGGATTTTTGGACCGCCATACAGGCATTGATTCTTGGCGTTGTGGAGGGGCTTACCGAGTTCCTGCCGATTTCCAGCACTGGCCACCAGATCATCGTCGCCGACTTGCTCGACTTTACCGGCGACCGTTTCAACGCGTTCAACATCATCATTCAACTGGGCGCCATCCTGGCCGTGGTGTGGGAATTCCGTGGCAAGATTTTCGAAGTGGTCAGCGGCCTGCCGACCCAGCGCAAGGCCCAGCGGTTCACCGTCAACCTGCTGATTGCGTTCTTCCCGGCCGTGGTGTTGGGGGTGATTTTCGCCGACCTGATTCATCATTACCTGTTCAACCCGGTCACCGTAGCCACGGCGCTGGTGGTGGGCGGCGTCATCATGCTGTGGGCCGAGCGCCGCGAGCACGAAGTACACGCCGAGACCGTCGATGACATCACCTGGAAAGACGCGCTCAAGGTCGGCCTGGCGCAGTGCCTGGCGATGATTCCGGGCACGTCGCGGTCCGGCTCGACCATTATCGGCGGCCTGTTGTTCGGCCTGTCGCGCAAGACCGCCACCGAGTTCTCGTTCTTCCTGGCGATGCCGACCATGGTGGGTGCGGCGGTGTATTCGGGCTACAAGTACCGTGACCTGTTCCAGCCTGCGGACTTGCCGGTGTTCGCCATCGGCTTTGTGACCTCGTTCATCTTCGCGATGATTGCGGTCAAGGGCTTGCTCAAATTCATCGCCAGCCACAGCTATGCAGCGTTTGCCTGGTACCGCATTGCGTTTGGCTTGCTGATCCTGGCGACCTGGCAATTCGGCTGGATCGACTGGGCTGCGGCCAAGGCATGATGATTCAGCATCCACGCTTGAAGGCAGCGCTCTTCGTGCTGCTGTGCACGGCGCCGCTGTTGGGTTCGGTATTGGTGTGGCAGCGCGGCGAGACCGTGATCCCGCTGGCGGCGTATGGCGTGGTCAGCGTGATTGCGTTTTTCCTGTATTGGAGCGACAAGCGCAAGGCGCGCACTGACAGTTGGCGTACGCCGGAGAATATCCTGCATGCCGTGGAACTGGCGGGCGGTTGGCCGGGGGCGTTGATTGCCCAGCAGGTGTTCCGGCACAAGACGCGCAAGGTGTCTTATCAGGTGTTGTTTTGGGTGATTGTGTTGCTGCACCAGGTGTTTTGGCTTGACCAGATGTTTCTCGGCGGCACGTTGGTTTCAGTCCTATAGGGTTGGATCTGCACCTCTTTTGGTGCTGCGCTAGACCTGTGGCGAGGGAGCTTGCTCCCGTGGCGGCTGGGCATGCGGTGAGTTTTATCTGGCGAGAAACGGTTCAAGTGTGGGAGCTGGCTTGCCTGCGATGGCTATGTGTCAGGCGCTAGAGTTTTCTGGTTGGGGTACATATCCGTTGCTACGGTCACGGCCACTTAGGGTTTCGCTCTTACAGCGACTCACTTTTGGAAACTTGATTACCTACGTGCTTTTGCGTCAATCATCCAGCAACAGCCCGACCTGCGTGCGCTTGGGCAACTTGCTGACCACCAACTGGTGGGACCGCTGCAACAAGTCACGCAGTTCATCGGCCCCAAGCGGGTAGGGCGTGTTCATGATGATCCACTGCGCGCGGGCCAGATACGGCGCCGGGTGGATGCCTGGGCGGTCCACATGGCCGAGGAACAGTTCCTTATCGACCTTGAATGCCAGCGATTCACCGCGCAGGTTCTGCAGGGCGAACATCTTGTTGCCGGCAATCGAGAACACACGCACACCGCCCCATTTATAGTCCTCCCGCGCACCGGGCAGGCTCAGGCAGAAGCTGGCGACGTGTTCTTCGGTCATCCTCATAGCAAGCGGTCTCCACAGCCTTTGAAGCCCTCTTCCAGATAGTCGATCCAGGCACGTATCGCCGGCAGCACGCCGCGCCGATGCGGGTAAACCGCCTGCAGCCAGCCGCCCGGCAACGACCATTCAGGCAACAATTGCACCAATCGGCCGCTGGCCAGCTCTTCTTCGCAATACATCATCGGTAACACGGTAAAACCCACGCCCATGATGGCGCTGGCTTTACGCACAATGAAGTCTTCGATGCCCAGGCGGGCCTCCATCACCAGTTCGTGAGGGGTGCCCTGTGGGTCGAGGATACGTTGATGCACCATGCGGTCTGCCTCCAGTGCGCCGAGTATGGGCAGTTGCCTGAGGTCGTCGAGGCTGTTGACCCGGCGCTCGCGCACGAATTCGGGACTGGCGACCAGCACGGTCTGGGCCTGGCGCAAGCGTTTGGTCACCAGTAGCGGGTCTTCATCACCGAGTTCACGCACGCGCAAAGCCACATCGATACCTTCCGCCACCAGGTCGACACGGCGATTGACCAGGGTCATTTCCAACTGCACCTGGGGGTGGGCAGCGAGAAAGCCCGCGACCAGCTCCGGCAGAATATGCTGCGCCATGCCCACCGGGCAGCTGACCCGCAGCCGACCACGGGGTTCGCTGGACATGCTGGCCACGGCCTCATCGGCCATTTCCGCTTCCAGCAGCATGGCCTGGCAGTGGCGCAGGTAGCGCTCGCCGACGGCGGTGAGGGTCAATTGGCGGGTGGTGCGTTGCAGCAGGCGCGCGCCCAGGCGTTCTTCCAGCTCGGCGATGCGCCGCGACAGCCGCGACTTGGGAATTCCCAGCAATCGCCCGGCCGCCGCGAAGCCACCGGCTTCCACGACTTTGGCGAAATAATAGAGGTCGTTGAGGTCTTGCATGGTCAGCCTATTGTCCTGTCAGTGGGACGAACTATCGCATTTAAGCTGCCTTATCGGCTATTGGTTTCATGCGTAGCATCACCACCATCTGATCGCCCCTGACGATCCTAACCGGAGATCCCACATGAAACTCTTGCATATCGATTCCAGCATTCTCGGCGACAACTCGGCGTCCCGTCAGCTCAGCGCGGGTGTGGTCAAGGCCTGGCAAGCGGCAGAGCCGGGTGTGGAAGTGACTTACCGCGACCTGGCCGCCGAAGGCATCAACCACTTCTCCGGCGCGACCCTGGGCGCCCTGGGCACCCCGGCCGAACAGCGCAACGCCGCCCAGCAACAAGAAGCCGACCTCAGCGCAAAGACACTGGCTGAATTCCTCGCCGCGGATGCCGTGGTACTGGCTGCGCCCATGTACAACTTCACCATCCCGACTCAATTGAAAGCCTGGATCGACCGCATCGCCGTCGCCGGCCAGACTTTCCGTTACACCGAAGCCGGCCCGGAAGGCCTGTGCGGCAACAAGAAGGTGATCATCGTATCGACGTCGGGCGGCCTGCACGTCGGCCAAGCCACCGGTGTAGCCCACGAAGAATATCTGAAAGTGCTGCTGGGTTTCCTTGGCATCACCGACATCGAGTTCGTCCGCGCCCATGGTCTGGCGTATGGTGATGAGTTCCGTAGCAAATCCCTGAGCGACGCCAACGTACTCATCAACGAACAATTGTTTGCCGCCGCGTAAAGCTTATGTAAAACAGCACGTTTCCCCGTTTCAATCTGAAGCGGTGCGTCTAAACTCTGTATTCTGATCGCCTCAAAACGACCGGAATACGGAGTTTTTTCGTTTACCCGCTGTCATTACTCTGGCCCAGGTTATGCACGCATTGGGTTATCACCCGGTGCGAGCGCCTTGAACCATGGACTTTTCAACCAGATATGCCGCGGATGTTGAACGTGGGCACACAGCAAAGGTGGCCCTCCCCATGATGCGTCTTTGTGCTGTTATGGTTCTTTCCCTGCTCGGCAGCCTGGTTTCAGTGCACGCCGCCCCTGCGCCGCACCCCCATTGGAGTGTGGGCTTCCACCGCATGACTTTTCTCGACCCGCTGGACTTGCAGCCGATGAAAGCCATCGCGTTCTACCCGTCCACCGACGCTGAGCACACCACGCCGTTGGGCGCCTATCACGTCGCGGCCTCTGAAGATTCCAAGATTGCCATCGGCCGATTTCCGATGTTGATGTTGTCCCACGGCAACACTGGCACACCTCTGGCCCTGCACGACCTGGCCACGTCGCTGGCGCGTAAAGGTTTTGTGGTGGTGGCGGTGCTGCATCCTGGCGACAACTACAAAGACCACAGTCGACTGGGTACGGTGAGCAACCTGTATGGCCGGCCGATCCAGATTTCTGAAGCGATCACTGCCACCCTGGGCGATCCGATGCTGTCGCCCTTTGTTGACGTCGATCAGGTGGGCGTTATCGGTTACTCGGCCGGGGGTGAAACCGCGTTGATCCTGGCGGGCGCCAAGCCGGATTTCGACCGCTTGCGCCGTTACTGTCAGCAGCGCCCGGAAGATCGTGATGCCTGCACCACCAAGGGCGAATTGGTGGTGGACCGCGATGACCTGCAACCGCAATCCGACTCGCGCATTCACGCCTTGATGCTGATGGCACCGTTGAGCCTGATGTTCGGTCGTCACACCCTGGCCGACGTGCATGTGCCGGTGCTGCTCTACAGTGGCGATGGTGACAAGTTGGTGGCCGTGGACAAGAACGCTGCCGCCCTGGCGCGCAAGCTGCCTGAGCCGCCGGACTTCAAGCTGCTGGCCGGGGCAGGGCACTTCGTGTTCATGGCGCCGTGTGACAGCGACCAATTGGCGGCGATGCCGGCGATTTGCACGGATGCTGACGGTGTCGACCGTGAAGGCATTCACCGTGACTTGATCTCTGAGGCGGGGCGTTTTTTCAGCCACACCCTCGGTCAATCCACCCGCGCCGGTATGCAAACGGCTGATCAGTAAGCGCGGCGCATGAGCAACAGGGTCACGCCCAGGGCGGTGATCGACAACAGCGCGGCGCAGAAGAAGATCCAGCCGTAGCCGAGGTTCAAGGCCACGGCGCCCATCAACGGCCCGGCGATCGCGAGGGCCAAGTCAAAAAACACCGCATACGCACTCAGCCCCGCGCCTCGGCTGCTGTTGGGCACCTGCTTGATGGCTTCCACCCCCAGCGCCGGGTACACCAGTGACAAGCCAAAGCCGGTCAGCCCGGCTCCAATCAACGCTACCCCGGTGGACGGCGCCAGCCATAGCAGCGTAAGGCCGAGGGTTTCGATGGTCATGCAGGCAATCGCTGCCCGAAAGCCACCAAAACGGCTGATGGCGGAAATAAACACCAGCCGTGACAGGATGAAGCACGCGCCAAATACCGTGAGGCAGTACGCCGCGCCGACCCAGCCTCGATTGAGGTAGTACAGGGTGATAAAGGTGGTGAGGGTGCCATAGCCAATCGATGCCAGGCACAGGCTGGCGCCAAACGGCGCGATACGCCCGAACACTGCCCAAAATGGCAGGCGCTCGCCACGCACAACCGGCACCGATGGTTTGTTGCGGATCAGCACCAGGCCCAGCGCCGCCAACACTGACAGCGCAAGGCCGAGGCTGGTATAGCCGTATTCGGCCACCATCACCACACCCAGCGGTGCACCAATGGCAATGGCACCGTAGGACGCGATGCCATTCCACGAAATCGACCGCGCGGTGTGTTCGGCACCGACCTGGCCCATGCACCAACTAATGGTGCCCACGCCGATCAACCCTTGGGCCACACCCAACAACAGACGTGCGACGATCAGAATGCCCAGGCTCAGCGACGGCAGGCTTTCCACCAGCGTCGCGAAGAACGTCAGCACGCCACTCACAAGAATCCCGGCCAACCCCAACACAATTGCACGCTTGGTGCCGACGTTATCCGACATGCGCCCGGCCATGGGACGGCTGAGCAGGGTGGCGAGGTATTGCGAGCCGATTGTGATGCCGGCCACTACAGCGCTGAACCCAAGTTGCTCGTGTACATAGCCAGGGATGACCGCAATCGGCAGGCCGATGCAGATAAAGGCGATGAAGGTGTAGAAGACGATGGAGACGATCTGCAGGGTGATCGACAGGGAGTTGGGGGTGGCGGCAGGCATGGCACTCGTTCGCTGGCGGGCGGTAGGCGCATCATGGCAAGGGGCCGGGAGAAAAGAAAGCAGCCTAACTATGTAGTGAGCGGGCTTGTCCCGCGCTGGGTGGCAAAGCCACCCCAATAAAAAACACCGCGGTCTGTCAGACAGAGCGCGGTGTTTGGTTTTAGGGCGGCTTCGCCACCCAGCGCGGGACAAGCCCGCTCACTACGGTAAGTCCGGTCAGCAGGGCAAGTCGGGTTAGAACACCACGCCTTGGCTGCGCAGGTAGTCGTCATAGGTGCCGCTGAAGTCGATCACGCCGGTGGCGCTCAACTCGATGATGCGGGTGGCCAGGGAGGATACGAACTCACGGTCGTGGCTGACGAAGATCAGCGTGCCCGGGTAGTTCTCCAGTGCCAGGTTCAGGGCCTCGATGGATTCCATGTCCAAGTGGTTGGTCGGTTCGTCCATGATCAGCACGTTCGGCTTTTGCAGGATCAGCTTGCCGAACAGCATGCGGCCTTGCTCACCACCGGAAATCACCTTCACCGACTTCTGGATCTCGTCGTTGGAGAACAGCATGCGACCCAAGGTGCCACGGATCATTTGCTCGCCTTGAGTCCACTGGCCCATCCAGTCGAACAAGCTCATGTCGTCTTCGAAGTCATGGGCGTGGTCCTGAGCGTAGTAGCCCAGCTCAGCCGCGTCGGTCCACTTGATGCTACCGGCATCCGGCGTCAGTTCGTTGACCAGGGTGCGCAGCAGCGTGGTCTTGCCGATACCGTTCGGACCGATGATCGCCACGCGCTCGCCTGCTTCAACCTGGAAGCTGAAGTCCTTGAACAGCGGTTTGCCATCGAAGCCTTTGGCCATGCGCTCGACAATGACCGCCTGGCGGTGCAGTTTTTTGTTCTGGTCGAAACGGATGAACGGGCTCACACGGCTCGAAGGCTTGACCTCGGCCAGCTGGATCTTGTCGATCGCCTTGGCGCGGGAGGTGGCTTGCTTGGCTTTCGAGGCGTTGGCCGAGAAGCGGCTGACGAAGGATTGCAGTTCGGAGATCTGCGCCTTCTTCTTGGCGTTGTCCGACAGCAATTGCTCGCGGGACTGGGTCGCTACAGTCATGTACTCGTCGTAGTTGCCCGGGAACAGGCGCAGCTCGCCGTAGTCCAGGTCAGCCATGTGGGTGCACACGCTGTTCAGGAAGTGACGGTCGTGAGAGATGATGATCATCAGGCTGGAACGCTGGGTCAGGATGTTTTCCAGCCAGCGGATAGTGTTGATGTCCAAGTGGTTGGTCGGTTCGTCGAGCAACAGCACTTCAGGGTCGGAGAACAGCGCCTGGGCCAGCAATACGCGCAGTTTCCAGCCAGGGGACACTTCGCTCATCGGGCCGAAGTGCTGTTCCAGGGGAATGCCCAGGCCCAGCAGCAGCTCACCGGCGCGGGATTCGGCGGTGTAGCCGTCCATCTCGGCGAATTCGGTTTCCAGCTCGGCCACGGCCATGCCGTCTTCTTCGCTCATTTCCGGCAGCGAGTAGATACGATCGCGTTCGGCCTTGACCTTCCACAGTTCCTCGTGGCCCATGATCACGGTGTCGAGCACGGTGAATTCTTCGTAGGCGAACTGGTCCTGGCGCAGCTTACCCAAGCGCACGTTCGGCTCCAGCATGACCTGGCCGCCGGACGGATCGAGGTCGCCACCGAGGATTTTCATGAAGGTCGACTTGCCGCAACCGTTGGCACCGATCAAACCATAACGGTTGCCTGCGCCGAACTTGACCGAGACGTTCTCGAAGAGCGGCTTGGCGCCGAACTGCATGGTGATGTTAGCTGTGGAGATCAATTACTTTACCTATCAATAGCTTAGGGTGCGCTTATTTGAACTGGGACCAATTTGGGACCAATCTGGAGCTTTTGCATTTCGCTCCAGTCCGAGCTTGAGTTGATCCAACGCGCATAAGTCGAGAGCAGCATCTGCACACTATGGCCGAGCTGCTGGGAGATGAAGGCGGGGTTCATGCCAGACATAATGCATATTGTCGCATAGGTGTGACGACAGTTGTATGGCGGCCGACGACGGATATTGAGAGCCTTCAGGGTCGGAATCCACTGCTTGTGCAGGTCAGATGTCTGTTTCACGTACTCCGAGTTCTTAGACGGCGGGAAAATGAAAGGCGTTTCCAGCACCTTCCCTTTACCTTTTTTCCGACGCTCTGCGTATTCCCTCGCGAATTTCAGCGCATGCATGGCGCGTTCATTCAGCAAAACAAAGCGGTCTCCACCCGTTTTTGTACGCTCTACCACTTCCCCCAGGGCGATCCCACGACAGACGTGGGCCGTCCTTTTCTCTTCGTCTACCGCATCCCAGCGCATTGCCAGGGCCTCGGAAAGGCGCATTCCTGTAAAAAACACAAACTCAAAAAATGCCGCATAAATCGTGCTGGGCCAGTGATCGTGCTCGTACATCTTGGCGATGATCAGGTTTGCCTCTTCCAAAGTGAACGGGTCAATTTCCTTCTTGCTGCGCTTGGGTAACTCCAGGATCGCCGCGGGGTTCTTCGGGATAAGCTCTTCGGACATTGCTGAGTTCAGGATGGTCGACAGCTTTGAGATCGCGTTGCGCTTCACCCCGGGGGACTTCCATTCGCTGGCTGCCATTACCCGGCGGAGCAGCGTAGTGGTGATCAGGTCGATTCGCACCAGGGCCAGGCCGGGCATCCAGTACCGGTTCAGTGCACCCTTGTAGTTCGCCTTCGTTCCACCGACCACCTCACGACTGTCTAGCCAGAGCTGGGCATACTCGCCGAAGTTGATCTTCCCCCCAGCGACGTTGCTGGAACTGGGGAAAAGCTCGGCGTACTTATCGTCGTCGAGCAGCCCCAGCTTAATCAGGCCTTTTACTTGATCAACAACCTGTGAGGCAGACTTGATTCCTTTCTGTGTCGGGGGATAGGGGAGCGTTTCACTCCGCCGGCTGCCGTTCCACATAAAGCGGATGCGGATCGATCCGTGGTGGAGGTCCATTCCTGCGGGCAAACCCATTGGCTTTCGAGCCATTCGTAATATCTCCTGATGCTGTAGATGATCCTGCCGCAATGAGTGTTCCAGACACCTTCAGGTATCTGCTTTCTGGCACGTTTGGAGCGCAGGGCCGCAAGGGTGGTGCCCAGGATCTCGGCCATCTGCGCCTCGGGCACCTTGTCGCCAGTGATCCCGTCGTTTAGCTGTTCTGCTGCTGCCATACCTACCTCCCGCCGCCCGCAGTGGGCAGCGCTGTCTTGATGATGTGAACTGCCAGGCCGAAGGTGATCAACAGCCAGGCGCAGGTGCCGGCGAATGCGTGGAGCAGCGCCTCTGTGGTGCCGGTGCCAACCAGGTCAGGGCCGATCCAAATGAACCAGGCACCGGTGCCGACCAGGTACACGGACAGCCCCAGCAGGATCAGGGTGAGTTTGATTGCGAACATGTGGTGTCCTTGCCGCGCTGGGCGGCAGAAGGTGGGTTAGGGTTTTGCGATCTTGTTCCAGCCGCCCTGGCGGTGGGTTTCGTGGTAGCTATCGACGCCACGGTGTTGCCCGTGGCTGATGCGGCAGAGTTTGCAGATCCGCGAGTCGCCAAAATCGCCGTACTTCACTGCTTCGAACCTGGTCCAGCGATGGCCCAACGGCTTGCAAATCAGCGTGCGCGCCGTCATCACGATGGCGTTCCAGAGTTTCGGGTGCTTTGAATGCAGGTCGTTGTGGATGTGGTTCAACCGCATCCCCATACGCCAACGCAGAGGATGGCTCTTGTCGCCCTTGCGCAGCGGTTCAGTGATGAACTTTCCAATTTGTTTGAGCACAGGAATACCTCGCCTGCCGTTTACTGGCAGGCTGATTGTCGAAGTGAGAAGGGTTGTATTGGAAAAAGGACGGTCTAAGATTCAAGCGACCTCTCTCCATGGATGGACCAAGATGAAGCTGATAGTGGTGCTACTGATTTCAGGGTTTTTGACCTGGAAGCTTTCCCCCGATGTTCAGACCTGGGTAAGTTCAAAGCTTTCGCTTGTGAAGGAAGCCTCGGCATTCGGGCCCGCTCCAGCCGTCGCGCCGCCCGGTTTCAAATGCGATGGGCGAAAATACTGCTCTCAAATGACTTCGTGCCCAGAGGCAAAGACTTTCTTGAGCAATTGCCCAGGCATGCAGATGGATGGTGACAATGACGGTGTGCCTTGCGAGAGGCAGTGGTGCCACTGATAACCGCCGCTCACCGGCAGGCATTTAGGGGGATTGGGGTTTGTCTGAAATAGATCCGGCATGGGATCGGGGGTTGTGCTACACCTAATCTGCTGCGCATGTATTTCAAGTGTGTGTTGTTGAAGTGCTCTGCTGGCAGGCGCTCTATCAAGTAATTTGAGCGCGCCCTTCATGCTGTGGGCAGTGATTCGATGGATCGAAGTAGTTAGCTGCGAGTTAAACAACTCCCTTCCTCTGGGCTAGTAACTCAACGCCTTGGTCCATTGGTCACATCCTCGCCCAGTAACGCGTAGATGAACACGTAGGCGAACCAGAGGGTGCCGATCATGGCGTCACCTCGCGGCGTGCCCACCAGCAAACCGGGCCATCGTCCGTGTCGTGAATGGCCAGGCAAAACCAACCCTCGCCGTCAGGACGATCCGGCTCCCAATAACTGCAGTCCGGATCGCCTGCTTCGAAATAGCGCTCAGAGACCGCTTCGTCGCTGTGGTATTCGAGGCTCACCATCTGCACCTCCAACGACTGCTCGGCAACCCAGGCTTTGACTTTGTCACCGTCGCCCTCGTCGAAGGGCGGCATATCTGGGTGAGCGAACATGCCGTATTCATCGCGAACGACCGGGGCTGGCTGGATCAATTTGATTTCTTCAGGCATGACTTCGTCCTTGCCGCTATAGCGGCTGACTTTGAAGGGGGAGGGGTAGGGGGGGGCGAAAGAGTGAGGCGCTAAATCCAGCGAACGTTGAGTTCTGAAATTTGTTCGTGCAGCTGCTCTATGAGCTCAAACCAAGAATCGAAACCATTTGATTCGTTCTGGACCAGGAACAGGTAATAACCTCCGGTTTCACCTGCGCGGTCATCCCGAATTTCTATCGCCCAACCGGCGTATTCGCCAGTCAAAACTGTTCCAGTACTAATGATCAGCATGGGTTGGTCGGAATCCAGTGAATGTCTTAAATGGCAGCTGTACTTTTTACATCAGCTTGGAAAATGTTGGTACTGCGGCATTCTCCCTCGTTACCAGTTCAGGGGCATTCACAACCGTCATGCCGAGGCGTTCGGCGATTAGGACTTCCAGGCGCGCGCCTTGCGACTTCTCCCAGTCCGGAAGCAGCGCGATGACACCGCACAGGCCCAGGCGGGTCAGGTCGTAGGCCATGTAGTCGGCCCATTGCGCGCCCTCGACGATGCCGTGGTCTGCCGGGTTCTCAACTTCGAAGCCCTGGGCGCGCAGATGGTCGGCCACGTCGTTGAAAGCGGGGTAGTTGAAGTCCGCGATGCCCGTCATTGGCCCGGCCACGTACGCGCGATTGGCGCGGGCGGCCCGGAGGGTTACGCCTGCGGCGAAGAATTTGTTTTCTGTAGGCATGGGGAGTCCTTGCCGGGCCATGCCCGGGCGGTGGAGTGCTGTCAATGGGGTGGGCGTGAGAGAAAGTTGCTACTTGTAGGAATCATCGCGACAAGTTTCCGCAGTCCATCGAACACTGTCGTCACTGGAGAATGTGTGCACGCCAAACAATCCGGGGTGCCTAAATGAAACAACTCATCGCTGATCTGATTTTCCAAATACTGATTGATCTGCTCAGCCAAATGCTCTTGCGCTTGGCGGAGTGGCTGGCGACTGTGCCGTGGTTGTGAGTTACGCCGCCGCTGCTTGTCGCTCCTCAATGCGCCACGGGTCGTTGGCCCTCGCTAGCGCGGCCATCGGCGGCGGGCTGACACTGTTGCCGCACATGTGCACCTGTTGAGTTTTGGTGAACGGCTTGCCGTCGGCGCCGTGGCTGATGATGTAGTCGGCCGGAAAACCCTGAGCCTTGTACAGCTCGGACGGTTTCAACATCCGCAGGCAGATGTCGACGATTACGTAGGGCGTACCTTTCACCATCACGGTGACCATGGCCAGGCGGTCCTTGGTGGTGATTGTCGGCGCGGGCGCATCGCAAGCGCTGATGTTCTCTGTTCCGTAGTAGCTGATCAGGAATGCAGCCACTCGTAGGGCGCCTGCTTCATGCTCTGGCGAGAGGGTGAGCGACACCAGCGAGCTCTTGCCACCGCCGCCTGCCGTGATGGTCGGCGCCGGGTCTTCCAGGCCTTGGCCAACACTGCCGCCGAATGCCCGCTCCATGAATGCGCTGACCAACCCGTGGTGCTGGCCGCCGGCGCTGACAGTGTGTAGCGGGTCGTTAACGTCCCGGGCGTCGCAGTTGCCACGCAGGTGCACCAGGTTTGCCACGGCCAGCTGCTGCTGGCTGCCGGTGTTGGTCACCGTGGTCATGGGTTCGTACATGCCCTTGGCGTGCGTAGTGTTGAATCCGCCGTTGGCCTGGATCATCACCGCGGCGCTGACGGATTGGCCGCCGCCGCTTGCAGTGACGGTGCCCACTGGGCCGCAGATGTCATTCACCCCGTGGGAGCGGCGCTTGTTTGCGCCGGAGCCCCCGCCGTGGCCGGCCTGGACGATGCAGGCCGACGCGAGCGCGCGATGGTTTTGTGTCATCAGCGTGCCTACCGGCTGGTCCGTGCCCACCGGCTTGCCGGAGTACTCCGGGCCACCGGCCCCGACCATCAATGGGCTGATCAGAGTCAGTTCGCCGCGGTTCGCGCAGGTCACCGTCGGCAGTGGTTCGAGTGGGTCGTTGATCCGGTCGCTGCCCTGGTGCGTTGCCGGTGCGATGATTGGGCTGACCACACTGAAGGCGCCACCCTTCGGGTAGGAGGTGATGGTGCGCAGCGGCTCGTCGGCAGACTGCACCGTTTCACCCGACCAGTTCGCAATCGGGACAATGAACGGCGCAGGGCTGTCGATGACGAATTTCCTCATGCCCTTGGCGACTCGGCGCAGTGTGGCCTGGGCCAGTTCCTTCTTGCGGCCGAAAATGCTTTTCCCCAGGTCGGTGAAGTCGATGCAGTCAGCGGCTGTTTTCCACTTCTGCTGGCCTTTGGAGGGGTTCTTGGCGTGGGTTGGCTCCGGCCACACGATCGGCTGACCGTCGCACCGGGCAATCATGAACAGGCGTTCCCGGCTTGTCGGCGCGCCGAAGTCGCACGCTTTGATCACCTTCCACTCAACGACATAGCCCATGCCTTCCAACAGGGCCACGAAGCGGCGCCAGGTGCGGCCGCGCTGCTTCGTGTCAGGAATCAGGAACTGCTGGCCCACCGGCACAACCTCACCAGGTGCAGCAACGTCGCCGCCGAGCTTCACCACACGGCCGGTTGTCTTGTCGCGCTTGGCGATCAGCCGGCCCCATTGCAGGATCTGTTTCACGTTCTCCAGGCTGATCACCCGGGGCCGCTTCATGCCTGCCCACTTGAGGCCGATCCACGACAGGTTGCGGATCTCGCGCTTGCGCGGCTGACCTCCGGCCGCCTGGCTGTGGTGCGTGCAGTCCGGCGACATGTGGAACCAGCCGACTGCCTTGCCGCCGCACTCGGCGTCCGGATCACCCTCGAACACGTCGGTGGTAAAGTGCTGGGCGCCTGGGTGGTTCACGGTGTGCATGCTGATCGCCTGCGGGCTGTGATTCTTCGCGACGTTCACTGCGCGGCCCAGGCCAATCTCCAAGCCGGTACCGGCGCCGCCGCCACCACAGAAGAAGTCGACAACGATCTCATCGTCCTGAGGATTGAAGCCGAGTCCGTATTGGGTTTTGAAATCGAAGGGGTGTTTCTTCTGTTGTGCGGACATAGGGGCTTATCTCCCGTGATTTTCGTGATAGCCGAGATTGTGTTCGAATGATTTTCTGGCGGCCGCTGCATCAAACTTTGATGAGTAGCGCCCCAGGGTTATTTGTTTGCCTGCCAGGTATCCGAAAGATCGCCATAGACCTCGCGAATCCCACGAGACACCGGAGATTCCGCTGGAGTTTTTGCAACTGCGCTTTTGGTTTCTGGCGTTTTCCACTGGGCTCGCCGCGCGGAGGTTGATCCAGCGGTTGTCAGTCTTTTGGCCGTTGATGTGATCTACGAACTCGGGCGGGTGCTGGCTGAGCATGTAGACGAATGCGAGTCTGTGCAGGTTGTGCCGCTTCCTGTCGATCATCACCGTCAGATAGCCACTGGAAACCAAGCTCCCCGCTATTGAGCCCGCGGGTGTTCGGCTTCTGCTCACCAGCCAGGTGAACACGCCAGTCTCAGCGGAGTAGGTGAGGATCGATTTCAGGTATCCCGGGGTAATAGGCATGGCTTCGCCTCGCCGGCTGGCGTGATTCGTTGATAGAAGTGATAATCTTTTAGAGTTGGTAGTCGGGGAGAGTGGTAATGGCCAGTAAAAACCTTGAAGCGTTCCGCGAGTGGTTCACCCCCAAGCGTCGGCGTCGAGTGGGTGGTGCTTTTCTGATTACATGGATCACCGGACTTGTTTTGTATCCAAGCACCAACTGGATCTACGTAATGATTCCAGGAGTGATAATTTTCTTTAGTGCTTGGCCCTCGATAGTTCACGACAAGCGCTAAGGCGCGCCCTGTCATGCCTGGCTGGCGTGACTCGTTGATAGAAGTGAAGTTTTTTCGAGTTGGTTGCCAGGGGGAGTAGTAGTAATGGTAGGTAAAAAATTTGAAGCGTTCCGCGAATGGTTCACTCCGCGTAGGAATCTATGGACAGCAATAGGCCTATTTGCAATTGCGATTGTGGTGCCACTTGTCTTTCCGGGGACGAGCGTTACTTGGCTCATAGGTCCAGCGAGCGTTTTTTTAATGAGTTGGCTTATTCCCGGTACGAAAGCAAAGCGATAGGGATGCGCCGGCTGGCGCTGTCCAGTGATATGGGGTATTACGGGTGACCGGCTTGGAGCCGGATCAAGGAGTGGCGTTGTGGCCGATAATCAAAAAGTCAATGCGCTTCAAAAATCGATGGGAGAGCCTGTCGGATTTGACGTTTCTGAAGCTGCGGCAAAGATTAAAAGGAACTTAATACTTATCTCTTCAGTAGTTCTTGTTTTAATTTTTGGCGGCGTAGAGGCGGCGCCCGGTGTATCAATTTTTGGGGTCTCTCTTACAGGTGTTACTTCAACAAAATTGATGATTGGGCTTTCAATAGTTCTTTTGTACTCTCTCTCCCATTTCTTGTGGTACTGCTATGAACTTTACAGTGAATGGGCTATTCGTCTAACGGGCGCGAAGCTTGGGTTTGTGACAGCCGGGACTTTAGGTTCAGACGGGATGGATTACCCGTCCGACCCAAAGCAGTCGACGCTATATAACTGGTGGTGCCAGCAGTCGCAGAGGCTGATGGACTATAAGGAGGTAATCGGAAAAATTGACGATCAAGTAGCGGAGATTAACTTAAGGATTGATGACATTGTTAAGATGGAAAACCAAGGTTCAAATGGTGCGATGGCAAGCCAAGCAATCATGGAGTTAAAAAGCATCATGGATCAAGTCAAGAGCTCAATGGTTGTTACGGAGTCCGTGCTAACTCATGCCCGCATACCTGTTTCATTAGCTAGATTTGATAGAAGATTTGGGCTTCTTTTGAAGTCTCAAAATTTAAGAGTATTTTTGGTAGAGATTACGCTGCCGATCGCACTGGCTGTTTTCTCAGCAGCTTCGTTGGTGAGGTTTTTCCTTAGATAACGCCTAAGTTAGTCGACTAGTCAGCCTTGGGTGCAATCCCCCGCAGGTCCTCAAGTTGTCGTGACCACTTTCTCCTGACTACGATCCTCGGTCGCGAAATGCCGCACGAGGTGGGCAGACTCTTCGGAGGGGGGTCAGGCCGTGACGCGTTTGCCAATCACCTTTGTGGTGAAGCTCACTGAGTACTCGGTTGTCAGCTCGAACAGGCCGTTGCAGGTGTCGCACTCCATGTTCTTGTCGCCGTAATCCTCAGCTTCAATGTGGATCACGGTGGCGCAGTGCGGGCATTTGCATTCGTCTTGACTGCGATAATCCCACTCGTCGTATTCGCTCTCGGCTACCTTGGCCAGCGCTTCGGCTTTGGCAACGGCGTCTTCTGCGTCCTGGCAAGGTTTGCAGGTGAAGCCGTCAGGATGGCCCCATGGGGTTTCTTTGAGCTTGGAGCGGTGAGTGCTGCATAGGCGGCAAACGTCGTGCGTGTCGCAGACGCTGTAGCTGTACCGCTCGCCGCTGCCGGTGCATTTGGCACAGCCAGACACCCAATACCAATCACCATCAATGCGCTCTGCATACAACCCTTTCTCGGGTGCGGTGAGTTCTACATAAGGCAGGCCGTTGCGGTGCGGCTTACCGTGCCAGCCGTCATTCCAGATGCACTTAGAGCCGCTGCGTGTGCGTTCGGTCCACTCGCCGGGAATTTCCGGGATCAGAATCTTGGTGTCCTTGCTCATGGATTATCTCCAGTCAGTCGCCTCCCTCCGGTGACCGATGGTGGCAATTTGGTTTGGGTTGCGGTATTAAGGTCGAAAGAAAAAATAGGATTCCGAAAATGTTTTCGATTAAGTGCCTTGGTTCCTTCTCTGCTGAATTGAGATCGATTGACCGAGGAATGTGTTTTGGGTTTTCAGATCAGCCGATCGTGTTTGAAATTTCATCGAGCTTCGTTTCTACACCACTAAAAATCCGATTTTTTTTGAAAGAAGACAGTCGATATGATCCGGTTTCAATGGTTGTGGGGGAAATGGTGAATGACACTATTGATCTTACTTTTTACAATGTAAAAAATGGATCAAGTGGAGGGCTAAGAACTCCTGTCGACTTGGTTAAAATGAAAGGTTCCCAGCTTTCGATGTTTTTTAGAGTGGATAGGGCGTTTGATATACCTTCCTTCAACCTCACCTATGAGTTTTATGAGTCTGCCATCCCTGAGGTTGCAAAATGAATAGTTGGAGTGAGTTTGCAGCAACTTCAAAGAAAACTATTCAAGGCGGCGGTGAGAGACCAAGAGTCAGAGATTATGCATTGATTAAAATCATTGATAATTGGATGGCTATCTGCGCATTGTTAATTCTTGGCTCTTGTGCGGCGGCAGGCTGGGTGTGCGCGAATTCTGATAAAGCATCCGTAGTAGAAGCGGGGAAATGGTTTTTCGAAAGTGCAAAAGTCGTTCTCGGCGTCTTTTTAGGACTTTTAGCAAAAAAATAGTCCTATTCGTCACCTGCTTAATTGCTATGACTCTTCAGTGTCGAGCTTGAGTGCTCTTCGCTGCCCGTTCATGTAAAGTTCACGCGCCACATTTTCGCTAATCACGATTTCGTGGCGCGGATAACGCAAGAACTCAATGAGCTGATCGTCTGCCATCAAATCCATCTTCATGATGGCGATCTGCAGGAGCTCGCTGATGATCGGCACCTGACCGCGCAGCCGGATACGCTCCATTGCCTGCTCGATGCCGGGCCTGACCTTGTGCCGCAATTCCTTCTCGGCGACCGCCAGCCGCTTCTGCGCAGCCTTGGCCGATCGTTCCTGCACAGTCTTGGCCATGGCCTACCTCTTCTATTCCGCTGGCCGGCAGTGCGAGCCAGGTTTGACGTTTGCGTTGCTGGATGCGGGCTATGCGGCGCATGAATCGACTTTCACCTGATGCCAAGCGCCGACCGCTTCGAAGATCCGCGCAGCGTGCGCCTCGTCCAGTGATTTCGCCTCTGGAATGGCAATCCATCCAGAAGCCACCATCTGACTTTGATTGGCCTCGTTGCGCAGCTTTTTGTAGCAATGCTCGATCACTTCTTCCAGGTGGTCGGAGAGGTAGACGCCATCGGGCGCCACCTCAACCGACTTGCTGTACCGGTCGCCGCTGGCGTCGATGCAAAGCGCGCTGAGGTAGATGGTCCACCGGTGGGGGATACCGCAAACGGCCTGGCCAATCTTCCCTGGTGCGATGTTCTTCAGCGACTTGTAATTGATCATGCCCTGGCGGCCGCTGGGGTCGATGTTCACCACTGCGACGTGGTTGGCGGCCAGCAGCGACCGGCAGGACCGGTCAATGCGGGCTTTGAGGTTGTGGGGTTTGCGCTTGCTCATAAAGCCTCCGCGAGTTTGCGTAGCGCTTCACGCTCGGCCCGGGTGATGGACGGCTTGCGGCGGTTGAGGATGGTTGTCGGGTCAATGAATTCCGAACGCTTTGCCGGGGCTGGATTGATCGCCGGGCTCTTGCCGATTGTGAGCTTTCCGCCTGCGGCCAGGTGCTGATGTACCTGGCTGGAAAGTTCCAGCGCTTTCTCCCGCCGGAACTCGATATCTGATCTGAGGTTGCTGATCATGCTGCCGCCTTGGCCAGCGTCACCCCGGCCATGCTGAAGGTTGATCCCTGCTCGGCGACCATAGCGTCGAGCACTTCCCAGTTGACCAAAAGCAGCGTGATCGGCGCCTGACCATATGCCACCGCTTTGATCAGTGCCTCGAAGTCCGTCACGTTGGCCTGCAGCGTTACTTGCTCGACCACATGGCTCGTTACTGGCTTTGTAGCCTGGGCGACGGGTGCCGCTGCTTGAACTGGCGTGGCGCGGACAGGCTCGGGTGTCGCCACTTTCTCCACGACCGGCTCTGGCTTGATGGCTGCCAGTCGCTGGGCTTCCTGCTCTTCGGCGATGCGCTTCGCGTCGGCCTTTGCCTGCTCCGCCTTCTGGTGTTCGGAGATGCGGAATTTGATCAGCGTTACCAGGTCATCGTTGGCTTTGGTGACCAGTTGCTGCACGTCGCTGAACAGGAAGGCATGATCAACGGCGAGCTCCGCCAGGCTGGTCAGGTTCAAGCGGATGCCGTCCGCTGCCTGACTTGCGTCGATCTTCGCCCGGGCCAGTTCGGTATCTACTGCGTCTTGGAGACTGGCGATGGTGCGCTTATTCTTCATGGCGCCGGCGAAGTCGACGTGCACATTAGGCAGCGCCACCTGGCCCAAGGTCCTGTTGATCCCCGCGATGTGCTCCGCAAGCGCTAGCTCAGCCTTTTGCTTGATGGTGGTCTTTACCAGCAATTCCTGGGCCTTAACCAGCTTGTCGACCTTCAGGCGAGTCTCGCGGGCATGGGCACTGATGCGATCCAGCGACGAAAACAGCTCGTCGATGCTTTGGGTCTGCGACAGGGCCTGTTTCTTGGCGACCGACACGGCCTCTTCGACATCACCGCACCACTTGACCGCCTTCTTCGCATCGGCGAAGTCCTGGTCGGTGGAGAGCGTGGTTTTCACCGAATCGATGACAGCCAGCGCCGAATCTTCAAACACCTTCAGGTTGCTTGCGGTGACCATGCCGGTCAGCTCGATGCGCAGCGCTGGCAGCTCATCAGGTGTCTTGCCGACGACGATTGAAGGCGCTTCGGCCATTTCGAAGTTGGCCAGGTCTGCCTCGAACTGTTTCCAGCCTTCGATCAACTGGGCCGCGCGCCCGGCGACGGGCCGGTACTCCATGTGCACGAAGTTCTCCGGCGTGCCGTCCGAGCAAACAAAGATGACCCGCTCAGCGCCGCTCACCAGCAGTTGCTGCTCAAGCTGCCAGTAATAGTGCGGAGCCAGGTCGCCGGCCCTCACCTGGGCCACGACCGACTCATTCCACAGCTTGTGCTCGAACAGGGTCTCGCCGAGCATTGTGGCGCCGTCCATGGAGGCGAGCAGGTTGCCCTCCGTGGCGACGATCGGATAAAGCTCTTCGCCGATCAGTGCTTCGGCCAACGGCCGGGCCATGGCTTCGGTTGCGTGGCCTTTGTCGAAGATGAACTGCTGCGAGGGCGTGACGTCCGGTGTGATACCGGTCTTCTTGGCCATCAGCAAGTCGGTGCGGGATTGGTACTTCGACGCGCCCATCATTGCCGGGGCTTCGGAGGCGGTGCGAAACTTGGCGCGAAGGGCAAGCCACTCGGCGGAGCCTTGAGCTACGTTGTGAATTTTCATGCTGCGTCTCCATCGAGGGCTTTGAGGTTGGTGATCTTTTCAATCTGCGCCGGGCTCAGCGTGTACTTGCTGCTGATGGTCGCAATGAGGTGTTCGGGGCTGGTGCGCTTCGAGTCGATCAATGGCTGCCACTTCACGATGTTCTCTTTCAGCAGTTCGTCGGAGTAGGCGGGCAGCGCTTCCGGTTCAGGCTGGGCTTGCTGTCGTGGGCTGACATCGCGCGCAGGCTCCTCGAATGCCTTGCCTTCCATTTCGTCGGCCGTTGGCGCCGATCCGACTTCAGGGAATGCTTTGCGCAGCGCCTGGGCCTCGGCACATTTGGCGAGCTGGGCAAATGCTCGACGCTTCCACATGGCATTGGGCGCCGCGGTGTCCTTGCTCGATGTCGCGTAGTTTTCAAGCCAGCGCTCATTGGCCGTGTATTCGGCGACCAGACCGTTGCTCATCTGCCGCTTGACCGTCACACGACACCATTCGGGATACGTGACTTCTACGCCGCTCAGCTTCGCCGTTACTGGAGGGCCATATTCCGGCTCACTGATTCCTGCGTACTGACCGGTGCGCGCGGCCTGGATGCGGTACAGGCCGATGCCGGGCATCACCGTGTCCTGCATCTTTTTCGTCTTCGAGTTCCAAATCGGAACGATGTGCACCGGCTTCAACATTGGGTCCAGGTGCGCGGCCTGGCAGTAAGCCAACACCATCACTACAGAGTTCTTTTCGGCGCCGGGGTAGAGGCTGCTGCTCAGCACTTCAACGAGCGCGGCCTCCGACATCGCAGGCGTGTTGTCGTCCTGCTTCATTACTGCGGACATGGGGAATCCTTGCCGCGATGCTCGCAGCGATTGAAGGTGTTGGTTATTGAGTGATTCGGTCAGCGAAGGCGCTGAGCAACATCAGGAAGGTGAAGAGGGCTAAGACAGGGAAGGCGCCGCGCCAGATCAGCAGGCGCCGGGTGCGCTGGTGGGTGTTCAAGGCCTAACCCTCACCGCGATCCGCCCGCCCTTCATGGTTGCCGCCAAGCGCTTCGGCAGCGTGGCCACGGCGCGTTCACGCGGCTGGCCGATCACTTCATTGAAGGGAAGGCCGAAGCCCAGCATGATCAGCTTCGACTCAACTTCGTCGAGCTGCTCGTCGATCAGTGATTTAACCGGTGCGGTGGTCATGCGGCCTCCTTGCGTTGCCTGGTGATTTTCAGCAGGCGCTGGCAGTAGTGGTTGAATTCTTCGACGGTGATTGCGTCGCCGGTGAGCATGTTGGTGATCATCCGCACCACGACGGCTTGTGCTCCCGGCTCGCTGTTGGGGTGCTGCAGTGCCTCCAGCGCTTCATCGATCAGAATGTGCGGACTCATAAATCGGCATCCACGTCGTCTTCCCGCTCCTCACGCTCTGCTGCTACAGCATCGGCGGCGTAGGGCCTCAGTAGATCCATAGCGACCTTTTCGGCGGCTTTAATTGGATGCTGCTGGCCGATCAGGTTGGCAGCGTGTGTTCTCGCCTCGCTCTGTCCGCACAGGATCGCCGACAAGAACAGTCGGGCGAATGAATCACGATCATCCAAGCCGTCGATCTGGCGCTGGTTCAGGATGCCTTGCAAGTAGGTGCAGAACCGGTCAGATGTCACCACCTGTGGCTGGCCAAAGCGGCGCTTCCACTTGATGTCCATACCGCACACCAACTGTTCCGCCGAATGCTCAAGCCAATCCAATTCGGGGTTCGCCTCGCTCACCTCTGGAGGCAACTGAGCGTCGAATCGCTCTTGGCATAATTTCAATACTGCGCTCATGGTCGCCTCCAAGGTGGCGGGTTGTTCACCTGTATTCGTCAACACTCATGCCTCCCGCTGGTTGCCGATGGGCGCGGGGGAGGAGTGCTGACGTAATAAAGGGGGGAAGGGGGGGGGCGCCTGTTTTTGCAGGGGCAGGCTCCCTGTTTCCTCGCTTTCCACAGTCGAGGGAAACCCATATGCTTCGATTTCCACAGTCGAAACAAGGAATGCAGCTATGGCGAATTACATGGTGCGAGTTGAGCTGCTTAAGGCCGGATGGGATGACTACGATGATCTTCATGCTGGGATGGAGGCACTGGGGCTGATGAAGACCATTGCATTCTCCGACGGGACGTTGCGAAAACTTCCGATCGGCACCTACTACGGATCAAGCAGCCTTGAAATAACCGCTCTTCGCGAGCGGATAAGGGGGCTTGCTGCTCCGCTTTCTGGTCCCGGCGGGCCGTGGATTTTTGTGTCTCAGTCGGAAAATTGGTCAGCATGGCTTTCAACAGCATGAGCCTTGCCGCCACCTGAAGCCTGTCGCCCCTTTGGCATCTCGCTTACCCAGTAGGCCAAGTAGTTCGAAGCGATGGCGAAAGCCTCATCAAAAGTGACGCTTTCGTCCGTCGCGACCTCCTGAACGATCCGGCGGAACCGCTCAATCTGTTCTTCTTTCATTTTCCTTCTCCGGTTTGATTTTCCGGATGACCCTGTCGCCAAGGTCATCGAGGAAATCTGTTCGCCCTGACCCGCTACTGGCGTCGGTCACCGGCTTGAATCAAATGTTCTTCCAGCCGCGGGCCTTTCGGCTTGTTCTCCCGCTGGATAACTGTTCTTGGCGATTTACGCTGCACGCCCGGGTCAGTTGCCAACCCTCTGAACCGTTTAGGCCGGTTCATCGCTGCCTTGAATCTGGGCCGGTGGTGATCCGGCAAGGGGTGTCGCTAAAGAGCGGCGGGCTGTGAGGCCCTTCGCAGTGGCTGTGTGTCGCTGCGATGGATGAACAATAAGCTAATGCCTAATCATCTGTAAATAGGTAATGCCTAATTATTTTAAGAAAGTGCTCCCGGTCCTTTATTCCAATTTTGGAGATGACATTCGCGAAGGCGCTGATATAAGCTTTGCCTAAACTGTATGGATATACAGCATTTAACCGGGAGGGGATTTCATGGCGAAGAAGCAGGCGGCACCGGCAGCACGACAGGAAGTAAGCGGGATGGCGCGCCTAGGGCTACGAGTCTCATCGATGATCAATCACCCCGTGGCGCAGGCGCAGCGCTGGGTGACGATTCATCGCCTTGACACAGATGGGGATCGGAGTGGGAAGAGGTGCTGAGCGTGATCGCCGAAACGGACGAGCTTGAGCTGACGCTGAATGATGACGGCAGCGTGACGGTGAGGTGGGAGCAGCAGGAAGTCGAGGTAGCAGGGAGGGGAGAGGTCGAGTTTGAGCAGGAAGAGGAGCTGGCGCCTTTCTGACGGGGATGAAAAAGCCCGCGCTTGGCGGGCTTTGCGATCCTTAGCCTTTTTGCTCCTGTTGCTGAAGGCAGGCCTGGAAGATTGTATCTCTGAAATCCACGATTGCCTTTTCTTTGTACTTGGGAGATGAGTAGGCGCTCTCTTTGTACGCACCATCAATAAGCATTTTGAAGACTCTGGACGTATAGCTGTTATCGGTCACGGACGCTTCGTACATTTTTGCCATGGGAACGCCGTTTTGGCGGGCCTTCATCACAGATTCGGCCATCTTATCCATTTGAGGGCAGTCGTATGCTTTGTCTGCCGCAATGGCAGATGAGGCCGTAACCGTCGAGATAAGAACGGCTGCGATCATTGCTTTCATTGGATCCCTCCCATAATTGAGCCAGCACTTTACCATCCGGGGCGTATAGCCACCATCGATGGGCCGGGGAGGGCGGATACAAGAAGCCCGGCGCTAGGCCGGGCTGGAGTCGATCTAAGAGATCAGCCTCTGAACTCTCTTGCAAGGGATACTAGGTCAAGGGCGGCGTATCGATCGCTAGACTTTACGGGGTAAGTGGAATAGACATAATCGATGAAATCGTTGAAGTACATTCTTTTAGTTTTTTCAATTACAGCATCAAGGATCTCTTCGTCTCTCTCGGACAATTCTATCTTTCGATAATCGCCGGAATAAGAAACTAAGTACTTGGTCGATCCGTATGGGTTTTCTTGAGCGGAAATTGAAAAGCCTCGACTATTTCTCACAGAATCAACTATATCGTCCACGTATGGGCCGTAATGATTGAATATCCATCTGACATCTGTCATTTGATCGTCATCTAGCAAAGACGAAAACCAGTCTGCTAAGTACACTAACTTTGTAAGTCGAGCCTTAGATAGTTCATGCTTATACGGATATGTATGGCAGAGGTAAGCCACTATGTTCTGTAATCTGTTCATTGCATACCCCCCTTAAAGCTTTGAAGAAAATCTTTCTCTACCGACGACGGTGCTGTTTTAATGTGCGCTTCTCGATTTAGATCAAGGCCATCTCTCAGAAATTTAGAGTGCATGCCTTGATAGTCGGCACAGTATTTGAAAATGTCGCGTTCAATATTTCCATCGCATCCATCAAAAAAGTCCTCGTTAGCGCTCTCAAAGACAATAACACCGGTATGTGAGTCAGCGTCCGATATCGCGACCGCCACATATCTGCAGCTTTTCATAGCGAAACCGAGTGCTTGAGCTTCTTTGAAACCATACGTTTTTTCCATGTGCAAAAGGTATTCTGCCTTTTTTTCAAAGATCGGGCAATCCCTTTCCACATGCCGTTTATGTTGCCAAGCTTTACCTATAACTCCCTGATTCGAAGAAAATTTAAGACGATTAGATTTCGAATAAACAGGATTTTGGGAGTATCGAGCGAGAAGGTAAAAGTCGTTGCCATGTTCGTAATATATGGAAACACGATCATGAGTTGACAGTCCAACATTTTTGCAGGCGGCTTTTAGGTGGGTTGTTACAAGCTCGGTGTGCAATTTGCGAAGTGACGATCTAAGTGACTCTATTGACTCTTGCGAGCTATTAATGGCGTCGTTTAAAGATGGAATGGTATCGGTTTCCATTTCCAAGGTTTCAATTTTCTTCTTCAAAGCTGCAGAGTCGAAAAAGGTCCCAACTGAACCGATGATGAAAAGAACTGCACCTCCAAACATCCATAGCACTGGGTGTAAAATATAGATAACTGATATATCAAGCCAACTTTCTAGGTCCTTTAATTTATCAGCCGCATTATAATTTCCTGCTAAAGCACCTCCAAAAGCTAATGTTATCGTTCCTAGGGCGGTTAATACGATGTAGATTCCATCACCAATTGATGAGCCAAGCCTGCCCAGTAAGTTTGTATCACTTGCAAATCCAAATTCTGAAAAAATTCCCTTTTTCATATTGCACGCTTTTTGTCTTTGGTTGATATTTTGGGTTGTTTCTTTTTGCAGCGAAAAGCTTCCAAAATTCGCATCATCCATGTACACCATAGAAGTGGTTTAGCGCTATTAGCTCAACCACTGCCACGAATGCGCAGAGCACAACGAAGCCAGGGCTGAAGACTCGCTTGCGGTTGGATGAACCATCACCCAGCCAGAACGCGCCGGTGCAGGCGATAAAAACGGCCATGAACGCCAGCCAGGCCCAGACCCAGTACTTGCTCCAGAAGCTCTGCTCTCGCCATGCTGTCATTTGCTTTGTTCCACATCGCGATTGACCCGCCCAGCTTTCACTTCCTCGGCGCACGCGTCTTTCAGGTTTGGACGTAGCTCTTGGTTTGGTTGGGTCAGGGACATAACGTCACACCGGTTGTCCGTTCCACACGTAAAGCACCCGAGCCAGGATATGGGTGTCGTCCACCCGGATGTCCTCGGGGTCGTGGTGCTTGTTGTCCGAAATCATCTTGAAGCGATCCTTGCCTTTCTTCTGCAAGCGCTTCACGTACAGCATGTCGTCGTGGGAGAAGAGGTAGATGCCATCCCCCGTGAACTCCCGGATCGTGATGTCAACGAGCAGGGGGTCGCGATCCTTGATCGTCGGGGCCATTGACTGTCCCCACCCAGTGATCATCTTGAGATGGAAGTGCTCTTTGAAGGTTACGCCCAGGTCACGCAGGTGCTTGGGGCTGACCCTTATGTCCTGGAGCATTTCCGGGTATTCGTGCGGGATCTGCCCGCCGCCCATGGCTGCGCGAACGTCGTAGTGGGCAATCCACACCTCGTCACCAACTTGGCCTGGGCGAGAGAAGTCGACGTGGATGACGTTTCCTGAATCGCTTTGTTCTGCGGCGGCCAGCAACCTGGCGCGAGCTTCATCTGAAAGGCTTTTGCCTTTCGTCGCCAGCATCTGCCGAACCATGTCTGCGGCAGAAGACGTCATTGAGCGCCCATCATTACTGCCTTGAATGGCAGATACGTCGTTAGTGTCTTCGAGGTTTTCGTAGGAGAAGCCTGGGCGTAAGCCCCAGTGTTCAGGCCCCACGACGTCAGAGAAATAGGCGATCACATCCATCAGCTTTGACTTGTCGATCCTGCCGTTTTTCACCCAGCCCTGTATCGACGGAGGCTTCACGGAGAAGTCGTCTGCGAGGTTCTTTTTCGATACGCCCTTGGCGATCCGCGCGGCCTCAATGGCGGCGCCTAATTCTGGTCCGGTAAGCATTGCCTAATTAAGCCTATTGCGCTGTTGGTTAGGCAATGGCTTGCCCGTGATAAGGTAATGCCTTATATTCGACACAAATCTCCAGGAGAGAACTCATGAAATCAGCAGAAGCGGCCAAAGAAGCGTCTCGCTTGCTGGGTAGTCAGGTGGAAATGGCGCGCCTGCTGCAGGTAACTGCACCCACCGTTAACCAGTGGTGTTCCGGCGAGCGACCAGTTCCAGCAAAGCGCGCAGTTCAAATCGAAGTGCTGACCGGTGGCGTCGTAAATCGTACTGACCTCTGCCCATCTTTTCCGTGGGGGCAAATCGCTTCGCCCCCTGTTGAGACTTCGCAGCAGTCCGCCGCCTGACATCCCTGTCCGCTGTTCCGTTGAGCAAATGATCGCCTCTGCACCTGCAGGGCGCCACGTAAAGAATTTCGAGGTGTTACATGCAGGAATTGATGAAGGCGATCTATGACGTGGTGGACGACCACGGAGCAGGGCGAATTGCAGAGGGCGCCAGCTTCTCTTCGAAGACGCTGCTTTCCCAGAAGGCGAACCCGGACTACGACAGCCACAAGCTGAACGTCCAGGAGTTGCACCGGATTATGAAGTTCACCCAGGACTTCCGCCCGCTGAAGGCTTGGGCCGAGGCTTTCGGCTTCGACCTGGTGCCGAAGGACAAGCCCGAGGGCATAAACCTCAACTCCGCGCTGCTGCGCTTGCACGCCGATCTGGCTGACGTGACCCGACTTGCTTTCGACGCCCAGGCCGATGGCCGGGTTTGCACTCGCGAGAAGTCCGAACTGCTCAAGGAAGCTGAGGAAGTGATCGTCAGCCTGGAAGTGTTCAAGCAGTCCGTGAAGGCCGCCTGAATTACAGACACAAAAAAGCCACCGGACGAGGGTGGCTTTTTCTACAGCGGTAAACAACTGGAGCGAATCATGCACCAACACACCGAATCGATCAATACCCCCAACAATCTCGCGCCACGTTTTTCGCAATCTGAAAACGTGGCGCGGACTATGTCGTCACGCGAAATTGCGAATGTCACCGGAAAGCGCCACAACAATGTGAAGCGCGACATCGTATCCATGCTTACCGACCTTGAAGAAGATGCGCTCAGTTTTGAGCACATCTATTTGGACGGGTACAAGCGGGAGCAGGTCGAGTATCTGCTTGATCGCGAGCTGACAGATACCTTGCTCACCGGTTACAGCGCCAAGATGCGCCGCGCTGTTATTCGTCGCTGGGCTGAACTGGAGGGGCACAACGCAGCACGTCAGGCTGTGATCGCCAACGGCACGAAGGTCGTCGGTGAACTCGCAATCTTGGAATGCTTCACGCGCCTGCTGAAGCCTGCGCCATCCAGCCAAGTGATGATGCTCGCCCAGATCGCCACCAACAACGGCCTGGATACCAAATTTCTCCCAGGCTATGCCGTGGACGCTGCGCCTGACGCCGCTGGCGGATCTTCGATGCCGACCAAGGCAATCACCGCCCTGATCAAAGATCACACCATCGCCAGCACCGCCCGCGCTTTCAACCTTGCACTCAAGGCTCACGGCTTCCTGACTCTGCTGCAGCGCAAAAACTCCAAGCAAGAAATGGTCGACTTCTGGTCCGTGACCGAGAAGGGCCTGGCCTATGGCAAGAACCTCACCAGCCCTCAATGCCCCCGCGAGACGCAGCCTCACTGGTACGTGGATCGCTTCCTTGAATTGGCCGCTAAGGTCGGGAAGGCCTGACATGCAATACACCGTCACGATTAACCAGGTGAAGGCGCTGGAGTGGGGGCTGAATTCTCAGCAGGCCCTGCTGTTTGCCTTCGTCTACGGCTGCCCGAGCTGGACCAAGCCAATCAAGACCGATGACGGGGTCTTCTTCGCGCTGAGCAACCCGAAGTACCCGGCGCGATACGTGCTGGAAGGCGACGAGCTATCGATCTGGGGCGTGATCACCAGCACTGTGCGCAGCCATGTCTAATCCGCCAGTATTCGCTCTGATCGACTGCAACAGCTTCTACGCAATACAAAGACGCTGGCAAAGCTTGCGAACCACACCGCCAAGCGCTTGCAGGCCCAAACCGGTGGCGTGGTGAACATCACTGATCCAATCAAGCGGGATTGGGTGCTGCGCAATACCGATGTATCCGAGGTCTGGGGTGTTGGCCGAAAAATGAAGCTCCACCTGGACACGATTGGCATCAAGACAGCGATGGACCTGGCCAAGGCTGACCCCTGGACGCTCCGCAAGAAATTCAGTGTTGTGATCGAGAAGACGGCACGGGAACTAGCAGGCACCTCCTGCCTCGAGTTGGATGAGCCCGACCCACCGAAGCAAGAGATCTGCTGCAGTCGCATGTTTGGTAAGCGGCTGACTGACCTGGCGCCTATCAAGGAGGCCGTGGCCACTTACATGATGCGGGCCTCAGAAAAGCTCCGCGCGCAAAACTCGCTCTGCAAGAAAGTCCGGGTCTGCATCCGCACCGGCATGTTCAATCCGGATGAGGCGAAATATGCCAACGGGGTAGTGGTGGATATGCCGTACCCGACCGACGACGTGCGCCTGCTGACCAAGGCCGCCGTAGATGCGCTCGACCACATCTACCGACCAGGATTCAAATACAGCAAGGCCGAGGTGATGTTGCTCAACCTGTGCCAGCCAGGCGAATACACGGACGATCTATTCGCGGTGTCCCAGCCGGCCGAGGCCACCCGAGTAATGACCGTGCTGGACCAGATCAATGAAAGATGGGGTAGGGGAACACTGAGGTCGGCCAGTGTGCCGACGAACCCTGAGTGGGGGATGCGCCGGGAAATGATGAGCCAGAGCTACACGACGAAGCTCGATCAGTTGTGGTCGGTTGCTTGCAAGTAGTGAAGCGCTCAGCGCCAGATCAACTTCACTCGGGCGACATGAGGACGGCCAAAGTCAGCTTGATGAACTCCTCGTTCTCATCGATGGTGTGTAGAGCGCCTCGAATGTTCTCGGCGACTTCAGCAGAGCCGCGCTGCTCCACCCAGCTTGAAAGTTCCATGATCGAGGCTTCAAGGGCCAGCTGGTTTTCGTACAGCTTTGAGAGTAGAGAGGGGAGGAGGTCTGAATTGGGCATCGGTGTTCCTCTGGTTGAGTGAACAGCGTAACAGCCTGAATCCAAGCTAGGAGCGTTATAATTCTTGGCTAGAATTGCATGCCTCGCCGAGGGCTCGAGGGGAAAAGCCATATTTCCCGCCTTCCATGGCGGGGTTTCGAGAGAATCAATCGTCGGCCCCGTGGCCTTCCGACCGCAACGCCTTAGGCGCGGCTGATATAGATTTTGAAGGGTTTGCCAACCGCACGCTGAACCGAGCCATTTTTCAAACGGCGGGTCCAACGAAGGATGAAAGTGCCCCGTTCGTCGGTATAGGTCATGACCTATCTCCTTTGTCTCTGTGGCCACTACTTGTGAGATGGACAGATTCATCGAACGGTACTAGCATACGCACCTGCGGGGATGCATCTGCAAACTGTTCGCCTCTGCGGATAGTGAGTGGATTACTTTCCTGGCAGGTTGATAGCCTGCCACCCTTCCAGTCAGTCACGTCCTACCGTGGCTGACTGGAAATTTACAAATACTTCATCAAGCGCACTTCTTCTCTGCTTCCCAACCTTCCTCTCCATCTTTGAAGAAAAGCTCTGTGTGCTTTTTCTCAAGATGATTGATTTTCTCCAGCAACTCTCTAACAATACTTTTCTGGTTCTGGCTTTCTAGGTACAGATTCCTAAGAGTCATATCGGCAGTCTTTTGGATAGGGTTTTCGCCTGACTCCCATTTCTTAACAGTCTCTTCGGAATACCCGATGACACTAGCCAGAAATTTTCGGGTCAGCTTTATCTCTCCGCGTAGAAAACGGAACTCGTCGCCCGTCAAAAGCGTGTCCTTTCCTACCAAAGATAAAGCAATAGCTTTATGAAGGCCCTTCACGTTTTCGATGTGAAAAACAGGCTTGCCATCATTGGATACGCCAATGGTATAGCCATTCTCAAGCCACACATTCGGCAGACCACAAGCTACATAATGGAACTTGTCCATTTCATTTCACCTCAATTGTTGCAGTCAATACCTCGATCTCAGAACAATCCTGAGCGAGGAAAAAATTCACCCTTACAAGCCCCTCATGGGAGTGGAAGGAGATGTACGCATGGACTCCATCACTGCAGATCTGGAGCCCTCGACTCTCAACTTCACCTTCTGTTAGACAGTCCCATATTTGTGGCATCGGTAGAATCCTAGCGCTAGCTAGGTCGTTGATTTCATTCGAGTAAACGACCTTTTCCAAATCTAGAGCTATAGCATTTACACGCTTTGTCAAATTCCTCGGATGGTCTTCGAATTTCGCTACATTCAGATTTCTGCTGTGCATGCCGTAGGACTCATCCGTCTTTTCTCGATAATAGGTATTTAATACCTGTTTTGCAAGCGTGACTGGAAATTTTTTAGCTGGTATGCCTATAGCGTGCAGTCGGCTATTTTCCATAGGGCGCTAGACTCACTGTATTGAGGAACAAACGATAGATCTGTGCAGTGGCGCACAGATCAGTTCGTGTGAATGCTGTGCTTACAAACATTCAGCGGCAGGACGCCTTAGGAGTGGGTTATGCAGTTCTTGCATGGGCTGAGATTTCCCCGTTGGGACCATTCTTGGAACCAACGGGTACATTTCGGTGTGTTATGGCTGATTACTCATGACGACTTCGCCCAGCAAACACTGATCACCGCTAATCACCATTATGCGTTTCATACCGCATGGTGATGTTAGCTGTGGAGATCAATTACTTTACCTATCAATGGGTTGCGAGCGTGTCGGCAGGAGCCTTCAGGCATGCGTCAACAGCGACATCAAGGCGCGAAACCCGGTCGCTGAGCAGAAAATTTTGGATGTGTGTTGGAATTTGGCGCGCATTGTCGCATATGTCAGGCGACAGTTGTATGTCGAGCGAAGGATGGTTTCACCAACGTCTCCGGCATCGCCAGCCATAAGAGCGCCAGGGCCAGCGCGGCAACGCCGGCGAGTGTCAGGAACGCCGCGTTGTAGCCCGCTTGCTGCACCACGAAACCGGCCAGGCTGCTGCTCAGCGCCGCCCCCAGGCCGAACACGGTGGAGAGGGCGCCCAGGCTGACGTTGAAGCGGCCGGTGCCCTGGGTCAGGTCCTTGACGATCACCGGGAACAACGCGCCGAAAATCCCTGCGCCGATGCCGTCGAGCATTTGCACCGCCACCAGCCAGTAAGGATCGCTGGACAGCGTATAGAGCACACCGCGCAGCGGCAGGATCATGAAACCGGCCATCAGCAAGGGTTTGCGCCCCCAGATGTCGGCCTTGAGCCCGACCAGCCAGGCCATCGGCACCATCACCAATTGCGCGGCGACAATGCAGGCTGATGTCAGCGGCGTGGCCATTTGCAGGTTTATCTGTGAGAGCTTTTGGCTGACCAGCGGCAGCATGGCGGCATTGGCCAAGTGGAAAAGGGCGCAACAGATGGCGAATAACAACAGCGGGCGGTTCGCCAGCAATACCTTGAGGCCGGAAGGTTGTTCATGATCGGTGTGATGCTCAGGATCGAAGCCGCGGGCAACTTCGTGGTCGATCGCTGCTGCTGACACGCAGCTCACTGCCAAGACACTGGCGACTGCCATAAACGCCATCAGGTAAAACACCACCACAGGACCAAACAGGTAGGCCAGGCCACCAGCCAGCAGTGCGGCCACGGCGTTACCCGCGTGGTTGAAGGTTTCGTTACGCCCTGTACGACGGGTGAAGGCGCGTGGCCCGGTAATGCCCAGGGAAATCGCGCTGATCGCCGGAGCGAACACCGAAGCGGCAACAGCACTGGCGGCCTGGGTCAGCGCTACCAGGCCGAAAGAACTGACGAAAGGCAGCAGCACGCAACTGAGGGTCACTACGATGGCGGCCAGCGCAATCACGGCGCGCTTGCTGCGGGTGCGATCAATCAGCGCGCCCGCCGGGCCCTGGGTGAGCAGCGCGGCGATACCGGCCAGGGTCATGACCACGCCGATACTGGCCGGGTCCCATTTATGCACGGCCAGCAGGTAGATGGCGAGGTAGGGGCCCAGGCCATCGCGGACGTCCGCCAAGAAGAAATTGAGGCTGTCCAGGGACAAGGCGTTACGCAGGTCAGACTGTTTGTCCATGGCGAGATCTTCGGAGGCGGCGTTCGAGGGCAGAACGCGCATTGCGTTAATGACCCATGGGATTTGCGATAAGTTTCGCACGCTGCTCGGGGTTTTAATCCATAGGCGCTTGGCTTATTTTCTGAGTCCCGCCGTATTGATTATCTGGAGATGCAATGGACATGCCCTCAGCGCAACAGGCGATTGCCAGCAACAAGGACGCCTGGGACCAATCTGCCAACCTGCATAAAACCACCGACACCTGGAACGCGTTGCTCAACAGCGTGGGTGACGCCGGTTTTTCTTGCCTGGACCCCACCCTTACCGGCTTGCTGCAAGACATCGGCGTGGCCGGCAAGGATGTGGTGCAACTGTGCTGCAACAACGGTCGTGAAACCTTATCGTTATTTGGCCTGGGCGCGCGTTCGGCGGTAGGAGTGGATCAATCACGGGCGTTTCTGCAGCAGGCCCGTGAACTGGCCAGTGTCTCGCCGCACAATCCCGAGTTCATTGAAAGCGATATCCATCACCTGCCGCAGGATTTGCACCAACGCTTCGATATCGCCTTGGTGACTATCGGCGTGCTGGGTTGGATGCCGGATGTGGCGCTGTTCATGCGCCACGTCGCCAGCACCTTGAAACCTGGCGGCACGCTGGTGATGTATGAAACCCATCCGTTCCTGGAGGTGTTTGATCCTCGGGCGCAAAACCCCTTCTTGCCAGCCAGCTCTTACTTCCAGCGCGAGCCCTTTGTGCTGCAGGAGTCAATTGTCTATGAAGGCCAGGGCGAAGTTGCCGGGCCAACGTCCTACTGGTACGTGCACACGTTGGGTGAGGTGGTAAATGCCGCGATCTGCGCGCAGTTACAAATCAGCGACTTGCAGGAATATCCCCACTCCAATCGCGAAGAGCTTTACGACCGGTACGAACACCAGCCTGCGCAATTGCCGATGTGCTTCACCCTGACCGCCATCAAGCGCGCCGATTGAACCGATAGTCGACAGGCAAAAAAAAGCCCGCGAGGAGAGGCGGGCTAAGGGATTCACTGGAGTAGGTAGGCTTCACCCTATAGACCCGAAGGTGAAGGTTTTGTGAAAATACTGTCGCTCATTCGGATGGCGTTCCGATCAGGCGCGCCGCACGAAAGTGCGCATGGTTTGACCTGGGCCAGTACTGAACGCAATTGGCCTGGGCATACTTTCATCGGCTGCAATAAACACGAATTCATCCTCTTCAAGGCGATAACTGGCAGGCAAGTGCTTGCCCGCGTCATCCCCTATGGAGTCGACCCAGGTAATGCTCTTGGGAACGGTGCTGCTGTCCAGGGAAAACCGGCCAGCCAGCAATACCTCGCCGCTGACGGTCTTCACTTCGAATCGGTCGCCGGTAATAGTGGTGATTGCACCCGGGGCGCTGTGGGCATCGACGGGGTTGGGCACGCCATTGTCTTCGAGCGCTATTTGCTCCCAGGCACCTTGAAGGGCTTGGAAATCGGGGTCTGTTATGGATGACATACAAATTCCTTTTTGCTGAAGGGGGTTCCGTCGTTCATTAGAGGAAATGCAGCATTTCTTATTACTTTTTGCGTAATTACGCGTAGGAATAATCCTATTTTTTAGTTTTCACAGAAATTCTTCCTTAAAAGACAGGCAATTCGCGTTACGTTGCCTGGCCTCCGGGTAACGTCTTGTAACGGACCTCCTTTACGCTCGGTGCCTGTCAGTCATGACACCCGTGTCACTGAAATGAAGCCTCTTGTTGCTTAGGTGTAATGCTTCAGTGGATGGGGGTGGTCCCTTTGCCGGCAGAGGGCCGCGTAATGCTCCGGCCCGGACGTTGCCCCCTGTTTATTCAGTCGCTATCCAGGTCTGTGTTTTATGGGCGCTGGATTTCAACTCACCAGGGTGTATTAATTTTGAATAACACTCCCCAGCTGCATCGCCATTTACCGTCGGATGAAATCGATCTCTTTGAACTGTTCGGTGCTATCTGGAAGCAAAAAAAACTGGTCATTGGTTGCACGATCCTGGCGGGCCTTCTGGGAGTAGGCTACGCGTATCTTGCGACCCCGGTTTACCAGGTCAGCAGTGTGCTGCGGCCTGCCGCAATCAATGAACTGGATGCCCTCAACCGTTCCGAAGTGTACAAGCTACCGCCGGCCGAGGCGCTGAGCAAAGTAGGCGCACAGTTGGACTCATACGAAGCGCGCCTGGGCTTCTTCAGGGCCAATCCCGCGCTGTTCGAGGCGTTTGAGCAGCCTGGGCGCAGCCTGGAGCAGAGCTTTGAGACATTCAACAATAATGCCATTCGCCTGGTGCTGCCGGACCCCAAGAAGCCTGACGTCCTCAACACGTCCATCCGCTTGGAAATGCAGTACCCCAATGGGATCGACGGGGTGGCAATTCTCAACGGGTTTGTGGCTTACGCCATCGCGCAGCAGCGCGATCAGGTGGGGGCGGACCTCAAGGTGATCGTCAACAATCGCCTCAATGAGCTCAAAGGCAAGATCGATGCGGCACGTGCCAACTATGAAGCAGGCAAAACGTCGCAAATCGCCAGATTGCTGGAGTCGGATAAAGTCAAACGCGCTCAGTTGCAAGACGAGCTCACCGCGTTACGCCTGCAGATGAGGACGCAACGCACCAATCGGCTGGCCGAACTGGCTGAGGCTATCTCGATAGCCAAGTCAATCGGCATCAAGCACCCCACCACGCCTTCTGCCATGGGCGCTGATGCACTTCGTGGCGCGAACCAAGTGATGCGCACTGAAGTGACCAACCAGAAGATTCCGTTGTACTTCATGGGCACCGAGGCGTTGCAAGCCGAGCGGACCGCGTTGACCCAACGAACCAATGATGATTTTACCAACAGTCGCATTGCTGATATTGGCAAGGAATTGCGCATGCTTGACGTCAATCGCCAAGTGGAGGTCCTCGAAAGCCGTAAAGATGAAGACATATTCCTGCAAGACGTTGAACCCCTCTGGGCAGAGGAGGCCCGGCTGCGTGGCCTGAATATCGACATGAGTGCGCTGAAACTGGTGACAGTCGACCGGCAGGCGCAGGAGCCCTTGAACCCAATCAAGCCAAGGAAGGCCTTGATCATTGCATTGAGCTTGGTGGCAGGGCTGATGTTGGGCGTGTTGGTGGCGTTGATCCGGCATTTCGTCCAAGTTCGTCGGGAATCCGGACCCTTTTCTGTGTTAGATGAGCGTCGGCTGCCACGCCAATAGGACGGGCCGAACCCCTCGCGGGCTTGCCACACAACAAGCCCGCCCATCACATTCACAAGACAGCTTTTCACAATTCTTGTTTAACTTTTGGTTACAACTTGTGGCTAAATAACGGCAAAGGGCTACGGGTCGGATTGTCACTTAGCCGGTCGTGCCGATTGTGTGAATTGTGATTTCAGGTGTTGCTCTCCAACCTCGGCCGTAGTGGGCACGCAGGAGCTGCCTGTTTTCTTCTGACGTGTGACGAATCCCCGTGAAACTCATCATTGTAATGCTCTACGTTGCCTCGATTGCCTATGTACACCTGCGCGGTCGGGTGCGGCATAAGCTAGGCCGCCAACTCAGTGATCATTCGACCTTCCTGGCACCGGTCAACTGCTTTCTCTACCTCTTCTCTAAACTGCCCAGCCGACCTTATCTGTCGCCCGGCGATTTCCCGGACCTGAGCCCGCTGCAGGCGCACTGGCAAGAAATCCGCCAGGAAGGCCTGGCCCTGATGCGCGCCGGGGAGATCAAGCGCTCGGACCAGTACAACGACGTAGGTTTCAATTCCTTCTTTAAATCCGGTTGGAAGCGCTTTTACTTGAAATGGTATGGCGACAGCCATCCTTCCGCGATGAAGCTCTGCCCGCGCACCACTGAGCTGGTCCAGGGCATTGGCTCGATCAAGGCCGCGATGTTCGCCGAACTGCCGCCAGGTTCCAGGCTGGTGCGCCACCGCGACCCGTATGCAGGCTCGTATCGCTATCACTTGGGCTTGGATACCCCGAATGACCCGGGCTGCTACATCAATGTGGATGGCGAAAACTACTACTGGCGTGATGGCGAGCCGGTGATGTTCGACGAGACCTACATTCACTACGCCGAAAACACCACGCAGCAGAACCGCATCATCCTGTTCTGCGATATCGAGCGTCCGATGAAGTACCGCTGGGCCGCGGCGTTCAATCGCTGGTTCAGCCGTACCGTCATGGCCGCTGCGGGCTCGCCTAACGATGCCGGTGACCAGACCGGGGGGCTCAACCGCGCCTTCGCGCGCCTTTATAAAATCCGTCTGCGCGGCAAAGCGCTGAAAAAGCGCAACCGCATGCGCTACTACCTGGAAAAGTGGGCGATCTTCGCTGGGTTGGCGTTGATCTTTGTACTGATCTGAGGCGCACTCTGGGCGCTCTTCACGGCGGTGGATGGGCGCCCAGCTTATCCCACATCTTCTTGCTGATTTTCTGGCGATTGGCATACCCGTCCCAGGGATCAACCTTCAACGCCTTTAAACGCTCATGCACGTTGGCGACCGTCCATTGCTGGGCACCACGCAAGCCCTTCAATTCCTCACGACTGACCGGCACCGACACCGGCAATCCAGGCCGCGCACGCACGGAGTAGGCTGCCACGGTACTGGCGCCTCGAGCATTGCGCAGGTAGTCGATAAAGATCTTGCCGACACGGTTTTTGGGCCCTGACGTTGCGGTAAAACGCTCCGGCAATTGCGCGGTCATGAACTGGGCAATGGCCTTGGCGAATGCCTTGACGGTGTCCCAATTGTCGCGCCGCGCCAGTGGCACGACCAGGTGCAGGCCCTTGCCACCGCTGGTCTTGACGAACGCTTGCAGTCCCAATTCGTCAAGCACCGACAGCGTGAGCTGCGCCGCCTCCAACATGGCTTTCCAAGGCAGTGCCGGGTCGGGGTCGAGATCGAGCACAAACAGGTCCGGGGTTTCGATCTTGTCGGTGGTGCCGCCCCAGGTGTGGAACTCCACGGTGCCCATTTGCACCGCACCGATCAATGCAGCGGCGCTGTCGATTTCCATCAGGCGTGCATGGCCAGGGTCGAGCGCCTGATCCAGTTGCTTGATGTTAGGAATCGCGAGCCGCTCGGAATGCTTCTGGAAGAACTGCTCGCCTTCAATGCCCTCAGGCGCTCTGAGCAGCGAAACCGGACGGTGCCGCAGGAAGGGCAGAATCCATTGGCTGATGCTGTCGTAGAACTGCGCCAGTTGCTGTTTTTGCGTACCGGTTTGCTTATCGATTACGCGGTCGGGATGGGTGATGTTCACGTTGCCGCTGGTTTTTTTTGCGGTTTTCATGGATTTGGCCGTGCGCGGTTGCTCATGAATGATCTGCGCAGCCGGTTTATCGGTCCGCATGCCGACGAACGCGGCCTGGCGAACCACGCCTTCCCGGGTCCATTCGGCAAATTGCACCTCGCCAACCAGCGTCGGCTGCACCCAATGCACACCGCGGGCCTGGGCGCTGGTCAGCGGTTTTTCCAGGGGGGACGTGCTGCACTCCAATGGCGTAAGTTGCGCGTAGATCGACTTCAGCGACGCCTGATCAAAGCCTGTGCCCACCCGCCCGGCGTACACCAGCCCGGAATCATCATTCACCGCCAGCAACAGCGCCCCGAAACCACTGCGTGAGCCCTGCGGCCGGGTGTAGCCAACAATCACAAACTCTTGGCGCAAGCGGCATTTGAGCTTGATCCAATCGGCACTGCGACTCGACACGTAGGGGCTGCCCAGGCGTTTACCGATCACGCCTTCCAGGGCCAGGTCGCATGCGCTTTCAAAGATGTCACGATGGTGCGCAGTGAACGCTTCGGAGAAGCGCAGCAACTTGCTTCGACTACCGGCCAGCGCGGCCTTGAGGGCTGCGCGGCGCTCCTCGACAGGCGCCTGGCGTTGGTCCTGGCCATTGAGGAACGGCGCATCGAACAGGTAGTAGACAATGTCCAGGCTGCGCCCAATATCAAACGCGTTTTGCAGCGCCTGGAAGTCCGGCAGGCCGTCGCCGTTTAGGCTGACCACCTCACCGTCGAGCCAGCTGTCCTTGAGTTTCAGCGCTTGCAGGGCCTTGGCTTGACGGGGCAGGCGTTCGGTCCAGTCATGGCCATTGCGGGTGAACAGGCGTACCTCGCCGTCACGAATGCGCGCGAGCATGCGGTAACCGTCGAACTTGATTTCGTAATGCCAGTCGCCTTCTGGCGCGCGGTCCACCAGCGTGGCCAATTGCGGGGCGAATTGCTCGGGGAGGGTGGCTACGGTTTTTTGCGGCTTGGGCTTGGGTTTGGCTTTAGCGTTGGGTTTGCCGACCGAGGCGTTGCTGAGCACGCTGTTCGGTTGGGCCTGGACAATATCGTAGTCATCGGCAGGACGTGCCTGTGCGTCCTTTTCCTTGATCAGCAGCCATTGTTGTTTATCGCCGCTGCCCTTCAGGCGCGTGCGCACCAGGGTCCAGTCGCCTGAGAGCTTCTCGCCAACCAAGGTGAATTTGAGCTTGCCGGCGGCGTAGGCCTTATGCGGGTCGTCATGGGGTTGCCACACGCCGCGGTCCCACACGATAACGTCGCCTGCGCCGTACTGACCCGCCGGAATATTGCCTTCGAAGCTGCCATAGCCGAGGGGGTGATCTTCAACGTGGACGGCCAGGCGTTTCTGGCTCGGGTCCAGGCTCGGGCCTTTGGGTACCGCCCAACTGAGCAACACGCCATTAAGCTCCAGGCGGAAGTCATAGTGCAGGTTGCGCGCGTCATGTTTCTGGATCACGAAGGACAGCGCCGAGGCCTTCCGTTTGCCGGCGGGCGCACTGCCTGCCGGTTCGGCGGTAATCCCGAAGTCGCGTTTTCGGTTGTAGTCGCTGAGGGGCTTTGGCATGACTTATGAGGCCTTGGTAGATTTCTTCACCGCAGGCTTCTTCGCCGGCTTACCGGCCAGGCTGCGCTTGAGCAATTCCGTCAGGTCAATCACATCGGCAGATTTACGCTCCTCACCGTCCGTGCTGCTTTCCACGTCCTCGATCTTGCCGGCCTTGGCCTTCTTGGCCACCAGCGCCATGATTTTCTCTTGGAAGCTGTCGCGGTAGTCATCCGGTTGCCAGTCGGCGCTCATGTCTTCCACCAGACGCTTGGCCATGTCCAACTCACCTTTGGCCAATGTGGGTTTGGTCACGTCGCTGCCCAGTTCCAGATCGTCCAGGCTGCGCACCTCGGCGGGCCAGCGCAACATCACCAGTATCAAGGCCGAGTCCAGGGGCATCAATGCGGCCAAGTGTTGCTTGGTGTGCAGCACCACATTGGCCAGGGCGACTTTACCGGTTTTTTTAAGGGTTTCCCTGAGCAACGCATACACCTTGCCGCCGCGTTTGTCCGGGGCGAGAAAGTAGGGGGTGTCGATGTTCTGCAACGGAATCTGGTCGCTGGCAACAAAAGCGATGATTTCAATGGTCTGGGTCGACTTGGGGTGGGCCGAGCGGATTTCTTCTTCGCTGAGCACCACGTAACGGCCTTTCTCGAACGCGACGCCTTTGACGATGTTCTCTTTCGTCACTTCCTTGCCGGTGGTCTTGTTGATGCGCTTATAGCCCACCGGGTCCATGCTGCGTTTGTCGAGCCAGTCAAAGTCAACGCCCTGTGATGATGTGGCCGAGACCAGTGACACCGGTATATGCACCAGGCCAAAGCTGATGGCGCCTTTCCAGATTGCCCGTGGCATATGTGCGATTCCTTACATAGAGGCTGTGTTCTGGTGACTCGGACCCTGTGCGAAAAGTTTCCACGAACAGATGCACGGACAGATCGTGTTACACCTGATGAGAAACTATTTAGTGTCGAAAGCCGAACCTGAGGCGTAGCGTGTTATCGAAAGCACGTACTCCTCGCCCCAGAGAGGCTTTGTCATGAACAGCTGTGTGCGTCACGTTGCGGCGCTGGTGTTGAGTTTGGCCCTTGCCCCTTTGGCCTATGCGCAAAACCTGCCCGGCAACAACAACTCCAACAACGGTCCGATTCACCGGGCCAACCCCAATAGCATGCAGGGCACCCAGCCCAATGCGCCGGCCATTCGCGGTATTCAGACTGGGCCGACCACACGTACGCCGACCCTGGAGAACGGCGGCATCGGCAACCGCTATCCCCAGCGCGATGCCACCCCGAACCGCCCGGCCACCGAAACCAAAGCCCCTACTTATGACGCCAGCGGCAATCGCCGGTAAGGATCCCGCCTTATGTTTCTACGCAAAACCTTGTTAGCCGCCGTTTGCGCAACCACGCTGCTGCCGTTGACGGCCGCTGTCGCCGCCGACGCCCAGCAGTTTCCCAGCGAACAAGGCAGCATCACTGCCACCCCGATTGCCAAAGGCCTGGACCATCCATGGGCGGTGGCCTTTCTGCCGGACAAGCAAGGCTTCCTGGTGACGGAACGCCCCGGCCACCTGCGCTTTGTCAGCCCGGACGGCAAGCTCTCCGCGCCACTCAAGGGCGTGCCTGAAGTGTGGGCCAAAGGGCAGGGCGGTCTGCTCGACGTGGTGCTGTCGCCGGATTTCAAACAGGACCGCATGGTCTACCTGTCCTACGCGGAAGGCGGCGGCGAGGGCGGCACGGCCGGCACTGCAGTGGGCCGTGGTCGCCTGGCGGCTGACCTCAGTGGCTTGACCGACTTCAAAGTGATCCTGCGCCAGGAGCCTAAGCTGTCCACCGGCAATCACTTCGGCTCGCGCTTGGCCTTCGACCGTGACGGCTACCTGTTCGTGACCCTTGGGGAAAACAACGATCGTCCGACGGCCCAGGACCTGGACAAGTTGCAAGGCAAGGTCGTGCGCATCTACCCGGACGGCCGCGTGCCGGATGACAACCCGTTTGTCGGCCAGCAAGGCGTACGCCCGGAGATCTGGTCCTACGGCCAACGTAATCCCCAGGGCCTGGCATTGAACCCGTGGAGCGGCACGATCTGGGAAAACGAACATGGGCCGCGCGGCGGCGATGAGATCAACATCATCGAACGGGGCAAGAATTACGGCTGGCCGCTGGCAACCCATGGCATCAACTATTCGCTGACACCCATACCCGAAGCCAAGGGCAAGACGGTGGAGGGCACGGTGCCGCCGCATCACGTCTGGGAGAAATCACCGGGGATCAGCGGGATGGCGTTTTACGATGCAGACCGCTTCAGAGCCTGGCAGCACAACGTATTTATTGGCGCGCTGGCCAGCCAGGAGTTGATTCGGTTGCAGTTCGATGGCGACAAGGTCGTTCACGAGGAGCGTTTGCTGGGCGGCTTGAAAGCGCGGATCCGCGATGTGCGGCAGGGGCCCGATGGCTTTTTGTACGTGCTGACGGATGAGGAGGATGGCGTGCTGTATCGGGTTGGGCTGAATCAGGACTGAGGTAGGCCGACACGTCCATGTGTGAGCTGGCTTGCCTGCCATGCAGGCACCTCGGTGTATCGCAGGCAAGCCAGTTCCAAAGGGTTACAAGCCCAGGTCGGACAGCCCCGGATGATCATCCGGGCGCCGGCCCAGCGGCCAGTGGAACTTGCGTTCGCTTTCCTTGATCGGCAGGTCGTTGATGCAAGCAAAACGATTGGCCATCAAGCCGTTCTCATCGAATTCCCAGTTCTCGTTGCCATAAGAGCGGAACCAGTTACCCGAATCGTCGTGCCACTCATAGGCATAGCGCACCGCGATGCGGTTATCGGTGAACGCCCACAGCTCCTTGATCAGCCGATAATCCAGCTCCTTGGCCCACTTACGGGTCAGAAAGCCTTTGGCTTCTTCGCGGTTATGCGCGAATTCGGCACGGTTGCGCCACTGCGTGTCCAGGGTGTAGGCCAGGGACACCCGTTGCGGGTCGCGCGAATTCCAGCCGTCCTCGGCCAGGCGCACTTTTTCGATGGCCGACGCGCGGGTAAACGGCGGCAAGGGCGGACGTGTTTCTGCAATTGATGACATCGGGCAATTCCTCAAACAATAGGTTTTATCGAGCGTTGCGCCTGCCAGTGCGTTCAAAGTCCCAATAACGTTTGCGCCATGCATTGCGCATTATCGGCCGCTGTTGAATCGCCCATCACCAGGGCAACGGTAATGGCGCCATCGATCAGGATCAGCAGTTGCGCGGCCTGCCGTTCAGGGTCGGGGGTACCATGTGCCTGACACAGTTCAAGTGCATACTCGAACAGTTTTTGTTTATGCGCCTTGGCCAGCAGGCGCACCGGGTCTTGCGGGTCGCCGGTTTCGCCACTGGTGTTGATAAAGGCGCAGCCACGAAAATCCGCAGTACCGAACCAGGCCTTGAGCGCGCTGAACAGCGCAAGCAGGCGCTCACCTGTGCCTTCGCTGCGCTCCACCTCGTCGCGCAGCCACTGCATCCAGCGCTCATCGCGGCGCTGCAGAGCGGCAATCACCAGTTCGTCTTTATTGGCGAAGTAGCGGTAAATGCTTTTTCTCGAGACACCGGCGGTTTTCACCAGGAAGTCCATGCCGGTGGCGGCGATACCATGGCGGTAGATCAACTTTTCGGTGACGTCGAGGATGATTTCGCGGGTTTCATTACTGATCATGTCGTTCATGTGGCGAACAGTAGAACGATCGTTCTTCTTGGTCAATTAAATTTTTTCCATGCCGCACAGCGAGACCTGAGCACCCCCATGGTGTAAGCTCGGGGCCTCTTCGGATTCGACCCATTGCGAGCCTTATGCCGTCGTTCTTCAAACGCTCCCTGTTGCCCAAACTGCGCGGTTTCCCCCTCACTCCCGACGCCCTTGAGGTGCTGTCCGGCGCCGACGCGTATCGCCGTTGCCTGCTGGAGAAGATTGCCCAGGCCACGCGACGTATCTACATTGTTGCGCTGTACTTGCAGCAGGACGAGGCGGGGCAGGAGATCTACGATGCGCTGCACGCGGCCAAGGCTGCGCGGCCGGCGTTGGACATCGTGGTGGTGGTCGACTGGCTGCGCGCCCAGCGCGGTTTGATCGGCGCCGGCAAACAGCCAGGCAACAGCGCCTGGTATCAGTCCATGACCCACAGCCACAGCACTGAAGTGCCGGTGTATGGCGTACCGGTGCAAACCCGCGAGTTGTTCGGCGTGCTGCACCTCAAGGGCTTTGTGATCGACGACACGGTGCTGTACAGCGGTGCCAGCCTGAATAACGTGTACCTGCACAAGTTCGACAAGTACCGCTTCGACCGTTACCACCTGATCCACAGCCAGCCGCTCGCCGACTCGATGCAGCACCTGGTGGAACACGGGCTTGTCGCCTCCAAGGCAGTTAATCGCCTGGACCTGCCCAATCCCCCGACCACGCGCAGCTTGCGCAATGATATCGGCGACTTGCGCAGCCGTTTGAAACACGCGACCTACGACACCACGACGGGACAGTTGCCCAATGGTCACCTGTCGGTCAGCCCGTTACTCGGGGTTGGCAAGAACAACCCGCTGAACCGGGTGATCCTCGAACTGATCGCCAGCGCCCAGCATCAGTTGACCATCTGCACGCCGTACTTCAACCTGCCGCTGCCGGTGACTCGCGAAATCAACCGCGCCCTGGCGCGGGGTGTGAAGGTCGACATCATCGTCGGCGACAAGACCGCCAACGACTTCTACATTCCGCCGAGCGAGCCGTTCAAAGTCATTGCCGCGCTGCCCTACCTCTACGAAATCAGCCTGCGCCGCTTCGCCAAGCGGCATCAGCGCGACATCGACCACGGCCATTTGAACCTGCACCTGTGGCACGACGGCGACAACACCTACCACCTCAAGGGCATGTGGGTCGACCAGCGCTACACGTTGCTCACCGGCAACAATCTCAACCCGCGAGCGTTCCGCCTCGACTTGGAAAACGCTTTGCTGATCGACGACCCGCAAGGCCAGTGGCTTGAACCACGCCGCACCGAGCTGGCGCAGATTTTCCAGCACACCACGCGTATCGAGCGTTATCAGGACCTGCAAACGCTGCTGGACTACCCGGAGGCGGTCGGCAAATTCCTGCGTCGGGTCAGCCGCGTTCGGATCGAGCGGTTGCTGTACCGCATCCTGTAGAACTGCAGGCGAAAAAAAGACCCAGCCCCTCAACAGGGCTGGGTCTTTTTTTAACCAGCGTTTAGTTCAGGCCCAGCTTGCCACGCAACATGGACAGGTCTTCAGCCAGGGTGTTGACCGGACCCACCAGCGCCTTGCGGTCGCTTTCCTTGACCTTGTCGTAGGTCTCGAAGCCGCCGTCCTTGGTTTTGTACTTGGCCAGGATCTTGTCCACGGTGGCGAAGTTCTTGTCGACTTTGGCCAGGAAGGTTTTGTCTTGCTTCTCGATCTGGCCACGGAACAGGTCGACGATTTTCTTCGCGCCGTCGATGTTGCCCTGGAAGTCGTACAGGTCGGTGTGGCTGTAGCGGTCTTCCTCACCGGATATCTTGGTGGCGGCGACTTCTTCAAGCAGCGCTGCGGCGCCGCCGACGACTTTTTCCGGCGGGAAGGTCAGGCCGTCGACGCGGGTCTTGAGGTCGTTGACGTCGGTGTTGAGTTTGGCCGTGAGGGTTTCCAGGCCCTTGGTGCTGTTCTGCGAGAACAGTGCGTATTCGATGCGGTGGAAGCCGGTGAAATCTTCGGCGGTCACGCCTTTTTCATGGTCATCGACGCGGGAGTCGATGGACGCATCAAGGTCGCTGAACAGCTCGGCAATCGGCTCGATGGACTCATAGTGCACGCGGGTCGGCGCGTAGAGCTTCTTGGCGGTGGCCAGGTCGCCTTTGTTGATGGCGTCGGTGAACGCCTGGGTCTGGGTGACCAGCTCACCGATTTCTTCGGTGACGTAGATCTTGTAGTCCGACACCGGGCCTACCAGGTCCAGCGGCGCGGTAGCGGCAAACGCCGCCAGCGGCGAAAGGGTCAGCAACAACGAAAACGCAATGGTCGACTTCTTCATGGGACGATTTCCGCTCTGGGGGTTGTTTTAGGTAGTGGCAGTGGTTTGAGGGTGCGTTGCAGCCAGCAGCGTGCGCCCGATGAAATCCTTCGGTCCCGTGACCCCTGGCAAGGTGAAGAAGTACCCGCCGCCGACCGGCTTGAGGTACTCCTCCAGGGGCTCGCCGTTGAGCCGGGTTTGTACGCTGATAAAGCCTTTCTCCAGGTCAGCCTGGTAGCAGATGAACAACAGCCCCATGTCCAGCTGACCGTTTTTGTTGACGCCGTTGGAGTAGTTGAACGGCCGGCGCAGGATCAGGTTGGCCTGAGTCTGCGGGGTGCGCGGGTTGGCCAGGCGGATATGGGCATCGAGCTTGGTCAATTTGCCTTCCGGGTCCTTGCTGTAGTCGGGCACCTGGGTTTCTTTGTCGCCGTCCATCGGCGCGCCGGTCGGCTTGATGCGGCCGATGATGCTTTCCTGCTCTTGCAGCGGCGTTCGGTCCCAACGCTCGACGAAGTTGCGGATGATGCGCACGGCCTGATAGCTGCCGTTGGCCGCCCAGGCCGGTTCGTCGCTGCCAGGCTGGACCCACACAATCTGGTCCATGGTCGTGGCGTCGTTGGAATTCGGGTTGGCCGAACCGTCACGGAAACCAAGGAAGTTACGCGCGCTCTGCGCAGGCTCTCCGGGTTTACTCGGCGCCTGCGGCGGAACGCTGCCTTCCTGCTTCCAGCGCACCAGCAGCAGGTCCGGCAGGTTCTTCACGATATCGCGCAGGGCGTGGATATTGGTGTCAGTGGTGTTGGAGCAAAATTGCAGGCTCAGGTCACCGTGGCACTGCGCCGGCTCCAGCGCGTCGTTGGGGAAACCGACCATGCGGCTCAGGTGCTTGGGCTTGACTGCTGTGAGGCCGAAGCGCTCGTCGAACAGCGATTCACCGACAGACACGGTGATGGTGAGGTTGTCCGGCGTCACCACCGGGCCGAGGATGCCGGAGTCGGTGGGCGGCAGTTTCGGATCGACTTGCGGCACGGTGCCGCCGGTCATCAGAAAAGCGATGCGTTCATTCAACGTGCGGAACAGGCGTTCCAAGTCTTCACGGTCGCTGGCCAGTACATCGAACGCCACCAGCATGCCGCAGGCCGGGCGTGGAGTGACGATGCCAGTTTGGTGCTTGCCAAAAAAATCGTGGTGGTCCTGGGTTTTGTCACTGCGGGGTGCCGTGGTGACTTGTTCCGCTGCGGCGGCCATGGCCGGGCAGCTCAATGTGCTACCGGCAATCGCGGCGCCGGTGGCGGCCATGCCCAGCAGGACACGGCGGCGCTGAAGGTCAAACTGTTCTGAATTACTCATGTAGGCGGTCGTCTTCACTGCAGGCCAGAAAGGCCAAGGGCGGGGTCGATTCCATCGAGTGCAACGGCCAGAGCCTTGGCCTTGTCGGCGATCTGCTTGCGCTGATCGGCGGTCACGCTGTCGTAGCGGCGGTACTGGCCGTCGACTTTCAAACCATTGAGTTCGCTGTCGAAGGCCGCGAGGGTGCTGTCGACGTTTGGTAACAGGTCGGCGGCGGACTTGGTCAGCAGCGGGCGCATCAGCTCGACAACCTTGTGGGCGACTTCCAAGTTAGCGGCAAAACCATTCAGGTCGACGTGGCTGTAGCGCTCTTCTTCACCGCTGATGGCGCGCACATCGGCCAGGCTATTGAGGTTGCGCACCACGATGCTCACCAGTTGCTCCGGCGGCAGGGACTGGGCCAGCAGTTGTTGCTTCAGTGTCGTGACGTCGGTTACCAGGCGCTGCGCAATCGGCGCCAGGCCTTCGAGGTTGCGTTGTTGGAATAGGCTGTATTCGACGCGGTGGAAGCCGCTGAAGGCTGGGTCCTGCTCGCGTTTCTCGAAGTAGTCGGCGCGGGCGTTGATCGCGTTGTCCAGCTCCGCCAGGCGTTGCGACGCCGGGGCGAGTCGCTGGTAAGCCTCGCGCGCCGGTAGGTAAAGCGCTTGGGCTTGCGCCAGGTCACCCGCGTCGATTGCTTGCTGCAAGGCGGTCACGGCCTTGACCAATGCGCTGCCTTGGCTGCTCAAGTACACGCGGAATTCCGACAGCGGGCCAATAAACGCGACCATCGACGGCTTGGCCTTGGCCTGTGCGTCGGACTCGGCGGTGGGCGTCACATGCAAGGTGCCACGTGGATTGCTCAGCAGGCCGCAGGTGATTGCATAGTCGCCGGGCAACAGGTTGGCGTTGATCACCTGGCTGAGGCCGGGGGCGATGTTTTCCCGTTCTTCGACCACCAGCACGCCGTCGAGGATTTCCCATTCCACCGCACGCTCGGAGCGGTTGATGATGCGGAAGCTCGCGCGGCCGGCCGGTACCGTCAGTTCATTCGGTTCGCAGGCATGGCCGTGGATCGTCACGGCAATTTCATTGTGGTTGGCCTGGCGCTTGCTGGCCGCCAGTTGCGAGGCGTAATAGAACAGGCCACCGGCGGCGATCATCACGACCACCGAGCCTGCCACGGCCCAACGCAGGGCGCGGGGTGGCAGAGCCGGTTGAGGAGTTGGGTTGGACAAGAGGCGGTCCTTAGTGGGTGGAAACGGAAGAAGGCGTGGTGGCAGGCTTGGGCGGTGCGGCGGGCAGGAAGAACATCACCAGCGCCACCACCAGGTAAATCAGGTAAGCACCGAGGGTGCTGACGGTGGGCGCTTCCTGATAGCCGAACATGCCGGCCAGTACCGAACCCAGCGGGCTGTCCATCGGCAAAGCAGCGCTGAAGTCGAACAGCACGGTTTGCAGGTGGTTCCACACGCCCGCTTCGTGCAGGGCTTGCACCGAGTTGGCGAGGATGCCGGCGGCGACGACAAGGATAAATAGGCCGGTCCAGCGGAAAAACGCGCCGAGGTTCAGGCGCATGCTGCCGGTGTAAATCAGGAAGCCGACGATGATCGCCAGGACCAGGCCAAGCAGGGCACCAATCGGCGCGCCCGGGCCTTCACTCTGCTGGAACACTGCCAGCAGGAAGAACACAGTTTCCAGGCCTTCACGGGCCACCGCGAAAAACACCATTAGGATCAGCGCGGTCACCTGGTGTTTGGAACCGGCCAACGCGTGATCAAGGGAGGCGTGCAGGGAATGCTTGATGGAACGCGCCACTTTGCGCATCCAGAACACCATCGAACTGAGGATGCCCACGGCGACCAGGCCGACGATGCCTTCGAACAGTTCCTGCTGCTTTTGCGGGAACTCCGCGCTGACCAACTCAAGGCCACCGCCGACCAGCAGGGCCAGCGCAGCGGCGAGGAATACGCCGATCCACACAGCCGGCATCCACTGCCCACGGCCGGTCTGTTGCAGGTAGCTGGCGATGATGCCAACGATCAATGCGGCTTCAATGCCTTCGCGCAGCATGATGAGAAAGGGAACGAGCATTCGGCACCGCGGGGTGAACTAGATAGGAAGCTAAGTTGTAACATAATGATACTCATTGCTAAACAACAATTCTTGACGTTTGCTGAACAGGGACTGAACGGTGGTGGCAAATCGCGACCCACCTTATGATGCACGCCACTATTGTGTGCAGCCGGATGCCCGATCGCTCATGTCGGAAAAAGACACCATCTCCCTCCACCTCGTGCGCGAAGCCTTGTTGCAGAGCTGCGCACCCGGTGAAGCCGCCGTCGAAGTGTTGAACAAAGCCGGTATCGCCCCGGCACTGTTGGACCAGCCCGATGCGCGCGTCTCGGCCACGACCTATGCGCGTCTATGGCGCCTGCTGGCGCGGCGTATGGACGATGAGTTCTTCGGCATGGACCCGCGCAAGCTCAGGTCCGGCAGCCTGGCCTTCCTTTGCCGCGCTTCCATGGCGCAACCCACCCTTGGCGCAAGCCTGGAAACCGGCCTGGGGTTTCTGTCACTGATGCTGGAGCGAATGCCGGCCCAACTGGTGCGTCAACAAAGTCTGGCGGAGATCGTGCTGCTGGAACCGGAGCCCGAACCCAACAGGGCCTTCACCTACTTTACGTATTGGATGATTGTGCATGGCGTAGCCTGTTGGCTGGCCGGACGGCGCATTCCGATCCTGGCCATTGAGCTGCGCTGCCCAAAACCGGATTTCTGCGCTGACTATCAGGTGATGTTCTCCGACAACCTGCGTTTCGACCGGCCGCGCACCCGCATGATCTTCTCCGCCGACTGCCTCGACGTGCCGATCAAGCGCAGCCCGGAAGAACTCAAGCGCTTCCTGGCCCACGCGCCGGCCAATATCCTGGTCAAGTACCGCGACCCCGATAGCCTCGCTACCCGCATCAAACACGACTTGCGCCAAATGCCCCCCGACACCTGGCCGGAAACCGAAGGCCTCGCCACGAGCCTGTGCATCTCGGCCTCAACCTTGCGCCGTCGCCTGGCGGAAGAGGGGCAGACTTATCAGGGGCTCAAGGACAGTGTGCGCAAGGAGTTGGCGATTGTGTGGTTGGCGGAGCCACAGATCAGCTTTGCTGAAATTGCCGAGCGACTCGGATTTGCGGACACCAGCTCCTTCTATAAGGCATTTCGTAAGTGGGCGGGGTCGAATCCGGGGCATTACCGCAGTCTGATTCTCAACGAAAACCGTTGATCCCTGGCGCCAACCCCCTTCGCTTTACGCGCCTGCCGTAGTAGTTTGCGCCGGTACATTCAAGGAGAGTGATCGTGCGAAAGTCATTGGCTATGTTGCTGTGCTGGGCGCTTTTCCCGCTGACCGCCTGGTCGGCGTTGGGCATTGGTGATTTCACCCTGGGTATGTCACGTCAGCAGGTCCTTGACACGCTCAAGCCCTACTTTGCGCAGGTAAACAGGGAATACAACTTGAGCTATTCAGTTCCAATGCCTTACTACAGGGCGCTAGAGCCCAACCATCCTTACAGCTTGGGCGATGTTCCGATCTATGTCGTGGGTGCCTATTTTGATGATGCTGACCGTCTCAAACAGTTGAGCATCTCGTTTAATACCACTGACGTTGAGCGCGTCAAACGGCAGGTTCCCTTGATGCAGAAGGCGCAATTGGTACCCGACACCGATGGCCGTCATGAGGTGTTTCTCACGGACGGCGAGTTGATCTATCGCGTGTCCAATGTGTTTGATTGGACCACCGTCGAGATTGCGGACAAAGCTACCTCAGCCTTGAACATCGAAACACGTGCGCACTATGACAAGATCGACAGGGCACGAAGGGCGAAATCCAAGTGACGTGATCGTCGCGCCCGTCCCGCTCAGTGAACTCGGGTTTCAGGCAAAAAAAAGCCCCGTGACCGAATGGACCACGGGGCTAAAAATTGGCTGGATGCGACCAACCAAAGGAGCTCTTTACTTCACTTGGCGGTGGCGACAACCGTGTCCGGCTTCCAACCACCCCCCAGCGCCTTGTAGATCGCCACAATCCCGCGATACAAGTCGACTTCGGCCTGCGCCTGGGAGTCTTCAGCGGCCAGACGCTCACGTTGCGCGTCGAGCAGCACCAGGAAGTCCACGGTGCCTTCGCGGTAGCGGATCGCAGCCAGGTCGGCGGCGGCGCGGCTGGATTCGCTTTGGCGGATCAGTGAGACAAGGCGTTGCTGACGCTTGCCGTAGTCACTGAAGGCGTTCTCGGATTCTTCCAACGCCAGCAACACTTGTTGCTCGTAGCTTGCCAGCGCGCCATCAGCCTCGGCATCCGCGCCGCGCAAACGGGCGCGTACGCTGCCCAGGTCAAAGGCTGCCCAGGTGATGCTCGGGCCAAGGGCCCAGGCATTCGCGGCGGACGAGCCGATCTGCGAACCACGCCCGGCGGTAAAGCCGAGGAAGCCGCTGAGGCTGACCCGTGGGAACAAATCGGCCTTGGCCACACCGATACGCGCAGTGGCGGCGGCCAGTTTGCGTTCGGCGCTGAGGATGTCCGGGCGACGTTGCAGCAGTTGCCCCGGGTCGCCAATCGGCAATGCCTTGGCAATCGCTGGCAGGTCTTTAGGACCAAGGTCTACGGTGAGCTTGTCGGGCCGCTGGCCGAGGAGGGTGGCGATGCGGTTGCGCTCGCGCACTTGCTCGGCCTGGAGTTGCGGCACGCTGGCTTCAACCGCCGCGAGGCGTGCGTCGGCACGTTCCACATCCAACTGATCACCCACGCCGGCATCGCGCAGGCTTTCGGTGATGGTGCGCGATTCCTGCTGGTTCTTCAGGTTGTCCAGGGCAATGCGTTCACGCAGTTGCGCGCCGCGCAGTTGACCGTAGGCATCCACCAGTTCGGCAATCATGGTGACTTGCAGTTGGTACAAGTCAGCCTCGGCGGCCTGCTGGTCGGCGTCGGTGGCTTCCAGGTTGCGCTGGATGCGGCCGAACAGGTCCAGCTCCCAGGCCATGTCCAGGCCCAGGTCGTAACGCTCGGTCTTGACGCGGCTAGTGGTCTGGCCCGGAATCTGGCCTTTGCCCTGGTCACTGCTGACGCGGCTGGTGATGGTCGGCATCGCGTCATTGCTGGCGTCATCGCGGATGGCGCGGGCGGCCCGCAGACGGGCAAAGGCGACGCGCAAATCACGGTTGCCCTGCAGCGACTGAGTCACCAACTGGTTGAGGGTCGGGTCCTCGAACTGTTGCCACCAGATGCCTTCGAACTTGGCGTGGTCATATTTCTTGGCATCGGCGGCGGCCATCACATTGGCCGCCTCCGGGGTCTGGGTTTTGTAGTCCGGGCCTACGGCACAGGCGCTCAGCGCCAGTACCAGCAAGCTCGGCAAGAATACTTTCACACTCATTGCTGTGTCTCCAGCTTCAAGGCCTTGGCCGCTTTGCGCGCTTCCTGGCGCTCCACATAGCGACGGATCAGTACGTAGAACACTGGCGTCAGCAACAGACCGAAGAAGGTCACACCGATCATCCCGGAGAACACCGCCACGCCCATTGCGTGACGCATCTCGGCACCTGCACCGCTGGACAACACCAGTGGCACCACACCCATGATGAAAGCGAACGAGGTCATCAGGATCGGCCGCAGACGCAGGCGGCAGGCTTCCAGCACCGCAGCGAGCGGGTCGAGGCCTTCTGCCTGTTTATCCTTGGCGAACTCGACGATCAGAATCGCGTTCTTACACGCCAGGCCTACCAATACGATCAGGCCGATCTGGGTGAAGATGTTGTTGTCGCCACCCGAGATGATCACCCCGGTAATGGCCGACAGCAGCGTCATTGGTACGATCAGGATCACCGCCAGCGGCAGGCTCCAGCTTTCGTATTGAGCGGCGAGTACCAGGAACGCCAGCAGCACGCAGAGCGGGAACACGAACAGTGCGGTGTTGCCCGAAAGGATTTGCTGATACGTCAGGTCGGTCCACTCATAGGTCATGCCGTTGGGCAGTTCGTCTTTCAGCAGTTTTTCAATCGCAGCTTCTGCCTGGCCCGAGCTGTAGCCCGGTGCAGCGTTGCCGTTGATTTCAGCCGTGATAAAGCCGTTGTAGTGCATCACGCGGTCCGGGCCCGAGGTGTCGCTTACCTTGATGAAGGTCGCCAACGGGATCATCTCGCCTTTGTTGTTGCGCACTTTCAGCTGGCCGATCTGGTCTTCATCCAGGCGGAACTGTTGTTCAGCCTGCACGTTGACCTGGTAGGTGCGACCGAAGCGGTTGAAGTCGTTGGCATACAACGAACCCAGGTAGATCTGCAGGGTGTCGAAGATGTCGCTGATCGCCACGCCGTGGGTCTTGGCCTTTTCACGGTCGATAGCCGCATCGACCTGGGGCACGTTGACCGTGTAGCTGGTGAACAGGCCGAACAGCTCCTGCGTGGTGCGGCTCTTGGTGATGATGTTCTGCACTTCTTTGTACAGCTCGTCGTAACCCAGGTTGCCACGGTCTTCGATCTGCAGGCGGAAGCCACCAATCGTACCCAGGCCCTGTACCGGCGGCGGTGGGAAGATCGCCATGTAGGCTTCCTGGATGTCGCTGTATTTACCGTTCAACGCGCCGGCAATCGCACCGGCGGACATGCTCGGGTCTTTACGTTCGTCGAACGGTTTCAAGGTCACGAACACGATGCCGCTGTTCGGGCTGTTGGTGAAACCGTTGATCGACAGGCCCGGGAAGGCCACGGCGGCCTCCACACCCGGTTGTTTCAGCGCGATGTCAGACATGCGCTTGATCACGTCTTCAGTGCGGTCCAGGCTCGCGGCGTCCGGCAATTGGGCGAAGGCCACCAAGTATTGCTTGTCCTGGGCCGGTACGAAACCGGTCGGGGTGTGGGCAAAACCGAACCAGGTCAGCACCATCAAGCCGGCATACAGGAACAGCGCGATACCGCTACCGCGAATCACCCGGCGTACGGTGCCGACGTAGCCGTGGCTGGCTTTGTCAAAGAAGCGGTTGAACGGTTTGAACAACCAGCCGCCGAACAGCTTGTCGAGAACCTTCGAGAAACGATCCTTTGGCGCGTCATGGCTGCGCAGCAACACGGCGGCCAGGGCAGGGGACAAGGTCAGCGAGTTGAAGGCCGAGATCACTGTCGAAATCGCGATGGTCAAGGCGAACTGTTTATAGAACTGCCCGGTCAAGCCACTGATAAAGGCAGCCGGAATGAACACCGCACACAGCACCAACGCGGTGGCAACAATCGGGCCGGTCACTTCGCTCATGGCTTTTTCAGTCGCCGCAAACGGTTCCAGGCCAAGCTCAATGTTGCGCTCGACGTTTTCCACCACCACGATGGCGTCGTCCACCACGATACCGATGGCCAATACCAGGCCGAACAGCGACAACGCGTTGAGCGAGAAGCCAAACAGGTGCATTACCGCAAACGTACCGATCAACGATACCGGCACCGCCACCAAAGGAATGATCGACGCGCGCCAGGTCTGCAGGAACAGGATCACTACCAAGACAACCAGGATCAGCGCTTCGAACAGGGTGTGCACCACCGCTTCGATGGAGCCACGCACGAAGATGGTCGGGTCATAGACGATGCTGTAGTCCATCCCTTGCGGGAAGTTCTTTTTCAGTTCGTCCATTTTGCCGCGCACTTCGTTGGAAATCTCGATGGCGTTGGAGCCAGGGCGCTGGAAGATCGGGATCGCCACGGCCGGCTGGTTGTTGAGCAACGAGCGCAGGGCGTATTGGCTGGAACCCAGCTCAATCCGTGCGATGTCTTTGAGGCGGGTGATTTCACCGTTGTCGCCTGAGCGAATCACGATGTTTTCGAACTCTTCCTCAGTCACCAGGCGACCTTGGGTGTTCACCGACAACTGGAAGGCGGTGGCAGTCGGCGCGGGTTGCGCACCCAGGGCACCGGCAGCCACTTGACGGTTCTGCTCACGGATCGCGGTCACCACATCGGTGGCGGTCAGGTTGCGCGAAGCGGTCTTGTTCGGGTCCAGCCACACACGCAGGGAGTAATCGCCCATGCCGAACAGTTGCACGTCACCCACACCGCCCAGACGCGCCAGCTCATCCTTCACATTGAGCAACGCGTAGTTGGACAGGTAGAGCATGTCGTAGCGCTGATCCGGGGAGGTCAAGTGCACCACCATGGTCAGGTCGGGGGAGGCCTTGTCCACGGTAATACCGATGCGCGTCACTTCCTCAGGCAGTTTCGGCTGAGTCCGCGTCACACGGTTTTGCACTTGCACCTGCGCGTTGTCCAAGTCGGTGCCCAGGGCGAAGGTGATGGTCAGGGTCAGCTTGCCGTCGGCGGTCGACTGCGAGGACATGTACAGCATGTTCTCGACGCCGGTGATCGCCTGCTCCAGCGGAGCGGCGACGGTTTCACCGATGACCTTGGGGTTGGCGCCCGGGAAGTTGGCGCGGACCACCACAGTCGGCGGCACCACTTCCGGGTATTCGCTGATCGGCAATTGGAACAGCGAGATCGCACCGGCGATCAGGATCAACAGCGAGAGCACTGCTGCGAAGATCGGCCGCGAAATGAAGAACTTGGAAAAATTCATCTTGAGTCGTATCCCTTAACCGCGTGGAGTCGCGCTGGCAAGTTTGGGCGCGGCTTTATCCGGCGCCACTTGTTCCAGGTTGCTGGCTTCAAGCGCTTGTCGTTGTTTGGCCAAGGCGGCGAGGGTTTCCTGGCTGGCCATCGGAATGGTTTCCGGGGCCACCGGCGACCCTGGGCGCACGCGCTGCAGGCCCTTGACGATAATGGTGTCGTCCTTGTTCAGGCCGCTGCGCACGATGCGCAAACCTTCGATCTTCGGCCCCAGTTCCACCGAGCGATAGGCCGGCTTGTCGCCTTCCATCACCAGCACGAATTTCTTGCCCAGGTCGGTGCCGACGGCTTCGTCAGTGATCAACACGGCAGAGTAGGTGCCGCTGCCGACCAGTTTCAGGCGTGCATACAGGCCGGGGGTGTATTCGCCCTTGCTGTTATCGAACACAGCGCGACCACGGATGGTGCCGGTGGCCGGGTTGACCTGGTTGTCGACGAAGTTCATCTGGCCCAAGTGCGGGTTGCCGGTTTCGTTGGACAGGCCCAGGTACACCGGCGTGGTTGCACCACGGCGGCCTTGGCGAGCCAGCTCGGTGTACTTGAGGAACACGCGCTCATCGGCGTCGAAGTAGGCGTAGACCTTGTCGGTGGAGACCACACTGGTCAGCGCGGTGGTGTCAGCGGTCACCAGGTTGCCGGCAGTGATTTCGGCACGGCTGACGCGGCCGCTGATCGGCGAGGTCACACGGGTAAAGCTCAGGTTCAGCTTGGCCAGGTCCAACTGCGCCTGGATCCCGGCGACGGCCGCGCGGGCTTCCTGGGCAGCGGTGGTGCGCGAGTCGGCCAGTTCGGCGGAAATCGCATTACTCTGGCGCAGGCGCTCGCCACGTTGCGCTTCGTTATCGCTGCGGGTGGCGGCGGCGCGGGTTTGTTGCAACTGGGCTTCAAGGCGGCGCACTTCAGCCTGGAACGGACGCGGGTCGATCTGGAACAGCAGGTCGCCTTTCTTGACCAAAGCGCCTTCGGTGAAAGCGACTTGGTCAATCTGGCCAGAGACCCGCGGACGAATCTGCACGGTTTCTGGGGCTTCCAGGCGACCGGTGAATTCATCCCACTCGTTGACTGGTTGTTCCAGCACCTTCGCCACGCTGACTTTGGCAGCAGGCATGGCGGCCGCTTGTTCCGGGGTCTTGCCGCACGCGCTCATCACCACTACGGCCAAAATCGCCAAGGGGAAGCGCAAATGTTTGAGTGACTGTTCCATGAGGTGCATCCGCCAATGTATTTGAGATGGGCGGATCATGCGCGGCGATGTGCTATGTCACGAATCGAATGAAGCAAAGGTAACTATCATTCGGAATGATATAAGCGCGAGTTTAGCCCTCTAGCATGGGGCTTTCGTTAGGGAGCTATCAATGGCCGTGATAGCAAAGGTCTTTTACGGGAGCTGCAAGGAAGGTTGCCACTAAGCGGATGACGTTGTGTGTCACTGCACATTGACGACATGACCCTGAATGGCTACCCGGCTAGCGTGCCCGGGCGACCTCAGCCCGAATGTAAGTACGAAACACATGGTCCCACAGCGGCGAAGACACGCCGAAGTTCTTCTCGATACCCTGGCGATGGTGCAGATCATGATTGGCCACGAGCCCTGGAATAAAGGCATAGGCCCAGTGCTGCGGGCGGTGCATCACGTAGTGCACCGAGATGTAATAGAGGTAGCCCACCACGGCGCCGATAAAGGCCGACGTCAGCTCGGTGTACCAGGCGAACAGCAGTAGCGCGGCAAAGGTCGAGCTGGTTTTCCAGCTGGACACACCGATAAAGGCGAGCACATCGACATGGTGGGTCCAATGCTCGCGGCGGTACAGCGAGTGGAATAGGAAGCGGTGTGCCGAGTACTCCACCAGCGTCCATACCAACAGGCCCACGAGCACCAGGCCGAGGTCAAAGGGAGCGAGGCAGAGGGCGAGGATGACGAAGAGGGGGACAGTGAAAAAGTCGAGGTAATAAGCGACTGAAGACATCAGCCATTTATTTGAAGCAGCCATGTGCAGAATATCCCTGTAGTGCCCGATGGTCGGGGGCGCGATTCTGGGTGATCGCGCCGTCGCCGACAACTGTTTCACACGGCACTGCGACACACGTCTCAGGCTGCGGTTGCTGTGACGTTCAGTCAATCAATTCACGGGTGTCATCTGGCGTCAACGACGCGAAGATTGCTTCGCGACAAACCTGCAGAATCTCATCAGCCAGCGGCGAGTCGTCAGGGCAGGCGCGCGACATGACGATGGCGCCCAATGCATGCGCCATTGTGGCGAGGCGCTTTGCCCGAGCCTCGGCAGAGTCCGCACTGTCGGACTTGCCTCGTAACGCTGCTAATTGAGCCTCGATGCCAGCAGCAAATGTGGCCCGCACGTCGTCCTCTTTGCGCGCCGCATCCCCGCACAACGCCGCCATCGTGCAGCCGGTGGCGCGGTTGTCGCGATGCTCACGAGAGAGATACACCTTCAAGAATTCGGACGCTGAACCCTCAGCCGTCAATGCGGTGGACTGCATCAAGCCGCAAGTGGCCGATTCTGCCATCAGATCGGCTTTGGACCGGAAGTGCTTGTAAAAGCCTCCCTGGGTAAAGCCCGCCGCCGCCATCAGATCGGCAATACCGACGCCGTCATAACCGCGCTCGCGAAAAAGCGCGGAGGCGGTTTCAACGATGTGCGCCCGGTTGGCCTGTGCTTGCTGTTTAGTGACCTTCATCGAATACCCAACAACGTTTTGTTCAAGTGTGAGTGCTTCATCATACATTGATGTTGATCGACATCAAACCGTTGACATTTTAGATTATGGCCGTAATCATAAGTGCGTTCCAACAGCAGAATCCTTGAATCTGCGGCTGAAGCTCACACCGTTTCAGCCCGTGCCAAAAACCCTTATGAAGGAATTCATCGCATGACAACGCCTGCTACTGTGCTGATCACTGGCGCCTCCTCCGGGATTGGCGCCACCTACGCCGAACGCTTTGCTCGTCGTGGCCACGACCTGGTGCTTGTTGCACGTGACAAGGCACGCCTTGAGACCCTGGCCGAACGTCTACGTAAAGACACCGGCGTGGCGGTCGACGTGCTGCAAGCCGACCTGACCCGTAGCGCTGATCTCACCGCCGTCGAAACCCGCCTGCGCGTCGACTCCCGTATCGGCATTCTGATCAACAATGCCGGCCTGGCTCAGTCCGGCAGTATGGTCCAGCAAAGCACCGAGGCGATCGAAGGGCTTATCTCACTGAACATCACCGCGGTGACACGCCTTGCAGCAGCAGTCGCGCCACGCTTCGCGCAGGCCGGTACAGGCTCGATCGTCAATCTTGGATCAGTGGTGGGGTTCGCACCCGAGTTCGGCATGACGATTTATGGCGCCACCAAGGCTTACGTGCTGTTCCTGTCCCAAGGCCTGAACGTGGAGTTGTCGCCCAAAGGCGTGTATGTGCAGGCCGTGCTGCCAGCGGCAACCCGCACCGAAATCTGGGAGCGCGCCGGGATCGACCTCAACACGCTTTCCGACGTCATGGATGTTGAAGAGCTGGTAGACGCTGCATTGGTCGGCTTTGACCGTCGCGAGCTCGTCACTATTCCGCCACTGCACGCGGCGGGTCGTTGGGATGCGCTGGATCAGGCGCGCCAAGGGTTGTTGAGCGACATTCGCCAAGCCCATGCCGCCGAGCGTTATCAAGCGCAAGCCTGATATCCATCCCTCTACGGAATCACAGCACCATGAAAGCGCTCACCTTCAAACGCTATGGCAAATCTCCAGGCATCGAATTTGCCCAAGTGCCTCGTCCAGTGTTGAAACCCAACGAAATGCTGGTCGAAGTGCATGCCGCAGCCGTTAACCCGGTCGACAACATGATCACCGCAGGGGTGTTCAAGCCGGTCTTGAAGTTCCAATTGCCGGCCGTCATGGGCAGCGACCTGGCCGGCGTGGTGGCCGAGGTGGGGAGCAATGTGACCCGCTTCAAGGTGGGCGATGCCGTGTTTGCCAATGTGTTCGACCTGGGCACCGGGTCAATCGCTGAATATGTGGCGGTGCCCGAGGCTGTCGCTGCGCCAAAGCCTGCCAACCTGGACTTTGTGCAAGCCGCTTCGATTCCGATGGTCGGGCTCACCTCGTGGCAAGCCCTGAAAGAGCGCGCCGATCTGCAACCCGGCCAGAAAGTCTTCATTCCTGCGGGTTCCGGCGGCATTGGGACGTTTGCGATCCAGCTGGCCAAGTACCTCGGTGCCAAGGTGGCAACCAACACCAGTACCGCCAATGTCCAGATGGTCGGCATCCTGGGCGCCGATGAGGTGATCGATTACAAGCAGCAAGCGTTCGAGAACGTGCTGCACGGCTATGACCTGGTGCTCGGTACGATCAGAGGAGATGCCATCGAGAAGGCCGTCGAGATCCTCAAGCCTGGCGGCAAGATCATTTCCCTCGTCGGGCCGTTGGATAAAGCGTTTGCTCGCGCTCGTGGGTTGAATGTCTTCCTCGAGTTCGTCTTCGGGCTGATGAGTCGCAAGATCGTGCGGCTGGCGAGAAAAAACGGCGTGGCGTATTCCTTCCTGTTTGCGCGTCCTGAAGGCGCCCAACTGACTGAAATTGGCAAGCTGCTTGAGTCGGGCCAAATCCAGCCGGTGATCGACAAGGTGTTTGCGTTCGAGCAGGCCAAGGAAGCGCTCGACTATCTGGCACAAGGCCGTGCCAAAGGCAAAGTGGTGATCAAGATCAAATGAAACGGAACATCATCTGCCGGGCGAGGGCGGGGCAATCTGCGGTACATGCTCTGCCATCAACTCCATCACCCAGTCCATGAACACCCTTAACTTGCGGCTTACATGGCGGTTCGGCGTGTAGGCGATATGCAGCGGCATCGGCGCGATGGTCCAGTCTTCGAACAGCCGGACCAGTTCGCCATTCGCCACGGGTTGCATCGCCATGTAGTGCGGCAGCCATAGCACGCCCAGCCCGGCCTGGCCGGCGGCCAGGTAGGCATTGCCATCGTCGACTGTCAGCGCGTGCCGGCCGTGCACTACCACGGTTTCTTCTGTGCGTCGCAGCGTGTAGGGCAGCGCCTTGCCGGTACGCGCCTGGCGATAACCGACGACACGGTGCGTACCTTCCTGCAATTCTCGCGGGTGAGCGGGCGTGCCATGCAGTGCCAGGTAACCGGGCGCCGCGTACACGCCCAGCGGCAAGTCCGCGATGTGCCGTGCCACTAGCGATATATCGGTGATTTCTCCACCGCGAATCACGCAATCAACGCTGTCATCGATCAGGCTGATATTCCGGTCGCTTACGCCCAGGTCCAGCTGGATATCCGGGTAGTGCTCATGAAACGCCGGCAAGGCCGGGATCAGGATCAAACGGGCCAGTGGGCTGGGCACGTCGACCCGCAGGCGTCCGCGCGGCGCGGCTGCGGCCCCGGACAGCGCGGTGTCGGCATCATCCAGGGCGGCCAGCAGTAATTGCACCCGCTCGTAGTAGGCGAGGCCATCAGCGGTGACTTTTACCGTGCGTGTGGTGCGGTTGAGCAGCTTCACGCGCAAGCGCGCTTCCAATTGTTGGATCAACTGGGTGACGGTGGTTTTACTCATGTGCAAGGTGCGGGCGGCGCGGGTGAAGCTGCCTGTCTCTACCACTCGCGCAAAGGCTTGCATGGCGTCGAAACGGTCCATGGACGCTCCAGATTGTTTGGGAATCGCAAACAGTGATGGCCAGCATTGCTGGTTTATCCGCCCTGGGCAAGCGCCCTACAGTGTTGATGTCGCTGACCAACCACTGGAGTTTTGCTGATGAACACTCGAGACGCAGTATTTCCCGCCGCACGCCAGGACCTTTACGAGCGCAATCGTTACTCGGCTGCGGTGCGCAGTAATGGCCTGCTGTTTGTTTCAGGACAAGTCGGCAGCCGTGAAGACGGATCGCCCGAACCGGAGCTCAAGGCTCAGGTTCACCGTGCCTTCAACAATCTCAATGCCGTATTGGCTGCTGCCGGTTGCACCTTTGATGATGTGCAGGACGTGACCGTCTTCATGGTCGATCCGCAAAAAATCTTCGAAGACGTATGGGAAGTGGTACCGCATTACTGGGGGCAAGCGCCTTTTCCAACGATCACGGCGGTCGGCGTGACCTGGCTGTATGGTTTTGATTTCGAGATCAAGGTCGTTGCGCGGTTGCCGCAGGCCTGAAGCTGCGGCCGATAGCCCTTATAGCCAGTCCTTGATCTGCGCGCACACCGCCTGGATAGAAATACCGTAGCGATCGTGCAACGTCGGGAGTGCGCCGGCATCGAGAAACGCATCCGGCAGAGCGATTTGCCGGAAGGTCGGCGTCACCCCGTTGCGCAACAGCACGGTCGCCACGGCTTCGCCCAAGCCGCCGATAATGGAGTGGTTTTCCGCCGTCACGACCAGGCGCCCCGACTTTCTGGCCTCGGCCAGAATAGTCTGCTCATCCAGAGGCTTGATGGTCGGTACGTGCAACACCGCGACATCCACGCCTTCCGCCTGGAGTTCCTTGGCCGCTTCCAGTGCGCGCATGGTCATCAGCCCGGTGGAAATGATCAGGACATCGTTGCCCGTGCGCAGGGTCTTGGCTTTGCCAATCTCGAATTTATAGCCGTATTCGTCGAGCACCAACGGTACGTTGCCACGCAGCAAGCGCATCGCACTCGAGCTTTCCCAGGGTCAGGCGTTTCCTGGAGTGGATGGAGGGAGAACTCGGGCACAGTTTCGTGTTTTAGCCCGCAGGTTTATCCGCCGACAGCGCACCGGTTAGGCCGCGCTCGGAGGCCGCTGAAGCCTTTCGCACCCTCAGGGATGTTCTATCACCATCACCGCAGTGGTGTCCGCCTCGAGTGCTTCGAACACGTGAGGCACATTCGCCAGGTAGCTGATGTAGTCGCCAGCATTCAGCAACACAGGTCCCGTCGCCGGGCCGACATGGGCACTGCCGCTGCACAGCACCACGTGCTCTACGGTGCCCTGTGGGTGGGGCTGAGACCGCCGAACTTCGCCGGGTTGCACGTTGAGCCGGTAGATATCGCGCTGCACGCCCGCCGGGCAATCAGCGAGCAGTGTCGCTGCATAATGGGCAGTCTCGGCATAGGCCGTCATGCCCTCATTGGCGCGAATTATCCTCAGTGCCTGCTGGGGTTGTTCGAAGAACCGGGTGACTTGCAAGCCCATTGCAATCGCCAGTGACCACAAGGTTTCGATGCTGGGATTACCGATGCCTGACTCCAGCTGAGACAACGTCGACTTTGCCACCCCGGCGCGCTTCGCCAGCTCGGTCAAGGAAAGCCCGGCGGCCAGGCGCTCGCGTTTGATTGAAAGGGCCAGTAACTCAATTCGGCTGGCGTTATTCCTCAACGTTTCGTTCGTTTTGCTGTTCATTTGTTCTGCATATCATCCTGAAATGGGTTGACGCTTACCCGTGCGATGTTCAGTATAACGGCCATTAATTCATTATAAAGTTCTATTTTTGAGCCAGGCCCGCGAATGGCGGGTCAGGGTGCGGCAATGCCAACAGCAGGGAAGCAGTGAGTGATGAAGTCGAAAACCCGTGGGACGCTGGAAATGATTTCGGCCATGGTGATCTCCGGCACGGTGGGCTGGTTCGTCATCATGTCGGGACAGAGTCCTGAGGCGGTGGTGTTCTGGCGGTGCCTGTTTGGCGCAATGGCGATGCTGATCGCGTGCCTGATGCTCGGTGTGCTGCGCCGTTGCCGCATCAACGCTCGGCAGTTCTTGCTGGTATGCCTGGGCGGTGTGGCGCTGATTCTGAACTGGGTGCTGCTATTCAGTGCCTACAAACATTCCACTATCGCCATTGCAACGGTGGTCTACCACGTTCAGCCGTTCATGCTGGTTGGTCTGGGTGTGCTGTTCTTCGCGGAACGCCTCAACCTCGCCAAGGTCGGCTGGCTGCTGCTGGCCTTCGCCGGTCTGATGCTGATCGTGTCCGCCAAAGGCAATGGACAGGCCGCAGGCGCCGACTACCTGCTGGGCGTTTGCCTGGCCTTGGCTTCAGCCTTTTTCTACGCTGTCGCGGCGGCGATCACCAAGCGCCTCAAGGACTTGCCCGCGCACCTGATCGTGCTGATCCAGATGGTGGTAGGCGTGCTGGCCCTGGCACCGTTCGTCGACTTCACCAGAGTCGCTATGATCGAGGGTGCCTGGGCTTACCTGATCATTATCGGCGTGGTCCATACCGGTCTGATGTCGACCCTTTTGTACAGCGCCATCCAGAAAATCCCCACGTCGCTGGTCGGCGCACTGTCATTCATCTATCCGATCGTCGCCATCCTGGTTGACTGGGTTGCCTTCGCGCATCCGCTTGGAGGCCTGCAGGTGATCGGGGCGGGCGCCATTCTGCTGGCGGCTGCGGGCATGAACTTCGGTTGGTCGCTGGGCAGCGCGCCGCGCCAGGAAATGACGTAGAGCCTGTCGCGATGTCGCCGTCGCCTATGACATCACCGCTGCCGGCAGCGGCTTCATGTAGGCTGCGTTCGTTGACCCGATGCGCAGGCACCTGCTTGATGACGCTGAGCAGTTCTTGTTTGTTTTGAGGGACTGCCATGAGTCACCCGCACCTTTTAAAGAACCAATTATGAAAGGTCTTTATATAATCTAGTGGAGTTCTGTTACAGGCTGTCCGGATCACCAAAAAACATTTTGACTAGGCTCTAGGAAGGCGTTTTCAGGTCGATAATGCTGTTATTTGCCCCCCCTTTTGCCCCCAATCGCATTGAGTGTGCGAGTGATCTTGAATGGTGACCTGCGACTGACTCCAGTATGGCAGTACCTGGTATTCGGTGCGCCTTCGCGTTCTTTTGGCACGCAAGCTAAAGCGGCGCTCCCGAGCAACGCAATCAGCGTGAGCGAGGATCTTTATTTGATCCGAAACACACTGGTTTTATGCTTGCCTCTCATTCAGCCCTGATTGTTTCGTGAAATATTTCTGCATAAAGCCGAGCGACGGTCGGTGTGAGGTTGTGTACTGAAGGAATCAGAAAATTTGAGTTGGGGGCGAGTCGTTTTGCGTAGATGACTTCGTAAACCCTGCGAACGATTCCTGGCTCTGTTTCCTCTTGGTCGAAGCCAGGCATTATTCCTACGGCTTTGTAACCCGCATGCTCCAATGCTTGTTGCATATACGGAGCGCTGGTTGTCGCCATACCATAGATCAAGCCCGCTCCCATGAACCTTCCCATTTTTTCTCCGAGGTCTTGGGCAGCTACGGCCAGTTTGGTTTGTCTATGATGTTTGGCTACCGCGCCCACTCGCCCGAAGATGACATCAGCGCCGTCAATTTTTTCCCACGTTGCTATCGCGACGATTTCATGATTTCGGCGGACCACTATAGCGAACATCGCCCGCTCCAGATCGTCTTCGAGCACCACGTTGTCTTCATAAAATTGCTGGTTCAGAAAAGGGCTCCCTAACCCCACCGTAATGGAGGGAAACCACGTCTGGAAAAAAATTATCGCTACATCGATCTCCTCGCGTTTCAGGTAATCCCATGTGTAGCCAGAGGGTAAAACAGTGAAACTGCGAATCTGATCGATCATTGGCCATTTCATGCGGTTCTGCTCGTCTTGATAGTCTAATTGCCTTTCAGGAATCGGTCGGAGAAAGGGGCTTATTCAGTCGCTTCTCTATCGAGTTGTCTGCGATCTATCAGCAATTCCCGGGCGTCTAGTGAGGGGAGGCGGCGGGTTAGACGGCGGTGTTTTCAGGTTTGAGGACAGCGCCCTCGCAGAGTCCTGGGTTATGCCTGGTCGCAAATTGTCTGTGGCGGTCGACCACTTCACCGATGACAAACTGCATCAGCTTCTGGACGAAGGCCGTATCGAGGTTGGCCTCCTGGGCGAGGGCTGTCAGACGTTCGTATTGATGCTGCTCTCTCTTCTTGTCCACCGCTGGCAATTGATGTCGGGCTTTAAGCAAGCCGACCTCATCAGTACAGCGGAACCGTTCAGCAAGCATGTGGATGAGCGCGGCGTCGATATTGTCGATGGTTTGTCTGAATGCCGAGAGTTGACGCGTGATGTCGGAATTGTCCATGGATAACCTCGTGGCAGTTGTTCTAAGGGGCTTGTCTGTACCCTTCCTTGGTCCTTCCATGATTGGACGGAGAACCTGAGCAGGCGCTTTACGCGGGATCGGGCATGTTCAACGATTCCTCCAGCCACTGCATGACTACCTTGAAAGCCGAGTCTGAATTGCGTTCATAGATCAATCCGTGGCCGTTGCCGTGAATACCCAGTGCCGGTAGATCCAGATGGTGAATGTTGGCACCGGCATTTCGCAGGAAAGGGACAATGCTGGATGCGTAAGAAGCAAACGCTGATGTCTCACCTGTCATCAGCGCTACCGGAACGCCCTGCAATCCGGGAATTTTCAGGGTTGATGGTTCTGCTGTGCGGACTTGCTCCGCCGTCTCGCGAGGCGGATCAAAGGTCAAAGGGGCGGCGGTCAGTCCCCATTCGAGGCTGCCTATACCCGGCGTATGGCCAAATACCGGCCCCATAGGCTCCACTGCCACAATCCCTGCGATCAGGTCGGGTCGACGATCGGCGACCAACCAGCCACTGGGCCCGGAAGCGGAATGCGTAACGATGATGGCCTTACCGATTCTGTCGAGCAGTTCGGCCAGTCGGTCCGCGTCCAGGGTCTGCGAGGCCGCAAGGTCAGCCGGCATGGGGCCGTAAGCTGCAATGAAGGCGTCAAACGCTGCTTCGTCATCCGACTCAAACGGCCACTGCGTTTCTCCACCTCCCTCTGGAAAGTAAACTTCGCGGGCGCGTTCATAGGAGAACGCTGGCCCCATCGGTCCCATGATGTCGGGGTGATACGGCGATCGCCCGTGGCCGGGTCTGTCGACGCGAAAGACTACGAAGCCCGCTTCGAGGAACCGCTGCGCCCATCCCGGGCGACCATCGGGTGTATCCAGCCATTCGGTGCCCTGCAGCGTGCCGCCGTGCACCAGCACCACGGGATAGGCTTGAGTGATGTGCTCAGGGGATTCCCAGGCTACGTACATCGGACCCTTCTGGAAATTTTTACCGTTCTGGGTAACACGGGCGCCGGTCACCCAGAAGTTGCCACGCCGCGTACGTTTTATCGGTGCGCTTCGCCAGGGTTGCTGGGCATGAACGGCTGATTGGGTAAGTGTCTGTGTAGCGAAGACCGACCAGTCCTTGTGCCCGTCTCCCCGGGCTACTGCCGACGTCATTTTCGATCGCACTGCATCCGCAGCAGGCAGTTCCAGGTCCTTGAGACGGCCCGCATCAATAGCCAGATTTATATCCTTGAGGCCAAGAGACAGTTTGAAACCCGGTTCAAAGCTGTTGTTGGCGATGTTCTGCCCATACCGTTGATAACTGGGGCAGGCGAACAGGGTCTGGGTCATGAGGTTGACGAAAATCGAAGGGGTCAGTCCGTGGCGTTGAACGAGTCCGCTTGCTTCGCCCAGCGACTGGATGGCTTGAGTGATCATCATGTTGCCGGCGATTTTCGCGATACACGCGTGTTCAGGCTGATCGCCCAGATACCAGGTTTTTTTCCCGAGCAGGTCAAACAGCGGTTGAACCGTCGAGACAGCTAGCTGCGATCCGGCCGCCAGGATGTTCAACTCGCCGCTCGCGGCCACGGCGGGCACGCCGAAAACCGGTGCCGCGACCAATGCCATGCCGATTGCATCATGCATGCCCTGCAACTCGACCATGAGTGAAGGCGACAAAGTCGACATCACGACATGCACGCAGGCCTTGTCTGCATTTTCCAGAGCAGCGCTGGACAGCAGCACTTCCCTGACGGCGGCATCATCGGCCAGCAGGCTGATGACGACCTCTTGCTGAAAGGCCGAGGACGGGGATTCGAGAACGCTTACTCCTTCGAGATCCATAATCGCAGCGTGACTACGGTTCCATGCCGATACGTGATGGCCGGCCCGGATGAGCAACGGAATGATCGCTCTGGTCATGCTTCCCACACCGATAAAGCCAATCTTCATTTGCAGTCCCTCGGTTGGTGTTTCGACGAAGGTGTATGCAGAGAAGTATGTCGAGCCTGGGATTGCTACGGCACTGCCATTACTGCACTCTCACTGTTCATTTTTGTACGGGGTAGAGTATGGACTGGAGTGATGTGCGGATCTTTCTCGCGATTGCCCGCAGTGGGTCATTGGGCGCTGCCGCCAAGCTGTTGGGTGTTAGCCATCCGACCGTGGGGCGGCGCTTGCAGGTGCTTGAGCAGTCCAGTGGCCAGCCCATTTTCCTGCGTACCACCCAAGGTTTGGTACTGACCGACAGCGGAGAGAAGCTGCTCAGCCTAGCGCAGGAAATGGAGCAGAGTGCGTTGGCCATCGAAAGGCGCCTGGCGGGCGACAGCGCCCAGCCAGAAGGTGTGTTGCGCATTTCTTGCGCTGACTGGTTTGCCTGTTATGTGCTGGCCCCCGTCCTCAGTGAACTGGGGCGACGTTACCCTCTGATTGTGCCTGAGGTTATCGCCGGGCATCGATTGTTTGACCTGGCTCGTCGCGACGCCGATATCGCGTTTCGAATCGTCCCTTTCACCGAACCCGATATTGTTCACCGCAAGCTGATCTCCCTGAGCTATGGGTTATACACGGCCGTCGGATCTGCTGATCCCGAGCCACAGGGCGAGGGGGTTGGTTTGATTACCATGAGTGTTGCCCAGTCTCATTATCCCGATGTGCAGTGGCTGCAGCAGCGTTACCCTCTGGCGCGTACCGTGTTCACCAGTAGCAGCCGCACAGTCCAGGCGCAAATGTGCACGCAGGGGCAGGGCGTTGCCGTATTGCCCCGCGCCTTGGGTGACCAATTAACGGCGCTGCGGTTGATTGATCCGCACGAGCCGCCACCGGGTCGCGACATATGGATGGGCTACCACCAGGACATGCGCCAGATGGACAGCCTTCGTGCTCTTGCCGATCTTGCTTCCATCATGATCGGCAATCAGGCATGCGGTTGACTCACTCTGCTGGGTGCATGGCCGCCGTTTGCGGATCAGTAGCAGGTTGGCGCGTCAGGGTAAGGCTCAATCCCGCGCCTACCGCCAGGCATGCTGCGATGCAGAGTATGGAGACGGTGAAAGCGTGGGTGATGGCAGCCGCGTCCGTATCCGTGCCTAGAAGGGTGTAGAAAATGCCGCCTATTATTGCCACGCTCAGTGACGTGCTGATTTGCAGGGTGGAGCTGGTAATGCCTGCAATCATGCCGGAGTATGCGGGTGCCACACGTCCTGTGATCATGCGCATCAATGTCGGAAGGGCTAATCCTTGTCCGAAACCGATCAGAAACAGAATGACGGCAAGGGGCAGCGCAGCGGGGCTGGCGGACATCGGCGTGTGCGCCACGAGCCAGGCCAAGAGCACAAATCCCAACACTTCAAGCCCCATTCCGACGGGATTGACGTATGCCCCCAGAAAACGCCTGAACTGAGGGGTGGAAAGCGGTCCCAGCAAAAATCCCGCGCCGAAAGGAAGGAAGACGAGGCCTGCATTGAGTGGGCTCGTGTGCAGCGCTCCCTGTAGATAAATGGAAAGCAGCAGGAAAAACACGCCGATCGCGTAAAAGGTGAGGGCGACGAGCAGTGCCCGGGCAAGACCGGGCGCGCGCAGTGCGGCAGGATTCAGCAACGGAGCACCTTGCGCTTGATGCAGGCGGGCTTCGTAGCGCCAGAACAGCCAGGCCAGCAGCGGCACCGCTGCAAGCGACAGCCAGGCCCACAAAGGCCAACCCGATTCACGCCCCTCGATCAGAGGAATGATCAGAGCCGCAAGCGTCACCATCGACAATAGCGTTCCGCCCAGATCCAGCTTGCTTGTCTGTGGTGCGTGGGTTTCCTTGACCACTGGAATGGCGACAAGGATGACCAGTAACGAAATCGGTAAATTCACCAGAAATATCGCCCGCCAGCCCAGGTTCATCAGGTTGAGCGATATCAATATTCCGCCAAGTGCCTGGCCGACTACCGAAGCCAGACCAAAGACCGCGCCATACAGGCTCAGTGCCAAGGGCTTTTCGGAGTCGGGGAATATCGCCTGCACTGATGCGAGTGCCTGAGGTGCCATGATGGCTGCCGTCACGCCTTGCAGCGAACGTCCGGCGATCAACACCCAGGGTGACTCGGCTACACCGCAGATCAGTGAGGCAACGGCAAAGCCAACCAGACCAACGAAGAACATTCTCATGCGGCCATAGATGTCACCCAGCCGTCCACCGGTAATCAGTGTCACGGCATAAAGCGCCGCATACGAGGAGATGATCAACTGTTCGGCGGAGGAGGCCGTGCCTAGCGATTGCTGAATTGAAGGCAGCGCTACGTTGACGATGAAAAAATCCAGCGGCGGTAAAAATGCACCGACCAACAAGATGGTGAACATCAACCAACGCCGCGGTTCCGGGGGGGCGACTTTTGTCTTAGGCATAAGGTCTCCTTCCTGGAACCCTTCGGTTCCAGAATATTCTCGATTGCAGGTCATGCTCTGAATCAGCTGACTCCAATCTAAACGATCAAACCTTCCCTTACGCCTCACATAAATGAACGGCCAATGTTCATTTATGGCAGTGCCGCTCAGCCCCTGACTCCTCTCAAAATGGCCGCACTGTGGTTCCAGTCGAGCCACATAATCGAGACTGAGGAGTCAGATATGTCAGGCAAATTCGCTAATCAGGTTGCAGTCGTCACCGGGGCATCCACAGGGATCGGGTTTGCAATTGCGCAAGGTTTGATTGCCGAGGGAGCCAAGCGTGTTTACATCACGGGTCGTTCTGCAGCCACGCTAGAGGCGGCGGTGGCGAAGCTAGGCGACAGAGTCGTAGCGGTCATTTCCGATGTCGCCAGCCAGGCTGATCTCGATAAACTCAAAGCTACAATTGAGGCGCGCGACGATCAGCTGGACTCAGTGTTTGCCAACGCGGGTATTTGCGAAAAGAACCCGCTGGGCGAGACCACCGAGGCGGCTTATTTCAACATGTTCGACATTAACGTGAAGGGGGTTTTTTTTACCGTTCAAACGTTGATGCCATTGTTGAAAAACGGTGCGTCGATCGTGTTGACGGCCTCTATCTGTTCCAGCAATGGGATGGAAGGACTGAGCCTCTACAACGCATCCAAGGCCGCAGTACGGTCCTTCGCCAGGACTTGGGCCAACGAACTCAAAGGTCGCAAGATTCGAGCGAATGTCCTGAGCCCTGGCTTCACCCGCACGCCTCTGATGGATAACGGCTTGAAGATGAGCGAGAGCGACATTGCCGCGCTGCGCCAACACGTCGAGCAGATCACTCCGCTGGGGTATATGGCCCAACCTGAAGAAATCGCCTCGTCGGCGCTGTTCCTTGCATCTGCCGATGCGAAATATGTCAACGGTGTGGAGCTGATGGTCGACGGCGGCCTGTCGCAGATCTGAACACGTGCTCAACCGTAGCGCAGCCCTCGCGGAGGGCTGCCTTCGTCGCTTATGCGAAGCCTCAGCAGGAAACCCCATCATGAACATGGAACAACTGACCGCCCGACTGGACGCCCTGGAAAGTCGCGCCGCCATCGAGTCGCTGATAAACGCCTACGCCAATGCCTTCGACCGCATCGACGCCTCGCTCCTGAGCGGTATCTGGCACGAAGAATCAGCACTGGATCTACCGGGTTTTGGCCAAGCCGGAAACCGTGACGAAATCCTCGCGATGGCGCAAAACAGCTGGCGCCAGATGCCACATATGCATCACTGGATGGCCAACCCGCTGATCGATATTAAGGGTGACAGCGCGGTGGGTACGGTGGCTGCGGATTGCCTGTTTCACGACATTGAAAAAGGCCCGGTGCAAGTCAGCGGGCTGTACCACGACAGGTTTGAACGTCGGGACGGAAGATGGGCGTTCTTGTCACGTCGTTTTGAACTGCACTTTCTTACACCTTTGAAGGACTGGGTACCCGTTGCTGGCGAAGAAAAGTATGCGCCGGTCGAGCACCAGAGCCTGGGCAAGCCCTCAGACAGTTGACCTGCGCGCATGAGTTTCAGTTGGGGGCAGCGAACGACAAGCACTGTCCGCCGACGTCGTTCAAGCTCCAGGGAATGACAGCGAAAAACAGATAACCCCGGGCTTTGGCTGTTCGACACGCACGTGACCTTCATGCAGTTGCATGATTGCCACGACGATGGCGAGGCCAAGGCCGTAGGAGTCAGAGTTCTGGTGGCGAGACGCATCGCCGCGGTAAAAGCGGTCGAAGAGTTTGCCCACGGTTTCGTCACTCAGCACAGGCCCTTGGTTCTCCACTTCAATGCGGGCTCCGCCGGGGGTTTCCATCACCCGGATCTGAATCTCGGTGCCCTCGTAGGCATAGCGAACGGCGTTTGCCACCAGGTTGCTCAAGGCTCTGCGCAGCAGCAAAGGGTCAGCGAGCACGTTTCCATCGCCTGTTATCTGTACGGTCATTCGCCGCTCTTCAGCCAAGCCTTCAAAATAGTCGGCAATGCGCTGCGATTCGTCATGCAGCGATAGTTGCTGGCGCTCCACCAGTGCGTGCGCTTCATCGGCGCGCGCAAGGAACAGAATGCTTTCGACGATGCGCGAGATCCGTTCGAGCTCTTCAAGGTTCGAAGCGATCAGTGCCTGATAGTCATCCTCGCTGCGGCGCTGGCGAAGGGCGACCTGGCAATGCCCCATCAGCGACCCCACCGGCGTGCGGATTTCATGGGCAAGGTCAGCGGAAAATTGCGTCAATCGTTGATAACCCCGGGCAAGACGATCGAGCATCGCGTTATAGGCGTCACTCAGCTGTTGCAGTTCAACCGGCGTATCGGAGCTGTCCATACGGCTGTGCAGACGCTCGGGTGTTATCGCTGCCGCATGCGCGGCCATCTTGCGTAACGGACGCAGCCCTCGACGCAGTACCAGGTAACCCAGCAACGCGGTGGCCAGAAACGCAAGGGCAACGGCCAGGTAGATACGTTCGCGATACGCCGCGAGCATAGCCATTTCCTTGCCCATGAGGTGCGCGGCGGTCAGGCGCACTTCACGTCCCCCCGACGTCGTGACGACGGAGGCGGCGCGCAGCATTGTTCCCGAGTCGGTCACGCCGCTACGCAGGTCACTGACGCTCAGCTTTGTATCCTGGCCGATCACGGGCAGTTCAGGCAACGTGACGTTCAGTGGATTTACCTGGATTACCGGTTGCTGTCCGGGCTCTTCAATGATGAAGATGTCGTCTTCGCTGTCGAGCATGTTCTTGAAAATCTGCGGGCTGTCGCGCAGCTTTTCGATGGCGAGTTCGTAGTGCAGCAGCTTGCGAAAATGTTCCAGGCGGCCCATGACCGCATGATCGCTGTACACCAATACCGAGGCTTTCATCGTCTGATACAGATAAACGCCTGCACCGGCCACGGCCAGCATCGCTACCATGGAAAACGCCACGGTCGATCGCAGGGTCAGAGAGGGTTGGCGTCGGGACCGCATGGCCTCACCTCGCAGACATAGCCGATACCGCGAATGGTATGGATCAGCTTGATAGGGTAGGGCTGATCGACCTTGCTGCGCAGGCGCTTGACCGCTACGTCCACCACGTTGGTATCGCTGTCAAAATTCATGTCCCAGACTTCCGAAGCGATCTGTGTCCTGGACAGCACATCGCCTGCCCGGCGCAGAAACAGATGCAGCAGGGCGAACTCCTTGTTGGTCAGCACGATCACCTGCTGCTGGCGTGTAACGCGGCGCCGGACCAGATCCAGCTCGAGGTCGGCGAGGTGGAAATGGTCGGCTTCGCGCACGACACCGCGACGCAAGATGGTGCGGATGCGTAACAGCAGTTCAGTAAACGAAAAAGGTTTGACCAAGTAGTCATCGGCGCCCAGTTCCAGGCCGCGAATGCGGTCCTGCAACTGGTCGCGCGCGGTCAGGAACAGCACGGGGACGTCTTGTCTGGCGCGCAAAAGCTCGATGATCTGAAACCCGTCAATCCCGGGCAACATCACGTCCAGCACGATCAGATCGTAGGTCGTATGCAAGGCCATGTGCAGGCCGTCGGCGCCGTGCTGGGTCCAGTCGACGTTGTAACCGGACTCGCCGAGCCCCTTTTTGAGGTACTCACCTGTTTTGGTGTCATCTTCGATCAGCAGGATATGCATCGTGAGGCGCGCTCGGGTCTCTTCATGACAGGATTCAGCCCGCGACATCGGTATCTCGGCTGTGCAGTGTAACGGGATGAGCGGGCGCAGTCGGTTACATTTCTGTCATTCATGGGCAGGGCTGACGAATGACAAAAATGTCATTCGGCGGTCATCGTGACGTCCCGGTCTGCGGTCGAGGATGGCGGCACATCACCCCATGAGGAATCGTCACCATGCAACTAAAAAACGCCTTGTCTACCACATTCGGTTTGTTGATGCTCAGTGCTGCCGTCATTGCTACCGCGGCTGACATGCCGGTGATCAAACCGCTGCGTGGCACGGTGGAAAGCGTCAGCAACAATACGCTGACATTCACTGTCCGCTCCGGCGCCCAGCAGACTATCGGACTGACTGACAAGACCGGTATCAACCGGGTATCGAAGGCCAATATCGAATCGATCAAATCCGACAGCTTCATTGGCTCGGCGGCCATCCCGCAGGCCAACGGAACATTGAAGGCGCTGGAGGTGACGGTTTTTGACGCCAGCCTGAAGGGCAGCGGCGAAGGTCATTATGGCTGGCAGAACGCGGATGGCAGCACAGGCACCATGACCAACGGTACCGTGGGGAAACTGTCCAAAGCTGACGGCCGCACATTGACCGTCAACTACAAGGGTGGCGAGAAACAAATCGTCGTACCGGACGATGTGCCAATTGCCTACGTCGAGCCAGGCAAAGCCGATGAACTGGTCAAAGGTACGAAAATTGTCGTGTTCCCCGCCGCAGATGGAACCACCGCGCGCGGCATTGCAGTTGGCAAGGATGGCTTCCAGCCACCGATGTAATCACCTGAAAAGGCAGGGGCGCTGCCGCTTGGCAACGCTCCGCTACATGGCTGGTTTCGAGGGGGAAACACGTGAGACAGAAAAAGCTTCATCCCTGGCCGGTTCGCCTCACCCACTGGCTCAACGCCGCCTGCATGGTCTGCATGTTCATGAGCGGTTGGGCCATTTACAACGCCTCGCCACTGTTCGGCTTCAGGTTTCCAGTGTCGGTAACCGTGGGCGGGTGGTTGGGTGGGGCGCTGGCCTGGCACTTTGCATTCATGTGGCTGCTGCTGATCAACGGCGCAATCTATGTGCTGTATGGCGTCGTCAGTCGCCATTTCAAACGTGAGTTGCTGCCCATTGGGCTTGTCGCATTGAAGCGTGATTTTACGGACGCTTTGCGCTTCCGGCTCGTGCATGAAAAGGGTGTCTATAACGCTGTGCAGCGCCTGATGTACTGGATGGTGCTGGCAGCAGGCGCACTCGTCGTCATTTCGGGTGTGGCGATCTGGAAACCCATTCAACTTCTAGAGCTGGTCGCGCTACTGGGCGGCTATGACGTCGCTCGCTACGTACATTTTGCGGCGATGGCGGTAATTGCTGCATTCGTCGTGATTCATCTTGGGTTGGTAATGCTGGTACCCAAAACCCTGCTGCCAATGATTTCAGGTGGGGTGCGGTCGCTTGATATCAGGAGAAATGGCCATGACTGAATCCAGAAAAGGAACTGTTCAGCGCGTCAGGCTTGAACCTGCGCAACAGCTTGAGTTGGAGAATATCCAGCGCCGGCATTTCCTTCGTGCCGGCTTGACCGTGGGTGCGATGTCGATGCTGACCGGCTGCAACCTGCAGGACGGCGATCAGGTTGACAAGGTCCTTTGGGCCATGTCGCGCTGGAACGATAGGGTCCAGGCATGGCTGTTCAGCGGACAGAAACTGGCGCCGACCTTCACCCGCGCGCAGATCACTACGCCATTTCCGTTCAACGCATTCTATGGCCAGGACGATATCCCTGAAGTGGACCTCGCCAGTTACTCGCTCGCCGTCTCCGGTCGGGTCAGGGACAAGGCTCCATGGACACTCGAAAGCTTGCGCAAACTGCCGCAACGTAGCGATATCACCCGTTTGATCTGTGTTGAAGGTTGGAGCGCCATAGGACAATGGGGAGGTGTACCGCTCAAAACCTTTCTGGAACACATCGGTGCCGATACCACAGCGAAATTCGTCGGTTTCAAATGTGCTGATCGCTATTACTCCAGTCTGGACATGCCGACGGCCTTGCACCCACAGACACTGCTGGCGCTGGATTACGCTGATGTCGCGTTGCCGCCCGAGTACGGCTATCCGCTGCGGGTTCGAGTACCCACCAAATTGGGCTTCAAAAACCCCAAGCATGTTGTCGAGATTTTCGTGAGCAACGACAACCCGGGCGGGTATTGGGAAGACCAGGGATACAACTGGTTCAGCGGGATCTGATAGCGCAAAAACTGAACAGCCACGCCAGGAATGCTGGCGAGACTCATGACACCAGACCTGATATGAGGCGTCCCCATGACCTATATATCTGCGGTACCGCCAGCTTCATCAGTGTTACCGACTTCAGAAAACAAGAAGCGGGCAACGACCCATAGTGCAGATTTCCAATCCCAATTGCAGGCTCAGTCCAGATCACCTGTGCAGGAGCCGGATACAACCCGCGCTCATCTGTTATCGGAATCGACCACAAACCTGTCATGCCGGCCGGAGATGCGAGCGCTGCTTCAATTGTTGCCATGGCGAAGGAACGCCGACGGTTCTTTCAGCAGACCGGGCCGATCAGTGCCAGGTACGCGAGCCAGTGGCTTGGATATTGCGGACTTCAACTTCCCTGATCGAAACATTCTGGATAGCAGTGAGATTATCAAACACACCTGCGGAAATGAGGAGGGTAGACGGCCCTACTCAAAGTCCTTTGATGAGCGAATCGTGTGTACTTTCAATGGCGAGGAAAGCGAATTCTCTTCTGATGTGATCTGCAAAGAGGGATTGAATGCGTTCGCTACCGCAGTGGCTCTTTCCCCGATAACCCTCACCTGGTTACCGATTGAGATTGTTAGAGCACCGCTACGGTCGCCTGGCGTACGGATTTTTCGCCGTCGCAAGTCCTCTTCAGTCGAGAGCCACCTTCTCGACAAGTCAATTTCAGAGTAAGGGCGTTAAACGGGCGGATCTCGATAGCTCTTTCGCCGCGGGGCTAGTATTTCTATCGAGAAAGCAGCTACGCCAATGCGCGTCTTTATTTATTAGTGGTCTGTCGTTCGCTTACTGGCCGGGGTTTCTAGAGTGGCGAATGCGGTTTTATGAGGCTGAGTCCCAGTGACCCGATTGGACGCCGTTCTGGCACGTGAGTTAGCTTTCGTATCCGTTTATATTTTGGGCTCCACAACCATGACTGATCGTCAGATCATTGTTCCAGATGGCATGAGATTGCTCTGCGAGCATGCTGGTTATGCACCAGCTGTAAAGGTAGGAAAGACTCTTTACTGCGCTGGTCAGGTAGGCCGGACGCCGGAATTATCAGTTATCGAAGACCCAGAGCAGCAGTTTTTGGCAGCTTGGGACAATCTCCGGCTCGTCTTGGAAGCCGGCGGGTGCGAATTTGAAGATGTCGTCGAAATGACAACTTATCACGTCGATATGCACCGCCACATGCCAATTTTTAGACGAGTGAAGGATAAAGTCTTTCCTCGGAGTACTTGTGCATGGACATGCATAGGTGTCGGTGAACTGGCTCGCCCCGGCCTTCTCGTGGAGATCAAATGTATCGCCGTAGAACGATAACTTTTCTGATAGGCACCTGAATATACAAATCCTGGATGGGTGTTTATCTATGCGGCAGCAGATGTGACACTTCACTCGCCCGTTGTGTCGGCAGGCACGCCATCCGCACGTTCCCACGCCTACTGGCGACGGGCAAGACAGGATTGTTTGAAGCTCAGTGTGATGACACGAAGGGCGACGGGGTTGTCGGTGCCGGCAACGCATAAGCCTGCTTCATCCCCGCCACCTCCGCTATTGGCGTGCGTCCGAAGAGGCGCTTGAAATCGCGGCTAAATTGCGAAGCACTTTCATAACCCACCAGAAATGCCGACTTGGCCGCTGTCAGGTCGTTACGCAGCATCAGTAATCGCGCTTGATGCAACCGCGTCGACTTGAGGTACTGCATAGGCGAGGAATCGGTCACCTTGCGAAAATGCAGATGAAAGTTAGGCACGCTCATCTGCGCTTCCTGGGCGAGGATTTCTACATCCAGATGCTCGTGGTAACAGCGGTGGATTTTGTGAATGGCGCGCGTCACCTTGCCGAACTGACCCTGCTGGGCGATAGCCGCGCGTAGGGTACCGCCTTGTTCGCCAGTGAGGATGCGGTAGTAGAGTTCGCGCAACATTGCTGGTCCGAGGATTTGCGCGTCGGCGCAGTCGCCCATGACTTCCAGAAAACGCAGGGTCGACTGGCGCAGCGGTTCGTCCATGGGCGAGGCGTACATACCCATAGGCTGAGCCACGCGGATGTTCCATACCTCATCTACCTGCTGAATCAGCTCGCCGGCCAGATTGAAATCCAGACGTATGTACACCGCCAGCATTGGCTCCGCCTCGCTAGCGTCGGTCTCCATTGTAAAAGGCACTGGCACTGACACCACCAGATAATGCTGGGCGTCATAGATGTAAACTTCATCACCCAGATAGCCGCGTTTCTGCCCCTGACAGAGGATGACAATGCCCGGTTCATATAAAACCGGCGTGCGCGTCAGCGGCCGGTTGGAACGCAGAAAACGCACATCATCCAGCGGACTCAGGTTGTAACCCTCCAGCGGTGCAAGCTGGTCCATCAACTGCACCATACGCGCAGTGCTCAGGTTCTTGGGTTTCGGCATCGATTGCCCGTTCTCCACTGTTATGCTCAGCCATCCGTGGAACAGCTAAGCGCTTCCCATTGCTCAATACTCTCCGCCGTCCGGTGCAGCTTGTCACGCACCAGAGCCAGGGCGTCACTGCCCAGCAGCAGTTGAGCCGGCGGGTTAGGGCTGTTGATAATAGTCATCATGGCGCGTGCGGCTTTCTGCGGGTCGCCCAGTTGAAGGCCGCTTTTTTCCTCACGGGCTTTTCGCACCGGGTCGAAGGTCGCATCGTAGTCACTGATGCTGCGCGGCGTACGCTGCATCGAACGACCTGCCCAGTCCGTTCGGAAAGACCCCGGCGCCACGGCCGTTACAAAAATATTGAAGGGTGCAAGTTCCTTGTTCAACGTATCAGAGATGCCCTCCAGGGCAAATTTGCTACCGCAGTAGTAAGCAATACCTGGCATGGTGATATAACCACCCATGGACGTGATATTGAGGATATGCCCCGCCCGTCGCTGGCGAAAAAAGGGCACAAACGCCTTGGTCATCGCCACCGCGCCGAATACATTGACGTCGAACTGACGGCGCATTTCCTCCAACGACGACTCCTCGAAAACCCCTTCGTGGCCATAACCCGCGTTGTTAACCAGCACATCCACTGGGCCATACTGATCCTCAACAGCGACGACGACGGCGTCGATGGCATTAAAGTGGGTAACGTCCAGCACCACGCCATGGGCTCTCTCAGGCAAGAGCGTTTGGAACGTTGCCAGAGAGGATTCGCTGCGAACAGTGCCGATCACTCGATGGCCCTGAGCGAGAGCTTCCTTAGCCAGGGCCTGGCCAAAGCCGCTACTAACGCCCGTGATAAAAATGGTTTTTTCTGCACGCATGGGGCGCACTCCTGAATATATAAGGTCAGGCTATGCTAGGGCGGAGAGTGGTTGGGAACTGTGCCTGATTCGATTTTAGTATTGCCTGATTCTATCGGAGTGCTCGGTGAGCAACTTGAAATCTGCTGGCAAAAAACGAGGCCAAAGGAAGAAAAACGACGGGCTTATTTACCTGCTCTAATGTCTGCTTCGTGTCGCAAGTCGTTTTTCGGTAACGCTGATGTGCATGCGGTCTGGCCGAAGGTGTCGCACCTGCGCTCCAAGGTTTTCGCATTGGCAGTAAAGGCTGCGCGCGCAGTTAATCGCCGAACAGATCGAACATCAGGTGCCTGAACCATTTATTGACGGGGCGCGGTTGTATTTGCTGGGCCAGAATAAATTGATGGCGATTTCGGTGAGGCAACGGGACTGGCGGGCTTGCAAATGAATGGATCTCCATGCCCATGAAAAGCCAGAAATGCTCAGCTAAACAGCCTGCCAGACGAAGCCTAAAGGCTCTCAGGGGCGCCAAAAAACATTTTGACTAGGCTCTGGGACAATGTTTTCAGGTCGATAACACTTTTGTTTGCCCCCACTTTTGCCCCCATTCATACCGAGTGTGCGAGTGATCGCAAATGGCGATCTCCGACGGACTTCGCTATTCCCGGCCAGTTAAGCCGTTGGGCCAGGTCGCTGATCAGTCGTTAGGCAAGTGCAACTGCACTTCCATGGCGTCATGAAGGAGTCTGACGACCTCGATCACGTCGTCGTTTGTCACACGATAGAACACTATATGGCGTGGGCTTTTGACCGTTCCATGGGTGTGTTTGGCCTGCTGGCGTGAATAAATGAGGTGATAGCTGCGAAGGCCCGGTGCAAGTTCATCGCGGTCGTGGCTGCCAATGCGATAAGGCGTGTCGGCAAGCGCTTGCAGCGCCGCGAGGATCAGCGCCTGGTAGCGCTGGCGTGCTTGATCGCCGAACTGCGTCTGGGAGAGCCTGAGGATGTCAACAATGTCGGCACGAGCCGGGTTGGAGATCCGATACTGCGGCATACTCAGTGTTTCTCTCTCGCAGGGAGGGTTGCCTCCAGGCTCAAGCTCTCGAGGTAGTGCTCCAGATCACCCTCGTTCACCTGAGTAAAGCGCCCGTGCTCAAGATCCATGATACCGATCGAGGTCGCCTGACGCAGTGCCTCAATTTTGGCGGTGTCTTCGGCGACGCGCTGCTCCAATAAACGTAAACCTTCTCGCATCACTTCGCTGGCATTCTGATAACGGCCGGACTGCACCAAGTCATGGATAACCTGGTCCTGGTGAGGGGTGAGCACAACGTTTCGCGTCGCCATAACTAGCTCCAGTTCTATGCAGACAGGTACTTTTGATGTTGGCATATTATGCCAATTTCGCTCTGGAGAATAGCCTGGGGCCGACATCCGGCGATCAGGTGACGGCTGACTTGGCGCCAATCAGCAAGGTTCAAAGTGATCCTCCCATAATGAAAGCAACCGGCAGATTGATTTGAAGATTGATATGCCTGACTGTGCGTGGGAGGAGGCGCGCGATGTGTGCTTCTCGATCCGCCCTGAAATCGATCGGCATGTTCGATGCCCATCAATATTTGCGTTTAGAGGCATCAAGAGAGGTTCCAATGCCCTACGAGTTAGAAAATCGCCTAGTGATCGGCGTCGCTTCCAGCGCTGTGTTTGATTTGCTGGCATCGGACGCAGTGTTTCAGAGTCAGGGGGAGGAGGAATACCGCAAGTTTCAGCAAAACAATCTGCACGTCCCGCTTCCTAAGGGGATAGCGTTCCCCTTCATCAAGCGTTTACTGTCAGTGAATGACCTGAGCGTCGATCCTACGGATCCGCTCGTCGAGGTGATACTTCTTTCGCGCAATGATCCCGACACTGGGCTGCGCGTACTGAAGACTATCGAGCACTACGGGCTTGGGATGACAAGGGCGATTTTCATGCAGGGAAAATCTCCTTATGAATATATACCAGCACTGAATATCGCTTTATTTTTGTCGGGTGACAAAAAAGACGTGGAAGCGGCTATCAGGGCCGGGTACCCGGCTGGCCAGGTTCTCGATTCAAAATTTGAAGACGACGAAACTGATAAAACCCTACGCATCGCATTCGACTTTGACGGCGTGCTCGCTGGCGATGAGTCCGAAACAATCATGCAGGCCTCTGGATTGTCTGAATTCCATGCGCACGAAGTGAAGAATGTCATGCAGCCCCATAACCCTGGGCCGCTGAAGGAATTCATGGTGCGGATATCCAAAATCCAGTCGGTCGAGGAGAAGCACAAAAAGCTCAATCCTGAATACGAAAACCGCATACGCGTCTCGATCGTCACAGCCCGCAATGCTCCGTCTCATGAGCGTGCGATGAATACACTCAAGAGTTGGGGTGTCATGGCCAATGACGCATTCTTCCTAGGCGGCATCGAGAAAGGAAAAATTTTAGGTGTATTGAAACCACACATCTTTTTCGATGACCAATCAGGGCACCTTAAATCGACTAGCGCAGTTGCTCCATCCGTGCACATTCCTTTCGGCATCACCAACCATGTCGCTACTGTGGATGCGCTAGAGCCTGAAGCGGATCAGGTCCAGCAGGTGATGTAACACGGTGGCTTGAGCGCGTAGTACCACAGGAATTCGTATCGGTTCTGTGCTTGAACTGGCCTAATGATCCCGGACACCTCTTAAGGGCGATATGATTCGCCCAATCAGGAGGTTCCATGCAAGAGCGATAGACCTACACCCGCGAGTTCAAGCAACGTGCTGCAAGCATGGTTCTTGATAGCTGCTCAGTTCCCGACGTCTGTGCATCTATGGACGTTGGGCCTACGGCTCTGCGCCGCTGGATTGGTCAGGTCCAATCGTTGTGTAGATACCTATGCCGATCAATGGGCCGATCAATGGGTTAAAACACGTGGCTACCAGCCACCGGGAAACCATTGCCGGGCGAGCTGCACCGTTACGCGCAAGGTGTGCTGGCTTTGTTCGCACGCAAGCGCCTGTTCTTCAGGCGACGCCGGTTTGCTCCACTTTGGCTGGGTTGCCAAGCGCTGTGCATAGCTAGCTTTAAACGCAGGGCTGGCCTCGCCAGTCAGCCGCATCGCTTTAGCATAGTCCGCCTCGAGATCTTCGGGCAGCGAACCACAGGCCAGTTTGGCTTGCTGATAGCGCACGGCGTACATGAAGCCATCGGTGGGGGCTTCGTCGTAGGTGTAGCGGGAGGGTTCTGCGGCCATGGCAGTACCGGTGAGGAATAGGGCGATGAGGAGGGGGCGTCCGTGCATGGGCGGGGAAAGTCTCGGGTGGTTGACGGTGCGTTTGACCTGAACACGAGTTGTATAGCATTGAACAGGCCACTCGTTAACTATGCGTGCCCGGTTTGAATTGCAGCGACCAAGGCAATGGGCCGTCATTGTTGGCCGCTACGAGCCATTCTTCGTATGCCGTTCGGATTTATAGGGTGTAAGAAATGTTTAGGCGTCTCATGGACTTGAGCAAGCGGTTGCGCAAGGATTTTGCTGCTGTAGCGGTTTCCAAGGAACAGGTTCTGCACTCGATGGAGGTGGACCCTCAGGCAGGACCCGTCGGGAGTTTGCCCGTGAATGTGCTGGACTACTGGCACAGAGCGCTGATTGCCGATGACTTGGGTGGCCTGCAAGCCACCGATGTCCGCATCCCGGTGACAAATTTCGCGGGGCTGGCCTGGCCCAACTTCAATCTCGGTTTCGGCAAGCGTCGGGCGCTGGCACTGGGCATTCTCACTGAGCGTGCCGCAGAGGCCCGGCGAAAACAGCAAGCGCAGGCGCTTGAGGCCTCAGAGGACGACGCAGAGGGGGCGCAGGAGGCGGACGAGCCGGATGACGATCCGCGTATTCCCATGGCGCTGGTGTTCCATCAAACCACCTCATCAAGCGATGAGGTCCAGGTCACGTGGCCCGACCCGGATAAAAAGCCTGCGCCGGGCGCGAAAAAAAAACGCCTCAAGCCCGACCGGCTGAATATCGCGTTCTGGTTTCCTTTCGACCTGAACGACAAAAACCAAATATGCCTACCACGCGACCCCAACGATTGCCGGCCGCGTGTGGTCCGCCAATGGCTTGAACCGCAGCCATTGATGGCGGCCAACGACCTGCCGCCGGCCATTGGCCACTTCGATTGCTATCGCGACGAGCTCAAGCTATTTCTCGCGACGTTGAGCCAAAGCGCCAATTTGAGCGGTTATGTCGACGCCTGTTTTGCCTTGTTCGCCCGCGTTCAAGCGGATGGGGTTGAGACGGGAATGGCCCCGATCACGGGGCAATGGGTTGCGGTGCCGCGACAGCCTGGCTATGCAACACGTGCGCTCGCCAACGTGTATGAAGCGATCCCCAATGCGCCGTCCATCGGCGCACTGGAGCAGCTCATAGGCGCCGGACGACACCGTTCGGCTGTCCAGGCAGGCGGCATGGCAGCGCCGCAGGTGACGATCCGGCACGTGGCCATGGTCGATAAGGCCACACACCTCGACAAGCCAGACGTCAATCGCGGCGCAGACCCCTTGAACGAATCGCAGCGCCGCGCATTGCACGCCCTCGGCCGGTTGGGTGAGCAGGTCGGGGTGGTTGCGGTCAGTGGGCCGCCGGGCACCGGGAAGACGGCCATGCTGCGTGCGATGATCGCCAACCAATGGGTGTTGGCGGCTTACGATAACCGCGAACATTGCCCCGTCACGTTTGTGTGCGGGGCGACCAACCAGAGTGTCGAGAATGTGATGGGCACGTTCAATGGTGCCGTAGGCAGGAAGCATGCCCTGGCACGTCGTTGGTTGGACCCTACGGGCAAGCCACTATTGGGTTTCACCGCCAGCGCACCGTCCAAGGCCAAGGGAAAAACCCATCGCAGCAAGTTCACCACGCTTGAGATCCGGCAAAAGCAGTTGCGCATCTTGGGCGTCGGGTCCTCCAGCCTCAAGCAATCGAACGAAGACGGTGTTGCGGCAGCCCTTGCTTTGGCGCGGCACTTTGAAGATGCCTTCCGCGAGCTGCCAGAGTTGTTCAATGCTTTGTTTAGCGTTGAGCAGAAACATCAGGTCAGTGATGCCACGCGTTTTATCTATCTCATGCAGAAGAGTGCTTCGACAACGCCTACGGCGTCGACCCTCTGCGAGCACTTGAATACGCTGAGCCAGGTATTGCGCAGTGGGTTGGCCTCAGCAATCGAGCGCCAGGCTGACATCGACGCGTTGATCGAGCCCGGTGAACTGGCTGCGCGCTTTCCCAGTGAGGCATGGGCATCTTCCTGGGCCATCGACATCCTCGCGGATTTGCGTGTGGCCGCAACCCCCGAGGCGCGCCAGGCGCAGCAGCAGAAATTGCTGGACGTGGTGTGGCGGCCGATTATTTTCCAGTTGGCCGCGCGTTACTGGGAGACGCGTTGGCTGGCCAGTGTGATCGCAACCCCCGAGCCTGGCAGCCGAAAGAACGCACTCAGGCACGCAGCCATGCTGTTTCCGTGCATTGTCGCCACCTTGCATAGCGCCCCACGGTTACTGGGAGAGGGCCGTAGGCCGCTGTTCGCGTTCCTGGATTTGCTGATTATCGATGAGGCGGGGCAAGCTGCGCCGGAGCTGGGTGTGCCGGTGCTTAGCCTGGCTAAAAAAGCCGTGGTGGTCGGCGATATGAAGCAGCTCTCCCCCGTGTCTTCGGTAACACCCGAGGTCGACGCGCGCCAGGTGCAGGACCGTTGGGCCGATCCGTCGTCTTTGGGCGCCTTGCTCGTGCGTGGCGCGGACTCCGCCACGGGTTCAATCATGAAGCTTGCCGGAACCGGGGCATCGTTTGCCGAGGCCATGCCGGACGGACGGCTACGGGACGGACTGCTCCTGCGGGAGCACTACCGTTGTGCAGAGTCGATCATCAATGTGTGTATCGATTTGCTGTACCACGATCACGACCGTGATGCCGAGGGCGGGTTGCTCAGCAAAGAGTTGGAACCCAAAGTGCCCAACCCGCTGGCAGGGCTGTTCGCGGATGCCGAGTTGCCCTTGCTCGAGGGCGAAGCTGAAATGCAGTTGCGCAAACGCATGAAGGCAACGTTCCCGCTACCGCCGCTCGGGTTCTATCAGACCGGTGGCCCGAACGATGAGCCCTGCAAAGGCGACTCATGGTCCAACCCTGGAGAAGCCAAGGCCATCGTGGACTGGCTTAAAGAGCACGGACCGCGTCTGGCGAAGTGGGTCGCCAGGGTCGAAGGCCACCCGGAGCAGCCGATAGGGTTGGAAAAACTTGTCGCGGTCGTCACGCCCTTTCGAGGCCAGGTCGAAGCGATAAAGCGTCGGGTGCGCGAAGAACTCGACCCTGATGACGCTGACCTGAGTGAGCGTTTGACCATCGGCACGGTTCATACCCTTCAAGGGGCGGAGAAACCTGTGGTGTTGTTCAGTGCCGTGAATCGGGAAAGCCGCGCCAGCCGTCGAACCGATACCAATCATCGTGAGCGGGTGTTTATCGATCGTGACGATGGGCGCCTGCTCAACGTAGCGATCAGTCGTGCGCAGAAAAGCTTCATTATGTTTGGCCATTCCGATCTGTTTTTTTCCCAGCAGGCGATGGACCCGAACAACGATTTGCCTTCGGCTGTGGTAGGACGATGCTTGGCCGGTGTGCGTGAGCCAGAGCATGAGCGGCTCACCTGCGCCCCGCGGGTGCCAGCGTGCAAGCTCGGTCCCGCCACGCTGATGGTTGTCGAATCCTTGCACAAGGCGAAAATCATTCAAGAACTGGTACCTGGCGGTACTCAGGTGTTCGGCTGTGGCGGTCATATTCGTGACCTCCCAGGCCCCGGTGCGATCAGTTGGCGTGATGGGTTCAAACCGCACTGGCAATTGAGCGAGCGCGAAGGCAGTGACCTGGCGGCGTCCCTACGCAATACCGGCAGCCGTTTACTGCAATGCACTGAGCTGGTGTTGGGGACGGACGATGATGCCCAAGGCGAAGCTATCGCCTGGCACATGATCCAGGTACTCAAGGAAGCACCGTGGTTCATGCATATCCAGAGGGTGCGTCGGGTAAGGTTTCATGCATTGACCACCCTCGAAATGGCCCGATCATTTGAGGAGGGTCGGTGTGTACAGGTCGAGGGCGCTACCGCCGACGAGCGAGCTGGCAGCGCTTGCCGGGCCTTGAATATGGGCTTGGCATATGGAGCCATTGCCCAGCGGGTGCTGGACAACCTCATCGGCTCGGTCTACATGCGTCACGGTATTGTCGGGGGCGGACGGGTCAAGGGGCCCTTGCTCAGGGTACTGGCGGGCCATGGTGACTCCCCGGGGTTACCCGGTAAACGGTTGGGTGTCGCGATAAGCCTGAAAGTGAACGATACCCTCGTGCCGGCTCGCTTGATGGTGCGGCGCGGCAGCGAAGCCTGGCGCGCGTGGGGCAGTGACCGCACAGAGAGCGTTCACACCTTGATCGACCAACTGAGCGACGCGGTGGTTTCACCGACACCTTGCCTGCTCGAGCATGAGGACTTGCTGCTGGCACCTGCTCAAAGCCTGGGCACTAACCTGGTCCTGCAAGAGGCGTTCAGGCGATTTGGCTGGATGCCGTCGAGCACCATGAGCACGTTGCAAAAACTGTATGAGATGCGCGAGGGGCAGGACGAGCCCGAGTCAGCACCGAACGACAATGGTTGGGCTGCATTGGATGCGCAGGGGCGCCTGTTCCTGACCGAGTCCGGACGGCGCCAGGCAGATAAGGTGCTGAACAACCCTTGGCTGAACACAATCAGCGCCAATGCGTTGTTGATGGCCTTCGACGATGCGCTGACTCACCTGTCCCAATTGCCGGATGCAGGGGAGGCGGACTACCTTGCGTTCGTGCACACCTGGGCGGCGCAGTTTGATGATCAGTGCGGCGCGCAGCCGGTTGCGGGCCCCCATGCACCAACGGTCGATGCGCAAGGCGCTGAGGTCGCGCTGTTTTCCCTGCAGCCCGCCGTCGAGCTGAATACGTGGGGCGCGCCTGCCGGTTCGCCTTCACCCGCTGAGGCCGAGCAGCACGACGATGATCCCGCGCCTGGTGCGCAAACCCACCCGGTTTCGGACGGCGGCCGCAGCGGTGCCCACGGAGCACTGGTGCCTCTGGACATCAGCCTGGAGGCCGACAACCCCAAGATGGCCGCGCTTACCCCGAGGCAGCGGCAACTTTACGACCTGATCTCCAAACTGATGTTGGCCTCTTCCCTGCGAGATGGACAGTTTCAGACTGTACGCCGGATTTACACCCTGACGTGGCCGGGTAAACCGGCTGTCCGGCAGGTTGAAATTGGTGTCGAGGTGATAACAGGCAAGCCGGGCAGCTACCCAGGCTGGTTTACGCTGGACCCCGATGGCCTGCACCAGCACACGCGCAATTGGGCGTCGGCAGAGATGGAGGCAGTGCTCGATGAGCAAAGCCCTCGCTTGCAAGTGATAGTGCAAGACCACGGCATACGCACCCGCTCGCTGCTTGAGCCGACAGTCGATCATTTATTGGCGTGGATGCAAGCGCGTGGACACGGTAGGCCCTCGACATTCGGCAAGCACATCGATGATCTCGTACGTGGCAATACGTCGAACGCGCGCGCGGAGGGCACTGCCGATGAATAGCAGTTTTGCCGCCATGACCCTGATGCGAAACGCCTATGAGGCCGCATTGCGCGACCCCTCGGACGCAGTTGCCCAGGCAGCGTTCGTCGCTGCGCACCAAGCGCAACAGCACACGTTCGTTGATTCATTCGACGTCGCGGGCATTACCTACCCGCGTACTGATGGGCACACACTGAGTGAGCGTGAAGCGCGCGAGGTGATTTCCAGAATCCTGTCCAACCCGGCGTACAGCGTATCGGACCTGCGGCCCAGCGTCATTGAAGCGGCCTACCCGCTACAGGCAGACGTGCTGCGTGTGGAAATCGAAGCCACGGTCGCGCGGGCCAATAAAATCAATGGGCTCGACTGGCGAACCGACGCGCTCGATGCCAGCACCAAGCAAGCGATGCGTGAACTGCTACGCATGCCCACCTTGGCGGGCGGCTACAAAATCATTTCCCAGGTCAAGTCCGCGGCCAACGCCCAGGTGTTGAATATCTACCGTGGCTACGATGCCGATCACTTGATCCCCGACAAGGCACTGCGAGGGTCACTGCACAGGGGGCAGTCTTTCAGCCTTGACCAGAGCTACGCGACGTTTATGCAGGATTCACAGAACAGAGGATCGCAGCATAAATTTGTGACGGACGCCCAGAAACACACACGCAAACGGCTGCGCGGCAATCCGACACTGCTCGCGAAAAACCCAACGACTGGCGAGTACCTGGAGCATGTGCTTGAGTGGATGACCCATGTCTATACCACCGCGGATCTGGGTGTGGATGTGGCCGTCAGGAACAGTGGCCTTGCCAACTCGGATGAATTCAAACGTTTCAACGTCAAAGGTTTTGCCTTGGCGCAGGCAGGGTTCATGACGTGGAATGAACGCAAAAGTGTCGGCCGCGCTGTCGCCATGGTGCTCCTGATTGAGGCGCGAGAGTTCTACACGGCGGTCGGCTGGCCCATGGACAGGGAGTTGCCTTTGTTCTACGACGTACCTTCTACAGTGACCCAACAACCGGTGCCTGTGACATGAGCGACAACATAAACCCATCAACACCCGCCCATGGCGTCCGGCGCTACCAGCTTGCCGACCTGACAATGGCCGCCGGTGTGCCCTGGTTTGCCGTGCACGTGTCGGACGAAAGCGGTCATACATCGTCCTGGATTATCAGGGGGGAACTGGACGGTGAGCATTTACGCCTGCAACCACAGGTTTGGGTGCCAGATGCCATCCAGGCCATCGTCAATGATAGCGACGGCCAAGTCTGGGCGATCACTAGCGAAGATGAACTGATCACCAACACCGTCCTTGGACAGGTGGCTGGATGGCGGCAGGTTACGCCCCATCCACAGCTCAACGCGCGCGATGAGTGGTACTCCCGCACACTGGGTTATGTGGCCACGGATGGCCAGAACGTCGAGCTTGCTGAATGCCTGTGTTGGGCGAGCGATGGCTTGTTGATCGGTACGTTCAGCCGCCGGTTGTATCGTTGGACATCGGGCGATGTTGCTCGCCTTGAACACGACGATCACATTGTCGGAACGCTGGGTGGTGTCAACAACATTGTCCAGACGCAAGACGCAATATACGCGCTGGGGTATGCGGGCCTGATCCTGCGTCGGCCGGTGGGCGGGACCTGGCAGCGAATTGATGGACCATGGCCGACTGAGGCCGGCGCGTTCATCAATATGATTGCCGGTGTCGAAGGTCCGAGAGGGGAATTGTGGGCCATTGCGGCGGGCGGTTCGGTCGTCAGCGTTGCGGGTGATGTGACCCGCACCATTGCACAAGTACCCGGTGAGCCTCTGGGCATCACCCGGTTCCAGCGCCAGTGGTTCGTGTCGACCCTCGACGGTTGCTACGAACTACCGGGGGATGGTGACACGGTCCTGATCAAACGCGATATTTTGATGGGTAAATCGATTGATGCCGGGAACTGCCTGATTGCCGTCGATGCCGAGCCACAACACGCCGATCACGCGCAGGTCCACCTGTGGTTGCGCACCAGAAACCGCGATGCTTGGCTGCGCCCAATCATTTGCCGGGCCTGATTGAGGCGTTAAGGCGCAAGCGCGCGGGATACGGGCTTGCTTTCGAGGCCCAAGCCCGTGGTTTCACCTGGTCGGCCAGGCAGGCTCAATTGGTTTGTGGGCCGCGCCCGCGATGCGCGGTGATGCGGTTGTAAATGTTGGGTGCCGTGACCGCCATTTCTTTGCTGATCTCCGGGACTGAGTAGCCTTTGTCATAGAGATGTTGCAAGAAAGCGTCTTGGTCACGCCGGGCAAGCTGGCCGTAAAAGCCGCGATTTATTTCTTTCTGGATGCCTGAGAAAAAACCAAACATAGGGACCTCTGTATTCGACTCGCGTCATGTTGATGGTGGGAGGAGAAGGCGTGGCTTGGGCCGCTCCTTCTGTATGCAAGCCCCTTGTAAACCCCGGATTTGGAGTCTGAGTGAGCTAGCCGGTTGCAGGTTATTCACTCTGCTGCTTATCGGCCATCCCAACCTGGGTAGCACCCAGCATGGTGTGATTTATGCGAACAGACGAATACACGGATGACGAAGTCGAGACAAAGGACAAGTGGGACAAACTGTTCTGGATTGAGCTCGCTAAGCGCAAAGAGCGTTTGGTAACCGGGGATGCACACCTGATGCTTGTTCAATTGCATGATCAAATAGCCCAGGCCATCGATACACCCGGCCAAGTGATGGATGAGCCCATCGAAGGCATAAGGGGGGCTGCGGTCCTTTTGGACGCGTTTCAGTGGCAGTACGACCCGGCTGATGAGGCTGATGACGAACACCAGGCTCAGTTGTTGCGGGACACGATGAATCGCTTCGAAAGCCAGATTGATGAAGTTTGGTCAAGGTTGCAGTTCACGCGGGGCTTCCGACTTGCCGACCTAGCCGTAGAAAACGAACTTGAGCTGATGTGGGGTTGGTGGGTATTCATCAACTCTTCAGCCGGGCGTGAGGAAATGGGTATCACCACCGGAAAGTTCTCATACCATGGCAAGCAGAGCCGAATGGACGAGGACCATGAGCCGCCACGGATGATTGAGGTCCATACGTTCTATAACCGCCCCGGGCAGTCTCCCATCCCTGTTTCCAATCGCAGTGTCAGGAGCTTCACCACTGACATGGATGAAGTGATCATCAACGGCAAACGGGTCACCGATAGTGTAATTGTGGTGTTTGACTCCGAAACTCCAGCGCCATCCAGAAGGGAAATCGTGAACGCCGCTTATTCCGGCAGAGGAATGATTCGGGCACGGCGTTTAGCGGATGCCCGTGCAAAAGGCGATTACGCCAGACTGCAACGCTTGCTCGACGAACCGTCGCCGACCACGGATTTTGTCGACTTATTCGAGCCTGTACAGGCGCATAAATTGTTCAAGACACTCACCAGCGTTGCGCCGTTGATTCGAGGGCTATTCGCCTGGGATCTTCACCATGACCAGGGACTCAGCAAAGCGCAGGCCTGCCGAGTTACGGCGGAAAAACTACCTGGAATGGGCACTACCCCACGCAGCGTCAACAATGCGCTTATATCAGTGGGAGAAAAGATCAACGGCTACCAACCCGAGCAATTGCCTTGGATTTTTCAACGCTTTAGCGATTGAGGGTTCCGTCGCCGGAACCCGGTCGCGTTGAGCTAGGCAGCGCCGTATTGGGCGATACGCCGTTGTGCCAGCGCTTCGCCCTCGGCCTGCGTCGCCGCGGTTTCATAACGAATGCCAGAGGCTTGTTCGCCAATCTGCCCATGGCATCGAAATGCGCACGACGCGCCTCATCGGCAAGCACGCTGATCAAGCTGATACACAAATGGCCAAAGGCCTCCTTGTGCGTCTTCAACCACAGGCTGCGCAGCTTGCGGTCGGCGTGGGCCTCGTCGTCCCCAGGTTCCAGGTAGATCAACACAAAGGGTACGCCATGGGCCATGACGGCCTCGATTTCGGCTTGCCACTGTGCACCGTAGCCCGGTACGACCACGTCGTTGCGCACGATGCAGAGTGGAAAGCGGCTGATGTCGTGAACGGTAAAAGGGTGTATACCCAACGGCATGGCTAATGTCGATCCAGGTAATTAAAGGCTTATTCAGCGCGGCGGGTGTTGCAGGGCTTCAGACAGCCAGCCCAATAGCTGCGTGCGTTGCTGACGCAGGAAAAAGTGCCCGCCGTCCACCAGGCGCCAGTCGAAACCGGCTGCTGCGTGCCGTTTCCAGCGGCGCGCGGCTTCCACCGTGACCAGGTGATCATCGCTGGCGGCAATCATCACCATCGGCACCGCCAGGGTCGTATCGGCTGCTACGCAGTAGCCTTCCGACAAGGCACTGTCGCGTGCCGCCCAGGTGTCGGACTTCGAGGGCGAAATCCTCCTCGCTGTAGTCCGACACTTTGCGCTGGATCGGCAAACTCGGCGCCGGGCATGCCATCAGGAATAGCAACTGCGCGTGGCGCCCCTCGCTGACCAAGGCCCGCGCCACTTCGAAGGCGACTTTGCATCCCAGGCTGCAACCCAGCAGTGCCCAGGGTTTGTCGGTGTAGGGCCGGATCGCGTCGACGAGCTGGAGCACCAGTTGCGTCATATCCTGAATGCCGGGCTCGGCGATGCGGCTTTCGCGCCCTGGCAATTGCACCGGGCACAGCTTCCAAGGCCCAGGCAGTTGCCATTGGCGATACACCGAAGCGCCGCCACCAGAGTAGGGCAGGGCGAACACCTGATAGCCGCGTGCGGCGTCCGGCTGCTCCAGCGTGAACCAGCGTTCGTGGTCGGGCGCTTGGCCGGCAAATGCCGCATCCAGGCGCTTGGAGCGCTCGACCAGGCCGTGCGCCACCGTCGGCTCGACCAAGCCCTGTACCGGGCCTTTGCGCCACTGATAAATGCGGTAGTCAGCGGCACCGTTTTCCAAGGCATCGAACAGCGAAGAGTCCGGAGTCGCCAGGTACCATTCCAACTCTTCGCGCAGTTCAGGTTTGCCCAGTGTCTTCAAGGCCGCATCCAGCCGTTGCCACACGCTGGCAGGTGCCGCCCGCCAGAGGGATGTGTTGCAATAGCCCGCTGGTCTGTCTTGGATCAGAGGTTAATCCACAACTGCGCTCAATGGCTGGGTCTTCAATCAGGCTGTTTACATAGCCTGTTAACCAACTATGGCTGTTATCTTAGGTCGACCAAATTTAGGCCTCAAAAGGGGGGCCTATAACTCGGCTCAGGGCAGCAGCCAAGTGCTGTTTGGGGTGATGGACCGGATGCCTACTGCTCGGCACTGCTCCAGAATCGGCAGAATGTAGGTGATGTTGGTACGCCCCGGCTTGCCATCCGCGCGGTAACGAGCCGCCTGGCACAGTGGGCCGGCTTTTTCGTACGTATGGTTGGAGCTGATTTCCACCGCTTGCGCTTGGCCGAAATGATTGTTTCCGGCGAGGTAGTCCAACGTTTGCTGGAAAGCTGCTCGAGTCAGCACCAACTGCGAGTCTTCCGATCCGGTCTCAATCACAACGCGATTTGCATCAACGGTCGTGATACGGAAACGGGCGGTACGCGACGGTGTTTGCAGTTCCTTGCTTTGCAGGCGGCTGATCAATGCCCAGAGAGTGTTGTCGACTTGAATTATGTGCTGCATGGGATAATTCCTTCGTTGCTGAACGGACCCTAGCTTTAACCTGAAGCGACTTATGGAATCTTGATACCCAACGCATTCAGCGATGGAGTATCCATCCGGCCATTCACGGTCAGCCCACTGTCCATCTGAAAGGCCATCAACGCACCACGTGTCGTCTTGCCCATCACCCCATCAATGGTGCCTTGGTAATACTGGCGCACCATCAGCGCGGTCTGCACACGGGTGACCAGGTTGCTTTTCTGCTCATTGGTCGCGCGGCTCTTAGAAGTGCTCGAACTTGTCCCGCTGGTAGTGCCAGACGACTGATAAAGACTGTTGCTACTTGGGGTGCTGCTCGAAGCACTCGGCGCGCTGTAGCTTCGGGTGCTGGTAGCGGGTGGGCTGTAGTAGCGAGGTGCGCTATAGCCACCCGAACCGCTGTAGTGAGAACTATGCGAACTGTGGGACCGGTGAGAGCTGTGCGAGCGATGTGCCGCATAGATGTTGACGGTGTCTGGCGCATTGAGCGTATCGGCAAATACCGGGGGCTGTAGCTTGTCGTTGGATTGCCAGTTCGCATCGGCGAGCGACAGATGGCCCGCCTGTGCCAGGGTGGTACCTGCCATTGGCAGCAAGCTGATCCCACTGATCAGGACTTTCCAGCGGTCGAGCAATTTCACTGTGCACTCCTTGCATAGGCGCTAAAGGCCTCGGTCGATAGTTGTTGTACGCCGCGGCTCTGCCAGCGGTCGGTGTGGGATTTGAAAAAGCCGGAGCAGTGTTTGACGGCAGCGCATTGCTGACAGGTATCGATGAACAGATTCTTCCAGTCCGAGATGCTCTGACGGGCGAAACGCGAGAGGTGGGCCGGGATCAGGCACAGGGGCAAGTTGTAGATCGAAACCGGCACCCCGCGGTTGAACAGGAAATACACCGCCTGGCTCAACGACTCCTGATAGTCCAGCGGGTCGATCCACAGTTCTTCATAGTGCTTCCTGGCCAGGCCGGTACTTTCGATACCCATCAGTGCAACATGGCGCACGAAGGGCAGGTTCCTGAACACGTAGTGGGCCAGCTCGGGCAAGCGTGGCGTGGTCAGGCGATTGAGTACCACGCGTATCTCTATGATCTGGTCGGCGCGGGCTAAGTTATAAAGCCCCTGGAGGGTTTCGCTGAAAGCACCTGGGGCCTGCACCACATGGTCATGGTCTTCGGCATTGTCGGCATACAGCGGAATACCCCAGCTCAACTGAGGGTGGCAGATAGTAGAGAGTGCTTGGATCCAGCTCGGATCTTTGAACAGGCGCCCATTGCTGAGCACATGAATGGATTTCTGCGGCAAAACGGCTTTGCACTTGGCCAGAGTTTCGAGTAGGCCGTCGCGATAGAGTGTTGGCTCGCCGCCGCTGATGCCCAGGTTTTCCTCGCCCGGGTCCATCAGGTCGATCAGCCGAAGGTTTTCCTCGATGTGCCAACGGTCATCGATATCTTTGGGCGGCTGCGAGCACATCAGGCAGAGGCTGTTGCAACGATCGGTCATGAACAGCAGGTTGCTGTCCGAGCCTCGTCGATAGAGCACTCGCACCAAAGCGTTGCCTGGTGTGATGGCAATGACATCGCCAGGCTGCACGACATCCGCATCTTTGGGTGTGTGCAGGTGTAGCCGCTCGCTGTCGAAGTCGCCAATCAATGGCTCTGGGGTCAGGAATCCACCCACGGGCAATGAAAGCAGGTTCGGGCTCCGTAGCCGTTCTTGGTTTGGCAGCCAAAGCAGCAGCTCACCGACCTTAGCGTTTCCGGCACATACAGCCAGGCCTTGTTCGATAAACTCATCCAGGGTGATGACCTTGAGCAGCTTTGGCTCATTCAGGTGATGGATTTCGAAATGGGTATCTTTGCGCAGCATCGCCATCAGCCCCTGTAACCCGGGAACCGAACATCGCTGTAGGAGCGTCTGTTCAACCAGGACAACAGCACCCTCTGCGCGTTGTCGTCGCCATCGCGAAGCAGGCCGAATAAATGCTTCAGCAGTCCCATGTTCTTCTTGCAGAAGCTGCTGAACACCCGGTGTCCGATTGGGTCGCCTTGGCGCGCATAGTGTTCGATGGGGTCTGCGCCGCAGTAGGGGACCAGTGCGCAGTCCGAGCAGCCCGGCAGTGCCTCCGCAACACCACTGGCAAGCAATGCCTCCATGACGGGCGATGCCAGTAGTTCAGACAAGGGTTGCTGTACGGTGCCGAGCCTCAAGCCGTCTTCATCCATCTCCAGCAACATTCGGGCTTCGTCCGAGGGATAGACATAACCGTCATAGTTGTAAACCAACGCCGCAGTGCCTGCGCCAGCAGGGGAGCGCAGGTCCACATAGCCGGAGGAGAAGGGCGTGAGGATGTTCTTCAGCAGCAGGCTCGTGTAACTCTCCGACAGGTACACGCCCTGTTGGTTGATACGCAGCAAATAGTCCAGTGCCTTCTTGTAGAAGGCCAGGTATCGCTCAATCGGATAATCAAGTCGATGGGCACTCTTGGTGGCAAACCCATAAGGGCTCAGAGGCCGAAGCGAGATGCTGGAGAAGCCCTGGCTTACATACTCATCAATGATCGCTTCAGGTTGTTCGAGGCTTCTTGAAGTCAGCGTGGTCAGTGCGGAAACTGCATCATGGCCAAGGCGCTCACGTACCCACTGGATACCTTTTACCGTGCGTTCGTAGGAGTTCCGTGACGGGGTAGGGCGGTTGGCATTATGTAAGGGCGCTGGCCCATCGAGTGAGGTCGAAAACTGGATGCGATGCTGTTCTGCGAAGTTGAGTATTTCGTCCGTCAGGTGGTGCAGCGTGGTGGTGATGACGAACTGGATATCCCGTTGTTCGACCACGTTCCGTTCAACTACCCATCCGACAATCTGACGGACGCGCTCGAAGGCCAGAAGCGGTTCACCACCCTGAAACTCCACGGTCAGGGCGGGGGCGTTGGATTCGAACAGGCGATCGACCGCAGCCTGTGCATCTGCTTCCGACAGGTCGTGGCCGGATCCACCTAGAGGGGCCCGCGATACCTGGCAGTACTGGCAGGTGTGGTTGCAGCGCAATGTAACCACGAACAAGTGCAGTGCAGGGCCCTGGAAGAGGAAGTCCTTGCGGCTGCAATACTGCGCCGCCATTTCCGGGAATGGGTCGTGACGGCCTGGTTCGTAGATAAAGTGGCGAGCCAGCAGGTCCTTGTAAAAAGGCGTACCCGCTTGAACGTCGAAGTAACTGAGGGCTCGTAACTGCTCGTTGTTCACGTGCATGTACTCACCCGTATCGGAAGTGAGCAGAATGTCACGGTCATGCCCCGTGATCATGCGCATAAATCGGAAAGGCAGCAAGCGGTAGTGCTTGGCGTCGGTTGCAATCAGTGTCACTGCGAAATTCCACATCCAGCGAGCGCGGCTCGGGCCAGAACTTCACGCAACCCCGTTGTTTCGCGGTTGATGTGGTCGCGCAGGGCGAAGTCGTTCAGGTGCTGGAGGATCAGCGAGTTTGCCTGCTCCGGGGAAAGCGTCAGCCTTGTTTCAGCGAGGAAGGCCGTGAGGCTGATCTGGCTGGCTTCGATACCGACCTGGATCGCGACGGTGTCGGCCAGGGAGTAAGCGGCACGTTGCACCACGCTTAGAGGGTAGGCTGCGCTGTCGAGCTTCAGCGTGACTGGCCATGTCATCGGAACCGCTCCTTCAAATCCGTTGGGAACGTGTGGATATTGATGGTTTCCGAGGCATTGTGCCATCATAATTTTTTATATTTGCACGCATCTGTCCAGCTGATGGCGGAGAATCAGTCAAATGTTCATCGGCTGCATGTTCACCGTTCCGCTGCGGTATAGCGACTCGCGGAGAGTCCGGTCGGAGCTACCCTCATCAATAGCCTGCTTAGCCTTAGACTGGGGGCATCCTTTTCAAACCATCCAAAGCATGCCCTCAAATATGCCCCCAATGTAGCAATCCACTGGAAGTGAATGGAGCTCCATGGTTTGTGGAAAGGCAGAAATGATCAGCCGAACAGCCTATCCGGCGGCGGCTAGAGACTCTCAGGGTCCCCAAAAAACATCTGAATCCGCGACCGCAACCAGCGCTCGCCCGGGTCATTATCCTGTGATCCACGCCACGCCATATGCAACTCAAAGCTGCGCACGGGCAATGGCGGATCTTCCGCACGCAACCCACCCGCCGAGGTCAACGCCTCGGCCGCGTAGTCCGGCACGGTCGCGAGGATGTCCGTGCCCGCGAGCAAGGTGCCCAGGCCGTTGAATTGCGGTACGGCCAATACCACGTGGCGTTTGCGGTCGAGTTTTTCCAGTTCTTCATCAATGAACCCGCTCAAGTCGCCGGCAAATGACACCAGCGCGTGGGGGCGGGCGCAGAAGTCGTCCAGGCTCAGCGAGCCCGGCACGCTGTCGGCGCGCAGCAGTTTTGGCAGGCTGCGGCGCAGCACTTTGCGCTTGGCGTTGGCCGGCAAGTCCGCGGTGTAGCTGACACCGATGGAGATTTCGCCGGAGGCCAGCAGGCCGGGCATCAGGATGTAATTGACGCGACGCACGACCAGCACGATACCGGGTGACTCGGCGCGCAGGCGTTTGAGCAGTTGGGGCAGCAGGGCGAACTCGACGTCGTCGGACAGGCCGATGCGGAATACCGCGGTGCTGGTGGCCGGGTCGAATTCAGCGGCGCGGCTGACCGCGGTGGAAATCGAGTCCAGCGCCGGGGAGAGCAGGGCGAAGATTTCTACCGCCCGGGCCGACGGTTCCATGCTGCGGCCGGTGCGCACGAACAACGGGTCATCAAACAGCCCGCGCAGGCGTGACAACGCCGCGCTGATGGCTGGCTGGCCGAGGAACAGTTTCTCGGCGGCGCGGGTCACACTGCGCTCATGCATCAAGGTTTCGAATACGATCAAGAGGTTAAGGTCGACACGACGCAGGTCGTTACGGTTCATCTTGTGTCCTGGAAGAGTCAGCTGACTTGACGAGAGCGGGCATATAACAACAATGGCCAGCACGAATCTTACGGGGAAAGGCTGTTACTCTGCACAGGAAAATTGAGTTTTCTTACAAGAGCTGAGGTCTATTCCTCAGACGCGGAATCAATGACAGACATGTCGACTATTAATGGCGACCGGTGGTCTTACCCGTAAAGCCCAGATAAAGTTCATGGCATTAGAGGTTACTTTGACGAGGTTTGCGATGTCCCGCACGATCCGTTTTCACAAGTTTGGTCCGGCCGAGGTGCTCAAATGCGAAGAGCATGCAGCCGCGCAGCCCGCACCGGGCGAAGTGCAGGTGCGTGTCGAAGCGATTGGCATCAGCTGGTATGACATTTTGTGGCGCCAGAACCTGGCGTCTTCCCATGCAAGATTACCGTCCGGTCTTGGTCATGAAATGGCCGGGGTGGTCGTCGCCGTAGGCGATGGCGTGGATGACTTGGCAGTGGGCGATAAAGTGGCCAGTTTTCCGGCCGAGAGCCCCAATGACTACCCGGTGTATGGCGAGCAGATCGTCCTGCCCCGTTCTGCCCTGACCCGGTACCCGGATGTCTTGAGCCCTATTGAAGCGAGCGTGCATTACACGCCGCTGTTGATCGCCTACTTCGCTTACGTGGACTTGGCACGGGTCAAGCCCGGGCAATTTGCCCTGGTGACTGACGCCAGCCACTGCGCCGGTCCGTCCTTTGTACAGCTGGGCAAGGCCCTGGGTGTGCGGGTGATTGCCGCCACCAAGGACAGCGCGGAGCGTGAGTATCTGCTGTCGCTCGGTGCGGAAAAGGTCATCGTCACCGAAGAGCAAGACCTGCTGATGCAAATCAACAAGTTCACCGACAACCGCGGTGTCGACGTGGTGTTCGACGGTTTGGGTGGCCCGCAGATGTCCTTGCTCGGTGACGTACTGGCACCGCGTGGCAGCCTGGTGCTGTATGGCTTGCAGGGCGGTAACCAGACGCCCTTCCCGGCGTGTGCGGCGTTCCAGAAGAACATTCAGTTTTTTGTGCACTGCATCGGTAACTTCACTGGCAAACCGGAGCTGGGCATCATTCAGGACCACGTAGCCTTGCAACGGGCGTTGCGCGATATCAACCAACTGACAGCTGACCGCGTGCTGGTGCCGTTGAAAACCACCGTGTTTCCGTTCAATCAGTTCGTGGAAGCGCACCGATATATGGACGAATGCCCGTGCCGCGAGCGTGTTGCGTTGCAGGTTGAGGCTGTTTAGTACGTAGGAAGGTTCTCAAACGAGTCTTCCTGGCACCTGGCGCATGGGGCAAATGCGCCATTTGACAGGGCTTAAACTGTACCCCGCTTCAGGTGCCTGGCTGGCACTTTAACCCCTGAATCCTGACTTTTTCGCTGACGCCGCCCTGAATTCCAGTGCGGCGTCTTTGTGCGCGCGTGATTTATGCGCTGGCCGTTGCTCATCTGCACTGGTTTTCGCCAGGGTTCTGTATCTATTAATCATTATTCCAGCATTGATAATTGCGTCTTCACTTTCATCTCAAGGACTGAGCAATGATTGAATATCTGACACTACTGTTGCGAGCATCTGAAACTAATGTCGCGGCGTTCGCGTGGCCTGAAGGAAATAGGTGCGCTCATGAAAAGTTTCGTGCCCATGAGTGGGAAAGTTGGTGGGTGCGCGTGTCGGACACTTCTTTTAATAGTCGGTTAACGGTGTGTAAGAGTTTGTCGGAAAGTTCCTAGGACTGTGATCGGATTTGTTTTGGACCAATAGATCCAGAGGTTTGCGCGCTTGCAGGGCTTTTGGCTTTGCCCTTGGACATTCGTGTCGTTGTGTTGCGCGGTGATAGTGTCTAGTCATCGGCGCACAAGGCTCTGCGCGAATTTCTTACATGCGCAATCGGTCGAGCAAACACTGTCAGCAGTTGCTTGAAACTAATATTTCAACTCAGGTAGTAAAACGATGAGCACTATCCACGAACAGGCTATGAACTATGTTTACCAGCAAGTTCTGCAGCGTTTGATCGGGCACTTTACTCGCGCAGAACGCACGGCACTCCAATTGCTGGTCCAGCGAATCGTCGTGGCAGCCGGCGGCATGGAGCAAGTGGGAGGTTACAAGGTGCTGGTGGCGCATGGTGGTGGCGAAGTGAGCAGCTACACCTTGGCGTTGTTGCGTGCCGCGCAGTTGAAGATCGCTGGCCGCGCCCCGCATACCTTTCACTTGCGGGTTGCGACGCTGCGGCATGCTGGCATGACCGAGGGCAGGCTCGACAGCCTCAATCAAGGCTATGGCCGCCTGTTTCTGCACGATGATCCACGGGTTGATCTACTGATGGTGGATCGTGAGGAAGTATTGCCCTTCAACCACCTGCGACCCGCCTCTGTCGTTGGGCGAGAAAGCAGCCAGCGCAACAGGTTGATTGTCGGCCATCTGAGTTCCGGTGACTGCCGCGCCACGGTGTGCAGTGACACTTACCTGGCGTTGGGGGATTTTTACCAGCGCGTTACCTCTTGGAATGGCGGGGTACACGCACTGGTCAGCGGGGACTCCCCGCGCAAGCAGAGTCAGTTTATTGCCTGGCTCAAGAACACGGCTGTGGGCGCTGGGATGGCGATGCCTGAGGCCTGGCCGTCGTCGCTTACCGCGCTGTTCGCACGTATGGATGAATGGAGTACCGGTTATTACCGTGATGCATACGGGGAGCATTATGTCGCCAGTGACAACCCCAGCAAGACCGGCCACCGTAACCTGTCCTACATCGGCGTTGCCGATTTGCTGGACAACGTAGACCTCTCATCCTCGCCCATGCTCACCGAGTTCATGGCCTTTGCCCCTGATCCACTGGGGTTTCATTTCAGCCATCCAAGCTATTCCATCCCGCTGCTGATGGCCCATCTGCGCGGGTTGCAGGCTCAATGCCTGCGAGATATGGACTATGAAGAAGGGGTGCAAGGCTTTATCCAACAGGCAGGACACTTTTTGAGGCGCATGCACATGCCCGAAGAGTTACTCACGCAGGCGGGGACCCGTGAAGGGCGCAGCCAGGCGAGCACCCACGCCCAGCAGTTCTTCGGTCTGGACGAGACTCAATTGATTTGCCTGCTGTTCTCGCCGTTTATCCATCATGGTGAACGCCTGGAAGGCTATTTGCGCCAGTGCCATCCGGGCATGCTGGTTGCTTTGCCCGAGCTGCACAAGGTCCTGCAGGGCAAGCCGTCCGCTGAGATGTTGCAACAATGGATCACTGACACCAGCGGCTTGCCAATGCCCTTGCTGCAGCAGCTCTATCGCAAACGTCCGTTGGTCAATGCGGGCGGCAAATTGCGCAGTGCGGGTGCCACGGCCCATGACAGCGCGCAGGCCTGTCAATTGTCCGGGCAATGATACTGCGCGGCGAACGGCGGGCGGATTTCGCGTATCAGGCGGTTTACCGCTACATGATCAACCTGATCAACGACGTCAGTACTGACGCGCGGGTAAAGCTGCCGTCCCTTCGGCAATTGGCGGGGCGGCTGAACGTGTCGATCTCGACGGTCCAGTACGCGTACTCGCTGCTTGAGAAGGAGGGCAGGGTCTATTCGGTGGCCAAGTCGGGCTATTACGCCTGGCCTATGTCGGCAAACCCGCTGGCGTGGGCGGCTGGCGACCTGCTCGATCGGCTTTACGCAGCGGCGCGCCGCCCGGGCATGGTGGTGCTCAGTGGCGATGAACCTGCGTTGCTGGTGTCACTGGATAGCAACCTGTTGCGCCTGGAGCGGGAGTTGGTGCGCCACTACCCGCAACATCTGCAACCCTGGGCCCAGCCCTGCGGTGTCTGGGAACTGCGCGCAGCGCTGGCGGCGCGTTATACCTCTTCGCCCACTCGCTGTTGGCATGCCGATGACGTCTACATCGGCGCCGACCTGCGCGGTGTGCTGGACATCCTTGTCGAAGTCTTGGGCCTGAGGGGGACGACGGTAATTGTGGAATCACCCTGCGACTGGCTGGTCTTGCGCCTGCTCCAAGATGCCGGGGTACGTATTATCGAGTTGCCCTGGACGCTGCAGGGGCGCCTGGACCTGGTGACTCTTGACCAATTGTTGTGCGATGAGCCGGTGCACCTGGTGTTGCTGTCGTCGGCCGTCAGCCTGCCGGCAGGTGTGGCTATGCCGACCCAGGACCGCCTGGCCGTTGCGCAAATGCTCGATCAGTACGGTTGCTGGCTATTGGAAAACGACACCTATGGCGAATTGGGGTTCACAGAACCGCAGGCAGCCTTGCGCGAACTGGTGAACCCCGAGCGACTGATGGTGTTTTCCTCTTTCGAGAAAGTCCTTGGGTCGGAAGCCCCTTATGGTTATCTGCTGTCTCGGCGCATGAGCAGTGAATTGCAGCGCCAGTTCCTGCTGCGTTCCTTTCGGTTGTCGTCGATTCGCCAGCGAGCGATTGCCCGCCTTTATCAAAGCGGGCGCATCGACCAGCACCTGCGCACACTGCACCTGCAGTTACGCCAGCAGGCAGAGGAAATGCGTCACCGCCTGGATCAGCATCTGGGGGACCAAGTGGCCTACCGCGCGCCGACTGCCGGGGCGACGTTTTGGTTGGGCGCCACAAAGCCCGTGGATATGCGCCAGGTGTTCCAGCGCCTGCTCGCCCAGCAGATAGTGATTGCACCCGGCGAGCTGTTTAGTGTCAGTGGCCTGCATCAACAGAACCTGCGCCTGAGCTACGCCTTTCACGGGCAACCCGACCTGGATATCGCCCTGGCTGCTATAAGCGAAGCACTGCATCAGGCGCAGACCGGATGATCGCGTGAAGTTTCTCTTACTGTTGTAGGATCGATAACGTCGCGCAGCAGTCCAACTCTCAGTAAACTGCCATTTTTTCCAAATTCTTCTTTCCGAGGTTTATGCATGACAATCAGTCCTTTTGCGGGCAAGCCGGCGCCAGCCCAGTTGCTGGTGGATATCCCGCGACTGGTCACGGCCTATTACACCGGCCAGCCTGATGCAGCAATCTCCACCCAACGTGTGGCTTTTGGTACCTCCGGGCACCGGGGCAGCTCATTCGAATTGAGCTTCAACGAATGGCATGTGCTCGCCATCAGCCAAGCCATCTGCCTGTATCGTGAAGCCCAGGGCATCAACGGTCCACTGTTTGTCGGCCTCGACACCCACGCGCTGTCCACGCCCGCCGGTGCCAGCGCGCTGGAAGTGCTGGCTGCCAATGGCGTGCACGTGATGCTGGCCGAAGGCGATGAGTACACGCCGACCCCGGCAATTTCCCACGCGATCATCTGCTACAACCGTGGCCGCACCAGCGGCCTGGCCGACGGCATTGTCATCACGCCGTCGCACAACCCGCCGCAGAGTGGCGGCTATAAGTACAACCCACCCAACGGCGGCCCGGCAGATACGCACGTCACCAAGTGGATCGAAGCCAAGGCCAATGAACTGTTGGCCAACAAACTGGCCGGGGTCAAGCGCATCACCCATGCACAGGCGCTCAAGGCCGACACCACCCATCGCCATGATTACCTCAACAGCTATGTGGCTGACCTGGTCAATGTGATCGACATGGACGCCATCCGCAGCGTCGATCTGCGCCTGGGTGTGGACCCGCTGGGCGGAGCAGGGGTGCGCTACTGGTCGGCGATTGCCGAGCACTACCGCCTGAACCTGGACGTGGTGAACACGGAAGTCGACTCGACGTTCCGCTTCATGAGCGTTGACTGGGACGGTCAGATCCGCATGGACCCGTCCTCCAGCTACGCGATGCAGGGCCTGATCGGTCTCAAGGATCGCTTTGACGTGGCCTTCGCCTGCGACCCGGACCACGACCGCCACGGCATCGTCACGCCGTCCGGTGGCCTGTTGGCACCGAACAATTACCTGGCAGTGTCCATCGATTACCTGTTCCAGAACCGTCCTGACTGGCGCGCTGACGCCGCCGTGGGCAAGACCGTAGTCAGCAGCGGCCTGATTGATCGCGTGGCTGGACGTATTGGCCGTCGCCTGTACGAAGTGCCGGTCGGCTTCAAGTGGTTTGCCGATGGACTGTTCGACGGTTCGTTGGGCTTTGGCGGCGAAGAAAGCGCCGGCGCCTCGTTCCTGCGCAAGGATGGCAGCGTATGGAGCACTGACAAAGACGGTTTGATCCCGGCGCTGCTGGCAGCGGAGATGACCTCGCGCAAAGGCCAGGACCCAAGCCAGATCTACCGCGGCCTGACCGACGCCCTGGGCGAGCCATTTGCGATTCGCGTGGATGCCAAGGCCACGCCGGCGCAGAAAGCCTTGCTCGGCAAGCTGTCACCGGACCAAGTGACGTCCACTGAATTGGCCGGGGAAAGCATCCAGCAGATCCTTAGCCACGCACCGGGTAACAACCAGGCGATCGGCGGCTTGAAGGTGATGACCGAAAACGGCTGGTTTGCTGCACGGCCATCGGGTACTGAGGACATTTACAAGATCTACGCCGAGAGCTTTATTGGCGAAGATCACCTCAAGCAATTGGTGGAAGAAGCGCAGGTGTTGGTAGACGGCGCCATTTCTCAGTAACACCCCAAAACCAGTGTGGGAGCGGGCTTGCTCGCGAATGCGGTAGATCAGTCAGCACATTGGCGACTGACACTCCGCATTCGCGAGCAAGCCCGCTATTGGGACAGCGTCAGGCCAGGTCGACCAAGACAATTTCGCTGTCTTCAATCGCAGTCACCCGCAACACCTGCTCATCCTCTACCGCAATGCCGTCTCGAGCTTGCGCACGCAAGCCATTGACTTCAATCACGCCGGTCGCAGGCACCAGATAAGCCCGTCGACCGCTGTCCAGCCGGTACTCAGCACTTTCCCCAGCCTTCAGATTTGCCGCAACCAGCCGCGCATCCGCCCGGATCCGCAGGCTTTCGCTATCGCCTGCCTTGCCACTGGCCAGTGTTACAAATCCTTCGCGATCATCTTTCGGAAACGGCTTGGCTCCCCAGGAAGGCGGCAATCCGGCTTCATTCGGGATAATCCAGATCTGGAAAATCTGGGTCGGCGTATCTTCCAGGTTGTACTCGCTGTGAGCGATCCCGGTGCCTGCACTCATGACCTGTACATCTCCCGCTTCGGTGCGGCCTTTGTTGCCGAGGTTGTCGGCATGGCTGATCGCACCTTCACGCACATAGGTGATGATTTCCATATCGCGGTGTGGGTGCTGCGGGAACCCGGTCCCCGGCGCGATGATGTCGTCGTTCCAAACGCGCAGGTTGCCCCAGTGCATGCGGTTGGGGTCGTGGTACTCGGCAAATGAAAAGTGGTGATGAGCGTCAAGCCAGCCGTGGTGGGCGCCGCCCAAGGAAGTGAAAGGTCGAAGTTCAAGCATGATCGTCTCCTGTGGATGCGCTTATGATCCTGCAGCCCATGATCGATAAAAAGCGTAAAAAATGCCTGATTCCTATCTATTTACTTGATTGGTTAGTGGCGTTTTGACTTTCAGTTCATCGCCTAACTGCATGACTGCAAAGCAATTGGCTGGAACTGAACGTCGATTCCGGCGACCATGGGGCCCTATGTAAACACCTTGTTCACCGCAGGAGTCCGCGTGTCGCAACAACCGCCTGATTTGCCCCCCGAACTGCGCCCTCTGGCTGAAATGCCTTGGTTGAAGCGCCTGGCCGCGCGCCTGTTTGGCCATGGTCTGACTCGCCTGCGCGCCCAGCACCGGTTTTCATGGCTGCACGGTCAGGCCGACGGTTTTCGCAGCGGGCATGAAGCGGGTGTGGAATATGGCTATCGCGAGGGCAAGGCTGACGGCCTTGAGGAAGGTCGGCAAGTGCTGCTGATTCGCGACTTCCGCCCGGACGAGCACCGTGCGCCGGGAGTTGATGACACTCTGTTTGATGATTGGCGCCTGCCACTCACCGCCGAGTTGAAAAAGCGCATCAAAGCGGATGTTGCGCGATTGCTGCCGGCTCACGCCCAGCCCAGCGCCGCGCAATGGAAGATGATTTTCAGCGATACACCGTCTACCTCGGTGATTGCCGGTGCCGGTGCCGGCAAATCCACCTCCTTGGTACTGCGTATTTTGCTGCTCACCTATTACCTAGGCTTTGAGCTGAGCTCAATGACGGTGGTGACCTTCACCCGCGAGTCACGCAAAGACTTCATCAACAAGCTCATGGAAATTCTTAGCCTGTGGGGCCAACCCCTTGGTATGAAAGAAGCTCAGGCCGTGGTGCGCACCTTTCACTCGCGCATCCTGCCGATGGTGCGCAGCTTGCCGGGCTTTGAGCGCCTGCAAGCGTTCGAGAACCTGAACTCGGGCGTTGAAGACGCTGACGGCAACCCCTTCGACCTGCGTATCAACGAAGCCCAGCGCCAGCAGATGAATGCCTGCTATCACCGGCTGCACGGGCAGCACGCGCGTTTTCGTGAGCTGATTGCGCCACTCGCGCGCCACGGGCTGCAGCTCAAAGCGTTGGAGCGGGATCATCCGGATGTGCAAAAGCGCATGGCCGTGACCGAGTTGGCGGCCAAGCGCGATGAAGAACTCTGCGATGCGATCGAGGACCTGTGGTTCCGTGCGGGCGCCTGGCCGATCAAAGGCATTGAGCCCAATCGGCAGCCTGTGGAGATTAACGGCGCGCAATTTCACTGCCATGGCTATATCCGCGAGCTGGACGCCTGGGTGGTGCTGGGCTTTGATTCACGGGAAAACGCCCAGATCAGCCGGCCCAACGCAAAGCTGTCGCTACGCGCAGAATGGGCCGTAAAGCGCACCCTTTTTCAAGCTTTCTGCCGTAAGCCTTTGATATGGCTTGATAGTTATGAATCATCAAGGCGTCTTTTAAGCAGCTTGGCCGGTGATGCCACGGCAGGGCCAGGTTTTGATTACAAGGTTAAAGGTGAATTGGCTTCGGCGCCGTTGCTGGACAGTTTCGTGATGGCTGCCGGGTTTATCGAGAACCTTGGCCTGGACGTACCGACTGCGGTTGGGAAGATGAGCTTCGCCAAGGATGACCCGGACCGCTTTTTCTTCGAAGCCCTGAGCATCTTCTGGAAAGCCCTGGAAGATCACCTGCTGGACCAGTCGCCACCGATCATGACCTACAACCGCATGTTCTCGCTGTTTGGCGAAAATACGCCGGAAAACCTCAAGCTGCTCAGCGACACGCTGTTGCGGCCCTTGTCGCATTTGATGATCGATGAGTTCCAGGACGTTTCGCCGCAAATTGTCTCGTGGATCCGCGCCAGCCTGCGCGAGATCCGCAGCCGTGGCCCGGCCATGCACGTCGGGCGTGGCGCCCAGCGTTCATCGCTGCTGTGCGTGGGGGATGATTGGCAGTCAATCTACGGTTGGCGCGGGAGTTCGCCAAAATACTTTATGGCGTTCAACAACGAATTCCCTTCACCGGCCACCACCCGCGTGATGCTGGGCGAGAACTACCGCAGTCATCAACACATCATCGACGCGGCCGAGCATATTGTGCGTGCCGCGCCGGCGATCCCCGGCAAGAAGGCCAAGGCCAGTGGCGCGCCCAAGGCGTTGGTGCCGGTCAAGGTGCTGGAACGGGACGACGCGGCATTGGGGCGGCTGTTGCTGGAGCACTACCAGAAGGGTGAGTCAGTGTTGATGCTGTATCGAAAAAGTAGCGATAAGCTGTTGATTCAAGAGCATATTCAGTCTGTAATTAATGTGGATTCTAGCTTGCCGCCGCCGATGCGCAGGTTAAAGCAACTGACCTATCACAGTGCCAAAGGCTTGCAGGCTGATGCGGTATTTCTGCTTGGTGATTGCCAGCATGTCACGAGCTCGCCTTACAAGAACCAGGTGTACCGCATGGCGGGCCTGGGTAAGGACGGTGATAGTGAGCCGTATGACAATGCGCAAAAAGACGAGGTGCTGCGCTTGGCCTACGTGGGCATTACCCGGGCGGTGAGCCACTGCTATTGGTATGTGGAAAAGCCCGAAGCACAGGCGGTGAATATGCCGAAGGCATCGGAGCGGGTGGATGGCAAGAAAGCGTTTTTTGACGATCAACGCAGCTGAGACACACCGGACTAAATGTGGGAGCAAGCCCGCTCCCACATGGGTAATTCAATGTCCGATAGAGGTGGGTCAGGCCCGCAATGACTGCGGCGGCACAAACGACTCCAGCTCATCCTCCACCGCTTCAATAATCCGCTCCACATCCGCCGCATTCATCACCGTTGCACAAGGGATTCCGGCGATGGCAATCAGCGTCTCGCCGCTGGCGCGGTCGAACAGGCGGACGATCATGCTGCCGGGCGCGTCCATGCTGCCCTCAAAGCCCATCGGATGAAAATGCCAGCGCATCAGCTGGCAGGCGTTGGGGAACGTCACTTTGTTCATATTGCCCACCTTGTTCATTGAGCGCTTCCTTTAGCTCGTGGCAGGGGGGCCAGGACCTTCACTGGTCATGGCGTCGAAGCACTAAAAATAGCATTCGTTCGCAATCGCAAGGTGACTTTTTTGGTCCCGTTCGGCAGTTGTTTTCCATTCGGTTGATGTGGGTCATGTCCTGCTTGAAAGTAGGCGAAAGGCCACTAGTCAGAAGTTCCAATTGACCATTGAAGGCCCCAGCGAAATTCGGCACTCTCCACGGTTTACCCGCCGCCGAGCCTGCCATGCCTGACATCGCTGCTGACGATGACACCCAGCAATCCCAGGTCACACGTGAACTGGTGACGCGCCACCACCTGTGTTGGCGCCATCGGGATCTGGAGGGCGTGATGTCCTACTACCACCCGGACATCCAGTACCACGATTTTTTCCAGAACCGTGTCGTCGGTTTCGCTGAATTACGCGAATACCTGCAAGCCAGCATGCCCCGCGAGGCTGACGAGGCGATTGAGCATACCGACCGCATTCGCGCCGAGGGTGACACCGCGTTCATCCAGTACCGCATCACCCTGCGTGGCGGCCAGGGGCTGGTGTCGTTTCGCACCAGCGAGGCCATCACCGTACGGGATGGATTGATCTGGCGGGTTAACGAGTACGCGTCCCTGGTGCATGAGCAGCCGGCCCAAGCCGCGCGGCCGTCGGTCAGCCGTCTGGGCCTGTCGCCGCAGCAATTGGGGCACATGGCCAATGACCTGCAGCACTATTTTGAGCGCAAGCAACCCTACCTGGACCCGGAGCTGGACCTGCAACGGGTTGCCAAGGAGTGTGGCTACAGCCGCAATCAGATTTCCTACCTGCTGAACCAAGTGCTGGGGCAGAGCTTCTACCGCTACGTCAACCAGGCCAGGCTCCAGCATTTGCTGGCCGCGCTGGATAAGGCCGTACCGCCGATCAAGGTCGACGACCTGGCATTTGCCGCCGGTTTCAACTCACTGTCGGCGTTCTACAGCGCGTTCCGCCAGCACACGGGCCAGTCGCCCAAAGCCTACGTCAAACAAATTTCCCTGCGTGCACGCGCGCAAGACAGCCCCTGACAGCGCGCTCTAGGATCCACCCTATCGAAACGAGGTAGGGGAACCTGGCATGCCGGCATGGCGCACTATCAGCTTATGGATGGACCAGTTGGACGACCCGCTGCAAGCGCGGCCGGCGCTGGCGCATGACCTGGACGTCAACGTGGCCATTATCGGCGCCGGTTACACCGGGCTGTGGACCGCGTATTACCTGAAACGCCAGGCGCCCGAGCTGAACATCGCTATCATCGAGGCGCAAACCGCTGGGTTCGGCGCCTCCGGTCGCAATGGCGGTTGGCTGATGGGCAACCTGCTGGGTGAAGACCGTTTGTTGGCCGGCCTCGATCCCGAACAGCGCCGTGCCTCCTTTGACCTGTTACACGCCATCCCGGATGAAGTGGCCCAGGTGCTGGCGCGTGAAGGTATCGACTGCGACTACCGCAAGGGCGGCGCCCTGTACTGCGCTGCGCGTTACCCCGAGCAGGAAGGCAGCCTGCGCCGTTACCTGGACAAACTTCACGCCCAGGGCCTGACCGAAGCCGACTACCGCTGGCTCAGCCCGCAACAACTGGCCGAGCAAATCCGCATCGCCAAGCCCTATGGCGGTATCTATGCACCTCACGTCGCGACCATCAACCCCGCGAAGCTGGTGCGCGGCCTGGCGCGGGTGGTTGAAAGCATGGGCGTGACGATCTACGAAAACAGCCCGGTCACTCACTGGCAGTCCGGCAGCCTGCGCACCGCCAAGGCGGCTGTTCGGGCGGCCTGGGTGGTGCCAGCGGTAGAAGGTTATGCCACGACCTTGCCGCCACTGGGCCGTTACCAATTGCCGGTGCAAAGCCTGATCGTCGCCACTGAACCGTTGCCGGCCAGTACCTGGGACGAAATCGGCCTGCGCCATGGCCAAGCCTTTGGCGAAAGCAGCCGCCAAGTCACCTACGGACAGCGCACGGCGGATAACCGCTTGGTGTTCGGCGCGCGGGGCGGTTATCAATTCGCCGGCAAACTGCGGCATGACTTTGATTTGACCGACAGCGAAGTGGAGCTGCGTCGCTATCTGTTCGGTGAGCTTTTCCCACAGCTCAAGAACGTAAGGATTACCCATTCCTGGGGCGGCAACCTGGGTATGTCGCGCAACTTCCGTCCGCACATGCTCTGTGACCCCAAGACCGGCATCGCGCTGTCTGGCGGTTATGGCGGGGAGGGCGTCGGCGCTACCAACCTGGGTGGCCGCACGTTGGCCGACCTGATCCTGGGCCGGGACACTCCGTTAGTCCACCAACCCTGGGTGATCCGCGAACGCGGCCTGGATGCGCTCAAGCCCTGGGAGCCCGAGCCCTGCCGCTGGTTGGGTTATAACGCGATCATTCGCAGTTTCGTCCATGAAGACCAGGTGCTGGCCAACCCCAATACCGCCCCTTGGCGCCGCAAGCTGGCCACCGGCGTGGCCGGGTTCATGGAAGGTTTCATGCACTAAGTCGTTTCACTCACACGGGAAAACCCATGAGCATCACTCAATTCAAAGACACGCTGAACGCCCACTTGCCGGACTCGTCACCGGTGGCCGTGCCCTTGGGCGAGCCCATCGCCGTGGCCTCGACCCTGAGCGTTGAGCGCAGCGATGGCGTCGAAACCGGCATCTGGGAATGCACCCCAGGCGTGTGGCGTCGACAGATCAAATCCCAGGAGTTTTGCCACTTCATCCAGGGCCGCTGCACCTTCACCCCTGATAACGGTGAAATCGTCCACATACAAGCTGGTGATGCACTGATGTTGCCGGCCAACAGCACGGGCATCTGGGATATCCAGAAAACCGTGCGCAAGACCTATGTATTGATCCTGTAACGCTTTGATCCTTGATCGCCTGCCATAACAACAGCCCTAAAACCGCCAGGAAATCGAACCATGAAAGCCATTGCCCTGTTGCCCTTGATGTTGGTGGCCTCTATCAGCCAGGCCGCCGAGACGGTGAAAATCTACAACTGGTCGGACTACATCGCGCCGGACACCACCAAGAACTTCCAGAAAGAAACCGGCATCGGTTTCACTTACGACGTGTACGACAGCAACGAAACCCTCGACGGCAAGTTGATGACCGGTAAATCCGGCTACGACGTGGTGTTCCCGTCCAACCACTTCATGGCCCGGCAGATCCAGGGCGGCGCGTTGAAGAAGCTCGACAAGAGTCAGTTGCCCAACTGGAAAAACCTTAACCCGGTGTTGCTCAAGGCTGTGGAAAACAACGACCCGGGCAACGCCCATGGCTTTCCTTACCTATGGGGCAGCACCGGTATTGGCTACAACATCGACAAGGTCAAGGCCGTGCTGGGCGACAACGCGCCGGTCGATTCCTGGGACTTGATCTTCAAGCCGGAAAACATGGCCAAGCTGCAGAAATGCGGGGTGGCGATTCTGGATAACGGCCCGGAGCTGTTGCCGGCCGCGCTCAATTACTTGGGCTTGCCGCACCACAGCAAGAAAGCCGAAGACTACAAGAAGGCTGAAGCGCTGCTGATGAAAGTGCGACCTTATGTGGCGTACTTCCACTCCTCGAAATACACCGCCGACCTGGCCAACGGCGATATCTGCGTGGCGGTCGGCTTCTCCGGCGACATCCTGCAGGCGGAAAGCCGTGCCAAGGAAGCCAAGAACGGCGTGAATATCGGCTACAACATTCCAAAGGAAGGCGCCGCGATCTGGTTCGACATGGTCGCCATGCCCGCCGATGCCCCGAACGAAAAAGCCGGTTACGCGTTCATGAACTACCTGCTGCGCCCGGAAGTGATGGCCAGCATCACCAACTATGTGCATTACGCCAATGGCAACAGCGCGGCAGACAGCCTGGTAGACCCGGCGATCAAGGCGGATACCAAGGTGTACCCGAGCCCGGACATGATGGGCAAGTTGTTTGCGCTGGAGGCGATGCCGTTGAATATCGACCGGGTGCGTACGCGGGTGTGGAACACCATTCGTACCGGGCGCTGATTGGTAATATTTGGTCGCGCCTTGGGTTCGCTGTTAAGTCGTTTTTGCCTGTAGCTTCCTTGACTCCTTTGATTGAACAGGGAGCAAGGAATGCTCATATCAAACAGGTCTGGACGTTTGCGCCTAGGCAGAGCTTCAGCGGAGGGTGGCGTGTACCTGCTGACAGCCGTGGTGGACCGGCGAGAGCCCATCTTCGATGATTGGTGGTTGGGGCGCCTAGTGGTACGGCAACTGCGCGAGGCACATGAAGATGAGTGGGTGGATTCGTTGGCATTTGTAGTGATGCCAGACCATATTCATTGGCTTGTTCAGCTTCAGGACAAGACGTTGTCGGAACTCATGTGCCGAATTAAATCGCGCAGCAGTTTGACGGTTAACCGTGCCTTAGGCCGCAAAGGTCGGCTATGGCAGAAGGGCTATCATGATCGTGGCGTTCGGCGTGAGGAAGACTTGAAAGACTTTGCGCGTTACGTGGTGTGTAATCCGATTCGCGCGGGATTGGTGAAACGCGTTCATGATTATCCGCTTTGGGATGTTTGGTGGCTGTGATGGCCTCACGCAGCCTCGCTTGCGCTCGACAGCTGCTACGGGGCTCGGCCGTAGTCGTAGCAGCTGTCGAGCGCAAGCGAGGCTGCGTCGGCCGCACCGCCGATCTCACTGACAGCTAAGGGTTTTCCAAATCATGCCCCAACGACTGGATAAACAACGAAAACAGCTCCGGTTGTGACGAGATATCCAGCTTGGCGTACAAATGCCGACGGTGCACCTTCACCGTGTCCGGCGATATCTTCAGGCGTTCGGCCATGGCCTTGGAGGAAAACCCGCGCAGCACCAGGCGGGCGATTTCCAGTTCGCGGTCTGACAGCACGCCGCAGCCAAATTGGCTCAATGCATCCTTGATCTGGCTGTCCATCGCCGGCGCCCGCCGGTTGCTTTGTTGCCAGTGCTGTTGCATCAACGGCAATACCCACGCCGCTACTGTCGTCATCAGCCCGGTTTCCTCAAAACTGAAGGGCCGCTGCATGCCCAGCGACAGCGATAACGTCCCCGCGCCCGGCAATTGCAGGATGAACTGCACCTCGTCTTCCAGCACGTTGTCGTGGAAGTAATTGAGGAAGTATTCGCTCTGGCGAAAATGATCCGGCGCCACTTCCTCCAGGCGGTACACGCCGCTGGCATACCCCTCGCGACAGGCCTGGAAAAACGGGTCGAGCAGATACAAACCATTGAGGTACACCAGCATCGACGCCGGTTTGCTGCTGGGCTGGGCGTCGTATTCCTCCAGGGCCTGGGGTGCGCCATCCAGCGGATAGAAGATCGCCAGGGCGTTATCGAAGGGCAGGCACTGGTGCAACAACAGCACCAGTTGTTTCCAAAAGCGTTCGGTGCCGATGTGCGCGACAGTGCGGCCCAGGCCTGCGTGCATGCCGACTTCCCGGAACAGGCTCATATCAATGGCTCCCACCAGCAAAAGATCGGCCAAGGGTTCGGCTTTTGCCGGGTGTCGTCAAGGGGAGTACGCCAATAGGGGAATTGGCTGACATAAGCGCAATGTTTATGTTCGTGATCATTCAACGGGAAAGATATCCCGAAAAAACATCATTTTTCGTTTCTGCCTCACACCAAGAACAACGACAGAGGATAACGATATGAGCACTTCCCCCGCGCCCGACGGCGTGTTGAAACCCACCTTGAGTGTCTTCGATGTGGTCGCCATCACCGTATCTGCGGTGACCCCGGCCAGTTCCGTGTTTGTGATCGCGCCCTTTGCCATCCAGCAAGCCGGCAGTGGCGTGTTCCTGGCGTTTGTGATGGCCGGGTTGCTCGCGCTGATGTTCGCCTTTTGCTACGCCGAACTGGGCCGCGCCCACAACAGTGCTGGAGGTGAATATGTGTACGCCAAGCGTGTGTTCGGTGGCATGGCGGGCTATGCGACGTTCTTGACCGTGCTGGTGATGTTGCTGTTTATCCCGCCGGTGCTCGCCACGGGCGCGGCGACTTACCTGAATAACGCTCTGGGTACGACGTTCGATTCCCAAACCGTCGCCCTGGTGATCGTGGTGTGCAGTTACGCGCTGGGCATCCTCAATATCAAGCTGAATGCCTGGATCACCGGCACCTGCCTGCTGTTGGAAATCGCGGCGTTGCTGGTGATCGTGGTGATTGGCTTCGGTAACCCCGTACAGCCGGCCAGCGTGCTGTTCCAGCCGCAAATCGTCGAAAACGGCGTGTTGCACATGGCGCCCTGGGCCCTGGTGATTGGCGCGGTGGGCATCGGCCTGTTTTCCTACAACGGTTACGGCCCGGCGGTGTTGTTGGCCGAGGACATGAAGTGCGGCGGCAAGGGCGTGCACAAGGCGGTGCTGTGGTCCCTGGGGCTGGTGGTGATCATCGAGTTGGTGCCAATCACTGCACTGTTGATCGGTGCGCCGTCGCTCAGTGAGATGATCAGCAGCCCAGACCCCATCGGCTACCTGTTGACCAGCCATGGCAATGAAACCTTGTCGCGCCTGGTCAGCGCCGGGATCTTCCTGTCGGTGTTCAACGCGATTGTCGCCATCGTGATCCAGATCGGCCGCGTGGTGTTTAGCAGCGGGCGCGATGCGCTGTGGACGCCAGGCATCAACAAGCTCTTTACGCGCATTCACCCACGCTGGGATTCGCCCTGGTTGGCTACGCTGTTCCTGGCGATCCCGTCGGCGCTGCTGAGTTTCAGCTCCAACCTGGCCGACCTGACCTCCTTCAGCGTGTTGCTGATCATGCTGGTGTACCTGGTGGTGGCGTTGAGTGCGTTGACGAGCCGCGTGCTGCTGCGTGATCGCGAGCATCCTTATCGCATGCCGCTGTGGCCGCTGCCGGCGTTGCTCGCGGTGCTGGGTGCGGGCTATCTGTTGGTCACCCTGGTGGCGGCAGCCTCGATCCGCGACATCATGATCATCATCGGCTTGCTGGCGCTGTCGGTGATTCTGTATTGCATCAGTGGCCGGTCGAGTCCGGTCTTCCAGAAATTGTAAGGAGTGGTTATGCGCGCACGTCAATTGGGCATCACGTTGGGGCTGGGCACGCCCGGTGAGTGGAACGCGATCACCGATGTGCCCGGGGTTCGGGTCGGCCACAGCACGCTCAACACGCGTATCGACGGCAAGCACGTGCGTACCGGCGTCAGCGTGATTCAGCCGCGCGCCGGGGAGGCACGGCAGCAACCGTGCTTTGCCGGGTACCACGTGCTCAATGGCAATGGTGATGCCACTGGCCTTGAGTGGATCAGCGAAGCGGGGCTGTTGACCACGCCGCTGGCCATCACCAACACCCACAGCATTGGCATTGTGCGCGACAGCCTGATTGCCCTGGAGCGCGAGCGCCTGGCAGACCCGGCGGTGTACTGGTGCATGCCGGTAGTAATGGAAACCTATGACGGCTTGCTCAACGATATCTGGGGCCAGCACGTCGGCCCTGAGCACGTGCGTGAAGCCGTGGACAACGCCGAAACCGGCCCAGTGCAGGAAGGTGCAGTTGGCGGCGGCACCGGAATGATCTGCCATGAATTCAAGGGCGGCATCGGCACGGCCTCGCGACGTTTGTCGGCGGAGCAGGGCGGTTGGACCGTCGGCGTGCTGGTGCAGGCCAACCATGGCAAACGCCAGGAACTGCGGGTAGATGGCTACCCGGTGGGGCGCCAGCTAATGGAGATTTCCTCGCCGTTTGCCCAGCAAGGCACACCGGGCATGGGCTCGATCGTGGTGATCCTGGCCACCGACGCGCCGCTGTTGCCGCATCAATGCCAGCGACTGGCGCAGCGCGCATCCATCGGCATTGCGCGTACCGGCGGCGGCACCGAGGATTCCAGCGGTGACCTGTTCCTGGCGTTTTCCACGGGTAACCGGGATTTGCCAGCGGCGGATTACGGGCGCAAAGGCCTGCCGTTCAGCAGCACGCTGCAGATGGTCAACAACGACCACATTTCGCCGCTGTTCAGCGCGGCGGCAGAGGCGGTGGAAGAGGCGATCGTCAATGCGATCCTGGCCGGCGAGGACATGGTCACTGATGACGGTGTCCGGGTGCCTGGCCTGAGTGGCGATACATTGCTGGCAGTACTACGCGAGACAGGGTGGAGTATGTCCCGGTAATAGGGGGCAAGCGCAGTTATTAATGCAAGTAATGGCTGTTTAATGTTGCCAATGACACCCTGGCAATATGGTGGATCCATTAATTAACAGCGCCGCTCAACTTGCGCGGCGTTAGCGCTATTTAATATTTAAATAACTGCGCGCTGTTTTTTGTCGGACAAAACCAAGGCTGTCCAATAAACACGGCACTGAACTTAGTTGAGTTGAAGGCAGGCTGATTTCTAACGCTGGAAAAGATGTAGACGAAAGATTTCAAGTTGTGTCAGTTTCGTGACGCCTTCAAAAGAGGCGAGTGATAGGACGATCTCGCCCGCGGGGTTCCTATCGATCAAAGACTGATGCACTTGCAAACAAGGAAGTACGTTTATGTCAAAAGTAAAAGACAAGGCTATCGTGTCGGCGGCGCAAGCCAGCACCGCTTACTCGCAAATCGATAGCTTCAGCCATTTGTACGACCGTGGCGGCAACCTCACGGTCAATGGCAAACCCTCCTACACCGTTGACCAGGCAGCCACCCAGCTGCTGCGCGACGGCGCCGCGTACCGGGACTTTGACGGCAACGGCAAGATCGACCTGACCTACACCTTCCTGACCTCGGCCTCGTCGAGCACCATGAACAAACATGGCATCTCGGGCTTCAGTCAGTTCAACACCCAGCAGAAAGCACAGGCCGCACTGGCCATGCAGTCCTGGGCGGACGTGGCCAATGTCACCTTCACCGAGAAAGCCACCGGCGGTGACGGCCACATGACCTTCGGCAACTACAGCAGCGGCCAGGACGGCGCGGCGGCCTTCGCCTACCTGCCCGGCACCGGCGCAGGCTACGACGGCACCTCGTGGTACCTGACCAACAACAGCTACACGCCCAACAAGACCCCGGACCTGAACAACTACGGCCGGCAAACCCTGACCCACGAAATCGGCCACACCCTGGGCCTGGCTCACCCTGGCGACTACAACGCCGGGAATGGCAACCCGACCTACAACGACGCGACCTATGGACAGGACACGCGCGGCTACAGCCTGATGAGCTACTGGAGCGAAAGCAACACTAACCAGAACTTCAGCAAAGGCGGCGTCGAGGCTTACGCGTCCGGGCCGCTGATCGACGACATTGCCGCGATCCAGAAGCTCTACGGCGCCAACTACAACACCCGTGCCGGCGACACCACCTACGGCTTCAACTCCAACACCGGGCGTGATTTCCTCAGCGCTTCGTCCAATGCCGACAAGCTGGTGTTCTCGGTGTGGGACGGTGGTGGCAACGACACCCTGGACTTCTCCGGTTTCACTCAGAACCAGAAGATCAACCTCAATGAGGCTTCGTTCTCGGACGTGGGTGGTTTGGTGGGCAACGTGTCCATCGCCAAGGGCGTGACCCTCGAGAACGCCTTCGGTGGCGCGGGCAACGACCTGATCATCGGTAACAACGCCGCCAACGTGATCAAGGGCGGGGCCGGCAACGACCTTATCTACGGTGGCGGTGGTGCGGACCAGCTGTGGGGCGGCGCCGGCAACGACACCTTTGTGTTCGGTGCCAGTTCCGACTCCAAGCCAGGGGCTGCGGACAAGATCTTTGACTTTGCCTCGGGTTCGGACAAGATCGACCTCTCCGGCATCACCAAGGGTGCAGGCCTGACCTTCGTCAATGCCTTCACCGGGCATGCCGGCGATGCTGTGCTGACCTACGCCGCAGGCACCAACCTGGGCACCTTGGCCGTGGACTTCTCCGGGCACGGCGTGGCGGACTTCCTCGTCACCACCGTCGGCCAGGCAGCGGTCAGCGACATCGTAGCGTGATGCACGGGCGCGGCGCCTCGGCGTCGCGCTTTACGGATGGAGCACAGCGATGCAGCGTTTTTTCAAATTGATCGCCTGCGTGTTGCAGGTGATGTTCGTGTCGGCAGGAGCCCACGCAATGGCGAGCAGTCTTGTATTACCTACCACCGCCCAGTTGGCCGGCCATTGGCAGTTGCACCAGCAGGATCGGGTGTGCGCGCTGGACCTGCTGGAGCAGGCCAATGCCTTGGGTGGCGACGTGGCGTGTGTCGAGCAATGGCTGGGCGACAAGCCCCTGAGCTGGTCGCCGACACCGGACGGAATTTGGCTGATGAACGCCGAGGGCAGCGGGATTACCCACCTGAACCGCCAGAAAGAAGGTGAATATAAAGGTCGCACGCCCACCGGGCTGGAAGTTGTATTGCAACGCACACCTTAGTTGTTGTTATAAGTTTATAACTTGATTTTATTAGTTGGCCACCCTGTGCGTCGGGGCAAGGGCAACTTTTGCGCGCAATTGGGTTCAGGGAAGATCAGAAATCATGGCTAAGTCCCATGCCGTCGCGCCGTTATTCAAGGCGCTGGGTGAATACAAGAGCATTTTGATCAGTGTTGGCTGTTTCACTGCATTGATTAACCTGTTGATGCTGGTGCCGTCGATTTACATGCTGCAAGTGTATGACCGCGTGCTGTCCTCCCAGAATGAAACCACCCTGGTGATGTTGACGCTGATGGTCGTGGGTTTCTTTGCGTTTATTGGCCTGCTTGAAGTGATCCGTAGTTTTATCGTGATCCGCATCGGCAGCCAGCTGGAGCGGCGTTTCAACTTGCGCGTCTACAAGGCCGCGTTTGAACGCAACCTGCAACGCGGCCAGGGGCATGCCGGGCAATCCTTGGGCGATTTGACCCATATTCGTCAGTTCATCACGGGGCCTGCGTTGTTCGCATTTTTCGATGCGCCGTGGTTTCCCATCTACCTGTTCGTGATCTTCCTGTTCAATGTGTGGCTTGGCGTGTTGGCCACCGCCGGTGCCGTGCTGCTGATAGGCTTGGCGTGCCTGAATGAATACCTCACCAAAAAACCGTTGGGGGAGGCCAGCGGTTACTCCCAGCAATCCACGCAACTGGCCACCAGCCACTTGCACAATACCGAGACCATTCAGGCCATGGGCATGCTCGGCGCGCTGCGCAAACGCTGGTTTGCGGTGCATTCGCAGTTCCTTGGCCTGCAGAACAAGGCCAGTGATACCGGTTCGGTGGTCACGTCGTTGAGCAAATCCCTGCGCCTGTGCCTGCAATCGCTGGTGCTGGGGCTCGGCGCGTTGCTGGTGATCAGGGGGGATATGACCGCCGGGATGATGATTGCCGGTTCGATCCTGATGGGCCGGGTACTCAGCCCCATCGACCAGTTGATTGCGGTGTGGAAGCAATGGAGTTCGGCCAAGCTGGCCTACCAGCGGCTGGATGAGTTGCTGCGCGAGTTTCCTCCGGAAGTCGAGCAGATGAAATTGCCGGTGCCGCTCGGCCAAATCAGTTTCGAACAGGTCAGTGCGGGCCCGCCCGGAAAGCGTGTGGCGACCTTGCAGCAGGTCAGTTTCAACCTGGGCGCCGGTGAAGTGCTCGGTGTGCTCGGCGCGTCGGGCTCTGGCAAATCCACCCTGGCGCGTGTGTTGGTGGGGGTATGGCCGACGCTGGCCGGCACCGTGCGCCTGGACGGCGCGGATATTCATCGCTGGGACCGCGACGACCTGGGGCCGCACATCGGCTACTTGCCCCAGGACATCGAACTGTTCAGTGGCAGCATCGCCGACAACATCGCGCGCTTTCGCGAAGCTGATCCCGAATCAGTGGTGCGCGCCGCGCAGCAGGCGGGCGTGCATGAACTGATCCTGCGGTTGCCCCAGGGCTACGACACCCTTTTGGGCGACAACGGCGGCGGCCTGTCCGGCGGCCAGAAACAACGGGTGGCGCTGGCCCGCGCGCTATATGGCGGGCCGCGTCTGATCGTGCTGGATGAGCCCAACTCCAACCTCGACACCGTCGGCGAAGCCGCCCTGGCCAGCGCCATCGTGCAGATGAAAGCCCAGGGCAGCAGCGTGGTGCTGGTGACCCATCGCTCTTCGGCGCTGGCCCAGGCCGATAAACTGCTGGTGCTCAGTGAAGGGCATTTGCAGGCGTTCGGGCCGAGCCAGGAGGTGCTGCGGGCGTTGTCGGGTCAGCAGGAAGCACCGAAGGAAAAAACCGGCGTCAGTTTCAGTCGTCAGTACCAGGCCGGAAGGAATCCAGGCGCATGAGCAGCATCACTTTTGAACCGCGTTTCAAAGAGCGCGACGCCGGGTTCTTCGCCCGGATGGGCTGGTTGCTGACGGTAGTCGGCGCGGGCGGATTTTTTCTGTGGGCCAGCCTGGCCCCGTTGGACCAGGGCATTCCGGTACAGGGCACGGTGGTGGTATCCGGCAAGCGCAAAGCGGTGCAAACCCTCAGCCCTGGTGTAGTCAGCCGGATTCTGGTGAAGGAGGGTGAAACGGTTAAACAAGGCCAGCCACTGTTTCGTCTCGACCAGACCCAGCACCAGGCCGACGTGCAGTCCCTGCAAGCCCAATACCGCATGGCCTGGGCCAGCGTGGCGCGTTGGCAGAGCGAGCGTGACAACCAAACCCGCATTACTTTTCCTGCCGAGCTGGGCGCCAATCCCGACCCCGCCCTGGCGCTGGTACTGGAAGGCCAGCGTCAATTGTTCAGCAGCCGTCGCGAAGCGTTTGCCCGCGAACAGGCCGGCATCCGCGCCAATATTGAAGGCGCCACTGCGCAACTGAACGGCATGCGCCGTGCCCGCAGCGACCTGACGGCGCAGGCCCAATCCCTGCGCGACCAACTCGGCAACCTGCAACCGTTGGCCGACAACGGTTACATCCCGCGCAACCGCCTGATGGAGTACCAGCGCCAGTTGTCCCAGGTGCAACAGGACTTGGCGCAGAACACCGGCGAAAGTGGCCGCGTGGAGCAGGGCATCCTCGAATCGCGCCTGAAATTGCAGCAGCACAGCGAGGAATACCAGAAGGAAGTGCGCAGCCAATTGGCCGACGCACAACTGCGCAGCCTGACCCTGGAACAGCAACTCACCTCAGCCGGGTTCGACCTGCAACACAGCGAAATCAACGCCCCGGCGGATGGCATCGCGGTCAACCTCAGCGTGCACACCATCGGTGCCGTGGTGCGCGCCGGCGAGACCCTGTTGGAGATCGTGCCTCAGGACACCCGCCTGGAAGTGGAAGGGCACTTGCCGGTGCACCTGGTGGACAAAGTGGGGACGCACCTGCCGGTCGATATCCTGTTCACCGCTTTCAACCAGAGCCGCACACCGCGTGTGCCGGGAGAGGTGAGCCTGATCTCCGCCGACCAGATGCTCGATGAAAAAACCGGCGCGCCGTATTACGTGCTGCGCACCACGGTCAGCGAAGCGGCACTGGAAAAACTCCATGGGTTGGTGATCAAGCCAGGCATGCCCGCCGAGATGTTCGTGCGTACCGGCGAGCGCTCGTTGCTCAATTACCTGTTCAAGCCGCTGCTCGACCGCGCCGGCTCCGCCTTGACCGAGGAATAGACATGAAAGCTGTGTTTATCGCCTTGCTGTTGACCTGCGCCAATGCCCAGGCCGCGATGGGCCCGTTCGATGTGTACGAGCAGGCCTTGCGTAACGACCCGGTGTTCCTCGGCGCTATCAAGGAGCGTGACGCTGGCCTGGAAAATCGCGCCATCGGCCGTGCGGGCTTGTTGCCCAAGCTGTCGTACAACTACAACAAGGGTCGCAATAATTCCCAGGCCACCTTGCCGGACGGGCGCGGCGGCAATTATCACGACGACCGCAACTACAACAGCTACGGTTCTACCTTCAGCCTGCAACAGCCGCTTTTCGACTACGAGGCCTACGCCAACTACCGCAAAGGCGTGGCCCAGGCGCTGTTTGCCGATGAAAGTTTTCGCGACAAGAGCCAGGCGCTGCTGGTGCGGGTGCTGACGTATTACACCGAGGCGCTGTTTGCCCAGGACCAGATCGACATCGCCCGCGCCAAGAAGAAGGCCTTTGAGCAGCAGTTCCAGCAAAACCAGCACCTGTTCCAGCAGGGCGAGGGCACTCGCACGGATATTCTGGAAGCCGAGTCGCGCTACGAACTGGCCACCGCCGAAGAAATCCAGGCGATGGATGAACAGGACGCGTCCTTGCGGGAGCTGGGTGCATTGATCGGCGTGCAAAGCGTCAACATCAATGACCTGGCCCCTTTGAACCAGGGCTTTGCCGCGTTCACCTTGACCCCGGCCAACTATGACACCTGGCATGAACTGGCGATCAGCAACAACCCCACACTGGCGTCCCAGCGCCAGGCCCTGGAAGTGGCCCGTTACGACGTGGAGCGCAACCGCGCCGGGCATTTGCCCAAGGTCACGGCGTATGCCAGTTCGCGCCAGCAGGAGTCCGACAGCGGCAATACCTACAACCAACGCTATGACACCAACACCATCGGCGTCGAAGTCAGCCTGCCGCTGTATGCCGGTGGCGGTATCTCGGCGTCCACCCGCCAGGCCAGCCGCGCCATGGAGCAGGCCGAGTACGAACTGGAGGGCAAGACCCGCGAAACCCTGATCGAGCTGCGTCGCCAGTTCAGTGCGTGCCTGTCGGGGGTGAGCAAGTTGCGGGCGTATCAGAAGGCGCTGGTGTCAGCCGAAGCGCTGGTGGTGTCGACCAAGCAGAGCATCCTTGGGGGGGAGCGAGTCAACCTGGATGCGCTAAACGCTGAGCAGCAGCTGTACAGCACTCGGCGTGACCTGGCGCAGGCGCGGTATGACTATTTGATGGCTTGGACCAAGTTGCATTATTACGCGGGGAATCTGCGGGATACGGATTTGGCGAAGGTGGATGAGGCGTTTGGGCCGCGGTTGTAGCTGGGGGTTTGTCGGGGGAGATGGAAATCAGCCGGAGCTGGAATGCAATCCACTGTGGGAGCGGGCTTGCCCGCGATGGCGGAGTGTCATGCAGCGGCTATGTATCTGAGATACCGCTATCGCAGGCAAGCCAGCTCCCACATTTGACCTGCGTTGCCTAGTCTTCTTTGCGCACGGTGGCTACGTCGTCGGCTTTGACACGGATGCGTTTGCCGGCGATGTCGGTGAATTCGTAGAAGCCGTCGGCAGTCTTGGTTTTTGGGGTGTCCCTGGTCAAATACTGTGTGCCATTTTGCAGCGTCACCACGGTTTGCGTCGCGCAACCGGCCAATACCAGAAAAGTGAGTGCAACCAGTGGCAGACTCAAATTCTTCATGTTCATAACCCTTACCTTAACCCTGAAAAGTCCCACGCCAGAGGCCGCGGGCGACAAATGTTACGCCATCGACTCACCCATCTGATCACTTTTATGCAAAAAGTTGCAGGCGCCATTTATCTATTACCGATTGCAACCTGGCATCTGCGACGGCACTCTGTATGCATAACCAGTACTTGATCGCTGTGCGCCATGGCCAATCCCCTCGAAGACCCGCTCTATTACCTGCATAACTTCCGCCAGGTCCTGCATTGGCTGGGGCAACGCTATGCAGATCTGCTCGATGCGGACGAACAGCATTTCATTCAGCAATTTGACAGGTTGCCGCAGGCTTCCCAAGCGTTGTTGGTGCGCATGGTGATGCGCAAGGGTGTGCATTTTCGTGCGGGCAAGCTCAATTACCTCGAGATCGGCTGTCCGCACGCCGCTGCCGGGCCGTTGTTGGCACTGGGTTGGGTAGATGATCAATGCCTGCTGGGTTTTCAAGAGTTGTTCGCCTTGTTGCAGAAAGGCGAACTTCTCGCGACGTTCAAGCCTTGGATCGACCAACCCAAAGCGAGGAAAACCGACTGGATGGAGGGGCTGGCGGCGCAGTTTGCCGACAGCCGCAGTTTCGCCACCTGGTGCCCCGCCCTGGCTGACACGCTGTACAGCCTCACCGTGATGGATTTGTGCGACCGCCTGCGCCTGATGTTCTTTGGCAACCTGCATCAGGACTGGTCAGAATTCGTGCTGGCCGACCTTGGCATCTATACCTATGAAAAAGTCGAATTCTGTGCCGAGTCCCGGGGTTTGCGCAGCCGTGACGACGTGCACGGATTTTTGTTCTTGCACCAGTGCCAGCAAGCTTTTGAAACGGGCCAGGCGTTGCAAGAGGTACTCGTGCGCATCGCCACCCTGAACACCGACAACCCCTGGCTGGAAAAACGCCGGGCCAAGCTGTTGTTCCAAGTGGGCCAGTACTGTGAACGCAATGCGGAACTGGGTTTGGCGGAGCAGATTTATCGCGCGTGCGCCTACCCAGGTGCCCGCGCGCGACTGATCCGCGTGCTGGAGCGCCAGGAGGATTACACCCAGGCCATTGCCCTGGCTTACGCCGCTCAACACATGCCGGAAAGCGCCGCCGAGCAGCAACACGTGTTGCGTGTGTTGCCACGCCTGCGCCGCAAATTGGGCGAACCGGCTTTGCCCAAAACCAAGCCCCGACCGGTCACGCGACTGGATCTGGCCCTGACGCTGCCCGAGCCGTTGATGTCGGTGGAGTACTGCGTGCAGGCTCACCTCAGCGAGCCCGATGGGCCGGTGCATTACGTTGAAAACGGACTGATCAACTCGCTGTTCGGCCTGCTGTGCTGGGACGTGATCTTTGCGCCGCTGCCAGGTTCGTTTTTCCACCCATTCCAGCGCGGCCCCGCAGATTTGCACAGTGAGGACTTCCACCAGCGCCGCGCGCCGCTGTTCGCCGGTTGTTTCGAGCAGTTGCAGGACGAGCGCTATAAAACCACCATCCGCCAGCGCTATAGCGAAAAGTGGGGAATCCAGTCGCCCTTTGTGTTCTGGAACCTGCTTAGCGAAGAGCTGCTGGAACAGGCTTTGGCGTGCCTGCCCGCCGAGCACCTGCATTACTGGTTTGAACGGCTGCTGCTGGACATCCGCGCCAACCGCACTGGCATGCCCGACCTGATCCAGTTCTGGCCCGAGCAAAAGACCTACCGCATGATCGAGGTCAAGGGCCCTGGCGATCGCCTGCAAGACAACCAGTTGCGCTGGCTGGAGTTCTGCGGTGAATACCAGATGCCGGTGACGGTCTGCTATGTGCGCTGGGCAGAGTCCGCTTGAGTTACAGCGTTGCCGTGCGTGCACTGTGCGAGTTCACGGCCAAGGTCGGTGACCTGGACCTGCGCTTTACGCCTTCCCCCAGCGCCCAGGAAGGCATTATCGGCCACCGCACCGTCGCTTCACGGCGCAGCAAGCACTACCAGAATGAGGTCGCGCTTGAAGGCGACTACCAGCAGCTCAAGGTGCGGGGCAGGGCGGACGGCTATGACCCGGACGCCAACCGTCTGGAAGAAGTCAAAACCTATCGCGGCGACCTCCACGCCCAGCCCGCCAACCATCGCCAACTACATTGGGCCCAGGTCAAAATCTACGGTTGGCTGATGTGCCAGAAACTCGGCCTTTCGGACATCGACCTGGCACTGGTGTACTTCGATATCGTCGGCGAAGGCGAGACAGTGCTGAACCAACGCTTTCAAGCGACTGAGCTGGAGGCGTTCTTCAATCAGCAATGCGCGCTGTTCCTCGGTTGGGCCCAGCAGGAAATGCAGCATCGCGAAGCGCGCAACGACGCCGCGCACACCCTGGTTTTTCCCCATGCCGGGTTTCGTCCTGGCCAGCGTTCGCTGGCCGAGTCGGTGTACAAGGCCGTCAGCACCGGGCGTTGCCTGATGGCCCAGGCGCCGACGGGTATCGGTAAGACCATCGGCACGATTTTCCCTTTGCTCAAGGCCCTGGCGCCCCAGCAACTGGACAAGCTGTTCTTCCTCACCGCCAAGACCCCCGGCCGCAAGCTCGCCCTGGATGCGGCCCAAGTGCTACACGCCAGCAGCCCCGGCCTGCCATTGCGCGTGCTGGAGCTGGTGGCACGGGACAAAGCCTGTGAACACTTGGACAAAGCCTGCCACGGCGATTCCTGCCCCCTGGCCCAAGGCTTCTATGACCGCTTGCCCGCCGCGCGCATTGCCGCGTCCAAGGTGCGCCTGCTCGATCAGCGAAACCTGCGCGACGTCGCCCTGGCCCATGACGTTTGCCCTTACTACCTGAGCCAGGAAATGGCGCGCTGGGCCGACCTGGTGGTCGCCGACTACAACTACTACTTCGACTTTGGCGCCATGCTGTTTGGCCTCGCACAGCTCAATCAGTGGCGCGCCGCCGTGTTGGTGGACGAGGCGCACAACCTGGTCGAACGTGCCCGTTCGATGTACAGCGCCAGCCTTGACCAGTACAGCCTCAAGACCCTGCGGGACACCGCGCCCGAAGCCTTGAAGAAACCGTTGCAGCGCGTTAACCGTGAGTGGAACGCGCTGCACAAGGGCCAGCTCGCGCCCTACCAGGCCTACGCCGCCCGACCCGAAAAACTGTTGCAGGCCCTGACCCTGTGCGCCAGCGCCATGGGCGACTATTTCAACGCGCACCCCGAGTCACTCAGTGGCGACCTGCAAGCGTTTTATTTCGAGGTGCTACAATTTGCCAAGGTTGCCGAGCTGTTCAACGAGCACTTTATTTTCGATATCAGCAAGCGCCAGTTCAGTGGCAAACGCAGCAGCTCTACCTTGTGCCTGCGCAACGTGGTGCCCGCCGAGTTCATCCGCCCGCGATTGACCGCGGCCCGCAGCAGTGTGCTGTTTTCCGCCACCCTCAGCCCCCGTCATTACTACGCCGACTTGCTGGGCCTGCCGGCGGATACTGCGTGGATCGACGTGGAGTCACCGTTCAAGGCCGAGCAACTGCAGGTGCGCATCGTCGATGCAATCTCCACACGCTTCGTGCATCGCAACGCTTCGTTGGAACCCATCGTTGAGCTGATCGCCCACCAGTACACCCAACAGCCTGGCAACTACCTGGCGTTTTTCTCAAGCTTTGATTACCTGCAGCAGGTGGCGCAGTTGCTCGGCGAACGACATCCGCGGATCGTGCTCTGGCAGCAGTCACGCGGCATGACGGAGGCCGAGCGCCAGGCCTTTCTTGACCAGTTCACCGAGCACAGCCAGGGCATCGGTTTTGCCGTACTGGGTGGCGCATTTGGCGAGGGCATTGATTTGCCCGGCGCTCGCTTGATCGGTGCCTTTATTGCCACCCTCGGGCTGCCCCAGCTGAACCCGGTCAACGAACAGATGAAACTGCGCATGGGCGCGATCTTCGGCGCAGGTTACGACTACACCTACCTGTACCCCGGCATTCAGAAAGTGGTTCAGGCGGCGGGCAGGGTGATCCGTAGCCAGCAGGATCGGGGCGTGGTGATGTTGATCGATGACCGGTTCGGCGAGGCGCGGGTGCGCCAGTTGTTGCCGCGTTGGTGGGCACCGACGATCAGAGCGTGACGCCACACAGTCGTTCGCTCAAGGCCCACAACCGCTCGGCGTGCTCCAGGTCGACGGCCCACGGATAGACGCCGTTGCGCCCGCGTTCATCGTGAGCGGGGGCGGCCACATCGCAATCTTCGCAGTACAGGCCGCCCAGCCCCTCAAGTTGGGGACTGACGCCACACCACACCATCGTCGCGGCGCCTTGTTCAGGGTTCTTGTAATGACTGGCCGGGCGAATATTCCCGTGTTCATCCAGCGCGCCGACGAACGCCAGGTCGTCTTTGTCCAGGTAACGGAGCAGGTCAGTGAGGATTTCACCGGGGTGTACCGAAAACGCGCGCACATCGCATGCCCGGCCACGCTGGTCCAGCGCCACGGCGAACAGCGCGTTGGCGGTTTTTGACTGACCGTAGGCCAGCCACTTGTCATAGGCACGGCGTTCAAATTGGGGATCTTCGAAGTGCAGGGGGCTCAAACGATGCCCGAGGGACGACACCGTCACCACGCGCGCACCGCTTGTTTTACACAAGGCCGGCCACAGGCGGGCGGTCAGCTGAAAGTGACCCAGGTGGTTGGTGGCGAACTGCGCTTCCAGGCCGTTGGCGTTCCTTTGCAGTGGGGTAGCCATGATCCCCGCGCTGTTGATCAAAAGATGCAACGCCCTCCCGGACGCCAGGAAGTCCTGGGCGAAGCGGTCAATAGAGGCCGCGTCGAACAAATCCAGGCTGGCCAGTTCAACGCCGCGGATCCCGCGTAGGTTGCGCTCGGCTTTAAGCGCATCGCGTGCAGGAACGATCACCTGCGCGCCTGCGCCCGCCAATGTCCGTACGGCCTCCAGGCCAATGCCGGAATAGCCACCGGTAACGATAACGGTCATACCGTGTAAATCTTTACCCGCCAATGCTTGTGTGGCTGTCGTCGCACCGTCGAATCCGCTGTTAATAGGGGTTTGCTTGCTGGTCATAAGGCTCTCCACTCAGGAGGACCTATAGTGTTTTTTTGGGGCCGGACTCGGAATAGCCTAAAGTCTGTATTTCTGTCGCGATCGTCCGGAGCTTTTTTATTTATGGATATCCTGTCTGATGTGGTGGCGTTGTTACGCAGTCACCGCTCGTATTTTGCGGGTTTGAAGGCGGGCGGCGACTGGGCGCTGGATTTTCCACCACCGGGTGGCATCAAGTTCAACGCGGTAGTAGAGGGCGAGTGTTGGCTGGAAGTAGAAGGGATGATCGTGCCCGTCCGGCTGTATGAAGGTGATTGCTTTCTATTGACGCAAAATCGACCGTGGAAATTATCCAGCCACCTGGCACTGGAGGGGGTCGATGCTCGGCAGGTCTACAGCAAGGCCGTGGGCGGTATCGCCAGCCTGGGTGATACGGCTGATCTGTTTCTGATTGGCGGACTGTTTTACTACGGTGATGAAGCCCGCCTCTTGCTGGAGGGATTGCCACCGGTGGTGCGTATCAGTGCTCGCTCCGACCAGGCCAGTGTGTTGCGTTGGTGCCTGGAGCGCCTGTCTCTTGAATACGCCAGCCCGAAGCTGGGTGCGGCGTTGATGACCGAGCATTTGGCGCAAATGATGCTGGTGCAAATCCTGCGCCTCTATCAAGCTTCCCTGGGCGCCAGTACCACCGGTTGGCTGGCGGCATTGACCGATCCGAGGTTGGCGCCGGTACTGGCGCAAGTGCACGCAGAACCGGCACGGCGTTGGACATTGAGCGAAATGGCAGGCACGGCCAATCAGTCTCGCTCGACCTTCGCCCAGCATTTCAAGCAACGTGTTGGCATGGCACCTCAGGCATATCTGACCCGCTGGCGTATGCATTTGGCGGTACAGGCGTTGAACACCTCCAGCAGCAGTGTGTCCAGCATCGGCCAAGCATTGGGTTATCAGTCGGACAGTGCATTCAGCAGTGCTTTCAAACGTTTGATGAATTGCTCACCGCGAGAGTACCGCGAGCGCAAACTACACAAGGACGCCACTGATGAACGCTACCCGGCAGCACAGGATCCAGGTCAACGGCATTGAATTAAGTGTGCAGGTCACGGGAGCCGACGAAGGTCCGCCGATCTGGCTTCTCCACGGTTTCCCGGAATGCTGGCACTCCTGGCGCGAGCAGATTCGCGCATTGGCGGCTGCGGGTTACCGAGTGTTCGCCCCGGAAATGCGCGGCTACGGCCAAACCAGTTCGCCCGCCGCGATCGCCGATTATGATCTGCTGACCCTGTGCGGGGATATCCAGCAGGCCATGGACCATTTTGGCCATGCGCAGGTGGTGATGGTCGGCCATGACTGGGGCGCAGTGGTGGCCTGGCACCTGGCGTTGCTCGAACCCCAGCGTGTCACGCGCTTGGTCACGATGTCCGTGCCTTTCGCCGGACGCGCGCGGCGGCCGGTGATCGAAATCATGCGTGAGCTGTACGCCGACCGCTTCAACTACATCCTGTATTTCCAGGAGCCGGGCGTTGCCGAGCAGGAGCTGAACGCTGACATCGAGCGCACGTTGCGCCTGTTCATGCAGGATCAGGATGTGTTTTTGCAAAAGAAACCGCCGAGCGCCCGGTTACTTGAGGGCGTTCCCGCGCCCGGCGCATTGCCGCAATGGTGTTCCCAGGCAGATCTGGACGTCTACGTAAAAACCTTCGCCGACCACGGTTTTCGTGGCCCGCTGAACTGGTACCGCAACTTTGAACGCAACTGGCAACGCACTGAATGCCTGGCTGGCCAGCAGGTGTTGCAACCCACGCTATTCCTCATCGGTGACCGAGACCCGGTCGGGATATTCGAGGCCCACACGCTCAAGCGCATGCCCGATTCAGTGCCTCACCTTGAACAACACGTGCTGCCCAACTGCGGCCACTGGATCCAGAACGAACAAAGCCAGCAGGTCAACACGCTAATCCTCGCGTTCCTACAAAAACCGTAAACCCACCCCAACCAAATGTAGGAGCGGGCTTGCCCGCTTCCACATTTTGATCAGCGTCGTGTGCTAAACCACTTCCAGATATGAACTATGAATCGCCTGCGCCAACTCCCGAACCGTGTCAATGAATTCCGTCAACCGGCTATGCAACCCATCCTCAAGAATCTCATCAATCCCCGTATACCTGAGCCGCGCCTCAAACTCCGCCGCCAACCGCTGCGCCGTGCGCCCGTAACTGCCGGGCAAGTCCGCCAGGATATGACTCAACTCCTCGATACACGCATGCAACGAACGCGGCACATCACTGCGCAACAACAGCAACTCTGAGACCGAGCGAGCATTCAACGCATTCGGATACAACTCGGTGTACGCCTCGAACGACGACAACGCGCGGAGCAGGGCGCTCCATTGGTAATAACCGCGTGCCGACAAGTCACTGACTTCTTCCGACTCCTCGCCAAACATCTCATAGCGCGCATCCAGCAGGCGCAAGGTGTTGTCCGCACGCTCCACGAAGGTGCCCAGGCGGATAAACCGATAGGCGTCATTGCGCATGATCGTCCCGGAGGTAGCCCCCCGGAACAGGTGTGAACGCTGCTTGACCCAATCACAAAAGTGGCTGATGCCATGCCGCGCCAGGCCGCCGGCGGCGATGCTGCGCATCTCCAGCCAGGTGGCGTTGAGGTTTTCCCACATGTCGGCGGTGATACGCCCGCGCACCGCATGGGCATTGCCGCGGGCCGCGCGCAGGCAGTTATAGATGCTGGCGGGGTTCTCTTCGTCGAGGGCAAAGAAGTGCAACATGCGCTCGGCATCCAGCTGCGTATGCCGCTCAAGGTAATTGTCCAGGGTGCCGCTGCTGAGCAGCGACATGGCCAGTTCATCCAGGCCATCACTGCGCCCGGCCTGGGGCATCAACGACAGGGAGTAACTGACCTCGAGCATGCGCGCCAGGTTCTCGGCGCGCTCTAGGTAACGGGACATCCAGTACAGATCTGCGGCGGTTCTACTCAACATACTCAGTCCTCCACCACCCAGGTGTCCTTGGTTCCGCCGCCTTGCGACGAGTTGACGATCAGTGAGCCTTCCTTCAGCGCAACACGGGTAAGGCCACCGGGTACCAGGCGGGTTTCCTTGCCCGACAGCACAAAGGGCCGCAGGTCGATATGCCGCGGAGCAATGCCGTTCTCGACAAAGGTGGGGCAGGTGGACAGGCTCAGTGTGGGTTGGGCGATATACGCGTGGGGTCGGGCCTTGATGCGTTGGCGGAAGTCCTCGATCTCGGCGGCGCTGGAGGCCGGGCCGACCAGCATGCCGTAGCCGCCGGAGCCCTGGGTTTCCTTGACCACCAGTTGCGGCAGGTTGGCCAGGACGTGGGACAGCTCATCGGGTTTGCGGCACTGGAAGGTCGGCACGTTTTGCAGCACCGGTTCTTCATCCAGGTAGAAGCGGATCATCTCCGGCACATAGGGGTAGATCGACTTGTCATCAGCCACGCCGGTGCCGATGGCATTGGCCAGCACCACGTTGCCGGCGCAATAAGCGGCCACCAGGCCGGGCACGCCAAGCATGGAGTCGGGGTTGAAGGCCTTGGGGTCGAGGAAGGCGTCGTCGATACGCCGGTAAATCACGTCCACCGGCTTGGGGCCGTCGGTGGTGCGCATGAACACCTTGAGGTCCTGTACGAACAAGTCGGCGCCTTCCACCAGTTCCACGCCCATTTCCCGGGCCAGGAACGCATGCTCGAAGAACGCACTGTTAAAGCGCCCAGGCGTCAGCACCACCACGTTGGGGTTATCCAGGCGGCTGGCGCTTTTCAGGGTCTTAAGGAGCAGGTTGGGGTAATGGTCCACCGGCGCGATGCGCTGCTTGGCGAAGACCTCGGGGAACAGGCGCATCATCATTTTGCGGTCTTCGAGCATGTAGCTCACGCCGCTGGGGGTGCGCAGGTTGTCTTCGAGCACGTAGTAGGTGCCGTCGCCATCGCGCACCAGGTCGACACCGGAAATATGCGAGTAGATGTCGCGGTGCAGGTCCAGGCCGACCATGGCCTTCTGATAACCCTCGTTGCCCAGCACCTGTTCCGCTGGAATGATCCCGGCCTTGATAATGCGCTGGTCGTGGTAGATGTCGGCAAGGAACATGTTCAACGCGTTGACGCGCTGGATACAACCGCGTTCGATCACGCTCCATTCGCTGGCGGGGATGCTGCGGGGGATGATGTCGAAGGGGATCAAGCGCTCGGTGTCTTGCTCGTCACCATACAGCGTGAACGTAATCCCGGCGCGGTGGAACAGCAAGTCGGCTTCACGGCGACGCTGGGCCAGCAGCTCCGGCGGCGTATTCGCCAGCCAGCGGGAGAAGTCTTGATAATGCGCACGGCACGCGCCGTTTGCGTCATTCATTTCATCGAAGAAAGATCGAGCCATTCCAGTACCTTGTCAGTGCCGAGGATAGCCAAGTGGCACTGCCGCTTCAAAAAACGCATTTTTATAAGGCCGTGGCTGAAGGTGCCAACCGGCCTGGTCCTTACTTTCTTATGGGGTCGGCTCTGGGTCGGTGGGTAACGAATGCTCCTGTAACCGGGCAAGGCAGGTGGGTGATGAAAGGGTTAAGCAATGCCTGTGCCGAAACCGCCAATAACCCTATTGTAGTGAGCGGGCTTGCCCCGCGCTGGGCTGCGCAGCGGCCCCCAAAAGGGCGGGAGCGCTACGCAATCCGGCGCGGGGCAAGCCCGCTCACTACAAAATGCGCCAGATTGGTGCGCGAACTAACTTGAACTTCGCCGCCGCCCCTTCCTTCTAAACAGACTCGATCCAAAACGGAGCACGCATGTGCCCAGAATCATATCCCCTGACAGCCCAGAATCGACCCTGACCGATCACAGTGAGCACAACGCCAAGATCTTCGGCTCACCCAAAGACCGCCTCGACTTCTACCGGCGCGAGATACAGTACGAAACCTCGATCCTGGCCAACCGCACCGACGCCTACCTGACGGCGCAGTCGTTCTTGGTCATCGCCTTTGTGTCTGGCATGGGCAACCTCAACCCGGAATGGGGCAAATTGTTCACCCTGGTGGTCCCGCTGTTCCTAGCGCTCCTGGGCATTCTCAGCTCCCTCAACGCCTGGCCCGGCATCCGCGCAGCGTATGACATCATCGATCACTGGCACTTCAAACAGAGCGAACTGCTGCGCAGCGAGCCGGTGATGGGCTTGGCTTATGACGAGTCGCCGCTGTTTTCCGAAGTCGAGTCCTCGCACAAGGGCTATCGCAAATCCTTGCTGTTCTCGGTGCGTACACCGTGGATCTTCATGGTGTTTTGGATAATGCTCGCCGCCTATGCGTTCTACATTCAGGTCGATAACCCAGGCTCATAAGCAAGTTGAACTTCATTGCCCAGGGCGTGACCTTACCTTTACGCAGGCTTCATTTTCCCAACACTGCGAAGAGGTGACCCATGAGCACACACGACGATCCCCAAGTCAGCGGTCGCAACGACCCGGCCATCGACGGCGGCGAACCAGCACCAGGTACTGCCGCCGACGCGCCCAAAGACCCGGCACCCGCCAAAGACCCCAAGGCTGAAGAAAACGACTACAGTCCAGACTTCGAGCCTGAGCCAGAGCCCAAGGCTGAAACCGATGCCGATATCGATACCCAAGGCGGTTAGAGGAGACGGTCATGTCAAAAGAACTTGATGAGGAACTCAACGACCCAGGCAATGAAGACCCTGGCTCGTTGATGGATGACGCAGAAGTGCCGCTCAACGATCTGGATGAAGCGGCGGATGTGGGCAATACCGAGCATCAGGACTGAGTGTTGACCTTGGCTCGTCGTTCATACCACGCCAGCATTGGCTGGGTACTCAGGCCATGAACGACGATGCTCAAGGCGATCACTGACAAGGTCAGGTTCACCGCCACCGCACTGCTGGTACCGATCAGCCCATGATTGAGTGCGTAGAACAGGTAATAAATACTGCCAATCCCCCGTATACCGAACCAGCCCATCAGGCCGCGCTGCCGGTGATCGACCAGGCTGCCCCAGGGCATCGCCAGCACACTGACGGGGCGAATCACGCAAAACAGCAGCGCCGCCATCGGCAGCGCCCGCCAATCCCAATGGCTCACCAGCACGATCCCCAGCACCGTCACCAGGAACACCTCCATCGAGCGCTCGACCAGGCTACCAAATGACAGCATGTCGCCCATCATCACGCCGGCGGCGATCTGCGTATCCTGCAGATCGCTCACATCCCCCTGCAATGCGCGCTCAGGCTCGACTTCCAAGTGACCCACCACCGGCAGCGCCAAGTGCTCCGACGGTGTCTGCGAATGACCGGTAGAGCGGAACTCCGCCTGGCGCAAGCCGAGCCCGGCGGCAAACACCGACAGGAAGCCATAACCGCCCACCGCCTCGGCGACCACGTAGGCCAGCGCAATCAGGGCGAGCGTCAGGTAATCGTTAGGCGAGAGCGTGCTGTCACTGTGGGTGATGCGCAACCACAGCGTCACGCGGCCAATGCCGCGCCCCATCCAATAGCCGATCAACAGCCCGGCGGGCACTGCCCAGAGCAGGTTTTTCAACGCCCAGCCGCCCAGCCAATCCCCATCAAACCCACCGTGCTGCATAAATAGCAGGGCAAAGATCACAAAGGGGAAGGCCGTGCCGTCGTTCAAGCCTGCTTCGCCGGACAGGCCGAAGCGCAGCGCGTCGTAATCCTGAGCGTTATTGACCTGCACCAGGCCCGCCAGCACGGGATCCGTGGGCGCCAGGATCGCACCCACCAGTAACGACGCGCCCCACGGCAACGCAAACACGTAATGCAGCGCCAGGCAGATGCCAAGGATGGTCAGCAACATCACCGGCCCGGCCATGCCAAACGCGATGCGCCAGGTGCGATGTTTGAGCGGCAGGCGCAGCTTCAAGCCGCTGACGAACAGCGAAAACAGCACGGCAACTTCGGTCAGGTGTTCCATCCAGCGCGCGGAGTGCTGGATATCCAGGTGCAGCAAATCCACGCCCAGTGGGCCGATCCCCACGCCCAACAGCAAGCACACCGCCGAGGTCGTGACAGGCATCCAGCGCAGATAGGAGGAGGTGAGGGCAAGGGTAAGCAATACAGCGCCCAGTACGGCCATCCATAGAATAAAAGTCATCGAGCATGCACCAGGGCCGTGGTCTGTTCAGGTTTGAGAGCACGCGCCGCAAGCAGGTTCAATGTGATTGCGGCCTCGAACATTCATTCGCGACCTATTTGACCCATAAACGACAGCCCGCTAAAACCAACCTGCGCCGGCGTGCTGGTGTTCGAGAAACGCCTGGGCGACTACGTGGAAGAAGGCCAGCGTGTGCTGGATCCGTAGCGCTCCCCCCCAACTCGACGCAACTGTGTAGTGAGCGGGACCTCTCAACGCTCCAGCAACAAGCGCTCCAGGGTTTCCACCGGCAACGGCCGGCTGAACAGGTAACCTTGGATCTGATCACAACCGGCCTCTTTCAAGAACGCCAACTGCGCCTGGGTTTCCACGCCTTCAGCCACCACCCGCAGTTTGAGGCTGTGGGCCAGTTCAATGATGGTGCGGGTGATCGCCGCGTCCTGCGGGTTGGTGGTGACTTCGCGGATAAACGCAATGTCGATCTTCAACGTATCGATAGGAAAACGCCGCAGGTACGCCAGGCTCGAATAGCCGGTGCCGAAGTCATCGATGGAAATCTTCACGCCCATGGCGTGCAGGCGCTGCAGGCTGGCGATGGTGTGCTGGGTGTTTTCCATCAAGGAGCCTTCGGTCAGCTCCACTTCGAGCCAATGCGGCTCGACCCCGGTTTGCGCCAGGGTGCGCGCGATATCGGCAATCAGGTCGCCTTCGATCAGTTGATGGCCGGAGACGTTCACCGACACCTCCACCGCACCAATGGCGCCACGTTGCCACTCGGCAATCTGTTGGCACACCTGCTCTATCACCCAGCGTCCCACAGGCACAATCAGCCCAAGGCGTTCCAATATCGGCACAAACACGGCCGGGGATACGGGGCCGTAGTCGGGCCTCTCCCAGCGCAGCAGTGCTTCGAGGGCGCAGAGGCGGCCGCTGGCGATATCGACCTTGGGCTGGTAATGCACGGTGAAGTCTTCGCGCTCGACGGCGTGGCGCAAGGCATTTTCGAGGTCCTGAAGGGCCAAGTCATGCACATTCATTCCCGTTTGCAGTTGCCCCAGCTCGCGCGAATGGCTTGCCTGGTCACCACGTTCTTTGAGCCGCAGCAGGTTGCGCACTCGCAACCACAACTCGACACGCTCGACCGGCTTGCTGATGAATTCCTCGGCACCGGCCTCCAGCCCACTGACACGGGCGCTTTGCTCACTGAGGGCGGATAACATGATGATCGGAATACCCGCGGTGGTGTCATCACCCTTTAATTGGCTGGCGACTTCATAGCCGTCCATGCCCGGCATCATCACGTCCAGCAGGATCAGGTCCGGGGGCTGCTGCGCCACCAACTGCAAGGCTTCTTCACCGCTGCTCGCACTCAGGGTCTGGTAGCCCTCGTGTTGCAGCAGGGTTTCCAGGAGTTTGCGCACCTGGGGTTCATCATCAACGATCAACAACGTCGCGGGTTGGCTGGCCATGGAGCGGACTCATGTGAGGGGTCTGTTGGGCGTTTGCAGCAAGGTGTCGATCACTTGGTACAGCTCTTTGTAACGCAACGGCTTGGTGATGTAGGCGTCACACCCGGCGAGCCGGGTCTTTTCGCGGTCTTCTTTCATCGCCATGGCCGTCAGGGCGATCACCGGGATGTGTGCGGTCAGCGGGTCTTGCTTGAGCAGTGCCGTGGCCGCCAGGCCGTCCATGCCGGGCAGTTGAATGTCCATCAGGATCAACGCCGGCTGTTGTGCGCGGGCCAGGGTCATGCCGGTTTCGGCATCGGGTGCCCACAGCACCGTGTGGCCGGCATTCACCAACAACAAGCGCGCCAGGCGCATATTGGCTTCATTGTCTTCAATGATCAGGATCTCGGCCATGCTGCCTCCGGCGTGCGATGCAGCGGCAACCACGCGACAAACCGCGCGCCACAGCCTTCACGGCTGGCCACGGCAACACTGCCGCCGTGCAAATCCGTCAGTTGCTTGACCATCGCCAGCCCCAGGCCGGTGCCTTCGAATTTGCGCGCCAGGCCGCTGTCGATCTGGCTGAACGCCTTGAACAGCTTGCCCATGTCGTCCTCAGCGATACCAATCCCGGTGTCGCTGACGCTCAACTCGAGGAACTGTTGATGCGCACTGTCGGGCAAGTCGAAGCGGTACACCGGCCATTCGCCGGGAATCTGCCCGACCTGCTCGCGGGCCACCTGGCGCACCGTCAGCGTCACTGAGCTGCCGTGCTCGCTGAACTTCACCGCATTGGCCAGCAGGTTGTAGACGATCTGCTTGGTCTTGCGCAGGTCCAGTTCCAGGCAGCCGAGGTCTTCAGGGCTTTCCAGCTTCAGTTGAATACGTTGCAGCGCGGCCTTTTCCCGCACGATCAACAGACTGTTGGCCAACAAGCCGGAAAGCTCCGCGCTCTCCAGTTCCAGCTCCATCATGCCGGCCTCGACCTTGGACAGGTCGAGAATGTCGTTGATCAATGACAGCAAGTGCTGGCCGCTGGTGAAGATGTCACCGATGTACTCGCGCTGGGTCTCGCTCATTTCGCCGACCAGCCCGTCCTTGAGCGCCTCGGAAAAACCGATCACCGCATTCAGCGGCGTGCGCAGTTCGTGGGACATGGTGGCGAGGAACTCGGACTTCATGTGGCTGGCGTGCTCCAGCTCCAGGTTCTTCTCTTCCAGGGCGCGCTCGAAGCCTTTGCGTTCGGCTTCTTCCTGCTTGCGCGCGGTGTTGTCGGTGCCGATCAGCAGGTAACCGATGATCGTGTCATGCCGGTTGCGCAAGGCGGTCACCGACACCATGGCCGACAGGCGACTGCCATCCTTGCGGATATAGGTCAGCTCGTAGATGTCTTCGATACCCCGGGAGGCCTTGAACACCAGCGCTTCGAAGCCCGGCGTGATCGGCGTGTCCAGTTCCTGGCTGAGCGCGGCTGCGCGGGTGACCAGTTCGATGGGGTCGGAGATATCGGCGGGGGTGATGCGGTTGACCACATCGGCGGCGGCATAGCCGAGCATGCGTTCTGCGCCGACGTTGAAGATTTGGATTACGCCTTTTTCATCGGTGGCGATGCTCGAGAAATAGGCGCTGTTGAAGATGGCGTCTTGCAGGGCGCCGGTCTTGAGCAGGGTTTTCTGGCGTTTGAACTCGACGATTTTTTCGGCGCGCGATTGCGGCTGTTCGGGTAACGGTGTGTCCATCGCTGTGGCGTTCCGTGGTATTCAGGCCCGTCATCGTCAATCGGCGATGGCGCAGAGCATGCTCACAGAAGATCGCTTGGAGGCGACGAGGAGGAGATGAGGTCCTTGGACAATAGCAGAAATTATGGCGTTTTGATGGCTGGCTAAGGGAGAAATACCTTCGAATGGATATATTCGATCCGAAAACAGTGGTTTTCGAATTTGAGGGTGATGAAACGTTTCATCAATCGACAAATGGTCAACGCAAGCGCTTGCGTAAGAAAATGTATCTGAATTAGAGTCGGCTCACTCGATTACAAAAATAATAATTCCAGGAGCTCATTCATGAGCCTTGAACCCTTGCTTGAGATGCAGGGCATCAGCAAAACCTTCAATGGTTTGCGCGTGCTCAAGAATGTCGGCCTGAAGGTCTACCCCGGCGAAATCCACGCCTTGATGGGGGAGAACGGTGCCGGCAAATCGACCTTGATGAAAATCCTTTCCGGCGCCTATCAAGCCGACCCCGGCGGTGAAATCCGCATTGCCGGCCAGCCCATCCCCACCTTCGACCCCGCCACCGCCAAAGCCCTCGGCATTGCCGTGATCTATCAGGAACTGAGCCTGTGCCCGAACCTGAGCGTGGCCGAGAACATCTACCTGGGCCGCGAACTGCGGCGTGGCTGGACCATCGACCGCAAAGGCATGGAGGCCGGGTGCATCGAGGTGCTGCAACGCCTTGGCGCGGAGTTCACCCCGTCAACGCGGGTCAGCAACCTGTCGATTGCCGAGCGCCAACTGGTGGAAATCGCCCGCGCCTTGCATGCCCACGCCAAGATCCTGGTGATGGACGAACCCACCACACCCTTGTCATCCCGCGAGACCGACCGTTTGTTCGCGCTGATCAAACAGCTGCGCAGCCAAGGGTTGGCGATCATCTATATCAGCCACCGCATGGCCGAGATCTACGAGCTGTCGGACCGCGTTTCGGTGCTGCGTGACGGCCAATACATCGGCGAGCTGACCCGCGAGGCGCTGTCGGCCGAAGTGCTCGTGAAAATGATGGTGGGCCGCGACCTGTCGGGGTTCTACAAGAAGGAACACGCTGCGTATAACCCCGGCAACGTGGTGATGCGCGTGCGCGACATGGCCGATGGCAAGCGCGTGCGCAACTGTAGTTTCGACCTGCATGCCGGCGAAGTGCTCGGTATTGCCGGCCTGGTCGGGGCAGGGCGCACCGAACTGGCACGGCTGATCTTTGCCGCCGACCCACGCACCTCCGGCACCCTGGAAGTGGTCGGCAAGACCATCACCCAACTGCGCACCCCGGCGGATGCGATTCGCGCCGGCGTCGTTTACCTCACCGAAGACCGCAAGGCCCAGGGCCTGTTCCTCGACATGAGCGTGGCCGACAACATCAATGTCTGCGCGTGTGTACCGGATGCGCATGCCGGTGGTGTGCTCGATCGTGGCCACGCGGCGCAACGCGCGAGGGACGCGATCCAGTCACTGTCGATTCGCGTGGCGTCGGGCAAGGTCAATGTCGGCGCGCTGTCCGGCGGCAATCAGCAAAAGGTGCTGCTGGCGCGACTGTTGGAGGTCAAGCCGCATGTGCTGATCCTCGACGAGCCTACACGCGGCGTGGACATCGGTTCCAAGTCCGAGATCTACCGCATCATCAATCAACTGGCGCAGGCCGGTGTCGGCATTGTGGTGATTTCCAGCGAGCTGCCGGAAATCATCGGCACCTGCGACCGCGTGCTGATCATGCGCGAAGGCCAGTTGGTGGCTGAAGTCGGCGGGGCGTCGGGCCAGGTTATTTCCCAAGAACGTATTATTGACCTCGCCACCGGTGGCGATCAGGTGGTTGCCAATGGCTGAATTGAACGTTGCAACAATAGGTAAAGCTGAACGCGCACGCGAGTTGATGCGCACCGTCGGCATGTTGCCGGTGCTGATCCTGTTGCTGGTGGGCTTTGCCCTGGCCAGCGAGAACTTCCTGACGGTGCAGAACCTGTCGATCATCACCCAGCAGGCCTCGGTGAACGTGGTGCTGGCGGCGGGCATGACCTTTGTGATTCTCACGGCGGGTATCGACCTGTCGGTGGGCGCAATCCTGGCCGCGTCGGCGGTGGTGGCGTTGCAAGCGTCGATGTCGCCGCAGTTCGGCATGTTCGGGATTGCCGCCGGTATTGGCTTCGGGCTGTTGCTGGGCCTGGTCAACGGCGGATTGATCGCCTTTATGCGCCTGCCGCCGTTTATCGTCACCCTCGGCGCACTGACCGCCATGCGCGGTTTGGCGCGCCTATTGGCCGATGACAAGACCGTGTTCAACCCCGACCTGCCGTTTGCGTTTATCGGCAATGACTCGGTGCTCGGTGTGCCCTGGCTGGTGATCATTGCCGTCGCGGTGGTGGCGCTGTCGTGGTTTATCCTGCGGCGCACGGTGATGGGCGTGCAGATCTACTCGGTGGGCGGTAACCCGGAAGCGGCGCGATTGTCGGGGATCAAGGTGTGGAAGGTGTTGCTGTTCGTCTACGCCATGTCCGGTGCGTTGGCCGGGCTGGGCGCGGTGATGAGCGCTTCGCGCCTGTTCGCGGCCAACGGCCTGCAACTGGGGCAATCCTATGAGCTGGACGCGATTGCCGCGGTGATCCTTGGCGGCACCAGCTTTACCGGCGGCGTCGGCACCATCGGCGGCACGCTGATCGGCGCGCTGATCATCGCGGTACTCACCAACGGCCTGGTGCTGCTGGGCGTCTCGGATATCTGGCAATACATCATCAAGGGCATCGTGATCATTGGCGCAGTGGCGCTGGATCGTTATCGCCAGTCCGGTGCGCGGACCTGATTTCACTCATACAACAATCACAAGAGAGACCCGCATGAACGTCAAACGTATCTTTCCCGTTATTGCCTTGGCTGCCTTGATGTCCCAAGCCGTCGAAGCGCGCGAACTCAAAGCCCTCGGCATCAGCATGGGCTCGTTGGGTAACCCGTATTTCGTGACCCTGGCCGATGGCGCCACGGCGCGGGCCAAGGAGCTCAATCCCAACGTCAAGGTGACCTCGGTGTCGGCCGACTATGACTTGAGCAAGCAGTTTTCGCAGATCGACAACTTTATCTCGTCCAAGGTCGACCTGATCCTGATCAACGCGGTAGACCCGTCCGCCATGGCCTCGGCCATCAAGAAAGCCCGCGACGCCGGCATTGTCGTGGTCGCCGTGGATGTCGACGCCAAAGGTGTGAACGCCACCGTGCAGACCGACAACGTCGAGGCCGGCAAGCTGGCCTGCCAGTACCTGGTGGATAAGCTCGCCGGCAAGGGCAATGTGATCATCCAGAACGGCCCGCAAGTCACTGCCGTGACCGACCGCGTCAAAGGGTGCAAGGCGGCACTCGCCAGTGCGCCGCAGATCAAGGTGCTGTCCGATGACCAGGACGCCAAGGGCTCGCGCGAAGGTGGTTTGAACGCCATGCAGGGTTACCTGACGCGCTTCCCGAAAATCGACGGCCTGTTCGCGATCAACGACCCGCAAGCCATCGGCAGCGACCTGGCGGCCAAGCAGCTCAAGCGCAGCGGCATCGTTATCACGTCGGTGGACGGCGCGCCGGATATCGAGAATGCGCTGAAGACCGACACGCAAATCCAGGCGTCCGCCAGCCAGGACCCTTGGGCCATGGCGCAGACCGCGGTGAACGTGGGCAATGACATTCTCAACGACAAAGCCCCAGCCGAAGCGGTGACCCTGCTCACGCCAAAACTAATCACCCGTGACAACGTCGGTACGTACAGCGGTTGGTCGAGTAAACGTTGAATCAGTGAGAGGAACAGCGCCGTGGTCACCATGGATGACGTCGCAAGCAGGGCGGGGGTGTCGACATCGACGGTGTCCCATGTGTTGAACGGTACCCGCAAGGTCAGCCCGGCCACGGTGCAAGCGGTGCAGCAGGCAATCCAGGCGCTGGGGTACATCCCCAACACCCTGGCGCGCTCGCTGGCCCGGTCAAGTACAAGCACGATTGGCGTGGCGATCTCGGCGCTGTCCAACCACTACTTCAGTGAAACGGTGCACGCGATTGAAACCGAATGCGCCAAACACGGCTACATGATGCTGTTTGTCGACACCCACGACGACCCGGAGCAGGAGCTGCGGGTGGTCACGGCGCTGCATCATCGGCGGGTCGACGGGATTGTGCTGGCACCCTCGAACGGCTCCAAGGCGCTGGAGTACCTGCGCGCCAACGAGATTCCAGCGGTGCTGGTGGACCGCATGATGAGCGAGCAGTTTGACCAGGTCGGGGTGGACAACGCCGAGCCCACCCAGGCCCTTATTGAACATCTGATCGCCCATGGTCACCGCCGCATTGGCTTTATCGCCGGACGCGAGGGGTTCAGCACCACCGATGAGCGAGTGGCCGGTTACCGCGCGGCGTTGCACGTGGCGGGGCTGGCGTTTGATCCACAGCTGTTGGTCAATGGCGGCTCCAACACAGAGCCGGCACGCCAGGCCACGGCGCAGTTGCTGGGCCTGGCCGCGCCGCCCACGGCAATCATGGCCGGCAACAACCTGATGACCCTCGGCGCCATGCACGCGCTGCGTGACGCACACATCGCCGTGCCGGGGCAGATGGCCTTGGTCGGCTTTGATGATTTTGACTGGGCGGACTTTTTCGTGCCGCGCCTGACCTTGATCGCTCAGCCGGTCAAGGCACTCGGCGCTCGCGCTGTCGGCCTGTTGTTGCAACGCATGGCTTCGCCCACGGCACCGCCCCAGAGCGTGCGCCTGGCGCCAACCCTGCAATGGCGTGACTCATGTGGCTGTAGTTGATTGGAAAACCACGTATGAACCTTCCTGTTTCCCTCGGAATAGACCTCGGCACCTCAGAACTCAAGGCCATCCTGATGGACCTCGACGGTAGGGTGCTGGCCCACGCCGGCGTGCGTCTGAGTGTGTCGCGGCGCCACAGCGGCTGGTCCGAGCAGGCGCCGGAAGATTGGTGGCAGGCGTGTGTGCAGGCGTTGGGGCAACTGCGTGCGCACGAGGCGTTTGCGCGTGTGGCCTGTATCGGCCTGTCCGGGCAAATGCACGGTGCTGTGTTGTTGGGGGAGGACAACCGCGTGTTGTATCCCGCAATCCTGTGGGACGATTCGCGCGCGATCGCTGAGGCTGAACAGTTGGGGGCGGGGTTTGCCGACGTCACGGGCAGCCTGCCCATGGCCGGGCTCACGGCGCCGAAATTGCTGTGGTTGCAACAGCATGAGCCTGAGGTATTCAAGGCCATCGACTGCGTGTTGTCGCCCAAGGACTACCTGCGTTTGCGCCTGAGTGGCGAGCGTATCAGCGAGATGTCCGACGCTGCCGGGACGTTGTGGCTGGATGTGGCACAGCGTGAGTGGTTCGCCCCGATGCTGCGCGCGACGGGCCTTGTGCCGGAACAGATGCCCAAGTTGGTCGAAGGCGGCGCCGCGAGTGCGGGTTTGACGGCAACCGAGCTGGGGCTGTCGACTGACGTAGTGATTGCTGGCGGCGGTGGCGATAATCCGGTGGCCGCCGTGGGTATCGGTGCGATCAACGCAGGCGATGGCTTCATCACCCTCGGCACCAGCGCGGCGATTGTCGCCATCACTGACCACGCTGCCGGCAACCCAGCCAGTGCCGTGCACAGCTTCTGCCATGCGTTGCCCAACCGTTGGTACACCATGGGCGCGATGCTGGCCGGTGCCAGTTGCTTGCGCTGGGTGACGCGGCTGACCGGCATGGCGGATGAGCAAACGTTGTTGGACCACGTGCAACTGCAGTTGCCCATAGGGCAGCCTGTGCCTTTGAACACACCGCTGTTTCTACCGTACCTCGCCGGTGAACGTACCCCCCATAACGATCCGTTGCTGCGCGGTGGATTCATGAGCCTGGGCCATGACTGCACGCCCGCCATGCTCGGCTACGCGGTGATGGAAGGTGTGGGCTTCGGGTTGCTCGATGCCTTGCACGCCGTGCAATCGGCGGGTGCGAATGTCGGTGCCTGCGCCCTGGTGGGGGGCGGGGCGCGCAGCGAATACTGGGCGCAGTTGCTGGCGAATATCCTGCAGCGGGAAATCTTCACCTTGCACGGCAGTGAGTTGAGTGCGTGCATCGGTGCGGCAAAGCTGGGGTTCCTGGCGATCGGGCAGGGGGAGGCGTTGTTGCAGGCGGGGATGCCGGTGAAGGCGAGGTATTTGCCTGATGCCACGCAGCGGCCGGTGCTGGAAGCGCGGTACCGCAAGTTCCGAGGCTTGCTGGTAGCGGCCAAAACGCTGCACGAATAAACGAAGCCGTTCGAATTGTGGGCGCTGGCTTGCCTGCGATAGCGGTGGGTCAGCAATGCAAGTATCAACTGGCAGATCGCAATCGCAGGCAAGCCAGCTCCCACATTAGAACTGCCGTGTTAATCCCCCAGCGGTGGCAAACGCCGTTTCACCGGGGTTTTCTTGACGATGGCCGTGTTGGTTTCCGCATAGGCGTTAAGCCGGTCAAGCAAACTGTCCAGATGATCCATGGTGCGCACATGCAGCCGCGCAATAAAACAATCCTCGCCCGTGACCTTGTCGCACTCCGTGAACTCGGGGATCGCTTGGATCTGGCGCTCCACCTCCTGCAACTTGCCGGGTAACGGGCGAATGCGCACGATGGCCTGCAACAGATAGCCAAAATGCTTGGGGTCGATATCCACGGTGTAGTGGGTCAACACGCCGCGCTCTTCAAGACGCCGCAAACGCTCGCCAACACTGGGCGAAGACAGCCCGGTAATGCCGGCCAAGGCCTTGAGCGACAGGCGTGAGTCGTCCGTCAAAGCGGCGATCAGTTGCTGGTCGATGGTGTCAATCATGGGGTCCGCCTAATAAGTAAAGGCTATCCAGGTGTTTGACCTTTTTTAGTCACTGGAGCCGCTCTCAAGCAGATTGCCATAATTGAGCCTCACTTGAGGAGCCTTAATCATGGACACATCCATCCGTCGCGGGTCGTGGGAAATGGTCGCCGCCATGCTGATCTCGGGCACCATTGGCTGGTTTGTATTGGTCTCTGGCGTGTCGGTGATCGAAGTGGTGTTCTGGCGCTGCGTGATCGGCGGGCTGACACTGTTGCTGGTGTGCGCGCTGCTCGGGTACTTGCGCCTGGACCTGCTCAGCTGGGCCAAGGTCGGGCTGGCCATGCTCAGTGGCGTGGCGATTGTCGGTAATTGGTTGTTGCTGTTTGAGTCCTATTCCCACGCGTCAATTGCCATCAGTACGGCGGTGTACAACGTGCAGCCGTTCATGTTGGTGATGTTGGCGGCGGTGTTCCTGGGTGAAAAGATCACCGTGCAGAAGCTTGCGTGGCTGAGCGTGGCGTTTCTCGGGATGTTGGCGATTGTTACCGCCCATGGCGATCAACAGAGCAGCGGCGCAGATTACCTGGTGGGTATCGCGCTGGCGTTGGGCGCAGCGTTTTTGTATGCGATTGCGGCGTTGATCATCAAGCGCTTGAAAGAGGTACCGCCGCATTTGATGGCGTTGATCCAAGTCGCAACCGGGGCGGTGCTGCTGGCGCCTTTAGTGCCCTGGAACAGCCTGCCAACGGCGCCAGACGCCTGGGCCGCACTGGTAACGCTTGGCGTGGTGCACACCGGCTTGATGTATGTGTTGCTGTATGGCGCGATCCAGAAATTGCCGACGGCCATCACCGGAGCACTGTCGTTTATCTATCCGATTGCAGCGATCTTCGTCGATTGGATGGCTTTCGGGCATCGCCTGGGCTGGCTGCAATGGCTGGGGGTCGTGGCGATTCTGCTGGCGGCTGCCGGCCTGCAGCGCGGCTGGCGCTGGCCTGTAGTGAGCGGGCTTGTCCCGCGCTGGGCTGCGAAGCGGCCCTAAAATCAGACACCGTGTTCTACCTGGAAGAACGCGGTGTTTTTTATTGGGGCCGCTTCGCAGCCCAGCGCTGGACAAGCCCGCTCACTACAAGCTGTTCCAATATTGGCGATGGATCAGTGTGTGCCCTGAAAGATGATGTTTTCCGGGTTGAAATGCTCCACCGCACTGCCCGGCTGCGGCAGACCGAGGATGTGCCCCTTTATCTTGCCCACCACGTGCATCTCGCACGGCTTGCAGTCGAACTTCAAGGTCAGCACTTCATCGCCATGGATCAACTGCATCGGCGCTACCTTGGTCTTCACGCCGGTGACACCCTTGGCCTGTTTAGGGCACAGGTTGAACGAGAAACGCAGGCAGTGCTTGGTGATCATCACCGGCACTTCGCCGGTTTCTTCGTGGGCTTCGAAGGCGGCGTCGATCAGTTTCACACCGTGACGGTGGTAGAAGTTGCGGGCTTTCTGGTTGTACACATTGGCCAGGAACGACAGGTGTGCTTCCGGGTACACCGGCGGCGGCGAGGTCTCGGCTTTGCGGCCACCGCGCGGGTGAGCGGCGATGCGTGCGGCGGTCAGCGCTTCAATCACTTCGCGGCGCAGTGCCTTGAGCTGTGAGTTGGGGATGAAGAACGCTTGCGGTGCATCCAGCGCGATGTCCGTCGCGTGGTATTCGGTGGTGCCCAACTGGCCGAGCAGGTCGCGCAGGGTGTCCAGCGCCTGTTCCGGCTTGTTGGCCACGCCGAACGGGCCGGGCAGGGTGACGCTGGCGCTGATGCCTTCTTCGCTGGTGGCGGTGACTTCCAACTGCTCTTCACGCAGGCGCGCGGCCCACGCCAGCCCGATACGGCGCTCGGCGGAGGTCTTTTGCAAGGCCTGCTGCCAGTTATGGTCCAGGTTGCGGTTCAGCGGATGATTCGGGCGCAGTTGATGCAGGCCGGCCGGCATTTCGTTCGGCTCGACGCGGTAGCGGTAGCGTTTCTCGCCGTCTTCCTCGAACTCGCCTTTAGGCTCGGCGATGTTGGCGCGGAAACCCACGACTTCACGCTTGACCAGCACATTGAGGCCGTCGCCGTTGGACAACGGCTCATGGGTGACAACCTGCAAGTCGCGCTTGCCGGCTTTTTCCACCACACCCACCGGCAAGCCGGTAAACGTCGGGGTGTCGAAGGCGCCGATGTCGATCTTGCGGTCGCTGACGAAATAGTCGGTGCTGCCACGGTGGAAGGTTTTTTCCGGGTCGGGCAGGAAGAAATGCGCCGTACGGCCGCTGGACGCGCGAGCCAGGTCCGGGCGGTCTTCAAGAATCTCGTCGAGGCGCTGGCGGTAATAGGCGGTGATGTTCTTCACATAGCCCATGTCTTTGTAGCGGCCTTCGATCTTGAACGAGCGCACGCCGGCCTCGACCAGGGCGCGCAGGTTGGCGCTCTGGTTGTTGTCTTTCATCGACAGCAGGTGCTTTTCAAACGCCACGACGCGGCCCTGGTCATCCTTCAAGGTGTACGGCAGGCGGCAGGCCTGGGAGCAGTCGCCACGGTTGGCGCTGCGGCCATTTTGCGCGTGGGAGATGTTGCACTGCCCGGAGAACGCTACGCACAAGGCGCCGTGGATAAAAAACTCAATGGCCGCATCGGTTTCATCAGCGATGGCGCGGATTTCCTGCAGGTTCAGCTCACGGGCCAATACCAGCTGCGAGAAACCGGCCTGGTCGAGGAACTTGGCGCGGCCGAGGGTACGAATGTCGGTCTGGGTGCTGGCGTGCAGCTCGATGGGCGGAATATCCAGTTCCATCACGCCCAGGTCTTGCACGATCAACGCATCGACGCCGGCGTCGTAGAGCTGATGGATCAGCTTGCGCGCGTGTTCCAGTTCGTTGTCATGCAGGATGGTGTTGATGGTGGTGAACACGCGCGCGTGGTAGCGGCGTGCGAACTCCACCAGGGAAGCGATCTCACTCACTTCGTTACAGGCGTTATGGCGCGCGCCGAAGCTCGGGCCGCCGATGTAGATGGCGTCGGCGCCATGCAGGATGGCCTCGCGCGCAATGGCGACATCACGGGCAGGGCTGAGCAATTCGAGGTGATGCTTGGGCAAGGACATAGTTTTTTTAGTCAGGCTTGTCACGGTTGAGGCGCGCATTGTAGCTGTGAAACGCTGGGCGGGCACCTACCGCAGGGCTGGCGGCCTATGCGTCCCATGCTTAGAGGGTGCAAACCCAATCGAATGTGGGAGCGAGCAAGCCCGCTCCCACATTTTTGACCGAGTTCGGCTTAGGCCTTGGCGGCCATTGCGGTGACTTCAACGCGCATGCCTTCTACCGCCAACGCAGCCACACCCACCGCCGCGCGCACGGGCCAGGGCTTGGCGAAGAAGCGTTTGTAGACCTCATTAAAGGCGGCGCGATCGGCCATGTCGGTGAGGTAGATGGTCAAGTGCATCACCCGATCCATGGAACTGCCGGCCTTTTCCAGCGCGACTTTCAAGGCTTGCAGGGTGCATTCGCTTTGCAGGGTGATGTCGCCCAGTTCCAGGCTGCCATCGGCGCGGGTCGGGATCTGGGTGGACACCAGGATGCCGTTGAAGCCGATCACATCCGATGAAATCGAGTCGGCATCTGGGTCAGGGGTGTAGTGCAGGTCGTGGTTGGCCATGGGCGCCTCGCGTTGGCAGGTTCAGAAAGGCGCCCATGGTCCTCGAAAACGACAGCAGGGGCAAACTACGCCCAGCGGCGGAACAGCACACTGGCATTGACGCCGCCAAAACCGAAGCCGTTGGACAGTGCGTATTCAATCGCCATTGGCCGGGCTTCACCGCGCAGCAGGTCCAGGCCATCGGCGAGGGCGTCGGGGTTTTGCAGGTTGAGGGTGACCGGGGCGATCTGATCGCGTAGGGCCAGTACGGTGAAAATGGCTTCGATGCCACCCGCAGCCCCCAGCAGGTGGCCGGTAGCGGATTTGGTCGAGCTTATTGCGAGGCTGCCGTTGGCGCCGAACACCGTTTTAATCGCGGCCAATTCACCTTTGTCACCCACTGGCGTCGACGTGGCGTGGGCATTCAAGTACTGCACCTCAGCCGCCTGGATTCCGGCCTGGCGCAGTGCCTGCACCATCGCCCGCCGTGCGCCATCGCCGTCTTCAGGACCGGCCGTCATGTGATAGGCGTCGGCGCTGGTGCCGTAGCCGACCAACTCCGCAATCGGCTGTGCACCCCGCGCCAGGGCATGTTCCAGCGCCTCGATGACGAGGATGCCGGCGCCTTCGCCCATGACGAAACCGTCACGCGCCTGGTCGAATGGCCGCGAGGCCCGTTCAGGTGTGTCATTGAAGTCGCTGGACAACGCCCGCGCTGCCGCAAAACCCGCCAGGCTGACCCGATGGATCGCTGCTTCGGCACCGCCGCACACCGCCACGTCGACTTCACCGGCGCGAATCATCCGCGCTGCATCCCCAATGGCCTGCACACCCGCCGCACAAGCGGTCACCGGGGCACCCAGTGGGCCTTTCAACCCGTAGTTGATCGACACATGCCCGGCCGCCATGTTGCTCAGAAAGGAGGGAATAGTGAACGGCGACAACCGCCGCGGGCCTTTGCTGTCGGTGGTGCGCACAGCATCGGCAATCGCCGGGAAGCCGCCCACGCCTGAGGCAATGATGGTGGCAGTGCGCTCTTGCTCTTCAGGTGTTTTCGGTGCCCAGCCGGCTTGCTTCAGTGCTTCATCCGCCGCTGCCAGTGCGAACAAAATAAAGCGGTCCATCTTGCGTTGCTCCTTGGCCGCCAGCAGCCGATCAGGATCAAACCCGGCTTCCGGGTCCTGCTGCACGCTTTGCACCTGGCCGCCAATGCTGACGGCCAAGTCTCCAATCAACGCCTCCGGCAGGCGACGAATGCCCGACTGCCCGGCCAACAGGCGTTGCCAAGTGGATTCCACGTCAGCGCCCAGCGGCGTCAGTGCGCCCATGCCTGTCACAACGATGCGTTTATTCATGATCAATCGACTCCAGTTGCGTTGAGGGAACAGACCCTATGGACGTCACTATCATCATGAAAGTAACATGGCGTCACGCACATTTGTACTCATCCACAGGTTACCGCCATGCAACGCAAGTCCCTCACCCGCGACGAATGCCCCATCGCCCGCAGCCTTGAACGGGTAGGGGAGTGGTGGAGCATCCTGATCATGCGTGACGCATTGCAGGGCCTGCGCCGGTTCGATGAGTTCTCGCGCAGCCTGGGCATCGCGCCCAATATGCTCACACGCCGTCTCAACGCGTTGGTGGAGGCGGGCATGCTCGAACGCCGGGCCTACAGCGAACGCCCGCCGCGCCATGAATATGTGCCGACGGCCAAGGGTGAGGATTTCCGTATGGTGCTGATGTCACTGGTGGCCTGGGGCAATCGGCATTACGCCGAGGAGGGCGCCAGTGTCGAGTTGGTGGAGCGCGAAACGGGCAGGCCGGTGCAGCCGATGTTTGCAAATGCCGAAGGGCGTGTGGTGCCGTTGGACCAGTGCGTGTTGCAGGCTGGCCCTGCAGCCAGCGCCGGCATGCGCGAGCGGTTGGCACTGCTCGACGCAAAGCCTTGAATGACGGGGGCTGCAGCAATTATCTGGCGCCAGAAAATAAACATTTTTGCCGCGTCAAGTCGCGTATTTCCCAGCCGATAGCCAATCAAGAGATTAGTTTTTCCGCGCGGCTGAGGGTACGTCATGTTCAACAAAACACTCAAAACCGAACTGGCGGCCAGGACGGCCGAATCCACTGAGTACAAAGGACTGATCGTCGCACTGGAACGCTCCATGGCCGTGGTCGAATTCGACCTCAATGGCAAGGTGCTGCGGGCCAACGATAACTTTCTCAAGACCCTGGGCTACAGCGCGGGTCAATTGAGCGGCAAATCCCACCGCGACTTTTGCTTGCCGGCGCTGACCAGCAGTGCAGCGTACAGCCAATTCTGGAGTGATTTGAAAGCCGGCAAGTTTGTATCAGGCACCTTCAAGCGCGTCGATGCCAATGGCAAGACGGTCTGGCTGGAAGCGAGCTACAACCCGGTCCTGGATGAACGCGGCCAGGTGCTGAAAGTGGTCAAGTACGCCTTGGACGTCACCGCCAAAGTGGAGCAGGAAGCGGCCACTTCCAGCAAACTGGTCGCGCTGGACCGGGCAATGGCCGTGATCGAGTTTGACCTCGGCGGCAACGTATTGGACGCGAACGCCAACTTCTTGAACGTGATGGGTTATTCGCTGGCGGAACTCAAAGGCAAACACCACCGCCTGTTTTGCGAACCGACCCTGGTCAACAGCAGTGAATATGCCGACTTCTGGCGTCGCCTGAACAACGGCGAATTTTTCACCGGGCAATTCAAGCGCCTGGGCAAACATGGCCGGGTGGTATGGCTGGAAGCCAGTTACAACCCGGTCTACGACGGCGACGGCAAGTTGGTCAAGATCGTCAAGTTCGCCAGCGATATCACCGAGCGTGTGGAGAAGTTCGAGGAAGACTCCCGTGGTGCTTCACGGGCCTACCATATTTCGTCCGAAACCGAGCGTTTTGCCGAGCATGGCACCCAGGTGATCCAGGAGACCGCCAGCGAGATGCGCCGCATCGCCGACAACATTGGCGCTTCTGCGCGACTGGTCGGGCAACTGGGCGATCGTTCGGAGCAGATCACCGCCATCGTCAATACCATTCGCGGTATCGCCGACCAGACCAACCTGTTGGCGCTCAACGCGGCCATCGAAGCGGCACGTGCGGGCGATCAAGGGCGCGGCTTTGCGGTAGTGGCCGATGAAGTGCGGCAACTGGCCGGGCGCACCAGCCGTTCCACGGCGGAAATCGCTGAGATGATCGGCATGATCCTCTCGGAAACCCGTGACGCCGTCACCAGCATGAACGCCACCCAGGAAGGCGCCCAACGCGGTGTCAACCTGGCGGATCAGGCGGGCTCGGTCATCCTGCAGATTCGCACCAGCACCAGTGATGCGGTGCAGGCCGTGAGCATGTTTGCGTCGAAGCTGGACGAGTCGGAAGTGATTCCCAAGACCGCCGTGGGTTGGATGGGCTGATGTGGAGAAGGGGGGGTTGTGGTGAGGGGGGCTTTGGTCAGGGCCCCCCTTATTGATCGCGCCAGCCTTGGCGCTGCCGGTGTCGAGGGGGCGGTAGAGGTTGCCGCCGCAGAATCTGCGGCGGATTTTTCACGCCTGCAAGGCGGGCGTATCAAACGAAGGGTGCTCCGATATAAGGCGCTGCCATTCCATCCGGAACCACGGCGTGAATGGGGCCTGTGCCGATGAAAGTTGGGCTGATATTTCAGCGCGGGTCTGCCACTTGATCTCGCTGACTTCTTCGGTAGCCGGCAACACCTTAGCGTCAGATTGGGCAACCAGCACATGGCACAATTCGTGTTCCGCACCGATTTCACCAAAGTGCGCATGGTATTCAAAACTATAGAGAACGCGGCAGGAGGCAGAAATGCCCAGTTCCTCGCGCAGGCGACGAGACGCGGCATCCGTAATGCTCTCGCCAGGGGCTGGATGGCTGCAGCAGGCATTCGACCAGAAGCCTGGCCACAGCATTTTGCCTGCGGCACGCCGTTGGAGCAGATGACGCCCCGCGCTGTCGATCAAATGTACCGAAAATGCGCGATGGCGCTGTCCCGCCCCCAAGTGGGCGACGCGTTTGTCACAAACACCGATTTCTACGTCCTGTGCGTCAACTAACACCACATTATGGGTCATTTTGTATGTCCTTCAGTGCTATGCCTTTTACTCAAGAGTGGGGACTTGTCCCCAGGCGCTGACTAATGTCATCGCTGCGTCGGTAAACGCTGGATCCGCACGCAGGTTGGCCATGGCATTCAGGTCTTCCTGGGTGAGTAGCCCGAGTTTCAGCAGCGCTGGCCCTGCCTGTGCAGTGGTTGACGCCCAGAAGGTATCGGCTGGGCTGCTGTCGCCGATTCGGCCTTCGACGGTGCGGTGCGTAACTTTCGCGAGTCCAAGGGCACGTAATTGGTCGGGGAGGGTATCGGCCCAAAGCATGTCGGAACCGATGGACTGCTCCAGCAGCGCGATGCCGGCCTGGGCCACTTTGCGGAACAGCGGGTGCGCAGTGTTCAAGCTCGGTTGCAGGCTCATGTCTTCGATTACCAACCAGCCACCAGGGCGCAGCCAAGTGATCGCTCGCGTCAATACATCTTCGCGCTCATTGAGGTGACACAGCAGCGCCCGTGCGTGCACGACATCAAAGGAGGCAGCAGGGAAATCCTCGGTTGCCGCATTATGGGAGAGCACCCGAATGCCGGGTAAACCAGTCAGGAATCGGGTATCGATGTCGGTGGCCGTGACCGTCGCATCAGGATATTGCTGGGTCAGCCAACCCGCGAACGATCCAGCGCCAGCGCCCAGATCGAGGATAGCGGGCTTGGCCGGCAGCTCAAGCTGATCAAAAACCGTGTAGCTCAACGGGTCAAAGGCATATTCCAGGGTGCGCAGCCGTTCCAATTGGCCGTCGTGCCGATCACCGAGATAGCTGCTGGTGTAGTCGGGCGCCTCGGCGGCGTCGATAGCGGTCATAGTGAGACCTCCAGTCGATCGGGCCCGCGGTTGAGGAACCCACGCTCGATGGGCTGAAAGCCCGGCGACCAGCGTACGTTTGGATAGGTCTGCAGCAGCAGGCGAGCGCCGATCGTGATTTCCATCCGTGCCAGCAGCGATCCCAGGCAGAAGTGACGCCCCGCGCCAAAAGCGAAGTGACTGGTCGACTGATTGCCGCGAGCCATATTGAAGGTGTCCGGGTCGGTGAATTGGTCCGGATCACGGTTGGCCGAACCGATCAGGCAAGCCAGGGTCGCGCCAGCAGGAATCGTTCCGGACGGCAGTTCCAACGCTTCACGGGCCTCTCGCAATATGAGCTGCAGCGGAGGGTTACGTCGCAGGGTTTCGGCGAGCGCATCGTCCATCAACTCTGGATTGGCCATCACCGCATCCTTGAGGCCTGGCTCGCTCAACAGGTTGACGATGAGATTGGCCAGCGCGCCGTGACTGGTCTCGCTGCCCGCTGTCATGAGGATCGCACAGTAGGCCCTCACGAACGTCTCGGACAACGGCTGACCGTCAATGCAGGCTGCCAGGAGTTGCGAGATCAAATCGTCTTTCGGCTCCGCACGGCGGGCGTCGATGTGTGGCTGGATGAAGTCGTAGAAACTGTCTCGGTTGGATAACCCACCGGTCAACAGTGAAGGATCCTGTCGATAGTTACCCATATAAGCGAAGCCGATGGCACACCAGTTCTTTAGCTGCGTCACCTCCTCGCAGGTTTCAGCCGGAAGACCCAGCACCTTGGCCATCACCCGCACCGGCAGTGCGGTGGTGAAATCTTCAATAAGTTCCACCTGGGAGCGGCCGCGCATGCGTTCGAGCAGATCGGTGGTGACCGAGATGATGGAGGTTTCGAGCACGGCGAGTGTTTTGCTGCGAAATGCTGGGGTGAGCAACGCCCGGTGCTGAGTGTGTTCGCAGCCGTCCATGGCGACTAGCGTGTGTCCCAGCAGCGGTCCGATCTGCCAAGCGTAGTTATTACTGCTCACCGCTGGATGGGTGAGTGCGGCTTTGACATCCACATGGCGACTGACCAGCCACACATCGGTGGGCTCGTCGTAGACAATCGGTAGTGTGGTACGCAAACGCTCATATAAGGGGTAAGGGTCGATTTCGAACTGTCGGGACTTGAGGGTCGGCGGGGTGAGATTCAGGTCCACTTGCCGGCCGGCCTGCGCCGCGGAATCGTTGGCATGCAGGTGATACCGGGAAACGCTACGGTGCCAATCGCCCGCCGCCCGCACAATGTGTCGCAGCCGATCCGGGTGGTTCGCGGCGAACGGCGGTTGATCTGCCTGCCGAGTGGCGACAGTGGTGAACTGCGCGACCGCCGTATTTACCATCTGATGGGCGGATTCGATTGCGGCTGGCCAATCGAGGCCAGCGCTGCCCGCCAGTATCGAGACTAGATTGAAGCGCTCACCACACACCACATCTTTGGCAATCGAATGGATATCGTTCGTCCAGGCAATAATGTCGGCACTGTGTTCGCGTAACCTGTTCCACCCTTCGATGTCGGCTGAAGGCTGGTAGGGGTCGAGCGTTTCGGCCCCATCGATCAGATCAAAGAAGAACAGCGCGCCAAACGAGTCCCGACGCAGCGGCAGATACTCGGCCAATGTGAGCGTCGTGTCGGTTTCGCGCATTCGTACCAGCGTCGCCTGCGCATGCAGATGCCGGATCAAATGCCGCACGAGCCTTTGTCGCCAACGCTCGTCACCCAAGTACCGGGTCTGTGGCCACAGATCATCGACCAGGGCAACGAGCATGGGGTCGTCAAATCGGTTCTTGTCACCCGACAGGTCAGCACTGTTCTGCTCGGTGACGGCCCGCACCGCACTGACGAAACACGCCAACGTACCGTTTTCCGCCCATGGCCCGTCGTCGATGCGGTCATCGAGAATGAGTGCCCACAGATACCAGCACACCAGGATCTCGGCCCGATGCGTGGGCGCTTCCCCGCACAGCGCTATCCCCAGTTCGAGCAGTGGAGTGGTGCTCAGACGATGTGCACCGCGGCGGCCGATCAAACCGTAGCGCTGGGCCCAGGCGAGAGCATGCGCGCGCAAATGAGCGCTGTCGGTGCGGGGTGGCGGACAGGAGAAAGGAAGGTCTATCTGAGGAATAATCAGCGTTGATCGCGGTAAATGATCGCTATGGCCGTGGCCGTGGCCGGTGCCGGGATCGCTTTCGCGGTGTTCCGGGGGCATGAAACTCTCCTTTTTTATAGATAATTGACGGCTATTCCAGGAAGCCGCCTGTTTTGCGACCACTGGCCATGGATGTCCGAAACGCCCTGCGGAACGCGTCGAGATCGTTGCCCCAGCCGTTCCGGCGCTAGCGCCTTATCGGTCAGCTTTCCAGCCGGCGTGACCTTACTCGAAAGCGAACAGCGTTCGATGTCGGAAAAGGTTGAGATTGATACGGAAAAAGCCGCTGGATACGGCCCGCAAAGGCCCAGCGCCTGAGTAGTTATGTCGACTTGTCTTTTGTGGGGACAGCGCGAAGCAATGCTGACCAGATGCAACAAGGGCGGTAGGAGGAGGGCAATTAAACAGGAGAACCTGGGGTTACCGCAGGCGGGTAATCGGTTCTTAACCTGAACGAAAAGGGACCGATGTCCCCTCGTTCGGGCTTGAGTCTTACTCTTTTACGTCCATGAACTCTTCAGCCCACGCCACGTAGCTTTCCGGCAACGTGTACGTGTGCGTCAGCTCGGTGGCGCTGAGGTTGTCGGTGCTATGGGTCAACTGGCGCTGGGCACGCAAGCTGTCGTAGGTCGCCTTGATCGCGGCAAAGTAAGCGCCGTGGCCGGCAACGACTACGCGCACACCGAGGCTGGCCAGCCGCTGGGCGTCATTCAACTTAGGATTGCCATACGTCACCAGCATCAGCGGCACCGTCAGGTTCTCCGCGATCTTCTCCAGGTGCTCGAAATCAGCCACACCCACCATGCAAATCCCATCGGCACCGGCTTTCTGATAAGCCAGGGTCCGCTCGATGACCGCTTCGGTCGGCAACACACCTGCGTTGGTCCGCGCAATGATCGACAACTCTGGATCAACCCGCGCCTCCAGTGCAGCCCGCACCTTGCCGATGCCTTCTTCAATGGAGATCAGGTCGGTGGACTTACGCCCAAATTGCGCCGGCAGCAATGTGTCTTCAATCGTCAACGCGGCCACACCGGCGCGCTCAAGTTCTTCGACAGTACGCATTACGTTCAGCGCGTTACCGTAGCCGTGGTCAGCGTCGGCAATGTACGGCAACTGGGCGACGCGACCGATGCGGGTGGCCTGTTCAACAAACTCACTCAGGGTGATCAGCGCGAAATCGGGTGCGGCCAGTACCTGCAACGAAGCGACTGAGCCACCAAGGATGCCGACTTCGAAACCCAGGTCGGCGGCGATACGCGCCGACATTGGGTCGAATACGGAGGCGGTTTCAACGCACGTTGGGGTGGCTAGCAATTCACGGAATTTGCGGCGCAAGGCTGAGTGAGAGAGTTTCGGCATGTTCTTTCCTGGTTCTGGTCATCGTCGAGTGACGATCAATGTCTATTCGTGGTGGTGCGAGATTAACACGCCAGGAAACAGGGGATTATGACGTTTAAGGCAGGCGTATGCGTTTAACGCATACGGCCTCTTCAAAGCAGCGGCAAACGGTTGATCACCTTCATCTCGCGCAGCGAGATATTTGAGCGGATGTTGAACACGCCTGGTAGCTTGCGCAGCACTTTCTCGACGAATCGGCTGTAGTCATCAAGGTCTTTAGCGACGACCTGCAACAGGAAGTCGGCTTCTCCTGTGGTGTTGTAACAGGCGAGCACATTCGGGCTGTCCAGAATGATCGCTTCGAACTGCGCGGTTACATCTTCGCCATGCTGGGTACACGCGATCTGTACGAACGCCATGACGCCGATACCGAGTTTGCGACGATTGAGTACCGCCTGAAAACCCTCGATGACCCCAGACTCTTCAAGCCGTTTTTGCCGCCTCCAGCAGGAGGCCTCGCTCATCGCCAATTGCTCGGCCAATTTCGCATTGGACAGCTTTCCATCCCGTTGTAGACGGTCGGCAATTTCAAGGTCAACTTTATCGAGTTTTTCCACAGTGAAAGATCCTTTCAGCAGACCCGCAGGCCAAATCAGTTTCTTGCAGAACTTACTGTAATGGCGCCTTTATAAGAAAGGTAAATTCATAAGATCAACGCATAATGAATGAACACTTCAAATTAAGGGGGTTCTATGAAGGCCGTGGTCTACGAAGCATTTTCAGCACCGCCCACGCTGCAGGTGGTTGCCGACCCGGCACCGGAAGCACATGGCGTCGTCGTAAAAGTAATGGCCACCGGCGTGTGCCGGAGCGATTGGCATGGGTGGGTCGGGCACGATGCGGACATCGAGCTGCCGCATGTGCCCGGGCATGAATTGGCGGGCATTGTCGAGGCGGTGGGCAAGGACGTTGTGAGGTGGAAAATCGGCGATCGCGTCACCGTTCCGTTCGTGGGTGGCTGCGGCGCCTGCCCACAGTGCAATGCGGGTCACCAGCAAGTCTGTGACAGCCAATTTCAACCCGGCTTCACGCACTGGGGGTCGTTCGCCGAATACGTATCGATTCATCAGGCAGACCTCAATCTGGTTGCCCTGCCTGACGCTATGGAATATGCCACCGCCGCCAGTCTGGGTTGCCGTTTTGTCACGTCGTTCCGAGCGGTCGTGGATCAAGGCAAAACCACCGCAGGCCAATGGGTGGCGGTGCACGGCTGTGGTGGCGTGGGTTTATCCGCCGTGATGATCGCCAATGCATTGGGCGCCAATGTGATCGCGATCGACATTGCCCAGGACAAGCTTGATCTGGCTCAGTCGCTGGGTGCGGCGGTGACTGTGAATGCCAGTCAAGTCGATGATGTAGTGGGCGCCGTGATGGAGATCAGCGGCGGCGGGGTGCATGTGTCCCTGGATGCCCTGGGACACCCGACGACGTGCTTCAACTCCATTAGCAACCTGCGCAAACGCGGCAAGCACGTCCAGGTTGGCTTGATGCTGGGCGGTAATAACACGCCCATCGTGCCCATGAGCACTGTGATCGCCAAGGAACTTGAGATCCTGGGCAGCCACGGTATGCAGGCTCACCGGTACGATGCGATGTTTGCGATGATCAAGTCCGGAAAACTGTCTCCGCAGCGACTGATAGGGCGCACCATCAGCTTGGAACAGTCCATAGACGCGTTAATGAATATGGACAGGTTCGAAGTTGCCGGTGTCACTGTGATTACGCAGTTTTGATCAACTGGAGCGCCCATCCAGCCTGATAAGCGCAGGCAGGAGGAGGGCGCCGTCGCCGCATCGCCGACACCTGCCAAAGGTTCGGCATTCAAGCTGGTGTCAACAGGCGCCGTACTTCGGCGATGATCAAATCAATCTTGAAGGGCTTATCCAGCACAGCATCAAACAAGTCTGATCTTTCCATGCCGACATGGGCTTGCGCACCACTCACCAGAATAATAGGCAAGTGATTGAGCGACGGCAGCGCACGTACGGCCGTTGCGAACTCGAGTCCGTCCATAACGGGCATCATGAAGTCGGTAATGATCAACGCTGGCCGTTCCCGCTCCAGCACTTCAAGGCCTTTGCGACCATTACCGGCCTTCACGACCATGAATCCTTCATCCTCCAGCGCATAGCCGAGAATATCGGCGATCAAGTATTCGTCGTCGACGACAAGGATGGTGGACATGTCAATTCAACCTAACCAAGTACTTATGATGCTGAGCCTGGTAGCGCAGAGTGTGCGGGAACTGAGGATGCATGTCGGGAAACCTTTCTCAGTTCAACGGTTTGGTCACGGACGACCACCTCCAGCAATGAGGTGTCATAGAAGCTGTCTCTCACTTTAAGAATGGAAAGCGTCCTCTTTAGTTCAAGTTGAATTTCCTGGAAGCGCATCAGCATCAGGTTGTCGGCGATGCTGGACAGTTCAGAGGCGGGCGCGCTGACCTCGGAGCCGACAAGGTCGTGGATCTCGATCGATGCAAATACCGTGACGCCCCTGGCACGCAGCTCGTTCATCAGAGCGCTGTAGAAGTCGGTGATGCGCGCGGGGTTATTCGACACGCGGGTCATCCCGCTCAAGCTGTCGATGAACAGACGCTTGATGCCTTTCTCCTCGACCACGCGCAACAAGCGTGCACCCAGCCCGTCGAGCAAACCTTCGGTAGTCGGTTGCCAGGCGATCGTCAGCGCGCCACTGTCTTCCAGCTGCTTTATATCGATGCCCAACGATTCGCCTTTCAGGCGCAAGCGCTGCGGGCTTTCATAGAAACCAAAGTGCAGGCCCGGCGACTCTACCGTTGATTCAGCCAGAAACTTGAGGCCCAAGGTGGTCTTGCCGATCCCTGATGGCCCCATCACCAGCGTGACGCTGGAGCGGTGCAGGCCGCCATTCAGGATGTCATCCAACGACCCGATGCCACTGGGGATACGCGTGAGGTCGGCGTTGTCGTGTGAAGACGGGTAGCTATAGAGGCTTTCCAGGCGCGGATAGACCATCAGGCCGTCGTCAGTGATTTCACACTCATGCAGGCCGGTCAGGGCGCCGCTGCCTCGGGTCTTGCGCAATTGAATACGCCGGACCGAACGCGTACCGAACAACTCCTCACCCATTTCGATTACACCGTCGACCATCGTGTGCTCGGGGCTACCGTCATCCAATCGCGAGCTGGTCAGGAACAGGACGGTGCAACCGGCAAAGGCGGCGTGACCTTGCAGTTCAGAAATGAATTTCTTGGTATCGATCGGGGAGTCGGCTTTGGAGCGGGCGTTGAGTAAACCGTCTACGACCAAGACCGTGGCCTTCTGCCGGCTGATTTCGCGCCGTAGCAGCTTGACCACTTCATCAAGACCTTCGTTTTCCAGTGTGTCAAACGCGCTGACGAACTGAATTTCCGCGCCCACCCGGGCTGCGTCAAAGAAGCTCAAGGTCGACAGGAACTGGAACAGCCGGTCATGGGACTCGGCCAACAGCGTGGCAACCAAGACACGCCCGCCGTTGCGCGCATGGTGGAACCCAAGCTGGTTGGCCAGAATGGTTTTGCCGGACCCAGGGCGACCCTGAATGATATAGGAGGCCCCAGCGACCAGTCCGCCCTTGAGGAGGACATCCAACCCTTCGATTCCGCTTTGAAGGCGATTTAGCTTTTCCACAGTACGACCCTGATCGTTAAACCCAATGGGCAGGATGCTAACGCCATTCGAGCGTTGGGGCCATTCAGGATTTGCATAACCTACGCTTTCGGTACTCCTGGCACATCCATATTTATCCTGCGCCAAAACGCTTCAGAAAAACTGTAAACCGAGAAAGCAATCAGCCCCAAGGCCATCACCATCAAAATCAACCATCCACCCGGAAGGTTCTGGAGCGCGTCGAGCGCTTCCTTCATACCAGGTGGGTCCATGGCTTGATAGGTAGAACCGCTGACTGCCAGTAGTAACGCAATCTCTATAAACACGACGCCACGTGCCATGAGACCGAACCGAGACACTGGCCGGACGTAGCGCATGACATCTTCATCGGCATTAAAGTATTTCTCGAACGACGCCTTCCATCCCTTAATGATGTGAGCCACTCCAACGCCAAGTGGAAGGAGGGCGATCAGGTACACCAACACGTTCGAGTACTCCCAAGACAACAGATGCGCCAGCCAATCTTTGGTTTGCCCTCCGGAATTGCCCGAGCTTCGAATGCCGCTCATGAGGAGGCCGAGTGCAAAAAACGCTAAAGCACCGTTGACGACACCTCCGGAAAACAGGCCCGCTCGAATAACCAAACCCTTGAGTTCTGTGCCGTGATGATCGACATCACGCGTCGCTTGCAGGACACGCCAACCTGCAAAAGCGAGCAGACCTGCCACCACAAGCCCAACCAAAAAATAGCCGAACGGCTGGCCTAGCAAGGCTTCCAGGCTCTTATGGCTGTCCTTCGGTTTTGTCGAATCGTGTGCTGCCAGCAGCGCGAAGATACCGATGATCAAATAAAGCACGCCCCGAGCGGCGTATCCGCCGCGAGCGAGTACTACAAGGCTGTGTTGCGTGGACATTGGATCTATTCCCAAGAGTGATACAAGAGCAGACCCATCTTGCCGGGAGGGGTTCGATTGAGGCGATGCCTCTTTCGATGCTCATCAACGTTGAACTTATCAAGGTGCTCATCCCCCTAAAGCAGTGCAGATGACCTCTCGTTCAGGTTGACCTGGATATACCCACTTACTCGCAAAGATTTGGTGATTTATGAAGCGTGAACAAGTAGAAGGTGTTGCAGAAAAAGTTGCTGGGAAGGCACAGAGTGTTGTCGGGAAACTGTTTGGTGATTCGAAGCTTGAAGCTGAAGGCGCTGGACGCCAAGCTGCCGGTCAACTGACCCAAACTTATGGAGATGCACTGGACAGCGTATCTACGTTTGTTAAAGAGAAACCGGGTGCCGCACTTGCAATTGGTGCAGTTGCGCTCTTGGTTCTAGAGCGTCTCTTGCGCCGCTGATTCAGACCAGCAGGCGTATAACGTCTTTTGGTTGCGGTGGCCCCCTATTGACGGTTTCCACCGCAATGAAATCTCTGGAAAAAAGATAGTATGGAAATGTCAGACGTTAAGCTTGCCCGGGTAACGCGCAAAGATGTTGACGAGCTTCTACACGCAAATCGGGAAAGCCGGGAATATCATGGCTGCTGGGTACAGCCGTTCACAACCGCTGTGGGGTTCGAGGAGTGGTATTCGGCTCAAATCATAGGCGCAAGCGTTGGGCTAGTGGCCCGCGATAGAGAATCTGGCCACATTGTCGGAGTCACCCATCTGAGCCAGATCTTCTATAAAGGATTTCAAAACGCCTATCTCAGCTACTGGGGCATGGTCTCGTTTGCTGGGACTGGAAGAATGTCCCAGGCGGTCGAGTTGACAACGATGTATGCCTTTGAGGAGTTAGGGCTTCACCGTATCGAAGCCAATATTCAACCTGAAAATGTGCGATCAATAGCTCTGGTCAAACGTCTCGGATTTCAGAAAGAGGGGTTTTCTCCGAAATACCTTCAGATCGCCGGGGTCTGGTGCGATCACGAGCGCTGGGCACTTCTGGCCGATGAGCGCTAATCGTGCGGGGTTTCCGTTGCGGGACTTCCTTGCTTGACTTGTATGCTCGGCATATTGGCTAGCTCAAATCATGCAGGTCTTTCCCGATAGGCTGACTCAAAGACCATTCAGAAAACTTTACCCGCAACCCTTGCCGTTCCGGTGTGCAGCACATGGGGCCAACTGTATAGCTTTGCGCTTCTGGAAATGGTGCAAGCCTGAGCAATGGCCAAGTCACGCCATCCGTTGAATACTGCAAGCGTAGCGCTCCATCGGAAATGGTTAAGCGAAGCCAAAAATCATTTGGGTTACCGGTGAAGCAGCTAGGCGCCCAGTCCGACCGGCCTTTGGTCAGGACGCTACTGATCATTGGCATTCCATCGTTATATTCTATCCCTGCCTTGAGCCAAGTCTCCTCATTGAGCCTGACCATAATGCCCGCCTGATCATAGAGCTCGCGAAAATCGGCGTTAACTCTGACCTGAGCCGTAAAGCTTCCTGAGGTTGCAAACCCTAAGAAATGTCCGCTGTCGCGTATGAATCCGTAGTGCGTTTCACGCCAGAAGTCGGTTTGTAAACCGGTAACCACCTCCAAGGTGCCGTCAGTAAAGGCTTGGCAAAAGCTCGGCTTGTTCAGCCAATTGGCCGTTCGCCAAACTGACGCATCAATGTCCTGACTGACCTCTACAGTCTGCTTCCTATCCATCCTGTCACCTCCACAATTTATTGGGTGGGTCTGCGTTGCAAACTACTGACGAGCCTGAGATTACTGGCTCAATGCTCTAAAAGTTAACGCGACTGTTCATCGATTGATGTTTATAGACCTGGTCTCCTCGACATCCCTAGCCTCGCCGCCTCGACCTCCCACGATCCCAGTCCAGAGGCTAATGGATGCTCGTTCAAAAAAACATGCTTTGGGACCTGGTTGAAATCTGGCAGAAACCAGACGGAAGGCACATTGGATATCTAAAGTTGTTACGCACAGGGCAGATAACTCCTATGTCGTTTATATCCGCAACAAAGTTCAAGGATCGAACCCATGACCCCGCGCCAAGCTAGCCGCATCACCCCTCCCGGTCATCCGCGTTTTCGCTGGTTCGCTTTCATTCCAGTCGTACCGGCCGTGATTTGGACACTCGTGCAATCAACCTCTGCGGCCAATCTGGCGGCCTGCGCGGTACTGGTGCTGATCGGCCTCGGTGCCTGCGCCTGGAGCGCGAGTTCGCAGCGTGACGCAGTACAGCTGGGCGTTGCGCGGGCGCAGGCGGATCTGGCCGACGCCGACGCGGCGCGCACCGGCATGGCCTCCCGGACACAGCTCGATGAGGTGTTGCTGGGCGCCATGCCGATCTGGGCCAAGCAGGTGGAAAGCTCGCGCCATCAGACCGAAGAAGCGATTGTGAGCCTGGCTAACCGGTTTACCGGGATCGCCGCGCGCTTGCAGGAAACGGTACAAGCCTCGCAGCACGCTGCCGGTGAACTGGATGGCGACGCCGCCGACGGGGCGCTTGAGGCGCTGGCCCGCAGTGACAGTGAACTGAGCCAGGTGATCAATTCGCTCAAGGCCACTCAAAGCAGCCGTGACCAAACCCTGGCCCAGGTCCGCAGCCTGACCGCCTACACTGGCGAACTGCGCACCATGGCCGCTGATGTGGCGGCGATTGCCGCACAAACCAACCTGCTGGCCCTCAACGCAGCCATCGAAGCGGCACGTGCCGGTGAGGCCGGTCGCGGCTTTGCGGTGGTGGCCGACGCGGTGCGCAGCCTGTCGAGCAAATCCAGTGAAACCGGCCAGCAGATGTCGGCCAAGGTTGACATCATCAATAGCGCCATTACGCAATTGGTCCAGGCCGCGTCCAGCAGTGCCGACCAGGACAGCCATTCGGTGGCCGAGTCCGAAAACAGTATTCAAGTGGTGCTCGAACGCTTCCAGAACATCACCGGGCGCCTGGCCGAATCCGCCGACCTGCTCAAGCAGGAAAGCTACGGCATCCGGGATGAGATGACCGAAGTGTTGGTGAACCTGCAATTCCAGGACCGGGTCAGCCAGATCCTCAGCCACGTACGAGACAACATGCACGCCCTGCATGAGCACCTCCTGCAGGCCAGCCGGGCCCCGGACCAGGCCGTGGCCGTCGACGCCCGCCAATGGCTGGCGCGCATGGAAGCCACCTACGCCACCGACGAGCAACGGCGCCTCCATCATGGAGAGGCGGCCGTGCAGCAGAATTCTCAAGACATCACCTTCTTTTAGGAGCACATCATGGCGAAGAATGTATTAGTGGTCGACGACTCCAGCAGCGTGCGGCAAGTGGTCGGCATCGCCTTGAAAAGCGCCGGTTACGACGTCATCGAGGCCAGCGACGGCAAGGATGCCCTGGGCAAGCTGACCGGGCAGAAAGTGCACTTGATCATCAGCGACGTGAACATGCCCAACATGGACGGCATCACCTTCGTCAAGGAGGTCAAGAAGCTGGCCAACTACAAGTTCACCCCGATCATCATGCTGACCACAGAGTCCCAGGAGTCGAAGAAGGCCGAGGGCCAGGCCGCTGGCGCCAAGGCCTGGGTGGTCAAGCCGTTCCAGCCTGCGCAGATGTTGGCAGCCGTGTCTAAACTGATCCTGCCTTGATCCCGGCGCCAGGGAGGCTCCCATGCCGATAACCACTGAAACAGTCGACGACACTGCCCACGTGCGCATTGACGGCGAGCTTACGATCTACACCGTAGCGGAACTGGCGGGGGCGCTGCTGCCGCAGATGGGCGCGGCACCCCGCCTGGAACTGGACCTGTCTGAGGTCACGGAAATGGATGGCGCCGGCTTGCAGTTGCTCGCGGTCATCCGGCGTGAAGCCGGCATCGCCGGTACCGCCTTGAGCGTGACCGGCCAGAGCCAGGTGGTCATGCAGACGCTCCAACTGTGTCGCAGCGCGGCCTCGTAGTCAGCGCTTCCCACGTTTTTTGATCGACAAGGAAAGTCCCGGTGAGCATCAATCTCGATCAGGCACAGCAGACATTCATCGTAGAGGCACGCGAGCTGTTGCAGGCCATGGAGCAATCCCTGCTGCAATTGGAAAGCGAGCCCGGCGACCAGGATGCCATTGGCGCGATTTTCCGCGCCGCACACACCATCAAGGGTTCGGCGGGCCTTTTCGGCCTGGCGTCGATCGTGGGGTTCACGCATATCGTCGAAGACGTGCTTGACCGCCTGCGCGAAGGCAATGTGGCGGTGGACGCCGCATTGATCGCGCTGCTGCTCAAGTGCGGCGATCACATGCTCGAACTGGTCGAAGTGGTCGCCAACCGCGGTGAAGCGCCGACGCCTGCGGCTCTGGAGCGCGGTGAGGCATTGCGCGAGGCGCTGAGTGCCTATCAGCCGATGCGAACCGCCACTGCCATCGTCGAAACCGCTGAGGTGGCCGACGACGCGGCGGTCGAAGTGCTCTGGCACATCTCCCTGCGCTTCGGCGTGGATGTGTTCCGTAATGGCATGGACCCGCTGTCATTTCTGCGCTACCTCGAGACCTTGGGGCAGATGATGCAGGTCACCACACTGACCGACAGCATCCCGCCCATGGACAGCTGGGACCCGGAAAGCTGCTACCTGGGTTTCGAGATCGACCTGCGCTCGACCGCCGGCCACGCCACCCTCAACGAAGTATTCGACTTTGTGCGTGACGACTGTGAAGTGCACATCAGTGCCGTCGACGAAGCGCCCGCCAGCACGGCGGCCATCGCTGGCGAGTTGGTCACGCCGGTCGAGCCGGGCCTTGTGACCGCCGCACCGCAGCGTCCGGCAGCCAGCGAGGCGAAACCCCGCGACGGCAATTACGTACGCGTCAACGCCGACAAGCTCGACGAGTTGATCAATTTGGTCGGCGAGCTGGTCATCGCCAGCGCCGGCGCGAGCCTGCTGGCCCGTTCCTGTAACAACGACCCCTTGCAAGAGGCCACCTCGACGGTATCGGGGCTGGTGGAAGAGATCCTCGATGGCGCCCTGCATTTGCGCATGATCCCGATCGGCGATACGTTCAACCGCTTTCGCCGCGTGGTGCGCGATATCAGCCAGGAGCTGGGCAAGGACATCGAACTGAGCATCAGCGGCGCGGAGACCGAACTGGACAAGACCGTGGTCGAGAAGATCGGCGACCCGCTGATGCACCTGTTGCGCAACGCCATGGACCACGGTATCGAAAGCGCCGATGCGCGGCGTGCGGCCGGCAAGTCGGCCAAGGGCCACTTGAGCCTCAATGCCTACCATGACTCGGGGAGCATCGTCATCGAGATCGCCGACGACGGTGCCGGGCTCAACCGCGAACGCATCTTGCAAAAGGCCCAGGAACGCGGGCTGGTGGCCGGCGGTGCGGTGCTCACCGACCAGGAGATCTACAACCTGATCTTCGAAGCGGGGTTCTCCACCGCAGAGGCCGTGACCAACCTGTCCGGGCGCGGCGTCGGCATGGACGTGGTCAAGCGCAATATCACCTTGTTGCGCGGCACTGTCGACCTCGACAGCCGCGCAGGGCAGGGCACCGTGGTGCGCATTCGCTTGCCGCTGACCCTGGCGATCATCAATGGGTTCCTGGTCGGCATCGACCAGTCCACCTACGTGATTCCCCTGGACATGGTCCAGGAATGTATCGAGCTGGATGAACACCAGCGCCAGTCCAGCCGCGACACGGGCTATCTGGATCTGCGTGGCGAGGTGTTGCCGCTGGTGCACTTGCGTGATCACTTCAGCCATGAAGGCCCTGTTGGCCGACGCCAGAATGTGGTGGTGGTGCGCTACGCCGAGCATAAGGCCGGGCTGGTGGTGGATGACCTGCTCGGTGAGTTCCAGACCGTGATCAAACCCTTGGGCAAGTTGTTCGGCGCACTGCGCGGCATCAGCGGCTCGACCATATTGGGCAGCGGCGCGGTGGCCCTGATCCTGGATGTACCGGCACTGCTCAACCAAATCGTACACCTGGAAGCCCGCACGACCCAGGCGCCTCAGTCGCTACCGGTCGTCGCCCGCTGACGTATTTGCAATTCCATGGAGGTTCCCCGATGAAATGGTTCTACGATCTTAAAATTTCCACCAAGTTGATCTGCTCATTCCTGGTGGTCCTGGCGCTCACCGGGGCCATGGGCGGCTTCGCCGTCCTTCAGCTCGGTGCCGTCAACCAGGCCGCCCAGGACATCAAGGGCAACTGGATGCCCTCCATGCGCGCAGCGGCAGGCATGCGTTTTTTTGCCGCCAACTACCGCTTGAAAGAAAACCGCCACATCGGTACCGAGATTGCAGAGGAGAAGGCCCAGGCCGAACGCGAAGCCATCGACGCGCGCCAACAGTTCGAAACCCGCATGGGCACCTACGAGCAATTGCTGTCGAACGATGAAGATCGACAGCTCCTGGCCAGCGTGAAAAGCGCTTGGGACGCCTACCTGGCATCCAGCAAGCAGTTGCTCGAGTTTTCCCGGCAGAACCAGGAAGCCCAGGCGCGCGGTTTGCTCAGGGGAGAGTCCAAGAGCCATTTTGATGAGGTGACCACTCGCCTGCAGAAAATGGTCGAGCTCAATGACGCCGGCGCGACTGCCGCCGGTGACAAGGGCTCGGCGCTGTATGAAAGCGCACGCGTGTCGATTATCGCGGTACTGGTCGCGGCCCTGTTGATCGGCCTGGGCCTGGCGGTATTCATCGCACGGATCATTTCCCGCCCGTTGCGCCAAGCCGCGAGCGCCGCCGAGCAATTGGCCGAAGGCAACCTCAGTGCGCACATCGAGCCGGGTGGGAAAGATGAAACCGGCATGGTGCTCAACGCCATGCGCAATATGGTCGGCAAGCTGGCGCATATCATCGGCGAAGTGCGTAACGCCGCCGATAACCTGGCCAGTGCCTCCGAGGAGGTCAGCGCCACCGCGCAATCGATGAGCCAGGCCACCAGTGAGCAGGCCGCCAGCGTCGAGGAAACCAGTGCGTCGGTCGAGCAGATGAGCGCCAGCATCAACCAGAACACCGAAAACGCCAAGGTCACCGATGGCATGGCCAGCAAGGCCGCCAAGGAAGCCACCGAGGGTGGCGAATCGGTCCAGCAGACGGTGGTGGCGATGAAAAAAATCGCCCAGCGCATCAGCATCATCGATGACATTGCCTACCAGACCAATCTGCTCGCGCTCAATGCCGCCATCGAGGCTGCTCGGGCCGGCGAGCACGGCAAGGGTTTCGCCGTGGTAGCCGCCGAAGTGCGCAAGCTGGCTGAACGCAGCCAAGTAGCCGCCCAAGAGATCGGTGAACTGTCCTCCAGCAGCGTGGACATGGCCGAGAAAGCCGGCAAGTTGCTCGACGAAATGGTGCCTTCCATCAACAAGACGTCCGACCTTGTGCAGGAAATCAGCGCCGCGTCCGAGGAACAGGCCGCCGGTGTCGCGCAGATCAACACCGCGATGACCCAGCTCAACCAGGTGACCCAGCAAAATGCCTCGAGCAGCGAGGAACTGGCGGCCACGGCCGAGGAAATGAGCAGCCAGGCCGAGCAACTGCAGCAGGCCATGAGCTTCTTCGTGCTGGATTCGGCGCCCAAGGCCGCGGTTCAAAGCAGCAGCGTGGACAGCCCGGGCAGCAAGCCCAACCGTCAGGCACCACGCCCGAAACCACCGGCGCAGCGCAAGGCGTTCGCCTACACCATGGCCAGTGCCCCTGACGAAGCAGATTTCACCCGCTTCTGATCGCACGATCAATACGGGCCTTACTAGGGAGAGTGACATGGGCGCAGTAATGACGAACCGGCAGACCGCGGTGGCGGTAGATGAGGATGCGCAGTACCTGACCTTTATGCTCGGCGGCGAAATGTTCGCCATCGGCATTCTGGGGATCAAGGAAATTATTGAATACGGCAGCCTGACCGTGGTGCCGATGATGCCTGCTTTTGTGCGCGGGGTGATCAACCTGCGCGGCGCGGTGGTGCCGGTGGTCGACCTGTCGGCGCGCTTTGGGCGGGCCAACTCGGCGATCACGCGGCGCTCCTGCGTGATCATCATCGAAGCGAGTACCGAAGATGGTCAGCCCCAGGACATCGGGCTGCTGGTCGATACGGTGTCTGCCGTGAGGGAGATCCCGGCCACGCAGATCGAACCGCCACCCAACTTCGGCGCGCGAATTCGCGCCGATTTCATCAGCGGCATGGCCAAGGTCGACGGCAAGTTCGTGATCGTGCTGGAGGTGGACAGGGTGCTGTCTATCGATGAGATGTCCAGCCTCGCCGAGGCCGGCCAGGCGCCGGCCCTCGACCTCGACCCGCGTTGAGACCCGACCATGCAAGACACTGTCTCCATCGACGACCGTGAATTCGGTCAGTTCCAGACCTGGCTGTACCGCGCGGCCGGCATCAACCTGTCGCCGGCCAAGAAAGCCCTGGTGGCCGGGCGCCTGTTCAAGCGCCTCAAGCACTATGAGCTGCAGAGCTATGGTGAGTATTTCAAGCTGATCATGAATGACCAGCGCAAGGGCGAATTGCAGGTTGCGCTGGATTTGCTGACCACCAACGAAACCTATTTTTTTCGCGAGCCCAAGCACTTCGACTTCCTGCGTCAGCAGGTGCTGCCCCAGGCCGTGCCTGGCAAGGTGTTTCGCGTGTGGAGCGCGGCCAGTTCCTCGGGCGAAGAGCCCTACAGCCTGGCGATGACCCTGGCCGAAAGCCTCGGCAGCACGCCCTGGGAAGTGGTCGGCTCGGACATCAGCTCCCAAGTGCTGGCCAAGGCGCGCACCGGCCATTACTCCATGGAACGCACCGAGACATTGCCCCAGCCGCTGCTGGCCAAGTACTGCCTCAAGGGCATTGGTCGCCAGGAGGGCACCTTGCTGATCGACAAGGCCTTGCGTAGCCGCGTCAATTTTGTCCAGGTCAACCTTAACGAAGCGCTGCCCGCCCTGGGAGAGTTCGAGGTGATCTTCCTGCGCAACGTGATGATTTATTTCGACCAGCAGACCAAGAGCCAGGTAATCGCGCGCCTGCTGCCGCTGCTCAGACCCGGCGGCTACTTGATCATCAGTCACTCGGAAAGCCTCCACGGCGTCAATGACACCCTGAAGCTGGTGGCACCGTCGATTTACCGCAAGCCATGAAAAAGCCTGTCGGTACGGCCGAAGTGGTATTAGCCCCTGGGCAGGTCAGCTTTGCGACGCAGTCGACGCGCCTGCGCACCTTGCTCGGTTCCTGCGTGGCGATCACCTTTTGGCACCCGCAACGGCTGATCGGCGGCATGTGTCACTTCATGCTGCCGGGGCGCCTGCGCGACCACCAGCCCCTGGATGGCCGATATGCCGACGAAGCCCTGGAACTGCTGCTGCGCCACGCCGAGGTCAATGGCACGCATGCACGGGATTACCAGGTCAAGTTGTTCGGCGGCGGCAAGATGTTTCCCGAGCAGCAGCGCCGCCTGCCAACGCAGGACGTGGCCAGCCTGAATATTCGCGCAGCGCTGGCCCTTGCCGAGCACTATCACCTGCACCTGACAGCCCAGGACATGGGCAGTACCGGTTACCGCACGATCATGTTCGACCTGTGGAACGGCAACGTCTGGGTCCGGCACCAACCAATGGGAATAATTCAACAAGATGCCTACCAAAAAAATCAGTGTGCTGCTGGTCGATGACTCGGCCGTGGTGCGCCAGGTACTGCTGGCGATCCTCAGCGATACGCCGGATATTCACGTCATGGGCGCCGCCTCCGACCCGATTTTCGCCATGGACAAACTCGCCCGGGAATGGCCGGATGTGATCGTGCTGGACGTGGAAATGCCACGTATGGACGGCATCACCTTTCTCAAGAAAATCATGAGCGAGCGGCCGACACCGGTGGTGATCTGTTCCTCGCTGACCCAGAAAGGCGCGGAAACTTCCCTGCAGGCGCTGTCGGCGGGTGCTGTGGAAATCATCACCAAGCCCAGCACCGGGTTGAAGAGTTTCCTGATCGAGTCGGCGGCCGAGTTGGTTACCGCGATCCGCGCCGCAGCGAATTCCAACGTCAGGAACCTGGGCAAGCGAAGCGCCAGCCCGGCACGGGTCCCGGCCAGCAAGCTCAGTGCGGATGCGATCCTGCCTGCCGCCAATGGCCATGCCATGGCACAGACCACCGAGCGTATCGTCGCCATCGGCACGTCCACCGGCGGTACCCAAGCGTTGGAGGCGGTACTGACGGCATTGCCGAGGGTGTGCCCAGGCATGGTGATCGTGCAGCACATGCCAGAAAAATTCACCGCCTCGTTTGCCGAGCGCCTCAACAGCTTATGCGAGGTCGAGGTGCGCGAAGCGCGCAACAACGACCGCATCCTGCCTGGCCTGGCCCTGATCGCCCCTGGCGGCAAGCACCTGATGGTCACTCGCAGCGGCGCCTATTATCACGCCCAGGTCATTGATGGACCGTTGGTCAACCGGCACCGGCCATCAGTGGATGTGCTGTTTCGCTCGGTGGCCAAGTTCGCCGGCAAGAACGCCACCGGCATCATCATGACCGGCATGGGCGACGACGGCGCGCGCGGACTCAAAGAAATGCTTGAGGCCGGGGCCGCGACAGTCGCCCAGGACGAAGCCAGTTGCGTGGTGTTCGGCATGCCCAAGGAAGCCATCAAACTCAACGCCGCCCAGCGCATCATGGCACTGGAGGATATTCATCAAGCGATTTTGTATAAGTGAACTTGAGGCGCATGACACCTCCTGTGATTTATCGAACACCCTCTGAATGAGGGCACGAATGTAACGATCTGACAGGCCAGCTCGACCTCTGACCGTTGTGACTAGTGGAGTACTCTCCTTGTAAGACGGCAAAGGGGGAAGGGAGGAAGGGAGGAAGGGAGAGTGTGGTCCGATAACGCTTCAAGTAGGCTTCAATATATTCGTCTCGCACGCTAATTTTCGCGGCCTTGTTGCCCTTACCGACAACGTTGAACCACCCGTTTTCACCGTCGTACTTGAACGAACCCATCGTAGGCTTCCAGTTGTCCCAACCGACGAGATCAGAGATTCGGAGGTAGAGAGAGGGTGGCCACAATGAATAGCGTAGGCTCGTGCCTAGGATCCTCTGCAGCCATGACTTCTGCGGTCTCGATTACATAATTCCACTGGAGCGGAGTCAGCGCCTTACCAGGGCTGATCACCGTGTTGCGCTGCTTAAAGTTGGGTTCTTGTTTGACGGACCGAATAGGATTGGCGTCAGCGGTCAGGCCTTCGTCGATTGTGCACTGGAAAAAACTGCCACAAACCCCATCGGGCCAGCACACCAAATGAGAGTGGCTGAGATACAGGGATTAACCACCCACAGCATAATACACAATTTAACATAATATACATTATGCGAAGTGTTATCTATAGAGCTGGGCAGCCCTGAAGGCTGCTTTTACCAGCTGACCAAGCCGAACTTCTCGCATCAGAGCAAACGCCACCCACAAATATCCAGCGACGCCTCACTCTAAATCTGGCGACGCCAAAAAAGCCCTGCGACGGTTAACTCGATACGGCCCAGCTCAGCGACGCTGACTAACTGGCAACGTGCTTGGAATCGTAATAGCCGCAAGTACGCAGTTGCAGGCTGTAAATCCAAATGCCGAACACCAAGGCGTACTCCTTGAATACTGGAAGCGACAACACCTCTCCGAAGGAATTACTGCTCAACAGGCTCAGTGTAGAAACCGCACCCAACGCCAACGCCAGAATAAAACACAACGAGTTGCTCTTTTTCCTGCACAGCAGCATCAAGCCGCCTGCGAAGGTCAGCAGCGTGACGGCACAGACATTGATAAAGAGCAAGATCGACATGTCGCCCATCCGGACCATTGGAAATCCTACGTATCCCACCCAGAGACCGGCTTGCAGCAAGACAATAGTGCAGTAGAAAACCGTCATGAAGACCGGCGCGGGACGTGTGTTGTACCAAGGTTGGGAGGTGCTTGTTTCCATAGCGATGTTGCTCCTAAGTGTTGGGCATGGTCGGGAATTATAGGGCAATGAACTGGTTACCCCAACGCTTGTACCCTGCTCTTTATTAATGCAATTAAGGTATAACTCAACTAAATAGTCATTTAGTTTAGTTATATATATTGACCAACAAATGGGTGAGAAAAGGTCAGCGAGACAAAGGCGGTTGTAGACCGCCGCCTGAGCTAAAGAGATTCGTGGAAAGTCGGAGGCAGCCCGGTGTGCAGTGTGCCAAAGGGGCACGGAACCTTAAGTCCCCTGCCCTGATAGTAAGCACAAAAATAACCATTAAAATCAAATAGTTAAGCACCTAAAGCGTGAAGCGATCAACTGACTGCGACAGCTTGCCCGCCAACGACGACAACTCGTCCGTGGTCGACGCCGTCGTTGCGATGACCCGGCTATTACCCTCCGACATACCCGCAATCATCTCGACCTGATGCGCAATTTCATTGCTGGCCAGGCTTTGTTCCCCGATCGTACGGGAGATATCGTTGACCATTTCCGTGGTGTTCAAGGTGGCCTGGAGAATTTCGCGAATCGCCCGCTCCACCTCGGCGGTCACCGCCATGCCTTTATCCACTTGGGCTACGCCCTCCTCCATGCTGGTCACCGCTTCCCGCGTGCTTTGCTGGATACGCCCGACCATGCTGGCAATCTCCTGGGTCGAAGCACTGGTGCGTCCGGCAAGGCTGCGTACTTCATCGGCGACGACAGCAAAACCACGCCCTTGCTCACCGGCGCGTGCGGCCTCGATTGCGGCATTCAGGGCGAGCAGGTTGGTTTGATCGGCGATCCCTTTGATCACCTGGATAATGCTGAAAATCGCCTCGGACTCCTTGTCCAGCGTGCGGATAACCTGGGCGGATTGCTGCGCGGAACGGGCAATGCCGTCCATGTCACTGACCACCTGATGAATCACCCGGCCGCCGTCCTTGGCCAAGGTTTCAGCCTGGTTGGCCATGTCCAATGCGCGCCCGGCGTGCCGAGTGATTTCTTCAATGCTGGCGGTCATTTCACTCGCGGCAGCAGCCATGGTACTGGCCGCTGCGCTTTGTTGCTGGCTGCTGCCAGCCACTTCATGACAACCGTGGCTCAATTGCTCGCTCATGTCATTCACACCATGAGCGTTGCTGCGCACCACTTCGATCATGCCGCGCAAATCCCGCTGCATGGTGGCGAGGCTGCGAATCAATGAACTGGCTTCGTCCTTGCGTTTGGGCTCGACAATCGGTTCGCTCAGGTTGCCACTGGCAATGCTGGCAGCAATGCGGCTGGCCGTCTGCAGCGGCCCCATGATGCTGAGGATGACCCAGCGGCCCTGAGCCAATAGCAATAAAAGGCTGGCGATCAGCACGGTGCCCAGGGTGAAGTTGGCGTTGCTGATGGTATGGTGAGTGCCAACGCTGGTCTGTTGGGTGTTGGATTCAATCAGCTCACTCAGGGTTGCCATTTGTTCTTCAAGCCGGGTGAAAGCGGTGTTGAACGTATCCAGTTCGCCGCGAGCGGCTTCCGGATTGTCCAGCGCCAGGGCGACGATGCGCTCGCCTGCACCTATATAGCTATCGAGGCTCGGGCGGATTTTTTCCAGGTTTGCCTTGAGCGTATCGTCCAGTGGCAGTTTCAGGTTGTCCGCCAACACTTGGCGAAAATGCTCGGCGTGTTCCTGCAGCGAACTGTTGACCTCGGCCTTGGTGCTGGTGCTTTTACCCAAGCCCACCAGCATGGCCGATAACACATCGGCGCGCAGGGCGTCGTGCATCATGTCGGCTTCCATGTGGTTGCGCAGCACCGTCATGCTGACTTCATTTTCCTGCACGGCGTCACCCATCCGGGTATTTCCCAGGTAACTGACAAAGCTCATGATCAAGGCGGTAAGCAGTCCTGTCACAATCAACAGAATCAAGCGTAATTTGATCGTCATGCAGATATCCCCGTATCTGGTGAGCCGGTTGGAAAGTCAACCGCAGAAGCGCCACTGGTCACGTTATCGGCCGCCACCACGAGTTATTGAAGCCCACGTTTGCGGTTTTGTACGGATCCCTTAAGCTGATCGACCTTTGCTTCGCCCGGAACTGCCCCATGCCTCAACGTATCGCCCACCTTGCCTTGCTCCTTGGCTTGATCACTGCCGTCGGCCCCTTTGCCATCGACATCTACTTGCCGGCCCTGCCAACCCTGGGCGCCAGCCTGCACGCCTCGCCGGCGCTGGTACAAATGAGCCTCACGGTATTCTTTGTCATCATTGGGGTTTGCCAGTTGTTCTACGGGCCGATCAGTGATGTGTTCGGGCGCAAGCCACCGATCTATGCCGGCCTGGTGATTTTTGCCGTGGGCAGTGTGGGTTGCGCGCTGGCGCCCACCATCGAAAGCCTGATCGCCTTTCGCGCCGTGCAGGCGTTCGGCGCGTGCGCGGGCATGGTGATTCCCCGGGCTATCGTGCGTGACCTGTACACCGGGCATGAAGCCGCGCGACTCATGGCGCTGCTGATGCTGGTGATGAGTGTCTCGCCCATCCTCGCGCCGCTGGCCGGCAGCCTGGTGATCTCGCTGTGGAGCTGGCGTGAAGTGTTTGCCGTACTGGCGGTGGTCGCCGTGGCGTGCCTGATAATGACCATCGTGCAACTGCCGGAAACCCATCCCGCCGAGCGCCGGCTGGGCAAAACCCTGGGCAACGCATTCAGCAGTTATGGGGCGTTGCTGCGCGATCCGGTGTTCATTGGTTTATCGGTGGTCTGCGGCTTCGGCCTGGCCACATTCTTCGTGTTTATCGGCAGTGCGCCGTTCGTGTACATCGAGTACTTCGGCCTGACACCTACGCAATTCAGCCTGTGCTTTGCCCTGAACGCCGCGTCGTTCTTTGCGATGAGCCAACTGACCGCCCGCCTCAGCGCGCGTTTTGGCCTGGCGCCGCTGATTCGTTGGTCGGTAGTGGCCGTGGCGGCGGTCATGGTGCTGCTGGCAATCACCACGTTGTGGGTCGACAGCCTGGCATTGATGATGACGCTGCTGTTTATCGGCTTCGGCTTTCTCGGCCTGTTGCTGCCGGCGGCCGGCGTGTTGTCCCTGGAGGATCATGGTGCGATAGCGGGTTCGGCGTCGGCCTTGCTCGGAGCGATCCAGATGATTACCGCCGCGCTGTCCATGACCCTGGTCGGCGTGTTTGCCGATCACACGCCCGCGCCGATGTTGGTCGGCATCGCACTGTGTGCCATCGCGGCGATGCTCACCACGTGGTGGACGTTGCGACGCTTGCCCGCGCACCTGGCAAGCGCCCCGCCCTCCGCCTGATAGGCTCAGGCCCGACGTAAACCATTCGTCGGGCCCAACCGGCATCCATTACAACTATCGCCGGCCTGCTCATTACTAATCCCATAGCACCTTTGGAAACCTATGGAGATTGAAATGACTGACTACCCTCGCCCGCCCTTCACCCCGCAGGCTCAATCCGTGCCCGGCTCCCAGAAAAAAATGGACCCGTACCCCGATTGCGGCGAGCAGAGTTACAAAGGGTCTGGTCGGTTGGCCAACAAGATCGCCCTGATTACCGGCGCCGACAGCGGTATCGGCCGCGCGGTCGCCATCGCGTTTGCCCGCGAAGGCGCCGATGTGGCCATCGCTTACCTGGACGAACACGAAGACGCCAAGGAAACAGCACGCTGGGTCGAAGAAGCCGGTCGCCAGTGCCTGTTGCTGCCCGGTGACATCGCGCAGCGCAGCGTCTGCCAGGCGCTGGTCGACAAGACGGTCGAGCAATTCGGCCATATCGATGTGTTGGTCAACAATGCTGCGTTCCAGATGAGCCATGAAACGCTGGATGAAATCTCGGACGAGGAATGGGTCAAGACCTTCGATATCAACATCACCGCGATGTTTCGCCTGTGCAAGGCGGCGGTGCCGCATATGAAGGCCGGCAGCTCCATCATCAACACGTCGTCCGTCAACTCCGACATGCCCAAGCCAACGCTGATGCCTTACGCCGCCACCAAAGGCGCGATTGCCAACTTCACCGGTGGTCTGGCGCAATTGCTCGGCAGTAAAGGCATTCGGGTCAATAGCGTCGCGCCGGGCCCGATCTGGACGCCGTTGATTGTGGCGACCATGACCGATGAAGACGTGAAGAGCTTCGGCAGTGAAACGCCGCTGGGCCGGCCTGGGCAGCCAGTGGAAGTGGCGCCGATTTACGTGTTGCTGGCCTCGGATGAGGCCAGCTATATCTCCGGCTCGCGCTACGCGGTGACCGGCGGCAAACCCATCCTCTAAACCCTGCCCAATACCCTTGTGGGAGCTGGCTTGCCTGCGATTGCATCATCTCGGTACACCAGAAATACCGAGGTGACTGCATCGCGGGCACGCCCGGCTCCCACAGGGGATCCCCTTCGCCGGTTCTACAGATCAAACCGATCCACCGCCCGCCGTCGCTCATTGTCATCGCGCACGTCATAGCTGGCAGTGGTCTGGATATTGGTGTGATGCGCCAGTTTTTGCGCGATCGACAGGTCATGCTCCTCGATCACCCGCGTAATAAACGAGCGACGGAAGTCATGGGGCATGATCTTCACCCCCACCTGCTCGCCGCGCTGGCGCGCAATGTAGTAAATCGCATGCTTGGTGATGCGCTCGCGGGTGATATGGCTGCCGCGGCGAATGCGGTTGAACAGGAAGCTGTCGTCCTGCTCACCCTCCTTGAGCTGCTCACGTCGAAACGCCAGCCACGCCTGCAACTTAGCGAACGCCCAGTCCGGCGCGTACTTGATCAACGCTTTGTTGCCCTTGCCGATCACCCGCAGGCTGCGCTCTTCGAAGTTGATCTGCGCCAAATCGAGGTTGACCGACTCCGACTTGCGCATGCCGGAGCCATACAGAATGCCGATCACCGCCGCGTCCCGCAGGCCTTGCGGGCGTGGGTCGGCGGCGCAGACTTCCATCATTTCGCGGATCAGGCTGCGCCGCAGGTTGCGGCCCTGGCTCAGGCGCGTGCCGGGTGTGGCCTTGACGGTGCGCATGCGCAGCAGGTGGTCCTGGCTGATCAGGCTCATACGCCAGGCTTCGTTCATCACTCCACGCACGGCATTCACGTACAGCGACGAGGTGTTTGGCGCATAGCCATCTTCGCGCAAAGCGGCGACCAGGGCGATGACGTGTTCGGGTTGCAGCAGATGCCAGTCGATGTCTTCGAGGTTGATGTCCTCGAAGCCCAGGCGGTCGGCTGCATCTTGCAGCACGTAGCGCATGGTCAGTTGGCTGGAGGGGGCCAGGCGGGTGAGGTAGAGGGTCAGCGGGTTGCGGATAGACTCAGTCAAAGTAAATCAGCCTTTGGATTAAATACCTCGAGCAAGCCTTTGTTTAATCGAGGTATTTAGTGAATTGGCGAAGGCCGAGTCTAACCCAGGACGGGCCCTGGCACAAAGTCACGGGGCGGTGTCGTCATCCTCGGTGGGCTCCTGCGGCTGGACCAGGGTCTGGCTCCAGTCGCTGTCCTGCTTCTGCATCAGCGCGAACCAGTGCTGGCGCATGAACGTCAGGTACGCTTCCGGCGCCTTGGCAAAGTCCTTCTCGTCGCCATAACACCCCGGCAATGGCAATTCGGTGCCCTGCTCCTTGTATTGGCTGACCAGCTCCTGCTGCCCGGCCACGCTGCAATCCTTGGGCAATGGCATGCCACGCAGTGCGCCGGCCTCTTCGTCCCACCAGGCCGCACCGACGCGGTCGACACCGCGCAGACGGTACTTCTGCGACTTACCGACATGCATGATCAGCTTGAATTCGTTAGGGCTGACGTCGCTGGTGCAGGTGCGCGAATACCCCACGGTAGCCTGCGTGATGCCGTCGCCGGTCAAGTCGGTGACCTTGGTGGCGGCCCGGTCGAAGCGCAGGGACGCGTCGAACTCGCAATGCTGCACATCGTCGTACAGCATCCACACGCGTTTAGGGCGGTTGCCGTCGATCAGGTACTGGGCCGCGTACACAAAGGCGGACTGGGTGCCGTCGTCGTCACGCTCGCTGACTTGCTCGGCGAGCACCAGCAAGTTCTTGCCTTGTTTATCGTCCCAGGTATAGGCGGCGATCTGCTTGCCACGCACTTCCACACCCTCCGGCACCTGGTCGATGCTGGTAAGCGCCACCCCGTCATCGGCCTGCACGGTCGTGACACACGCCACGCTCATCAACAACCCCATCAACACTGGCCGCAACTGGCCGCGTAAAAGCTGCACGCTATTCATCCGATCACCCTGGCAAGAGACGGCTTACTTTACCGGCACTTGGGGTGCATTGCAGAGAAGATTCTTCACTAAAATTCGGTGGCCGAGCGTGCGTGCCCAAGTTGAACCCTAAGCACCAGAAACAGTTCCTATTTCGCCAACCAACTAAAGCCCTAAGCCCCTTAGTTGTTTAGCTGAACCCTAGCTGTCTACCTGTCAAATAAACGAGTTTTTCATCAGCCTTTCATATCTGTTCCACATTTTTACGCTTAATCTTAAACACAGCACTTCATAGCAAACCGCGCTATATCGTCTAACCTATTGATTATGCTTCACCTTTGGCGCCGCTTCTAAATCTGCGGACCGGGCTTTTGCCCAATGACAGCTGCTGTTTCCACGCTCCAAGTTGCTCTAACCCCGAGGTCATGAATCTTTGAAACCCTACCCTATTCATTGCGTGTCGATCGTTATCCCGGTCTACAACGAACAAGAGAGCCTGCCTGAATTGCTGCGTCGCACGACGGCAGCCTGCAAGCAACTGGCCTACGAATACGAAATCATCCTGGTGGATGACGGTAGCCGCGACAATTCGGCCCAATTGCTGGAAGACGCCGCCGCTGAAGACGGCAGCAACGTGGTGGCGGTGATCCTCAACCGTAACTACGGCCAACATGCGGCGATCATGGCCGGTTTCGAGCAGTGCCGGGGCGAAGTGGTGATTACCCTTGACGCCGACCTGCAGAACCCGCCCGAAGAAATCCCGCGCTTGGTAGAACAAGCCGCCCTGGGTTACGACGTGGTCGCCACGGTGCGCAACAACCGCCAGGACTCGGCCTTCCGCCGCTGGCCTTCGCGCCTGATCAACCTGGCCGTACAACGTTCCACCGGCGTGGCCATGACCGACTACGGCTGCATGCTGCGTGCCTACCGCCGCACCATCGTCGATGCAATGCTCGCCTGCCGCGAACGCAGCACCTTTATCCCGATCCTGGCCAACGGCTTTGCCCGCCACACCACGGAAATCCTGGTGCACCACGCCGAGCGCGAACACGGCGAATCCAAATACAGCGCCATGCGCCTGATCAGCCTGATGTTCGACCTGCTGACCTGCATGACCACGACCCCACTGCGCCTGCTGTCCATCGTCGGCTTCGGCCTGGCGGCGCTGGGCATGCTGTTCGCCTTCGCCCTGATCATCTTGCGCCTGGTGTTCGGTGCCGACTGGGCCGGCGATGGCTTGTTCGTGCTGTTTGCGGTGCTGTTCGTGTTCACCGGCGGCCAGTTCATCGGCATGGGGCTCTTGGGTGAATACCTGGGCCGTATGTACAGCGACGTGCGTGCCCGCCCACGCTTCTTTATCGAAAAAGTACTGCGCAACACGCCGGCAGCACCTGCTCCGGTGGTCGTCGTTGACGGCCTGGTGTCCTCCCATACCTCTACTTCTGCTGATCAGGTCCAATCATGAGTTCAAAAGCTGTTGTATTCGCGTACCACGACATTGGTTGTGCAGGGATTGAAGCGCTGCTCAATACCGGTTACGAAATTGCTGCCGTGTTCACCCATGCCGATGACCCGAAGGAAAACAACTTCTACGGTTCCGTCGCCCAACTGTGTGCGCGCAACGGTATTCCTGTGCACGCCCCGGAAGACGCCAACCACCCGCTGTGGATCGAGCGTATCGCCAAGCTGAACCCGGACTACATCTTCTCGTTCTACTACCGCAACCTGCTGAGCGAGCCACTGTTGGCCACCGCGCGCAAAGGTGCGTTCAACCTGCATGGCTCCTTGCTGCCCAAGTACCGTGGCCGTGCCCCGGCCAACTGGGTGCTGGTCAATGGCGAGACCGAAACCGGCGTGACCCTGCACCGCATGGTCAAGCGTGCCGATGCCGGCGCGATCCTGGCCCAGCAAAAAGTCCTCATCGAGCGCAGCGACACCGGCCTGACCCTGCACGCCAAACTGCGCGACGCTGCCAGCAACCTGCTGCGCGATGCCTTGCCGCAATTGGCCGCCGGCAAACTCGCTGAAACTGCCCAGGACGAAAGCCAGGCCACCTACTTCGGCCGCCGCACCGCCGCCGATGGCAAACTGGAATGGAAAAAACCGGCTGAAGAATTGTTCAACCTGGTTCGCGCTGTCACCCAACCGTACCCTGGCGCCTTCTGCGCCGTGGGCGAGCACAAGCTGATCGTGTGGCAAGCCGAAGTGCTCAAGGGCAACGAAGGCCTGGCGCCGGGCCGAGTGATCAGCGTCAACCCGCTGCGCATTGCCTGCGGCGAAGACTCACTGGTGATCAAGTTCGGCCAGCGCAACGACAACGGCCTGTACCTGGCCGGCCCGTCCCTGGCCAACGAACTGGGCCTGGTCGACGGTTCCGTGCTGCGCGGCGCCGAGTCCGGCCGCAAGCCACGCCGTACCCGCGTGCTGATCCTGGGTGTGAACGGCTTTATCGGGAATCACCTGTCCGAGCGCCTGCTGCGTGACGACCGTTACGAAGTCTACGGCCTGGACATCGGCTCCGACGCCATCGAGCGCCTGCGCAGCCACCCGAACTTCCATTACGTGGAAGGCGACATCAGCATCCACACCGAGTGGATCGAGTACCACATCAAGAAGTGCGACGTGGTCCTGCCGCTGGTGGCCATCGCCACCCCAATCGAATACACCCGCAACCCGTTGCGCGTGTTCGAACTGGACTTCGAAGAAAACCTCAAGCTGGTGCGCTACTGCGTCAAGTACAACAAACGCGTGATCTTCCCGTCGACCTCCGAAGTCTATGGCATGTGCCAGGACCAGTACTTCGACGAAGACACCTCGAACCTGGTGGTCGGCCCGGTCAACAAGCAGCGCTGGATCTACTCGGTCTCCAAGCAACTGCTGGACCGCGTGATCTGGGCCTACGGCGCCAAGGGCCTGAACTTCACCCTGTTCCGTCCCTTCAACTGGATGGGCCCACGCCTGGACCGCCTGGATTCGGCACGTATCGGCAGCTCCCGCGCCATCACCCAGCTGATCCTCAACCTGGTGGAAGGCACGCCGATCCGCCTGTTCGACGGTGGCGAGCAGAAGCGCTGCTTTACCGACATCGCCGACGGCATCGAAGCCCTGGCACGCATCATTGATAACGACAACGATGCGTGCAACGGCCAGATCATCAACATCGGCAACCCGGAAAACGAAGCCAGCATCCGGCAGTTGGGCGAAGAGCTGCTGCGTCAGTTCGAAGCGCACCCGTTGCGTGGCAACTTCCCGCCGTTCGCCGGTTTCCGCGACGTTGAGAGCAAGGCGTTCTACGGCACCGGTTACCAGGACGTGGCGCACCGCAAGCCAAGCATCGAAAACGCCAAGCGCCTGCTGAACTGGGAGCCAACCGTAGAGATGAGCGAAACCATCGGCAACACGCTGGACTTCTTCCTGCGCGAAGCCATGCTTGAAATCGCGGATAAGCACTAATGCAGGCAGGCTTGCGCATCGACGTCGACACCTACCGTGGCACCCGTGAAGGTGTGCCGCGGTTGCTCGAAACCCTGGATGAAGCGGGGGTGAAAGCGACGTTCTTCTTCAGTGTCGGGCCGGACAATATGGGGCGCCACCTGTGGCGCCTGATCCGCCCGCAATTCCTGTGGAAGATGCTGCGTTCCAACGCCGTCGGGCTGTATGGCCTGGATATCCTGCTGGCCGGCACCGCCTGGCCGGGCAAGCCGATCGGCCGTGACCTGGGGCATTTGATGCGCCAGGCCAAGGCGGCGGGGCATGAAGTCGGCCTGCACGCCTGGGATCACCACGGCTGGCAGGCCAACACCGGGCGCTGGAGTGAAGCACAGCTGGTCGAACAGATCCGTCGTGGCGTCGACACCCTCAGCGATATCCTCGGCGAACGCGTCGACTGTTCGGCCGCCGCCGGTTGGCGTGCGGACGAGCGCGTGGTGCAAGCCAAGCAAGGCTTCAACTTTCGCTACAACAGCGATTGCCGGGGCACCAGCCTGTTTCGTCCTACCTTGGCCGATGGCAGCGCGGGTACCCCACAAATTCCGGTAGACCTGCCGACCTTCGACGAAGTCGTCGGGCCGGTGGTGTCTACCCAAGACTTTAATGCGTTCATTCTCGACCGCTTTGCCGCGTCGAAGCTCAACGTCTACACGATCCACGCAGAAGTAGAAGGGATTCTGATGGCCAATGATTTTCGCCACTTGCTCGCCCAGGCAGCGCAGCGCGGCATCGACTTCAAGCCGCTGGGCGATTTGCTGCCCAGCGACCTGACCACCCTGCCCCAGCAACAACTGGTGCGCGGCACCTTGAGTGGCCGTGAAGGTTGGCTCGGAGTGCAGCAGGCATGATCCGTCGCATGGCCCTGCCTTTGCTCTTGTTGGCGTTTGGCGTGTTTTACCTGCTGCCGCTGGCCACTCACGGGCTGTGGATTCCGGATGAAACCCGTTACGCGCAGATCAGCCAGGAAATGCTGCTGACCGGCAAATGGGCCTCGCCGCACTTCATGGGCATTCGCTACTTCGAGAAGCCTGCAGCGGGCTACTGGATGATCGCGCTGGGCCAGGCGATTTTCGGGCAGAACCTGTTTGGCGTGCGGTTTGCGTCGGCCTTGAGCACCGGCCTGAGCATTGTGCTGGTGTATCTGGTCAGCCGCCGCTTGTGGAACGACCCGCAAAAAAGCCTGGTCAGCACCGTGCTCTACATGAGCTTTATCAGCGTTGCAGCCCTGGGTGGTTACGCCAACCTCGATCCGCAATTCACCTTCTGGGTGAACCTGACCGGTGTGGCCTTGTGGTTCTGCTTCGACAGCACTACTCGCAACGGTCGTCTCGGGTCCTGGGCGCTACTCGGCCTGGCCTGCGGCGTGGGCTTTATGACCAAGGGTTTCCTGGCCTGGCTGCTGCCGGTGTTGATCGCCCTGCCCTACGCGATCTGGCAAAAGCGTTTGCGTGAGCTGCTGGGTTACGGCGTGGTCGCCGTGATCGTGGCGATCGTCGTGAGCGTGCCGTGGGCGTTGGCGGTGCACCTGCAAGAGCCGGACTACTGGAACTTCTTCTTCTGGCACGAGCATATCCAACGCTTCGCCGGCGACGATGCGCAGCACGCCGAGCCGTTCTGGTACTACCTGCCGTTGCTGGTTGCGTTCAGCCTGCCGTGGGTCGCCCTGTTGCCGTCCACCTTGAAACAGGCGTGGCTGGACAAGCGCAGCGCGAAAATCGGCTTTGTGTTGCTGTGGCTGCTGATGCCCCTGGCATTTTTCAGCCTGGCCAAGGGCAAGCTGCCCTCCTACATCATGCCGTGCCTGCTGCCGCTGGCCTTGCTGATGGGCAATACCCTGGCCGACAAGCTGGCCCAGGGCCGCTACCGGGCATTGCGGATCAACGGCTGGCTGAACCTGGTCATTGGTGTAGTGGTGCTGCTGGCGCTGAGCTGGTTTCAACTGAAAAAACCGGTGTACGCGCACGGCCAGGAAACCCTCAGCCTGGTGCTGGTGTTCACCTTCCTGTTCGGCTGGATCCTGGTCAACTTACTGCACGCCGCGCAGCCATTGCGTTTGTGGGCTGCCCCCATACTCGGCAGCTGGTTGATGGTCGCGTTGTTGCCGGCCGCGTTGCCGCACTCGGTGGTGTACAACAAGACCCCGGATCAATTCATCATCGACCACCTGCAGGAACTGCAACCCGCCACCGCGTTGCTCAGCAATGACCTGGGCGCGGCGTCGGCGCTGTCGTGGCGCCTGGCACGCCCGGACGTGACGCTCTATAACACCGTCGGCGAAGTCAAATACGGCCTCGCCTACCCGGATGCCGGCCACCACAAAATAGACACCACCCAAGTCCAGCAATGGATGAGCGATGCGCGCCAGAAAGGTCCGGTCGGCGTGGTGATGCGCGTTAAAGGTGACGATGAAATCGCCGAAGTCGCCTTGCTGCCGACTGACGGCAAGCGCTATGAGCAAGGCAACATCGTGATTCTGATCTTCCCGCAGGTGAATCCATGATCACCCTGCTGCTGTTATTGGCCGCCTGCCTGCTGACGTGCATGGGCCAGGTCTCACAGAAGTTCGCCGTGGAAAGCTGGCGCGACCTGCCGCATGGCTGGGCGTTAAAGCTGCGCTCGCCGTGGTTGTGGTCGGCGCTGGTGTGCCTGGGCCTGGGCCTGCTGGTGTGGCTGCTGGTGCTGCAGCGCCTTGAAGTGGGCATTGCCTACCCCATGCTCAGCCTGAATTTCGTACTGGTCACACTGGTGGCGCGGTTTGTGTTTCATGAGCCCATCGACGGCCGTCACTGGCTGGGCGTGGCGCTGGTGATCGGTGGTGTCGTGCTGCTGGGGCGCCACGTATGAGCCGGGTACAAGGTTTTGCCTTGGCCTTGGGCAGCGTCGGCCTGGTCAGTGCTGCCCAGTTGGGCATGCGCTGGAGCATGACGCGCCTGCCGCAGCCCAATGAATGGTTCACGGCAAGCATCGACCTCGGTGCCCTCGGCGTCGTCGTCCTGGCGATCCTGGCCTACGCGCTGTCGATGCTCTGCTGGCTCGGCGCGCTCAAGCACCTGCCGCTGGGCCGCGCCTATTCGCTGTTGAGCATCAGCTACGCCCTGGTGTACCTGCTGGCGGCGAGCCTACCGATGTTCAACGAAGATTTTTCCGTTTCAAAAACCCTGGGGGTGGCGCTTGTCATCCTCGGTGTGCTGGTTATCAACTCTCGTCGTGCTAGCGCTACAAGTCCCAGGAATGCCCCATGAAAATCAGTGTATTTGGTAGTGGTTACGTCGGCCTGGTGCAGGCCACCGTATTGGCCGAAGTCGGTCACGATGTCATCTGCATGGACGTCGATCAGAACAAGGTCAAGCTGCTGCAGCAAGGCCATGTGAGCATCTTCGAGCCGGGGCTGGCGGCGATGGTGAAGGAAAACCTGGAGAGCGGGCGCCTGCATTTCACCTTTGATGAAAAGCTGGCCGTCGAGCATGGTGAAGTGCTGTTTATCGCCGTGGGCACGCCTTCGGATGAAGACGGCTCGGCTGACCTTAAGTACGTGCTGTCAGTCGGCGATGCAGTGGCCCGTCACCGCAAGGAACCGGTAATCCTGGTGGAAAAGTCCACCGTGCCCGTCGGCACCGGCGACACCCTGCGTGCGCATATCGAGAAAGCCCTGCACCTGGCTGGCCGGCACCTGGAGTTCGACATCGTCTCCAATCCGGAATTTCTCAAGGAAGGCTCGGCCGTTGCCGACTGCCGCCGCCCGGACCGCATCATCATCGGCTGCGAGCGCGAAGAAGTACGCGATGTGATGCGTGACCTGTACGCGCCGTTCAATCGCAACCACGACCGCATCATCTTCATGGACCTGCGCAGCGCCGAACTGACCAAATACGCCGCCAACTGCATGCTCGCGACCAAGATCAGCTTTATCAACCAGATCGCCGAGCTGGCTGAACACTTGGGCGCGGACATCGAAGCCGTGCGCCTTGGCATCGGCGCCGACTCGCGCATTGGTTACCACTTCATCTACCCCGGTTGTGGCTACGGCGGCTCATGCTTCCCCAAAGACATGCGCGCCCTGATCCACAGCGCCAAGCAAGCCAACTGCTCCAGCGACCTGCTTGAGGCGGTGGAAGCCATCAACCAGCGCCAGAAGAGCAAGCTGTTCGAACGGGTCAATGCGTACTTCAAGGGCAACCTGCGCGGCAAGACCTTTGCCCTGTGGGGCCTGGCGTTCAAGCCCAACACCGACGACATGCGTGATGCGCCAAGCCGGGTGCTGATGGAAGCGTTGTGGGCCGCCGGCGCCAGTGTGCGTGCGTTCGACCCGGAAGCCATGCAAGAAACCCAGCGCCTCTACGGCGATGACCCACGACTGATGCTGATGGGCACCCCGGAGTCGACCCTGGGTGGGGCCGATGCGCTGATCGTCTGCACCGAATGGCAACAGTTCAAGGCGCCGGACTTCGACCTGATCCACCAACGCCTGAAAACCCCGGTGATCTTTGACGGTCGTAACCTCTACGACGGCGAACGCCTGGCGCGCAAAGGCTTCCAGTACTACCCGATTGGCCGCGGCGACTCGTGCAACTTGCCGATTCCCCAGCAGCAGTGGCTGCCACAGGTCGTGGAAGCCTGAGACGTGAACAAAGCTCGACCGCCCTTGTTAAACCCAACGATCCGCCGCCAATCCCTTGGTGTGGGGTTGCTGGCGTTGTTGCTGTTTATTGCCGGCAGCTGGCACCAGGCGATTATTGGCTTCGACTCACGCTTCGTGGTGTTCGCCCAGGAGATGTTGCGCCATGGGCCTAGCTTTTTCCCCACCACGTACGGGCAGCCCTATGCGGATTACCTGGCTACGTCGACGCTGCTGACGTGGTTGCTGTCCTTGCCATTGGGCCAGGTCACCAGCCTCACCGCGTGGCTGCCCACGGCGATTGCCTCGGCGTTTATCGTTACCCTGGTGTATCGCCTGACCGCGCCCCACTCCCAACGCTGGGGCCTGCTGAGCATTGCACTACTCTTGCTAAGCAGCACGTTTATCAGCGAAACCCGCTCGGTGTCCCTCGACCAGATGCTGGCCGCGATCTCCCTGGCGGTGTTCTACCTGGGTTATGCCCATGACCACTTCGGTGCGGGAAAACGCCTGCACTGGCTGTACCTGCTGCTGATTGTCGGCTTTGCGGTGCGTGGGCCGATTGGCCTGGTCATCCCCACTGGCGTGTTGTGCAGCTACTACCTGATCAACCGGCAATGGCGCCAGCTGTTCAGCTTCGGCTTACTCGCGCTGGCGTTACTGGGGGCGTGTGTTGGCCTGTTGTTGCTGATGGCCAAGCTGAGTGGTGGCGAAGGCTTCATGCAGGACGTGATCCGCATGCAGTTCCTCGGACGCATGGATGGCAGCGAAGGCTCCAGTGGCGTGTTGTATTACTTCACCAGTTCCCTGGGCAACTATGCCATGGCGTACCCGATGGCAGTGTTGGTGCTGCTGGCGATGCTGATCAGCGGGCGGCGTGCCCCAGGGCCGGCGTTGCAGTTGGTGTGGTACTGCGCGGGCGCGGGGCTTCTGGTGATGCTTGGCCTGTCGATTCCCCAGGCTAAAAAGGCGCGCTATGTACTGCCGATGTTGCCCATGGCGGCAATTATTGCGGCGTATCCCTTCCACGTAGCGCACGGGCGCCTCTTCGCCTGGCTGCGCGGGTTGATGCTGGGTATCTGGACGGTGTTACCGACGCTGTTGATTGTCGGGTTGCTGTTCGCGAGACCGCGCTATCCTGAACAAATGAGCCATCTTGGCTGGGTGTTCGGCGTGCTTGGGGGGCTGCAGGTCCTGGCGCTGCTGGCGTTGTTCAAGACGCGGCTGCGCCCGGTCGGGCCAGCGTTTACAGCCGTATTGGCGGTCTGGGCCACCTATATTCTGGTGGTCGAACCGCTGGAACGCAGTGTCTACGACACCCGCACCTTTACCCTTGAGGTCCATGAGCAGGTGATGCAACAACGGGCGCCGGTGGTTTTGCACGGTTTGGGCAAGGACGCCAAGGCCATCAAATACATGGTCAACGTCGACTGCGACCAAGTGCCGTTGTTCACCCAGCAAGCGGCCGACTTGAAGCCGATCCAAGGGCCCGCTTGGCTGGTGATGAGCGCTGCGGACTACGAAGGTTTGACGGACCCGCGCTTTCGTTCCATTACCCCAACCCTGACCGGCGAATTCGACCGCAACCCTTACGTGCTCCTGCACCTGGCGAAAACCGCGCAACCTTGACCCCTGCGCCGGCGCTCCCGACGCAGAAAACTCCTACGTAGCTTTACGTAATGGCTGGTGCCTTTTCCCTTTCCTGCGCCCAAAACCCGACTGTAAACTCGCCTGGGTGCGGTATTTATTTACCGCCACAGGTCATGGGTCATAACAAGGACGAGAGGACAACACCGTGCCAGATCATGTTTCGCTTGATAAGCCTGCCCTGACCCGTGCCGAAGTGCAGGCCGCCTACGTGTCCAAGCTGCCTTTGGACCGGCTGATGGGGTTGCGCGATGCCTTGGTGGCATTGAAAGGACCGTTGGCCAGTGAACCGGGGTTACAGGAAAACCTTCACAGACGTTTTTTGGACGAAGAAACCCGTAATCGCGTGCTCGGTAAGGTCTGTTGCTCTCTGCCCAATTAACGCCGTTACAATTCATTATTCTTGCACTCAAGCTTCATTAATATGCATTGGAACCCTTTCTCCAGGGTCGGCACACTGCAGAGGTTCTTTCCCCCAACGGTTGGAACGCTCAAAGGGCTTTTCCGGGCGACCAGACAAGCCTTTTTTTTTGCCCGCTGTTTATGGACTCCCTTTCAATGCTCGCTCGCTGGCTCCCCGCTGCAATCAACACCCGCCCCACCGAATGGAGCCGTGCTGCGATTGGAATGGCCGTGGGCACACTCTTCAGTGTCTGGCTATGTGCCCAAGCGTTTGGCATGGAGGTCGCATTGCACCTGCTCGGCCCGCTTGGCGCTTCGGCCGTGTTGCTGTTCGCCGTGTCATCGGGTGCATTGGCGCAGCCCTGGTCGATCATCGGCAGCTACCTTTGCGCGGGTGTCGTCGCCCTGCTGGTGACCCGAGTTCTCGGCCCGTCCCTGGGTGGCGCCTGCTTGGCGGCGGGCATGACGGTGGTGCTGATGTGCTGGCTGCGCTGCCTGCACCCGCCGGCCGGTGGCCTAGCCATGACGCTGGTATTGGCTGACCCGGCGTCCGCCGCACTGGGTTGGTATGAGTTAGGCGCGGTGCTACTCGGTGCCGGCGCCTTGTTGACCTGCGCACTGGCCTATAACAACGCTACGCGCACGCGCTATCCGAAAGCCGCCGAATCACCGGCCCCCCTTTTGCCCTACCCCAACGCTGATCGAGACCCCGCCATTACCGCCGCCGATTTAAAACTCGCGCTGGCCGAAATGGAGCAATTCTATGACGTGGAGCCCACAGCGCTGGAACAACTGATCCACGCAGCGGAAACCCACGCCAGGCGCCGCAGTATTGGTGAAGTGCTGGCCAGTCGGGTGCCTTGAGGCCGTCACCCACTCGCTGCATAAATGCAAAAACGACCTGCATGATTGAAGGTTGTACTGGGCAAATTTGCACTGGTACGATCAAGGGATGTTTCGTTCGCGAACATCTTGATAAAGAACAATAAAAGCAGGGAGTTATCGATGACTGCTCAGGTTTCAACCGAGGCAAGCCACGCAGATACGCATCAGGACGTAGTGCTCGCCGAGATTCGCAACCATATCGGCCACCTCACCCTCAATCGCCCCGCCGGCTTGAATGCCATCACCCTGGACATGGTGCGCCGCCTAGCGTCCCAACTGCAGGCGTGGGCCGATGACCCCCAGGTGCACGCCGTGGTCTTGCGCGGTGCGGGCGAGAAGGCCTTTTGTGCCGGCGGCGATATACGTTCCCTATACGACAGCTTCAAGAACGGCGACAGCCTGCACCAAGACTTTTTTGTCGAGGAATACGCGCTGGACCTGGCCGTTCACCATTATCGCAAACCGGTGCTGGCACTGATGGACGGGTTTGTCCTGGGCGGCGGCATGGGCCTGGTGCAGGGCGCCGATTTGCGCGTCGTCACCGAACGCAGTCGCCTGGCGATGCCGGAAGTGGCGATCGGTTACTTCCCTGACGTGGGCGGCAGTTATTTCCTGTCGCGTATCCCCGGCGAGCTGGGCACCTACCTGGGCGTCACCGGGGTGCAGATCCGCGCAGCCGATGCGTTGTATTGCGGGTTGGCAGACTGGTATCTCGACAGCGCGAAGCTCGCCGAGCTGGACCAGAAGCTTGATCGCCTGCAATGGCATGACTCACCACTTAAAGACCTGCAAGGCGTGCTCGCCAAACTGGCTGTGCAGCAACTGCCCGACCCACCGCTGGCCGCTTTGCGCACGGCCATCGACCACTTCTTCGCGCTGCCGGATGTACCGAGCATCGTTGAGCAGCTTCAGGAAGTCACCGTCGCCGATAGCCACGAATGGGCGCTGACCACCGCCAACCTGATGAAAACCCGCTCGCCGCTGGCCATGGCCGTCACCTTGGAAATGTTACGTCGCGGCCGCCGCCTGCCCCTGGAGCAATGTTTTGCCCTGGAGTTGCACCTTGACCGGCAATGGTTCGAGCGCGGCGACCTGATCGAAGGTGTTCGCGCCCTGATCATCGACAAAGACAAGAGCCCCCGCTGGAACCCGCCAACCCTGCATGGGCTGGCGCCCAGCCATGTAGAAAGCTTCTTTCATCACTTCAAGCAGGTTGCGAACTAAGCCATGCAAGACATTGAATACACAGAAGAACAAGTGATGATCCGCGACATGGCGCGCGACTTTGCCCGTGGCGAAATCGCCCCCTACGCGCAAGCCTGGGAGAAAGCCGGCTGGATCGACGACACCCTGGTGGCGAAGATGGGCGAACTGGGCCTGCTGGGCATGGTGGTGCCGGAAGAATGGGGCGGTACGTATGTCGATTACGTCGCCTACGCCCTCGCCGTGGAAGAAATTTCCGCCGGGGACGGTGCCACTGGCGCATTGATGAGTATCCATAATTCAGTGGGTTGCGGACCAATCCTCAACTACGGCACAGATGCACAGAAGCAAACCTGGCTGGCGGACCTGGCCAGCGGCCAAGCGATTGGCTGCTTCTGCCTGACCGAACCCCAGGCCGGTTCTGAAGCCCACAACCTGCGCACCCGTGCCGAACTGCGTGACGGCCAGTGGGTCCTCAATGGCGCCAAGCAGTTCGTCAGCAACGGCAAGCGCGCCAAGCTGGCCATTGTGTTCGCCGTGACGGACCCGGAGCTGGGCAAGAAAGGCATTTCGGCGTTCCTGGTGCCTACGGCAACTCCCGGGTTCGTAGTGGATCGCACCGAGCACAAGATGGGTATCCGCGCTTCGGACACCTGCGCCGTCACCCTCAACCAATGCACGGTGCCCGAGGCCAACCTGCTCGGCGAGCGTGGCAAGGGCCTGGCGATTGCCCTGTCCAACCTGGAAGGCGGGCGCATCGGCATTGCTGCCCAGGCATTGGGAATCGCTCGTGCGGCGTTTGAGGCGGCGCTGGCGTATGCCCGTGATCGCGTGCAGTTCAACAAGGCGATCATCGAACACCAGAGCGTGGCCAATCTGCTGGCAGACATGCAAACCCAGCTGAATGCCGCGCGCCTGCTGATCCTGCACGCCGCGCGACTGCGCAGCGCCGGCAAGCCATGCCTGTCGGAAGCCTCCCAGGCCAAGCTGTTTGCCTCGGAAATGGCGGAGAAAGTCTGCTCGTCAGCCATGCAGATTCACGGCGGGTATGGGTACTTGGAGGATTACCCGGTGGAGCGTTACTACCGGGATGCGCGGATCACGCAGATTTACGAAGGGACCAGCGAGATTCAGCGGATGGTGATCGCCAGGGAACTGAAGAATTATCAGATCTGACTGACGCACCACAAAACCAATGTGGGAGCGGGCTTGCTCGCTCCCACATATTGATCTTCAGTGTTTATACAATTGTGTTACTTATCTTTAAACTCCGGCGCACGCTTGGCCACAAACGCCGCCATGCCTTCCTTCTGATCCTGCGTTGCAAACGCTGCGTGGAACACCCGGCGCTCAAAGCGCACGCCTTCCGACAGGCTTACTTCAAACGCACGGTTCACGCTTTCCTTGACCATCATGCTGATCGGCACTGATTTGCCGGCAATCAGGGTGGCGACTTTCAGCGCTTCTTCCAGCAATTCATCGGCCGGCACGATACGCGCGACAATTCCGCAGCGCTCCGCTTCCACGGCGTCGATGAAGCGTCCAGTCAGGCACATTTCCATGGCCTTGGCCTTGCCCACCGCGCGGGTCAGGCGCTGCGTGCCGCCCATGCCTGGCAGTACGCCGAGGTTGATTTCCGGCTGGCCGAACTTGGCGTTGTCACCGGCCAGGATGAAGTCGCACATCAACGCCAGTTCGCAACCGCCACCCAAAGCGAAGCCGTTGACCGCGGCAATGATCGGTTTGCGACGGTTGGCTACGCGATCGCTGTCGCTGAACAGGTCGTCCAGATAAATCTGTGGGTAGGTCAGCTCGGCCATTTCCTTGATATCGGCACCGGCGGCAAAGGCCTTTTTCGAGCCCGTCAGCACGATGCAGCCGATTTCGGGGTTGGCTTCCAGGCCATCCAGCGCCTGGTTCAATTCGCTGACCAGTTGCGCATTCAGGGCGTTCAGGGCTTGCGGACGATTGAGGGTAATCAGCCCGACGCGGCCCTGGACTTCGAGCAAGATGGTTTCGTAACTCATGTATCGGCTCCTTAAAGATTGCGTGAGATGACCATGCGCTGGATATCGCTGGTGCCTTCGTAAATCTGGCAGACCCGCACATCGCGGTAGATCCGCTCCAGGGGGAAGTCGCTCAGGTAACCGTAACCGCCGAGGGTTTGCAAGGCAGCCGAGCAGACTTTCTCGGCCATTTCCGAGGCAAACAGCTTGGCCATCGAGGCTTCCACCAGCGCTGGCTTGCCGCTGTCACGCAGGGCGGCGGCGTAATGCACCATCTGCCGGGCAACCGCGATTTGCGTGGCCATGTCGGCCAGTCGAAAGGCCACGGCCTGATGCTCGATGATCGGTTTGCCGAAGCTTTCGCGCTCGCGGGCATAGTCGCGGGCCGCTTCGAAGGCTGCGCGTGCCATGCCCACTGCTTGCGAGGCGATGCCCACGCGGCCACCCTCGAGGTTGGCGAGGGCAATCTTGTAGCCTTCGCCCTTCTCACCCAGCCGATTGGCGACCGGCACCTTCAGGTCTTCAAAGAGAATCTGGCAGGTGTCAGACGCATGCTGGCCGAGCTTGTCTTCGACCCGCGCCACGCTGTAGCCCGGCGAGTCGGTCGGCACGATAAACGCGCTGATCCCGCGTTTGCCGGCAGCCGGGTCGGTGACGGCAAACACAATCACCACACCGGCGTTCTGCCCGGACGTGATGAATTGTTTGCAGCCGTTCAGTACGTAATGGTCGCCGTCCAGGCGCGCGCGGGTTTTCAGGCTGCTGGCATCGGAGCCGGCCTGAGGTTCGGTCAGCGCAAAGGCACCGAGCATCGCGCCGCTGGCCAGGGGTTTGAGGAATTGCTCTTTCTGCTGGTCGTTGCCGAATTTCAGGATCGGCACGCAACCGACCGAGTTGTGCACGCTCATGATGGTCGAGCAGGCACCGTCGCCTGCGGCGATTTCTTCCAGCGCCATGGCGTAGGCCAGGTAACCGGTGTCGCACCCGCCCCACTGCTCCGGCACCAGCATGCCGAAAAAGCCCAGCTCGGCCATTTCACTGATGGCCTCCTTGGGAAAACGGTGCTCGCGGTCCCATTCGGCAGCAAAGGGTTTCAGGCGCTCCTGGGCAAATTGCCGGGCGGCGTCGCTGATCTGCAGTTGTTCTTCATTCGCCAGCATGATGATAAGTCCTTAGTACAGGCATTCGACGGCCATGGCTGTGGCTTCACCACCGCCGATGCAAATGGCGGCGACGCCGCGCTTGAGGCCGTTCTGGCGCAAGGCCGAGAGCAACGTCACCAAAATCCGCGCCCCTGAGGCGCCGATTGGATGGCCCAGGGCGCACGCGCCACCGTGGATGTTGACCTTGGCGTGGGGGATTTCCAGCTTACTCATGGTCACCAGGCTGACCACGGCAAAGGCTTCGTTGATCTCGAACAGATCGACTTCACCCAGGCTCCAGCCGGTCTTGGTCATCAGCTTGCGAATCGCCCCCACCGGTGCCACCGGAAACAGCCCCGGCTCATCGGCAAATGCCGCATGCCCATGGATCACTGCCAGAGGTTTCAGGCCGCGCTTCTCAGCTTCGGACTGGCGCATCAGCAGCAGCGCCGCCGCACCATCGGAAATCGAGCTGGAGTTGGCCGCCGTGACGGTACCGCCTTCGCGGAACGCCGGTTTGAGGCCACCGATCTTGTCCAGTTTGGCCTTGGGCGGCTGTTCGTCATGCAGGATGGTTTTCTGCTCTTTGCCCACGGTGACTTGCACCGGGACGATCTCCGCAGCAAAGCTGCCATGGGTGATCGCCTCCTGTGCACGTGTCAGCGAGGCAATGGCGAACGCGTCCTGGGCCTCACGGCTGAAACCGTTATGCAAGGCGCAATCTTCGGCAAAGGTGCCCATCAGGCGGCCCTTGTCGTAGGCGTCCTCGAGGCCGTCGATGAACATATGGTCAAGTACGCGGCCGTGGCCCATGCGGTAGCCGCTGCGCGCGCGGTCCAGCAGGTACGGCGCGTTGGACATGCTTTCCATGCCGCCGGCAATCACCACGTCGACGCTGCCGGCCAGCAACGCATCATGGGCCAGGATCGCCGCTTCCATGCCCGAGCCGCACATCTTGTTGAGGGTGGTGCAACGGGTGCCCTTGTCCAGCCCGGCACCCAATGCGGCCTGGCGAGCGGGCGCCTGGCCGAGGCCTGCGGGTAGCACGCAGCCAAACAACACTTCATCCACGGCGTCGCTGGCGATACCGGCACGCTCAACGGCGGCACGAATCGCGGCGGAACCCAGCTGAGGCGCCGTCAGGCCCTTGAGGTCGCCTTGGAACGCGCCCATGGGCGTGCGCACGGCGCTGACAATAACGATGGGATCAGTCATGGGAAATACTCCTTACTTGGCAGCCATGCGCAAGGCGCCGTCGAGACGGATCACCTCGCCATTGAGCATGCTGTTTTCAATAATGTGCCGCACCAGCGCGGCGTATTCGGCGGGTTTGCCCAGGCGTGGCGGAAATGGCACGCCGGCGGCCAGGGAGTCGCGCACTTCGGGCGTCATGCCGGCCATCATCGGTGTTTCGAAAATGCCGGGGGCGATGGTCATCACGCGAATGCCAAAGCGCGCCAGCTCACGTGCGGCGGGCAACGTCAGGCTGGCAATAGCGCCTTTGGAGGCGGCGTAGGCGGCCTGGCCGATTTGCCCGTCGAATGCGGCCACGGAAGCGGTATTGATGATCACACCGCGCTCGCCATCGTCATTCGCCTCGGTTTCAGCAATGGCGGCAGCCGCCAGGCGCAGCAGGTTGAAGCTGCCGATCAAGTTGACGTTGATCACCTGGGCAAAACTCGCCAGCCCGTGGGGGCCGTTTTTGCCGAGGATTTTTTCGCCACGCACCACGCCGGCGCAGTTCACCAGCCCATGCAAACCGCCAAACGCTGCAACCGTGGCCTGCACGGCGGATTCGGCAGCCGCTTCCTGGCTGATATCTGCCACTGCACTGCGGGCGTTCTCGCCGAGCTGCTGGGCCTTCGCCGCCAACGCGTCGGCGTTGAGGTCCACCAGCATCACTTTGGCACCAGCGGCAATGAGCATTTCAGCGGTAGCCGCACCGAGACCGGAAGCGCCGCCGCTGACCAGGAAGATCTTGTTTTCAATCTGCATTATTGTTCCCTTGAACGGTCCGAATGGTCGGAATAGTCGCTCTGGAGCGCCAGGGCGGCAATGGTCAAAACCTTCAAACTAGCTGACTGTTTTGGCCAGTCATCGACCCCGCCGCTCAACAAGCGATGGGACGCATGCTGCTCACGGGTTTGACACCTGCCATGCTCTGACCGAAGCTGACGGCTTTGCTCTCCTGCCCACGCTTTCGGACGCCTGCATGTCAAAGTCACGCCGTTACTCCATCATCGGCCTGTGCGCCCTGTTGTCTATTGTGCTGATCTGGTATTTCTCCCGTTCCACCCCGGTGGCCGTACCTCCTGCGATTTTCCAGGGTTACTCCAAAGCCCTGAAACAGGCGCGCAACGGTGAGCCAGGCGCCGCCCGCGTGTTGTACCAGCAACTCGGTCGGCCGGACCTGTCGCCCGAGCGCCGCGCGGCGTTGCACGCCGAACTGCCCAATTACCCTAGCCCTCAAGCCTTGAAGCTTGCAGATAAAGACCTGAGCAGCGAATCGGCGCTGGTCCGCGAAGCGGCCATCCACAGCATTGTCGGCCTGGTGCCCACCGGCCAGCGCACGCTGTTGCTCGGCCCGGTACTGGACGATCCCGAACAAGCTGTCCGATTCACCGCCGCCAACGCCCTGCTGGGTCTGTCCCCCGACACCCTGGGCCTGTACTTCGGGCCTTTGCAGCAGGTGCTGGATGAGTTTGTGAAAGAGCTCAAGGCCCAACCCGAAACGGCTGAAGGCTGGATTCAACTGGCGCGCCTGTACATTCACAGCGCACTGTTGCCGCAAGCACAAGATGCCCTGGAACAGGCCATGCGGCTGCAGCCGGACAACCTGCAAGCCGTGGTGGCGCAGATCGAGCTGCTGGATAAACAGGGCAAGACCGACGAGTCCCGCCAGCTCCTGGCGCGCCAATTGGCGGCGCACCCGGAATCAGCGTATCTGCAACACGCGTTGGGGATGTGGCTGCTGCACCATGGCGAGCGCCCCTATGCCCTGCTGGGTCTATCCAAAGCGGTGGAGTTGGAACCGGGCAATCAGGATTACCGCTACGACCTCGCCACCACCCTGCACGCCCAGCAGGAACTGGAAGCCGCCCAGCGACAACTGGAAGAGATCATCCAGCGCCACCCCGCCAATCGCAAAGCCCGGGTTTTGCTGGTCAACTATTGGAAGGAAAGCGGCCAGCTCCAGAACGTGCAAGTGCTGCTCGCGCAACTGGAACAGCAGAATCCCGACGATCCGGCGCTGCAACAAGGTCTATAGCGCTTCAGCAAAATGTTCTGAAAAGCCGACGCGCCGCACAAACCTCCTGAAACGGTTGAACCCCCGGAATACACAACGGTCAAGAGAATATGGCGCGTTCGAACGAACGCGCACCTCTACTCGTATGTGACCTGAGGGCACTTCTTGTCTACATCCAATGCGCTATCAAGTGACAAAGCAGCCACCGGTATCGTCGGTCTCGACGACATTCTTGCCGGCGGTTTGTCTCGCAGCCATTTGTTCCTGCTCGAAGGTGAGCCTGGGACCGGCAAAACCACCGTCGCCCTGCACTTTCTTCAGGACGGCGCCAAATGCGGCGAGCGATCCCTGTACATCACACTCTCGGAAACCGAGCGCGAGTTGCGCCAGGGTGCCAAGTCCCATGGCTGGGACCTCGATGAAAACATTCACATATTCGAGCTGACGCCGCCCGAAAGCATTCTCGACACTGATCACCAGCAAAGTCTGTTGTATTCGTCCGATCTGGAATTGGGCGAAGCGACCCGGCAGATATTCGAAGTGGTGGAAAAGGTCAAGCCGACCCGCGTGGTGATCGACAGTTTGTCGGAAATCCGCTTGCTGGCGCAGAGTTCGCTGCGCTATCGCCGGCAAATCCTGGCGATCAAGCACTACTTTGTGCGCTATGACGCCACGGTCCTGTTGCTGGATGACTTGACCACCGAAGCGCTGGATAAAACCGTACACAGCGTTGCCCATGGCGTTATCCGCCTGGAAGAGCTGACGCCGGTCTACGGTGCCGAGCGGCGCCGGGTGCGCGTCGTCAAATACCGTGGGCAAAAATACCGCGGCGGCTTTCATGACTTCACCATTGCCGGCGATGGCATCCACGTATTCCCGCGACTGGTGGCCGCCGAACATCGCGCCGGCTATGTCCGTCAAACGCTCACCAGTGGCATTGGCGAATTGGATGCATTGCTGGGTGGCGGCATCGAGACCGGCTCCAGCACGTTAATCCTAGGCCCAGCCGGCACCGGCAAGTCGCTGATTTCGATTCTGTTCGCTGCTGCCGCCGTGTCGCGTGGAGAGAAAGCCGCGCTGTTTATTTTCGATGAAGAACTCGGCCTGTTGTTCGAACGCATGCGGCAGTTGAACATCGATCTTCCAGCACTGCAGGCAACCGGCAATCTTTTCATTGAGCAAGTGGATGCCGCCGAGCTGTCACCGGGTGAGTTTTCTCACCGCGTGCGGCGCTGCGTGGACGAGCGCGGCATCAAGACGGTGGTGATCGACAGCGTCAACGGTTTCCAGGCCGCCATGCCGGAAGAGAACTCGCTGATCCTGCACATGCACGAACTGTTGCTTTACCTCAACCGACGTGGTGCCGCGACCTTCATGACCGTTGCCCAGCACGGTCTGGTCGGTGACATGCAGGCGCCCGTCGACCTTACTTACCTGGCAGACACGGTGATCCTGTTGCGTTACTTCGAGGCACTCGGCAAAGTCCGACGGGCTATTTCCGTGATCAAGAAACGTACCGGTACCCACGAGTCGACCATCCGCGAGTACCGCATCGGCGCCGGCGGCATGGCCGTTGGTGACCCACTCGAGTCGTTCCAGGGCGTATTGCGCGGGGTGCCGACGTACATCGGGAGTGAAGCCCCGCTGCTCGTGGACCCGTTAGAGTGAGTATGTCGTTACCTGTATCCGAGCGAGCAATCATTCTTGCGCCGATGGGACGCGATAGCGTACTCGCGTCAATGATGCTCAAAGAAGCGGGGTATGGCAGCCTGATTGCCAGCGACTTGCCACGACTGTGCGAGGCGCTGGAGCAAGGCGCCGGCCTGCTGATCGTGGCGGTCGAAGCGTTGCGCGGTGTTGACCTCAATACGTTGCTTGATTGCCTGCGTCGCCAGCCGCCCTGGTCCGATTTGCCCATCGTGCTGATGACTCACCATGGCGGCAAGGAGCAAAGCGGCTCGTCTCACCTGAGCAATTTGCTTGGCAACGTGACCTTTCTGGAACGACCGTTTCACCCCTCCACGCTGATCAGCCTGGTTACTACTGCCGTGCGCAGCCGGCGCCGGCAGTATGAGGCGCGCGACCGCCTGGTTGACTTAAGTGAGAGCGAACTGCGCCTGCAACGTACGTTGGCAACCTTGGAGCAGCAGGTCGAAGAACGCACCATGCAGCTGCGCAGCAACGAGGAAGCCCTGCGCCAATCTCAGAAAATGGAAGCCGTCGGCCAGCTCACTGGCGGTATCGCGCACGACTTCAACAACATGTTGACGGGGATCATCGGCAGCCTGGAAATGCTGCGAAGGCGTATTGCCCGAGGCAAATTGGACGACCTGGACAGCCTCATCGATCTGGGCGTCACCTCCGCTAACCGTGCGGCGAGCCTTACCCATCGGCTGCTGGCGTTTTCGCGCCGGCAATCACTTGACTCCAAGCCCGTGGAGATCAACCAACTGGTAACTTCGATGGGTGAGTTGCTGCAACGCAGTATCAACGAAAGCATCGCCCTGGACATGCAACTCGCCCACGAACCGTGGACCGCCGAGGCCGACCCCAATCAGTTGGAAAACGCCCTGCTCAACCTAGTGATCAATGCCCGTGACGCGATGCCCAACGGTGGCCGCCTGACCGTGGAAACCAATAACCGCCACCTCGACAGTGTGTTCACCGCCGCCTACGGCACCCTGCTGCCGGGTGACTACGTTGAACTGCGCGTCAGCGACACGGGCTGTGGCATTCCGGAAAGTGTTATCGGCCGCGTGTTCGACCCATTCTTTACGACCAAGCCCATCGGCCAGGGCACGGGACTGGGTTTATCGATGATCTACGGGTTTGCCCGCCAGTCGCGTGGCCATGTGACCATTCACAGCGAAGTGGGCAAAGGCACGACGGTCAGTCTGTTTCTGCCACGGTTCATCGGCGAAATCGCCGCCGAGTTAGTGGCTGACCCAGCGCTTTTGCCTTCCGCCAATGCGGGGGAAACGGTACTGATTGTCGAGGACGACCCCGCCGTGCGCGTGCTGGTCAGCGCGGTACTCAAAGAGTTGGGTTATGGCTATGTCGAAGCGGGTGACGCCAACACGGCGGTGCCGATCATCGAGTCGGAGCAACGTATTGACTTGATGATCAGCGACGTTGGCCTGCCCGGCATGAATGGCCGCCAACTGGCGGAAATCGGCCGGCAGATCCGTCCGGATCTCAAGGTGCTGTTCATCACCGGTTACGCCGAGCATGCAGCGGTGCGTGGCGGTTTCCTTGATCCTGGGATGCAGTTGATCACCAAGCCGTTCACCTTTGATTTGTTGACCGTAAAGGTCCGGGAGATGATCAAACAGTCAGTCGACATGACGGACCGCTGACGAGCAACCGTCACTCGTCCTGCATTACTTGGTAATTAGCAGGCAGGGTAATCGTGGAATCATTTAGTGCCTTCGGTACACGAACAGGTAGGAAACCCTCGCGTAAGGACGCTGCGAACCTATTCGACAGTCCCGACTGAGCATGCACTGATGACCCTGTCTGCACACCTCTCCACTCCGTCGCTTGCCCATTTTGTCCCATTTGAACCCCCGTTTATCCAGACATCGCGCCTGTCGCTGGCGGCTCTGCAAACCGACGCTTCTGTACAGCCGCCAAGCGTTGATGGTGACAGTCAACTGGCTCAGCGATATGCCCAACAACCGTTGACGCTGCAAACGACCGTGCTGCGCAGTTGGAGCAGCAGAAGGTTTTCGCAGGCGGCGCGCACTTGAACCATGAAGATGCGTTCGAACACCAAAAGCGAGAGATGGAGGATATCAATAACCGACACACATTTAACGACCAGATCATTAATCGAGTGTTGGCTGCATTTGCCCCAATACATCTGGACGCTCAAGAAGGCCCAATTACCACCCGGTTCTGTGGGTTACATGACGCCAGATCAACTCGCGGCCAGGGTCAAAAATGATCTGGAAACGGTCCTGGGTGTCATCACCCTGCCCATCGATCCACACTCGTCCTACCATCGCGATCAGGTTCGCGTTTACACCTTCAAGTATGCTCAACGCAAACGTACAGAAGCTTACGCCCTGAGAGGGGGAAATGAGCGGCGCCTGCCGGCAGGCGCCGTATCCTTCAGGCCAACAACCGCTGGATATGCTCTTGCAGCGTATCCAGGTCAAACGGCTTGGCCAGGATCGGCGCGTTGCGCGTGATGGGGCTGTTGCAGTCAAGGATTTCCTGCGGGTAACCGCTGATGAAGATCACTTTCAGTTCCGGGCGCAACTTCATCGCCGGCTCGGCGATCTGCACCCCGGAAATCCCGCCGGGCAGGCGGTAGTCGGTCACCATAAGGTCCAGGTGCGGCTTGGTTGCGAGGATTTCGAAGGCCTGCTCCCCATCGATGGCCTTCAATACCCGATAGCCGAGGCCGGCCAGGTACTCGCCCAGCACAAACATAATGGATTCGTCGTCCTCGACGATCAGAACGACATCTTGCGCATCTTCACTCATGGGAAGCCTTTGTCCGGTCAATTGCTGCAATTACGACCATGGGGTCACGCAGAGGTTGCGTCGAGGTGACGATTGATTTCATGCCAATGCCTCGAGGGGCAAACACACCCGAAACAAGGCGCCCTCACCTATCTGGCTCTCGACCTCGATAGTGCCGCCATGGGCTGCAACGATCTGCTCGGAAATAAACAACCCCAGGCCGAGGCCCGCAGCCACTTGGCTGGCAGACACACGCTCGAACTGCTGGAAAATTCGCTTCTGGTTTTCTTCACTGATACCGATCCCGTGATCACGCACTTCCACGCGAGCTTCGCCGTGTTCGCTGTACACGCGCACCTGCACCGGGCTTTTGGCGCCGTAGCGCAGTGCGTTGGTCAACAGGTTGGTCACCACCTGTTCGATGCGGAACTCGTCCCAGTTGCCTTCCACGGGGCCGTCGACGATCAGTTCCATGGAAGAGCCCGCCGCCGCGACTTGGGGGCCGAAGTTCTCTACCAGGTTGCTCACAAGCTGCGCCAGATCGAAACGCGCCGGGCGGATCGACAACTTGCCGGTGCGGATGCGCGACACATCGAGCATGTCTTCGATCAGGCGAATCAGGCTCTGGATCTGGCGCTCGTCGCGGTCGACCATGGCGTGCATCTTGTCCAGGGTGAATGCGGCGGCGTTATCCCGGGCCAGGTGCATCTTGCGCAGTTGGGTCTCGAGGATCAGGCCATTGAGAGGCGTGCGCACTTCGTGGGCGACGATTGACATGAAGTCGTCACGCATACGGACCGCCTGCTCCAGCTCGGCCTGCGCGGCCTGCAGGCGCGACAGCAACAGTTCTTGCTCGCGACGGCTGCGCTCAAGCGCTTCTACCTGAAGCTTCATGGCTTTGCTTTGGCGGTACAGGTCAACGAACACATTGACCTTGCTCTTTACCGCATGGATATCCAGCGGCTTGTGCAAGAAGTCGACGGCGCCGCTTTCATAGCCCTTGAAGGCGTAATTGAGCTCACGGCCGGCAGCACTGACAAACACAATCGGGATGTTCTTGGTCTTTTCGGTGCCGCGCATCAATTCGGCCAACTCAAAACCATTCATGCCGGGCATCTGTACATCGAGAATCGCCAGGGCGAACTCGTGCTCCAGCAACAGGGACAAGGCCTCGTCAGCGCTCAATGCCTTGAACACCTGCCGGTCCTCGCGCTTGATCAGCGCTTCGAGGGCCAGCAGGTTTTCCGGCAGATCGTCGACGATCAGCAGTTTGGCCTGCACAGTACTTAACATGGGGAATATTCCAGGGAAGCCAGCAGTGAGCCAATCCGGCTCAACGTTAGAATGTGGTCGGGTGTATGCAGCGCCAGCGCTGCACGGGGCATGACAGCAATGCGTGCTTCAGTGGGTTCTTGCACCACAGTAGTTCCACCTTGCTGCTTGACGTGGGCCAGGCCCCGGGCGCCGTCATGGTTGGCGCCGGTCAACAGGATAGCCATCAAGCCTTTGCCGTACGCATCGGCGGCCGATTCAAACAGGAAATCAATTGCCGGCCGCGAGTGGTGCACACGGTCTTCCTGGCTCAGGGACAGGCTGCGATCCTGCTCCACCGACAGGTGGTAGCCGGGCCCGGCGAAGTACAGGGTGCCGGGCTTGAGCATTTCCTTGTCACGGGCCTCCACCACTCGCATGGCAACACGCCGGTCGAACACCTCGGCCAATTGGCTGCGGCGTTCATCCGGCAAGTGCAGCACGGTGATGATCGGCAAGCCGAAATCCGCTGGCAATTCGCTGAACACCGTCAGCAAGGCTTCCACGCCACCGGCAGACGCACCGATGACGATAGCCTCTATGCCCCGGACCGATGCCGGGCTGGCAGCCGCTTGATTCATAGTTTTCGGTAGATCCGTTCCTGTTTGACCAAGGGTTCAAACTGTTTGCCGTACGCGGAGAAATCCAAGGTTTCCTTGCTGCCCAGCACCAAAAAGCCGCGATGGCACAGCGACTCATGGAACAACCCAAACGCGCGATCTTGCAATTTTTTATTGAAATAAATCAACACGTTACGACACGAAATTAATTGAGTTTCTGAAAACACACTGTCAGTCGCCAGGCTGTGGTCGGCGAACGTGACATTCTCGCGCAGCGTCTTATCGAAGATCGCGTACTCGTAGGCTGCCGTGTAGTAGTCGGCAAATGAGCGTTGCCCGCCCGCCTGCTGATAGTTGGCCGTGTAGGCCCGTACGTTTTCCAGGGAAAAGATGCCTTGCTTGGCCTTCTCCAACGACGCCGGGTTGATATCCGTGGCGTAGATGATCGTACGCTCCAGCAAGCCCTCTTCACGCAGCAGGATGGCCATGGAGTACACCTCCTCGCCCGTGCTGCAGCCGGCGATCCAGATCTTGATCGACGGGTAGGTCTTGAGCAACGGCACCACTTCCTGGCGGATCGCCAGGAAGTGCGACGGGTCACGAAACATCTCGCTCACCGGGATCGTCAGAAATTGCAGCAACTGCATGAACGCCGCCGGGTCGTGCAGCACACGCTCCTGCAAGGCGGAAATGGTCGCACAGTCGAACTGGCGCAACGCATGGGCCACGCGGCGCTTGACGGACGCACCGGAGTAGTCGCGAAAGTCGTAGCTGTACTTGAGGTAAATCGCCTCAATCAACAGGCGCAACTCAATGTCACTGCTTGTTTCCAAAAAACGTCGCTCCACTTAAATGCGTTCTATCTTCGGTAGCCACACGCGAATCAAAGAAAACAGGCGGTCCAGGTCAATCGGCTTGGCCAGGTAATCATTGGAGCCGGCGGCCAGGCAGCGTTCCTGATCGTCCTTCATCGCTTTGGCCGTGACTGCGATGATCGGCAACTTCTTCCAGCGCGGGTCCTGGCGGATCAAGGCGGTAGCCTCGTAACCGTCCATTTCCGGCATCATCACGTCCATCAACACCAGATCGATATCCTCGACCTCGTTGAGTTTGTCGATGGCTTCACGGCCATTGCGCCCAATGACCACCACGGCGCCTTTGTGCTCCAGGGCGCTGGTCAGGGCGAAGATGTTGCGCACATCGTCGTCCACCAACAGGATCTTGCGCCCCTCGAAGACCTTGTCGCGGCTGCGCGCAGTCTTGAGCATCTTTTGACGATCATGGGACAGCTGGGACTCGACTTTGTGCAGAAAGAGTGTGACCTCATCCAGCAGGCGTTCCGGTGAACGCGCGCCCTTGATGATGATCGAGCGCGAATACTTGCGCAGTTCGGCCTCTTCGTCGCGGGTCAGGTTGCGCCCGGTGTAGACGATCACCGGCGGGAACGAGCAGATGTCCTCAGTGGCCATGCGCTTGAGCAGCTCGTTACCGAGCATGTCGGGCAGCTTGAGGTCGATGATCATACAGTCGTAGACATGGTTGCGCAGCAGGTCGAGGGCTTCCTGGGCGAAGCCAACGGCGGTGATCTCGATGTCATCGTCGCCGATCAGGCGGGCAATGCTGTCGCGCTGCAGGTCATCGTCTTCCACCAGCAGTACGCGCTTGACCTTCTGGGTCAGCTTGGCTTCCAGGCGTGCAAAGACGTCCTTGAGCTCTTCGCGGGTGGTGGGCTTGACCGCATAACCAATGGCGCCCATGTGCATGGCCGCCTCGACACGGTCTTCCACGGAAATCACATGCACCGGGATATGGCGGGTGTTGGCGTGTTCTTTCAGGCGTTGCAGCACGGTCAGCCCGGAGTGGTCCGGCAGGCGCATATCCAGCAGGATCGCGTCAGGGATGTACTCTTCGGCCAGGCTGTAGCCTTCGTCTGCGCCATGGGCCACCAGGCAGTTATAGCCGAGCTCGTGGGCCAGGTCGAACAGGATGCGGGCGAAATTCGGCTCGTCTTCCACCACCAGGATGCAGCGCGTGGTGAAGGGGGCCTTGTCGCGGTCGTCGGCGAAACGCGGGATCTGCTTGGCATCGGCTACCGGCAGCGGTGTTACCTTGACCGGCATTGGCGCAGGCACCACGACTGCTTGGCGTGGTTGTTCGACCGGTGCCGCGTCTGCTTCGCGCTCTACATACTGCTCCGGCAATACCAGGGTAAAGACACTGCCCTTGCCTGGCTCGCTGGTCACACGGATGTAACCGCCCAGCAGGGTGGCCAGGTCGCGGGAAATAGACAGCCCGAGGCCGGTGCCGCCATAACGGCGGTTGGTGGTGCCGTCGGCCTGCCGGAAGGCTTCGAAGATGCTTTCCTGGTGGTCCGGGGCGATACCGATGCCGGAATCGCGCACCGTGAAGGCAATGCCTTCCCCGGATGCACGGGACACCGACAGGCTGACCTCGCCTTGCTCGGTAAACTTGAGCGCGTTGGACAGCAGGTTTTTCAGGATCTGCTCCAGGCGCTGGCGGTCGGTAAACAGCAGGGTCGGCGTACCTTCCTGCACGTCCACCTGGAAACCCAGTTTACGATCGGCCGCCAGCGGCTCGAACATCCCGCGCAGGCCGTCTACAAGGCGCGCCACGCTGGAGGTTTCCGGGCGCACTTCCAGCTTGCCGGCTTCGACCTTGGAGATGTCGAGGATGTCGTTGATCAGGTTGAGCAAGTCATTGCCGGCGGAATAGATCGACTCGGCAAACTTGACCTGCTCAGCGCTGAGGTTTTCCTGGGGGTTCTCGGCCAGCAACTTGGCCAGGATCAGCGAGCTGTTCAGCGGTGTGCGCAGCTCGTGGGACATGTTGGCGAGGAATTCAGACTTGTACTTGCTGGAGCGCTGCAGCTCTTCGGCGCGATCTTCCAGCGCGAGCTGGGCCTGGTTGAGCTCGATATTCTTGCGGTCCATGGCGTCGCGCTGCTCGGCGAGGGTCTCGGTTTGCTCGGCCAGTTGCTCGTTGGTCTGCTCCAGCTCAGCCTGCTGGGTTTCCAGGTGGGCCTGGGACTCTTTGAGGATGCGTGACTGTTCTTCCAGCTCTTCGTTGGCGGTCTTGAGCTCTTCCTGTTGCACTTGCAGCTCTTCGTTGAGCTGCTGGGTCTCGGCCAGCACTTCCTGCAGGCGTTGACGATACCGAGCGGCCTCGATGGAGGTGCCGATATTGCTGGAGATCAGCTCCAGCAGCTCGACGTCACGCTCTTCCAGTGGGCGCAGGAAACCCAGCTCAATCACCCCATTGACCCGCTCGTCATTGTTGGTCGGCACCACCAGTACGCTACGGGCAGCGCCTTCACCCAGGCCAGAACTGACTTTGAAATAATCCACTGGCACGTCGTCCAGGCGAATCAGCCGATCCAGATGGGCTGCCTGCCCAACGATGCCTTCGTCGCTGTAGATGGCCTGCTCCCGTTGCTCTTGCTCGCGGGAGAAACCGTAGGTGGCCACGCGCTTGAGGCCGCCGTGTTCTTCGCGCACGTACAGCGCGCCAACGACCGAGCCCATGTACTGGGCAAAGAATTGCAGGATATTGCGGCCGAGCATGTTCAAGGTGAGTTGGCCGAGGACCTGTTCAGCCAGTTCGGTCTGGCCATTGCGCAACCAGGCTTGCCGTTCCAAGCGTCGCGCGATCTTCTGTTGTGACGCGAGGTTTTCGCTGTAACTGTCTGATAATGAAACAAGATTCTTACGGCCGATATAAGCCAGGAAACCGCTTAACCCCAACACAAATGCCAAGTACAAGGTGACACTGATCACCGTTGTGCGGGTGACCTCTTCATTGCGGGCGATGCGGAACTGCTGCTCCATCGCCACCGCGTCGTCATATTCCTTGCGGATTTCGTCAGTCAGGCGCTTGCCGCGGCCGGCCTTGACCGCATCGCGGTAGTCGCCGCTCGTGCGCTGCAGATCAATCATCGACTGGGCATAGTTGTTCCACTCGGCCTGCAATGCTTCCAGGCGTTTGAGGCGGTCCACCTGCTGCGGATTGTCCGCCACCAACTCCTGCAAATTGCGCAGGTCGGCGATGATTCGCGGCTTGGCCACTTCGTAGGGGTCGAGGAAATGCTCGTCACCGGTGATCAGGAAGCCGCGCATGCCGGTTTCCAGGTCCACCGTCAGCTTGGACGATTCATTCAGGTTATTGATAACCCGATCGGTGTGTTCCACCCACTGGATTACCGACAACAGGTAGGTGATCAGCACGACGAAAAACACTGCACTGAGCACACCCACACTCAGGGGCAGTGCAACGTTTCGGCTCAGGAGGTTACGAAAGCTCTTTTCATCGACGGACGACGCGGGAGTCATGGAAATGCCTTGGCCAAAGGTGGAAAAACCGGGAGTTTGCCGCAAAGTGGCGGGCAAGACTATTTTTCTAGAACGGTTTTGTACAGATTCCTGCGAAGGAACCCGCTATTCTCTCTCGTCTTTTCTATCGCATTGTTTTTACGGCCAGCGGGAACTTGTCATGAGTGCCCGCTTACTCAAGGAAGAGGCCTGTCAGAACGGCCGCGTGTAAACCCTTGCCTTTTTTGGGAATTCGATTATGTCTGCAGTCACCTCCACCATCCTTGTCGTCGAAGACGATGCCATCGTGCGCATGCTCATCGTCGATGTCTTGGAGGAGCTGGAATTCAGTGTGGTAGAGGCGGCCGATGCCGAGGAGGCGCTGGCTCTGGTGCAAAACACCGACCAGGTGATCGACCTCCTGATGACCGACGTCGGCCTGCCAGACATGGACGGCAAGCAACTGGCGATCAAGGTCCGCGAACTACGCCCTGCCCTGCCAATCCTGTTCGCCAGCGGCTATGCCGAGAATATCGACGTGTCTGCCGGCATGCAGGTCATCGCCAAGCCGTTTTCCATCGATCAACTGCGCGACAAAGTCAAATCGATGTTGCCTGCGCTGTAATCCCGGCTTGTCTTCAGTGCCGCCTGCATGGGCGGCATTTTTGCGTCAGATGTTCAGAGATTAACGTGACCTTCGACCAATAAAACCGGAAACTCAGCGCTTCCCCGCGCCACCCCTACTCATTCTTCAAAACGCACTCACGAAGGACGCAACAACATGATTGGAAAACCGACGCGCCTGCTGTTGGCGAGCCTCTCGATACTCATGAGCACCGGCGCCTGGGCTGACTTCACGGCAACACCGAGTGAGGCCCGGGCGATTGCCAAGGAAGCCTACCTGTATGGCTACCCGGTGGTGGAGATGTACAAGACGCTCTATACGCAGGCCGTTGATCAAGGCGGCGCCAACTTCAAGGCGCCGATCAATCGGCTGGGGCATTCCGCCCAAGTGCTCAGCCCGAAAGACACCACGCAGGCCAAGGCGAACCCTGACACGCCCTATTCCTTCGTCTGGATGGACCTGCGCAGGGAGCCGATGGTGCTGACGTTGCCCGGGATTGAGGACGATCGCTATTACTCGGTGCAGTTGATCGACCTTTATAGCCAGAACATTGCGTACCTGGGCACTCGCAGTACCGGCAACCATGGCGGCCACTACATGGTCGCGGGTCCTGATTGGAAGGGCCAGCAGCCTATGGATGTGGACCGGGTGATCTACAGCGAAAGCAACTTGGTCTACGCGCTCTACCGCACGCAGTTGTTTGATGAAAAAGACCTGAACAAGGTCAAGCAGATCCAGAACGGCTACAAGGTGCAGCCGCTGAGCGGCTATGTGAAGCAAGCCGCACCGGCCAAGGTGGCAAAGATCGAGTGGCCCAAGCCCACGGCGGCGATGACAGACAGCCCGCAACTGTTTCGCTACCTGAACTTTATGCTGGCCTACGCCAAGCCTCAGGACAGCGAGAAAGACCTGCTGGCCCGCTTTGCCACCATCGGCATCGCGCCTGGCGCGCCCTTCAAGGTCAGCCAGCTCAGCGCGGAACAGCGCAAAGCCCTGGAACAAGGCATAGCAGATGGCAAAGCCGAGTTTGCAGCCTTCAAGAAAGACAAGCTCGACACCCTTCAGGTCACCAGTGGCGAACTGCATGGCAGCCGTGATCGCCTGAAAAACAACTACCTGTACCGCTACGCCGGCGCTATCCAGCGTTTGTTCGGCAATTCGGCCGAAGAAGTCAGCTACATGACTTACGCCGTCGACAGCGAAGGCAAACCGGCCAATGGTGCGCGTCATAGCTACACCGTTCACTTTGCCAAAGACCAACTGCCACCGGCCGATGCATTCTGGTCGCTGACCATGTATGAAGCCAAGACCGGGCAACTGGTGCCCAACCACAAGAAACGCTACCTGATCAATTCACGGATGCTGCCCAACCTCAAGCGCGACGCCGACGGCGGCGTGACCCTGGCGCTGCAACACCACGAGCCGCCGAAGGCAGAACAGAGCAATTGGCTGCCCGCGCCGCCCGCGCCCTTCTACGCGGTACTGCGCATGTACCTGCCCAAGCCGGAAGCAGTTAATGGCCAATGGAAGCTGCCACCCCTGACACCCCAGAAGTAGCAGCGACTGGCCGGCAGTTGTGACACCAACGAGCCGGCCAGGATGGGGTTGAGGTTCAGTGCTTTTTCAGCTTCACATAGGACTGGTGCAGGTCCGACGCCCAGCCGTCGATAACGCCTTTCACATCGCTGGACTGCATCACTTGGGAATCATTGGCCAACGGCTTGCCGGTGCCTTTGCGTACCACTTGGGCGAGTACCTTGCCATTGGCGCCGTCGAGAAACTGCGCTTCGGTGCCCAGGGTGGTTTCCTGGTCACGGATGCCGGTACCGGTACTGACCGCCGCAGCCACCAGAGCGACCGGAATAAACTCATAGGGCTTGAGGCCTTCGGTCTTGCTGCCGACCGCCGTAATCGCCGCGCGCACCACAATGACGCCTGGACCTGGGCCATTGGCCAGGGGCAACGACTTGGCCAGTTCACGCTTGAGCGCCTGGTTGAAATAATCGTTGATGCCACGCAGGGTGCTGTCCGGAATCTTGGCGGTGGCCTGGGGCTTGGGGTAGAACTGCGTCGGTTCGATGTACACCGCGCTGTAGCGGCTCAAATCCAGTGTTGGGTCGACCCAGCGCATCACTTCGGCGCCCGAAGGCGACTTGCCTTGCTTCAGTTGGCTGTAATCCGAGAGAAAACCCGAGTATTCATCGGGTTGCGTAATCTTGCTGGCACAGCCCGCCAGCCCAAGCGAAGCGACGCACAGCACGGTAACGACTTGCCTTAATTTCATCTTTTGAACTCCCTGGCGGTCGGCGTTGGAACATTGAGCTGTAGGTATAGCTAATCCTGGGCAAATAGCCCTGCTCCAACCACCTGCCGTTCAGGCGCGTTCGCGAGGAATCAGGCTCTGCAACTGCGACGCCAGGAAGTTCGCGTCAAAGCCGAACGTGTCCGGGTCTTTAAGGCCATTGGTCTTCTTCCACAGCCAATCGTTTTTATCCGCAGGCAGCACCAGGGAAACGCTGCCATGCCGCGCGGCGGTCAAACCCATGACCGAGACGGAGATCAACCCACCCACCCCCATCACATCCGGCACGAACTCCACCGGTTTGCCGGTGATCTGCACGGTCAGTTTCTCGGTCTTGAAGGTCGACGTCTCCACCGGGATGCTTGGGCCGCTGGCCACGTAAGGCTCTCGGTGCACTTCAAGCAACCCCACCGTTTTCACCGGTTCCAGCCATTGCTCGATCTGCCCGAACAACGCGTCGAGTTTTTGCGCCCAGCGGGCCGACTGCACGTCGAATTGCTGTTTTTTATGCGCTTCGCTATCGGCGTAATGACGAAGCATCTCGCCCAGTTGCTGTACATCGTCCATTGCGGATCTCCTCCGGTGAGCCAGGTTGCGAAGCTCAATCATGGCAGATGCGGTGGCCGGCCGTGCGACTAACGCTGGCAAAGCAACTGATCCGCTGCAATGAGGTTCCTCTGAGTCTGTTTTGTTTTACCCACGCTTCCTACAGTGCCGCCACTTGGAACCGTGGGAGGACTGAGCATGAGCACAGCAACAATCGGGCAGGCCTATAACTATAAAGTCGTCCGCCAATTCGTTATCGCCACCATCGTCTGGGGCGTGGTCGGCATGGCCATGGGTGTGTGGATCGCCTCGCAACTGGTCTGGCCGGAAATGAACCTGGATTTACCCTGGACCACCTTTGGCCGCTTGCGCCCCTTGCACACCAGCCTGGTGATCTTTGGCTTTGCCGGCAGTGCGCAGTTTGCCGCCAGCTATTACGCGGTACAGCGCACCTGCCAGGTACGGTTGTTTTCCGACCGCCTCGCCGCGTTTACCTTTTGGGGTTGGCAGTCGGTGATCGTGATCATGTTGTTCAGCCTGCCGCTGGGCTACACCACCACCAAGGAGTACGCCGAGATCGAGTTCTCCGGCGCGGTGTGGATGACCGTGGTGTGGGTGGCCTATGCCCTTGTGTTTTTCACCACCGTGGTGCGGCGCAAAACCAAACACATCTATGTGGGCAACTGGTTTTTCGGCGCATTCATTTTGGTGATCGCCATGCTGCATGTGGTCAACCACCTGGCGATCCCGGTGGACTGGTTCAAGTCATACCCGGTGTATTCCGGGGCGACGGATGCCATGGTGCAGTGGTGGTATGGGCATAACGCCGTAGGGTTTTTCCTGACCACTGGCTTTCTGGGGATGATGTACTACTTCGTACCGAAACAAGTCGGACGCCCGGTGTACTCCTATCGCTTGTCGATCGTGCACTTCTGGGCGCTGATCACCCTGTATATCTGGGCCGGCCCGCACCACCTGCACTACACCGCCCTGCCTGATTGGGCGCAGTCCCTGGGCATGGCAATGTCGTTGATTCTGCTGGCACCGAGCTGGGGCGGGATGATCAACGGCATGATGACCTTGTCGGGTGCCTGGCATAAGTTGCGCACCGACCCGATCCTGCGTTTCCTGGTGTTGTCCCTGGCGTTCTACGGGATGTCGACCTTCGAAGGGCCGATGATGGCGATCAAGACCGTCAACGCCCTCTCCCACTACACCGACTGGACCATCGGCCACGTGCACGCCGGGGCACTGGGCTGGGTGGCGATGATCACCTTCGGCTCGCTGTATCACATGATCCCGAAGGTGTTCGGCCGCGAGCAGATGCACAGCGTGGCGCTGATCAACCTGCATTTCTGGCTGGCAACCATTGGCACCGTGCTGTACATCGCCTCGATGTGGGTCAATGGCATTACCCAGGGCCTGATGTGGCGGGCCATCAACGATGACGGCACCCTCACCTACTCATTTGTCGAAGCCTTGCAGGCCAGTCATCCGGGTTTTGTGGTGCGGTTTGCCGGTGGCGTGTTCTTTCTCACCGGGATGGTGTTGATGGCCTACAACACCTGGCGCACGGTACGCGTCGCGGACTTGAAACTGGCCCAGCTTGATGCGCGGATCGCCTGATATGTGGGGTTTGCTGATGGTGGCGTGCCTGTATGGCGCGGTGGAGTACTGCTTGCGCGGCCAGACGGACAAGAGCCTGGACGACGCCAGCTTGATGCCTTTCGCCGATGACCCGGAGGCGGCGCGGCGCGTGGAGCAGGCGACTGGCAAGCAGATCAACGCGGTGGCGCCGGAAGAGGCCAAGCCGGGCTGGGCCAATCTGGACATGTGAAACTGCACCGGTCATTTCGCGGCCAACTGCGTATGACTATCCAGGCGTCAATGCGTAAGGTGAAGCGACTTTCCGTGTCAGGAGCATCGCATGCGCACCATCGGCCTTATCGGCGGCATGAGCTGGGAGTCCAGCGCCGAGTACTACCGCATCATTAACCAACGCGCGCGCGACACGCTCGGCCCGCTGCGCTCGGCGCAACTGTTGATGTACAGCGTGGATTTCGGCCCGGTGGAACAGGCCCAACACGCCGGCCGCTGGGATGACGCCGCGCTGATTCTGGAAGAGGCCGCACGCCGCTTGCAGGCGGGCGGTGCTGACTGTGTCGTGCTGTGTACCAACACGATGCATTTGGTGGCGCCCCGTATTGAAGCCGCGGTGTCGATTCCGTTCCTGCATATTGCCGATGCGGCGGGTGCGGCTGCGGTGGACGCCGGCACGCTGACGGTCGGTTTGCTGGGCACCGCGTTCACCATGGAGCAGGACTTTCTCAAGTCGCGCCTGGCCGCCCAGGGGTTGACCGTGCTGGTGCCTGAGGTGGACGAGCGCCAGGCCGTGCACCGGATCATCTATGAGGAGTTGTGTGTTGGCGTGATCAGTGACGCGTCACGCAAGGTTTACCAAGGTGTGATCGAGTCCCTGGCCGCACGTGGCGCCCAGGCGATCATCCTCGGTTGCACGGAAATCAGCCTACTGATCAAGCCGGAGCACAGCGACCTGCCATTGCTGGACACCACCGAGCTGCATGCGCAGGCTGCGGTGGCGTTTGCCTTGCAGGACTAAGCCGAGGTGCGCAGGCGCGCCATGCTCACGGTATCGACAAACTGGCCGTCGCGCAGGGCGTAATCGCGCAATACGCCTTCGACCTCGAAGCCGAACTTACGGTACAGCCCTTGCGCCGCTTCGTTGTCGGCGTACACGGTAAGTTCTACTCGGCGCAGGTTCATCCAGTTGTCGGCCACGTCCAGCGCGGCCGTCAACAACCGGGAGCCAACCCCCTTGCCCTGCCACGCCGTCGCTACGCCCATGCCGAAGGAACCGACGTGGGCCCGGCGTACACGCGGGTACTGTTCAAGACCCAGCTGGCCGATCACTTCACCGCCGTGCACGGCCACCAGCTGTAGACGGCGCTCGTTGTCCTGGACCAGCTTGTTGCGCCACGCCTCGACCGACTGAAAAGGCATTTGCAGCACCTGACGACACACCGCCGGTTCGTTATAGAGCGCTGCGACGCCCTCCAGGTGGGCCTCGGTGAAGCGCTGGATCACGATGTGGGGTTCAGGTGTGTGCATGGTGTTTCATCCGTTGAAAGACACGTGGCCGGCCAGTGTAGGGGCCAAGCCTGCCCGATGGCTAGGGCGCCGGCATGGTCGACCACAAGGCTGGCCAATCCCCCGAAGCGACCCCGGTGCAGCGCGGCATGATGTGAAACTCGCTGAGCTGGAAACGCTCGCCGTCAAACACCCAGGAACCTGCGCCACCACAATCACCGACTCCACGCTGCTTGTAGAAATAACTCAGGGTGCCGGAGGCTTCGTCATACCACACCGAGCCTTGCAGCGCGGCGCCATCCAGGGGCAACGGCTGCACATTGAGAGGCGTTTCTGTGTAGGGCGCTTGTCGCTGGCGGCTGTTGACGTCGTACTCACAGTTGTAGGCCGCACAGTCGTACCTCACCACGGTCATCGCTTGCTGCGCCGTCAAGGCACCTGCTTGTGCTTCGGCGTCACCCTCCTCGGGCGTGGCCGCCTTCAACGCGACCGCTACCAGGCCCGCCTGCTCCTGCGCGTTTAACGGCGGCGGTGAAACAAATTTGCGCAGCACCGGCGTCGGCAGGCGTGGCGGTACCTCATTGGCAGCGCCCTTACCGGGTCGGGCCAGCGCCGTCACGTTATCCACGCGCCCCTGCACCGCATCCATTAACAGCAGCGAAGCACTCAGCCCGCTCAATGACACATGCGCGTGCTCATCGCCTGGCAACTGCAGTCGCTGACCGTTGCGCAAACGCTGTAACCAGCGCCGCGCCGAAGCGTCCTCAATCACCCCATAGGACTGCACCTCGGGATCCCCGCCCTGATCGTCCAACTCAACGTGCAAATCGCGGGTCAACGCCAGGCCCAGCGGCTGACCGTCCAGCAGCAAGGTGGAAAGGTCCACGGCTTCACCACGGTGATCGAAGCGCAGACGCAGATACCCCTTTGGACCGGCCTGGTGCCAGAGGTGCAACGTCAGCGAGCTGTAGTCTTCTTCATCAACGCCGCTGGGTGCGCTGAGGGCATGGCAGTTGCGCAAGTTGTCGCAACCGACCACCCATTCCTTGATTTCCCGCAGCAGTGGTACGGTTTCCGAGGGGGGTTGTGCGAAGGCTGGCGCGGGGGTGCCGGTCAGTATCAGGGCCAGGAGTGCGGGGCGCAGCATGGGGACTCTCCGTGTCGAAAAGACGCGGATTGTCCCATGTATGGGGCGTTACGTCAGTGCCTGGAAGCGGTGCGCCATACCCGCGCAATATCCGCCGCCCGCTCACTCAACAACCGCGGCGCCTCACTGCACGCCTGCTCCAGGCTCATCGGCCCGGAAGGCAAGGCGAATGCGGCGTCCACGCCGTGGGCGTACATCTGTTCGTAGCCTTCGCCCAATGTGCCCGCAACCACAATCACCGGCACGTTGTGTTGTTGGGCAATACGCGCCACACCGAACGGCGTTTTGCCCCGCAAGGTCTGGGCGTCGAAGCGGCCTTCGCCGGTGATCACCAGGTCGGCGCCACGTATGGCTGCATCCAGGCCAACCAGTTCGGCAACCACCTCCACACCGGCACGGAACTGTGCACCCAGGAACGCTTTGGCGGCAAAGCCCAGGCCGCCGGCGGCGCCGCTGCCGGGTTCGTCGCGCACATCCTTGGGCAGCACCTGGGCGCAGTGGTCGGCGAAGTGGCCGAGGGCGCCGTCCAGTAGTTGGACTTGCTCGGGAGTCGCGCCCTTTTGCGGGCCGAATATCGCCGAGGCACCGTGGGGGCCACACAGCGGGTTGTTGACGTCGGCAGCGATGTCGAAGCTCACCTGCGCCAGGCGCGGGTCGAGTTGTTCAAGGCGGATCTGTGCCAGGCGAGCCAAGGCGAGACCACCGGGGGGCAGCGCTTGGCCTGCGGCGTCGAACAGTTGCACGCCGAGCGCCTGCATCGCACCCGCGCCGCCATCGTTGGTGGCACTGCCGCCAATCGCCAGGATGATGCGCTGGGCACCGGCATCCAGGGCTGCGCGGATCAGTTCGCCGGTGCCGTATGTGGTGGTTGTGCATGCATCGCGCTGGCCCGACGGGACCAGTTGCAGGCCACTGGCTTCGGCCATTTCGATGATGGCGGTGTGGCTGTCGGCCAGCCAGCCCCAGTTCGCCTCGACCGTGGCGCCCAGCGGACCCCGGACGGTCTGGCGACGCAGTTGGCCATTGCACGCGGCGAGTACCGCTTCAACTGTGCCTTCACCACCGTCCGCCATCGGGCACTGGACCAATTGTGCATCCGGCCAGACCTGGGCCAACCCGGCCGCAATGGCCTGGGCCACGCCCTCGGCACTCAGGCTGTCCTTGAACGAGTCGGGGGCGATGATGATTTTCATGGGCTTTCTCCGGTTTTTATAACGCCCATGCTGCCAGTTGGCACCGCCGCTGACGCCGGTCCAATGCACAAGTACGGCTGCGCTTTGTTGTTCATTCCGACAAAGCCTGGGGCAGCAACTGCACGCCCAGATAGAGCGCGAGCATGCCGTCGAGGGTCAGCGGGTCGACACCACTGAGTTCGGCGATGCGTTCCATGCGGTAACGCAGGCTGTTGCGGTGAATGCCCAGCGCATCGGCACAGGCCTGGCTTTGCCCATCGTGTTCGCACCAACTGCGCAGCGTTGCCAGCAGTTGGCCGTTGCTGTCCTTGGCGAGGACTTTGCGCAGCGGGTTGAGCAACTCGTCGAGGGCATCGTCGTAGCGATGGCGCCAGAGCATCACCGGCAGGCGATAACGGTTGAGCGTCAGCAAGCGCGACTGCGGCAATACATCGCGACCATAGGCGAGCAGGTCACCCACGCGTCGATAGCAGCGGCGCAACCCAGCCAGCCCGTCCGCTTGCCCGCCAACGGCCACGCGGAGGATATTCCAGCCCAGCCCTTCGAGTTTTTCCAGCAGGCGAGGATTATCGACCTGTACCGCCGCCGGCCGGCACCACAGCAGTGAATATTGCGCCGAGCTGACACACCAGCTGTCCGGATAACGTGAGGTCAGCCAGGCACTCAAGGCCTCTGCCGATTGCCCCGCGCCCAGCTCAAACAGGTAGGGCGTGCGCGCCAGCTGCGGTTTGAGGCCCAACTGTTGGGCTTCATCCACCAGGCGCGGCGAGTCGCCGGTTTCGGCCAGCAGCAAGGCGAGCAGGTCATCACAACGCTGACGCCGCCATTGCTGCTCCGCCTGCTGGTGGCGGTGGCTCACCAGCATTTCGGCGGTCATGCGCACCAGTTCGGCGTAGGTGCGCAGGCCTTCCGGTTCGCCGGTAATGCCCAGCACGCCAATCAGGCGCTGGTCGTGCATCAGCGGCAGGTTGATGCCCGGTTGCACGCCCTTGAGGTGCTTGGCGGTCTGACCATCGATTTCCACCACGCGGCCATTGGCGAGCACCAGTTGCGCGCCTTCATGACGGGTGTTGATACGCTCAGGCTCACCGCTGCCAAGAATCAGGCCCTGGCTGTCCATGACATTGACGTTGTAGGGCAGAATCGCCATGGTGCGATCGACGATATTCTGCGCCAGGTCATGATCCAGCTCGAACATGGGGCTAAATTCCTTGGAAAGCGGGTTGTTCATAGGCACAGCGCAAAGCAGGGTTCGCTGTGCGCGAGCACAAAGACAGCAGCCTGCCAGGTGGCCGAGACTCTTTGGGCGATCAACGTTACCCTCGCATCGCGAAAAATCATAATAAAGAGAGAACGCCATGTCACAGAGCGCCGCTACCGCACTGGCCACCGATGACGATAAAAACGCCATCTACAAGCGCATCACCCTGCGCCTGATCCCCTTCATATTCATCTGCTACCTGTTCAATTACCTCGACCGGGTAAACGTTGGCTTTGCCAAACTGCAGATGCTCGATGCCTTGAAATTCAGCGAAACCGTGTATGGCCTCGGCGCCGGGATCTTCTTTATCGGCTACGTGCTGTGTGGCGTACCGAGCAACCTGGCGTTGACCCGGTTCGGTCCGCGCCGCTGGATTGCATTGATGATGATCGTCTGGGGCACGCTGTCCACTTGCCTGCTGTTCGTCACCACGCCGACGCATTTCTACACCCTGCGCCTGTTTACCGGTGCGGCTGAAGCCGGCTTCTTCCCCGGTGTGGTGCTGTACCTCTCGCAGTGGTTCCCGACGTTCCGCCGTGGGCGGATCATGGCGCTGTTCATGTCGGCGATCCCGGTCTCCGGTTTGCTCGGCAGCCCGTTTTCCGGCTGGATCCTCAACCACTTCGCCGCCGGCCAAGGTGGCCTCGCGGGCTGGCAGTGGATGTTCCTGCTGCAGGGCATTCCGACCGTAATCCTGGGCGCCCTCGCCTACTTTCTGCTCAGCGACAGCTTTGCCAATGCCAAGTGGCTCAAGCCCCACGAGCGTGCGGTGCTGGAAGCCGACCAGGCCACCGACTTGGCGAACAAACCCAAAACCACCACCGACTCCCTGGCTGAGGTGTTCAAGAACCCGGCGATCTGGGCGTTCGGCCTGATCTACTTCTGCATCCAGAGCGGCGTGTACGCCATTAACTTCTGGCTGCCGTCGATCATCAAGAGCCTGGGTTTCAGCGATAACCTGGTGATCGGCTGGCTCAGCGCCATTCCGTACCTGCTGGCGGCGGTGTTCATGTTGCTGGTGGGGCGCTCTGCGGACCTGCGCAAAGAGCGGCGCTGGCACTTGGTGGTGCCCATGTTGATGGGCGCGATCGGCCTGGTGATTGCGGTGAATTTCGCCACCACCCCGGCGATTGCAATTCTCGGCCTGACCATCGCCACCATGGGCGCCCTCACCGGCCTGCCGATGTTCTGGCCGGTGCCGACCGCCATGCTCAGTGCAGGCGCGGCGGCGGGCGGGTTGGCGTTGATCAACTCCATGGGCCAGATGGCTGGCTTTCTCAGCCCGTATATCGTTGGGTTTGTGAAGGATGCCACCGGGTCTACCGATATGGCGCTGTACTTGCTCGCGGCGGTGATTGTCGGGGGTAGTGTGTTGGCGTTGCGGATGACGCGTACCTTGAAGGCTTAATGCAGTCCGTGTGGGAGCTGGCTTGCCTGCGATAGCGGTGGTGAATTCACTACCGCTATCGCAGGCAAGCCAGCTCCCACATTGTTGTCCGGTGTTTACAGCTGGCCGCCGCCGTCGATGTCGATGACGGCGCCGGTCAGAAAGCCGTTTTCCATGGCCAATACATACCCCGCCGCCACTTCTTCCGCCTGCCCTACCCGGCCGACCGGCAACCCACCGCCCGCCTTGGCAAACATGGCCAGACGCTGGTCTTCAGCCAACCCTGCATACGCTGGCGTATCAATCACCCCCGGGCAGATCACATTGACCCGACGCGGTGCCAACTCCTTGGCCAATTGCTTGCCCAGCGCTTCGGTCGCGGCATTGATGCCGACCTTGATGAACTGCCCAGGCACCAGTTTTCGACCCAATTGCCCGGAGGTCAGGCAGATGCTGCCGTGTTCGTCGAGAAATGGCAGTGCCTGCTGGACAGCCCGCAGCGAGCCCCACAGCTTCACGTTGAAGTTGTCCTGAGCCTCGAGCAAGTCGGTTTCGAGCAAGCTCTTGGCGCGTACGCTCGGCCCGGAGGTATAGACCAGGTGATCAAAGCGCCCCACGCCTTCAAACAGGCGTTGCAGCGACGCGGTATCGGTGACGTCCACCGGTTCGCTGCGCAGGCCGTTTTCGACGCCACGCGCCAAGCGGCGCCCGGCAACTACCACCTGTGCACCACGCGCGGCGGCGGCCTTGGCGACTGCCGCGCCAATACCGCTGCTGCCGCCGATCACGATGACGGTTTTGCCGTTTAAGGAAGAAGCCATGGGGAAGATTCCTGATTGAAAAAGTGAGTGTTCATCTTCCCAGCTTGGCAATCAGCGAAAAATCCCGGTAAAACGACAAGATCTTTAAAGGATTTTTACAAATGAGCTCGACCCTAGACCTTGAAGTCTTTGTGCGCACCGCTGACACCGGCAGCCTGTCTGCCGCTGCACGAGGCTTGGGCTTGACTCCAGCGGCAGCGAGCATCGCCCTCAAGCGCCTGGAAACCCGGTTGGGCATCCGGTTACTGGCGCGCTCCACGCGGAGCATGCGGCTGACCGAGGAAGGCCGGCGCTACCTCGAGAGCGCGCGCGTGGCGCTGGAAGCACTGGCTGAGGGCGAACAGGCGATCAGGCAGCAGGGCCACAGCCTCAGCGGCTTGCTGCAACTGGCGGCGCCGTCGGATTTCGGGCGCAATGTGCTGCTGGGCTGGCTGGATGAGTTCAAGCGCGAACACCCCAACATCCGCCTGCAGTTGCTGCTCAACGACAGCAATGCCGACCTGTTCCGCGACACCGTGGACATTGCCTTGCGTTTTGGCGTACCCCGGGACTCCAGCCTCGTGGCACTGCCGGTGGTGCCCGATCACCACCGCATCCCCTGTGCCAGCCCGGATTACCTGGCGCGCCATGGCACGCCCCGAACACCGGCCGATCTGGCGCAACACAACACGCTGCGCTACATGCGTCAGGGGCGGGCCAACAGTACCTGGTACTTTCGCCAGGGTGCGCTGCTTCAGGAAGTCGAGGTCACGGGCGACTACTTGAGCGATGACGGCGAAATCGTCCGGCGCTGGGCATTGGCCGGTCACGGCATCGCCTACAAAGCCAATCTGGATATTGCCCGCGACATCAAAGCCGGTCGGCTGGTGCCCTTGCTGCCTGATTGGCAAGGCGAGCCGACGCCGTTCAACCTGATGTGCCCCCACCGCCTGCAAGTATCGGAACGGGTGAAGGTACTGCATCGCTTTTTACATGTGCGTTGTCAGGCCTTGCTGAGCACCTGAAGAAACGCTTAGAGGGCTTGTCCCAGAGCCTTTGAGTCTGGTATTGCATGGGGCACGTTTCCCGCTTTGAGGAGTTATCCATGATTTACCGCACATTGGGCCAGTCCGGTTTGAAGGTCAGCGCCTTGACCCTGGGCACCATGATGTTTGGCGAACAGACCAACACCGAAGACTCGCTGCGCATCATCGACAAGGCCTGGGACCAGGGCATCAATTTTATTGACACGGCGGACGTCTACACGGGCGGACGCTCCGAGGAAATTGTCGGCGAAGCTATCACCCGGCAGCGCCAAGACTGGATCGTGGCGTCCAAAGTCGGGTTCGGCCCGCCGGACGGCCTTCCCAACCGCAGCGGCCTGAGTCGCAAGCGCATTTTCAACGCACTGGAAGCCAGCCTCACGCGCCTGGACACGGATTACCTCGACATCTATTACCTGCACCGCGAGGACCACAACACGCCGCTGGAGGTGACGGTGTCGGCGATGGGCGACCTGATCCGCCAGGGCAAGGTCCGTTACTGGGGCTTGTCCAACTATCGGGGATGGCGCATTGCCGAAGTGATTCGCGTGGCCGAACGCCTGGGCGTGGACAAACCCGTGATCAGCCAGCCGCTGTACAACATCGTCAACCGCCAGGCCGAAGTCGAGCAGATCACCGCCGCGTCTGCCTACGGTTTGGGCGTGGTGCCTTACAGCCCACTGGCGCGGGGCGTGCTCAGCGGCAAATATGCCCCGGACGTGACCCCCGAGGTCGGCAGCCGTGCGGCGCGCCAGGACAAACGCATCCTGGAAACAGAATGGCGCGTGGAGTCCCTGCGCATCGCCCAGCAGATGCAGCAATACACCCAAGGGCGCGGCGTCGGGATGGTCGAGTTTGCAATTGCCTGGGTGTTGAATAACTCGGCGGTGAGTTCGGCGATTGTCGGGCCACGCACCGAGGCGCAGTGGGATGCCTACATCGGCGCACTGGATGTGAAGATCACGGCGGAAGATGAAGCGTTCATTGATTCGCTGGTGACGCCGGGGCATGCGTCCACACCGGGGTTCAATGATGTGGGGCATTTTGTTTCGGGCCGCGTGGCACGCGCCTAGGCTTTTTTGGTGAACACAATGTGGGAGCTGTCGAGCCCCAGCGAGGCTGCGAAGGCGGCGGTACTGCCAACATCTTCATCGCATGACACTGCGCTATCGCAGCCTCGCTGAGGCTCGACAGCGCCCACATTCAACCTGCTTCGCCTGGAACACCGCGCTCAATTCGTTGGCCCCACGAGAAATTTCCCTGAAAAACGCCCCAAAACAGAGCACCCCTCTCCCGCCAAAAGCACCATAATCACCCTCTTGAAATCCCCCCTCTTGTGTATCAATGGTTTTCGCGAGGACAGTGTGTCTAAAGGTGTTGTGTTATCGGTCTTGGCCTCGGTGTTGTTTGCCGTGATGTATTACTTCACATCATTGCTGACCCCCTTGAGCGGCCTGGAAATTTTCGGCTGGCGCATGTTGCTCACCGTGCCCTGCATGACGGTATTCATGATCGTCAGCGGCGAATGGCGACGGGTGTGGGAGTTGGTGCGGATGTTGGCGGACCGGCCGCGCTTGATTGCCGGTGTGCTGGTGTCTTCGGCCTTGCTGGGCGTGCAGTTGTGGCTGTTCATGTGGGCGCCGTTGAACGGGCGCAGCCTGGATGTGTCGGTGGGTTACTTCCTGTTGCCACTCACCATGGTGTTGACCGGCCGCCTAGTGTGGGGCGAACAGCTTTCGTACTTGCAGCGGGTCGCGGTATTTTTTGCAGGCCTTGGGGTGCTCAACGAGTTGTACCAGGCCGGTGGTTTCTCTTGGGCAACGTTGGTGGTAATCATCGGCTACCCGATGTACTTCATCGTGCGCAAATACCTTAAGACCGATCATCTGGGTGGACTCTGGCTGGATATGGCGCTGATGCTGCCAGTGGCCTGGTGGTTTGTGCAGAGTGGCGAGCAAGGTTTTGCGGCGATGGATGCCTACCCGAAGCTCTACGCATTGATTCCACTGCTGGGGCTGATCAGTGCGTCGGCGCTGGTGAGCTACATCATCGCCAGTCGTTTGCTGGCGTTCAGCCTGTTCGGGCTGCTCAGCTACGTAGAGCCGGTCCTGTTGCTCGGTGTGGCGCTGATCTTGGGCGAAGGGATCAAGGGCGGCGAATGGCTGACCTACATTCCGATCTGGCTGGCGGTGATGGTGCTGGTGTTTGAAGGGTTCAAGCACTTGGTACGTCATCGCAGCGCCTGATTGGCAGGCAATAAAAAGCCCGGCCGAGGTTATCCTCGGCCGGGCTTTTTTACGCTTAGTCGGCGGTCAACACACCACGGCGGACTTGGTCGCGCTCGATCGACTCAAACAACGCCTTGAAGTTGCCCTCGCCAAACCCATCGTCGCCCTTGCGCTGGATGAATTCGAAGAACACCGGGCCCATCAGGGTTTCCGAGAAAATCTGCAGCAGCAGGCGCTTATCGCCCTCAACCGAAGAACCATCGAGCAGGATGCCGCGCGCCTGCAGTTGATCCACCGGCTCGCCGTGGTTTGGCAAGCGGCCTTCGAGCATTTCGTAGTAAGTGTCCGGCGGCGCGGTCATGAAGCGCATGCCGATCTTCTTCAATGCGTCCCAGGTCTTGACCAGATCGTCAGAGAGGAACGCCACGTGCTGGATGCCTTCACCATTGAACTGCATCAGGAACTCTTCGATCTGCCCGGCGCCCTTGGACGACTCTTCGTTCAGCGGGATGCGGATCATGCCGTCCGGCGCGCTCATGGCCTTGGAGGTCAGGCCGGTGTATTCGCCCTTGATATCGAAGTAGCGCGCTTCACGGAAGTTGAACAGTTTCTCGTAGAAGTTGGCCCAGTAGGCCATGCGCCCGCGATAGACGTTGTGGGTCAGGTGGTCGATAACCTTGAGACCGGCGCCTTGCGGGTTGCGATCAACTCCTTCGAGAAACACAAAGTCGATGTCATAGATCGAGCTGCCTTCGCCGAAACGGTCGATGAGGTACAGCGGCGCACCGCCAATGCCTTTGATCGCCGGCAGGTTCAATTCCATCGGGCCGGTTTCGATATGAATCGGCTGCGCACCCAGCTCAAGCGCGCGGTTGTAGGCCTGTTGCGAGTCCTTGACGCGGAACGCCATGCCGCACACCGACGGGCCGTGCTCGGCCGCAAAGTACGAGGCAATGCTGTTGGGTTCGTTGTTGAGGATCAGGTTGATCTCGCCCTGACGGTACAGGTGCACGTTTTTCGAGCGGTGGGTCGCGATTTTGCTGAAGCCCATGATCTCGAAGATCGGCTCCAGGGTGCCCGGCGTCGGCGACGCGAATTCAATGAATTCAAAGCCCATCAGGCCCATTGGGTTTTCGTATAGATCTGCCATGATTTGGCGCCTCATCATTCTTGTGTAGTGACGGTTTCAATTGCCAGCAAGGATGAGAGGCACGGGCGGCGCACAGGAGAGGCCTCGCACGCTGCGGGCGAGGAAATCACCAAAGATGAGGGGGGAGCCGAGTAGCTTCATGGTGTCATCAGTCTCTGACGGCCGAGGCTTGCGTGAGCGCAAGTCATATTCTTGTATGCGTAAATCGATTCTACACAGCGTAACCGTATTTGTCCGTACTCTTATCAAATCCCCAATGCCCTGGCACGTGCAAGGGGTTTATTGCACAGGTAGATGCCGAGCAGGATCACCGCGCCACCGGCCAGCATCGGCGCAGTCAACGGCTCGCCCAACAGCAAAGCGCCAGAGATCACGGCGGTTAGCGGGTTGAGCGCGATAAATACGCCGGAACGTGTCGCGCCGATTTGGCGGATGCCATCGTAATAGCCGATATAGGCCAGCGCCGACCCCAAAACGCCCAGGTACACCAGGCTCAGTACTTGCGGGGCATGCAGGCTGCCAATCGCCTCGACCGAGAAGCGGCCCATGATCAGCGTGGTTGCGGTGAGCATCACGGTGCCCATCAATATCGACCAAGTCACCGTCTGCAGCGGCCCGAGGCGCTGGTTCAATCCACGGGAAAACAGCGAGTAGACGCTCCATCCCACTACGCACCCGACGATCAGTAAATCCCCACGCCAAGTGTTGGTTGCTTCGCTCAGCACCTGGGGGTTGCGACTGACGATGACCAGGGCGGCGCCCGTCAGGCATAACGCGATACCCAGGATTTTGCTGGTGTTCAGGCGATCCTTGAATAACCACCAGGACGCCAGGCCGATCACTGCCGGGTTCAACGCCACGATCAATGAAGCCCGCGACGCATTGATGTACTGCAACCCGTAGAAGAAACACAGGTTGTAGAAAAAGATGCCGAAAAAACCCAGCATCACCAATTGTGCCATCTGCCTGGGGCTTGGACGGGCCAGTGGGATGCGCGCCAGCCCCATGAACGCCAGCAATGCCAGGCTGGCCAGTAGAAACCGCAGGCTGGCCGCGAGCAAAGGGTCGATCGCCGCACTAAGGTAGCGACCGGCCACGAAGGTACCGCCCCAAATCATGGTGACGGCAGCCAACTTCATATACGTGATGCGATCCGAGGGCAAATGCACAGGCTGAGGCTCTAATGACTTGAGGGTTGGCCCATTCTTCTGGTAATACATCGTCATCGTAAAATGAGTGATTACTCATGACCCTGACCCAACTCGAAATATTCTCCCAAGTGGCCGAGCTGCACGGTTTTACCAGCGCGGCCCACCGCCTGGGTATCAGCCAGTCGGCGGTGTCCCATGCAATCAAGGGTCTGGAACAGGAACTGGGCGTGGCATTGTTCAGGCGTCACCAGGCTCAGGTGGAACTCAGTGATATTGGCGCGCAATTGCTCGGGCGCGCCCGGGCAATGCTTGGCCTGGCGAACACCTTGCAACAGGAAGCGGCGGATGCGCGGGGCATGAAACGCGGGACGCTGCGCATCGGTTCCTTTGGCCCGACGGCCTCGAATCACCTGCTGCCGAAGATCCTCAGCCAGTTCCACCTGGATTACCCAGGCATTGAAGTGCATGTGGACGAAGGGCCGGACAGGCAGGTTATCCAATGGCTCGACGAGCGTCGTATCGATATTGGCTTTGTGGTGCTGGAACAGGAACGCTTCGACACCTTCGCCCTGTTCGAGGACCAGATGGTTGCGCTGCTGCCCGCAGACCATCATCTGGCCGCGTGCGAACAGGTCAGCCTCAAGGACTTGTGCAACGAACCCTTCGCCCTGACTGAGGCCGGCTCCACTGAACTGGTGGTGCGGCTGTTCAACGAGGCGCGGCTGACGCCAAACGTGCGCTATCGCTGCTCACAGTTGCTGAGCACGCTGGAAACCGTCAGCCGGGGTGAGGCCGTGAGCGTGGTGGCGCAAGCCTCCTTGCCGGCTGGGTGCGACCCGCGTTATGTGCAGCGCGCGCTGTCACCGCGTGTGCCACGCCAAGTGGGCCTGGCGGTACTGGACCGGCGCCAGTCTTCCCCCGCAACCCTCGCCTTTATCCGCATTGCCCAAGGCCTGGAACTGTAGCGCTGGCTACTGGCCAAACGGCTAGGTACGGCGAGCGTATTTGGGCCAAGCCAACTATCATCGATTGAATCTGACACAGGCAACAGGCCGTTTACTTCATGCCCCTGACCATCAACGGCCCGCGAAAACGCGCCACGCGTTACTTGATCACATCCTTGAGTGCCTTGCTGCCGATTGCACTCGGGCTGGTCATCCTGCACTGGCAAGCCGAACGCACCCTGCAGCAAAGCACCGCCCAGACAGCCCAGGAAGCCGTGCGCCAATTCGACTTGATGCTCGATAACACCGCACTCGCCGCCCAGGCCTTGCTGCCTTTGGCGGGGCAACCTTGTGACAACAGTGCACAGTTGGCCCTGCGCGAACAGGTCACGCGTCGGCCGTTTGTGCGCGCAACCACCTTGTCCTGGCAGAAAAATATCTATTGCAGCTCGCTGTTTGGCGATAACTACGCGTCACCGGTCAACCCGGATGACTACGTCGACGGCCGCTTATGGTTGATGAATGGCAACCCGGTGACGCCGGATACCGCTCTACTGGTTTACCGGTTGGTCGACGGCGACAAGGCCGCTTTTGCGTCGATTGATGGCTATCACCTGACCAACGCGCTGCGCTTGATCAGCCGTTACGCCTACCTGGTCCTGCAAGTTGGCCCAAATTGGCTAGGGGCTGATGGCAAGGTGCTTAACACCGCCATACCCGTTTTTGCGGTGGCGCATTATCAGCTGGTATCCGATCGCTATCACTACAGCGTCACCGCTGGCATGCCGGCAGGTGAAGTGTGGCGGTACATGCAGGCCCGGTATGCGGCGTTGTTCAGCCTGGTGGTGTTCTTTGGCGTGCTGGCGGGCGTATTGGCGCATTGGCTGCAAAAGCGCTCTTCAGCGCCGACCCAGGAACTGCAACGGGCGCTGGGCGCCAATGAATTCATTCCGTATTTCCAGCCAGTGGTGCGCGGCGATACGCGCGAGTGGGCCGGCTGCGAAGTTTTGATGCGCTGGCAACACCCGAAGGAAGGTCTGGTGCGTCCTGACCTGTTCATCCCCCTGGCCGAGCATTCGGGCCTGATTGTGCCGATGACCCGCGCCCTGTTGCGCCAGACCGCCGCGCAACTGTCGCCGCACGCCGCGCGCTTCAGCCCTGGCTTTCATATCGGCGTAAATATCACCGCACGCCATTGCCAGGACCTGGCGCTGGTGAATGACTGTCGGGAGTTTCTCGCCGCCTTCCCCGTGGGCCAAGTGACGCTGGTGCTGGAACTGACCGAACGTGAGTTGATCGAGCCCAGCGATATCACCCGGCGCTTGTTCGACGCGCTGCATGAACTGGGCGTGATGATTGCCATCGACGACTTTGGCACCGGTCATTCCAGCCTGGGTTACTTGCGCAACTTCAATGTCGACTACTTGAAGATCGACCAGAGTTTTGTCGCCATGATCGGCGCCGATGCACTATCACGGCATATTCTGGACAGCATTATAGAACTGTCTGGCAAGCTCGACCTGGGCATCGTTGCAGAGGGTGTGGAAACCGCTCAACAGTGTGATTATCTAGCCAGTCAAGGTGTGGATTTCCTGCAGGGCTATCTGTTCGGAAGGCCTTTGCCCTGCGATGAATTTATTAAATCCCTGGCCAGCCATTGAATAGCCACACACTCTATGCCCTGAAATAATGTTATTTAGACAAAAGACATGATTTACTCGCAGCGGATTAACTACTACAATTTTTCCTGCCTGTGCAGAATTCGCAGGACGACTTCTTTCTTGGGTCGCCTTAAAGCGCTTGGTTTATAGCTTTGTCTGCAGTTGATATCAGCCAACACCATTATTGGAGTACAGATTTTGTCCAGACTCGCCGAATTTCGCGCAGCAGAAAAGGCCCTTCAAGAGCAGCTTGCCCAGCTGGAATCCCTGAAGAACGACGCCGGCCTGAAGAAAGAAATCGAATTCGAAGAAAAGCTTCAAGCCCTGATGAAGACCTATGGCAAAGGCCTGCGCGACATCATTTCCATCCTTGATCCAAACCCTGGCAAGTCCAGCGCTGCTGCCGCTACCGCACCAAAACAGCGCCGTGCACGCGTGGTCAAGGTTTACCAGAACCCACACACCGGTGAGCTGATCGAAACTAAAGGCGGGAACCACCGTGGCCTCAAGGCCTGGAAAGAACAGTACGGCGCCACCACTGTAGATTCCTGGCTGCGCGGCTGATCACACCGCACTAACAAAGAGCCCCGCTTATGCGGGGCTTTTTTATTTCAACGGTTCGAAATCGAACTTAAATAACGTTTCATCATGTTCATAATCGATGGGCATTACATACTTAAAGTTTCAGGCTATCGCGCACCGAACTGACTTCGTCCTTGCTTGCCTCGTATGCATTCGCCTGCCCCGCGTATGAAAAAACATACGCCTTATCGGCATCAACCGCCCCGACCAATGTTTGCGAAAGCACGTGACGCCCGTTTTCGGTTATCACACAGGTAGTTTCCAGCGCATCAAGACGGCTCAATGTTGTAGGGCGCATCTTGCTGCACACACTTTGATAACCGCCCTGGGCAAAATCTTTCTGAATCGACTTGCGCATCTCCAGCAGTACACCTTGAAGATTAACCTTGTGCCCCGCCTCAATCGGCGTGCCGGTCAACTCCATGACCATCAAGGTCGCGCCGTTTTCATCGTTCTTGATCGCCCGTTGCCGAGAGACAGGCTGAGGTTTACCGGGCGCGTCGCCATCGGGCGTCACCTCTTCGATTTGCCAGCCGCTGGGCCAATGAATCTCAGGGTCGGCCGCCAATACGAAAGGACTGCCCAACAGCAAACACACAGCGCTCAACAACGGTTTACGAAGTTCGATCATTGCGAAAAACACCCAAGGTTCAAGCGCCAAAGTTTGAGGCCCTGCCCCACTGGTCGCAAGGCCTGTGTGGCCTTTTTCATTTGGCGCGCGGCGCAGGCCTTGCGTATCATGCCCTGGCTGCAAGGATGCCAGCCGCAAGCCAAGGACCTGCTCACATCTTAGAGCCGCGTTTGCCCCATTTTTTCTGGAGGGCCCATGAGCCTGCACGAACTGAACACTTTCCCGGGCGTCACTGCCCAACCTGACACCGCCACCACGAACTTCGTGTTCAACCACACCATGCTGCGGGTCAAGGACATCACCCAGTCGCTGGACTTCTACACGCGCGTCCTGGGCTTTTCGCTGGTTGAGAAACGCGACTTCCCGGAAGCCGAATTCAGCCTGTACTTCCTGGCCCTGGTGGACAAATCCCAGATCCCGGCCGACGCTGCCGAACGTACCCAGTGGATGAAGTCGATCCCAGGTATCCTGGAGCTGACTCACAACCACGGCACCGAAAACGACGCCGACTTCGCCTACCACAACGGCAACACCGACCCGCGTGGCTTTGGCCACATCTGCATCTCGGTACCGGATATCGTCGCGGCCTGTGAGCGTTTCGAAGCCCTGGGCTGTGACTTCCAGAAGCGCCTGAGCGATGGCCGCATGAAAAGCCTGGCATTCATCAAGGACCCGGATGCGTACTGGGTTGAGATCATTCAGCCAGCGCCGATGTAAACAAAAAAAACCCATGATCGCTCATGGGTTTTTCATTTTCGGCCCGGGATTTACGCCGGCGCGGAAGTACGGATCAAGTGATCGAAAGCACTCAGTGAAGCTTTGGCGCCCTCGCCCACTGCGATCACAATCTGCTTGTAGGGCACAGTCGTGACGTCGCCGGCAGCAAACACACCTGGCAATGAAGTCTCGCCACGCGCATCGACGATGATCTCGCCGCGAGGGGTCAGCTCGACAGTGCCTTTGAGCCAATCGGTGTTGGGCAGCAAACCGATCTGCACGAAGATACCTTCGAGGTCGATAGTCTTGAACTCGCCGCTGTCGCGATCCTTGTACGCCAAGCCGGTGACTTTCTGGCCATCGCCTTTCACTTCACTGGTCAGTGCACTGGTGATCACGTCAACGTTCGGCAGGCTGTAAAGCTTGCGCTGCAACACAGCATCGGCGCGCAACTTGCTGTCGAACTCAAGCAAGGTGACGTGGCTGACGATCCCGGCCAAGTCGATGGCCGCTTCAACGCCGGAGTTACCGCCGCCGATCACTGCCACACGCTTGCCCTTGAACAACGGGCCATCGCAGTGTGGGCAGAAACACACGCCTTTAGCCTTGTATTCCTGCTCGCCCGGCACACCCATTTCCCGCCAGCGAGCACCGGTGGCCAGGATCACGGTTTTGGACTTGAGCGTCGCACCGCTTTCGAAGCGAATCTCGTGCAACTCACCGGCGTTTTTCGCAGGGATCAGGCTGCTGGCACGCTGCAGGTTCATGATGTCCACGTCGTACTGACGCACGTGGGCTTCCAGGGCGCTGGCCAGTTTCGGGCCTTCGGTTTCCTGTACCGAGATAAAGTTCTCGATGGACATGGTGTCCAGCACCTGCCCACCAAAACGCTCAGCCGCCACGCCGGTACGAATGCCTTTACGTGCGGCGTAGATCGCAGCCGCAGAACCGGCCGGGCCACCGCCGACGACAAGGACGTCAAAGGCGTCTTTGGCGCTGATTTTCTCGGCGGCCTTTTCGATACCGCTGGTGTCGAGCTTGGCGAGGATCTCTTCCAGGCCCATGCGGCCCTGGCCGAAGTTCACACCATTGAGGTACACGCTCGGCACTGCCATGACCTGGCGCTCGTCGACTTCAGCCTGGAACAACGCGCCGTCGATAGCGACGTGGCGGATGTTCGGGTTAAGCACAGCCATCAGGTTCAGCGCCTGGACCACGTCCGGGCAGTTCTGGCACGACAGCGAGAAGTACGTCTCGAAGCTGAACTCGCCTTTAAGGGCGCGAATCTGTTCAATCACTTCGACACTGGCCTTCGACGGGTGGCCACCGACTTGCAGCAGGGCCAACACCAACGAAGTGAATTCATGGCCCATGGGGATACCGGCGAAACGCAGGCTGATCTCGGCACCCGGGCGGTTGATGGAGAACGAAGGCTTACGCGCATCATCGCCATCGGTTTTCAGGGTAATCAGCGTAGTGAGGCTGACGACGTCCTGAAGAAGGGCAAGCATTTCCTGGGATTTCGCACCGTCGTCGAGAGAGGCAACGATCTCGATCGGCTGGGTGACCCGCTCCAGGTATGACTTCAATTGAGCTTTAAGATTGGCGTCCAACATACGGGCGATTTCCTTGAATTCTGGGTATAAAAAAACGCCCGAGCGAATCTCGCCCGGGCGTTTTTGAGGGCGGTTGCAGCTTACTGGGTAGGTGCGGAATACCGCCCTTGAGGCTTCACAGACTTAGATCTTGCCGACCAGGTCCAGGGACGGAGCCAAAGTGGCCTCGCCTTCTTTCCACTTGGCTGGGCACACTTCGCCTGGGTGGGCAGCGACGTACTGGGCGGCTTTGATTTTGCGCAGCAGCTCGGAAGCGTCACGGCCAACACCACCGTCGTTCAGCTCAACGATCTTGATCTGACCTTCTGGGTTGATCACGAACGTACCGCGGTCTGCCAGGCCAGCTTCTTCGATCAGTACGTCGAAGTTGCGGGAGATGGTCAGGGTTGGGTCGCCGATCATGGTGTACTGGATTTTGCCGATGGCTGGCGAAGTGTTGTGCCAGGCAGCGTGGGCAAAGTGGGTGTCGGTGGAAACGCTGTAGATCTCGACGCCCAGCTTCTGGAATTCGGCGTAGTTGTCAGCCAGGTCTTCCAGTTCGGTTGGGCAAACGAAGGTGAAGTCGGCTGGGTAGAAGAACACAACGGACCATTTGCCTTTCAGGTCAGCGTCGGTCACATCGACGAAGTTGCCGTTTTTGTAGGCGGTCGCTTTGAACGGTTTTACTTGGCTGTTGATGATAGGCATCGTTGACTCTCCGTCAGGGTTTGTAGAAGGGCTTAGTAAGTTGATGAAGTGAATCCTACCGACTCTCTCTGACGATGGCTCATTGGCAAACCTCATGCTGACGATTGGTTTTCCCTATCAGGTGACTGTATTAATAGAAGAAATCTCAAAGCAGCGGTTGCGTCGCCAAAGTCATGCCTAGAAAGGGCGTCGCTTCAACATAGCGCATGGCAGATTTCATGTCGCTCCAGCCGACGTAACTCATCAACGACTTCAAATCCCAGCCACTGCGATGCGCCCACGTGGCAAAGCCTCGGCGCAATGAGTGGCTGGTGTATTGCTCGGCGGGGATGCCGGCGCGTTCCAGCGCCTGGCGCAACAATGGAATCACGCTGTTGGGGTGCAACCCCTCCGCCCCGAGGTTGCCCCAGCGATCAATGCCGCGAAACACCGAGCCACGCACCAGGGCCGAGGCACTGAGCCATTCACTGTAGGCTTGCACCGGGCACAAACGCAGCAGCGCCGGGGTGTGATAAGTCTTGCCGAGGTTGTCGCGGTCGCTTTTGCTGCGCGGTAGATAAAGGCTAATGCCGGTACCCGGTGTGGCCTGCACATGCTCAATATCGAGGCGACACAGCTCATCGCTGCGAAAGCCACGCCAGAAACCCAACAGAATCAACGCAGTGTCACGCTTGGCACGCAGCAACCGGGGCTGATCCTGTGCCTGCGCTGCCTCTTTCGCGTCGACCTCAAGCGAAGCAACCACCTGTTCCAAATGCTTGAGCTGCAACGGCTCGGCTTGCTTCTCCTGCGCTGGGTGCACGGCACGAATGCCCTTGAGCACCTTGCGCACCACTGGCGCTTTGGTCGGGTCAGGAAACCCCTGGCTCGTATGCCATTGCGCCAACGCCGACAGGCGCAGCTTCAAGGTGTTGACGGCCAACACGCCTGCGTGAGCGACCAGGTAGCGCGCAACGCTGTCGCTGGTCGCAGGCAGGAACCCGCCCCAACTCACTTCAAAGTGCTCGATAGCGGCGCGATAACTGCGTCGCGTGTTGTCGCGGGTGGCGGCGTTGAGATAACGATCGAGATCGCTCATAGAAGGCCTATTCGTACTGCTGGCAGGTGTTTTCGCGGATAAAACGCTGATGACACGGGATAATACGCCAATATCCCATCTGTTAATTCATGATTTTCAACAAGTTTTAATGCATGATACAGTATGTAAATACATACTACGTACCACGGTACTAAATCGACGGAGACCCCATGGCTCGCGGCGGCATCAATAAAGCAGTAGTTCAAACGGCACGCCTGGCGATCATCGCCCGCGGCGAAAACCCCAGCATCGACGCCGTACGTATCGAAATGGGCAACACGGGCTCTAAAACCACGATTCATCGGTATTTAAAGGAGCTGGACGAGAGCGAAACCCGCCTCACCATCACCGAAGCGCCGATCGACGACGAGCTTGGCGAGCTGGTGGCGCGGCTGGCTCAACGCCTGAAGGAGAAAGCCCAGGAGCCAATCGATCTGGCCCTGGCGCAATTCGAGCAGCAGAAAGCCGCCCTGCTCGCCCAGATCGAAGACCTTGAGGAGGCTCACAGCCAACTCAAGCAACAATTCGATATCCAATCCGCGGCCCTGGCAGAAGAAAGCGCAGCGCTGCAAACGGCCAGCACCAGCCTGCAGACCGAGCAAACCCGTAACGCCGGGCTGAGCCAGGCGTGCAGCGATTACGAGCTACGGATCAACGACAAGGACGAACAGATTCGTTCGCTGGAAGAAAAGCACCTGCACGCCCGCGATGCCCTGGAGCATTACCGCAATGCGATCAAGGAACAGCGCGAACAGGAACAGCGCCGCCACGAAGGGCAGCTGCAACAGGTACAGGCCGAATTGCGCCAGGCCCAGCAGAGCGCGATGGTGCGCCAGGATGAGATCACCCAACTGCATCGCGACAATGAGCGACTGTTGATCGAACATCGCGTGACCGCGAAGGAGCTGGCTGCGCTGCAAGAACAATCGCGCAAAGACCAGGCTCAGCAGCTCCATCTGAGCGAGCAGGTAAGCCTGATTGAAAGCGAACGCACCCTGCTTCAGGAGCGTCTGCGGGTTGCCGTGCTGGAGAGCCAATCACGCCAGGAAGCGTTGACCGAACACCAGCACACCAACAAAACCTTGGAACTGGACCTGATCAAGGCCCAGGCGAGCATCGAGGCATTGCGCCTGGCCGCCGCCATTGCAACGGCGCCAGAGGCAACACCCGAGGCTTGATCAGTTCGCCACAGGCGTGCGCATGGTGACGAACTCTTCCGCCGCCGTGGGATGCACGCCGATGGTCTCATCGAAATGTTGCTTGGTCGCTCCCGCCTTGAGCGCAATCGCCAGGCCCTGGACGATCTCACCGGCATCCGGGCCGACCATGTGACAACCCAGCACCTTGTCGGTGTCGGCGTCGACCACTAACTTCATCAGGGTCTTTTCCTGACATTCGGTCAGGGTCAACTTCATCGGCCGGAAACGGCTTTCGAAGACCTGCACCTTATGGCCCTTCTCTTTCGCTTCTTCTTCGCTCAGGCCAACCGTGCCGATGTTTGGCAGGCTGAATACCGCGGTCGGGATCATCGCGTAATCAACCGGGCGATATTGCTCAGGCTTGAACAGACGGCGCGCCACGGCCATGCCTTCGGCCAGGGCAACCGGTGTCAGCTGCACGCGCCCGATCACGTCGCCGATGGCCAGGATCGACGATTCGGCGGTCTGGTACAGGTCATCCACTTCAACGAAACCGCGCTTGTCGAGTTTGACCCCTGTGTTTTCCAGCCCCAGATTGTCCAGCATTGGACGGCGACCCGTGGCGTAGAACACGCAGTCAGCCTCCAGCACGCGACCGTCTTTCAGCGTGGCTTTGAGGCTGCCATCGGCTTGTTTGTCGATGCGCTCGATGTCGGCATTGAATTGCAGGTCCAGGCCGCGCTTGGTCAACTCTTCCTTCAGGTGCGTGCGCACCGAACCGTCGAAGCCGCGCAGGAACAGGTCACCGCGGTACAGCAATGAGGTCTGAGCGCCCAGGCCATGGAAAATCCCGGCGAATTCAACCGCAATGTAACCGCCGCCAACCACCAGCACGCGCTTGGGCAACGCCTTGAGGAAGAACGCCTCATTGGAGCCAATCGCGTGTTCACGCCCTGGAATTTCAGGAATCTGCGGCCAGCCACCAGTGGCAATCAAAATATGTTTGGCGGTAAAGCGCTCACCGTTGATTTCCACCTGATGCGGATCAACCAGGCGCGCATGCCCCTCATGCAGGGTCACGCCGCTGTTGACCAGCAGGTTGCGGTAGATGCCGTTCAGGCGGTTGATTTCACGGTCTTTATTGGCGATCAGGGTCGCCCAATCAAAGTTCGCTTCCCCCAGAGACCAGCCAAACCCGCTGGCCTGCTCGAAATCTTCGGAAAAATGTGCGCCGTACACCAACAGTTTTTTCGGCACGCAGCCGACGTTGACGCAAGTACCACCCAGGTAGCGGCTTTCCGCCACGGCCACCTTGGCACCAAAGCCAGCGGCAAAACGCGCTGCGCGAACACCGCCGGAACCGGCGCCAATTACATACAGGTCAAAATCGTAGGCCATTTCACTCTCCTCGGCAGGACATCAGCATACCGACTTAGATGGGGCTGAAAAACGAAAAAGCCACCCGAAGGTGGCTTTCTCTTACAACAGACGGGCTAACGTGGATCAGTAAGCCTTGCCGGTCTTGTAGAAGTGCTCAAAGCAGAAGTTGGTCGCTTCGATGTAGCCTTCAGCGCCGCCGCAGTCAAAACGCTGGCCTTTGAATTTGTAGGCGATCACGCAACCATCTTTGGCTTGCTTCATCAGGGCGTCAGTGATCTGGATCTCGCCGCCTTTACCTGGCTCCGTTTCTTCGATCAGTTTGAAGATGTCCGGCGTCAGGATGTAACGACCGATGATCGCCAGGTTCGACGGCGCATCTTCAGGGGCTGGCTTCTCGACCATGTCACGAACGCGGATCAGGCCGTCGCCAATGTCGTCACCGGCAATCACGCCGTATTTATTGGTTTGCGATGGATCGACTTCCATGACCGCAACAATGGTGCAACGGTATTTCTGGTACAGCTTGACCATTTGGGTCAGCACGCCGTCGCCGTCGAGGTTCACACACAGGTCATCCGCCAGTACCACAGCGAACGGTTCGTCACCGATCAGCGGGCGACCGGTCAGGATAGCGTGGCCGAGGCCTTTCATCTGAGTCTGACGGGTGTAGGAGAACGAGCACTCGTCCAGCAGCTTGCGGATGCCGACCAGGTATTTCTCTTTGTCGGTGCCTTTGATCTGGTTTTCCAGCTCGTAGCTGATGTCGAAGTGATCTTCCAGCGCGCGCTTACCACGGCCGGTCACAATGGAGATTTCGTTCAGACCGGCATCCAGTGCCTCTTCGACGCCGTACTGAATCAGTGGCTTGTTCACCACCGGCAGCATCTCTTTGGGCATGGCCTTGGTCGCTGGCAAGAAGCGAGTGCCGTAACCGGCTGCTGGGAACAAGCATTTCTTGATCATATGGGTCCTTACAAAGGGCTGTGCGTACGGAATTCGGCGCAGTCTAATGAGGCCGCAGGCACCTTACAATGGGTCCTGCTGGCGTTGCGATGTCATCATAGAGAAAAAATGTCAGCGTAAGTTCCGCTGGTCTTGTGAAGAGGGTCTCCACCGACACGGCAAAAAACGCCTGCACCTCAGTGTTTCTATGGGCTGCATCCTTTTTAGCATGCTTTTGCGATCAGGACACTGACCTAGAATAACTTGCCCGGCCCTGCAACATTTGGCGCTATCATTACGCCATTGAACCACACGACGAGATTGATAGATGTCAGAACCCAAAGGCGTAAACGGCTACCTGATCACGCAGCGAGCGGACGGTTGGCACCTGATCAATTTCCACGGCGACAGTGTCGCCGGGGCCTTCGCCACCGAAAGCCAAGCGATTGCGGTAGCCGAAGTATTTGTGGATGAAGCGGGTCACGCGTCGAGCAAACGGCCGAAAGGCAAGTAAGTTCCGCTGCGCTGCGCATGAAGCCCCGTTGTACGGGGCTTTTTTGTGGGCACCTATAAGGGTTGTTGCGCAGTAACAAAGCGACACTGGACAGTGTTGCACCAATGATCCTGTAATCCTATTCTTACAGCCCTGATAACAACTAAAAACCCATCCAAAACTGTTTGTAGTTAATGTCTTACAGGCAATTATTGATTTTTGGCAAAATGCCATACCCCTCTTACAAGCGGTCATATGATAAGGCTACGCAACTAAGCGAATTAGGCGATTTAATTCTTTTAACGCAAGCCTGACAATGGCCCAAGTTCGAGCGTAGCCGCCATTTGCAATACAAGTAATTGGAAGATCCGATACTTTATCTGCAATGCGATCAGCGCCGAACTGAGTGCCCCGCACGTTTTAGATTAAGACGCGACGGTGGGTCCACGCCTGCCTGCAGGGTTTCTTTGTGACGGTTACTTATAGATGGGTCTTTGCTGATGAAAAATGAAATGAAAACTGCGCTGTTGTCTATTGGGCTGTTGGTCGGCTCGATGTCCGGTGCCCAGGCGGCAGATGGAACAATTACGTTTACTGGATCAGTCCACTCGGGTGCCTGCTCCATCAAACCTGAATCAGTCGACCAGACCATTCCCCTAGGGGCGATTGCCAAGCATCAACTGCAAGCGGGCGGTTCCTCCAACCCTCGAAGCGTGCTGATTAAACTGGAAGGCTGTGACCTGACGGGTCTTACGGACAACACCGTCACCACGACCTTCACCGCCGCGCCGTCTTCTGCCGTTCCAGGCGGAATCGGCACCGTCGGCGGCGCCGGCAACATCGGCATCATGATGACCCACGGCAACACCCCCGTTGAACTGGGTGTTCCCACCACGCCTCAAGGGATTGTGGCCGGGGACAACACGCTGGAGTTCGGCGCTTATGTAAAAGGTGGCGCCACGGGTGACATCGTCCCAGGTGATTTCAGCGCCGTCACCAATTTCACCCTGGCTTATCAGTAAGCGCTTCCCCCGCCACCTCAGTGGCGGGGGAATCTGATGGGAGATAACGGTGAAAACATTCATAAGCGTCGCACTCGCCTCTTCTCTGACGATGTTCATCAGTCCAGGCGTTGCCGGGCAGGTACCCACCCAAGGCGATGGCATCGTCACGTTAAATGGAGAGGTCATTGACTCTGCGTGCGGGCTGGAATTGGCCAGCGCCGATCAATCCATCGAGATGCCTCCCGAACCCATCGGTCGCCTGTTGCGCAATACCGTAGGCGCACCTCACCCCTTCCAGTTGCGCCTGGTCAATTGCTCATTAACTCGCCCTGACCCGTCGCGCCCCGGTGAAACCCTGCCCGACTGGCAGCACCTGCGCGTCACGTTTGACGGCGCTCGCGATAGAGAAGGTCGCTCTTTCACGGCTTTCGGTGATTCGCAAGGCGTCGCGTTTCATATCTGGGATTCAGCAGGTCAGGAAAGTGTCCCGGGTGTGCCAATGGGCTTACACCCATTAAAGGAAGGCGACATGACACTCGACTACACGCTTCGTCTAGTCGGCAACGGTCTGCCTTTGGTGCCGGGCGCTCATCTTGCCGCTGTGCGGTTTGAGTTGGAATACTTTTGAACAGTGATGGATTGCCTTCATGTTGAATGCGTCGAAAATCAAACATGCGTTGCGTCCAGGTTTCTTCGGCGGGGTTATGTCGCTCGCCGGGACTGCATTGGGCGCCGGGGATATCGAGTTTAATACCGACGTGCTTGATCTCAGTGATCGCACCAATATTGACTTGTCCCAGTTTGCGCGCAGCGGATTTATCCTGCCGGGCACCTACGCCATGGTCGTGCAGCTCAACAGCCAGCCGATCGCTGAGCAGTCGGTGGCATTTTACCCCCCCGATAACGACCCCAAAGGCAGCCAGGCCTGCTTATCGTCCGATATTGTCGAGCAACTGGGCCTGAAAGCGTCTGGAGACGCAGAGCGCTTGTGGTGGAGAGGCGGCGAATGCCTGGATATTCAAAGCTTGCCAGGCATGGAGGTCAGCGGAGATCTGGCGACCTCTACGCTGAACATCAACCTCCCCCAAGCCTACCTTGAATACAGCACCATCAATTGGGATCCCCCCTCGCGCTGGGATGATGGGGTGCCCGGGCTGCTGATGGACTACAACGTAACGGCCCAGTCCACCTACCAAAAGCATGAGCAGGCGAGAAACAATTTCTCCGGCAACGGCACGCTGGGGGCTAACGCCGGCGCTTGGCGGCTGCGGGCGGATTGGCAGGGGCGCGTCGACAGAGACCGCGAAAATGCATCCAACCAGCCGAAGCTGGAGTGGAGTCGTTATTACGCTTATCGCGCCATCCCGGCACTGAAGGCGCGCCTTATCGTTGGCGAGGACTACCTGTATTCGGACCTGTTTGACAGCTTCCGGTATACCGGCGCCGCGCTCAACTCGGACGAAAGCCAGTTACCTCCCAACCTGCGTGGTTACGCACCGGAAGTTGTCGGAGTGGCTAAAACCAACGCCAGGGTCATCATCAGCCAGCAAGGGCGTGTGCTCTATGAAACGCTAGTGGCGGCAGGCCCCTTTCGGATCCAGGACCTCAATGACGCCGTCAGTGGCAGGCTGGATGTGCGGGTGGAGGAACAGGATGGCTCAGTGCATAGCTTCCAGATGGATACCGCCGGTGTTCCTTACCTGACCCGCCCTGGCCAGGTGCGCTACAAACTGGCGGCTGGCCGCCCATCGAATCTTCATTACAACGCCGATGGCGATTTTTTTGGCAGCGGCGAGTTCTCGTGGGGTGTCAGTAATGGCTGGTCGCTGTATGGCGGCGCAATAACGGATAACAACTACCACGCATTGTCTGTGGGCGTTGGGCGTGACTTGTTGATGTTCGGTGCGGTCTCGCTGGATGCCACTCAGTCCCACGCCACGCTATGGAATCAAACATTGGCGGGTAAATCCTACCGCCTTCAATACTCCAAGCACTTTGAACAGTACGACAGCCAGATTACTTTTGCAGGTTATCGCTTTTCCGAAAGGAATTACTTAAGCATGAGCGAGTACCTGGATGCTCGCCATTATGGATTGAACGGCGAACTTTCCGGGCGTAACGAGCGCGACAGTAGTTGGAAACCCATTGGCGACAGCAAGGCACTGTACACGGCGACCGTTAATAAGCAGTTCCGTGACTTGGGCGCCACCGTGTATGCAAGCTACAACAAACAAACTTATTGGGCACGGCCCGCGACGCAGCGCTGGAACTTATCAGTAGCACGTTATTTCAATGTGGGCAGTATCAAGAATATGAGTGCGTCCCTGAATGTATACCGTACGCTTGACTACAACTATAAGGATAACGGCGTGACGTTGTCGGTCAGTCTGCCCCTGGGCCGCACCGGCACACTGGCCCTGGACGCCAGTCGAACCGCAGGTAAGAACGCGTTATCCACGCGCTACAGTGATCGCCTCGATGAACGTAACAGCTACCAGCTCAGCGTCGGCGATAAAGCGGCCAGTGGGTACCTGAGCCATGTTGGAGATCAGGCAGATATCGATCTGGCAGCCAGCCAACAAGAAGGCAGGTACGCCAGCCTCAGCGTTTCCGCACGGGGTGGTGGCACGCTGACGCCTCACGGAGGGGCGCTGCATCGCACCAACAGCACTGGCGGCACCCGCCTGATGGTCGATACCGCAGGCGTACCCGATGTGCCGGTGCGAGGCTACGGCACCCCAACACGCAGCAATGCCTTCGGCAAAGCCGTTATTTCCGATATCAGCAGCTATCAGCGCACAGCGGCCAGTGTCGACCTGGAAAGCCTGCCGGTGAACGTCGAAGCCACGCAGTCCGTTGCCCAGTTGACCCTCACCGAGGGCGCCATCGGATACCGCAGCCTGGACGTGATTGCCGGCGAAAAAGCCATGGCGGTTGTGCGTCTGGCGGATGGCAGCACGCCGCCGTTCGGCGCGACGGTGAAGAATGCGCGGCAGCAGGACACCGGCATTGTGAATGACGGCGGCGCGGTCTACCTCAGCGGTATCCAGGCCGGCGCGCAAATGACCGTGAGCTGGGGCGGCGCCGAACAATGCGTGCTCACCCTCCCCGACACCTTACCCGCCGATGGCTTGACCGACACCCTGCAACTGGGCTGCCGGACGGTCGCCAGTGAACAGACCTCGCCCGATCCAGCAGCGCTGACCGACAACAGCATCGAAACGGAGAACACATCCTCATGAACATTCGTCTCTCACTCCCCGCCCTCACATTGCTGGCCGTAGGCTTGAGCCCGTGTGCCAACGCCGCCGTCGGCCTGGACCGTACCCGCGTGATTTTTGATGGAGGCAAAAATGCCACCAGCGTCAACATCACCAACAACAATACCCAACTGCCGTATCTGGCCCAGGGCTGGCTGGAAGATGAAGAGGGAAAAAAGATCACCTCGCCCCTGATCGTGTTGCCGCCGGTTCAACGTCTTGAGCCGGGCAAGCAAAGCCAGGTCAAGGTACAGGCGTTGCCCGCTGCAAATTCGCTGCCACAGGATCGCGAAACGGTTTTCTACTTCAATTTGAGGGAAATTCCGCCACGCACCGACAAGGCCAATACCCTGCAAATTGCGCTGCAGACCCGCATCAAGTTGTTCTACCGGCCCCAAGCCATTACCCCAAGCCAACAAGACTTGTCCAACCCCTGGCAGGAAAAGCTCACCCTGACCCTCGAAGGCGAGCGATACACGGTGAATAACCCCACGCCGTACTACGTGACCCTGGTGGATGCGCGCAGCACCAAGGACGGCAAAACCGTGGCGGGCTTCGAGCCACAGATGGTGCCACCCAAAGGCGCGCTGACCTTGGGCCCCACCGCCGCCGCGCTCGGCACCACGCCTTATTTGTCCTACGTCAACGACTACGGTGGACGTCCGCTGCTCGCCTTCACCTGCAGTGGCAACACGTGCAAAGTCAACGCGCCTAATGAGTAGCGCCCGCTGCCGGAGAACGTCATGAAGTCGCAGCAAATGAAGGTCTTGGGCGGCCTGCTACTGGCCTTGTTGCAAAGCGCCCAGGCGGCAGACGTCGAAGGGATGAATGGAATGTTGAATATTTCCGGGACGATGCATGAAACGCCCTGCAACCTGGAAATGACATCGCTTCATCAAACGATCGACCTGGGTGCAGTGTCAGCCAGTCAACTGCAACGGCCAGGAGACCAGGCAAAGCCGGTGGCCTTCGAGGTGCGGTTTACCGATTGCCATCGCACGGCCGGCAGCGTCCGCAGCGAACGTACGGGAAACCTGGCCTGGAGTGCTTTCCAACCGGTGTTGTCGGTGACGTTTCTGGCGCCGGCTGATGCCGATGATCCACGCCTGGTCAAGGTTCAAGGGGTTTCCGGCATGGGCCTGCACTTGACCGATGCACTGGGACGAGATGTGCAACTGGGTTTCAGGGGTGAACCCTTGTTCCTGCCCTTGGGCAGTAACACCCAGGTCTGGACTGTCAGGCCGACGCGCACCTCCGCCTCGCTGACCAGTGGCGCCTTTCGGGCCGTGGTGGATTTCAGGCTCAATTATGAGTAAGGGCATAACGATGGCTAGGACAACCGGCTCGCGGGCCATTCTTATCATGGGCGGCCTGCTTTGGGCCGTCAGCCTCAGTGTGCAGGCCAACACCAACCTGACCATCCGCGCGGTGATCATCGCGCCGCCACCCTGTGTGATTAATGGGGGCAACACGCTGGATGTGCCTTTTGGCAATGACCTGCTGACGTCCCGGATTGACGGCGTTAACTATCGTAAAAATGTGCCTTATACCGTCACCTGCGACTCCCCCTTCAGCAATGCGCTGACCCTTCAGCTCAGGGGCACGGGTGCTGCGTTTGATAGCCGTGTGCTGGTAACCCGCAAAACTGACCTCGGCGTCAAGCTGCTCGTCAATGGCAGTGACTGGCCATTGAATACTGTGGTGAATTTTACCTACCCGAATTTTCCGGCTGTGCAGGCGGTACCTGTCAAACGCGCGGGCAGCCAACTGACCGGGGGGGCATTTGATGCAGCCGCCACCCTGGTGATCGATTACCAATGAAGCCGCTTATCAATAAAGAGAAACGATCAATGACATTCAGGCCACGCCACGCGTTGCTCGCCTTGTGTTGCATCAGCCTTTGCAGTGCTGCGTCGGCGAACTTGACGTTCAGCGGAACGCTCAACGAGCCGCCCCCCTGCACGATTGACGCGGGCAGCACGATTGAAGTCGATTTCGGGGATATCGGCACCAAGCTGATCGATGGTGTGAGATACCGCAAAGGCGTTGGCTACACCATCAGTTGCGGTGCGACCACGATGCCCTGGCTCCTGAAGTTGAGCGTTAACGGTACAGCAACGACGTTTGACGCATCGGCGGTGCAGAGCAGTGTGCCTGAACTGGGTATCCGCTTGTTCCAGAACAATGTGCCGTTCCAACTCAACACGCCACTGGATATCACCCTCTCGTCGCCGCCGGTACTGGAAGTGGTCCCTGTGCAACGGCCGGGCGCAGTCCTTGCCCCCGCACGGTTTACGGCAGTGGCCACATTGCTGGCCGAATACCAATAGGAGTCGGGCGTATGCCATATCAAAGGGTTCATGAGCGCCGGCCCCACGCTGGGTTGGCACTCCTGCTTTGCTTCGGCCTCATTCCCACGGGGCATGCCGTGGATAACCTGAGGTTCAAGGGCAATCTGGTTGAACAGGCCTGCACGATCCGCCCTGGCGACGAGGCCATCGCGCTCGAACTTTGGGACGTGACCAGTAAGCACCTCTACATCAACACCCGCACGCAGGGTAAGGGGTTCAGATTGCACCTGGAGGCGTGCGACACCGCAATTGGCAAGACAGTGACCATCACCCTGGGCGGTAGAGAAAATATGGCGCTGCCTGGGTTGTTCGCCCTGGATGGCGGAAGTATTGCTTCCGGTATCGGCGTTGGCATAGAGACGCCGGACGACAAGCCTTTGCCCCTCAATACCCCCAGTGATGAACAGGTACTGAGCAATGGCAGCAATGTGATTGAACTCAAGGCTTATGTAAAAGGCGAGCCAAATGCGATCAGGGATCAGACGATCGGGCCTGGCGCCTACACGGTGACCTCGACCTTTACGCTGGATTATCCATAACAGCCCTGGACAAACCTCACATCTCTAACCGACGCCAGTGCCACCCCGAACTGAATGTTCACCGGGCACTGCCTGGAGAGATGCGCAACGAGAGAGAAAGATGAAACGACTTTATGCAGCCATGGTGCTTCTCGTCTTGATTGGCGTGACCTCAACCGCGAAGGCAACCGATTGCCGCGTGAATGGTGGGCCTTGGATATTCGTCGGCTCCGGCGGGACACTCAACTTGCAGGTCCCCGTGACCGTCCAACTGGGTGCGGACAAAACCCGAATAATGCTCGAAGGGGTCAGGCTGGAATGTCGATTTTCCCACTACGGCGGTAGCCAGCCCTGGTATACCGACTACTGGGCAACGTCGGCAAGAGTCGGGCCCGCCTGGGTGCCTGGACCCAAATTCACTAACCAAGGCACGGGGCTGCGGATCAACGGCAGTTTCTACAACACCCCCATTCCAAATGGTATCCGGACGACGACCATGCTGAACAACTCCGTCGGCGTACCGGTCAATGTCACCCCCTACATTTTGGTCCGTAACAATCCGAGTAACCCTATCGATATCCGAGTCGGAGATGTGCTGGGGCGGCTCAATCTCGACCAGACAAATAACTACAATTCCGGCAGTTCAACGCTTGCGCTGACATATACCGCGGCCAACAATTTCTCCATCTCTCCGTCAACGTGCACGATCAACAATAACAACCCGATCAATATAGACTTCGGCACCGTAAACCAGCGGGCAATTGGCACCGACCCGCTCACAACGCCCATCCGCAGCAACCGCAGGCTCACCTACTCCTGCCCGAACGCCGGCATCACCACACCGATCACCATCACGTACAAAGGCAACCCGTCGTCGTTTGACACACGCCTGCTGGTAATGACCAACCCGAACGTCGGTACGGCGCTTGTGCGAGCGGGATCCGCCGTGCAAGTGAACGGTAAGTTCCTGACCCAGATCACCAACAGTGTCGGCGGCGACGATGTGACGTTTGCTTTGGTACGGCGAGCGGGTTCGTTGCCTGCCGCTGGAACCATAAGCGGGAGCGGCGTACTCGTGATGGGGGTGCCATGACCTGCGCCAGACACTGAAGTCCAAGGCATTTATGCCCAACCCAAGGGTGCGCAGTCGCGGAGTACATTCTTTGACTGCGCACCAGGTGGCAGTTCGCTATAATCCTGCACCAACGCCCCACGACAGTGTCAGCGCCCTCCTCCTACACCCTCGACGACGACCCAACTCATGAACAAGATTCTGGCACTGACTGCGGTACTGGCGCTCGCCGGCTGCACCACCACTTCTGACGTCTACCTGAAAAACGGCGAACAAGGCCTGACCATTGACTGTTCGGGCGAGGCCAACTCCTGGGCCAGTTGCTACGAAAAGGCGGATGCCTCGTGTGCGGGCACCGGCTACCGTATCGTCGGCACCGAGGGCACGCCTTCGCTCAAGGAAAGTGACAAGACCCTGGGGCAGGATGTGGGCAACTTCAAAAGTCGCAGTGTGGTGGTGGTCTGCAAGTAAGCGTTTCGCCTACAACTGAATATCGGCGAACTTGATGCCCAGGCTGCGGATGGTCTCTACCAGGTCATCCAGGCGCGCGAACGACTCGATTTCATCCTGATCATCCACCAGGAAAAAACTGCGGCCGCCGCTTTTCTTGAAGAATACGATCCACTCCCCCAGGTCGGCCGGATTCTGGATAATGTGAGTCGCCGATATCTGGCCTTCGGCCTGGCGAGCGCTGACGTGTTCACGCTTCATGAATGACTTCCCGAATAGACAAATGCCGCACAAACCGAGGGTTTGCGCGACATTTTTGCATTGATCGGACAACAGTTTAACGGATGCCTTGCCCGTTCAGCACGCCTTCTACGGTTTGGCCGTTGAGATTGGCCCCATCAGTACCCGATTCAGCGACATCATCACGACTCCATTTTTATAGTTATAAGCTTAGGCGCTTATGGCATAAACCTAAAAAGGCTAGGGGGGATTATCCCGTCGCGACAATTCCCAAATCGGGCCCAACAAAAAGCCTGGCACCACGATGGTGGGACCAGGCTTTTTATCGGATTAGAAGTAACAGGGTGAAACGGGCTATATCAGCCGGAGATGCACTCTTCGCCAGCTTTTTTCACGTCACCCGGACGGATCGGCACATTGGACATGCTCTCGTAGAGCTTGATGCTGCTACCACTGGAACGTTCATCAATTTCGAAAATTGCCGAAGGGTCGGCGGAAAACTTCTGCGGCACAATCACCTGCATACCCCCTTCCTTACGCGGTTCAATCTGCGGCGGCCGGCGAGTCGCCGACAATTTCTGTACCACGCACGCGGCGTATTCCTGTGGTTTTTTCCCGGAAATGACCGCCAAGGTCGGCGGCGTCTGCTTGATATCTGCAACCGAAGCACACCCACCAATCGCCAGGGCCAGAACCAACACACTCCACTTCATATAAAACCTCCGATAAAGAGCCTACGACAGCGGGGATGGTAAATTTCTCCCGCCCAAGTAGGATTTATCCCTGATAACTCGGTAAATAACTGTTTTAAATTGTCGATGTCGTTGAAGACGACCCGATAATAAACGTGCTGGGGCTGATAAACTCCATCTTAACCTACGTATCGTTCTGATTTTTCAGAAAAAGCCCTTCTGGAGACACCCCCATGAAATTCATCCACCAGCGCGAGCACCTCAACGAGGGAGACATTGTCGTCATCGAATGCTCGCAGACTTGTAATATCCGTCTGATGAGCGACGCGAATTTTCGCAGCTTCAAGAACGGCGGTCGCCACACCTACCACGGCGGCGCCTTCGACACGTTCCCTGCCAAAATCACCGCACCGAGCACCGGGTTCTGGAACATCACCCTGGACGTGGTCACGCGCCGCGCAATCAGCGTGACCCGCAAACCCGCGCTGTCCCACAAGATTCGCATTGTGCGTCGCACCAGCACCAAACTGAGCTGATCCGAACAGTCAATAGGAAATAGCCGTGACCGCTACCACCAAGTACGTAATCAAATACAAGCTCAACGGCGAACGCCGCTTTGAGTTCGCTCAACTGCACACCAACAGCGTAGAAGAAGCCAAGCAAGCCCTGGCGAAAATTCACGATGCCAGTGATGAAATCACCGACATCAACGTGAGCAAGGCACTGTAAGTCAATGCCTGGCCTCACGACTGATCTGTTCGCCGATGACGCCTTGCAGCAACCCGCAGGGCGCGAGCAAATTGGCGAACAGTCCTACGTGCTAAGAGGCTACGCCCTGCCCTGGGTTGAGCGTCTTCTGCCGGAACTGCGACGGGTGCTGGCTCAATCACCGTTTCGGCACATGGTGACACCTGGTGGCTTTACCATGTCGGCTGCATTGAGCAGTTGCGGCGATCTGGGCTGGACCACTGATGCCTCGGGCTATCGCTACTCGCCATTGGACCCGCGCAACCTTCAGCCATGGCCGCAGATGCCGGACGCCTTGCGCCAATTGGCCGTGTTGGCAGCGGCAGAAGCCGGCTTTCTCAACTTTGCGCCCGACGCCTGCCTGATCAACCGTTATGTACCCGGCGCGAAAATGGCCCTGCACCAGGACAAAGATGAGCGCCGCTACAGCGAACCGGTGGTGTCGGTCTCTTTTGGGTTGCCGGCGATTTTTCTGTTTGGCGGGCACGAGCGCAGTGACAAGCCCCAGAAAGTCTCGCTGTTCCATGGCGACGTGGTGGTGTGGGGCGGCGTGGACCGCTTGCGTTTTCATGGGGTGATGCCGATCAAGGAAGGCGTGCACCCGGTCATGGGCGCGCAACGCATCAATCTCACCTTTCGCACTGCCGGCTGATTTGACCGCAAGCTTCAGAGTGCCAGGTGTTCACGGCACGACTAATCTGGCCAGGACCCGTCAAGAGTGCCGACCATGACCACCGAACAAGACCCCCGCTGGGCCGCCATTCTGGCCCGTGATCCCAAAGCCGATGCGCTGTTCGTCTATGGTGTGAAGACCACCGGCGTGTACTGTCGCCCGAGCAGCGCTTCGCGCTTGCCGCGCCCGGAAAATATCGAGTTCTTCGACACGGCTGCACAGGCCGAAGCGGCGGGTTATCGCGCCAGCAAACGCGCTGCCGGCGACCAGACGCAACTGGCAGCACACCATGCACAACGGGTGGCCGACGCCTGCCGGCATATCGAACAGGCCGACACCCCGCCCAGCCTGAACACGCTGGCCACGCAAGCCAAGCTGAGCCCCTTCCATTTTCACCGCGTGTTCAAAGCCGTCACCGGCCTGACCCCCAAGGGCTACGCCAGCGCCCATCGTTCACGCAAAGTGCGCGATGGCCTCAGGGGCCCGCACTCGGTGACCGATGCGCTGTATGACGCAGGCTTCAACTCCAACAGCCGCTTTTATGAATCCGCAGATCAATTGCTTGGCATGAAGCCCAGCGACTACAAAGCCGGCGGCACTAACACTGCGATCCTGTTTGCCATCGGGCAATGCTCGCTGGGTGCAATCCTGGTGGCGCAAAGTGCCCGTGGTGTGTGCGCGATTTTGCTCGGAGATGACCCGGACCGGTTGGCGCGTGATCTGCAGGATCAATTTCCCAAAGCCGAGCTGGTGGGCGCCGACCCGCACTTCGAACAGCTGGTCGCCCAGGTCGTGGGGTTTATCGAAGCGCCCGCGCTTGGCCTGGACTTGCCGCTGGATCTGCGTGGTACCGCGTTTCAGGAGCGCGTATGGCAAGCCTTGCGCGATATCCCTCCGGGGAGCACGGCCAGCTACGCGCAGATTGCAGCGCGGATCGGTGCGCCTAAGTCGTTCCGCGCAGTGGCCCAGGCCTGTGGCGCTAACAGCCTCGCGGTGGCAATCCCTTGCCACCGCGTAGTGCGCAGCAATGGCGACCTCTCGGGCTATCGCTGGGGCGTGGAGCGCAAGCAGCAGCTGCTGGAGCGTGAGAGCAAAATCTAACCCTGCTTGCGCTTGCGGAACTCGGCGACTTTATGACGGTTGCCACACAGCGCCATGCTGCACCAGCGACGCTTATGCGCTTTGGTACGGTCGTAGAACCACAGCACGCATTCAGGGTGTTCGCAGGTGCGGATCAGGTTGAAATCTGCATCCACGAGCAAGGTAGCGGCGGCTTCGGCGATCGGCGAAAGAAACTGTTCCGGCGTTTGCAGTTTGCGCTCACGCACCAACTGCAATTCACCCGGTGCCGGCCAGGACAGCTGTGGATGGCTGACGGCCTTGCGCAAAAAGCCATTGAGCGCCGCCGGATCAGCTTGCTCGCCCGCCTTGCGTGCCTCCAGCAAGGCCCGGATCACTTCCCGCAGCGTCTTCGCCGTTGCCAGTAACGCCCCGTCCTCGAACGCAGGCGTCGCACCCTCCTCGACCCAGCCCAAGCGGACCAACCAGCGCGCAACATCGGCGTCAGCCTGCCAGAACTCGAAGGGCTCGCCGTCGACGTTGGCGCGGGTGTTGAGCATGTCCAGTACCGGGTGATCGGCAAGGACATAGGGTTCCAGGGCTGCGTGGGTGGTCATGTTCAATCCTCTTGGGCGCGCTTCTATCGTAACCGCTATTAATTCATCCGGGTAGTTACAAAGAACACTTAGCTAACCAATATAAACAATTTGACAGGTTACATTTTTGAGCGCAGCTTTTGAAAAAGTAACCCGTATATCAATCCAATCAAGTTACATAGGTGCCTCATCATGACCACTCCAGCCCCCGTTGTTCACTACCGCCACATCGATGTCGATGGCGTACGCATGTTCTATCGAGAAGCCGGTGACCCGGCGGCCCCCGTCATGTTGCTGCTGCATGGTTTCCCCAGCTCGTCGCACATGTACCGCGACCTGATCCCCCTGCTCGCCACGCGTTTTCGGGTCATCGCGCCAGATTTACCGGGCTTCGGCTTCACCGAGGTACCGGCCGAGCGCAATTATCACTACAGCTTCGATAACCTGGCAGTCACGGTTGAGCATTTTGTCGATGCGCTGGCGCTGAGCCGTTACGCGCTGTATGTCTTCGATTACGGCGCACCGGTTGGTCTGCGCCTCGCGGTGGCTCACCCGGAACGGGTCAGCGCGCTGGTTTCGCAAAACGGGAATGCGTACTTGGAGGGCCTGGGCGATGCTTGGGCACCGATCCGCACCTACTGGGCCGAACCGAGCCAAGCCAACCGCGAAGTCATCCGCAGCGCGGTGATCAGCCTGGAAGGCACGCGCTACCAGTACCTGCACGGTGTAAACCACCCCGAGCGCGTGGCGCCGGAATCCTACATGCTGGATGTCCTGCTCATGCAGCGTCCCGGCAATGACGAGATCCAGCTGGACCTGTTCCTCGACTACCGTAACAACCTGACGCTGTACCCGGCGTTCCAGGCCTTTTTCAAGACGACGCACGTGCCAACGCTGGTGATCTGGGGCCAGAACGATCCCTTCTTCATTCCGCCAGGCGCACACGCCTACAAGACCGACAACCCCAACGCCGTGGTGGAACTGCTCGACACTGGCCACTTCGCCCTGGAAACCCATGCGGCACATATCGCCGAGCGAATTCACGCCGTCGTGGGCCATGCCATTGACTGATGGCGCACCACGAAACGGCACGTTCGTCCAGTGAATAAAACAGACTGGCCGGGTGCCAGGGGCCCTGTTAAAACAGCGTGAAGCCTCACTAACGCTGGAGACGCACCCCATGAGCACTTGGCCAGACACCCGCCTTCTCGACCTGTTGGGCATCGAAGTGCCGATCATCCAGGCCCCAATGGCGGTAGGCACCACCACTGCCATGGTGATCGCCGCCAATAATGCGGGCGCGCTGGGTTCATTGCCGGCCGCCGCACTGAGTATCGAGCAACTGCGCGAAGCGCTGACCGCCATCCGCCAGGCCAGCACGCGCCCGGTCAACGTCAATTTCTTCTGCCATCAACCCCCGCAACCTGACGCCGCAGGCGATCGACGCTGGAAAGAATTGCTGGAACCCTACTACCGCGAATTGGGTGCCGACTTTGATGCGCCAACACCGGTGTCCAACCGTGCCCCCTTCAATGACGCCGCCTGCCAGGTGGTCGAAGCATTCCGCCCCGAGGTCGTCAGTTTTCACTTTGGCCTGCCGGAAAAGTCCCTGCTGGATCGGGTAAAAGCCACCGGCGCCAAGGTGTTGTCCTCGGCCACCACCGTAGAGGAAGCCCTCTGGCTGGAACACCATGGCTGCGATGCAATCATCGCCATGGGCATTGAAGCAGGCGGGCATCGCGGCTTGTTTCTCAGCGATGACCTCAACACCCAGATCGGCCTGTTCGCCTTGTTGCCGCAAGTCGTCGACGCCGTCCGCGTGCCGGTGATCGCGGCCGGGGGTATCGGCGATGCGCGTGGGATTGTCGCAGCGTTTGCCCTTGGCGCCTCGGCGGTGCAGATCGGTACGGCGTACCTGTTTACCCCTGAAGCCAACGTCACGGCTTCGCACCACCATGCGCTGCGTCATGCCCAGGCCAGCGAAACGGCACTGACCAACCTGTTTACCGGCCGCCCGGCACGCGGCATCGTCAACCGCGTGATGCGTGAGTTGGGTGCGATCAACCCGGCCGCTCCAGCGTTCCCGACCTCAGGCGGCGCGCTGATGCCGCTCAAGGCCAAGGATGAAGCGGGCTTCAGCAACCTGTGGTCCGGTCAGGCACTGCGCCTGGGCAAAGACACGACCACGTATGAGCTGACGCGCGAACTGGCAGAACAGGCCCTGGCCAAGCTCAAGTAGATCCGTCATCCGTGGCAACTTTGCACTGTACCGGCACCGGCCAACCGCTATATATTCTCGTACATAGCGGTTAAGCCTTCTATCTATAACAAGCCGTACACCCTCAAAGGAGCTGCTTCATGAAGATTCACGCCTCACGCCTGGCCGTTCTGGTCGCGGCGCTGGCCTTTGGCTCGGCGCAGGCCGATGAAGTCCAAGTGGCCGTGGCCGCCAATTTCACCGCACCGATCCAGGCGATTGCCGCCGACTTCGAAAAAGACACCGGCCACAAACTGGTCGCCGCCTACGGCGCCACCGGCCAGTTCTACACCCAGATCAAGAATGGCGCGCCGTTCGAAGTGTTCCTGAGCGCCGACGACACCACCCCGCAAAAACTCGAAACCGAAGGCGATACCGTCAAGGGGTCACGCTTCACCTACGCCGTTGGCACCCTGGCCCTGTGGTCGGCGAAAGAAGGTTATGTCGATGCCAAAGGTGAAGTGCTGAAGAAAAACCAGTTCACACATCTGTCGATTGCCAACCCGAAAACGGCACCTTACGGCCTGGCCGCGACCCAAGTATTGGCCAAACAAGGGCTGACCGAGCAGGTCAAGGACAAGCTCGTTGAGGGTCAGAACATCACCCAGGCCTATCAGTTTGTGTCCACCGGCAACGCCGAGCTGGGCTTTGTGGCCTTGTCGCAGATCTATAAAGACGGCAAAGTCACCAGCGGTTCGGCGTGGATCGTTCCAGCCTCCCTGCACGACCCGATCAAACAGGACGCGGTCATCCTCAACAAGGGCAAAGACAGCGCCGCTGCCAAGGCACTGGTTGAATACCTCAAGGGGCCTAAAGCCGCTGCCGTCATCAAGTCCTACGGTTACGAGCTCTAAATGCCGCTATCGAGTGCCGATTTTTCCGCTATCTGGTTGACCCTCCAGCTCGCCTCACTGACCACGGTGATCTTGCTGGTCATCGGCACTCCCATCGCCCTGTGGCTGTCGCGCACCCGCTCCTGGTGGCGCGGCCCCATCGGTGCCATCGTCGCCTTGCCGTTGGTGTTGCCACCCACGGTGATTGGTTTTTACCTGCTGTTGGCCATGGGCCCCAATGGCTACTTCGGCCAGTTCACTCAATGGCTGGGCCTGGGCACCCTCACCTTCAGCTTCGCCGGGCTGGTCATCGGTTCGGTGATCTATTCCATGCCGTTTGTAGTGCAGCCCTTGCAGAACGCCTTCTCCGCCATTGGCACGCGCCCGCTCGAAGTGGCCGCGACCCTGCGCGCCAATCCTTGGGATACGTTTTTTACGGTGATTTTGCCTTTGGCACGGCCGGGGTTTATCACCGCCTCCATCCTGGGTTTTGCGCACACCGTCGGCGAATTCGGCGTGGTGCTGATGATCGGCGGCAATATCCCGGACAAGACCCGGGTGGTCTCCGTACAAATCTACGACCATGTCGAAGCCATGGAATATGCCCAGGCCCATTGGCTGGCCGGCTCCATGGTGGTGTTCGCGTTCCTGGTGTTGCTGGCGCTCTACTCCAGCCGTAAAACAAAGGTGAGCTGGAGCTGATGCCAATGATTGATGTGCGCCTGCAACTCACGTATTCGGGCTTTGCCCTCGAGGTTGACCTTCACCTGCCCGGTCGCGGCGTGACCGCGCTCTACGGGCATTCCGGTTCCGGCAAGACCACCTGCCTGCGTTGTATCGCCGGGCTGGAGCGCGCCGAAGACGGTTTCATCCAGATCAATGATGAGGTGTGGCAAGACAGCCGCAACGGGGTGTTTGTGCCACCGCATAAGCGTGCCGTGGGTTACGTGTTTCAGGAGGCCAGCCTGTTTGCGCATTTGTCGGTGCGGGCGAACCTGGAATTTGGCCTCAAGCGCATCCCCCGTCAGCAACGCCGTGTGGACATGGCCCAGGCCACGCAGTTATTGGCGATCGGCCACCTGCTCGACCGTAACCCCCAGCATCTTTCCGGCGGTGAACGCCAACGCATCGGTATCGCCCGCGCCTTGCTCACCAGCCCGAAGTTGCTGTTGATGGACGAACCCCTGGCCGCCCTCGACAGCCAGCGCAAAGGTGAAATCCTGCCGTACCTCGAACGTCTGCACGATGAACTGGATATCCCGGTGCTGTATGTCAGCCATGCTCAGGATGAGGTCGCACGCCTGGCCGGTCACATCGTCTTGCTCAGCGACGGCAAGGCCCTGGCCAGCGGCCCCATTGGCGAAACCCTGGCGCGCCTCGACCTGCCCCTGGCACGGGGCGATGACGCTGGCGTGGTGATCAACGGCACGGTCAGTGCCTACGACGAACATTATCAGCTGCTCACGCTGCAACTGCCCGACAGCGCCCTGCACATGCGCGTGGCCCATGCAGCGTTGGCCGTGGGCAAAGCGTTGCGCATCAAAGTCCAGGCACGTGATGTGAGCCTCAGCCTGCAGGCAGAAGAACACAGCAGCATCCTCAATCGCCTGCCGGTGACGGTGACCCAGGAAGTTCCGGCGGACAACAGCGCACACGTGCTGGTACGCCTGAACGCAGGTGGCACGCCGTTGCTGGCACGTATCACGCGGTTCTCCCGCGACCAGTTGCAATTGCACCCCGGCCAGACACTGTGGGCGCAGATCAAGGCGGTGGCTGTGTTGGCGTAGGCAACCTTTTGGCACGACCGCAAACGGCTGCGGTCAATCAGACATACCGGCCTGATTTGTTGCCAAGGAACCCGCACCATGTCCGACTCTGCGCTACCCCGCGACCTGCATTATGTTGACGACACCCAGCCCGGCATCCGCCGCAAGACGCTGCGGGGCAAGTTCCAGTACTTCGACCCTAAGGGTGAGCGCATCCGCGATCTCGACGAGATCAAGCGCCTGAACGCCCTGGCCGTACCGCCGGCCTACACCGATGTGTGGATCTGCGCCGACCCGCGCGGCCATCTGCAAGCCACCGGCCGCGACGCGCGTGGGCGCAAGCAGTACCGCTACCACCCGCGCTGGCGTGAGGTGCGTGACAGCGACAAGTACTCTCGGCTGCAGCAGTTCGGCATCGCCCTGCCAAAATTGCGCAAACAGCTGGAAGCGAAAATCGCCGAACCTGGCTTCACCCGCGAAAAAGTATTGGCCACCGTGGTGATGCTGCTGGACGCTACGCTGATCCGCGTCGGCAATACCCAATATGCGCGGGACAATAAATCCTACGGGCTGACCACGCTGCGTACCCGCCATGTGGATGTGAAAGGCAGTGAGATCAAGTTCCAGTTTCGCGGCAAGAGCGGCGTCGAACACCAGATCAGCGTTAAAGATCGGCGATTGGCGACGGTGGTCAAGCGCTGCCTGGAATTGCCGGGGCAGGACTTGTTCCAGTACCTGGACGAAAGCGGCGAGCGGCACACCGTGAGCTCACAGGACGTGAATGAATACTTGCACAGCCTCACCGGTGCGGACTTCACCGCCAAGGATTACCGCACCTGGGCCGGCACCGCCATGGCGCTGGCGGTGTTGCGGGAGTTGGAGTGGCAGCCCGAGTCCGATGCCAAACGGCACGTGGTGGCAATGGTCAAGGACGTCGCCAAGCAGTTGGGCAACACCCCGGCGGTATGCCGCAAGTGTTACATCCACCCTGCGGTGCTGGAGCATTTCAGCCTCGGCGAACTCTCCAAGCTGCCCAAGCCGCGCCTGCGCAAAGGGCTCAAGGCCGAAGAAGCGGCATTGGCAATGTTCCTTGAGCAACTGGCGGCGGATTTGCCGAAAAAGGCCAAGGTGGGTTAGGCTCTGCCTCCCTTCTGACTCACGGGACGAGCGCCGACGTGAACAACTAAGCCTTCCAAAATGTACCTGCAACAGGCCGCCTGGCGCGCTTGTTGGCCTGTCCGACATTTTTTTGGAGGTGCTGATGACTGACGTCAACCGGCTGCCCGCCCTCGTTTCCCTGCAACACCTGTGTTTCCAGTTCGCCAATGGCGAGACCTTGCTGGACGACCTGAACCTGTCCATCGATCACACCCCCACCGGCATTGTGGGGCGTAACGGCTGCGGCAAAAGTGTCCTGGCGAAGTTGCTCGCCGGGCAGCTGTCGCCCTCCTCTGGCACGCTGAATCGACCGCCCCATGTGGCTTACGTCGCGCAGAACGTTGTGGTGGTGCCGGGCGACACAGTCGCTCATCTCACGGGTACGGCTGCGCCATTGGCAGCGCTCGAACGCATGGCCCAAGGCGCCGCGCAGGACGACGACCTGGCGTTGATCGACGACCGCTGGAACCTGGCCGAGCGTTTGCGCAGCGCCTTGGATGCGGCGGGTCTTTCGCAGCTTAATGTTGAGACCCCTGTCGACCAACTCAGCGGCGGCCAGTTGGCCCGCGTCGCGGTCATCGGAGCGCTGTTGGCCGCGCCACACCTGCTGGTGCTCGACGAACCCACCAACCACCTCGACAGCGACGGCCGTGCCTGGCTGCTGCGAGTGCTCGCGGATTGGCGTGGCGGCCTGGTAGTGGTCAGCCATGATCGACAATTGCTCAACGCCATGGGGCGCATCATCGAGCTGTCATCCCTCGGCGTCCACGTGTATGGCGGCAACTACGATGCTTACCGCCTTCAGCGCGATGCCCAACAACACGCTGCCGTCGCTGCCCTGGAACACGCACGCCTGGCGCGTAGCCGCGAACGGCGGCGCCTGCAAAAGGACCATGACAACCTGCAACGCAATGCCGCCCACTCACGCAAACAGGCGGAAACAGCCAATGTTGACCGTTTCACCAAAGCGCGCTGGAAAGGCGCCGCCACGGAAATCCTCAGCAGCGTGCGCAGCGCGCATGGGCAACACAAACAGGCGTTGGATGCCCAGGTGCGCCAAGCCTACGAAAAGGTACTGGATGAAACGCCAACGCTGTTGGCATTGCCCGCGTCAGCGGTGCCCAATGGCCGACAGGTGCTGGCGTTGGTCGACGCGCAATTGCCATGGCTGCCCTCGACCTGCCTCAACCTGCACCTTGCCGGGCCGGTACGCATCGCTGTACGTGGGCCGAACGGGTGCGGCAAATCCACGTTGCTCAAGGTGTTGGCAGGTGAATGGCAAGCGGTCAATGGCGCCTGCAGCGTGCAGGTGCCGAGTGCCTATATCGACCAGCATCTCGCGCTGCTGGACGACCAGCGTTCCATCGTCGAGCAACTCAACCTGCTCGACACGCCACTGGCCGAAGCCGAATTGCGCACGCGCCTGGCGTTGCTGCAACTGAACGCCTTGCGCGTGACCCAACCCGCCGGGCAACTCAGTGGCGGCGAACGCTTGAAGGCCGCGATGGCGATTGCCTTGTGGCGCGAAGTGCCGGCGCAACTGTTGTTGCTGGACGAGCCGACCAACCACTTGGACTTGGAATCGGTGATGGCCTTTGAACAGGCGCTGCAAGGTTTTACAGGGGCGATGATGGTGGTGTCCCATGACGTGGATTTCGTGCAAGCGATCAGGCCGACCCACTTTTTCACCTGGCAGCGTACGGGCTGGTACCTAGAGTGTGTCTGAGGTCATTGCGTGCGCCCTAAAAGCGCCCTACGGTAGTGGCCGGATAATCTCACCGAGGAACCCGGTCCTATGTTGCCTTCGCCGCGCAAACCCAACGCCAATGCTGCACTGGCCCATCGACAGCGCTGGCGTGGCCGGGTCGGGCTGATGCTGGTGGCCAGCCTGTCGGTGCTGGCGGGAATGACTGACGCCATCGGCTTCATGGCCAGCGGTGATTTTGTGTCGTTCATGAGCGGCAACACGACTCGCCTGGCGGTAGCAATCAGCGCCGGGGATCTTGGCCTGACCGGGCGGCTGCTGTTGCTGGTCGCGACCTTTGTTGTCGGTAACGCCTTGGGCGTCGTGGTCAGCCGGCTGAGCCGCCGCCATGCACTGCCATTGCTGTTGTGTATTGCCGGCTTGTTGTGCGGCGCTGCCGTGCTGCCCTTCGCCGATACATTGCCCGCGCTGCTGGCGGCGATCGTCGCGATGGGCATGCTGAATGCCGCTGTGGAAGAGGTCAACGGATTGCCCGTAGGCCTGACTTACGTCACCGGCGCACTTTCACGGTTTGGACGCGGGCTGGGGCGCTGGCTGCTTGGGGAGCGTCGCAGCGGCTGGCGCGTGCAACTGATCCCATGGGCCGGGATGTTCGTGGGGGCGGTGATTGGCGCGGTGCTCGAGCAGCAGATGGGCTTGAGGGCGCTGCTGGTCAGCGGCGTCTTCGCAGGCGTGCTGGGGCTGGTGTCGCTGAAGATTCCCCGGCGCTGGCACCTTGGCTACATGCCGCGCTGAGGAAAAAAGGTGCTCGCCCGACGTTTAAGCCTCGACGTCCGTGTACTGGTAAAGAGCCATCATGTCGGGCGAGCGGGTGAATCATAATCCAAATGCCGCGCAACTGTCGTGCCAGGCATTTCCTAAAACGACTAAAGCAATGGATTACAGGCAAGTCGCGAGTGCGGCCAAGCGCCGCTTGGCTGGCATATTGTCTTCTGCTGCGTAGTACTTGATGGTGGAACCGGCACCCGCGCTTTGCACATCGACAAAGTAGTCGCCTGCAGTCGTGTACACGGTAAAACCGCCGGCGCCGATGGGTTCCTTGAAGCCGCCGGCGTCAACGCCGAACACGCTTTCATCCTGCCAGCCGAACTGCACGCATTCAGCAACTACCAGTGTGGCCTTGTCTGAAGCCAGGGTTTTGTAGGGCGTGCCGGCGCGCGCCTCTTTCATCTTCGAACCTGCACAACCGGCCAGGGCCGCCAGTACCAGTGCGCCAATTACCACCTTGTGCATGCCATTGCTCCGTTGAAAAAAAACGCGACTCTACCATTAGCCTGCTACACCCGAGGACTATTACGTCACGCACGCGCCTAAAAGCGAATTCGCTGCATCCTCGAGGGCGAGCGTACGGTCAAGGGTGGGAGCACGCCCACCTGGCGGGGTGCTTGAAGGTGGCGCCTCCCGACACATGGCATTATGATGCCGCGGTTGATCTCACTGAGGAGATCAACGGGATACCCTCAACAAGGAAGCGTCATGAAAGATTTCGTCATCAGCGTCAACAACTCCGTTCTCTACATCGCACTGGCCTTCGTCTGGCTGATGGGTTTGGTGACGATGTTCAGCGCAAGCTTTTTGTCGGGCCTGGCGGTATTGGTGGGCGGTACTTTGACGTGGTGCATCATTTCCGGCTTCTGGTTCGTCCAGTCGGCCACCTATGAAGAACTGCGCAAGCTCAACGCAAAAAGCTGATGCGCCCGGGCAGCCCAATCGGGCTGCCTTGCTGTGTGCAGCATGAATTTAGTTTCACTGTGAAGGGAGCCTGTGCTGCCTATATTGGCCATGCTCATTGTTAGAAGTCTCCCTTCTGCCCGCCCTCCCGCGGGCTTTTTTTCGTCCGGGGATTAAAGCAACCAGCGGAACAGGTAGAACAACGCCATGCTCAACAGCACAGTGATCAACACATTGCGTGTCCAGAACATCAACGCCACCGCGCTGAGCCCCGCCAGCAGGTAAGGGTTGGCCGGACTGAGGTTGAGTTGATGGTCGGCCAGGAAAATGATCGGCCCGCAAATCGCCGTGAGCATGCCAGGCACGGCGAACCCGAGAAACTCCCGCGCGCCACGGTTGAGGCGCACCGGCAGGCGCGGCTCGATAAACAGGTAACGGTTGAGAAATACCACCAGGCCCATGGCCACAATCATGATGTAGATCATTGCTGCCCTACTCCCAGTCGCTTGCAGGCGTACCCCGCGCTCATGCCCAACACGCCGGACACCACCACCGCCGACTCCCAATGCAGAAAGCTCAAGCACACCGAAAACAGCAACGACACGGCCACGCAGACCACCGTGGGGATGTCACGCACCACCGGCGTAATCAACGCGATAAACGTGGCGGCGATGGAAAACTCCAGCCCCAGTTGATCAAGGCCGGGAATGCTTTTGCCGAGCACGATACCGGCCAGTGTGAACAGGTTCCAGATGATATAGAACGTCAGGCCGACGCCCAGGGCGTACCAGCGGTTGAAGGTCTCGCGGTCAAAATGGCTGACCAGTGCGAAGAATTCGTCGGTCAACAGAAAGCCCAGGCTCATGCGCCAGCGGGTCTTGAGGGGCGACAGGATTGGGCGCAAATGCATGCCGTACAGCAAATGCTGGGACGTCAGCAGCAAGGTGGTCAGCACGATGGAAATCAGGCTGGCGCCACTCTTGACCATACCGATGGCGACCAGTTGCGCAGCGCCGGCAAACACGATGGCGGACAAACCCTGGGCTTGCAACGGGGTGAACTGTGCATCGATGGCCATCGAACCGGCCAGCAGTCCCCACGGCGCGCAGGCCAGGGACAAGGGAATGACGGCGATGGCGCCGCGAGCGAAGGCGTAATGAGGTAAGGCAGTGGGCATGGAAACGGCTCATCGACAGACAGTCGACAAGCATGCCAGCGCAACCAGGAGCTTGTCTTGAACGATCTTGCTCAGGCCAGCCTTACCGACACCGGCCCCACCGAATCGCGCGCTTCGCGCAGTTCATGGGCGTCCTGGTTAAGCCGGTGAATGGTGTTGAGCAAGCGTTGGCGCAGCACTTCATCGCCGAGTTTTTCGACGGCACGCATCAAGTCGAAGGCCGCGGTTTCGTTATTTTCCGCGACGGAATCCAGGGTCTTGCGCAGGTTGCGAGTGGCACGGGTCACGCGGGTTCTTCCTTCATCAGCAATGGGGAGGCACTTTAGGACATTCATGTTTCATTTTAATTTCAAACACTTGTGGCGGATTTCAAGGCATTTGATCCATATCAATTGAAACAGGATTTGACCGTTACATATGAAAATACGTATATTCGGATAACCATATATACAGGGCCTTGGCCATGCTGGACTCCATCTCCCCACCCACCCTGTTCAAATGCCTGGCCGATACCACCCGGGCACGCCTGACGTTATTAATCCTGCGTGAAGGCGAACTTTGCGTGTGCGAACTGATCCATGCCTTGGACGACAGCCAGCCAAAAATCTCCCGCCACCTGGCGCAACTGCGCAGTGCCGGGTTGCTGCTGGACCGTCGCCAAGGCCAATGGATTTACTACCGCATCAACCCGGCATTACCCGACTGGGTGACTACCGTGCTGCACACCACCCTGCAAGCCAACCGGCCCTGGTTGCACAGCGACGCACAGCGTCTGGATGCAATGGGCGACAGACCACAACGGGCCAGCACCTGCTGCTGAATCCTCGGAGCGTTTATTCATGCTTGTCGCACTCGCGATTTTTATCTTCACCATCGTATTGGTCATCTGGCAACCCAAGGGCCTGGGCGTTGGCTGGAGCGCAACCCTGGGCGCCATCCTGGCCCTGGCCTCTGGCGTGGTCAGCCTGGCGGATATTCCGGTGGTGTGGCACATCATCTGGAATGCCACAGGGACCTTTGTCGCACTGATCATCATCAGCCTGTTGCTCGACGAGGCCGGGTGCTTTGCCTGGACCGCCCTGCATGTAGCACGCTGGGGGCGTGGGCGCGGCCGGCGTTTGTTTGCCTATATGGTGTTGCTCGGCGCATTGGTCTCGGCGCTGTTCGCCAATGACGGCGCGGCGCTCATTCTCACGCCGATCGTGATGTCGATGCTGTTGGCCCTGCGCTTCTCCCCGGCGGCGACCCTGGCATTCGTCATGGGCGCAGGCTTTATCGCCGACACGGCGAGCCTGCCGCTGGTGGTCTCGAACCTGGTGAATATCGTCTCGGCGGATTACTTCAAGATCGGTTTCAACGAATACGCCGCCGTGATGGTGCCGGTCAACTTCGTCAGCGTCGCGGCCACGCTGGCGGTGCTGATGTGGTTCTTCCGCCGCGATATCCCGCAAACCTACGACCCGGCCGACCTAGAAGATCCCGCCAGTGCCGTCCACGACCGCGCCACCTTCCGCGCCGGCTGGTGGGTGTTGGGCATTCTGTTGGTCGGTTGCTTTGCCCTGGAGCCGCTGGGCATTCCCATCAGCGCGATTTCCGCCGTATGCGCCGTGCTCCTGCTGGTCATCGCCGCCAAGGGCCACACGATCTCCACGCGCAAAGTGCTGAAAGAAGCACCGTGGCAAATCGTGATCTTTTCCTTAGGCATGTACCTGGTGGTCTACGGACTGCGAAACGCCGGCCTCACCACCTACCTCGCAACCTGGCTCGATACCTTCGCCACTTACGGCGTGTGGGGCGCGGCGATGGGCACGGGTGTGCTGACGGCGCTGCTGTCCTCGGCGATGAACAACTTGCCGACGGTGTTGATCGGCGCGCTGTCCATCGAGTCCAGCCATGCCGTGGGCGTGGTCAAGGACGCGATGATCTACGCCAACGTGATCGGCAGCGACCTGGGCCCGAAGATCACTCCCATCGGCAGCCTGGCTACCTTGCTGTGGCTGCACATTCTGGCACGCAAAGGCATCACGATTACCTGGGGTTACTACTTCAAAGTCGGGATCGTGCTGACCCTGCCGGTGCTGCTGATCACCCTTGCCGCCCTCGCCTTGCGCCTGAGTCTTTGAAGGAGATACCGCAATGAAAGTCCTGTTCATGTGTACCGCCAACAGCTGCCGCAGCATTTTGTCCGAGGCTGTGTTCAACCATCTGGCACCGCACGGTTTTGAGGCGATCAGTTCCGGCAGCTTTCCGAAGGGCCAGGTCCTGCCACGCAGCCTCAGTACGCTGCAGGCAGCGGGTATCAGCACTGAAGGCTTGTACAGCAAAGGCAATGACGCCTTTGCGGGCAGCCCACCGGACTTGGTGATTACCGTGTGCGACAAAGCTGCGGGCGAAGCGTGCCCGGTGTACTTCGGGCCGGCGGTGAAGGCGCATTGGGGGTTGGAGGACCCCTCCGATGTTCAAGGCGACGACACAAATGTCCAAGCTGCATTTGACGCCACGCTGGCGATCATTGCCACACGCTGCCGGGCATTTTTCGCCGTGCCTTTTGACCGCCTCAGCCCTGCCGACTTGAAGGTGGAACTCGACCGTATTGCGGTGCTTTCATGACCACACTGCCCAATCTCGATATCACCCTTTCAGCGCCACTGCGTAGCGGTTCGACGCATCCGCAGCGCATCCTGCTGCTCTACGGCTCGACCCGCGAACGCTCGTTCAGCCGCCTGCTGGTGGAAGAAGCAGCACGCCTGTTGCAGCACTTCGGCGCACAAACGCGCATCTTCAACCCCAGCGGCTTGCCTCTGCCCGATGATGCACCGAGTGATCACCCCAAAGTGCGGGAACTGCTGGAGCTGATGAAGTGGTCCGAAGGCCAAGTGTGGTGTTCACCGGAACGTCACGGCTCGATGTCGGCCGTGTTCAAGGCGCAGCTCGACTGGGTGCCGCTGGCCCTTGGCGCAGTGCGCCCGACCCAGGGTAAAACCCTGGCGGTGATGCAAGTGTCCGGCGGTTCGCAATCCTTCAATACCGTGAACCAACTGCGCGTATTGGGCCGTTGGATGCGTATGTTCACTATCCCCAATCAATCCTCGGTACCCAAGGCGTTCATGGAGTTTGACGATCAAGACCGTATGAAACCTTCCGCCCTGTACGACCGCGTGGTCGATGTGATGGAAGAACTGGTCAAGTTCACGCTACTGCTGCGCGATCGCCCGGACCTGGTAGACCGTTATTCGGAGCGCAAGGAAAGTGCTGACGAACTGTCGCAGCGTCTCAACCAACGGTCGATCTGATCCCCCCTTCCCGCGTATGCTCTGGCACTTTCCTGAAAGGACGCGGGCATGCTGACGATCTTTTTCTACGCACTGATATTCGGTTTTGTGTTTTGCCTCTCTCCCGGCGCCGTGTTGGCGGAGACCCTGCGCCGTGGTTTGCTCCATGGCTTCACGCCGGCCCTTCTGGTGCAGGTTGGGTCGCTGGTCGGCGACGCGGTGTGGGCGGTGATCGGCCTGACCGGGATCGCCCTGCTGATCCAGCATGACGCCGTGCGCGTGCCGCTGACGGTAGTCTGTGCGGTGTACCTCGCCTGGCTGGGCGTGCGCAGCCTGATCGATGCCTGGAAGCTGCCTGAATCAGACGACGCACCCGCCAGCACTCGGCAAAATGCGCTGGCGGTCGGCGCAGCGATCTCCCTGGCCAACCCGAAGAATATTGTTTACTGGGGCGCGCTGGGCAGCGCGTTGTCGGGCATCGTCGGCGCCACGCCCAGTCATGGGCAAACCTTGATGTTTTTCGCCGGGTTCATGCTGGCGTCGGTGTTGTCGTGCTTTCTGATTGCTGCGCTGGTCAACGTGCTGCGCAAGAACGCATCACCGTTGTGGCAGCGCATCAGTTACGGCACTTGCGGCGTGGTATTGATCTATCTGGCAGTTCTGGCCGCGCAAGGAATATGAAGTTATAGAGCCGACAACTTACACGGGCTGTCTGCCTGAATAAACTCTGAACATCGGTTCATTTAATTAATCATGCATTGACATTTTGTAACCGTCTGAGTAGATTGCCCGTGCCCGCAACTGGGGCCTTTTTTAAACCTCACTAAAGAAGCCAATGGACACAGTATCTAGTCGCTGTCCGAGCACCGTGTTAGCGGGCATCGGGCGCCAAACCCAGAACATGACAGGACTCGCCTCACGGTCCGGTAAGCTGCGCTAGAGCTCGATGCTCCACCGTAACTGCCTCGCCGGTCGCCCGTCCGGTCCCGAGGTGTTTTATGACCTTCCAATGCTTTGTTTTGCCTGATCTGCACACGCCGGCCGCCGCCCTGCGGGCCACGCCACGCCGTGTGCGCGTCGATTTCCCGCCCTCCCGCGCGGCGATTGTCACACCCTCCCCTCAAGACCCACAGAGACCGAAGGTTTTCAGCCCCGGTCTTAACGTGAGCGCTCGCGCCGCTTAAACCGGCTGAAAACAGCAACTTTCTGATGAATACCCTGGGGTTCGCCATGAACACTTCCAGTTGTAGTTCGCTGCGCGCAAGTTAATTAACGCACCAGCAAAACATATATAAGCACCTTATTTAACCCGATCGCGAAGTTAGCGACTCGGCATGCTTTCGCTCGCCTGTCTTCAGGTAAGTACCGGGTATGTTTTGTCGAGAATTGGCGACAGGAGTACAGACAATGAGCGCCGTAAAAAACACGCCTCTGCACAAGAAAAATCGCACTGACGCCGACACTAAATTGTCAATGCGAGCCGCCCGCGAAGCGCACAACGGCCTGTCGGCCACCCTGGCGAACGTGCGTGCCACCCGGGACGGCCTGACCGAATTGGACGCCTCTGCCCGGCTGCAACGGGAAGGCCACAACGAAGTCGCCCATGACAAGCCGCCTCACGCCATCGTGCAGTTCCTGCAGGCACTGAACAATCCGTTTATCTACGTACTGCTGACGCTGGCTGGCATCAGCTTCTTCACCGATTGCTGGCTGCCGATGCAGGACGGTGAAGAGGCCGACCCGACCAAAGTCATCATCATCATGACCATGGTGCTGCTCAGCAGCCTGCTGCGGTTCTGGCAGGAACACCGCTCGGCGAAATCCGCCGAAGCCCTGAAAGCCATGGTACGCACCACCGCCACCGTGCTACGCCGTGAGCAGGTCGGCGCCCAACCCACCCTGCGCGAAGTGCCGATGCGCGAGCTGGTGGCCGGCGATATCGTACAACTCTCAGCCGGCGACATGATCCCGGCCGATATCCGCCTGATCGAATCCCGCGACCTGTTTATCAGCCAGGCAGTGCTGACCGGCGAAGCCTTGCCAGTGGAGAAGTACGACACCCTCGGCGACGTTACGCAAAAATCCGCCGGGCCAGTGGCTGCCGACCAGGCCAACCTGCTGGACCTGCCCAACATCTGCTTCATGGGCACCAACGTGGTCAGCGGCCGTGCCACGGCCGTGGTGGTCGCCACCGGACCACGCACCTACTTTGGCTCCCTGGCCAAGGCAATTGTGGGGTCGCGGGTGCAAACCGCCTTCGACCGTGGGGTGAACAGCGTCAGTTGGTTGCTGATCCGCTTCATGCTGGTGATGGTGCCGATCGTGTTCTTCCTCAATGGCTTCTCCAAGGGTGACTGGGGCGATGCCTTCCTGTTTGCCCTCGCAGTTGCCGTAGGCCTTACGCCGGAAATGCTGCCGATGATCGTCAGCGCCAACCTGGCCAAGGGCGCCACCGCCATGGCCAAGCGCAAAGTGGTGGTCAAGCGCCTCAACGCGATCCAGAACTTTGGCTCCATGGACGTGCTGTGCACCGACAAGACCGGCACGCTGACCCAGGACAAGATCATCCTCGAGCATCACGTCAACGCCTCTGGCCAGCGTGATGACGCGGTGCTGTCCCTGGCCTGGCTGAACAGCTACCACCAAAGCGGCATGAAGAACCTGATGGACCAGGCCGTGGTGCAATTCTCGGAGCAGAATCCGAAGTTCCAGGCGCCATTTGCCTACAGCAAGGTCGATGAATTGCCGTTCGACTTTGTCCGCCGTCGCCTGTCGATCGTGGTCAAGGATGCGGCCGACGATCAACTGCTGGTGTGCAAGGGCGCCGTGGAAGAGATGCTGGGTATTTCCACTCACGTGATGGAGGCAGGCAAAGCCGTACCGCTGGATGAGCGCCGCCGTGAAGAATTGCTGGCGCTTGCCAATGACTATAACGAAGACGGATTCCGTGTGCTGGTGGTGGCCACCCGTCACATCCCGAAATCGTTGGCGCGCCAGCAGTACACCACCGCCGATGAGCGCAACCTGGTGATCCAGGGCTTCCTGACCTTTCTCGATCCACCTAAGGAAACTGCCGGCCCGGCGATTGCGGCGCTGCAACAGATTGGCGTGGCGGTCAAAGTGCTGACCGGCGACAACGCCGTGGTCACCAGCAAGATCTGCCGTCAGGTCGGCCTCGATCCAGGCCAGCCGCTGCTCGGTACCGACATCGAAGCGATGGACGATGCCACCCTGCAACGTCGCGTGGAAGAACGCACGGTGTTCGCGAAACTGACACCGCTACAAAAATCCCGGGTACTCAAGGCGCTGCAAGCCAACGGCCACACCGTGGGCTTCCTCGGTGACGGGATCAATGACGCACCGGCACTGCGCGATGCCGACGTGGGGATCTCGGTGGACAGCGGGACGGACATTGCCAAAGAGTCGGCCGACATCATCCTGCTGGAAAAGAGCCTGATGGTACTGGAGGAAGGTGTGCTCAAGGGACGCGAAACGTTCGGCAACATCATGAAGTACCTGAACATGACCGCCAGCTCCAACTTCGGCAACGTGTTCTCGGTGTTGGTGGCCAGTGCGTTCATCCCCTTCCTGCCGATGCTGTCGATCCACCTGCTGCTGCAAAACCTGATGTACGACATCTCCCAGCTGGCCCTGCCGTGGGACAAGATGGACAAGGAATACCTGGCCAAGCCGCGCAAGTGGGATGCGAAAAACATCGGTCGCTTCATGCTCTGGATCGGGCCGACCTCGTCGATCTTTGACATCACCACCTTTGCGCTGATGTGGTACGTGTTCGCCGCCAACAGCGTGGAAATGCAGACCCTGTTCCAGTCCGGCTGGTTTATCGAGGGTCTGCTTTCGCAAACCCTGGTGGTGCACATGCTGCGCACTCGCAAGATCCCGTTTTTCCAGAGCACCGCCGCCTGGCCGGTGTTGATGATGACCGGTGTGGTGATCGCGCTGGGGATCTACGTACCGTTCTCGCCGCTGGGCACGCTGGTAGGCCTGCAACCGCTGCCGCTGGCGTACTTCCCATGGCTGGTCGGCACCCTGCTCAGCTACTGCTGCGTAGCCCAACTGATGAAGACGATCTACATCCGCCGCTTCAAGCAGTGGTACTGATCGCCCCCGCCGTTTAAACGGTGGCGGCCGCCCGGCCGCCACCGTGCACTAAAAGGAAAGACCTTATGCGCGTCTTGATCTGTGCAGGTCGTCATTACGCCGACACCCGACTGTCCCGCCAAGTGCTGGACGCCTACCACCGCCTGCGCCCGGTGCAGGTACTGATCCACGGCGGCAACCAATTCCTCGGCAGCGAGATTGAGGAGTGGGCGCGGGAACTGGGCATTGACGTGGTGCGCTACCCGCCCAACTGGCAACGCCACGGCAAGCAGGCGGAACGCCAGCGCAACCATTTCATGCTTACCGACAGCCGCCCTGACGTGGTCATCGCCCTGCCGGGTGGTGACGACACGTCCGAGCTGGTCTGCCAGGCCAAAGCCAGTGGCATTTCGGTGCTGACCGTAGAAAGCTGAATTCAAGCGAGGTGCATCATGCACAAGAAACACACCCCGGCGCGCCAGGATGGGTTCGCCAAATACCGTGCGCGTCACTACCGAGGCGCACGCCAGACCTTGTTGCTATTGCCGCCGGCCAAGCGGCGCGCATTGCAGCGCAACCTGATGTTTATAGGGCTGACCCTGGGCGTTCTGTTAATGATTGCCTTGCTGTCCAAGGCCAACGCAGCCGGCGGCGCGTATGGGGTCGACGACGGCGCGATCAATGCGCCAGGCACCTGCAACGTCGACGCCTGGTACACCGCCAATCGACACGATGGCAGTACGCATAATGAAACACTGTCGCCGGCCTGCACCTTTGCCGCCATGCCTTCGGTGCAATGGGGCGCGGCGCTGTCACGCGCGACCAGCGCAGGCAAAAGCGAAACGCAGGTGGGCCCGCAGCTCAAGGCGCAGGTACTGTCGCGGGAAGACCTGGGGCTGGAAATGGCCGTGTCTGCCGGTGCGCACGTTGCACTGGATCGCCGACACGCTTTTGAGGGTGCAGACTTCAACATCCCGTTGACGTGGCAACCGCTGGCGCCCCTGCGGGTGAACCTGAATGCCGGTTGGTCGCATGCCTACAACGAAGGCGATCAGAAACACCGCCTGACTTGGGGCACTGGTCTGGAGTACCAGGTCGCGCCGTTAATGACGGTGATCGCCGAACGCTACGGCCAGGAGGGTGGCGATCAGGCATGGCAGGCCGGGCCCCGGTTTCACCTCGGCGAGCTGGTCGATGTAGACCTGGTGGTCGGGCGCAGCCTGGTCGGCGAACGAGACCAATGGCTGACCACTGGAGCCACGCTGCGCTTCTAGCAGCGTTTTAAGACCCTCAGCTCCCACATTCATCCTACTTCGACCGGAAGTTCGCAGATCAATCAAGCCTTGGCCTGTTGTTCCAAGTGCAGCTGCAATTGCGGGTCGATTTGCAGTTGACCTGCCAAGTCGTCCAGGTAGTTGCGTTCGGCGTCCTGCTGATCGTCCACCAGCATCACACTGGCCAGATACACTTCCGCCGCCACTGCCGGGTCGCTGGCGAACTCGGCGAAATCCGCAGCATCCAGGGGCTTGGCAACTTCAGCGTCGAGCCACGCTTGCAATTGCGGATCGTCGGTATGCCGCCCCAGTTCACTGGAAATCAGTTGCTGCTCTTTTTCATCGATATGGCCATCAGCTTTTGCGGCGGCGATCAACGCACGCAAAACAGCATGGCTGTGGGCTTCGGCTGCGGGGCCGTCAAGCTGGTCGACCGTCTGGATGGCTTGCTGCGGAGCACTGGCTTGCTGGCGTTGCCAGGCTTGGTAGGCCTGGAATGCCGCCATGCCCAAGGAAGCCAGCGCCGCGTAGTTCATCCCGCCGGAACGTCCCTGGGCAGGACGAGCGCCAGTGGCACCGCCCAACATGCCGCCAAGCCCGCCCAACAAGCCACCCAAGCCACCAGCGGCCGAGGCATTGCCGGTGCTGGTGCCTTTCAATAAGCCGCCGAGCAGTCCGCCCAAACCGCCGCTCGAGGAGGCGCTGCCCCCTTGCCCGGCGCGCAGCAGTTGTTCCAGTAAGTCGCTGGTGTTCATGATCTCACCCTCCCAGGGCGCAGTGTTGGCGTCTAACAACCATAGCCCGGCCCTGCCGGAACACCATGACCGCCGGGCGGGCACGGCCTATCATGGCGTCACCGTGCCTCTGAGAGAAAACCCAAGTGAACCGGATTGAGCATGTCGTGCTGATGGCCCGCTACAACCAGTGGATGAACCGCAAGCTCTACGAAGCGGCCGGCACGCTGTCGGACGCGGAGTTGCTTATGGACCGCAAGGCGTTTTTCGGCTCGATTCTCGGTACGTTGAACCACCTGGTATTAGGCGACACCGTCTGGCTCAAGCGCTTTGCCTTGCATCCTGCTGGCTATGCGGCACTGGCTCCGCTGAGCGCAGTCGCCACACCTGTTGATTTGACGCAGTTGGCCTTTGCCAACATCCGTGAACTGGCCGCCCGTCGAGCCTGGCTGGATCAACTCATCCTTGACTGGGCGCACACCGTACAGGCGCCCGACCTGGATCAGAGCCTGCATTACCGCAACATGCGCGGTGTGGCCGCCGATAAAAACTTCTTCAGCTTGCTGGTGCACTTTTTCAATCACCAGACCCACCACCGGGGCCAGGCAACCACCTTGCTGAGCCAGGCGGGCCTGGATGTGGGCACTACGGATTTGCTAGCGTTGATCGACTGAACTCAGCGTACGCCTGCATCAAGCGCGGGAACGCCGCGGGCTCCGGCAACTGCGCAAAGCTTTCAACGGCCGGGGTGGATGCCCAAGGTAATTTCTCGCTGGTCCAGGTCTCCATGAAGGGTACATAACCGCTGGCATTATCCAGCAAGGTCGCGCGCACGTTGACGAACTCATTGATGCCATGAGGGCGGGTGAACAACCAGCTCATGCAATGCGGGCAAAAGTAGTGGCGGTCTACCCCCTGCAGGCCGCCGATCACCGGGCAGCCCTGGGTGACCGTGAAACCGCTGGCGGGAATCAATGCGCTCAGGGAGAAGGCGCTGGAAGACATCTTCTGGCAGCCGGTGCAGTGGCAGGCCATGGTGATCACTGGGGCTGCACTCACGCTGAAGCGCACACGGCCACAGCGGCAGCTGCCTTCGTATGGCAGGGCATCGACGCTCATCATTGCATCCTTTTATTGATGGGTAGCGTGGCAGGTTAGCGTCCGGGCGCAGAGTTGAACAAGCCAGCCCCAAAACCGAACGCTGCTTCGTAACTGGGGTCGTAACCCTAGGTGTCGGGACTTTTGCTGCCCCCGCCCTCCCCGCGCGCATTGTGAGTCTACCGATGCGCGTACCCCAAGAAGGAGACGCTTACATGGTCATTCACTTCAAAGTCGCAGGTCATTTAGCCTGTGGCCACCACGGCACCAACCTCCCTTCCAGCGTCGAGCTGAACCGAGTCAAGTGCCGTACCTGCCGCAACACCGAAGCCTACAAAGAAGCGCGCCGCACCCAGCGCAATGCTGCCCGCCGCGCCAATCGTAACGCCAAGACCCATACCGTGATCGACTGGCGTAGCGCGTGGACACAACGCCTGACCGACCTGCCCGGTTTGCAGCGTTTGCCACGGGGCTTCAGCGGTCAGCCCTTCGTATAAGCCACACAAACAAGAGCCCCGGCAAAACCGGGGCTCTTGAGTGTTAGTCGATCATCGTAGACCATCCCATTACCGGTGTGATTCATGGAGGTCCCGGCAGTAGCCAAACTGCCGGAGCTGATAGCACTGAACCACTTCTACGGAGTGCGAGGCGGAGGCTCGCGTGGAGTGCGCGCCTAGTCTGATCCGGCATATCCACTGAGCGACCTTTAGGAGGTCTCGTGAAGCTCAAGAAAAAAGAACAAGAGCTCCGGTTGGTCGCGGTACCGTTGTGTGCAGGGATTATCTGCGCTACCGCTCGATGCATGACCCAAGGCTGGAATGAGTCGATGTTGTTCTCTGGGTTTCTGTTTGGAACCGTCGTTGGGGTTGTATTTGGCATTCCCTTACTACTGCGTAGTGACGCGAACGGTGCAAGCTCCAATGGCCGCAATCTTCTTAACGCCCTTATACAATCGCTGGTGGCCTGGCTACTGGGAGGCGCGTCACTTAAATACCTTCCGCTGGCGATTGGCTCTGGCATCATTCTTTGGCTGCTTTTTTCCGCCACAATCTACGGAATAGAAAGGTTGTACGAGGGCAGCGACGAAACCCGGTATGCAGCGCGTGGCTGGGTATATGCCGTTCCCCTTTCAGGGGCGATAACACTAGGAACGGCCGCAGCGTTGTACCTTCCTGGTTCGGACGAGAGCATACCGGCATTCATCCTGATGTTCATGGTCGGGGGGCTGTTGAGCATGCTGGTTGGATGGCCGGTTCTGTGGTTTACCGAGCGTTACCTGCAGTCACCACTGCGTTACATGGCATGATCACCGGTTTGTTGATTTGGGTATTCAGCGCTCTACCCAACCTGGTGGATGCCATCACAACATCATCCGCGAGCCCATTTGTGTGGCCGATGAACTTCAGCCACGGTGCATTGGTGTTCGTTTTTATTGGCATTGTCGCGGGGAGCTTATGCACGGCAATCAATAGCTGCATTGGATTCCTTCGTCGACGCAACGTGTGAAAATGCATCTTGAATGGACTCGTTTTCATGCGCGAATGCAAAGTCCTACTGAAGGCGGCCTGGTGCGAAGCATACAAAGATCCGGGGGCTTGTGAGGCGTCATAGCAGGATAGGCATCCATCATCGAGCCCGGCCAAGCGCCGGGCTTCTTGTTTCTAGCGATCCCCCCCTCTGCTATGGTGGCGCCCTCTGATCGCAATGGAAGCTTCGAAGAATGGACTCATGGAAGGCTCTGGCTATCGCCCTGCTGGCATCGGTCAGCACTCAGGCCGTATCAGGTGATGACGTCAACCCTATCGCTGCAGGAATATTTATCACAATTTCCTCGCCAACCATTTTAATTGGAGCAACCACATCTCTCACGACCGATCCGCCAAAGATTTTCAAGTCGGCCAAAACCGACGCCTTGGCGTTCATCGGTTCGGACGGCGAGATACGGGGTGCCCAGTTTGAACAAGCCTCCCGGTACTACCGCGCGACCAATGCCCCTGCGCTAATGTCGGACGAGCAACTGGCCCAGGCGATAGTAACCTCCCACTGAGCGTAACCTTTCACGACCTTTTCACAGTCGAGCGCCTTATTGCCTCTCCTCGAGTACAGAGGATTCAGTTGGCTGAGGTGTCCCAACGCAACGACGAGAGCGTGAGGCTATGAATCGCCAGATCATCACGCCGGAGTGCGCTGTACTGGCGACAGTGATCGCAATGTGACTGTGTGAGCAAGTGCTACCGATTCTGCCGAGAGTTGATTAGCTGCTGGCATCTATCAACCACCTGCGGGTGAGATAAAGCCACATCGGACAGCACGCGGTACATCTCTTGCCCATCCGGAAACGGGTACACCTCGAGGTTTAGAGCGATCTGAATCTTGCGCAGATCTGAGCCTTCCACGAGCCAGCGCTCAGCAGTGCGAGTCATTGCTGATCCGTTGTCATCCGTCTGCCATGCAAGAAAGTCGAATAGCCGGGCCACCTCCATGAAAGAGATTGAATCAGGGATATCGGCAAAAAGTCGGTCGGCCAGATTTTGCTCTCCAAACTCAACCACTACCGCATGAGCTGCGCTGAACGCTTCGGTGTATTCGGGCTCGCTGCTCTCTGCTGCGATCACGTTTAACGCCCTTTCAACAACCTGGTGCATAGCAATAAATCCTCACCCATTCAGACCACGATGGGGTGTGCGCTACCGTAAATCAACCGAAATACCCATGAGTTCCTTCAGTGGGCGCACAGTCTTTTCCTGCAAGTTTCCACTGGCGGGCATGGGTTCATCTTTGATGCCTTCAAAGCACGCCTTCATCAGTCGACGACTCCTGTAGTCGTTCGGCAGCTCAATGAAATGTCCAAATTTGCAGTTTTCTTCATTGACAGCATAGACGGGATCCTCCGCGCGCATCAGAAGAGCCATCAGTAGCAGAATCATTGATTGCAGTCCTTGGCAGCACATTGGGCCGGTTTTGTAGCAGTCAACGCATTCAACAGCAACCACCCTTCACTGGAGACTAGCCATCGCTACAGAGCGCAGGTTGTCCGGCGCTTCGGCTGGAGTTTTTGGCTTTTACGAGCCGCCCTCGGTGCCGTAGATATCGGGCTTCTGTGCTGCGTCCATGTTTTCTCCAGGCAATAAAAAGCCGCCCGGAGGCGGCTTCATGGTTTTCTTGGTCCAGTTGTAATCGACATAGGGGGGCAATGTAAAAGCCTGCCATGTCGCCGCTGATGCGGTACAGGCTTTTCTTGCCAGGCTGCACCGTTGCTGCAATGGTTCGTATTGCAGCTCCTGCGCACAAGCCTAAGCCCGCCAGGCCAGCGCCTAGATTTCGGCGATCCAGGCGACAGGTAAAAGGTAACGCGCTACCCGGTGCCGATTTTTGTAGCTTTTCGACCATCGACGTATACGACAATGTCGCAACCCGAGCCAACGGCGTCCGAATCACGAACACTGTGATCTTTCCGCTTTCGCCGGTGGGTTTCGATTGGAAGGCGTAAAGCTGATGCAAAAAAAACCAGTACCTAGTCGAGTTTTACCAATCACACGGATGTCCAGTAAGCTACTCATTCAAACTGGACAAGGACGACTCGCGTGATCACCTGCCATCTGAAGTATCAGATTGACCCCTATCAAATCCCGGCCTTTGAAAACTACTCAAGACTGTGGATTCGCATAGTCAATCGCATGGGGGGCACACATCATGGTTATTTCCTCCCCGCTGAAGGCGCAAACAACGTCGCTTACTGCCTTTTCAGCTTTCCGAGCCTTGCGGATTACGAGCGCTATCGCGAGGAGTCCAAAACTGACCCCGAATGCGTTAGTACCTTCGCGCTGGCAGCGGATAAGAGATTTATCGTCAGTACGGAGAGAAGCTTCATGCGGCCAGTACTTGACTGAAAGAAACAAACCCGGTCCGCAGGGCTTTTTATACTAAGGCAGGCACGCCCGGCAACGTCGAGAAAGAAAGTGCAAAAATTGAAAATAGCGTTCATTATTTGTTTGTGCTTAGCTGTATTGGGCTGCGATAAAATCCAAGACTCACTAAAAACCAACGAACATAAAAACGAAATAAAAAACACGTTTGCGCAAAGCCAAGAACTTCAAGATCGAGGAAATAACACTGCTGCCATTGCAAACTTTAAGAAAATTGAGGCAGACCCAGCAGCCACCAATCAACAAAAGGCTTCAGCCCTACGGTATATATCCCTTAGCTACTATGAGGCAGGTGACTACCAGAGTTCGGGAGAATATGCGGCAAAAGCAGCGGCTTATTACCCAGTTAACTCCTATTACTATCTCGTCAATATGGCGGATGCAGATCTGATGCAAGGCAGAGTCGCCTCGGCCCGAGATCGCCTCGAACAGGCGGTCAAAATCGACCCGCACCAGCTTTCGGCAAACAACGTACTTGGCCTTTTGTATATGGGCGACAACGGTAAACAGTACACCGACTTCAAAAAAGCCCTAGAATTTAATCAAGCGGCTTTTGATATTGCCCCAGGGCGAGTAACTCAAATAGTTTTGGTGCGGAATCTAATAAAGCTCGAACAATATTCAAAGGCAAAAATAAACTTGGACGAGCTAAAACTAAAATATCCAAATGATGCTCGTCTTCGGTCCTTACAAAGCGAGCTAGATACAGCGAAAACTGTATCAAAAAATCATCAGTAACTTTTTAAGCACTGTACAAAGCCTAGGCTTTGCCTAAACCACATGGAAACGCGACTGTAGTGGTCTAATGAAATCGGACACCCATTTAGGCGAGAATGCTCGCCAGATAGACGAGTCTGGTCCCTGGCGGGATCGGCATCGAGTTAATCTAATACCTCGCCAGCACGATTTTCAGCAGCGGAAACGGATTTGGCGGACATTCAACGGCGCAGGCTTCAAGGTCAGCTTGCCGCAATCAGCCACTGAAGGACATCCCTCACCAGAAGTGTCTCGTGATAGTTCGATCTCACAATGTAACCCCGGTGAGGCCGGTCTACTGAAGGCCCGAGAGCGATCAATTTGCCCGCCTTGATCTGCTCTTCGATCAGCCCAGCCCAGCCCAAGGCGATACCTTGACCCTCCTGCGCAGCGGTCAGCAGCAATGGATAGTTATTGAAGCAAAAAACTGGCGCTTCCTCTGGCGGAGTGATCTTCGCGTGCAGGCACCAGTGATGCCAATCCAGCCACCGGGAGTCATCGCTGTCCTTATGAAGCAGCGGTAGATCCTCGATACTGCTTATTTTCGTACCTTCCATTAGCCCCAGCTTTTCAGCCAGATCTGAACTGCACACTGGGAATACCGTCTCGGGGATCAGTAGCTTTTCAAATCGGAAGTCACCGTCGAGGGATCCAAACTGAATGGCGATATCGGCATCTTGAAGCATCGGATCATCGTCAAGGTTTACTGGGCGAATCTTGAATTGAATCTGGGGGAACTGGCCCTGGAGCGCAGGCAATTTCGGCATAAGCCAGAAATAGCAGAATCCAAAATTCGCAGCGATCGAGATGGTAGGTTTCTGCTTGTTGAAATGGCGACGCATGCGCTTGACCGCTGCCTTAATTTCACTCACCGGGGATGCTAGGCCTGAATAAATCTGCTGACCCTCATAGGTGGGTCGCAACAGCTTACCTTTACGTTCGAAGAGTACACATCCAAGCGACTCCTCCAAGGTGCGAATCCGTTGAGAAATCGCCGGTTGAGTAGTGCCCAATTCAACAGCTGCGGCCGTCATCGAACCCAAGCGGATTGTGGCCTCAAAGGCGACCAAAGATTTAAGTGGCGGGAGGTCCTGTTCGCTCGGCTCCATAACGTTTATGCATACCTCTAATAAGGGGATTGCGGGTGTTTATCCCCTGAGCACGTAAGGATACTGAGACCACCTATTTGGAGGTTCTCATGGTACAGGTCACTTTTGAAATCAAGCAACAACCGGCATCCGTGATCGCACAGTTGCCAGGGGAAACCATTGTGCTAGCGCCTCTGTGGTTGCGGGAGCGTTGCCAGGACGCTATCAGTCTTGATGTCACTACTCAGCAAAGACTGTTTAACCCGCATAACCTTCCTGACGGCATCACTCTGGTTGAAGCAGAGGCCAAAGGCGTAGATCAGGCATGGCTGTCATTCAGTGATGGTTATGCGGGGCTGTATGACCTCACGGAGTTTCGTGCCGACTTCGATCCGCTGGATGGCCTGCCAACGCCCATCAGTTGGAAGAGCAATATTGACACTCAGCTCATCTACATCGACTTCAACCGACTGAGTGACTTCGATTATCGATTGGAGGCATTCAGCAAGTTTTTGACCTATGGGGTTGTCGTTATCCAGAACGTGCCCACCGAAGCAGAGTCAGTTCTGGATGTAGGCAAAATCTTCGGCCAGGTGCGCGAAACTAATTTCGGCAAGTACTTCGAGGTCTACTCCCGGCCTAACTCCAATGACCTGGCCTATCGCTCGATTCACCTCGATCCTCATACCGATAACCCCTATCGCGACCCGATGCCTGGCATCCAGCTCTTGCACTGCCTGATCAACGAAACATCGGGAGGCCTCTCTACACTCGTAGACAGTCTCGCGGCCGCAGAGCAGCTCAAGCTGGAAGATCCTGAAGGCTTCGAACTGCTGGCCAACGTGCCGGTACGTTACCGCCACGTCGACAACGACGTGGAGTTGATTGAACGCCGGCCGATCATCATGACTGACGCGCTAGGCCGAATGACAGGTGTCAGCTATAGCCCGCGCCTCGACTATCTACCGCTGCTGAATGAACACGACATGGCCATATTCCACCGTGCACGTCGTCGCATGGGGGAGCTCTTTGTGGATCCGGCATTCGAGCGACGTTTCAAGCTGGAGAACGGCGAGTTGCAAATGTTCAACAACACCCGTGTCCTCCATGGACGGACGAGCTTTGATACCAATGAAGGTCGACGCCATCTGCAAGGTTGCTACATGGATATGGACGGCCCCAAAGGCATCTACAAAGCCATGAAAAGAAGCTTGAGAGCTCAATAAGATTCGAAAGCCTGAGGACTGATGATGGAAACCGTAGCTTTTACCCAGATGAAAGACGGCACCAAAGCCGAATATGAAATGCTGACCCAGCTGGAAACTGATTTCGCAAAGGAGCTGCCAGATCGGCTCCTAAAATGCTTGCGGGATCTTGAACACTCTCTAAGCGGTTACAAGGTGAGCAGGCTCGCTCATTCGCTTCAGACCGCATGTAGAGCTGAGGACGCTGGTGCAGATGAGGAGATGGTGGTTGCAGCGCTGATCCATGACCTAGGCGACGAGCTCGCCCCCTACAACCACTCCCAGTATGCAGCATCCATCCTTCGCCCATATGTTCGTCCAGAGGTGACCTGGGTCATCAATTTTCACGGCCTCTTCCAGAACTACTACTACGTGCACTTCTTCGGCGGTGATCGTAATGAGCGGGATCTGTACAAGGATCACCCGTACTACGAGAGCTGTGTGCGCTTCTGTGAGGAATGGGACCAATCGTCCTTTGACCCCGATTACCCGACTCGCCCTTTGGAGCACTTCGAGCCTATGGTTCGGAGGATTTTCACTCGGCCAGCATTCGATCAAAAGTACGTTGGCGACCAGACTATGGGCCGCAGCGCGCTCGACCAACCTGTGGCCTAGGCATTTTACTTACGGTTCAAATTTGCGTAATAGCGGCAGCGTGCTGCCGCTATTACGTGCATATCCAGGTGGATCCCTCCCTACTGATCCATAAGAAAACCGCATGCTCCTCATAATAGAAACGCGGTTATGCCGTACTGGCGATTGGCCGATAATCGAAGCGGGAAAGGCGCAATTCATAAGCGTCAGCCACGTGCAAATTTGAGTCTGCCATCCAGATACGTCAAACAGACTTAGTGCAACTCTAGAGGGGAGTCGGATGAACAAGTTTTACAAAACCGTGATCGCAGTAACCTTGGCATCTCAAAGCGTGTTGGTTATGGCTCAAGAACCCAGTAGTTGCCAAGTCATCAAGACCGCGAACGTGGGGTGGCTTGATGGAATATCGACAAATGCATTAACTCAGGTGGTGGCCGAAGGTCTGGGGTACAAATTTGAGGACAATATGCTTTCACTGCCAATCGTTCTGAAGTCTCTTAGCGATGGCAAGCTGGATACGTTCATTAACTACTGGTCGCCATCTCAGGATCCTCTGATTACCCCCCTAAAGGACTCTTTGTCCGTTCTCCCGGCCCCTAACCTCACCGGTGCAAAATACACACTCGCAGTTCCAAAATTTCTGGCCGATGAGGGGTTGAAGGATTTCAAGGACATCGAGAAATTTAAAGACCCACTCGGAGGCCGCATTTACGGCATCCAGCCTGGTAGCGGCGGAAACACGTTGGTGCAGAAGATCATCAAGGACAACTCGTATGGTTTGAAGGATTTCAAACTGGTCGAGTCTGGTGAAGCAGGCATGATCCAAGAGGTAGCTCGCTCGATTCAACGCAAGAAGCCCATTGTGTTCCTGGCGTGGGCGCCTCACCCAATGAACGTGAACATGGACATCGTGTATCTAACGGGTGGTGATGATTCCTTCGGTCCCGATTTCGGCGCAGCAACGGTCAAAACCATCACATCCAAAGGCTATGCCGAGCGCTGCGGTAACGTTGGCAAGTTGTACAGCAATCTGAAATTCACGGTCGACATGGAGAGCAGCATCATGAACTCCCTCGACAAAAAGGAGCCCGCTTTGAGTGCAGCGAAAAAATGGCTGGCCGCTCATCCTGAGACTCTGGATAGCTGGCTGGCGGGTGTGACTACCGTCGACGGTAAAGACGCGAAAGCAGCAGTATTAGCAAACATCTCCAAGTAAAGAAAAGCCGCTTCAGTGAAGCGGCTTTTTTTATCGAAAATCCGCAGTTGGAGGCTCGCTGAGGGAGCCATATGTAGCCAATTGCCAGGCGTTTACTCATCGCAACGTGCCTTAACCGGACGCTTACTGAAAAAACCTCGAATGCTCCTAGGGGCTATCGCTAACCAAGGACAGCCTCACCACCAATGACGCGGCCGAGTTCTACATACAGAAACCGCAATGCTGGATGTCGCTGGTTGGCCGTGGTGTAGCGAATGTCTAAGTTCTCGAAGTGAGAGCCCTCAAAGGTCACGCCAACTAAGTGAGTTGCGGAGCGACATTTGAAATTGCGGACCGGAAACAAACAAGGGCCTGCATTAGCTTTCGCTCGCAGACCCTTGATTTTAGATGGTGCCCGAACCCGGAATCGAACCGGGACGCCCTTACGAGCGGGGGATTTTAAGTCCCATGCGTCTACCAGTTTCGCCATTCGGGCGGCAGCGCGTGTTGCAGGGTTGGGAATATATAGATCCAGTCGCGTCGGCGCAAGGTCGCAAGGCAGCTTTCTTGCACCACGACTCGGGCGAAAAAGCTCGTTAGATCAGTGATCTAGATGAAGATAACGAAGGAAAAACTGAGATTTTCGTGCCTCGATGCATCGCCCGCCCTGCTATCTTCACGCCCTCGCAACGAAATGCAAGCAACGCAAAATGGGCTCACGCAGGGGATCGCAATCGCCACCGCCTTCTGCCCCCCAGACCAACAAGGACGTAATTGCTGATGAATAAGGCCCCTGCCTGGCTACGCACGACCCTTTCGATACCGGTTTATGCGACGTCCGTGGTGTTCTGGATACTGACCGTCTACATGAGTGTTCCTGCATGGGTGAAAATACTCTCCAGATTTGTGACGCCCGAGAAGACCGGAGAAGGCCTGGCTGATTTGCTCTTATCTGGCGTATTGGCCGCTGTGGGTAGTGGCTTGTGGATACTTGGCAGGTACATCCGCACTTCGAATTTGAGGCCGCCGCCGAAGCCTTCCGCCCCTGAGGTTTCATAGCGCTCAACGCACAAACAACAATCCCGACGCAGACGTCGGGATTGTTGTTCTGTGAGGCCGATCAGTTGTCGGGGTGCTCGCTCGCTACCGAATCGGCAGCATCCACGTCAGACATATCTTCTTCAAGAGGTGCCTCGTCGTCCGGCGGCAGCGGGATGTTGTCCTCATCGCGCTTCGGATCGTGCCCGGCTTCATTATCTGTGCCGCGGGTTACGTCCTGCTGTGAAATGTTCCCGGGGGCATTTCTGTCGATTTCCATGCTGGCTCTCCGTTCTAAGCTCGGAACATCCGCGCGTAAACATAAGAGTGGGCCGGTTACGGCGAGTGCAAAGGTTTGGACGAACGGTGACGTCTGATGCCTCGATAGTGAATCGCTCCAGCAACCTACGCGCACTGTTCTTAATCATCATTTGTGCGGCCAGGCGCTTCACGCATTCCCACCTCTGTCGTCACCCGACACGGATTCAAAAAGCATTCCTGCGGCACCAACGTTCTCTAGCCGACGCTTGACCTCGTCACTGACTATTATCGCGCCCGAATATTTTTTCACTCTGAAAATGTGCTGATCGCCGATTTTTTCAGGGTCAATCACAAGCCGGGTGAATGCTCGATACTCACCCGCCAGATCGGGTCTCACAGGGTCATCGGGTTCGAACTTCTTGAAGTTAGATCTTTGCTCATCGACACAGTCTATTTGTGTCTCAATGATCATAAGAAAGTAGGCACCCCGGACTTCTTTATTTGCAATCAGCACAGGCTCGAATACGACATTGCAATAAGGCTCGTCCACTTCCGGCAACCCGGACAGCGCCTGACAGGCCTTCGAACTCAACACCGGCACACTGGCATAACCCGCCAGTGAATAGTCCACCTCAGCGCCTTCAAAACGCACATCCAACGTGTAAGTCCCAGGCTCCATGAAATTAACGGGCGGCTCTCTGAAGTGCCAGTTATTGACGTGCCGTACGTCGCCAAGCGTCCATTTGTCCGCCATCATAATGTCCTGCCTGAGCCAGTAATACTTCACACGTACTCTCCAAGAGCCCCGTTTATTCACCGAGCGCAGCTTAAAAGGATAACGTCGCTAAGACCGCGTGACTCAAAAATCTGTTCCGACGGGTGCAGGTATGCTCAGATGGCTCTACGCTCCCAACGCATCATCTTATGCGTCGACGTCGCCCACTCACCGTCTGGTGAGTCATTGGCGCTGAACACCAACTGCTCCCCTATTCGGAGACTCACCATGAATCCACACGCCACCGCCCTTGTCTTGATCGAATTCCAGAACGATTTCACCACCCCTGGTGGCGTGTTCCATGACGCAGTCAAAGATGTGATGCACCAGTCAGACATGCTGGCCAACACCGCAACCACCGTGCAGCAAGCGCGCAAGCTGGGCGTGAAGATCATCCACCTGCCGATCCAGTTCGCCGAGGGCTATCCAGAGCTGACAACACGCGATTACGGGATTCTCAAGGGTGTAGCTGACGGCAGCGCCTTTCGCACCGGCAGTTGGGGTGCCGAGATCACCGACGCCGTGACGCGTGAGCCCGGCGATATTCTCGTGGAAGGCAAGCGCGGGCTGGATGGCTTTGCCACCACTGGCCTGGACCTTGTGCTGCGCAACAATGGCATCCAGAACCTGGTGGTGGCGGGGTTTCTGACCAATTGCTGCGTCGAAGGTACGGTTCGATCAGGCTATGAGAAGGGCTACAACGTAGTGACCTTGACCGACTGCACGGCGACGTTCACCGATGAGCAACAAAAGGCCGCTGAAAACTTCACGTTGCCGATGTTTTCGCAGGCAATGCGGCATACCGCGTTTCTCGGGGCGTTGAGCGCCAAATAAGCAAAAAAAGGGGGCGACTGATTGGTCAGTCGCCCCCTTGCTTAACGCTCTTCATGCACAACCGTTCCACCTTACCCGTTCAACGTCAGCCCCGGATAAGCCGGCACCGGCAGTTTGTGCCTCTGCGGTTGTTGCCGGGCGAGCTGTGCCTGCAGGTGTGCGACGGCATCCAGCACGCGTTGCGCCCATTGCTCGTCTTCCGGGTCCACAACCACGACGCGAAAACCGTGATCGAAGCCTTCAAGCTGAACGCCCTCGGAATCATCGACATGCAAGTCGATGTCGAACGCCGACGGCAATTTTGACGGGGTATTCAACAGTCCGCGCTCGGTGAGGGCCTGGTTGTGCCGCACGCTGTTGACCACACCGTCGACGTGGATGCCATACAGCAACAACCAGCGGCGTATGTAGGACGGGGTCCGCCCGGATGAGGTGTAGACCCAGACGCTGCAGCCTTGGCGACGCAGTTCGCGGGTCAGTGCGCGGGTTCCGCTGCGCAGCGGCTCGCCCAGCCAACGGTGCACACACGCCGGCAAACGGCTGTGTTCGGTCGCGCTGTGGTGAAGCTGGCAAGCCAGCGTGTCATCGATATCGAACGAGATACGGATGCGCTGGCGCTTGAACACACGCTTGACTGTGTCGAGCACTGGATACCTTCCCATCAATGGCCCCCCTGATAGACGGGCGCTGGTGTGTCGCTCAGGAAAAACTCCATTGGATCAGGGGCATTATCTTCCAGGAACGCAGCATACTTTTTCTTGATCTTGGGCAACTCATACAGCGCCATGACGCCATGCTTGGCGGAGTTGCGTATGACCGAGGACGGGTTGAAGTAGCCCTCGGCGTTGTCCAGCGTCAATACGAAGGGCGGCAACCCCTCGCGCATCAGCAGGTAGCTGACGATCAGCGACCCACTGCGGTGATTGCCTTCAATGAACAATTGCGGCTTGCTGAGGACTCGCACGTAGACACCAGCTGCGCGCTTCCACACCGATTCACTGTGGTGCTTGCAGTACCAGTTATACAAGTCCTTGATGCCACCCTCGACATTGTTGAAAAAATGCACTTCGGTCGCCAGCAGGTGTTGCGCGTATTCCTGCCGGCGTAGCGGGTCTTTGCCACAGAGCACGGTGGCATTGATCTCCAGCATCAGGTTCAGTTGCTGAAGGTCGAACAGGTCGACACCCCGCGCCACATAGTCGTCAATCAGGGCATAGCCATCAAGCACATTCTGCAGCACTTCGTCTGTCAGCGGGTCGCGTGGCTCGGTAAAGTCCTGGCTGAGCTGGGCAAAACGGCTCTGTACCTTACGCAGTGCGCGTTCGATCGCGAGCAAATCAAGACGACGTGTTGCAGTCATTGGCAATCCTGAAAAACGGTGCATGGGTCAGCTGAACTTGCCGCTGATGTAGTCCCCGGTCATTTGTTCGCGCGGGTTTTCGAAAATCTGCGCGGTCGGGCCCATTTCCACCAGATAGCCGGTGCGAGTGCCTTGGGAAATATCCACCGAGAAAAACGCGGTGGTATCTGCCACACGAATCGCCTGCTGCATGTTGTGCGTCACCAGCGCGATGGTGTAATCCTTCTTCAACTCGACCATCAGCTCCTCGACCCGGCGAGTGGCAATCGGGTCAAGCGCCGAGCAAGGCTCATCCAGCAACAATACTTCCGGCTCGGTGGCGATGGCGCGGGCGATACACAGGCGTTGCTGCTGGCCGCCCGAGAGCGACAGGCCGCTGACCTTGAGCTTGTCCTTGACCTCATCCCACAAGGCAGCACCTTGCAACGCGTGCTTGACACGGTCGCCGAGGTCGCCCTTGTAGCGGTTGAGGCGCAGGCCAAAGGCCACGTTGTCGAAAATGCTCATCGAGAACGGGTTCGGCTGTTGGAACACCATACCGATGTAGCGGCGCACGACTACCGGGTCAACGCCCTTGCCATACACGTCCTGGCCCAGGAAATGCACGTGGCCTTCGAAGCGGAAGCCCTTAACCAGGTCATTCATGCGGTTGAGGCTACGCAACACAGTTGATTTGCCACAGCCGGACGGGCCGATAAAGCCCGTGATCTTGTTTTTCTCGATCGGCACATGGCTATCACGCACCGCCATGAAGTTGCCGTAGAAAATCTTGTCCAGCTTGCAGTCCATGACCACAGGCGACTGGGTGATAAACGGAGCGGCTATTTGCGCAGATGATACGTTCAAAATTCAGGTGCTCCCGTTCTTAATACTTGGGCTTGCCGAAAATACGGCTCACGATATTCACGACCAGCACGATCATTACCAGCACCAACGAGGCCGCCCATGCGAGCTCAAGCTGGTTGTCGAAGGGCATGCCGGAGAAGTTGTAGATCAGCACGGCAAGGGAGGCCGTCGGGTTCATCACCGCCAGGTTGCCGTCGTGGTAGATCCAGTAGTTGCTGAACAGCGCAGTGAACAACAGCGGCGCGGTTTCGCCGGCGGCGCGGGCCACGGCGAGCATGACGCCGGTAAGGATCGCTGGCATGCCGGTGGGCAAGACGATTTTCCAGATCACCTGCGAACGGGTGCAGCCCATACCGTAGGCGGCATCCTTCATGATCTTGGGCACCATCCTCATCGACTCTTCAGCCGTCAGTACCACGATAGGCAGCATCAGCACGGCCAGCGCAACGCCACCTGCCGGTGCCGAGTAAGTCCCGGTGGTCATCACCACCAGCGCGTAGGCAAACACACCCGCCAGGATCGACGGCAAGCCGGTGAGCATTTTTGCGGCAAAGCGCGAGGCGTTCGCCAGCTTGCTGTCGGGGCCCAGTTCCGCCAGGAAAATCGCCGCCATGATGCCGACGGGCACCGCGATGGCGGCAGCGATACCGACCATGACGAACGTACCTGCCATCGCGTTGCCGAAGCCACCGCCGGTCTCGAACCCAGTCGGTGGCAGCTCGGTGAACACTTCCAGGCTCAGGCGAGCACCACCACGGGTGATCAGCATGTAGAGCACCGAAATCAGCGGCACGGCGGCCAGCAGCGCACCAAACCACACCAGGCTGGTCAAGATCAGGCTGCGCAGGGCACGGCCTTCGAACCGACGTTGCAGGCTCGGCATCGCGGTGGTGAGTGGAGACGAGAGGTCAGTCATTATTTAGTCCCCCGCTGGGCGTAGACCATGATCATCGAACCGATAATGTTTACCAGCAGCGTGATAAACATCAGCACCAGTGCGGCGTACATCAACACTTCGATCTCGTTCGGGCCGGCTTCGGGGAAGTTCAGCGCCAACAAGGCCGCCAGCGTATTGGCCGGGGCAAACAGCGAAAGGGAGATGTTGTTCGCGTTGCCGACCAGCATGGCCAGCGCCATGGTTTCACCCAATGCGCGGCCGAGGCCCAGTACCAGCGAACCAAAGATGCCGGTGGCAGCGGATGGCACCATTACCTTGAGAATCGCTTCCCAGTGGGTGGTGCCCATGCCGTAGGCGGCTTGCTTGGTTTTCATCGGCACACCCGTGAGGGCGTCCTGGGAAACGGCGGCGATGGTCGGCAGAATCATAATCGCCAGTACCAGTGCTGCCGGTAACAGGCCCGGCCCGCTCAAGGATGTGCCGAAAAAAGGAATCCAGCCGAGCTCGGTATTCAGCCACGCCGTCAGCGGGCGGATGGCCGGGATCACCACATAAATGCCCCAGAGGCCGTAAACGACGCTGGGGATCGCGGCGAGCAGTTCAACGATGGTGCGAAACACCGCCGCCAGCTTGGCCGGTAAAAAATCCTGGGTCAGGAAAATCGCCATGCTGACGCCGAAAAAACCTGCGATCAGCAACGCGATGAAGGCACTGTAAAGCGTGCCCCAAATAGCTGGCAGAATGCCGTATTTACCTTGGTTTACGTCCCAGACACTGCCGAACAGCACATCAAAGCCGTGCTTTTCCATGCCGGGAAGTGCCTTGCGCCCTACTTCGAAGACCAGCGCGAAAACCAGCGCCAGCACCAGCACTACGCCTATGCGTGCAAGCGCACGGAAGGTGCGGTCAACCAGGAAGTCCTTCGTAGAAGGTGGCTGGCACGCAGAGTCCGGGTTAACCGGTACGACAAAAGGTGAGTTCATTGGCTAATTCCGGAACAAGGGGGGAACACGCCCGGCCTGGCTGACAGCCCATGCCGGGGGTGGCCTGGCAAGCCTTACTGAATGTTGGCGGAAGCTTTGCGAACTTGCTCGACAACCGATGGCGGCAGCGGGATGTAGCCCATCGAATCGGCGATTTTCTGGCCTTCGGTCAGGCTGTACTCGACCATTTCACGCATGGCCTTGGCTTTGGCCGGGCTCTCGTTTTTCTTGCGGAAGATCATCCAGGTGTAGGAAGTGATCGGGTAGGACTTGGCGCCATCCGGATCCGGCAACCAGGCCACCAGGCTTTCCGGCATTTTCACCGCAGCCAGGGCTTCTGCACCGCTTTCGGCGTTAGGCACAACGTATTTACCGGCCTTGTTCTGCAACTGGGCGAAGTCGACCTTGGCCAGTTTGGCGAAGCCGTATTCGATGTAGCCGATGGCGCCTGGAGTCTGGCGAACGGTCGCGGTTACGCCATCGTTTTTCGGCGATTTGATGAACTTGTCGCTGGCGGGCCAGTTAACGGTGTTGCCTTCGCCCAAGTCCTTCTGGAACTCAGGGTTGATCGCAGCCAAGTGCTTGGTGAACACAGCGGTGGTGCCGCTGGAGTCTGCACGCACAACCACGGTGATCGGCATGTCAGGCAGCTTCAGGCCTGGGTTGGCAGCGGCGATCTTCGGATCGTTCCACTTGGTGATCTTGCCCAGGAAGATGTTGGAGTAAACATCGCGCGGCAACTTAAGCTCTTTAGGATTGCCCGGCAGGTTGAACGCCAGCACGATTTCACCCGCGGTCATCGGCAGCAGTTGCGCGCCTTCAGCCACCTTGGCGATGTCTTCGTCTTTCATTGCCGAGTCACTGGCGGCGAAATCGACGGTCTTGTTCAGGAAGTCCTGTACGCCCGCACCGCTGCCCTTGGACTGGTAGTCAACCGTGACACCTTCGGTCTTCTTGCTGAAGTCCTTGAACCAGGTGAGGTAGATAGGGGCCGGGAAACTTGCACCAGAACCTGTTAGGCGGACGCTTTCCGCCGCAAATACCGAGGTGGCACTAAGAGAAACCGCGACGGCGAGTGCAGCAGACTTCATCAGACGTTTCATTCAGGAAAATCCTTGTGATTACGGGCTGAGGCACTCTGCAACAATCTTGTTACGGTTTTATGAATGTGGAATGGCAAAACGCCTTGTTGTCCCCCTCTCCCGCCGCAATTACGCATTTTGCTGTAATTGGTTCGTAACAAATTGCGTCTAAGACTTTGCCATCCCCCACCACGCGAGTTCCGCCCATGTCCTCAGTAGAAGACGCCTTGATGCAGCGCATCCGCCGTGAACTGCTTGATCACAGTGATGAAGAGCTGGAACTGGAATTGTCCGAAGACGGGCATGACCTGAACGCGCTGTTCGACGAGCACGTCGGTGAAAGCAGCGAAAAAACAGCCCGCAGGATTTATTTCAGCGAACTGTTCCGCCTGCAGGGCGAACTGGTGAAATTGCAGAGCTGGGTGGTGAAGACCGGCCACAAAGTGGTGATTCTGTTTGAAGGGCGTGATGCCGCCGGCAAAGGTGGCGTGATCAAGCGCATCACCCAGCGCCTGAACCCCAGGGTCTGCCGGGTTGCCGCCTTGCCTGCGCCGAATGACCGCGAACAGACCCAGTGGTACTTCCAGCGTTACGTCTCGCACCTGCCGGCGGCCGGCGAAATCGTGCTGTTCGACCGCAGCTGGTACAACCGCGCGGGCGTGGAGCAAGTCATGGGGTTTTGCAACGACGACCAATACGAAGAGTTCTTCCGCAGCGTGCCGGAGTTCGAGCGCATGCTCGCCCGCTCCGGTATCCAACTGATCAAGTACTGGTTTTCGATCTCCGACCAGGAACAGCACCTGCGCTTTCTCAGCCGCATTCACGACCCGCTCAAGCAGTGGAAACTCAGCCCGATGGACTTGGAGTCGCGTCGGCGCTGGGAGGCCTATACCAAGGCCAAGGAAGTCATGCTTGAGCGCACTCACATCGCCGAAGCCCCGTGGTGGGTGGTGCAGGCCGATGACAAGAAGAAAGCGCGGCTCAACTGCATCAACCACCTGCTTGGCCAGATGCCGTATGAAGAAGTCGAGCTACCGGTGATCGAACTGCCGCAGCGCGTGCGGCAGGAAGATTATTCGCGCAGCCCGACGCCACCGGAACTCATCGTGCCGCAACTTTACTAGCTTAGCTGCTCACACAAGAACGGCACACTGGCAAGCCTGGAGGTGGGGTGAAATGCCAGCACCCGCGTTGCAACCATCAGGTAAGCGATTTCCTCGGACGACATGAACGCCATGCCTCCGAGGATTTCGAACGCACGCGTGCTGATGCGATTGATCGCCTCCTGCACGGCAAACCGGGTGGCCTGCGCACGCGCCAGGTCAGCGCGCAGAAAGCGATTCTGATCGATCGACACCGCCAGGCCGCGTACCGCCATGGTGGCGCCCTGCAGATCAATCAGCAGCATCGCGCGATCATCCTGCGAGCCTTTGTTGGACGACAATGCACGTGATGCCAGCGCAGACGCCATGCCCAGGTAGGACGCCGAGGCCAGCAACTGGAACCAGATGGCAAACAGGTGCTCACCAGTCCCCTGTTGAACATTGTCCAACTGGCTATCGACGGCGTTGCTGAAGTACATCATCGACTCAGGCACCAGCAGATTATTGAAGATCACTTCGTGGCTGTCCGCCGCCTGCAAATGCGGCACCGACCAGAATTGTTTCCGCTGGATGTTCGGGTCGCCTGCTAGCCCCAGGCCGATACCGATATGGGTCTTGCCTTGAGGGTCGACGTAGTTGACGCCAAACGTGATCGCGTCGAAATGGTGCGTCATCGTGCACGGCTTTTTGCTGCCGCTTACCACGTAGCCCGCCGCTGTCTTTTCAACGGACAAGGTGGATTCCAGGATATTGGCGTGCGCCCGCCCCTCGGCAAATCCCGAGGCGACCAGCAGGTTGTCGCGTGCAACCACGCTTAACAGCCCTTGAATGTCGGGGAAAAACTGACTCGCCGCCATCATGCCGGCAACGGTATGGTGATGCATGGTCATCATCACCGCCAAAGAAGGGCAATGCGCGCCGACCCACGTATGCACCTGCGCCAGGTTCACCGCGCTGACACCTCCGCCGCCCAATGCGTGGGCAATGGATAGCCCGGGAGCACCCAACGTTCGAAACAACGTCGCCAGTTGTTTGGACCCTCCCCGTTCAAGTTCAATAAGTGAGGCAGCCTCGAGAACAGTCAATAACTCGGGAATACAGATTAACGCGACAGCTCTTTCTTCTTTCAACACCATATTCATTAAACCCTTAAACTATCAACCGAACCTCAAAACGACTGTTGAGACTTCAAGTAATGCCGTGCATAACGACTGTCCAACTTCGACAGCGGCAATAAGATAAAAAAGTCCGCAACGTTAAATTCCTTATCCCACGCAGGCACACCACATACCCAGCCACCGCTGCGTAAATAACCTTTGAGCAACGGTGGCATGCGCGGTATATACCCAGGCTCGAATGCCTCAATAGGAAAGGGTATGTGGGGGAGTACCCGATAGTCGGCAGGCGCCAGATTTTCCGAGGTGAAGCTGCGGTACAACGCCGCCGCATTGTGGCCTCCACCGGACAGGCTCACACTCGCGCACCCCATCAAATGGTCACAGCCCTCGCGCTCCATATACCTCGCCAGGCCTGACCACAGCATCATGATCACGCTGCCACTGCGGTACTCGGGGTGGACACACGCATGCATGGCTTCAACGGTTCTGGGGCGTAAAGACTCTAATCCAGTGAGATCGAATTCTCTCTCCGAGTAATAGTGCCCCATGCGTTGTGCCGCTGCCGGGCCCATCAGGCGATAGGCGCCCACCACAGCCGAAGTCCGGGTGTCGCGAACCAGCAGGTGGTCGCAATAGTCATCGAACTCATCAGTGTTTAATGCCTCGGGGTCAGCCAGTGTGGACAGTTTAAACGTGTCGGTGAACACACGATGACGCAGGCGTTGCACTTCACGTACTTCATCTTGTGTCGTGGCGAGACTGACCACTAACTGTGCACGTTGCACGGGCGCAGTTGAATGTTCATCACGGGGTACCGGCTGAGATCGCATTTCTGTTCCTTTGAGTCACCGCGCTATTAATCAGCACGTAGTGAGCGAGACACTACATGCAGTTTTATATAGGCAGCGTAAGGAAACTCTGAAAGCGTTCGCGAACTTTTAACGCCCTTCCCTAATAATTAAAATCACTTGTTCACACGGTTGTGGCGAGCGGGCTTGCCCGCGTTGGGCTGCGTAGCAGCCCTAAAACCAGACGCCGCGAATTATCTGAATAGGCGGGGTGGCAGCGCGGGGCAAGCCCGCTCACTACACGATGCGGTAACGCTAGAGGGGTGAACTACTGACCACCCGCAGCGCCAACCCCTCATATGCGTCCAGGGTAATGGTGAACGCCCCCTCCGCCGTCAGGTCTCCCTCCACGCGCTCATTGATGATATCCACCACCATCCCGGCAGCAATATCAGGCAAATGCAGGGTTTCGGTGATCGGCATGGCGCCGAAGTTCAGCGCAGTAATTTGTATGCCCTTGCCGGCCGGCAATTCGTGGACCATCACCAGCAGCCCCGGGTTTTCGACTTCCGGCACCTGGATCTGGCGACTGGCCGCGATATCGTAGGCACGGCGTACCGCGAGGATTTTCTGCAGTTGCGAAGCGAAGGATTCGGGGTCCTGCAACTGGCTGTTCAAGCTGCCGTAAAGGCTCTTCGAACGTGGCATATGGCCGGCAGACAGTTCTGCCTCAGGGTTCAAATCCACCAGGTCATACGCGCCGCGATGAATCCAGCGCGTATCGCCATCGCGCATCAGATGCTCGACTTCTTCGGCCGCCAACGGCAGCGCGCCGACCAGGTCCCAGCCGGACAAGGCAAACACCCCAGGCTGCATCGCGTTGTACATCACCAGCAGCAGATGGATCTGGCGGATTTGCTGGATGTCCGCCTGGGTAATCGCGTCGAGGTCACGAATCCCCAGCGCCGCCGTAATGATGCTGGCGGTGGTGCACGACACGCCATTGGTCACGAACTTGAGGTTATACGGCGCATGCTCGCCGGCCAAACGTTCGTACATCTGCTCGCGAATGTGCTCGCGCAGGATGTTACCGGGGAAGGTCTGGCCCTGATAAAGGAAGGTGTCATGGGCATGCAACGTCCAGAAATGCACCAGTTCCAGGGTCAGTTCATCGTGGTTCTGCAACGCGTGGATCAGCGAGCCGGGGTCGATGCCCTGGCGGTGCATTTCGCGCAGCATCAAGCGCAGGAACTCGGCGTCGCCCATCAACAGCGCATGCTGGTACGCCGGGCGGGTAATGAAGTCATAGGACAGGTCGGCACCGCCATGGGACATGGACGCAATGTCGTCCACGGTGAGGTTCAGCTCCTGGAAGCTGAAACCGCCCGCCTTGCGGATCGCGCCGCCCAACAACTGGTTGCCGGTGATCGACAGCGGATGGCTCTCGGACCAGGCCGTGCCATCCAGCTTGCGCTCCACACCGAGGAACCCGTTGGCATCCAGGCGCAAGATCTTTGCGCCCATTACGTCGATGGCATGCAGCGCATCGCCAATGATCATCTGCTGCGCGGCAAAGGTTGGGTCCAGCCAATTCAGCGACGGCTGGCCTTCCTTGAAGTAATGCAGGTACACCCAGCGACGCGGCTTGCCATCCACGCCCAGCACGACGTTGGTTGCGCTCCAGTCGGTTTCCTTGACGCCGGGTTCGAAGAAAATCACCCGCTGCAACTGGCCGACGATGTAGTTTTTGTCACGCAACGCATCGACCTGCACGGGGCTGAGGTTCTGCGCATCGCGCCCCGCGACCACGTCGGGCAGCAACGACCAGTCTTCTTCGCGAATTTCCACCATGTGGTAAAGGCCGGGATAGTCCTCGTACGCCATCTCGGCCAGGCGAAAGTCCGCGCCCTTGCCGGTGTGGGACGGGATCACGTCGTCGATGATCACCGCATTGTGCGCCGCCGCCATGCGCGTCAACGCCTGTAACTGCGCTTCGGTGCCCAATTCAGGGTCGATCTCGAAGCTGATGCGGTCGAAATTGCCGTCGATGGTCGGCGTGTGCTCGGTTCCGCTCAGGCCGCCGGACTTTTTCAGTGGGCCGTTGTGGATGCCTTGAATGCCGATTTTCGACAGGGCGTGCCACAGCGCCTCATCCCCCAGCGCTTCCAATACCGTGCCACCTTCACGGGTCACGATCGACGCCGGGTAGGCGGTGAACCACACCGACGACAAGGCCGTCGCATCACGGGGCCGGGTCTGTGCGTAAGGCTGTTGCCACAACCGGCCCTGCCCCGAATAGAGCTTGGCCCGCTGGCGTGCTGCATGCAGCATCGATTGTTCCACCAGCCAGTTCACATGGTTGTTTTCAGCCGCCGTCATAAGCCTGATACCTGTCGTCGTGAAGCATTACTCGTGAACATATGAGGGTTGTGTGGGCCATTCGTTGCATCGGGATGGTGCTGGCGATGGACTGTAGTGAGCGGGCTTGCCCCGCGCTGGGTGGCGAAGCCGCCCCAAACCAGGCGACCCGGTTGTATCTGGAATACGGCGGTGTCTTTACCGGGGCGGCTTCGCCCCCCAGCGCGGGGCAAGCCCGCTCACTACAAGTTGCGCCTGCATGCTCAAAAGGGGGGGGAGATATTGACACTGCGATGGCGCAGATAAGTACCGTCCGCAGACTTAGCGGGTTTCCCGATACTGCCTCGGCGTAAACCCCGTCGAGGCCTTGAACTGGCGGGTGAACGCGCTGTGGTCGGTATAGCCGCACTGCAACGCAACCTCGGTAATCGGCATGTCGGTATGCAGCAACCGATGCGCGTGCTCCAGGCGCACTTTCTGGATCATCTGCCGGGGCGTCAGATGGAACACGCGTTTGCAGTAACGCTCCAGCTGCGCCACTGAAATCCCGGCGATGCGCGTCAGCTCACCCAGGGTGACGCGGCGGTTGAAGTGCGCGCGGATGTGCGCGTCCACGGCGGCCAGGCGTTGGTACGCCGGGTGGCTTTCGCTGGCGGTTTGCAGGTCGACCGAGATGCCGGCCAGGCCGATGATCGCGCCGGCGTGGTTGTACAACGGCCACTTGTGCGTCAAGCACCAGCCGGGTTCGCGGGTGCCGTACAGGTGCAATTCAAGCTGGTCTTCCAGCACAAAGCCTTGCTCGAGCACACGCCGGTCCTGTTCGGTGTAACCCGGTCCCAATTGCGCGGGGAAGACTTCAGCGCTGGTCTTGCCCAGCAGCGGTTGCAGGTGTTTGAGGCCGCAGCGTTGCACCAGGGTGCGGTTGGCGAGGACGTAACGGGCCTGGGTGTCCTTGATGAAAATCGCCGCATTGGGAATCACATCCAGCATCGGCAATAGTTGCATCACACCGGCCAATAAGTGCTCGATGGTGTGGGGGCGATTCGCCTCGCTCCCTTGGCAAAGGGTCGCAAACGCGCTCTGCATCATGACTGTCCCCCTCCCCCGAAAATTGCCTCGATGCGTAGCAGATTGCCCGATGCCCAGGGCGCTGTCGAGCGGTGCAAACTGTGCTGATTTCGTCATCGATGCCGGTAAAAAACATCAATCGCGCCGCCGTTCATGAGTTCACTGTAGGGCCACTGCATGCCTATCCAATAACTCACAAGAAGGCGACGCTATGTCAGGTCAAGGCAAGTTCAAGAAACAACTTTCATTGATGGACCTCACCTTTATCGGGCTGGGGGCCATCTTTGGTTCGGGCTGGTTATTCGCGGCCAGTCATGTGTCTGCAATCGCAGGGCCTGCGGGGATCATTTCCTGGCTTATCGGTGGTTTCGCCGTGCTGCTGCTGGGCATTGTGTACTGCGAACTGGGCGCTGCATTGCCCCGCGCCGGCGGCGTGGTGCGCTACCCGGTTTACTCCCACGGCCCGCTGCTGGGCTATTTGATGGGCTTTATCACGTTGATCGCGTTCTCGAGCCTGGTAGCCATCGAAGTGGTTGCCTCGCGTCAATACGCCGCGGCGTGGTTTCCCGAGCTGACCAAGGTCGGCTCAAGCGACCCGACCACCCTGGGCTGGCTGGTGCAATTCGCCCTGCTCTGCCTGTTCTTCGTGCTCAATTACCGCAGCGTAAAAACCTTTGCCATCGCCAATAACCTGGTGAGCGTGTTCAAGTTCATCGTGCCGTTGCTGGTGATTGGCGTGCTGTTCACCTTCTTCAAGCCGGCGAACTTCCAGGTCCAGGGTTTCGCACCGTTTGGCCTGTCGGGCATCGAGATGGCGGTGTCGGCCGGCGGGGTGATTTTTGCCTATCTGGGGCTTACGCCGATCATCTCGGTGGCCAGTGAAGTGAAGAACCCGCAACGTACGATCCCCATTGCGTTGATCCTCTCGGTGTTGCTCTCGACCGCTATCTACGTGCTGCTGCAAACCGCATTCCTCGGTGGCGTACCCACGGAAATGCTCGCCAACGGCTGGGCCGGGATCAGCAAGGAGCTGGCGCTGCCTTATCGGGATATCGCCCTGGCGCTGGGTGTGGGTTGGTTGGCGTACCTGGTGGTAGCCGATGCGGTGATCTCCCCCAGCGGCTGCGGCAACATCTACATGAACGCTACCCCACGGGTGGTGTATGGCTGGGCGCAGACCGGTACGTTCTTCAAGGTTTTCACGCGTATCGATGAGAAGTCCGGCATTCCGCGCCCGGCACTGTGGCTGACCTTTGGCTTGTCGGTGTTCTGGACCCTGCCGTTTCCGTCCTGGGAAGCGCTGATCAATGTGGTGTCCGCGGCGCTGATTCTCAGCTACGCGGTCGCCCCTGTCACCGTCGCCGCGCTGCGTCGCAATGCACCAGAGATGGCGCGCCCGTTCCGCGTCAAAGGCATGGCGGTGCTCGGCCCGCTGTCGTTCATCATCGCCGCGTTGATCGTGTACTGGTCCGGTTGGAGCACCGTTTCCTGGCTGCTCGGCCTGCAAATCCTGATGTTCGTGGTGTACCTGCTGTGTGCCCGCTGGGTGCCGACCGCGCACCTCAATCTCAAACAGCAAGTGCGCTCTTCAGCCTGGCTGATCGGCTTTTACGCGGTGACCATCCTGCTGTCCAAGCTCGGCAGTTTTGGCGGAATCGGTGTCATCAGCCATCCGTTTGACACTGCGGTAGTCGCGGTCTGCGCACTGGGCATTTACTACTGGGGGGCTGCCACCGGAGTACCAGCGCACCTGGTACGCCTGGAGACCGAAGACGATGAAAGCGAGACGGTGGACGAGCCCCACACCCACGCCCCGCTCACCCCGGCCACCCATTGATTGGAGCGTTTTATGAAACGATTGCATGTGATCGACTCCCACACCGGCGGCGAACCGACGCGCCTGGTCATGAGCGGCTTCCCTGCGCTGAACGGCGACACCATTGCCGAACAACGAGTGCACCTGCGCACCGAGCACGATCAATGGCGCCGCGCCTGCCTGCTGGAGCCGCGTGGCAATGACGTACTGGTCGGTGCGCTGTACTGCGAGCCCGTCACCCCTGGCGCGGTGTGTGGGGTGATCTTCTTCAATAACGCCGGTTACCTCGGCATGTGCGGCCACGGCACCATCGGCCTGGTCGCGTCCCTGCACCACTTGGGGCGCATCCAGCCCGGCGTACATACCATCGACACGCCGGTCGGCCCGGTTGCGGCAACCTTGCACGAGGACGCCAGCGTGACCCTGCGCAACGTGCCCGCCTACCGTTTTCGCCAACGGGTGCCGGTGGACGTGCCGGGCCATGGCGTGGTCTACGGCGATATCGCCTGGGGCGGCAACTGGTTTTTCCTGGTGTCGCAGCACGGCCAGACGTTGCAGATGGACAACGTCGACGCGCTGACCGATTACACCTGGACAATGCTCAAGGCCCTTGAAGACCAGGGCATCCACGGTGAAGACGGCGCGCTGATCGACCATATCGAACTGTTCGCCGACGACGACCTGGCCGACAGCCGCAACTTCGTGATGTGCCCCGGCAAAGCCTACGACCGCTCACCCTGCGGCACCGGCACCAGCGCCAAGCTGGCCTGCCTGGCCGCCGATGGAAAACTCGCGCCCGGTGAAACCTGGACACAAGCCAGCATCACCGGCAGCCAATTCGAAGCGCGCTACGAATGGGACGGCGAGCGTATCCGCCCCTTCATCACCGGCAGCGCCTACATGACCGCCGACAGCACCTTGCTGATCGACGAGCGCGACCCTTTTGCCTGGGGCATCTGAGCCCCGGCCGTATTCAACTGAACGACTCCAGGAGTTAGAACAATGAGCGACAACATCTTCACCGGCTGCATCCCCGCCCTGATGACCCCGTGCACCGCTGAGCGCAAACCGGACTTCGACGCCCTGGTCGCCAAGGGCCGCGAGTTGATCGATATCGGCATGAGTGCCGTGGTGTATTGCGGCTCCATGGGCGACTGGCCGCTGCTCACCGAGGCCGAGCGCCAGGAAGGTGTGGCACGCCTGGTGGCGGCGGGCGTGCCGACTATCGTTGGCACCGGCGCAGTGAACAGCCGTGAGGCAGTAGCGCACGCGGCCCACGCCGCCAAAGTCGGCGCCCATGGCCTGATGGTGATCCCGCGCGTCCTGTCCCGAGGCGCCTCCGCCACCGCGCAAAAGGCGCACTTCTCGGCAATCCTCAAGGCTGCGCCAGACCTGCCGGCGGTGATCTACAACAGCCCGTACTACGGCTTTGCCACCCGCGCCGACCTGTTCTTCGAACTGCGCCGCGAACACCCGAACCTGATCGGCTTCAAGGAATTCGGTGGCGGTGCCGACCTGCGCTACGCAGCCGAACACATCACCTCCCAGGACGATAACGTCACGCTGATGGTTGGCGTCGACACCCAGGTGGTGCACGGCTTCGTCAACTGCAACGCCACCGGCGCCATCACCGGTATCGGCAATGCACTGCCTCGGGAAGTCCTGCAACTGGTGGCACTGAGCAAAAAAGCCGCCAAGGGCGATGCCAAGGCCCGCCGCCAGGCCCGTGAACTGGAAGCCGCGCTGGCAGTGTTGTCATCGTTCGATGAAGGCTGCGACCTGGTGCTGTATTACAAGCACTTGATGGTGCTCAACGGCGACAAGGGCTACGCCCTGCACTTCAACGAGACCGACGCCCTCAGCGACGCCCAGCGCCGTTACGCCGAGCATCAGTACGCGCTGTTCCGCCAGTGGTACGCCAACTGGTCGGCAGAACAGAACGTCGCCTGACCCCTTACGCGCCGCTGTGGTTCTCGCAGCGGCCAACCCCACCTTTTTTCCAGGACGATTCCATGACTCTGACGGGCAAGATGCTGATCGGTCAGCAACTCATTTGCGGCAATCGCGATGCGATCCGGGCGATCAATCCCGCCACCAACGCAGCCTTGGAGCCCGCCTACCTGGGCGGCGACGGCGAACATGTCGCGCAGTCGTGCGCATTGGCGTGGACGGCCTTTGATCTCTACCGCGAAACCTCACTGGAGGCCCGCGCGACCTTCCTTGAGTCCATCGCCACACACATCGAAGCCTTGGGCGATGAGTTGATCGAACGCGCCGTTGCCGAAACCGGCCTGCCCCGCGCGCGCATTGAAGGCGAACGCGGCCGCACCTGCGGGCAACTGCGCATCTTTGCCCGCACCGTGCGTGCCGGGGAATGGCTGGATGTGCGGGTAGATACGGCGCAGCCGCAGCGTCAGCCACTGCCACGGCCAGACCTGCGTCAGCGCCACATCGCGTTGGGCCCGGTGGCCGTGTTTGGCGCGAGTAACTTTCCGCTGGCGTTTTCCGTGGCCGGTGGCGACACCGCCTCTGCACTGGCCGCCGGTTGCCCGGTAGTCGTCAAGGCCCACGGTGCTCACCCGGGCACCAGTGAGCTGGTGGGCCGGGCAGTGGCGCAAGCGGTGAAAGCGTGTGGCTTACCCGAGGGCGTGTTTTCGCTGCTGTACGGCTCGGGCCGTGAGGTCGGTATTGCGCTGGTTACCGACCCGCGCATCAAGGCCGTCGGCTTTACTGGCTCTCGCAGCGGTGGGCTTGCGCTGACGCAAGCAGCGCAGGCACGGCCCGAGCCGATTCCGGTGTATGCGGAAATGAGCTCGATCAACCCGGTGTACCTGTTCCCGGCGGCGTTGGCGGCTCGGACTGAGGTATTGGCCCAGGGTTTTGTGAGTTCCTTGACCCAGGGTGCCGGGCAATTTTGTACCAACCCAGGACTGGTGATTGGGGTACAAGGGCCGGATCTGGATCGTTTCATCCGCAGGGCGGCTGATCTACTGCCGAACTGTGCAGCGCAGACCATGCTTACGCCCGGTATTTCCAGTGCCTACGCTTCAGGTGTGGGCGCCTTGACTGAACGCGCCAAGGTTGTTGCGAAAGGTCCGGCGGCCACCGGTCCCAACCAAGGACAGGCGCATTTGTTCGTGACGCAGGCGAGCGATTTCTTGGCCAATGAACCGCTGCAAGCCGAAGTCTTCGGCGCGGCATCCTTGATCGTTGCATGCGCCAACCCCGAAGATATGCGACAGGTTTCTGAACACCTGGAAGGCCAACTCACCGCCACCCTGCATTTGGACGAAAACGACCTGCCAAGCGCCAAGGCCCTGCTGCCTGTGCTTGAGCGCAAGGCCGGGCGCCTGTTGGTCAACGGCTGGCCGACCGGGGTCGAAGTGTGTGAGGCCATGGTCCACGGCGGGCCCTTCCCGGCCACCTCGGACTCGCGCAGCACGTCGGTGGGCACGGCAGCCATCCAGCGTTTCTTACGGCCGGTGTGCTATCAGGATTTCCCCGATGCGTTGTTGCCCGGCGCGCTCCAGCACGGCAACCCGTTGTTGCTGCGGCGCTTGCTCGACGGCCAGAGAGAGGCGTAGCCCATGTCCGATCCCGATATCGTAGTGGTCGGCGCCGGCATTATCGGCGTCGCCTGTGCACTGCAACTGGCGCGTCAGGGCCGGCACGTGGTGGTGGTCGACCAGCAGGAACCCGGCATGGGTGCTTCCTATGGCAACGCCGGGCACCTAGCGACCGAACAGGTGTTTCCGATTGCCGACCTGTCGATCCTCAAACGTTTGCCCGGCATGCTGCTCGACCCCATGGGCCCGCTGCGCCTGGATTGGAAATACCTGCCGCGCGCCCTGCCCTGGTTCCTGCGCCTGTTATTGAACCTGCGCCCGGCCAGCTATCAGCGCACGGTCGCGGGTATCCGCGTGCTCAACGAGGGCAGCCTGGGCGCCTGGCAGCGCCTGCTGCACAGCATCGGGCGCCCGGAGTTGTTGCGTGAAGAGGGCTCGCTGCTGGTGTTTGAACGGGCGGACTCACGGGACGCCCTGGATGCCTTGCAACAGCGTATGCACGCGCAACAGGTGCCCGTCGCGTTCTGGTCCGGCGACGCGATACGCCAGGCTGCACCGCAATTGAGCGACAACATCCGAGGCGGGCTGTTTTTCCCCAGCACCGGGCACTTCCTGGCCCCCTACCAAGTGGTGTGCGAGCTGGTCCAGGCAGCCAAGGCCAGTGGCGTGCAATTCCTGAAGCGCCAGGTGCTGGATGGACGCGTGGAAGAACACGGCGTCTCACTCACCACCGACCAAGGCCCGCTCGCCGCACGGCAGGTGCTGGTCGCCTGCGGTGCCCACTCAGCCAAACTCACCGCTGCACTGACCGGTAAAAAAGTCCCGCTGGACACGGAGCGCGGCTATCACCTCATGCTGCCCCACGAACAGCAGCGCCTGCCGTTTGCCGTCACCTCCTTGGAACGCAAATTCATCATGACGCCTATGGCCGACGGCCTGCGACTGGCCGGCACCGTGGAATTTGCCGGCCTCGACCGCCCGGCGAATATGGCGCGCGCCTGGCAGTTGCATCGGTTGAGCAAAGGGTTGTTCAGGCAGGACCTGAGTGCGGAAGGTGCAACGCCGTGGATGGGGTTCCGGCCGTCGTTGCCGGATTCGCTGCCGGTGATTGACCGGGTGTGCGACGGGAAAGTGCTGCTTGCGTTTGGGCATCAGCATTTGGGGTTGACGCAGGCGGCGGTGACGGCGGAGTTGGTTGGGGAGTTGGCGAGCCCGAATCGAGGAGCGGCAGCACCGGCACTGGAGGCTTATCGCCTGGACCGATTCTAAAAAATCAATTGCCGACAACAATTCATGGAGTGTAAGCAGTGCAAATGTGGGCTTGCTCGCGAATGCGGTGGGTCAGTGATTGACGCTGTGACTGATACACCGCATTCGCGAGCAAGCCCGCAGACATTTAAACGTGTGTATCTATAGATACGTGTCCGTTTGATTGGCGCGTTGTTCAGTAGAAACCTTGAACAAGGCATCAGCCATTTCCTGAATATCCTCCCGCATCCAGAGCTTTTCCAGCCATCCCGCCGGAATACCTTGCACCCCATAATGCGCACCGGCCAATTGGCCGACGATGGCAGCGGTGGTGTCGGCGTCATCGCCCAGGTTCGCGGCTGCCAACACAGCGTCTGCGAAATTGTCTGTGTTCAGTACGCACCAAAGCGCAGCCTCCAGCGACGCCACGGCGTAACCGGAACCGGTGACCTGCTCCCGAGTTTTGTTGCGATACTCGCCTTGGGCAATTGCCACAACCTTTGGCGCAGAAAGACCGGCGCTTGAGACGGTCGCTAGCTGTTCCTTTGGCACCCCATTCAAGGCGTTACTGATTGCCCGCGCCAACACCACACAGCACTCGATTGCCTCTTGGGCGCCATGGGTCGTACGGGAACTTTGACGGGAAAAATCGTCGACGCGCCGAAGGTCTGGAAAGTAAAACAGCACGATCGGCGCGAGACGCATCATTGAACCGTTGCCCGCGGAAAAAGGGTCAGTAGATCCTGCAAACGGATCACCGTGCGCCTCAAAAGCCGCCAGTGCCGAACGCACGGTCATGCCGATATCAAAACAATCACCCGTGGAGCTCAAGTAGCCCCACTTCCACCAGTTCAAATACCGGCCCATCTGGTCGGCGGGATCAAACCCACCTTTACGCACCAAGCTTTCCGCCAAACACAACGCCATTGAGGTGTCGTCAGTCCATTGCCCCGGCTTCAGGGTGAACGGCCCGCCCCCCACCATATCGGTGAGCGGCGTGAATGTGCCGCGTGGCATGAATTCAACGGTAGTGCCCACTGCATCACCGCACGCCAGGCCCAATAAGCTGCCGCGATAACGATCCAAACGTGTAAGAGGCATAGGTCTTCCTTGAAAAAAATGAGTCAGGCATAACTCTACTTGACCAACCGCTTCTCCTTGGAGGGGCGATATCCGAAATACGAGCTATAGCACTTGCTGAAATGGCTCGGTGAGACGAACCCGCACGCCACCAGCACCTCCACCTGAGACAGCTCGGTGTGTTGCAGCAACCGGCGTGCTTCGGTGACACGCAGTTCCATGTAGTAACGCTGCGGCGTGGTGCCCAGTTGTTCCTTGAACAACCGCTCAAGCTGGCGGCGGGAGCGGCCGGCGTAGACAGCCAACTGGTCGAGTTCCAAGGGCTCTTCGAGGTTGGCGTCCATGAGTTTTACGACTTCACGCAGGGGCGCGCTGACGCTGACGTTTTCGGTGGGTTTGATACGCCGGTAGCGGGATTCTTCGAAGGCCAGGATGTCTTCGATACCTTCGACCAGGGCTTTGTCGTGCAAGCCCTTGATCCAGTCCAGCGCCATATGGAAGGCGCCGGAGGGGCTTGACGCGGTGAGGCGGTCGCGGTCGATCACGTAAGGTTCGCTGGTGACGTGGGCAGCCTTGGACACTTCCGCCAAGGCCGGGCGATGTTCGGGGTGAATGGCGCAGCGATAGCCTTGCAGCAGGCCGGCGCGACCGAGGAACCAGGCACCGTTCCATAGGCCGGCGAGGCCGACGCCGTGTTCGGCGGCGTTGCGCAGCAGGTGGATGAAGTCTTCGCTCGCCTTGAGTTCAGTGCGAAAACCGCCGCAGATCACCAGCAACTCCAGGTCTTGCAGGGCCGCCACGTCGAGGCGTGCGTCGGGGCGGATCACCAGGCCCAGGTCGCTGTTGACTTCGCCATCGTCCCAGCCGAAGGTGCGCGAAGCGAATAATTCCGGACGCAGCAGGTTGGCGGTGACGAGGGTGTCCAGGGTCTGGGTGAATGCAGGCAGGGAAAAGTGCTCAAGCAGCAAGAAGCCGACACGGGTCACCGATGCTGGCTGCTGGGTTTCATTGAGGTAGCGCAGGTTCTTGCCTTTCATGCCACCGCTGAATTGACGTCTTTCCATCGAGGGTTGGCCCACTTTTATTGTTGATGCAGTGGGCGCCATCTTAGGGGGAAACGCGTTGGCTGTCTCAGGCACTGATCTTGAGAAAACCGCAAACGCTCAAAGCCCGTGGCAGAACAGGGGTCGGGCCATCTGATACGGTTTTTTCTTTGCTATCTGCGCCTGTATTGAAATGCGGGTGAGGCGGACAATGGCCCCATTCCCTACCCACTCTGCGGAGGCCTTATGGCCAAGATGGCACTTTTCCTGTTCGGCTTTTTGGTGTTGACCATCGGCATTGGCTTGCTGGCGACCATCTCGCCGGTCTGACACTCAGCCGGCAAACAGCATCGGGTACAGCGACAGCACCAGCAAACCGGCCATCGACCCGTTGAACAGTCTTAGCCAGCGCGGCTCACGCAATACACTGCGCAAGCCACTGCCACACCCGACCCACACGCACACGCTGGGCAAGTTGACCACGGCGAACACCAGCGCAATCACCAGCACACTGGTGACATAGCCTTCAGCCGGCGTATAGGTGGTGATGGCCCCGAGCGCCATGATCCAGGCCTTGGGGTTCACCCACTGGAACGCCGCCGCGCCGAGGAAGGTCATGGGCTTGCCCTGCTCATCGTTGCTGTCGGACAGGCCGCCCGCCGTCGCGATTTTCCACGCCAGGTACAGCAGGTACGCCGCGCCCACGTAGCGCAACAGCGTGTAGGCCCATGGAAACACCTTGAACACCTCGCCCAAGCCAAGGCCCACCGCGATCACCAGCACCATGAAACCGATGCTGATCCCAAGCGCATGGGGCATCGACCGGCGGAACCCGAAATTCACCCCCGAGGCGAGCAGCATGGTGTTATTGGGCCCTGGCGTGATCGAAGACACAAAGGCGAACAGCACGAACGCTGACAACAGACTGCTAGACATGTACATGATGCGGCATCCAAACGGGGGGTATGCCTGCGACAGTAGAGGGTTATTGAGCCCCCTGCCCCGTACAGCCACGGCACGATTGAGGCATACACTTTTTTGCCAACGCTTTCACAAACCTTTCACAGATGACGCTCTATGGTGGACCCAGCTCCTAATGAACATCCTTTTAGCCCGCGCTCCCCACGCGGGCTTTTCTTTGCCTGGGGTTTATCGCAGGAAAAAAAACAGGCAAGCCATTGTTCATGACTTGCCTGCGGCGCTGATGATTTAACGCGGGCCTGGGCCACCGCCCTGACCATGCCCGCCACCGTGCCCACCGCCGCCACCACCCGGCGGCATGAATATCCAGCAGCCCGACAAGCTCGACAACAGCGCGACGACAACAGCCGCCTTGGTTAGATACTTCAACTTCATGACATCACTCTCTTACTTGACGAGATTAACTTCTCGTTTGATATGACAGTGCAAGGAGAAGTGCGTCACGGCTATCGTGTAACCTGATGGTAGGGTTTGTATGCGTGACGGTACAACGTGCCGTCACGCCATGAGTAACAACTGACTTCCGTCAGGTCACTGTGTTGCTTAACATGGCGCATGCCTTTTCCGATTGTGTTACTCGTTCTCTTCGCCGCCCTCTTGCACGCAAGCTGGAACGCGTTGTTGCGCGCCGGCAACGACAGGCTGTGGTCAATGACCGTGATGTGCCTGGCGGTTGCCATCGTCAGTACTGGCATTGCCCTGAGTCTCCCATCACCCGCCGCGGCGAGTTGGCCTTACGCGGTCCTGTCGGGCGTCCTGCACGTGGGTTATAACCTGTTCCTCGTGCGCAGCTACAAGATGGGCGACCTTGGGCAAACCTACCCGATTGCCCGTGGTTCCTCACCCATTCTGATTACGCTGTTCGCCTTGGCATTTGCGGGTGAAGCCGTAGGCACGAGTGCCCTGCTGGGCATCGCATTGGTATCGGGCGGCATCATTTCGCTGGCCTTCAAGCAACGCAAGCTGGCCGTCCCCAGTTTGCCCTACGCCTTGGGCACGGGATTTTTCATAGCGGCCTACAGCGTGACAGATGGCATCGGCGCAAGGCTGTCCGGCGCACCCCTGGCCTACACCGCATGGATGTGTGCACTTTGGGGCGTACTGATGCCACTGGTGTACATCGGCCTGCGCGACGCACGCAGCCTGTTCACCCCACGCCAGGGCTTCGTCACCGCCTTGATGGGTGGGCTCGTCTCGCTCCTGGCTTACGGCATCGTCATCTTTGCCATGTCTGAAGCGCCCATGGGAGCCGTCTCGGCCCTGCGCGAAACCAGTGTGGTGTTTGCGGCCTTGATCGGCTATTTCTTCCTGGGCGAGTCACTGACTGTCCGTAAAGTGCTGGCGTGCGTTGTCATTGCCACCGGCACGATCCTTATTGGCTGACCTTCCCCCACTCATAAAAGGTTCAAGAAATGGATACCGTCTCTTCAGCACCCCTGATCCTGATCACCGGCGGAAGCCGAGGTGTCGGCGCCGCAACAGCGCGGCTCGCGGCGGCGCAGGGCTACGACGTCGCCATCAGCTTCATCAACAACGAGGCCGCCGCACTCGGCGTAGTGGCGGACGTACAAGCAGTAGGACGACGCGCCCTGGCCATACGCGCCGACAGTGCAGACCCGGAGCAAGTCGCTCAACTGTTCGCCACCATCGACGAGACGTTTGGCCGCATCGACGTACTGGTCAACAATGCCGCAATCATTGGGCTGCAATCGCGCTTCGAAGACCTCGACGTCGCCCGCATTCAGCGCATCTTTGCGATCAATGCCATCGGCCCGATGCTGTGTGCGCAGCAAGCCGTCAAACGCATGTCGTTTCGTCACAACGGCAAAGGCGGCAGCGTGATCAACGTATCCTCGGGAGCCGCCCGGCTCGGCAGCCCGAATGAGTATGTGGACTACGCCGCGTCAAAAGGCGCCCTGGAGACGTTCACTATCGGGCTGTCCAAAGAAGTCGCGCGCGAAGGCATACGCGTCAACTGCGTACGTCCGGGGCACATCTACACAGAAATGCACGCCAGCGGCGGAGAACCTGGGCGCGTTGATCGCGTCAAGGACAGTATCCCGATGGGCCGCGGAGGAGAACCCGAAGAGGTGGCGCGGGCCGTGCTGTGGTTGGCCGGTGCAGAGGCGTCGTTTATTACTGGGACGTTTCTGGATGTGACTGGGGGCAAGTGACGCATTTACACACGCTTGGCGTGGAAGACGCACTACCTCGTCGAGCACACGGACTTGACCGAAATCGGGATGAACGCCTTGGGTTTTGAACTGAAGCGGTTGGAGGGCTGAATGGACGACCTGATACAAGGGCTCGATGGGCCCAGGACTGCCCAGCAGGAATTGTTTTACGACCTGGAAGATGCGGCGGCGGTTATTGGCTGGTCGGTGGTCGAATTGACCGCTATCGCGGCCAGCGGCAGGACGCCGGATGAGGCCATGACGCTGATGAAAATATGCACGCTGCTGGCGGCGCAACAGGAAAAAATTGGCGCCTATGCGAATGAGGCCAAAGACAAGAGGATCGTCAGGACTGACGATCGCCCGATTCAGCTGTGATCATAAGCAGTGCGGGGACTCTGTCCACGTTTCGCTATCCAACCACAGAAACATCGCTCAACTTTTTAGCCCTCTTCTCATTTTGCAGGTGTCATCGCCCGTGGACTACTTGACCTCTTCCCAATAGCCCTTGAAGAGGTCGCCATGCTCGACAGTAGCTGTTACTCCGCATTACAACCGATAACCCGCTTCCTGCGAAAAGCCTGTGTCGTCGCCCTGCTGACAGTTCCAATGGCCGCTTTCGCCATCGTGGGCGGCGCGGATGCGCAGGATGGGCGCTACCCGTTTATGGCTTCGCTCCAATTCAAAGCGTCAGGCACGACGTCGCTGGAGCGTCACGGTTGTGGCGCGGCCTTGGTCGCACCTCGATGGGTACTGACCGCGGCCCATTGCCTGGTTAACACGCAACCGGGTGACGTCGAGGTGATCCTCGGGCGCACCCTGTTGAGCAATACACGGCAGGGCCATACCGTCGGCGTACAACAAATCGCTGTTCACCCTGAATTCCTGCGCTCGCTGACCCTTGATGTCGCGCTGCTCAAACTTGATCACGACATCACCGACATCCCGTCCATCACGCCGGTGACACGCGAAGCAGGGCTTGAGGATCGCATCAAGCGCCCCACCGTCCTCGGCTGGGGAAACACGGCGCGCAGCCCAGCCCCCGACGTATATCCGGACCATCTGCAGCGCGCACGCTTGCCCAGAATGACGGACGCACTGTGCACATCACTCGCGCCAAACGTGAACCTGCAAAACACCTTCTGTGTGGGGGCTGACGGCTTGATACCGGACAGCGGCGACTCCGGTGGCCCTGTATTCGTCAAACATCCCAAAAGAGGGTTTGTGCAACTGGGCGTCGTCAGTCAAGGCGTCTTGATTGCACGCTTGTCCAACCCGAAGATCGCTGACTTTATTCGTGAAACAATGAGCGAATCGCCTTGATTGCATGATTTACGGCGGCTGTGTAGGCGTGGGGATATTACGTTTACACAGGCCTGTTGACTGCGACACACTTCCTTGGGATGGCGGGCGCCGGGTGAATAGCTCTGTTGGCTCATGAAGGCGTACGCCCAAATCCTGCGTTTGCGACAGCACAGAACAAATGCTGATAAATTTCCATCGAATAAAACGGACACCCTCATGGGAATTAAAGTCACGATGCTAAAAGGCCTTTGCTTCCTGACGATGGGTGCCATAGCGCTCGACGCGCTCGCGGGGACGTCGGAGCAGCGTTTTCTATGTTCGACGGAAGAAACGCTATTATTCGGATGCGATTCCGGCCCGAAGATGATCTCGGTGTGTGCATCGCCCGGCTTCTCAGCGACAACAGGCTATGTGCAGTACCGATTTGGTACGCCCGGCAAAATTGAATTGAGCTACCCCGAGAAGCTGAGTCCACCGAATGGTCATTTCTGGCTCAGCTCTACGGGCTACTCAGGTGGCGCCGAGGCACACCTGCGCTTCACCAATCATGGCGTAACCTACGCCGTTTTCGACCGTACGGTGCGCACAAACTTTACCCCAGGAGAACCCAACGACCCCGAATTCAGCGAGGGCATCGTCGTGCGTCTACCGGGAAAGAAAGCAACAAGTCGACTCTGCACCTATTCCGAAGGCGGCATTCGCGAGCAGGCCTACACAACCATCGAACGGGAAGACTTCGACGATAGCCTTGTTCCGTAAAGGAGCACATTGCGCCCCCCGATCACAGGCAATAAAAAACCGCCTCATAGGCGGTTTTGGTGAAACCATATTCAGGAAAAGCTGCAAAATTGGATGTGTCGCGGGTAGGCTTTAGCATGCAGCGAACGACTCAGCCCAACAAGGAGGTTCTCGGTGAACAAAGCAAGTAAATGGATACGCATTGCACTCTCGATACCGATTTTCGCCGCGTCAATTTTATCTGGAATCGTGACGGCTAAAATAAGCTTAAGCGCCGTACTGGTATTTTTTACGGGGCTCATGACGGCCTATGACATCGGCGTGGCAATAGGCAGCCTGGCTGTAGGTTTGGTTACAGCCCTGATTACCTGTGTCCTTTGGATGCTTGGCACATACGTACGAGCTCAGCCAAAACAGGTGGAAGCTGAAGCGCCATAAGGGTTGTCCTACGCCCGGTCTTCAGCGTAGACCTAAGCGCTGACAGTCGTGCCGCTCCACCGGCGCACCGATGAGCTTCCGGCACGGATCGCGTAATACTCAGCAAGTGCCAGGCGGAATGCCGTTTTTGTTGAAGTCCTTCAGGCGCTCCCGTTCTTCCTCAGTGGAGTGCGCTGGAGTTTGTTGCTCAGGTTCTTTCTTCTTTTCTTCAGTCATTGCTATGTCCTCTGGATGGTGCTATTTCGGCACCTGGAGGAAGCAGCAGTTCAACTCAATCCGCCCACCGCCCGGAAATGACCCGGACTCCCGCGAAACGGATTTACCTGAGTGACGCACGACCGGCTGCCCAGCCTAAACTTCGCCGACGTCCGCGATGCCCGCCGACCTGCGCCCGTGCAAACCCTAGTCTGAACTGATCTCAATGTCCTCTGGAAAGATGAGCTTTCCACACCAACCGTGCCCGGCTGTAAGAGCAGATATCGGAGCAAGTAACAGTGCCACCAGTAACAAGGCTCTCTTAAATCCGCCGAGGCTGCTAACCATCACCCTGCAGATAAGCCATAGGTGAAGAAGACTTGCACCACTAGCAAGAAAGATAAACCCGAAGGCGTGAAACGAGCTGGACATCCATGTTCCTCACTTCCTTGAAAACCGAAGCATAGCGTTTCTAAATCGCTACCTGTCAGAAAATCCTCCCCCTTTAAAGTCATCAAAGATATTCGGATATCGACCTTGATCACCAATACGTCTGGACTTCGAATGAGACAGCAGATGTTGCGCAACCGGTGGGACGACGCACGGGAGAAGGCGGCGATCAAAGCCGCGGCTGAGGGTGACCCCGCGCTGGCTGCTAGCATTCGGCAATTCCAATTCAAGGATATCCGGCCTAACGCTGCTAGCGAGATAGCGCTGACTCACGCGAGCTGCCTACTAAGTCACTCCACAGAAGAAATGACCAAGAAGGTCTATCGGCGAGTCGTTGAAATTGTTAAGCCTACGAAATGATCCGGTGCTACGAAATTTACGATAGGTAGAAAACGGCCAAAAGCAGACGTTCAAAAATTACAGGTATTGCGAAGTTGGGTTCAGCCCATAACGCTGCGAGGAAAATGCCCCCCGATGTTATTGCAGGACTCGGACCGTTACCTGTGTCCTGCGCCTAACCGGGGGCCACTTCTCGCAGCAACGCGACTCGCGATGAAACGGCAACAGACCCTAGAGCTGAAAGCGCGAGATGTTCTCTCGCAATGTCACGCTGGTGCGTGCCAGTCCTTCGCTTTCCTTCTGAGCACTGCGGAAGGCTGCAGCGGATTGCTCGGCGCTTTCGCTGACGGTCACGATGCCCCGGCTGATCTGCTCGGCAACGGTACTCTGCTGCTCTGCGGCAGCGGCGATTTGGTGGTTCATTCCATTGATCCGCTCGATCATGGTTACGATCGTGCTTACCGCGTCACCGGCCTCGGAAACGCCGGCCACCGACTGCGCACTGGAGCGCTTGCAGCGTTGCATATGCTGCGAGGTCTCGTCGGCAATTTTCTGCAGACTGGCAATCAGCCCCTCAATCTCTGAGGTGGCCTTCTGGGTACGCTGTGCCAGGCTGCGCACCTCGTCGGCTACCACCGCGAAGCCGCGTCCGGCCTCGCCAGCACGGGCAGCTTCGATGGCTGCATTGAGGGCCAGCAGGTTGGTCTGGTCGGCGACCGACTTGATCACTTCAAGCACGCCACCGATATTGCCGGTTTCATTCTTCAGCCGGCCCATGGCCATGTTGGACTGTTCGATTGTCTCGGCCAGTTCGTCGATCATGTTGACGGCATCTTTGGCCTTCTGCTGGCTGTACAGGGCCGCGCTATCGGCCTCGCTGGCGGCACTGGCGGCGGATTCGGCGTTGCGCGCGACATCCTGTACGGTGGCGGCCATTTGGTGAACGGCGGTGACGATCTGCTCGACCTCGCACTGTGCCATGGCCACGCTTTCGGCGTTTCTCAGGCTCGATTGGCTAAGCTCCTGGCTGGATTCGGCCACGGTCTGTGAGGACAGGTTTATGCCTTTGGTCATGTCCCGCAGGTTCTCCTGCATGCTCAGCAGGGCGGCCATTATGCTGGCTTGTGGTGGCTCAATCGTGCGCTCGCTAGCGCGCAAATCGCCGTTGGCAACCCGTTGGGCGAGCTGGTTGAGTTCACTCGGTTCGGCACCCAGCGCGCGCAGCAGGTTGCGGCTGATGACGTAACCCAGTACCGCTGCTAGTAAGACGGCCAGCGCAGTAATGGCCAGTAGAAGGTTGCGTTGTGACAGATAGCGTTCGTCATTTTCGCTGACCTGCAGGTCTGCCCTCTGGTTGGTGTAGCGCAGGTATTCGCCAATTGCCTGTGTCAGCTCGGCCAGTAATGGTGTGCACTGCTCGCTGACCATGCGCAGAGCCTCATCGTTTTCACCCTTGAACAGGTGTTCGGCAATGCTGTGCGCTACCGGTTTGTAGCGGCTCTCGACCTGCTCGAAGGTTGAAAGCAGTTCACGCTCTTTGGGCGACACATCATCATGGTTATCAATTGCCTGGCGTAGCGCGACGAGGCTGCTGGCCACCATTTGTTCGTTGACGGCAATAGCGCCCCGCTGCTGTTCTCTCGCGGTGACATTGCTGTTCAAGGCGATGTTACGCAGGGCAATCGCGCGCTGGGCGGCGGCGTCGTTCAGTGTGTTGGCTAGGCGGGTGCGTGCATCAACGCCATTAACGTAGAGGAAAAAGTCCTTATTGCTGTTAGCCAGGGCGTAAAGCGAGATAGCGGCGATCAGCAACATAAACGCGAGCAGGCTGGCATAGCCGGCATAGAGACTGGTCCGTGTCGAGAGCCGGGGAGTGTGCGATGGCATATGATGTACCTGCGTCATGGGAGGAGCAATTAGAGGCACCTGCAAGGGCATCTATTCGCCCTTGGTCCGCATCCTGCGCAGGTATTCTTTTGTTCAACAGCAACGGGTAGCGGTGTTATTTCCTGGCTAGCCGAAACTTGTACAAGTACTGAATCTTGTACAAGTCTTGTACAACTATATGGGCGAGATGTCGTAATGACATTATTTAATCCCGATGAACGGTCAGTGACATCCGGTTTCTGGCAGGCGCCAGAAATAGAGGTAACCGCCAGCAAGCACTTGGCTGCATCCAAGCTGGGGTTGGCGTTGCCCGTCTTAATACGGACAGTCATCACCGATGAATCTGCAGCTCGACGACTGGATTGAAAGGATGGCCTAATGACACTGCCGCTACCATCAGAAGATCCCTACTAGGTGGTAGGGATATAGGGAACTGGATAGGAAAATTCCTACTACAACAAGCTTCTCCGGAAAGCCGAGGTCATGGCTAAACGACAATGCATGCCATAGACCTATCGCCCCGGTTGTATGGCCATGTAGATATTGCCGGTACCAAAACGGCGCCAAGACGATGGAGAACGTATGGCACGCGATGCGCGGCGGCCGTGTGCTCCGGTGCGACACCTTGCACTCTGCGCGGCCGAGTTAACCTATCGGGAAGCTGTGCTGTTTCCCTGCCTAGCGGCATCGGTTCGCACCTGGGCCCCTAGGTGGATTCGACACCGCCGAGATTGCCGGAATCGATGGCCGATTGCATGTAGTAGGCATTGCCGGATGATCGCTTCTGGCCTTTAGTGGACGCTTAGGCTCCTTAGTCTTGAGCACAATCCCACGTCCAATCGAGGAAAGGCATACCGATAACAGCGTCTTGAATTTCCCGAAAAATGGCAGTGTTGCGGAAGTGATCCGAAAAATTGCGGAAGCGATGACAAAATCGCAGGCAATAAAAAACCCCGTAGACGTTAATCTACGGGGTTTCTAAGAGTGGAGGCCGAGGTCGGAATCGAACCGGCGTAGGCGGATTTGCAATCCGCTGCATAACCATTTTGCTACTCGGCCTCAAACGATCAGTGTCTCAACGACTAACACTCACCGCATAAAAACTTGAGTGGGCTGAAGAACCCTGCCTCTACTCTAACTCATTGAATACATTGAGGTTTTTAATGCCTCATTGCGTTCGATGGGCGCCATTATGTACGTATTTGCCAATGCGTGCAACCCCTTGATTTCAAAAATATTTCGTATTGCCATCAAGGAGTTGCGTGCCTGCCCTACTCCTTGATGTGCAGTTGTTGGTACTGCGGGTCGGCCTTGATTTGGGCTTCGGTGAAGGGCAGCGGGCTGAGTTTTTTCTGGGAGAACGCTTGGGTCTGGTCCTTGCTGTGTTTGGAGGCTGGATTGCTGGACTCGGAGAACGCAAGTACGCCCCTGACATGCGGCCCTTGGTCGTCGAAGGTGACGATTTGCAGGTAGCTGGTGCCGCTGACGACTTCGCGTTTGCCGTCGGCGCGGGGTACGGTTTGCATGGCGTTGTAGACCCCCAGTTCTTGCGGGCCGCCATGGACCGGGGTTTGGCCGGAGACTTGGATGTCGCCCCATGTGCTGTTGGCGCTCAGGCCGAGTTTGGCGACCTCGGCGGTGGACGTCAGCATCGCTTCGCGCAGGGCTTTGGCGACGGGGGCGCGGTCGATGGCCAGGCCACGTGGGGTGGTGAGAGGCTGGGCCGGGTCGAAGGCGACGCGCCAGGCGTCGGGGATTTCCTGCAGCTGTTGCACCAGGTTGATGAAGTGCACCAGGCCAACGCCGCTGTCGAGGTTCGCGCGCTGGTCCCAGTTTTTCAGGCTGGTGCACAGCGGTTGCAGCGCGGCGGCGTCGGCGCCGAGGTATTTGGCGCAGAACGCGAGCAGGTCGGGCATGACTTGGCCCGCCAGGTACACCTCGTTGTCCATCACCATGTTTTGCAGGTCGGTGACAGTGATCGGTTTATTCAGGGACTGCAGGCGTTGTAGCGCGAAGCGCGCGCGCGGGCCGAGGCCGATGTGGTCCTGGCTGATCACCGGGGAGAACCCGGTGAGTGGCGCCTTGGGGTTGACCAGCCACGCCGAGTCGTTGGAATGCTGCACGTAGTCGCTGCGCTCGAGTTGCGGCAGCTGTTCAGCCGGGAAGATGCCGGCCTGGGCCGCGCGTGGGTCGATGTCCCAGGCGCAGGCGCTGCGGGCGCCGTCGAGCATGATCAGTTGCAGGGCGGCGTGAGGGTCACTGCATTGCGCCAGTTTGGCCGCGCTGACGTTGGGCACCACTGACTGGTTCATGTACAGGCTCTGGCCCTGGTCATCGGCGGCCACCGTGTTGACCCACGGGATACCTTGCAGGGTGCGCACTGAGGTTTTCAGTTCATTAAGGCTGCTGGCGCGGTTCATCGCATACCACTGTTGCAGCACGCGGTCGTTGCCCAGGTTGGCGTCGCGCAGACTGAACGCGTACTGCCTATCCCAATCGAGCTTGCCCGGCCACTGCACCACTGGGCCGAACTGCGAGCTATAGACCGTGTGCGACTGGTTCTTGAGGCTGCCATCAGCTTGTTTGACCTGCACGTTCACCGTGGTTTTATCCAGGGCAACAGATTTGCCATCGAGCATGTAGCGCGTGGAATCCTTGGGGTCCAGGGTCAGGCGGTACAGGGTGAAGTGCTTGGACGTATCCACCGTATGGGTCCACGCCACATGCTGATTGAAGCCGATATTGATCACCGGCAAGCCCGGCAGCGCGGCGCCCATCACATCCAGCTGGCCGGGGATGGTCAGGTGCATCTCATAAAAACGCATGCCGCCCACCCACGGGAAGTGCGGGTTGGCCAGCAGCATGCCGCGCCTATTGAATGAGCGATCACGCCCCACCGCCACCGCGTTACTGCCGCGATCAAAGGCAAAGCGTTGCTGGTTGGCGGCGGCCAGTTCAAACGCCTTGGCGCTGGTCTGCGCACTGGCCGTGGCTTGTGGAGGTGTCGCGCCGACCAAGGCTTCGGCGAATTGGCCTACGCCACCTTCCACCAGCAGCCTACGGGTCAGTTTGACCAAGTCTTCAGCCACCAGTGGCCGTACCCACGCCGCTTGGCACTGTGCCGGCGCGCCCTGCTCTTTCAGGTAGCGGTTGTAGCCGGCCACATAACCTTCAATACGCTGCTGGATCTGTGGGCTCTGCGCTTTCCAGAACGCGGCGACGGCGTCCGGCGTATTCAGCCAGGTAAAGAACACATCGCTGGCCAGGTTGTTGCGCTCTTCCAGGGTCGTCTGCTCGGGGCCAAAGAAACTGGCGCGCTGGCCATTCACCGTGACCACTTCATTGGCCAGCAGGCACAGATTGTCCTGGGCGTAGGCGTAGCCAATGCCGAAGCCCAGGCCACGCTCGTCATTGGCGCGTATGTGCGGCACGCCATAGCTGGTACGACGGATATCCGCCGACGCTTGCGTCACCTGCTCCCGCGCCAGCGCAGCCAGGCTCAACCCCAGCAACACCCCGGCCACACATACCCTGGACAACCCATTGGAAATAATCACGCAGACTCCACAGTCAGATTTAATCGCCTCACGCGGGGTAATAACCCCACCGTAAGAACGCAAACCACTGGGAATAATTTAGCAAGGGGCGAGGTTTATTGACGGCGGTGCGAATGTGACAAAACCGATACCGACGAATTTTCTACATCCGGCACTTCATGATTTCGCTCGCTCGTTCGTCTTATTAATCAAGAGCGCTCATTTTTTTCCTGATCAGGCTCTGATAAGGAGTTTTTGCATGTACAACTCGCAAGTGCCCACGGATGGACATTCACCGGCTGCCGAGACCACTTTTGGCAGCGGTACACAAGTGTTCGGCAAAACGCCGGAACAGCAAGGCAACCAGCGTATTCGCCACCTGCTCAAGTGTTTTGGGTTGCGCACCAGCCTGATCCGGCTGAAGGTCATTGACGCCCTGCTCACCGCCGCCGACAACCGACGCAGCCTCGGCGTGCGCGGTGTGCACAGCCATTTGCTGGAACTGGGCATTCCGCTGTCATTTCTCAGCGTGCGCGAGGTGCTCAAGCGCCTGTGCAGCGAGGGCGTGATCACCCTCAATGCAGATAAAAGCTACAGCCTCCACGAAGAGGCTGCCAAGGTGATCGAAGGTCGCACCTGAGGCACGACCTAGCGCTTAGAGCTTGACCTTGCGGCGCATGACACCGTTGATCACCACCACGACCACTGCGACGGCAATGGCGATGGTCTGGAATGTTTTCTCACTGATAACCCCAGTGTTCTGCAAGTAGGACAGGCCAAACATCGTCGCCAGTACGGCCAGGGCAATCAGAATCGAATATTTCAAACGTTGCTTTTGTGTCATGACGGGTTCCTGAACCTGAAGAGTGTAGCTACGGTGAATAGCCGAATCTGCCAGGCACATAATGGCGAGCGGGTCCGACAGGCGCACATGTTACAGGCGATGCCTAGCGCTGCAAACCGGTGCCCGATTGCGCGCAGCGCTCAACCAGCCAATCGACAAACACCCGCACGCGCTGGGACAGTTGGCGGTGTGGTGGGTACAACGCGGTCAGGGCCATCTTCGGCACAGCCAACTGCGGCAATACTTCCAGCAACGTGCCCTCGGCCAACTGGCGCATCGCATGATAATGCGGCGCCTGGATCAAGCCGAACCCGGCTTCGCAGGCAGCGAAGTAGCCGTCAGAACTGTTCACCGCCAAGCCTTTTGGCAGGTTGACCGTCTGCAATTCGCCGCCCACCTCAAATTCCAGGCCGAACCGTTTGCCGCTGGCACTGGAGACGTACTCGACCATCTGGTGATCGACCAGGTCTTCGAATGAGGTGGGAACCCCCCTGCGCGCCAGGTACTCCGGACTTGCCAGGGTGAGTTGATCCATCATCGCCAAAGGCCGCGCCACCAGCGATTCGTCCAGGGCCAGGCCGCCGCGCAGCACGCAATCGACGCCCTCGCGGATCAGGTTCACGGGGCGGTCGTTAAGGCCTATCTCCAGTTCAATCTGCGGGTAGCGCGCAGTGAATGACGGCAATGCGGGGATCACGATCAAGCGGCCAATGCCCGACGGCATATCCACGCTCAGGGTGCCGCGCGGGTTCTGGCGCTGGGTGGAAAACACCGCTTCGGTTTCTTCCAGGTCTGTCAGCAGTTGTACGCAGCGCTGGTAGTACGCGGCGCCATCCAACGTAGGGCTGACTTGCCGCGTGGTGCGTTGCAACAGTTGCACGCCCAGGTGTGCTTCCAATTGCTTGATCAGGATGGTCACCGAAGCGCGTGGCAATTGCAGGCTGTCGGCCGCCTTGGCAAAGCCGCGCAGCTCGACGATCCGTGTGAACACACGCATTGCGTTGAAACGGTCCAAGTGACGGCTCCCCAGTGGATTATTTAGATAATACGAACAGTGATAGCAGTTTTAGCCGGTTTATCCCGATTTTGTCGAGCGTGACAATGGAGCCCTTCCCCATTAAGGAGCTGACCCCATGCACACCCGTCCACTCGGTACAAACGGCCCACTCGTCTCCGCCATCGGCCTCGGCTGTATGGGCATGAGCGATTTCTACACGCCTGGCAACGACACCCGGGAAGCCACCGCCACCCTGCACCGCGCGTTGGAGCTGGGCATCAATTTCCTGGACACTGCTGACATCTATGGCCCGCACACCAATGAACAACTGATCGGCCAAGCCATCGCCGGCAAACGCGAGCAGGTGTTCCTGGCCAGCAAGTTCGGCATCCTGCGCGACCCGGCCAACCCCACGTCGCGCGGCGTCAATGGCCGCCCCGAGTACATCCGCAAAGCCATCAACGGCACCCTGCGGCGCCTGGGTGTAGAAACCCTGGACCTGTACTACCAGCACCGTATCGACCCGGATGTCGCCATCGAAGAAACCATCGGCGCGATGGCCGAGCTCGTGCAACAAGGCAAGGTGCGTTACTTGGGCCTGAGCGAAGCCTCCGCCGCCACCCTGGAACGCGCTCATAACGTGCATCCGATCAGTGCCCTGCAAAGCGAGTACTCGTTGTGGAGCCGCGACCAGGAACATAACGGTTGCCTCGCCACCTGCCAGCGCCTGGGTATTGCATTTGTCCCCTACAGCCCGCTCGGCCGTGGCTTCCTGACGGGCGCACTGAAAAGCCCGGATGACTTCGGCACCGATGATTACCGTCGCTTCAACCCGCGTTTCCAAGGCGAAAACTTCGGCAAAAACCTGCAACTGGTGCAGCAAGTGCAGGCGCTGGCAGCCGATAAAGGTGTCAGCGCCGGGCAACTTGCGCTGGCCTGGGTGTTGGCGCAGGGCGATTACATCATTCCGATTCCCGGCACCAAGCAGCGCAAGTACCTGGAAGAAAATGCGGCGGCCGTTTCAATCAACCTCAGCCAGGCAGAATTGGCGGCCCTGGAAGCGATCTTCCCCGCCGAGGCACCCGCCGGCTCGCGCTACCCCGAGGCGGTAATGGCCATGCTGGATATCTGATCAAAGGAGCGCCCTCAAAAGGCGCTCTTTTTTCTTGCACGATGGTACCTAAAGCTCCTCCTATCCAAGCCGATAGCCCTACGAAGCTCTAACAAAGCCGCGTCGACAATAAACGCTTCGTAAGGACGACCCCATGCCCCCACTGCGCTCCATCCAAGCCCGCTATACCCTGTTCCTGGTGCTGTTCGTCCTGGTGTTATTTGTATTGACCGTGGTGGGAATCGGCCAGTTGGTCGCGCCTACGCTGCGTCATACCGAAGAACAGGTGGTGCTCAACCGCATCGCTGAGGTCGCCGAGCAAATCCAGGGCGAGCTGAACAAGGTTCAGTCCCAGCAACGCAGCATCACCCAGACCATCCCTTTGCTCGACAGCGATGCCATCGACAAAGTCCTCCCAGGCCTGGTCGACCAATATGGCGAGCTGAAAGTCTTCGGCGGCGGGATCTGGCCGCTGCCCAATCAACGCACGCCTGGACGCAACAAGCACAGCACGTTCTGGCACCGTGATGCCTCGGGCAAGCTGGCCGTGAATACGTTCTGGAACAGCGACCCAGCGCCCAACTACTACGACCAGAGCTGGCACAAAGGTGGCCTGGCCTCGCCGCGCGGCCAATGCGCCTGGGCCGCCGCCTACAAGGACGACGCCAGCCAGGAGCCGCGCACCAACTGCGCCATGGCGATCCAGCGCGACGGCGTGCCTTATGGCGTCGCCACCATCGACGTGACCCTGGGTTTCTTCAATGACTTGGTGGCCAGCAAAGAAAAAGACATCGGCGGGCAAATGCTGATCGTCGAAGGCGACGGCAAGATCATCAGCAACAGCACGCGCATCAGCAGCCCGGTGGTGTTGAAAAACATCAGCGAACTCAGCGGCTCCTCGGCGTTTGCCGCCCAGGTCAGCAAGGCCCTGGCCCATCGCGACCAGGCGTTGCAACGCAGCGAGTTCGACAACCAGGGCGTGGCCAGCACCTTTTATATGCGCCCGATCGCCGGCACGCCGTGGTTCCTTGCCACCGCCCTGCCTACTTCGCTGATTACCGCCCAGCGCGACGACGTGCTCGGCACCCTGGCCCTGCTGCAAATCCCCATGGTATTGCTGCTGGTGCTGCTCGCGGTGTATGCGATCCGCCAACTGGTGCAGCGCATGAAGTCGCTGAAAACCAATATCGACGCGCTGTCCGCCGGCGATGCCGACTTGACACGACGCATCACCATCCGCGCCGAAGACGAACTGGGTGCCATTGGTCACTCGGTGAACCGCTTTATCGTCTACCTGCAGAACATGATCGGCGAGGTCACCCAAGCCACCGGTGCCATGTCGTCGAGCCTTGAGCAACTGCAGCGGACCTCGGCGCACACCAATCAGATTCTGGTGCGGCACGCCTCGGAAACCGACCAGACGGTAACCGCCATCACCGAAATGAGCTCCACCGCCGACACCGTCGCGCAAAACGCCGCTGAAACCGCTGCGTTCACCCAGCGCGCCAATGAGCACGCCGACCGTTCCCGCGTGGTGGTGGGAGAGGCATCCAACAGCGTCAGCGCCTTGATCGGCGAAGTCTCCAGCGCCACCCACAGCGTGGAAAACATGCGCCAGGACGCCGCACGCATCACCGAAACCCTCGGCGTGATCGGTGCAATTGCCGGCCAGACCAACCTGCTCGCCCTCAACGCCGCGATTGAAGCCGCGCGTGCCGGGGAGCAGGGCCGTGGTTTTGCGGTGGTCGCCGATGAAGTCCGCGCCCTCGCCGCCCGCACCCAGGCCAGCACCTCGCAGATCAACGAAATGCTCACCCGCCTGACCGCGGGCGTCAGTTCCTCGGTAGCGGCCATGGAAAACACCCAGGCCAGCTGTCAGTCGGCGGCGGATGCCACGGCGCGGGTGAACACCGGCCTGGACGAAATGGCAGGTTCCGTGAGCCATATCAACAACCTCAGCACCCAGATCGCCACGGCCGCCGAGCAGCAAAGCGCAGTGACCGAGGAGATCAACCGCAGCATGGTGCAGATCCGACAAATGGTCGAAGAGCTGGTACAGAGCGGCCACGCCACTGAAACCAATACCCAGAGCCTGCTGGATGCGAATGGCCGAGTGATTGCCTTGATGGGTCGCTTCAAAGTGCGGTGATAAATGGTTGAAACACTCCCGTGCCAAAGCGCGGGAGTGGGACTATTCTGACAGCTCGAAGACGCCACACAGGAGGTGTGCCATGCGCTCAGCCGAGCAGTCGGTCCGCTTGGAGCGGATCAGTCAGGAACGCTTTATCCAGGCTCCCATCGAAGCCGTTTACGACTATGTGACCCAACCGGATCGCTGGCACGAATGGCACCCCACATCCCTCAGCGCCGACACCGGCACTACCGGTTCCCTTCCTGCCGGCGCACGTTTCACTGAATTCATCGACTTGCTGGGTGTGCGTGTGCCGATGAGTTACCGCGTACAGATCGCCCGGCGCCCCGGCGAATTCAAGACGGTGTTCACCTCCGTGGCCGTCGATGGCTCCATCCACTATTTCCTGCTGCCCCACCAAGGCGGGACGCTGTTCAAGCGTGTATTGACGTATGAAACCGAATTGCAACTGACCACGTTGCATGAACGCATGATCGAACTCTCGGCGGTAGCCCTCGGCCAGCTCAAGCGTCGGATGGAAAATCCACCCTTCGTATAATTTTGAAACATTCCCACCCTGCCTGCTGACCTTTGGGCGCTGGCTTGCCTGCGATGACGTCGTCATGATCGCCGCCATCCCAATTGCTAACGCCTGCACGCGAGCCTCCCCTATGAAAAGCACATTACGCCTGGCCCTGCTCTCTGCCCTGTTCACCACCACCCTCGTCCAGGCCGCCGACCTGATCCCCATCGACGTGCACCGTGACGCCAACTGCGGCTGCTGCAAAAAGTGGATCAGCCATCTGGAAAGCAACGGATTCAAGGTCAACGACCACGTGGAAGCCGATATGAGCGCCGTCAAACAACGCATGGGCGTGGCACCGCGCCTGGGCTCGTGCCATACCGCGGTGATCGACGGCAAATTCGTCGAAGGCCACGTGCCCGCTGAACAGGTGCTGGCCTTGCGCAAACGTGATGACCTGCTGGGCATTGCTGCACCGGGCATGCCCATGGGCTCGCCGGGTATGGAAGTGGAAGGCCGCAGCGAGGCTTATCAAGTCATCGGCCTGACCCGTGAGGGTAAAGATGTCGTGGTGGCTGAATACCCGGCGCAATGATCGCGGGCTACCTGGGATTATTCTTCGCGGCGTTTGGCGCCGCGACCTTACTGCCACTGCAATCGGAAGCCGTTCTGGTTGGCCTGCTGCTCAGCGGGCATTACAGCCTATGGCTGTTGCTGGGGGTTGCCACGTTGGGCAACGTGCTGGGTTCAGTGGTGAACTGGTGGCTCGGCCGCTGGGTTGAGCACTTTAAGGAACGGCGCTGGTTTCCGGTCAGCGACAGGCAGTTGGACAAAGCCCGCAAACATTACGCGCGATGGGGGCATTGGACCCTGTTGCTCAGCTGGGTGCCGATCATTGGCGACCCGCTGACGTTGGTCGCCGGGGTAATGCGTGAGCCTCTGTGGCGATTCCTGCTGCTGGTGACCCTGGCCAAAAGCGTACGTTATGGCGTGCTCGCGGCAATTACCTTGCAGTGGGTGTTAATCCCCACTTAATCCCCTCGCAACAGCATCCGAGCACCCTTTTTCGGAGCCCTGCCAATGCCCCTGACCCGCGCTTTTTGCATCGCCGGCCTGCTCGCGGCCACTACCGCCCCAGCGTTCGCCGCGACCTACGGCCCCGAGCTGCAAGGCTTCGAATACCCCTACCCGCTTCAGCATTTCGAATTTGAATCCCAGGGCAAGGCCTTGCAAATGGGCTATATGGACGTGCCCGCCAAAGGGCAGGCCAACGGCCGCAGCGTGGTGCTGATGCACGGCAAGAACTTCTGCGGCGCCACATGGGAAGGCTCGATCAAAGCCCTGAGCGACGCCGGTTACCGGGTGATCGCGCCGGACCAGATCGGCTTCTGTAGCTCCAGCAAGCCCGATCACTATCAATACAGCTTCCAGCAACTGGCAACCAACACCCACCAGTTGCTGGAGAAGCTCGGCATTCAAAAAGCCACGCTCATTGGCCACTCCACCGGCGGCATGCTTGCCACGCGTTATGCACTGATGTACCCCGCGCAAACCGAACAGCTCGGGCTAGTCAATCCGATTGGCCTGGAAGACTGGAAGGCCTTGGGCGTGCCCGCCCTCACCGTCGACCAATGGTATGAGCGCGAGCTGAAAGTCAGCGCCGAAGGCATTCGCAAATATCAACTGGCCACCTATTACGTCGGGCGCTGGAAGCCGGAGTACGAGCGCTGGGTGGACATGTACGCAGGCCTGAGCAACGGCCCGGGGCATACGCTGGTCGCGTGGAACTCGGCGCTGATTTACGACATGATCTTCACCCAGCCGGTGTACTACGAGTTCAAGAACCTGCAAATGCCCACGCTGCTGCTGATCGGCACGTCCGACAACACCGCCCTTGGCAAAGACGTCGCACCGCCAGCGGTCAAGGCGAAGCTCGGCAACTATGCCGTGCTGGGCAAGCAAGTGGCCAAGTTGATTCCCCATGCAACCCTGGTGGAATTCCCAGGCTTGGGGCATGCACCGCAGATGGAGGAACCGGCCCAGTTTCACAAAGCGCTGTTGCAGGGGCTGAACGCGCTTTAATCCAACCTTTTTCGAGGTGCTCGTGAATGTCGGTACAGATCGCAGTCATTGATGATTGGCAGCATGTGGCCAGTGGCGTGGTGGATTGGTCGGTCCTGGAGGCCGTGGGCGATGTGCACTTTCTGCACGATTACCCGGCAGATACCGCCACCATGATCGAGCGTTTAAAGGGCTTCGAGGTGATTTGCGTGATGCGCGAACGCTCCACCTTCGACAAAGCCCTGCTGCAAGGCCTGCCAGCGCTCAAATTGCTGGTCACCGGCGGCATGCGCAACGCGGCGATCGACATTCCTGCTGCCAAGGCCCAGGGCATCACCGTATGCGGCACCGACAGCTATAAACACGCGGCGCCGGAACTGACCTGGGCGTTGATCATGGCCTCCACCCGAAACTTGGTAGCCGAAGCCAATTCGTTGCGCGCTGGCGACTGGCAGGTTGGCCTCGGCGGCGACCTGTATGGCAAGACCCTGGGCATTCTCGGGCTTGGCAGCATTGGCCAGAAAGTCGCGCAGTTCGCCCAGGTGTTTGGCATGCGCGTGATTGCCTGGAGCGAAAACCTTACGCCTGAGCGTGCTGCCCAGTCCGGCGTTACGTGGGTCAGCAAGAGAGAGCTGTTTGAACAAGCCGACATCCTCACCGTGCACCTGGTGCTCAGCGACCGCAGTCGTGGGCTGGTGGATGCCGAGGCACTGGGCTGGATGAAGCCCACGGCCCACTTGGTCAATACCGCACGCGGACCGATTGTGGATGAGCAGGCGCTGGTGCATGCACTGGAAAGCGGACGCCTGGCGGGGGCGGCGCTGGATGTATACGCCGAGGAACCGTTGCCAGTGGACCACCCGTTCCGCCGTTTGCCAAAGGTGCTGGCCACGCCACACGTGGGGTATGTAAGCCAGCAGAATTACCGGCAGTTCTATTCTCAGATGATCGAAAACATCCACGCTTGGACAAACGGTCTGCCCATTCGCGTGCTGGGATAACGCACCATTCAAGGGCAACCCTCTCGTAGTGAGCGGGCTTGCCCCGCGCTGGGGCGCGAAGCGGCCCCAAATAGCCACCTCGGTCACACTGTTGAGCCGGGCCCGCCAAAATTGGGAGCGCTTCGCACTCCAGCGCAGGGCAAGCCTGCTCACTACATGCGGGGCAAGCCCGCTCGCTACAAACCCCTCCCTTCGCGCAAAGCATATGGTTACAAGTATTTTGTCCTACAAAATCCTCGTATAAACCCTACAGACTCTGGGATCTGTCCTAGACTGATGACCGATGGGTCCGTTTCAAAACAAAAACCCCGCGAAAATAATCGAAACTTTCCAACTCTGCCATAGGTCAGGTTTAGGGTAAGGCGCGCACAAGCGGTTCATACCAGATGCCGTCTATCCAATCTTTTTAAGCTAACCGTGCAACTGGCATACGCCTTGCCAGTTTTGTCATGCGCTTGTGCGCCTGGCCGCAGGATGCGGTCATCGGAGCTAATGGCAGCGGGCCATTAGCCGACCAACACGTGGAGATAACTATGATCAGTGCCGCTGCAAGTATTCAGGGAGAGCGTGTTAGTCAGCCAGTTGGCGGGTCGACCTCTTTGGTCGACCTCAACACGGTGCGGCCCGTCCCGAGCCACAATCCAAATCGTAAAAAGGTGCTGTTCGTCACTTCCGAATTTGCCGACTTGGTCAAGACCGGCGGCCTGGGCGATGTGTCTGCGGCGCTGCCGCGAGCCATGGCCCATCTGCACGATGTGCGGGTGCTGATCCCCGGTTACCCGCAGGTGATGGAAAGCGATAATCCGATCCATATCATTGGTGAGCTGGGTGGCCACGCCGCGTTGCCGCCGTGCAAGATCGGGCGCATGGACCTCAAGGACGGCCTGGTCATCTATGTATTGATCTGCCCCGAGCTTTACGAACGGGAAGGCACACCCTACGGCGCCAACAACGGCCGCGACTGGCCGGACAACCATATTCGCTTCGCCCGCCTGGGCCTGGCCGCCGCTGACATGGCCGCCAACCTGGCGCAGATCCACTGGTGCCCGGACCTGGTGCACGCCCACGACTGGCCCGCTGGCCTGGCGCCGGCCTATATGCACTGGCGTGGGTCACGCACCCCGACGCTGTTCACCATCCATAACCTGGCCTACCAGGGCGTGATCAGCCTGGCCTCCACGCCTGAGCTGGGGATTCCCCCTCACGCCTTGCAACAGGAAGGCATGGAGTTCTACGGCAAGATGTCGTTCCTCAAGGCCGGCATGGCGTATTCCAGCCATATCACCACCGTGAGCGCCACCTACGCCCGGGAAATCACCACCCCGGAATTCGGCTGCGGCCTTGATGGCTTTTTGGCCAGCAAGACCCAGCAAGGTCTGCTCAGCGGCATTCCCAACGGGATCGAAGACAGCTGGGAAACCTCCACTGACCCGCACCTGACGCACAACTTCAACATCGGCGACTGGGAAGGCAAGGCGGTCAACGCCGCTCAAGTGCGCAACCTGTTCGGTTTGAATGAGTCGACCGGCCCGCTGTTCGCCGTGGTGTCGCGCCTGGTGTTCCAGAAAGGCCTCGACCTCACCGAAGCCGTTGCCAGCTTTATCGTCGAGCAAGGTGGGCAGATCGCTATCATCGGTCGCGGCGAGCCGGAAGAAGAGAACGCCATGCGTGAACTGGCGCTGCGCTTCCCAGGCCAAATCGGCGTGCGCATCGGTTTTAACGAGACCGATGCCCGACGCATGTTCGCCGGCAGCGATTTCCTGTTGATGCCGTCGCGCTACGAGCCCTGCGGTCTCAGCCAAATGTATGCCCAGCGCTTCGGTTCGCTGCCCGTCGCCCGTAACACCGGTGGCTTGGCCGACACCATCGAAAATGGCGTGACCGGATTCCTGTTCAATGAATCCACCGTCGACAGCTACAAAGAAGCCTTGAACCGCGCGTTCAAGGTGTTTGCCTTCCCAGGCCTGCTCAACGCCATGCGCAGCCGGGCGATGACGCAGCCGTTCAACTGGAGCCAGGCGGTGGAACCCTACGCCGAGCTCTACGAACAACTGGTGGCGAAGGCACTGGGGAAATCCGCTAAATAATCGAAGGAAGGTCTCTATAGATGCCGTTACGGACTCTGGAAACCTGGCCCCACGGCGCAATCATGCTGGACGCGCAACACACGCGTTTTGCCTTGTGGGCGCCAGACGCGTTTTATGTCAGCGTTGAATTGGAAGATGGCAAGTCCGTCGCCATGCTGCCTCAGGCAGATGGCTGGTTCGAAACAGAAATCAAGTGCCCTGCGGGCACGCGCTACCGCTACAACATTGACGGAGAAATGGATGTACCCGACCCGGCGTCCAGGGCTCAAGCCTCGGACGTACATGGTTGGAGCCTGGTAGTCGACCCGCTCGCCTATCAGTGGCGACACAGCAATTGGCAAGGCCGCCCCTGGCACGAAGCAGTGATCTACGAACTGCATGTCGGTGCACTGGGCGGTTACGCAGACGTCGAGAAACACCTGCCACGCCTGGCTGAGCTGGGTATCACCGCGATTGAATTAATGCCTTTGGCGCAATTTCCCGGCGAACGCAACTGGGGCTACGACGGGGTCCTGCCCTACGCGCCTCAAGCTTCCTACGGCACCCCCGAACAGCTCAAGCACCTGATCGACAGCGCCCACGAGCATGGCCTGGCGGTGATCCTTGACGTGGTCTACAACCACTTCGGGCCCGACGGCAACTACCTGGGGCAATACGCCAAGGGTTTCTTCCAGGAAGACGTGCACACCCCATGGGGCGCGGGTATCGACTTCGATCGCCGTGAAGTGCGCGACTTCTTCCTGGATAACGCCTTGATGTGGCTGCTCGAATACCGCTTCGACGGGCTGCGCCTGGACGCGGTGCATGCCATCGACAATCCGGAGTTTCTCCAAGAGTTGGCCCACCGGGTTCGCGAACAAGTGGACACGGGTCGGCACGTCTGGCTGACCCTGGAAAACGAACTGAATCAGGCCGGCCTTCTTGAGTACGAGCGCGATTTCGACGCGCAATGGAACGATGACTTCCACAACGTCATGCACGTCTTGCTGACGGGCGAGACGGATGCCTATTACAGCGACTTTGCCCATGACCCTACGGCTAAATTGGCCCGTTGCCTGAGCGAAGGTTTTATCTACCAGGGCCACACCACTCGGCATGGCCATGAGCGCGGTGAACCCAGTGGGCATCTGCCACCGACCGCGTTTGTAGCGTTTTTGCAGAACCACGACCAGATCGGCAACCGCGCTCTGGGCGAACGCTTGCACCAACTCTGCTCGCCCCAGGCGTTGGAGGCCGCGACCGCCCTGCTGTTGCTGTCGCCGATGATTCCGCTGATGTTCATGGGTGACGAGGTGAATGCCAGCGAGCCATTCCTGTTCTTCACCGACCATCACGGCGAGTTGGCCGAAGCGGTACGTGAAGGACGGCGCAGTGAGTTTGCTGACTTCGCCGCGTTCAAGGACCCGGAACGACGTGAACGCATTCCCGATCCCAACGACGCGTCCACCTTTCTACAATCGGCACCGTCGTTTACCGATAACTCACACGCCCAGCTCTACCGCCAACTGCTGAGCCTGCGCCACCATCACATCGTGCCGCACTTGCCGGGCAGCGTGGCACTGGGCGCCGAGGTGTTGGCCGAGGGCGCCGTCACTGCCCGTTGGCGCCTGGGTAACGGCAGCCGGCTGCAGATCGACCTCAACCTGAGCGCCACGGCCCTGGATCATCCGGCGATGGCCCCCGTCCTGTTCGAAACGCCTGCCAACGCCGGCACACACTTGCCGCCGTACAGCGCACGCGTCACCTTATCCCCTGTTGGAGAGCACCCTTGAGCGAAGCGAACCTGGAAATCCTCGCCAGCCGAGCGGGCCTGGCCGTCGATTGGATCGACGCAAACGGTCGCCCGCAACGAGTGAAAGCCGACGCCCTGCGCGCCGTTCTCAAAGGCCTGGGCCACCCGGCCGACAGCGATGCCGAGATCGACGCCAGCCTGTACGAACTGGAGCAGGTGCAACAAGACAAACACCTGCCACCCTTGATGACCATCGACAGCGGCGAAGGGCTGGACCTGGCGCGCTACTTTGAACCGGACACCGCGTGCCGGGTCAGCCTTGAGGACGGCGAAACCCTGGAACTGCGGCTTGATGGCAACGCAGTGCTGCCGGGCATCATTGCCCTCGGCTACCACCACGTGCAGATCGCCGGCCAGACGTTCACCCTGGCCGTCGCCCCCACCCATTGCTACAGCGTGGCCGAAGCCGTTGACACACAACCCGCCCGCGCCTGGGGCGTCAGCGCGCAACTGTATTCCTTGCGCCGCCTGGGTGATGGCGGCTTTGGCGACACCCTGGCCCTGGAGCACCTGGCCCGCTCGGCTGCCGAACGCGGCGCCGACGCCCTGGCGATCAGCCCGATGCACGCGATGTTCAGCGCCGACACCGGGCGCTACAGCCCCTACTCGCCATCGAGTCGCTTGTTCCTCAACGGCTTGTACGCTTCGCCTGGCTGCATCCTGGGTGAGCGCGAAGTGCGCAACGCCATCGAGGCCATCGGCCTGACAGATGAATTGCACGATCTGGAGCAGCACACCCTGATCGACTGGCCCACGGCCGCCAAGGCCAAGCAGCGACTATTGCGTGCACTGTATGAAGACTTCCGTCACGGCCACCACCCACAACACGCCGATTTCCTGAGTTTCCGCCAGGCCGGTGGCGAGGCGCTGGAAAACCACTGCCGCTTCGAAGCCGTGCAAGCCGCACGTGCCGCGAAGGGTGAAGACCTTGACTGGCGCCACTGGCCGCAGGATTGGCGCACGCCCCAGAGCCCAGCCCTGGCGCAGTTCGCCGAAGAAAACCGCGATGAAATCGGCTACTTCGCCTTCAGCCAATGGCTGATCGCCCGTTGCCTTGAGCGCGCACAGCAGGCCGCCCGAGGCAGCGGCATGGGCGTCGGTTTGATCGCCGACCTGGCCGTGGGCGCCGACGGCGGCGGCAGCCAGGCCTGGAGCCGCCAGGATGAGTTGCTCGCCAACCTGACCGTCGGCGCGCCGCCCGACATCCTCAACCGTGCCGGCCAGGGCTGGGGCATATCCGCGTTCTCGCCTGAAGGCCTCAAGCGCCATGGTTTTCGCGCCTTCATCGAAATGCTGCGTGCCAACTTCGCCCACGCTGGCGGCTTGCGTATCGACCATGTGATGGGCCTGCAACGCCTGTGGGTGATCCCCATGGACGCCTCGCCCAGGGACGGCGCCTACCTGTATTACCCGGTGGACGACCTGTTGCGCCTGCTGGCGTTGGAATCCCACCGCCACCAGGCGATTGTGCTCGGTGAAGACCTCGGCACGGTGCCGGATGGCCTGCGCGAAAAACTCATCGCCCGCTCTATTCTGGGCATGCGTGTGTTGCTGTTCGAGCAAAACCACGAAGGCCAGTTCAGGCCGATCCTCGACTGGCCCGACAACGCGCTGGCCACCACCAGCACCCACGACTTGCCTACGCTCAACGGTTGGTGGCACAGCCGTGATATCGACTGGAACATCCAGCTCGGCCTGATCGATGCGCCGACTGTGGAGCAATGGAGCGAACACCGCCTGCGCGAACGCCAGGCACTGCGCCAGGCCTTGAGCCAGGACCCGCAGAATTTCGTCGAAGAAATTCGCAATGAAACCGACCATATGATCGACGCCAGCGTGCGCTACCTCGGCCACACCCGCGCGCCGCTGGTTTTGCTGCCGCTGGAGGACGCGCTGGGCGTCGAAGAACAGCCCAACCTGCCCGGCACCACCGACACCCACCCCAACTGGCGCCGCCGCCTGCCGGGTGAAGCCTCCAGCCTGCTCGACAATGCCGGAGCCGCCCGCCGCCTCGAACTATTGGCCGTCGCGCGCAACCAAGCCTATGAGCGTGACCGATGAAAGCACTGCCCCTGCGCGCCACCCAGCGCCTGCAATTCCATAAAGGTTTTACCCTCGATGATGCGGTGCCCCTGGTGCCGTATTTCGCCCAATTGGGCATCAGTCATCTGTATGCCTCGCCACTGCTCAGCGCCCGCGCCGGGTCCATGCATGGCTACGACGTGGTCGACCCCACCAGCGTCAACCCGGAACTGGGCGGCGAAGCGGCCTTGCGCCGCTTGGTCGCGGCGCTGCGTGAGCACAATATGGGGCTGATCCTCGATATCGTCTCCAACCACATGGCGGTGGGCGGCGCGGATAACCCTTGGTGGCTGGACCTGCTGGAGTGGGGTCGCCTGAGCCCCTACAGCGAGTTCTTCGATATTCAGTGGCATTCGCCCGACCCGTTGCTCAAGGGCCAATTGCTGATGCCATTCCTAGGCAGCGATTATGGCGAAGCCCTGCAGACCGGCGCCCTGACCTTGAAGTTCGACGCCCCCCACGGCGCGTTCTACGTCGAGCATTACGAACACCGCTTCCCGATCTGCCCAAAGGAATACGCAGCGATCCTGGGCACCGGTGAACTGCTCAAGCCCTTGGCGGAGCGCTTTTCCGCCCTTGCCTACCAAGACGACGCCTACCATGAGGCGCAGTGGCTGAAGCAGGCCTTGGCCGAACGTGCCACCGAGGTGTTGCCGGCCATTGAACAACGGCTGGCCGAGTTCGACGGGCGCCAACCCGAGGGCTTCAACCGCCTGCATCAGTTGCTCGAACAACAGGCCTACCGCCTGGCCAGCTGGCGCACCGCTGCGGACGATATCAACTGGCGTCGTTTCTTCGATGTCAACGAACTCGGCGGCCTGCGCGTAGAACGCACTGCGGTGTTCGAAGCCACCCACGGCAAAATCTTCGAACTGATCAGCGAAGGCCTGGTAGATGGCCTGCGCATCGACCATATCGACGGCCTGGCCGACCCGCGCGGTTACTGCCGCAAGCTGCGCCGCCGCGTCGATTCGCTGTCGCCAGAGCGGCATCTGCCGATCTTTGTGGAAAAAATCCTCGGAGATGGCGAAACCCTGCGTGAAGACTGGCAAGTGGACGGCACCACCGGCTACGAATTCATGAACCAGCTCTCGCTGCTGCAACATCACCCGGACGGCTTTGAGCCGTTGGCCGACTTGTGGACGCGCCACAGCGAACGGCCTTCGGCCTTCATTGAGGAAGCCCGACTGGCGCGCCAGCAAATCCTCAACGGTTCACTCGGCGGCGACTTTGAAAGCGTGGCGCGCGCGCTGCTGCAAGTGGCCCGCGACGATGTGATGACCCGCGACCTGACCCTGGGCGCGATCCGCCGTGCCTTGCAGGAACTGATCGTGCACTTCCCGGTGTACCGCACCTACATCAGTGCCCGTGGGCGCAGCGCCGCCGACGACAAGGTATTCCAGCAAGCCATGGAGGGCGCTCGCACGACCCTGGGTGAAGGCGACTGGCCAGTACTCGAGCATCTGGAGAAATGGCTGGGCGGCCAGCCATGGCGCAATCGGCCTGTGGGCCGTGAACGCAAGATCCTCAAGCATGCCTGCGTGCGCTTCCAGCAACTGACGTCGCCCGCGGCCGCCAAGGCCGTGGAAGACACGGCGTTCTATCGTTCGGCGGTATTGCTATCGCGCAATGACGTGGGCTTCAGCACTGAGCAGTTCAGCGCGCCGTTGGCCGATTTTCATGCGGTCAACGGGCAACGCTTGCAGAGCTTCCCCGACAACCTGCTGGCCACCGCCACCCACGACCACAAGCGCGGCGAAGACACGCGCGCGCGCCTGGCGGTGATCAGCGAGTGCGCGCCGTGGTACGTCGAGCAAGTGGAGCACTGGCGCACCCTCGCCGCCCCGTTGCGTACCGATGCAAACACGCCGTCAGCCGGCGATGAATTGATCCTCTACCAGGCACTGCTGGGCAGTTGGCCGCTGGACCTGGCCGCCGACTTCGAGGGTTACCAGCAGCGCCTGTGGCAGTGGCAACAAAAAGCCCTGCGCGAAGCCAAGTTGCAGAGCAGCTGGAGCGCGCCCAACGAGGCCTATGAACAAGGCGTCGAGGCATTCCTGTCGCGGCTGTTGCTCAGCGACGAAGGCCACCCATTGCGCACCGCTATCGGTAACGCCGCCCAGGCAATTGCCCCAGCCGGCGCGTTGAATGGCCTGGCGCAATCCTTGCTTCGCATCACTGTGCCGGGTGTGCCGGACCTGTACCAGGGCGATGAGTTCTGGGACTTCAGCCTGGTGGACCCGGACAACCGCCGCCCGGTGGATTTCAATGCACGGCAACACGCATTGGATACACCACCGGACATTGGCGAACTGCTGTTCAACTGGCGCGACGGGCGTATCAAACAGGCGCTGATTGCTCAGGTGCTGGCCGTGCGCAAGGCCCATCCCGAGCTGTTCCGCAGCGGCACCTACACACCGCTGGACGTGGTTGGCAAGCACGCTGAACGGGTGGTCGCGTTCTGTCGTGAACACCTGGGCAAACGCCTGCTGGTGGTGGTGCCACGCTGGCCCCATCGCTTGCTTGAAAACGGTGTGCATCCCCAGATCAATGCGCAGGTTTGGGGCGATACGCGGGTGAAATTACCGTTCGCCGCGACAACCCAAAACTGGAAGGGACTTTTTCATACAGGCGCAGTCACACCAGACAAGGAGCTGTTGGTTAGCACTGCCCTGGGGGATTTCCCGGTCAATGTCTTTATCAATCCTGATGATCAAGAAAGCTGAAAATTTTCTGCGAGGAGCATTGTGATGAGTACTGAAGACAAACGCATACGCGAGCTGGCGCATCAGATCTGGGAGTCCGAAGGCAAACCCCACGGTGAAGATGCGCGGCACTGGGAAATGGCGCGCAAGCTGGCGGAAGCCGAAGCGTTGACGCCAAGCAAGCCAAAGGCGGGGGCCAAGCCCAAGACAAGCGCGCCTAAACCGTCGCCAAAAGCCAAGCCGCCAGCACCAGCGGCCAGCAAGCCAGCACCAGCGGCCGCTAAAAAGCCGCCGGCGCCGAAGAAGCCCAAGCCTTGACCTCACACCTCTTGCCGGCGCCGTCGGCAAGAGGTGATTTCTTATTCCAAATTGTCAGCTGAAATCTCGTCAGCAGGGCCGCGTTCGGCCTGAAAAAAGACCCTTGCAGGAGCAACACAATGAGCAAACCCGATAAAACCTCACCGACGCCGGACAGCGAACCGTCGCGGATTCGTGAAGGTTTGCCCTTCCCACTTGGCGCGACCTGGGACGGTCTGGGCGTCAACTTTGCACTGTTCTCGGCAAATGCCACCAAGGTTGAGCTGTGCCTGTTCGATGACACCGGTGAGGTGGAGCTTGAGCGTATTGAACTGCCGGAATACACCGACGAAATCTTCCACGGTTACCTGCCCGACGCCCACCCCGGGCTGATTTACGGCTACCGTGTCTACGGTGCATACGACCCGGCCAACGGCCACCGCTTCAACCACAACAAATTGCTGATCGACCCCTATGCCAAACAGCTGGTGGGCGAACTCAAATGGTCGGAGGCGCTGTTCGGCTACACCATCGGCCACCCCGACGACGACCTCAGCTTCGACGAACGCGACAGCGCGCCCTTCGTGCCCAAGTGCAAGGTCATCGACCCGGCACACACCTGGGGCAACGACCAGCCGGTGCGTGTGCCGTGGGACCGTACGATCATTTATGAAACCCACTTGCGCGGCATCAGCATGCGCCACCCTTCCGTGGGCGAATCCGTGCGCGGCACCTGCGCCGGTCTTATGGAAGATGATGTACTCAAGCACATCCGCCAGTTGGGCATTTCCTCTGTCGAATTGCTGCCGGTACACGCATTTGTCAACGACCAGCATCTGCTGGAAAAGGGCATGACCAACTACTGGGGCTACAACAGCATCGCGTTTTTCGCCCCGGACCCGCGCTACCTGGCCAGCGGCAAGATCGCCGAGTTCAAGGAGATGGTCGCGCACCTGCATGAACAGAAGCTCGAGGTGATCCTCGATGTGGTCTACAACCACACCGCCGAAGGCAACGAACGCGGCCCGACCCTGTCCATGCGTGGCATCGACAACGCCTCGTACTACCGCCTGATGCCGGATGACAAACGTTTCTACATCAATGATTCCGGCACCGGTAATACCCTGGACCTGAGCCACCCGTGCGTGCTGCAGATGGTCACTGACTCGCTGCGCTACTGGGCGACAGAGATGCACGTCGACGGTTTCCGCTTCGACCTGGCGACCATCCTCGGGCGCTATCGCGACGGTTTCGACGAGCGCCACAGCTTCCTCGTGGCCTGCCGCCAGGACCCGGTGCTGCGCCAGCTGAAAATGATCGCCGAGCCTTGGGACTGCGGCCCTGGTGGCTACCAAGTGGGCAATTTCCCGCCGGGCTGGGTGGAATGGAATGACCGCTTCCGCGATACCGTGCGCGCGTTCTGGAAAGGTGATGACGGCCAGTTGGCGGATTTCGCCGCACGCATGACCGCGTCGGGCGAGATGTTCAATCATCGCGGCCGTCGCCCTTACAGCTCGGTGAATTTCATCACCGCGCACGATGGTTTCACCTTGCACGACCTGGTGTCGTACAACGACAAACACAACGAAGCCAACGACGAGAACAACCAGGACGGCAGCAACAACAACCTGTCGTGGAACCATGGCGTCGAAGGCCCGACCGAAGATCCCGAGATCAACGCACTGCGCCTGCGCCAGATGCGTAACTTCTTCGCAACGCTGCTGTTGTCACAAGGCACGCCGATGCTCGTGGCCGGGGACGAATTTGCCCGCACTCAGCACGGCAACAATAATGCCTACTGCCAGGACAGCGAGATCGGCTGGGTCAACTGGGATTTGGACGACGACGGAAAGGCGCTGCTCAAGTTTGTAAAACGCCTGATCAAGCTACGCTTGGCCTACCCGATCCTGCGTCGCGGGCGCTTCCTGGTCGGCGATTACAACGAAGATATCGGCGTGAAGGACGTGACGTGGCTATCGCCAGATGGCACCGAGATGAGCACCGAGCAGTGGGAAGACAGCCACGGTCGCTGCCTGGGCATGTTGATGGATGGCCGCGCCCAGGAAACCGGGATTCGCCGTGCCGGCGCCGATGCGACCTTGCTGCTGGTGGTGAACGCCCACCACGACATGGTCAATTTCCGCCTGCCGCCAGTGCCCGAGGGTGAGTTCTGGACCTGCATGCTCGACACCAACGAGCCTGCGGTGCGTGGCCAGGAACGTTTCGACTTTGAACATGAATACGCGGTGACCGGCCGCTCGCTGCTACTGTTTGAGCTGCAGCACGAAGACGAGGTGTGAGATGGCGTTGCATGGATTCCTTCAAGGCAACCGGGGCTATGCGAACACGCAAGCCCTGGGCGCCGCCCTGAAGGCGCTTCAGGAAGAAGGCCTGGACCAACTGCCGTTGCCCGGCAGCGGCCAGACGTTGGAACGGTTCAGCCGCTTGGCGCAGGTGGCAGGTCACGACCTGCGCCTGTGCAAGCTGTTTGAAGGCCATACCGATGCCCTGGCAATTATCGCCGAGCTCGACAGCCCCTTGCCGCCCTTGGGCAGTACGTGGGGTATGTGGGCGGCCGAACCACCCACGGCCAAGGTGCATGTGCGCAAAGAGGACCATCGCCTGATCGTGCAAGGGCGTAAGGCCTGGTGCTCCGGCGCCGCGGTGGTCAGCCACGGGTTGTTGACGGCCTGGGACGAAGAGGATCGCCAGCAGTTGGTGGCGGTGCACATGGACCAACCCGGCATCACTGTGACTGACGAGGGCTGGAATGCCGTGGGCATGGCGGCCACCGGCAGCGTGGAAGTCGTGTTTGATGGGGCCTGGGGGCTTGCCGTGGGCGGCCCCGGTGATTACCTCGCCCGTCCTGGTTTCTGGCAAGGCGGGATTGGCATTGCGGCCTGCTGGTACGGCGCGGTGCAACGCCTGGCGGAAGTCCTGCGTGAACAATGCAATAAACGCCCGGAACCGCATGCCCTCGCCCACCTAGGCGCCGTCGACAGTGCATTGAACAGTGCCGCCTGCGTGCTGCGCGCCAGTGCCGAACACGTCGACCGCGAACCGCAGGCTGACGCCAGGGCGTTGGCCCAACAGACGCGCGCCTGCATCGAAGACACGGTTGAGCAAGTGATTCGCCACGTTGGTCGCGCGGTCGGTGCGGGCCCCTATTGCAAGGACCCGCACTTCGCCCAGTTGATGGCGGACCTGCCGGTGTATATGCGCCAAAGCCATGCCGAGCGCGACTTGGCCGGTCTTGGCGAACTGGCCGCCGGCGCCCCCACAGGCAGGTGGCAGCTATGAAAGCCAATCCGATTGTTGGCCAGGGTACGCCGCTGCAACACTGGCAGGCGTCGCCGAAAATGGCCGAGTTGCCACAGATCAGCGTCGAGCAGTTGGTGCCGGAAGGCCATCGTGCGGTGATCATTGCGCCGCATCCGGATGACGAAGTGCTGGGTTGCGGCGGGCTGATGCAGGGTTTGGCGGCGCTGGGCCGGCCGATCCAGTTGATTTCAGTCACCGATGGCAGCGCCAGTCATCCCGGTTCGCAACGTTGGCCAGTTGAGCGCTTGAGCGTGGTGCGCCCCCAGGAGTCAGCACAGGCCCTGCATCGTCTGGGCCTGCCTGCCCACAGCTTGAAATGGCTGCGCGCGGGCTTTAGCGACAGCAAGGTCGCGGCCCGCGAGGACGAACTCGCTGCGTTTATCCAGCGCTACCTCAAACCCAACGACGTCGTGTTCACCACTTGGCGCGAAGACGGCCATTGCGACCATGAGGCCGTTGGCCGTGCCAGCGCCAAGGCATCCGAGGGCGTGGGCGCAACCCTGTATGAGGTGCCCGTATGGACATGGCACTGGGCAACCCCCGAAAACAGCCTGGTGCCCTGGCATCGCGCGCGCAAGATCCCGCTGAGCTGCGAAGCCATCGCCCGCAAGCGCCACGCCATCCATGCCTTCGCCAGCCAGTTGGAAGGCGACCCGCAGGTCGGCCTCGCGCCGGTGCTCGCGCCCTATGTGGTGGAGCGCTTGTTGCAGCCTTTTGAAGTGGTGTTCGTATGAGTGTGGCCACGCCTTACTTCGACCAGTTGTTCGCCGAGAACGACGACCCCTGGGCGTTTCGCCAACGCTGGTACGAGCGACGCAAACGCGCACTGACCCTGGCGATACTCACGCGGCCGCGCTACGCCTCGGTGTTCGAGCCCGGTTGCGCAAATGGCGAGCTGAGCTTCGAGCTGGCGCCACGTTGTGACCGCCTGTTGTGTTGCGACACCGCCGCCGCCGCCGTGGCGCTGGCGAGTAGCCGCCTGTTGGGTTTCCCGCATGCACAAGTGCGACAGAGTCGCTTGCCCGAACAGTGGCCCACCGGCCAGTTCGAGCTGATCGTATTGAGCGAGCTGTGCTACTACCTTGACGCAGATGACCTGAGTGAGTTGATCGATCGCGCCCGCGCCTCGCTTACCGACGACGGCCAAGTGCTGGCCTGCCACTGGCGCCCGCCTATCGAAGGTTGCCCGCAGACTGCCGAGCAGGTGCACGCGCTGCTCCAGCAGCGCCTGGACATGCCGCGGATCGCAAGCCATCACGAACACGACTTTCTTCTTGATCTATGGAGCCGCGATGGCACCTCGGTCGCCACCCTTGAGGGCTTGCGATGATCGGCATTCTGATCCCGGTACATAACGAAGAGGCGTTGCTGGGCGACTGCCTTGAAGCGGCGCTGATCGCGGCTGGCCACCCCGGATTGATGGGCGAAGCAGTCACTATCCTGGTCGTGCTCGACAGTTGCAGCGATGGCAGTGCCGCCATTGCCCAGGCCTACCCGGTGCAGTACCTCGAAGCCCAGGCGCGCAATGTGGGGCATGTGCGCGGCGTTGGCGCGCGCCACCTGCTCAATCAGGGCGCGCGCTGGATCTCCTGCACGGACGCCGACAGCCGGGTTGCCCCGGACTGGCTGGTGGCGCAGCTGGCGCTGGGGGTGGATGCGGTGTGCGGCACTGTCACGGTGGACGCCTGGAGCGAAGATTTCGACCCCGCTGCACAAATTCGTTATCTGCAAGGTTATGAGGCCCGTGACGGTCATCGGCACATCCACGGTGCCAACCTGGGCGTGAGCGCTGGCGCTTATGTCCGCGCCGGCGGTTTCGAACCGCTGGCGTGCCATGAAGATGTCCAGTTGGTGCGCAACCTTGAGCGGTGCGGCGCCTCCATCGCCTGGAGCCATACGCCGCAAGTGATCACCAGTGCGCGCCTGGACGCCCGCGCACAAGGCGGGTTTGGCGATTATTTGAAGAGTTTGATGCACGCCACTTAAAAAACGACGTTGCTGAATGTAAAAACGACCAATCCTTGTCTATGCTGAGGACGCCTTGCTGGTATTCCACGGTTGGAGTGCCATGCAGCCACTGCGGCGGAGCCTGTGGTGGGTATAAGAGAGTCGTCCCGCCCACGGGGCACGACCCACAGCATCAATCGACAAGGATGTAACACCCCATGAAGCTTGCTTCCTTAAGCGACGGCCGTTGCGGTACGGCGCAAATCTGGAACAGCGCCCCGCAGCTGGCGCAAATCCTTCCGATCACCGCGTCCTCACTGGTACCCGCTGGCGCGCGCGTGGTCATCATCGCCCCGCATCCCGGCGACGAAGTGCTGGCCTGTGGCGGCTTGCTGCAGTTGCTCAGTACCCTGGAACACCCGCTGCAACTGATCTCCATCACCGACGGCAGTGCCAGCCACCCGGGGTCCAACATATGGCCGGCGAGCCGCTTGAGCGTGGTGCGCCCGCAGGAAAGCGTCGAAGCCCTGCGCCGCCTGGGCATGCCGTTGCACAGCCTGAAGTGGATACGTGGCGGGTTCTGCGATACCGCCCTCGCCGCCCGGGAAGTACAACTTAGCCAGTTCATCGCGCGTTACCTGCAGCCTGGCGACGCGGTGTTCAGCACCTGGCGCAATGACGGCAATGCCGACCATGACGCAGTCGGCCGTGCCAGCGCCAAGGCGTGCAGCCTGGTCGGAGCGCAGCTGCATGAATTGCCGATCTGGGCCTGGCACTGGCCCGCCCGAGAGGGGGCGATCATCCCCTGGCAACGGGCGCGCAAAGTGCGTCTGGACAGCTGGAGCGTGGCGCGCAAACTCCATGCCGTCCACGCCTATGCCAGCCAGTTGGCCGGCGACCCGGAAATCGGCCTGGCGCCCATGCTGGCCCAGGTGCTGCTGGAGCGTATGCGCGAGCCTTATGAGATCGTGCTGTCGTAAAACCTCACCTGGCCATTCCTGTTGTGTTTGATGCTTGTTGAGTGTGAGGGTCGGATTGCAGGCTTGTATCGCAGTGTGTACAGAGCCCATGGCGATACACCGGCTTTAACCCGGCGGGTTTCCTGAAACAGGCCAGATACAGCCCGGCGTTTCACTGAGCACCCGGCACACATCAAGCCGCAGGAGGCTCGCCATGCACGCTCAGTTGAATCGCCGCTCCAAACGCCACCCTCTTTTCCTGACCTTTGCCCTGTTGCCGTTCGGCGTCCTGGGCATGGCTCACGCGGAAATGCCCGAGGCGCCTATTCGGGCCGTCGCCAGCACTCAGACGGCCTTAGGGGCCCTCAAGCACGTCAACGCCGGCCTGCTGGACGTGGCCTATGCCGAAGTCGGCCCGGCGACCGGCCCAGTGGTGATCCTGCTACATGGCTGGCCCTACGACATTGACAGCTACGCCCAGGTGGCGCCGTTGCTGGCGGCCAAGGGTTATCGCGTGCTGATCCCTTACGCCCGCGGTTATGGCGACACGCGTTTTCTCTCGGATAAAACCCTGCGTAACGGCCAACCGGCCGCACTGGCCAGTGATGTGATCGACTTCATGGACGCGCTGAAGATCAAGCAAGCCGTGCTCGGCGGTTATGACTGGGGCGCCCGCTCGGCAGACATCGTTTCCGCGCTGTGGCCTGAGCGGGTCAAAGCGCTGGTGTCGGTCAGCGGTTACCTGATCGGCAACCAGGCGGCGGGCAAAACCCCTTTGCCGCCTAAAGCCGAGCTGCAATGGTGGTACCAGTTTTACTTTGCCACCGAACGCGGCGCGGATGGCTACCAGAAAAACACACACGACTTCGCCAAACTGATCTGGCAGCTGGCCTCACCGCACTGGACGTTCGATGACGCCACGTTCGAGCGCAGCGCCAAAGGCCTGGAGAACCCGGATCACGTGGCGATCACCGTGTTCAACTACCGCTGGCGCCTGGGCCTGGTCCAGGGCGAACCCCAATACGAACCGCTGGAGCAGAAACTCGCCCAGGCGCCATCGATTGGCGTGCCGACCATCACCCTCGAAGGTGACGCCAACGGCGCGCCGCACCCGGCCCCCGGCGACTACGCCAAGCGCTTTACCGGCAAGTATGCGTTTCGCCTGATCAATGGTGGCGTTGGCCACAACCTGCCGCAGGAAGCGCCCGAGGCGTTTGCCAAGGCCGTCATTGATGCGGATCACCTGTGACCGAGTGTGTCGCCTTCATCCAATGGGCACCCTTGAAGCGCGAAAACTGGTAAGCGATCCCCAGCCAGATAAACCAGGCCGGCATCACGTACAGCGCCAAGCGTGTATCCGGCCGCAGCGCCAACAGGCCGAGTACAAACGCGAGAAACGCCAGGGAAAACCAGGCCATCGGCACACCACCAGGCATCTTGTAGATGGATTTCGCGTGCAGGTCCGGGCGTTTTTTACGGTAGGCGATGTAGGACGCGAGGATGGTCGACCACGTGAAAATCACCAGGATCGCTGACACCGTGGACACAATGGTGAAGGCGGTCATCACCTCGGGTACCACAAACAGCAATACCAGCCCCAATAGCATCAGCAGGGTGGTAAACGCCAGGCTGATAAACGGCACGCTGCTGTTCGACAACCGCCCAAAAATGCCCGGGGCATCCCCCAGGTCGGCCAACCCGAACAGCATGCGGCTGGCCGAAAATACGCCACTGTTGGCCGATGACGCCGCCGAGGTGAGTACCACGAAATTCACAATGCCCGCAGCGGCCGGAAAACCTGCGACCAGGAACAACTCAACAAACGGGCTTTTGCTCGGCGAGACTTGCTGCCACGAGGTCACGGCGATGATGCACGCCAGGGCCAGCACGTAGAACAGGATGATGCGCAGCGGGATCGAGTTGATCGCCTTGGGCAACGTGCGCTCTGGCGAGCGGGTTTCGGCGGCGGCCGTGCCAATCAGTTCGGTGCCGGCGAAAGAAAAAATCGCCATCTGGAAGCCGGCAAAAAAGCCGAACAGGCCATTGGGAAACGCTGCCTGTTTGTCCAGCAAATGGGTCAGCGAAGCCGTGACGCCGGTCGGCGAGACAAACGAGCTGGCGATCAGCACCACACTCACGCCAATCAAGGTCACCACGGCGATGATTTTGATGATCGCGAACCAGAACTCCACTTCGCCAAACAGCTTGACCGTCAGCACGTTCAGCGCGAACAGCGTGAGCAACATACCCACCGCTGGCATCCACGCCGGCACATCCGGAAACCAGTACTGGAAGAAGCCGCCGACCACCACAGCATCCCCCACCACCGCTACGCTCCAGCTCAACCAGTACGACCAGCCGAGAAAGAACGCCGCGCGCGGCCCCAGGTACGCCCCGGCAAAGTCGGCGAAGCTCTTGAAGTTGAGGTTGGACAGCAGCAGCTCGCCCATGGCGCGCATCACGAAATACACGAACAGCCCAATGATCATGTAGATCAGGATGATCGAGGTGCCGGACAGCGCAATGATCTTGCCGGAGCCCATGAACAGGCCAGTGCCGATCGCACCGCCCATGGCCATCAACTGGATATGGCGGTTGCTCAGGGTACGTTGCAACGCAGGCTTTTCATAAAGCCCGGGCGTGGTTGTTTTCATCACAAAACCTCTTGTTATGTTTTTGAGTTTTGGCAGAAGAAAAGTCGACGGTTGTTGTTATTGGGTTTTGCTTTCGAAACCGTGCAGCACGTTGACGGCATTGATGCCGATTTCATCGACCATGTAGCCGCCTTCCATCACGAACAGCGTGGGCACGCCAACGCTGGCGATGATTTCGCCCATGCCGAGGAAGTCTTGGCTGTCGAGGAGGAAGTGGCTGATGGGGTCGTCCTTGAAGGTGTCGACACCGAGGGAGATAACCAGCACCTCGGGTGCAAAACGGCGCAGTTGTTGGCAGGCGTCGACAAGGGCGGTTCGGTAGTGGTCCCACGTGGTGTTTTTGGGCAACGGGTAATTCAGGTTGAAGCCCTCCCCCGCACCTGCGCCGCGCTCACTGCTGGCACCGGAGAAATACGGATAGGACACCGCCGGGTCGCCATGCAGGGAAATGAACATCACGTCCGGACGGTCGTAAAAAATATTCTGCGTGCCGTTGCCGTGGTGAAAATCCACATCCAGCACCGCCACGCGCTTGGCGCCTTTAGTGATGGCTTGCTGCGCGGCAATCGCGGCGTTGTTGAGGTAGCAATAGCCGCCCATGTATTCACGCGCCGCGTGATGGCCCGGTGGGCGGCACAGCGCGAAGGCGCTGTAATGGCCTTCATCCAACAGTGCCAGGCCGGTCAAGGCGATATCGGCGCTGGTTTTTACCGCCTCCCACGTAGTGCGGGTAATCGGCGAGCCGGCGTCCATGGCGAAGAAACCCAACTTGCCATCGATGAAATCCGGCACTTGTTGGTTGGCCAAGTCCCGGACCGGCCACACCAGGGGCAGTGCGTCATGGCTGCGGCCGATGGCGGTCCATTCGGCCCAGGCAGTTTCGAGGAATGCCACGTAGCGCTCGCTGTGGGCGTTGACATAACAGGCCCGGTCAAAGCGCCGCGGTACGATGATATCGCCCAGGCCAACCTGCCTGACGCGGTCACGCACGGTGTCGGCGCGGCTCGGTTGTTCGAACGAGGGTTTGAGCACGCCGTCCTTCAGTTCGGTGCCATGGTGCAAACGGTGGGCTTCGCTAAAAACAGTCAGCATGTGGGTCATCCGCCAGTAAAAGACAGGGTCTATTTTGTTCTGGCTACGCCGGGCTTTCTTTGCTTTTACTTACGGCACTGTTAGCTTTATCGGGAATATTTACCTCCACGGCTCACGATTATGAAAAATAAAACCAAACAGGTCGCTCTTGATGACACTGATCTCGCCATCCTCGCCCTGCTGCAGGAAGACGCCAGTATTTCCAACGCTCAACTGAGCGAGCGGTTATCCCTGAGCCTCACGCCCTGCTGGCGCCGACGCAAACGCCTGGAAGAAGAAGGCGTGATCAAGGACTACCAGGCCAACCTCGATCGCAAGATGCTCGGGCTGGACATCATGGCCTTTGTGCATGTGCGTTTCGCCATCCATACCGACCATGCGCCTGACGCTTTCGAGGCGGTGGTGAAAGAGCTGCCGCAGGTATTGTCGTGCCACAAAATCACGGGGGATGCGGATTACCTGTTGCAAGTGCTGGCGGAAGATCTGGACAGCTACAGCGAGTTTGTCGAGAGCGTGCTAAGGCGCCAACTGGGGATTGCTTCGATCCAGTCCAGCCTGGCGTTGCGAGAGGTGAAGGCGACAAGCCGGGTGGCCATTCCCAAGCGCGACTGAGCGGCCCTACCTGGGGGTGCGTTTGGAGATTGATGGCTAAACGCCCCATCCGCCACATGTGAAAAATTCGTTAACTAATTCTCCCTGAAGGCTTTTTCCTCCCGACTCAATCTGCCAAACTTATGCGAATAATTATCAACATCTTTATTATTCGCCACGGACGGCATTCGGGGAGGTTCAGTTCCATGCCTGTGCAACAACACGGCGGCAAAGGTTTTTCACCCAGTTTAATGGCGTTGGCTGTCTGTCTTGCAAGCGCCCAAGCGGCCTTTGCCGCGGACACTGAAACGCCAGCAACCACGCTTGAGCTGGGTGCCACGCAAATCTCCGGGGAGCAGCAGCTTGGCGAAACCACCGAAGGCACGCAGTCCTATACCACCGGCGCGATGAAAACGGCGACCAAGCTGCCATTGACCATGCGTGAGACCCCGCAGGCCGTCACGGTGATCACCCGCCAACGCATGGACGACCAGGCCATGACCAGCGTCAATGACGTGGTCAAGAACACTCCCGGCCTGTTCCTCAGCCAATCCAGCGGCCCCGGTCGGCATACCTATAAATCACGCGGGTTCGACATCGACAACATGATGTTCGACGGCATCCCCAGTTCGTATTCTGGCTACGCCAACAGCGTGCAGCCCAACTTAGCGATGTTCGACCGGGTGGAAGTGATTCGTGGCGCAACCGGACTGGTCACCGGCGCGGGCAACCCTTCGGCTGCGATCAACTTTGTGCGCAAGCGTCCCACTGCCACGCCGCAGGTTTCGATCACCGGTGCTGCCGGCAGTTGGGATGATTATCGCGGCGAATTCGACGCTTCCAGCGCCTTGAATGACAGCGGCACCCTGCGCGGTCGCGTGGTGGGTTCATACCGGGACGCCAACAGTTTCCGCAAGGGTGAAGAAAGCGACCACGGACTGTTCTATGCCATCGGCGAAGCCGACCTCAGCGAAAACACCACCGCGACCCTGGGCTTCTCGCGCCAGGAAGATCAGACCAACCACTTCTGGGGCGGCTTGCCGATCGGCACTGACGGCCACCACCTGAACCTGCCTCGCTCCACCAACCCCGGCTCGGACTGGGAAAACAAGAAACTGACCATCGACACGGTATTTGGTGATATCGAGCATCGCTTCGCCAACGATTGGAAACTCCACATCGCCGGCTCCTCATCACAGTTGGACGGTGTATTCACCGGTACCTACCAGTCGCGCTATGAAACCACCCTGGCGCGCACCGCCTACCAATCGCACCAGGATGACAAGCAATACGGGCTGGACACCTTCTTCAGCGGCCCGGTCGAAGCCTTCGGTCGTACCCATGAAGTGGTGGTGGGCACCAGCAAACGCATCTATGACGCCACCTCCAAGGAGTTCAGCCCCTACGACACCAACTACCCACTCAATGGCGCAAAGCCGAACTTCGTACGCGACGGCAAAGGCCACAGCATCACCACCCAGGATGGGGTTTACTTGACAACCCGACTGAACCTGGCAGACCCGCTCAAGGTCATCCTGGGCGCCCGTGTGGACTGGTATGACTACGATGACCGCCAGGGCGATGGCGACTACAAAGTCACCCGCAACCTCACACGCTACGCCGGGGTGATCTACGACCTTGACGAGCACCATTCGGTCTACGCCAGCTATACCGATATCTTCACGCCGCAGACAAGTCGGGATTTTTCGGACAAACCCTTGGAACCTATCGTCGGTGAAAACTACGAAGTCGGCATCAAGGGCGAGTACTTTAACGGTGCGCTCAACGCCAGCCTGGCAGTATTCCAGATCGACCAGAAAAACCGCGCGACATTGCCTGACAGCCAGGTGGGATGCCCGATCACCGCCTGCTACGAAGCGTCCGGACTGGTTCGCAGCCAGGGTATAGATCTGGAGCTGCAAGGTTCCCTCACTGAGAACTGGCAAGTCGGCGGTGGCTTTACCTACACCCGTGCGCATTACGTCAAGGACACCAAGCCTGCCAATAACAACCAGCGTTTCGACACCGACACCCCAGAGCGCCTGTTCAAACTCACCACCTCCTATCGCTTCCAGGGCCCGCTGGAAAAACTGCGCATCGGTGGCAACGTTTACTGGCAAAGCCGCATGTACAACGATGTGGTGCTCGCCAACAGCAATACCTATCGCCTGGAACAAGGCAGCTATGCAGTTGCAGACGTTATGGCCGGGTACCAGGTAAACAAGCATCTGGACCTGCAGTTGAACGTGAACAACATCTTTGACCGCACCTACTACTCGGCAATCGCCACCAGCCCGATCTGGGGTTCCACCGACACCTACGGCAACCCACGCAGCTTTGGCGTCACGGCCAAATACAGCTTCTGACCGCACCTTTATAAACGGCTAGCCGACCGGGTAGCCGTTCCTCAAGTCCCTTCTCTTGATGCCGATATACCTTTGGCAACACTCAATCCAATAAAAATAAAACACCCAACTTGCTCCACCCTGCCCCCGCTTTGTTTCGACCAGACCCCATGGAGTCAGTGTGAATGCCCACCCCCGCGCGTTTTTTCGAGCACTACCGTAAAGCCGACCGCATCATGCTGGCGTTGATCTGGCTGATGTTTTTGTTTTCGCTGGGCCTGGCGTTCTGGCACGACACATTGATGCAGGCCGTGATCGTGGGCGGCGGCACCGGCGTGGTGCTCACTGCGCTTTATCGAGCCCTTGGCGGAACCCGCGTGATGCGCTGCGCATTAGGCGCGGGCCTGATGGTGATGGCGGCATTGCACATCAACCAGGCGCAGGGGGTGATCGAAGCGCACTTCGGGATCTTCGCGCTGCTGGCGGTCCTGACGTTTTATCGCGACTGGCTGCCGATCCTGATCGCAGCGGCGACAATTGCCGTGCACCACGTGGTGTTCCATGCGCTGCAACATCAAGGTTTCCCGGTATTCGTGATGGAACACCACGGCGGCTGGACCATGGTGTTCGTTCACGCCTTCTACGTGGTGATGGAAACCGTTGCCCTGCTCTACCTGGCCGTGCACAGCCAGGCCGAAGCAGTCGAGAGCCAGGAAATGCTCGAGAAAATGCTCGCGGTCACTTCTCAGCTCACTGTTGAGGCCGACAGCGCTGACAAAGGCACAATGCGCGTTTCCCTGGCCAAGCGTTTCGACCACTTCCTGCAACAGATCACCCACCTGATCGACGGCGTCGCCCGTGACTCCCACGGCCTCGGCCAACTCGGCCAGGAACTGGCAGACGCCAGCGGCACCCTGGAAAAAGGCGCGCGGCATCAGTTGGCAGAAATCACCCAGATGACCGGCTCGATGCAGCGCATGGAAGACGCCATGGGCCACATCGCCGTACACGTCGAACATGCCGTGGATCACGCAGGCAAAGCCAGTCAACAAGTCCTGCGCGGCCAGGAAAGCGTGAGCCGCGCCCAGCAGGAAATCACCCAATTGGCCTCACGCCTCAACGGCACGCACGAGACCGTGCAAGGCCTGGCCACACAAGCCGAACACATCGGCACCGTACTGGAAGTCATCAGCAGCATCGCCAACCAAACCAACCTTCTCGCCCTCAACGCCGCCATCGAAGCCGCCCGCGCCGGCGAGCAAGGCCGTGGCTTCGCGGTGGTCGCCGACGAAGTCCGCAGCCTGGCGCAGCGCACGGCGGTGTCCACCCAAGAAATCAAAACCATCATCGAAAGCCTGCAACACGGCAGCCGCCAAGCCGTAGAAGCCATGCACGACAGCCGCCAAGGCGTCGAACGTTGCGTGGAAGACAGCCAGGTGGCGGTCGATATGCTGCGCGCGGTAGGCAATGACATCGCGCACATCGACGACCTGAATGGGCGGATCGTGACCACCACCCGCGAACAGACCTCGGCGAACCTGGAGATTGTCGGGCGGTTGCAGTCGGTGCAAAGCATTGCGCAGAGCACGGCGGATGATGTGGAGATGTTGGCGAGGAGCAGTGAACGGTTGCCGCCGATTGCGGTGCGGTTGGATGCGTTGGGGAGGCGGTTTCATCAGTGATGAGGCCTGCGCTGCCTGCAAAGGACGCTGCTTTTAGCACACGATGTTCAATGCACAGGCAAGCCAACGATGTCGAGAATGTCACTGAATTTTGTGAGGTTAGCGGCGTTGCAATCGTCGGGCAGAGTTCCGTAGCCCCAACTGGCAAAAGCAAACGGAATTCCGTACGCACGGGCGGCTTCAAAATCGTTCCAGTTGTCTCCGATCATGATCTTGGGAAGCTTTTCATAATCGGCCCGCGCTACCACTGCACTTAGGTGTCTAGGGTCAGGCTTCTTGAAGGCCACGGTATCCCCACCACAAACCACATCCATAAATCTCAACAGGTCGGTTTGCTTGAGAATATCGATGGCGATCATTTCGTTTTTATTCGTACAAACCGATAGTTTCCATCCCGCGCCTCGCAACGCGCTGAGGGTTTCAATTACCCCTTCATAGGGTTTTGTCATCCGGTGGTCAGTATGTTCGTAGCGCGAGGTGAAGGTATCGATCGCTTCTTCCAAATCATCCACTCCCCGCAAGCAGAACGCCCGCTTGGCAAAAGAACGCATTCCGTCACCGAGGAATAATGAAGTGGTTGCGACCAGAATTGGCTCAAGATTCCGCTCGATCAGAATGGTGTTCAGTTGCGCGGTCATGTCGCCCGCAGAGTCGACAAGAGACCGTCAAGGTCAAAAATGATTGCGCCGGTCTCAATCGGGTGTGCAACTTCCAGGTCATTTATCGACATGTATTTTTACTCACGTTTTGCAGGGCTATGGCTTTTTTGCTACGCATCAGCACATACACCCCAGCGGATGCGAGCAGCGAGAACAGAGCGGCAATCACAAAGGCGCCCGCGAATCCCTGGCTGTAACTCTGCTGAGCGAGCCCCCTCAGCGTTTCGGTTAAGTCGTGGGGATACAGTGCGATAGCACGCTCGAAGTCGCCTGCCATGACGTACTCGGAAAATCCGGGTTTAGCAGACACTCCCGCGTCTATCAGCCTGCTTTCTACCGCCGATTTCACGCCACTGGCGAGTACCGCTCCCAGTCCGGCGAAACCCAGCAATATGCCGGTGAATCTGGAGGTAGTGCTGATGCCGGATGCCATTCCGGCGCGACTCCGAGACACTGTGCCCATGATGGCCTTCTGGGTTTCGCCATTCAGCAATCCACCGCCTGTTCCCAGGATTGCCATGCCGCAAATCAGCAACAGTTCTCCCTGCTGAACGGCGGCAAACATCAGAATCAGGTTACCAAGTGCAACGATTAAGAGGCCCAGTGCCAGGATGCCCGCGCTTTCAAGGTAAGGTGAAAGCCGCCTGCCTACTTGTGGAAAAATCAGCATCGCAATGGCAAATGGAAGCATGGCGATACCCGCTTGGAGTACGCCGTTGCCACGGCCATTTTGTAGAAAGAGCGGTAACAGCGATGCCATGACTTGAGCAGACGAGGCATAGGCCAGCATCGCGAGTACGGCGCCAACGAAGGGTCTGGCTGTAAACAATTCGAGATCAAGCATTGGGTGAGTACGACGCTTTTCGACCCAGACAAAGACTGCGAAAAACAGCAGGCCCCCGATCATGCTCACGAGGACAGGGATACTCGACCATCCATGACTGGGACCGGCGATGAGCGCCCATGTGGCACTGAACATCCCTAGCGCGAACAGCGCAATTCCCGGGATGTCCAGCGTTCTCGGAACGGGGTCACGAGATTCATCCACCAGCGTCACGACCGCTGCCGCCAGCAATAGGCAGACTGGAATGTTGATATAGAAAGCCCAGCGCCATCCCAGTGAACTGCTGATCACCCCACCAATGAGCGGCGAGACAACCATTGTGAGTCCCATGATGCCGCCCCATATCGCCCATGCGTGGCTGCGCGCTTTTTCATCGTGAAAAGTGTGTCCGATGATGGCTAGGGCAGGAGCAAGCAGGAAAGCAGATCCGACGCCCTGTACCGCTCGCGCCAGATAAAGGCCTGGCGCTGAAGGCGCCAAACCACAGGCCAGAGAAGAGGCTGCAAAGAGCGCTATTCCGAACAAAAAGACGCGTCGTCGGCCGTAACGGTCAGCGATGGAGCCTGCTGGAAGCAAGAGGGCAGCGAAGCAGAGCACATAGGTGCTTATGACCCACTCGACCTCTGCAAACGATGCCTGAAGATCCCTGGCAATGGTTGGCAAAACGATGCCCACGACGTTCGTATCTAGAACGGTCATGGCACAGCCCGCCGACGCGACAGCCAGTATGGCGGCTTCTTTTCTCATGGAATGACAGTCTCTTTTAATAACGGCAGCAGTCACTGCACTTTTTGAAAAGGGCGTTTATTTAAATGCCGCGAGCCCGGCTTGAGCGATCTCTTCATCGTGCTGGGGTGTGTCCGCAGATACCCCTACCGCCCCAACGGTGTGTCCGTTGACGATGATCGGGAAACCACCCCGCATCAGCACAAAGCCTTGTGCGGTGATAGCGGCAGGCCGGGTGCCGTTGATGGCGTCTTCCAGCGCGCCGCTGGGACGTCGGAACAGAGCAGCTGTGCGCGCTTTGCCGGGAGCCAGTTCAACACCCGCTGGGACAGCGGCGTTGTCCATGCGAGCGAGGAGAATGGGCAGGCCAGCACTATCGACAACGGAGATCACGCACGGCCACCCAGCCGTTTGTGCCTTCGTTTGCGCCGCTGAGAGGATCTGTTGAGCGGCGGCAAGCGTCAGAACTGGCTGGCTGGGCAACTCCAATGCTGCTGCTGGCAAGGAAACAAGTGCGAGGGATCCAGCGAGGCCAGCAGCGATTGCGATGTGGGGGAGACGAAACATGATGAACTCCTAGGAAAGTGAGTCCAATGATTGAAACAAGGGAGACAATTCAGAACAATAAAGCCTATTAGCCATATAATTCAGAAAAATTGAATACAGGGGTCAAGTCACGTGGATATTCGCCATCTTCGCTCCTTCGTCACAGTTGCGGAAAATCTGCATTTTTCACGATCAGCTGAGCAACTGGGCGTTTCTGCCCCAACGCTCACTGCGCAAATCCAGGAAGTAGAGAGCTCGTTAGAAGCCAGGCTTTTTAACAGAACAAAGCGGTCTGTCACTTTGACGCCGGCTGGGGAAGCGTTTCTGACAGAAGCCCGCTCTACCCTTGAACAATTTGAAAGAGCTATTAACGTGGGCCAACGTGCAGGCCGAGGCCAGGTTGGCCGAGTGGAAATCGGCTACGTTGGTTCAGCCGCCTTTTTCGGGGTACTCCAAGACCAAGTCCAGCGCTTTCGCAATCAGTGGCCAGACGTCATGGTGAACACCAAGGAACTCCCTACCGAGCAGCTCACGGCACGTCTTGAGGATGGGCGGATTGATGTAGCCTTTGTACGAATGCCCGTGCATCTACCTGATGCAATCTCCAGCCGTATTTTGGCGCGAGACCGCTTCTGCCTTGCGTTGCCAGCTGACCATATCTTGGCAACGACAGAGGATGACATTCGTCCGAGCGCGCTTGCGAGCGAGTTGTTTGTGCTCCCTGAACAAGCGTTAGGGTTGCGTGAAGTGGCCAAGCGCGGAAGATTCGATCCATACATTGGTTCGGTTCCCGGAAGCCTGGTCGAAGTGCTGACACAAGTGGCACTGGGCGTGGGTATAGCGGTAATTCCCAGTGTTCTGATTCAAACTATCCAACTGCCAAACGTGGTTTTTAGGGGGATCGCTGGGCCTCCCATTTTTTCAGAGGTGGGGGCTTTGTTTCGCCGCCATGAGAAGCTGCCGATTGTGTGTAACCTGATTAGCCAGATCCTTGAGACCGATGAGCGCTTATAGGACCGTCTGGGATCGACCGCAGTTATAGAGCGTCAGACCTCCGTCTGTGCCCAGCATCTGGGATGCTCCTCCTGCAACACCTGCCAGTCGGTCCTAAACCACTCCACGTACAAAGGTGTGTTTACGCCCACCCGGCGCGTGAACTGCCTGAACGACCTTGCCCCTTCGCCTCAAACAGGCTACAAATCCCAACACGTAGTTGTACGACAACCTAAAAATAAATAGCCATCCCCGACGATGGCGTCCACTGCACGAGTTCCCCCATGACTGCCCCTGCCCCCGCTCAAACGACATCCGCCCTATTCTCCCGTCCCATCGCCGTGTTGATTCTGCTCTGCATGGGCTGCGCGTTCGCCGGCAACCACATCGCCGCTCGCGTAGCCTTCGATGATGGTGCCGGGGTGCTGCTGGCCATTCTGCTGCGCTCAGGCGGCACTTTATTGGTGCTGGCCGCATTAGTGCTGTGGCAACGTCAAAGCCTGCGTCTGCCGCCCGGTGCGTGGCGCTGGCAAGTAGTGCTGGGCTTACTCATTGCCGCCCAAAGCCTGTGCCTGTATTCCGCCGTAGCCCGTGTACCGGTAGCGGTGGCGCTGTTGGTGGGCAATGTTTTCCCTATTTTGCTGGCGCTGCTCACCTGGGCATTTGGCGGCCCACGCCCCACTGCGCGCACCGCCTTGCTGATGGGCTTGATTCTGGTGGGGCTGGTGTTTGTGCTCGACGTACCAGGCCGCCTCTCCAGCAATACAGACATCGGCCCGCACTGGCTACTCGGCATAACCCTCGCCTTCTGCGCCGCGTTTGTATTCGCCTGCGCGCTGTGGATCACCGATCACAAGTTGTCCCAGGTACGTGGTTCCGTGCGCAGCCTGCTGACGATCTTTATCGTGTTCAGCAGCGTCAACCTCGCCGGCGTGAGTGGTGCCCTTCCAGGCGGCCTGAACTTACCGGCAACGGGTACTGGTTGGCTGGCGCTCGCGACGTTGGTCGTGCTCTACGGCACCGGTTTTATCGTGCTGTTCATTTCCGTCCCCCGCCTGGATATGCCGCGCAATGCACCGGTGATGAACATCGAGCCGCTGGCGACGCTGCTGATGGGCTGGATCGTGCTCGATCAAATGCTCAGCGCCGGGCAGTTGGCCGGCGGTGTCATCGTGGTGACCGGGATTATGCTGCTGACTTATCGCAGGTCGCCTCGGCCTGCGCCCGAGCCACAATCACCCAGCCCCGCCCAGCGATAGCTCCTCGCCTCACCTGGCCCAATTCCTGCCTCCACAAGCCCACAGAGTCGCTACTGACTACGCGGACGACTCTTTTGGGCCCCGCGGCCCAACCGCCTCCCCCGATAATCGATCATCCCCGATCATTCCGAGGCCCTCCCCCATGACGAGCCCGTCCACCGAACAGGTCAGCCCCCAAACCCTGCGAAAGGTCATCATCGCCGCCGGCATCGGTAACTTCGTCGAGTGGTTTGACTTCGCCGTCTACGGCTTCCTCGCCACCACCATCGCCCAACAATTTTTCCCCAGCGGCGACGCCAGCGCCGCGCTGCTGAAAACCTTCGCCGTATTCGCCGTTGCCTTCGCCTTCCGACCCTTGGGCGGGATTTTCTTCGGCATGCTCGGTGACCGGATCGGCCGCAAACGCACGCTGGCCATGACGATCCTGCTGATGGCCGGCGCCACCACCTTGATCGGCCTGCTCCCCACGTACGCGGCCATCGGCGTCGCGGCGCCGATTCTTTTGTCGCTGATCCGCTGCGCCCAAGGTTTCTCAGCCGGGGGCGAATACGCCGGAGCCTGTGCCTACCTGATGGAGCACGCGCCCAGTGACAAGCGCGCCTGGTACGGCAGCTTCGTGCCGGTGTCGACGTTTTCCGCCTTCGCCGCCGCAGCCGTGGTGGCTTACGCCCTTGAGGCCTCGTTATCCGCCGAGGCGATGGGCAGTTGGGGCTGGCGCCTGCCGTTCCTGATCGCCGCACCGCTGGGCCTGGTGGGGCTTTACCTGCGTTGGAAACTGGATGAGACGCCTGCCTTCCAGGCCGTTAAGCAGGAGCACGCAGTCGCTCACTCCCCGCTCAAGGAAACCTTGCGCAACCATGGTGCGGCGATCTGCTGCCTGGGCGCTTTTGTGTCGCTGACGGCGCTGTCGTTTTATATGTTCACCACCTACTTCGCGACGTACCTGCAAGTGGCGGGTGGGCTGAGTCGGGCGGCGGCGTTGCTGGTGTCGCTGATTGCGTTGATCTTCGCGGCGGCAATCTGCCCGCTGGCGGGGTTGTATTCAGATCGAGTGGGGCGTCGGATCACGGTGATGACGGCGTGTGCATTGCTGATCGTGGTGGTGTTTCCGTCGTTCCTGATGGCCAGTTCGGGTTCGTTTGCGGCGTCTATTGTCGGGGTGATGATGCTCGCGGTGGGTGCAGTATTGTGTGGCGTGGTCACGGCGGCGTTACTGTCGGAGACTTTTCCGACGCGCACGCGGTACACCGCCTCGGCGATCACTTACAACATGGCTTATACGATCTTCGGCGGAACCGCACCGCTGATGGCGACGTGGTTGATCAGCACTACGGGGAGCAATCTGTCACCGGCGTTTTATCTGATTGCGGTGGCGTTGTTGGCGTTGGCGGGCGGGTTGGCATTGCCGGAGACGTCGAGGGTTTCGTTGCATGATGTGGGTTCGGAGGAGAAGGAAGCAGCGCCTTTGCTTTCGCGTTAGGTTCCCTAACACCGGTGCGGGGCTGCGAAGTGGAGTATCAGGCGATAAAGAGGTCGGCAATGCCGCCTTCGCAGCCTCGCCGGGGCTCGACAGCTCCCACATTTGATCTTAATCGGGGCTAAAATTGCGCCCATAGCGACAACCGAAGCCCAACCACCACGATTCGCGCTGAACACGGGTAAGATCCAGCCTAAGCCCGCCCGATTGGACCCTCACTCATGCCCGCATCCCAAACCCGCCCTTCTCCAGCACCTTTGCTCAACCCTGGCGAAACCGTCGTGTTGTTCGACGGCGTGTGTAAGCTGTGCAACGGTTGGGCCAGGTTCCTGATTCGCCATGACCACCCACGCCGTATTCGATTGGCGGCAGTGCAATCCCCCGAGGGGCAGGCGTTGCTGGCTTGGGCGGGGCTGCCACTCGATCAGTTCGACACCCTGGCGGTGATTCGCGACCACCACTATTGGGTGCGTTCGGACGCGGTGTTCGAAATCATCGCGCAACTGCCTGCCGCGTGGCGTCCCTTTCTGCTGTTGCGCGGCATCCCGCGGGGGCTTCGGGATTGGGCTTACGATCGCATCGCACGCAATCGCTATCGGCTCTTCGGCAAGTACACCACCTGCCTGTTACCGGATCCCGATCATGAGCAGCGTTTTTTGAAGGGCCCGTTATGAACGCCCTGGTGCGCATCAACTGGATCGCCCGAGGCGGCCTGGCGTTTATGTTCGCCTATCATGGGCTGGTGCCGAAGCTGTTGTGGCTAAGCGACGGCGAGCGGACGATGATTCAGGCGCACGGGATCGAGCAGGTGCAGTTATTCGCCACGCTGGCGGGGGTTGGCGAGATTGCGCTGGCGTTATGGATCGTGCTTTCACCACGCAATCCCTGGCCGATCGCGGTGGCGGCGACGGCACTGATTGGGTTGCTGGTGGATGTGGCGGTAGTCAGCCCGGCGCTGCTAAGGGAGGCGTTTAACCCTGTGTCACTTAACGTGGCCGGGTTGGCGCTGTGTGCAGTGGCTTGGAATATCCGTCAGAAAAAAGCACGGCCAGGCTCAGGTTCGCCGGATCGTTGATGGCCGCCATGTATTCGTCGACGCTTATCTCACCGACGCACGGCCGCGCGCCGGGTTCGGGTACGTAGCCCTGGGCGAGCTTGATAGCCAGCGCAACGGCGGCGCAGCTAGGGATTTCCGGGCCTTTGTCGTTCAAGGCCGTCAGTTGCACAGCCAGTGACAACGGTTGGCCGTCGGCACCCAGGCCCCGCACATCGATGTACATTGCACTTTTGCCATCACCCAAGCGTTCGAACCAGGTCCCCAGCCGATGCAGCCGTGCGGCCCAGGTGACATGATCACGCACAATTCCCACCCGCAGCGCCTGGGCCAGCACGTAGTTGGCGACGCCTCCCAGTTTGAGTCCCGCGCCCGCCTTGAAGCTCAAGGTATGGGCGCCATAGCGGCCGGCGAAAATATCCATGTCGGGCACGTCCACATTAGCCAGCACCCGTGTGCCTAGCTGTGGCAGCTTGCGCAGCGTCAGGTCTTGCCAGCCCAACACTTCATGCACCTGGCCGTTCCTGAGCTGCTTGATCGGTTTGCCCGCATAGGCGAGCACACCTTCGACCGTCGACAAGCCCGGCATCTTGGCCGAAGAGGAAATGCCATGCTCGATCGAGTCGATGCGCGTGAAGCGATACCGGTACTGATCGATGATCGCCGACGAGAGCGTCGGCACCGAACTGCACCCCGTGAGAATGGCGACGCCCGCCTGCTTGGCCTGTGCATCCAGCACGCCCACGCCATTGACGAACGTGCGGCAGTCAGACAGGTCGCAGTAGTTCACGCCCGCCTCGATGCAACTCAGGGCGACGGCATAGGACTGCCCCTGAAACGGGCCACCGGTGTGAACCACCAACCCGATGTTCCGAGACTGCAGGACGCCAGCGAACCCGGCCCCCATGGCATCGCCGCACCAGCCTTCGCACACATTGCCCGACTGTGCGTTCAACTCATCAAGTTTGCGCTGCAACTTATGGGGATCACGGCCCGAGAGCACCAGCTCAATGCCCGGGGCTACGGCCAAATGCCGGCAGACAATGCTGCCGAAGTTACCGTAGCCACCGATCACCATCACCCTGAGCGTCATTCCAGTCTTCCCTGAACAATTAATCGTGCGCAGCGTCTGGGGCAGGCTGGCAGCTGAGGCGGCTAACGATACCCGATTTCCTAGACCACCGCAGCGACGCGGGCTCTGGAGCCCCAGGCGAAAGTCAGCACCATCAGCAGCCCGAGACCTGCCATCGCTGCTCCAGCCAGGGATATCGCTGGATACCCTAACCCTGCGTTGATCACCGCCCCACCGACTGCTGCCCCAATCGCGTTGCCGAGGTTGAACGCGCCGATGTTGACTGCCGAGGCCAGATTCGGCGCGCCTTTGGCAGCTTCCATCACGCGCATTTGCAACGGCGGTACGACGGCGAAGCTGGCGATACCCCATATGAGGATGCTCATGGCAGCCGGTACCGGCCAACGCATCAGTATTGTGAATGCCAGCAGTACAAGAATCAGTACGCTCAGTGACACGATCAGAGTGCGGTCGATCGAACGGTCTGCCGACTTACCGCCCCACATATTGCCGAGGGTCAAACCGACGCCGAACAGCACAAGCATGCCGGTAATAAAGGCAGTGGACGCATGGGTTTCGCTGCTTAAGATCGGCACGATGTAAGTAAACACGGTGAACATCGCGGACGAGCCGACGACAGTCAGCGCCAGCGCCGCCAGTACCGGCCCACGCCCCAACACCTTGATTTCGGCCAGCACACCCTCGCTTTTCGCAAGCGGCAGGTTAGGCAGGGCGAACCACAACGCCGCCATCGTCACCACGCCCAGTCCGGAGATACCCCAGAACGCCGTGCGCCAGCCGAGCAGTTCGCCAAACCAGGTCGCCAGCGGTACACCGCCGATGGTCGCCAGGGTCAGGCCCGTGAACATGGCGGCGACCGCCCCGGCGCGCTTGTCCGGCGCCACCACACTGGCGGCCACAATGGAACCGACGCCAAAGAACGCGCCGTGGTTGAGCGAGGTTACGACACGGGCGAACAGCAGGTCGTAATAACCGGTTGCCAGGGCCGACATCACGTTACCCAGCGTGAAAATGGCCATGAGTCCGATCAACAGAGAGCGCCGGGGAATCTTGCCCGTGGTCAAGGTCATCAGTGGCGCGCCGAGCAGCACCCCCAGGGCATAGGCACTGACCAAAAGGCCAGCGGCGGGAATCGAAACACCAAGGTCCTGAGCGATGTTGGGCAACATGCCCATGGGTGCGAATTCGGTGACGCCGATACCGAACGCACCTACGGCGAGTGCTACAAGGGGGGGATTGATACGCATGGAAGTCTCCTCATTCATGCGCCAAATGTTACGATCTACGCTTTTAGGGCACTAGACCGCTAAATTGGCAATCACCTTTGCGTGCGAGGCAAAAATGGACTTCAACGGCAGGTCAGGTGAGATGGCTGTATTCGTGATGGTGGCGCAGGAAGGAAGCCTGTCGGCTGCGGCCCGGGCGCTACGCCTGACTCCCTCGGCAGTCAGCAGAGTTATCGCCCGCACGGAGCATCGCCTCGCCACCCGCCTGCTGATTCGCACGACCCGAGCGATAACCTTCACTGCCGAGGGCGAGGTGTATCTTCGTGGCGCCCGACGCATCCTGGCCGACATGGCCGAAGTCGAGGAAGCCATCGCCGATCAAGGCGTACCCAAAGGCAGACTGCGCGTCAGTGCTGCCCTGGGCCACGGTCGCATGGCCATCGTGCCCTTAGTGGCCGCATTCAGCGCCCGCTACCCGAACATTGTCGTTGACCTGACCTTGGGCGACGAAGTTGTTGACATCCTCGGCGGCCAAGCCGACGTAGCGATACGCTTTGGCCACCTGCCAGACAGCCCTCTTACCGCGCGCCGAATCGGAGACACCGGCCAGGTACTGGTAGCGTCACCTGAGTACCTGCGGCACCACGGCACCCCTCAAGAACCAGGCGACCTGCTGCGGCACAATTGCCTGCGCTTCAACTTCCACCGTGCGCAGCCCGACTGGCCCTTCGCCCGTAACGGCAGCGAGTTTTCACTGAAGATAAGCGGCAATATCGAATGCAGTAGTGGCGAAGCGCTTGCTCAACTGGCTCGATTAGGTGCCGGTATCGCGCGCATCGGCGAGTTCACTGTTGCAGAGGACGTGCAACGCGGTGATCTGGTCCCCCTGCTGCAGTCCTGGAACCCTGGCGATAGGGAGCCGATTCACGCGGTGTTTGTTGGCGGTACAACCATGCCAGCGCGGATACGTGTGTTCGTGGATTTTTTGCTGGAATACCACCGGATATAAACAACCCCTGGCTCAATCGTTTTCATACCGCCGCGCCCCCCGCAAAATGCGGTGACGTGCCGAAATACTCGATCAACAGTTCGGTGAGGCCCCGAATCTTCTGTGCGGGATGCTGGCCTGCCGGGCGGACCATGTAGGCACCCGCCGGGGGTGGTGGATACCCCGTCATGATCGGCACAAGTGCACCGCTGGCCACGCATCAGGGCTTGATGGGCGATGAGCTCCTGCGGCTTCTTAGGTGAACCGTGAGCCTTGATATAACCCGGACTCGCAACCAGCTTGTCGTTGATCGGACCGATGCATCTTGCGATCAGGTTGGAATCCTGAAGGTAGCCGACCCGTATCGCACAGTCGTAACCCTCTGTGATGAGATCAACAAAGCGATCGCTGTAGCCGGTCTGGATATGCAGCTGCGGGTGTCGTCGGGCCATTTCCGCCAGCACGGGTGCGAAATGTGGCGCCGGCCTCTGTGAGCGCCGCACCGCGAGTAGACCGAGCCAGCAACTGCACGCCAAGTTCTGCTTCCAGCCGAGCCAACCTGCGGCTGACGATTGACTTGGACACGCCAAGCCTAAACGCCCCCCGCATCGGCAACCTCTACGAAGGTCTGAAGCTCTTCAATATCCAAATCAGTGTTCCCCATTTTGCGACACAGCTAACCACCGCACGCTATGATCGCTGAACGTGGAGGTTTCATCTTCCCGCAAATCACCGATGTGTTTCCCGGCCAAGAGGTCATTGACCGGACGTTCATCAACACTTGGGAAGACCCGGTAGTCGTGGATGCGGTAAAAGCCACCGGCCGCAAGCAACTAGTCATCGCTGGCCTGTGGACGGAAATATGCGTCGCACTGACAGAGGTGCTCCAGCAGCATGCCGCCGGCAGCGGCATTGCGTATCTGTGGGAACAGCAGTTGCTCAACACACCAGTGCCAGCCATCGAAGGGTAATTTGAGCGGGGATGAAGAGACGCGGGCACGATACCGTGTCAAAAGGCTGCTTCATCCCCCCTCGTAATAATGTCGTCAGCCTTTCTGTAGCCGCTTAAGCACCTGATCAAACGTCTCGCGCCACGCCTGTATTGCGCCGTTATCCCTGAGTACCTCCAACCCCGCCGCCGTAAACGTCCCTGGCGTCGCAATGGCGCTACCCAACGCTTGCAGGCTGGCCTGCGGCTGGTGCCGGGCGCTGGCCAGGCAGTCTTGCATGTTGCCCATCACAAGCTGCGCAGCCTGCTCTTTCGACAAGCCCTTATCGGTAAACCATTGCTGCAAATCGCTCAGGAAGAAGTAGAACCAACCATTCATGCAAGCCGCCACGGTGGCCAGTTCGAACGCCGCTTCGTCGAGCACTATCAACGAACCCAGCGTGCCCAGTAGCGTCTCATAAGGCTCACTGCCTGGCGTGATCACCACCATGGACTGGTTGATCTGGGCCGCATAGGACAGCATTGCGCGCACGGGGCGCGCCTGTGGGAAGCAGCGTTGCAACTCGCTGTGCTTCAAACCGGCCACTAACGACACCAGCGTTTGCTGGGGTTTGAGCTGTATTTCATTGGACAGTTGCTCGACCACCTCCGGGCGCACACCGAGGAATAACAGGTCTGACTCATCAACGACCTGTTGATTGTCGGCCATCACCTCACACGCGCACTGACGGCTGAGTTGCTGTGCACGTTCGTGATTGCGCGGAGAAAGCAGCACCCGCCCGGCAAACCCGCCACGGCGAAGCCCGATCACAACCTTCTCCGTCAGCTCACCCACACCCAGGATTCCAATCTTCAGCACTGTGTTTCCTCCCTTATCTCAAGCCGATAATGGCGCGGTTTCGAAGCATCATAGGCACATTTGGCGACCCCGGTTTCGCCCTGAGTAACTACTCAAGCAAGATTCATGAAGGTGTACGAGTACGTTACACTCGCTGCCTTAAACATCAGCCATGGAGGCAAGCATGAGTGTTCGCGGTCAAGATCGGCAAATCGACAACATCGAGTTCAATGTGGGCGACATTGCCCGCAGCAAAGCGTTCTACGCCAGCGCGTTTGGCTGGACATTCGTCGACTACGGCCCTACCTACACTGAGTTCAGCGATGGCCGCCTTACCGGTGGCTTCACCACGGGTGAGCCGGTTCGACCAGGTGGTCCTTTAATCATTTTGTACACCGACGACCTCGATGCCGCGCAGCAGCGGCTCAAAGCCCTGGGCGCTGTAATTACCCGCGCGACATTTTCGTTCCCCGGTGGAAGCAGGTTCCATTTCACCGACCCTGATGGTTACGAACTGGCAGTGTGGAGTGTTCAACCGTAAACCTGCGCAGTCCCCTCGCAGATGCCCCATTTCTTGATTAGCCCAGGTGTTGTCAATGCGCAAACTTACCCTACCGTTTTTGCTCCTGCTTCTGGGCCTGCACGGTTGTGCCGAAATGCCCGCGTACTCGAACGTCGAGTCCGGCGATATCAACGACGAGTCTCTCTACACCGTCGTCGAAACCGACACCTATGCGGGCAGGCCTCAACGTAGCCTCCTTGACGGCCAAGCGGACCTGAACATCATCCGGATCAACGACAAAAAAGTGGGGGACATTCCGTTCTCCACTTACTACTACCGGAATGACTCCCCTCAGCGCGCCGTACTGACTCCCGGCGCGTACAAGATCCAGTTGGAGTACCACCTGCCCCGCCACTTCATGTTTACGGAGTTGGCGTTTGAGGGGAAGCCCGGCCAAAAGATAATCGCCCGCTCCCAGTACATTGGGCTCAATCGCCTGAAGATATGGCTGGAGGATGCGGCGACGGGGGAAGTCGTCAGTAAGGGTGTGCGCTATTAGGGGGCACCCGCTAGCCTTCGCTTATGCCTGGGGCTGTAGGGTGCCCAATACAATAAGCCCTCTATATTCCACGAGCTGGCCATTGAGTCCGAGTTGAGAGCGTATGGGTTTTCGTACACGGGCCGGACGTTGGTAATCGCACCCTCCAACGCGCTTGTGATTTACAAGCGTCACCGCTGAATAAGCCTAATGAAAGGGAAGTCACCTGATGTTCGAACGTAGCAAGCTGGTTCCAGAGTTAATGGTCACGGACCTGGAAAGCAGCCTGGCCTTTTGGGTGTCCTGCCTGGGATTTGAAGTGGTTTACCAACGCCCAGAAGACGGGTTCGCTTACCTCGACCTGAACGGTGCGCAAGTCATGCTTGAGCAGGCCGCCCCGGATGCAGGCCAATGGCTGACTGCTCCGTTGAGTAAGCCGTTTGGAAGAGGCATCAACCTGCAGATTGACGTTGTGGCTGTGGCCCCCATCATCCAGAAATTGGGTCAGGCTGGATTTCCACTCTTTCGAGCATGCAAAGACACCTGGTATCGGGCGAACAACGTAGAAGTCGGCCAGCGCGAATTCATCGTCCAGGATCCCGATGGCTATCTTGTAAGGTTGGTCGAGCGCTTGGGTGAACGGCCGGCGGGTTCAGCTTGAAGCAGGCAAAGGCGAACGTCCGCTCAGCAGCACATGTCAGGTGGGCGAATAAGCACCCTTCATAGTATGGTTGCGGCCACCAACCATCACAGGAATGAAGGTTACCCATGCGTTTACTCTTTCCTCTGGCCGTCAGCTTGACCCTGATCGGCTGCGCCACCACCAAAACCGACGTCCGCAACGAAGCACAAATCAGCCAATATGACCCGGCCAACTCAGCCCGCGTCCGCCTGATCACGGGTGACACCACCAACGCGGGCTTCCTCAGTGGCCAGACCTGCGAGAAGTTTTACAACGAGTCCCTGCTGACCAAAACGCCTGAAGAAGCCGGATGGCAAAAAGCGCATGTCGACTCGGCGGGCCTTTACCCTTTCAGAGCGACCGACAGCCAGAACAGCGTGATTGGCATGCCCGCCAGCAAGGCGAGCAAAGCCATCAACCAATCGCCCAAGGTATTTGACGAGCATGTCATCCCGGCGGGTAAACCCTTCATTGCCGGGTTCGCCATGGGCGGCTCACAAATGTCCTGCTTTCCCGCGCCCGTCACGCTCATCCCCGAGCCTGGTAAGGACTATGAAATGGAACTTCAGATGCTGAAAATCAGCACGTTCAAGGCCGGTTGCGTGATTGCCGTGCGCCAACTCTCGGCGCAGGGCAATACCACCGTTGAAACACCGCTGAGACCGCAGGTGTGTGCCAAGACACCGTCGGGTTGGTACACCGTCAATCCAGCGCCTTTGCCTTGAAATGCCAGAGCAGGACGGAATAGTCGGCCTGCTTATCGGGTAGCTCACTGACCTCGAAACCAGCGTGTATTCATGGAGGAAAAAATGCGGATTTACATCACAGGTGCGTCGTGTGCGGGCGTGACGACTTTGGGTCAGAACCTCGCCACGCGGCTTGATGTAAGGCAGGTCGATGTCGATGATTATTACTGGATGCCCACAGACCCTCCTTACACAACCAAGCGGCCTCCCGCTGATCGCGTGTCATTGATGCAGCAAGCACTCGGTGACGGCGATTGGGTGTTGAGCGGTTCATGCATGGGCTGGGGCGATGCGCTGATCGCTGATGCGGAGCTGATTGTCTTCGTTGTCACACCAACACCCGTTCGCCTTGAACGGCTGGCGGCACGTGAGAAAGAGCACTTTGGCGGCCGGATAGCGCCAGGTGGTGACATGCATCAGATACATGAGGCCTTTCGGGAATGGGCTTCGCAGTATGATGACCCGAACTTTTCAGGACGCAACCGAGCGTGGCACGAGGCGTGGTTATCCCGGCAGACGGCCCCGGTCTTACGGGTTGACGGGATGAGCAGTGCTGAACAGATGGCAGAGGATGTCGTGCAGGCGGTGTCGCGCATGTCGCCGTAGCTGAACACTCGGAATCCGTTAACCCACATTGCCCCATCCACCGTTGGGACTTTTCAAACAAGCTTTCTGTGAGAGCTGATTCTACTGAATGGAAACGGGAGCACTCGGGATGCAATTTCAGCCCGCAACTACGGATATCCCTTTAGTTACTCTTGTTGGAACTCAACCCAGTGATTTCGAAACACTTGTGGCTATTCGGATTGAAGCCATGCGTGAAAGCCTTGTGCGCATTGGTCGCTTCGATCCCGTGCGGGCCCGAGAGCGTTTTCGCGAAGGCTTTTCCTCCGAGTCCACTCGCTACATCGAAGTTTCCGGCGAGCGAGTAGGTTTCGTCGTCGTCAAGCCGCTTATCGACGGATTACTGCTTGATCATTTGTACATCAAGCCGAGCGCACAAGGCGCGGGCATAGGTTCGGTTGTCCTTAGTCAAATCTTCGTGGAAGCGGAGGCCGCAGGAATGGCAGTGCGGGTAGGGGCTCTCAGAGAAAGCGAGTCAAATCGCTTTTACACGCGTCATGGCTTCCAGTTTGTCGAAAGTACCGAGTTCGACAACTATTATGTTCGTCACCCTGCCCAAGGCAACTCGGCAGCCGAGACCTGATCCAGGCCCAGCTGACCTGATGGATGGCGTCGGTCAACGTTTGCGTGCCGAGGTTTCAACTACCGAAGAGACACCGGCAAGCCAGAGCTAAGTTGATCCGCGCGCGTTGGCGTCATCGCAGACTCAACGCGCGCATTGTCCAACTGCCCCCTGCCCCCTTATCCTCACACCTCCCCGCCCACGCGATCCCGGAGCTGCCATGGACCTCGCCACCCTCGCCCTTTTCCTCCCCGCCTGCTTCGCCTTGAACATGGCGCCCGGCCCGAACAACCTGCTGTCTGTGAGCAACGCCACGCGCTACGGCTACCGCACCTCGTGCCTGGCGGGTATTGGCCGGCTGCTGGCCTTCGCCGGCATGATCGCCCTCGCATCGGCCGGTTTGGCAGTGGTGCTGCAAACGTCGGAGTTGTTGTTTTATGGGATCAAGATTCTGGGGGCGGCGTATCTGTTTTATCTGGCGTATCAGTTGTGGCGGGCGAATCCCGAGGCAGAGGCTGAGTCGACTACTGCTAGTGTGGGATTGTGGGCGTTGGCGCGTCAGGAGTTTTTAGTGGCGGCGGGCAATCCGAAAGCCATCTTGATCTTCACCGCGTTCCTGCCGCAATTCGTCGTGCCCGGCGAGCCGATCACTCCACAATTCGCTCTACTGGGCGTGATGTTCCTGGTGCTGGAATGGATCGCCATCAGTGCCTACGCCTATATGGGCCTGCATATGCGGCGCTGGTTTGCGGAGCCTCGGGGCAAGCGTATGTTTAATCGATGCTGCGCGGGGTTGCTGTCAGCGGCGGCGACGGTGTTGTTGATGGCGCGCAGGGCTTAACTAACGTTATACAGTCAAGGAGACACGTAATGAAAACCATGGTGGTTGGCGCAAGCAAAGGGTTGGGAAAAGCCCTGATCGAGGGGCTCGGCGAGGCTGGGGATACGTTGCTGGGCGTGTCCCGCAGCCGTCCCGAGCACCTGGACCACAAGGCTGGCGTTGAGGTGAAGTGGATCGAGGCTAACCTCGCCAAACCCGCTCAGGCAGCGCAAGTCATTGCAGAAACGATCTTAGAAAGTGGTTTGGACACGCTGATCTACAACCTGGGCATCTGGGAAGAATTTGCCTTCGACCCGACCTACAACTTCCTGGCCGACGACGATGACCAGATCGAAGCCATCGTCACCTGCAACATCACGTCTACCCTGCTGCTGATCAAGCGACTGTTGCCAGTGCTACTCAAAAGCCCCAACCCCAGGATCATCCTGACCGGCTCCACTTCCGGCCTGCCGCAAAGTGGCCGTCCGGAAGTGGCTTTTGGGGCCTCCAAGTTTGCCTTGCGCGGGATTGCCGATGCACTGCGTGAAGGCTATCGCCAGCAGCGCTTGGCGGTTACGTGTCTGAACCTGGGGTACCTGAATACGCAAGACCCTTTGAGTACGCCGCGTGCGCAGGCCGAGCAGCGTGATGAAGGCCACTCGATCCCCGTGCACGACGTGGTGCAGGTGGTGCGCATGGCGTTAAGCCTGTCGTCGGCCAGCTTCGTCAAGGAAATCACCTTGCCGGCCATTCTGGACGAGCGCTTTTAACAGAGGAGAACGCCGTATGCGCCGAGATGAACTCGCCGCCTTTTACCAGGGCTATATCGACTGTTTGAACCGCCAGGACTGGGACCGCCTGGATCACTTCGTGCACCCGGACGTGACCTACAACGCCAAGGTAGTCGGCCTCGCCGGCTACCGCGCCATGCTGGAGCGGGACTTTCGCGAGATACCTGACCTGGTGTTTCGTATCCAATTGCTGGTCGCCGACCCGCCTACTGTTGCCAGCCGCCTGAATTTCAATGTTACCCCCCGAGGCGAGTTTTTCGGGCTGCCGATCAATGGGCGTAAGGTGAGCTTCGACGAGAATGTGTTCTATGAGGTGGTGGACGGTAAATTTGCCCACGTGTGGTCGGTAATCGACAAGGGAGCCATCGAACAGCAACTGGCCGTCTAGACTCCACACACCGATTTTCTGTGGAGACCGACCATGAACCGCAAAAATACCCTTTGCCTCTGGTACGACGGCACCGCCCTTCATCGCCGCGATTGAAGCGGCGGTGGCCGCAGGTTAAGGCAGCACCTCAAGCATCGCCTTGGCCGCCAGCGCGTGGACTGTGCGGGTGGGGTGCCACTCGTCCCAGTAATAATGGGCATCGGGGTTGGTGCACACCGGTTTCACTTCCGGGTAAGTGGCTTGGCACGGTGTGTCCAGGTCCTTGAAGCCATTGGCGGCGGGATTGGCGCGCAGTTTGTCGCTGAAGGCCAAGTGGTCGAAATAGCTGACCTTTGCCACGCCGACCTGCGCCAGCGCAGCCGGGAGTTTTTGCGCCAGCAACTGCTGGTATTTCTTCGCATTATCGACCTGGTTGCCCTGCACCACGGCGGGCACATGGCTGAGGTCTGTGGTGCCCACCACCATCAAGTGCCTGGCGCCCGCCGCTACCAATTGCTCGGTAGCGCTGCGAATGTTGGCCAGGCTGGATTCGCTCAGTGCTTCAATGGTTTCAGGATGGGAGAAATCGGCCCATTCGAAAAAGTCATTGGCCGAGATGAAGATGAAATACAGCGCCTTGGGGTCGGCTTTGTGCGACTTGGCGGCCTGCAAGTGCTCGGCGACTTGGCCCAGAACGCCCGTATCCTGGGACGGCATCATCCACGTGTAGTAGTTGCCGTGGCCACTTTTGGCCCCCCCTACCGCGTAGTCGGTCAGGGGTATTTTCAGTGCGTCGGCCAAGCCTTCGACGGCGGTCGGGCCATTGCTCCAGCGTCCCTTCCAATACAGCGGGCCTGGCAGCGCTTGGGCATCCTTGACCTGTTGCGTCGCGAGTCGCGTGGTGAGCGCTTCGCCCGCGCCATTGTCGGAATAGCTGTCGCCGAAGGCATACAGATGATCGTAGCTCGAGGCGCCTAAGGCGGTCGAGGCAGACAGGGTCAGCAGAGCAGCCAGGCACGCGCGTCGAATCATCGAAGTTCTCCCAGAATGTCTGGATAGACTAGCGCCCCGCTGCAAACGCAGTAAAACGATTGCGACCCGCACATATCCGGCGGCGGCCATGCAAGCGCTGTACAGATGCCGTTTGGCTCGTTAGGCTTTCACCTTGTAACATCCGGCTACAGATTCAGCTCTCCCCGCCGTCACCCTTAAACCCGAATGGACTCAACGAGGCTCTCGTGCGCTTTATCACTCCTCTTTTGCTGATCGGTGGCATCGCCACCCTGGCCGGCTGTGCCAACCAGAAAACCCAAGTCGACCGCATGTTCGCCGACACCCTCGCCCAGCCCCTGGTTGAAAACAGCATCGTGCGCGAAGGCGACCTGCTCAGCTTCGAGCTGCTGATGCCGGACGGCCCGAGTGGTCTGCGGCGCACCATGCAATTCGAGGCAGCCTGTTCATCGCCGCAACTGCATTTGCTGTACCTGGACGGCTCGCAACGTGTCTACCCCGCCAGTGCCGGCCGCTACAGCGCGGCGCGCAAATTATCGCCGCAATTGCGCGCGACCTTGGCCGCCAACCAGACATTCGTGCGCGCCTGTGCCGAAACGCCGAAGCCAGACTGGCGCCTGGTGCAGGCCAACGAGCATGACAACCAGGTATTGATCGACGCCAACAGCATCAAGACCGTGAATGGCGAAACACGCTTCTGGGCCGCCTTCGACGAACCGGCGGTGCTCAACGATATGCCCTACAACGCCCCCTATGCGCAGAAACGCGAGCACTTTGCGGTGTCTTGCACGGACGGTACCTACAAGGCGCTGGCTGGCTACGACATGGACGCCGACAACCGCGTCAGTGATGGCCGCGTCGACAGTTTCCCCACGCCACAGAAAATCGCCGGTAGCGATGCCGACTATGTGCTGTTATTCAATAAGGTGTGCGTCACCCCGCAGAAGATTGCCGCGCTGCCGGCGTTCAAACCACGGCTGAAGGCGCCGGTGACCATTGCACTGACCTCGGTACAACCTCAGGTGCTGGCCGCAATCACGCAGTTGAACCTGGACAAGCCCGCCCGTGCCTTCAAATACGTGCACATGACCGGCACGTCGACACTCAAGGGCGAGACCACCAACAGCCAGAGTGCGGACTTCATCAGCCAAGATGCGGCAAGCGGGCAACTGGCCATCGCCACTCGCGGGCAAGGCTATGAAAGCCACACAGTGAGCTGGCGCAACCTCATCCCCCTGGTGGCGAAAAGCACCTTCAGTTCCTCAGGCATGGCAGAAAGCGAGACGCTGACGCAGCTGAGCTTCACCGGCAACTGGAAATCCCTGCCGGTGGGCGACACCGTGATTTATCAAACAACGCGCTCCAGCCTCAACAGCCTCATTGGCAGCCGCACCAAAGTCCAGATTACCCGCTGCGTAGTTGAACGCGAACTGCAAGCCAGCGAGCTCAACCCTGGCCTGCTCGGGACGGCCAAGGCCCTTAAGTGCAGCTTCGACAATGATGAATACAACCGGGTGAACCACCTGTACTACCTGACCGACTACGCTTACTTCTACGAGTCGAGCACGGACAAGAACGCGTTCTACTACTCCGACACGCGTATCGAGAAATTCGAATAAACGCCGTTGACACACTCTGCAATATTCCATAAAGATGGAGGCCTTATTCAGGGTGTGTCAGCCAATGTCCGCAATGTCCTCCGTTAACCTTTCCGCCATTGGCCCAATTGCCAAGGCGCAAGGTTGCGTGGCGCACGCCCTCAAATCGAAGAAACAGTCGCTCATGTGACCGGGGCGCGCTGTCCCGTCAGATGAGCTGACAGGACATTGAGCGCGACGGTCTTCCTCCCTTGCACAATTCCCTCTGCCCTTCTGACGGTGACTCAAGCGGTCAATCATCAGGAGAAAGTGCATGTCATCGTTTCAAGGTATCTGGGTCCCCGTGGTCACGCCGTTCCATGACGGTGCCATCGACTTTATCGGCCTGCGCCGGCTGGTCAGCCACCTGCTGGAAAAGCACGTGGCCGGGATCATGGTATGCACCACCACCGGGGAAGCCGCATCGCTGAGCCGCCAGGAACAACTCGCGGTGCTGGATGCGGTGTTGCAGTTGGTCCCGGCGCACCGCGTGGTGATGGGCCTCGCGGGCAACAACCAGATTGAATTGCTGCACTTCCAGCGTGAAATCCTGCAACGCCCGGTCGCCGGTTTGCTGGTGCCGGCGCCGAGTTACATCCGCCCGTCCCAGGCCGGCCTAGTGGCCTTCTTCCACTCAGTGGCCGATGCGTCCAGCGTGCCGATCATTCTGTATGACATTCCCTATCGCACCGGCGCAACCTTCGAGCAGGCCACCTTGCTGACTATCGTCACCCACCCGCGGATCTTGGCGATCAAGGACTGCGGCGGCAACCTGGGCAATACCCTGGCGCTGCTGGCCAGCGCTGAGGTGGATGTGTTGTGTGGGGAAGATGTGCAGATGTTCAACGCGCTGTGCCTCGGCGCGACCGGGGCGATTGCGGCCTCGGCACATATAAGGACGGCAGAGTTTGTAGCGTTGTGGCAGCAGGTGCGGGACAACCAACTGGCCGAGGCGCGGACGACGTTTTTCCAGTTGCTGCCATTGATCAACTCGATGTTCATGGAGCCCAATCCGGCGCCAGTGAAGGCCGCACTGGCGCTGGAGGGGTTGATCGGCAGCGAGCTGCGGGCACCTATGCAGCGAGCCAGCGACTCGGTTGTTACCCGGCTGAAGCAATTGTAGGAACGTTCTGACAGAGGTGCTCAGCGGCAATCCGATCGCTTTAGACAGCAGTTACTAATCGTTATATTTTTCCAGGGTGATTGCTCGCTATCAGACTGGCGACAGACCTGATCGGCGCGTAAGGTCGGCTGCACTTTGCGCCGCTTGGGGGGGGACTCGATGAAATCACTGCATTTACTGATGCTGCTCAGCCTGGTCGGTTGCACCGCCCACTCAGCCGTACTGCCCTCACCTGCGCCGTCGAGTTTCGAACAATACCGCCAACAAACGCTGGTGGACCTTGAGCGTGACCGACGTTTCCAAAACCCAGACCACAGGCTGGAACTGGACTGGAATGCGCCGCGCGAATGGGTCTCGCAAACGCCCAATGGCCACGGCGTGCTACTGGTGCACGGTTTGGGCGACTCACCGGGGTCCTTCAGCGACATTGGCGCGCAACTGGCGTCGCGGGGCTACCGCGTGCGCACGCTGCTGCTGCCAGGGCATGGCACGCAACCGTCGGACATGCTCGACGTTAACATCGAGGATTGGCGCAGGACGGTGGCACAACACGTGGCGCTGCTGCGTCAGGAGGTGGATCAAGTCTATCTCGGCGGTTTCTCCACGGGCGCCAATCTGGTGTTGGAGTACGCTATTGAAGATCCGAGCATTGCCGGGCTGCTGATGTTTTCGCCCGCGTTCAAGGCACGCAATCGTTACATTTGGCTGTCGTCCTGGTTGGCCCACATCAAACCCTGGCTGCGCGACCCTGCCGGCCCTCGCCAGCAACAAACACCGCTGCGCTACCAGAACATCCCCACCAATGGCTTTGCCCAGTTCTACCAGACCAGCAAGTCAGTACGCGACAAACTGAAAGACCGGCCGTTTGATCGGCCCGTACTGATCGTCAGCGCTGCCCATGACTCGGTGATAGACGTCGGTTTTGTAAAGCAAACCTTCGCCGAGCGTTTCACCCACCCGGCTTCGCGAATGATCTGGTACGGCGACCCCAACAGCGCACAACCAATGTCGCGGGTCCTGGTACGCAATGACCACTTGCCCGCAGAGCGGATCAGCCAGTTCTCCCATATGGGGGTGTTGTTCGCCCCCACCAATCCCCTCTACGGGCCCAGCGGCAGCCAGCCTGTTTGCTTGAACGGCCAGACCGATGAGGACTTTGCGCGTTGTCGCGCAGGCGACCCCGTTTGGTATTCGGATTGGGGTTATCGCGAGCCGGGCAAAGTGCATGCGCGGCTGACATTCAATCCGTACTTCGGTTGGCAGGCCCAGGTTATGGATCAAGTGATGCAAGCGTCTTCAACGTCGTTATCGCATCGACAAAACCCGCCCTGACGGCCAATGCGCCAAAAAAAGATAAACAGCGGACCACCCGGTTGCGAGCGCTGCGATCCAGGCCTATGGTCCAAGGCATGCTTTGCACTTTGCTGTCCCACCTACGCCCACTCGCACCGGTGACGCCATGCCCAGCCCTTCCCGCCCCGCCGTCCTCGAGCTTATCGGCAACACGCCGCTGGTTCGGATCAGCCGGTTCGACACCGGTCCCTGCACGCTGTTTCTCAAACTTGAATCGCAAAACCCCGGGGGTTCCATCAAGGACCGTATCGGCCTGGCCATGATCGATGCCGCCGAACGCGACGGCCGTCTGCGCCCTGGCGGCACGATCATCGAAGCCACCGCCGGCAACACCGGGCTGGGCCTGGCGCTGGTCGGCCGGGCCAAGGGCTACCGGGTGGTGCTGGTGGTGCCTGACAAGATGTCCACGGAAAAAGTGCTGCACCTCAAGGCCATGGGCGCCGAGGTGCATATCACCCGTTCCGACGTGGGCAAGGGCCATCCCGAGTATTACCAGGACATGGCCGCGCGCCTGGCAGAGGACATTCCCGATTCGTTCTTTGCCGACCAGTTCAACAACCCGGCCAACCCCCTGGCCCACGAGACCAGCACCGCGCCGGAGATCTGGGCCCAGACCCAGCATGATCTGGACGCGATTGTGGTGGGCGTCGGCTCGGCCGGCACGCTCACCGGCCTGACGCGGTTCTTCAAACGCGTGCAGCCCGAACTGGCCATGGTGCTCGCCGACCCTGTCGGTTCGGTGATGGCCGAATACAGCCGCAGCGGCAGGTTGGACACACCGGGCTGCTGGGCGGTGGAAGGCATTGGCGAGGACTTCATCCCCTCGATTGCCGACCTGTCCAGCGTGCGCCACGCCTATTCCATCAGCGATGAAGAAAGCTTCGACCACGCCCGGCAGTTGCTCAAGGCCGAGGGCATCCTTGGCGGTTCATCCACCGGCACCCTGCTCGCCGCCGCCCTGCGTTACTGCCGCGAACAGACCGAGCCCAAGCGTGTGGTGACCTTTGTGTGCGACACGGGCACACGCTACCTGTCGAAGGTCTACAACGACCAATGGATGACCGACGCGGGCCTGCTGCACTACAAGCACTACGGCGACCTGCGCGACCTGATCGCGCGGCGCTTCGAAGACGGCCGCGTGATCAGCGTGAGCCCCGACGACACCCTGCTCACCGCCTTCCAGCGCATGCGCCTGGCTGACGTGTCCCAACTGCCGGTGCTGGTGGACGGCAAGCAATTGGTGGGCGTGATCGATGAATCCGACATCCTGCTGGGCCTGCATCAGGACGCCACGCACTTCTCCATGATCGTCTCCAGCGCCATGACAGACACCCTGCAAACCCTGGCCCCCAGCGCCAGCCTGGCGCAATTGCAGGCGGAACTGGATCGCGGCCTGGTCGCCATTATTGCCGACGCCTCGGGCTTCCACGGCCTGATCACCCGCGTCGACCTGCTCAACCACTTACGGAGGTCCCTGGCATGAGTCAGTCTGATAAAAGCGCATTTGCCACGCGAGTGATCCACGCCGGGCAATCTCCCGACCCGACCACGGGCGCGCTGATGCCGCCGATCTACGCCAATTCCACCTACCTGCAAGACAGCCCCGGCGTGCACAAGGGCTTCGACTACGGCCGCTCCCATAACCCGACACGGTTTGCCCTAGAGCGCTGCGTGGCGGACCTGGAAGGTGGCAGCCAGGCATTCGCTTTTGCGTCCGGGCTGGCGGCGATCTCGACGGTGCTGGAATTATTGGATGCCGGCGCCCATATCGTGTCCGGCAATGACCTGTACGGCGGCACTTTCCGTCTGTTCGACAAGGTGCGCCAACGCAGCGCCGGGCACCGCTTCAGCTTTGTCGACCTGAGTGATTTGTCGGCGTTTGAGGCCAGCTTGCAGGACGACACGCGCATGGTCTGGGTCGAGACCCCCAGCAACCCCCTGCTGAGCCTCACCGACCTCAGCGCGATCGCGCGCATCTGCCGCGATCGCGGCATCATCTGCGTGGCCGACAACACCTTCGCCAGCCCATGGATCCAGCGCCCGCTGGAGCTGGGCTTTGATGTGGTGGTGCATTCCACCACCAAATACCTCAACGGCCACTCCGATGTCATTGGCGGCATTGCCATTGTCGGCGACAACCCTGAGCTGGCTGAACGCCTGGGCTTCCTGCAGAACTCGGTTGGCGCCATCGCTGGCCCCTTCGATGCCTTCCTGACGCTGCGCGGCGTGAAAACCCTGGCACTGCGCATGGAGCGCCATTGCAGCAACGCCTTGGACCTGGCCACTTGGCTGGAGCAGCAACCGCACGTTTCGCGGGTGTACTACCCGGGCCTGGCGTCCCATCCGCAGCATGAGCTGGCACGAAAACAGATGCGTGGGTTTGGCGGGATGATTTCGATTGACCTGAACAGCGACTTGGCCGGCGCTACGCGCTTCCTGGAAAACGTCAAGATCTTCGCCCTGGCTGAAAGCCTCGGCGGCGTGGAAAGCTTGATCGAACACCCGGCGATCATGACCCATGCGAGCATTCCGGCCGCCACGCGGGCGCAGTTGGGAATTGGCGATGGGTTGGTGCGGTTGTCGGTGGGCGTTGAGGATGTAGAGGACCTGCGCGCGGATTTGGCGCAGGCCCTGGCACACATCTAACATCCGACATCGATCCCCTGTGGGATCAGCGTCAGGCTGAGGTGATGTTGGCGCGCGCCGAATGCAGCTTCTTGTAACTCTCAATCAAGCGCTGATGCCGCTCCAACCCTTCCAGCTTCATACTGGTCGGCGTCAGGCCATAGAACCGCACATCGCCCTTCACCGAACCAATCACCGCGTCCATCCGCTCATTGCCAAACATGCGGCGGAAGTTGGCTTCGTAATCCGCCAGTTCCAGGTCGTCGTCCAGTTCCATCTCCAGCACCGCATTCATCGCTTGATAGAACAGGCCACGCTCAGCGGTATTGTCGTTGTACTGCAGGAACATCTCCACGCACTCTTTGGCTTCCTCGTGTTGCTGCAAGGCGAGGAAGATCAGCAATTTCAACTCCAGAATGGTCAACTGACCCCAGGCGGTGTTGTCGTCGAACTCAATGCCGATAAGGGTGGTGATATCGGTGTAGTCGTCCAGCTCGCTTTCGATCAGACGCTCGACCAACGCTTGCAGCTCTTCCTCATTGAGGCTGTGCAGGTTGAGGATATCCGCGCGGAAAAACAGCGCCTTATTGGTGTTGTCCCAGATCAGGTCATCCACCGGGTAGATTTCCGAGTAGTCCGGCACCAGGATGCGGCACGCGGTGGCGCCGAGGTGTTCGTACACCGCCATGTAGGATTCTTTGCCCATGCCTTCAAGGATGCCGAACAGCGTCGCGGCTTCCTGGGCATTCGAGTCTTCGCCTTCGCCGGAGAAATCCCACTCAACGAACTCGTAGTCCGACTGGGCACTGAAGAAACGCCACGACACCACGCCGCTGGAGTCGATGAAGTGCTCGACGAAGTTGTTCGGCTCGGTCACCGCCTGGCCTTCAAAGGTCGGCTGCGGCAGATCATTCAAACCCTCGAAACTGCGGCCTTGCAGCAGTTCGGTGAGGCTGCGCTCCAGCGCCACTTCCAGGCTCGGGTGCGCGCCGAAGGAGGCGAAGACGCCGCCGGTGCGTGGGTTCATCAGGGTCACGCACATCACCGGGAATTCACCGCCCAACGAGGCGTCTTTTACCAATACCGGAAAGCCCTGGGCTTCCAGGCCTTGAATACCGGCCAGGATGCCAGGGTATTTGGCCAGGACCTCGGCCGGTACGTCCGGCAAGGCGAACTCACCTTCGATGATTTCACGCTTCACTGCACGCTCGAAAATCTCCGACAGGCATTGCACCTGGGCTTCGGCCAGGGTGTTGCCCGCACTCATACCGTTGCTGAGGTAAAGGTTTTCGATCAGGTTGGACGGGAAGTACACCTCCTCCCCGTCGGACTGGCGCACGAATGGCAGCGAAACAATCCCGCGCGCTTCGTTGCCGGAGTTGGTGTCGAACAGGTGCGAACCACGCAGTTCGCCATCGCGGTTGTAAACCTTGAGGCAGTAAGCGTCGAGGATTTCGCTTGGCAGTGCGTCCTTGGGACCTGGCTGGAACCAACGCTCATCCGGGTAATGCACGAAGGCTGCATTCGCCAGTTCTTCGCCCCAGAACTGGTCGTTGTAGAAGAAGTTGCAGTTGAGCCGTTCGATGAACTCGCCCAGTGCCGACGCCAAGGCGCCCTCTTTGGTCGCGCCCTTGCCGTTGGTGAAGCACATCGGCGAGTGTGCATCGCGGATATGCAGCGACCAGACGTTGGGCACGATATTGCGCCACGAAGCGATTTCGATCTTCATGCCCAAGCCGGCGAGAATGCCGGACATGTTGGCGATGGTCTGTTCCAGTGGCAGGTCTTTGCCGGCAATGTAGGTACCGCCCTCGGCCGTAGAACCTGGCATCAACAACGCCTGGGCATCAGCGTCCAGGTTTTCGACTTCTTCGATGACGAACTCAGGCCCGGCCTGCACCACTTTTTTAACCGTGCAGCGGTCGATGGAGCGCAGGATGCCCTGGCGGTCCTTGTCGGAGATATCCGCCGGCAACTCAACCTGGATCTTGAAGATCTGGTTGTAGCGGTTTTCCGGGTCGACAATGTTGTTCTGCGACAGGCGAATATTGTCCGTGGGGATATTGCGTGTTTCGCAGTAGAGCTTCACGAAGTACGCCGCGCACAACGCCGACGACGCCAGGAAGTAATCGAACGGCCCCGGTGCCGAGCCATCGCCTTTGTAGCGAATGGGCTGGTCGGCAATCACCGTGAAGTCATCGAACTTGGCTTCAAGCCGGAGGTTGTCGAGAAAGTTGACCTTGATTTCCATGGGGGCACACCAGAATAACGGCTAAACAAAAATGGCCGCCATTATGAGGGGTTTCATCCGCAAATTTCAGGCTTTTGACCAGTGGCTGGCGAATTAGCCAATGTGCATTAACCTTTTAGCAGTTGGCGCCGATGGACTGAGGGCAACCAGGGAGTAGTCTGAATGCGCAATAACCAGCCTGTAACACAACGCGAGATTTCCCTCGCGCCGCAACAAAAACTCATCTCCGCCACGGATGTCCGCGGTGTCATCACTTACTGCAACGACGCCTTTGTCGAGATCAGCGGCTTTGAACGCGCCGACCTGATCGGCGCGCCGCAGAACATCGTACGTCACCCTGATGTGCCCCCCGCCGTTTTTGCGCACATGTGGAGCGCGCTCAAACAAGGCCAGCCGTGGATGGGCATCGTCAAGAATCGCTCGAAAAATGGTGACCACTATTGGGTCAACGCTTATGTCACGGCGATTTTTGAAGGCAATAAGGTTGTCGGTTTCGAGTCAGTGCGGGTCAAGCCCAGCGCCGACGAAATCCGCCGGGCCCAGGCCCTGTATCAGCGTATCAGCCGGGGCAAACCGGGCGTGCCACGCCAGGATGCCTGGCTGCCGGCCGCCGTCAGCTGCGTGCCTTACGTGGCAACCGGACTGGCTGGCAGCCTCGCTGGATTATTCCTCAGTGCACCGCTGGCTATTGCAGTGGCCGTCGCCGTCGCTGTGCCGGTCGGTATGCTTTGCTCACGCTGGCGCCAAGGCAGCACCTTGCGCCTGTTGCAAGGTGTCGAACCCTCGACGTCGGATGCGTTGATCGCGCAGATGTACAGCGACGCCCGGGGGCCACAGGCACGCTTGGAAACAGCGTTCCTCAGCCAGAGCGCGCGCCTGAAAACCTGCCTCACCCGTCTGCAGGACAGCGCTGAACAATTGAGTGCCCTGGCCGGGCAATCCGATCAGTTGGCCTCTGCCAGCTCCAAGGGCCTGGACCGCCAGCGTGTCGAAACCGAACAAGTCTCCGCCGCCGTCAACCAGATGGCCGCGACCACTCAGGAAGTCGCCAGCCACGTACAGCGCACCGCGGATGCCACCCAGCAAGCCAACGTGCTGACCGGACGCGGTCGTGAGGTGGCGCGGGATACCCGTGAAGCCATCGAACGCCTGTCCGCTGTCGTCGCCGAGACTGGCGTCACCGTGGCGCAATTGGCTCGGGACAGCGACGAAATCGGCAGTGTGGTGGATGTGATCAAAGGCATTGCCGACCAGACCAACCTGCTGGCGCTCAACGCGGCTATCGAAGCGGCCCGTGCGGGTGAAATGGGCCGCGGCTTTGCCGTCGTCGCCGACGAAGTGCGCCAACTGGCGCAACGCACCTCCCAATCCACCACCCAGATCCACGGGCTGATTACCCAGTTGCAGGCGTCCTCCAACAACGCCGTGAACAGCATGGCAAACGGTCAACGCCAAGCGCAGGAAGGCGTCGCCTGGGTGCTCGAAGCTGACCAGGCCCTGGTAGGCATCAGCGAAGCGGTGTCCCATATCACCGACATGACCACCCAGATCGCCGCCGCCACCGAAGAACAGAGCGCGGTCGCCGAGGAGATCAGCCGCAACATCACCACCATCGCCGAACTGGCTGACCAGACCTCGATACAAGCCCATCAATCCACTGACCTGAGCAAGGAGCTGACAAGTACCGCATCCACCCAATATGCGTTGGTTGAGCGGTTTAATCGCTGATCCTCTGTTAACGGTGGCAAGCCCGCTTGCTGTGGCGAGCGGGCTTGCCACAGCAAAACCAAAAACCGGTGCCTTTATGGGGTAACCCTGTTTGGGTTAACGCCTGCCTCCCCCCCGTCATGAAGCCCTCCCATGTCCATCACGGATAACCCCCTCGCCTTCACCTTCGCTGCCACGCTGCTCACACTCACGCCCGGCCTCGACACCGCACTGGTGTCGCCGGCCAGGAGACAGACTCAGCGATGCACAGCGCCCCACAAGGATCTGCCGAGGCTGTCGGCCGGGCAGTCCCTGGTTTGCGGCAGCACGCCAATCACCGGCGGCGGGCTCAGAAGTCCGCAACCTTACCCCAGGACGAGGACTGGAAGCGGTCCGGGTGATACGGTCGCGGATCAACAATGGGCGCAGCGCCGCTGACGATATCGGCTATCAAGTGGCCTGCGCCTGGACCAATACCAAATCCATGCCCACTGAACCCGGCTGCCAGCACCAGCCCCGGAAGGCTAGGCATTTCGCCAATGCAGGGAACGCCGTCAGGGGTGCTGTCCACATAACCGGCCCAGGCGGCATTGACCTTTGTGCCCTTCAAAGCAGGAACCAGCTCCACCGCTCGCTTGTAGGTCAGTGCAACCGCAGAGGCATCCGCTTTCGGATCGAGAATTCGCATCTTCTCCATCGGCGTCGGCTGGTCCAGGCGCCAGCGTTTCCAGCTTTCATGGCCCGAGCGAATGCCCTCCAGCCCGCCAGGTGCAAGGCTGCGCCATCTGCGCTGAAACATCGGCAGAAACTGCGCAGCGAAACCAAGCAGTTGCGGTGTGACGTCGACACGCCCTCTACCACTGATCGCCAGCGTGTAGCTGCCATCGGCGCGGCGCGTCATGGAGGCGCCGGCCGTGTGAAGCGCACTGGGTATTTCCTGAGAAGGCGCGCTTACCGATAGCACAGTCTGCCGAATGGTGGCCTGGGGAAAACGAATGCCATATTGGCGACAGAAGGAGGACGCCCAGGCACCCGCGGCGAGCACCGCGAGCTTGGTACGGATGGTGCCTTTTTCGGTAACCACCGCAGACAATCGACCCGCCTCGGTCTCGACTCCACGGACGGCGCAGCCCTGATGCACCGTGCTGCCCAGGCTCATGATCGCGCGAGCAACCGCCGGCGCAGCGCGGGAAGGATCAGCAATGCCGTCAGTGGGCGCAAACACCCCGCCTTTCCACTGCTTGCAGGTTGCCTTGCCGCGCTCAGCAGCCTGTTGCGCAGAGAGCATATGAGTCTCGACGTTGACGGTGCGGGCAAATTCACCCCAGCGTGCCCAGCCCTCGAGCTCCTTTTCGTTGTTGCTGAGGTAGAGCAGGCCGCAGCGGGTAAACCCCGTATCTTCACCCGTTTGCGCGCTGAACTGCCCCCACAACTCCAGGCTTTTAGTCGCCATCGGCAACTCGCGCGCATCGCGATTTTGCTGACGACACCAACCCCAGTTACGACTCGATTGCTCGGCACCTATCATGCCCTTCTCGACCAGGGCTACCTTGAAGCCGCGCTTGGCCAGGTAATAGGCGGTAAACGCGCCGATGATGCCGCCGCCAATCACAACCACATCAGCCTCCGTCGGCAGTTCGGGTGTGGTTTTTATGGAAACTAAGGGAGCTGGCATGTTTGAAGTACCCGTTGGCGTCGGTAGCCGTTTACGCTGCATACATTGATCAAATCGGGTTAGCCTCAACCCGGCGGGCGGATTTTTTCTCCAGGCGCGCTCAGGACTAAAGCCCTACCAGCCCAGGCAACCCACCAATGTCCGAAATCTGATGGTAACCAAAGGTGGCATGCGCGGGCTGCTCATGACCACGGGCGACAAACGCTTTGTGCTTGATCTTCATGTCGTGGGCCGACATCAGGTCATAACGGAAGCTTGACGACACGTGCAGCACATCCTCCGGCCCGCAGTTGAGGTTGTCGAGCATGAACTCAAACGCCGCCAAACGCGGTTTATAAGCCTGGGCCTGCTGCGCGGTGAAGACCTTGTTGAAGGGTGCGCCGAGCTTGTCGACGTTGGACATGATTTGCTCGTCCATCGCATTGGAGAAGATCACCAGTGGAATTTTGCCGGCGATTTTTGCCAGGCCCGCGGGCACATCCGCGTGCGGGCCCCAGGTCGGTACGGCATCGTAGTACAGCTGCCCTTCGTCGCGGTATTCGATCCCCCATCGCTTGCAAGTGCGCGCCAGGGCGGTCTTGAGAATCACGTCATACGGCAGCCAGTCGCCCATCACTTGGTCCAGGCGGTAAGCGGCGTAATCCTTGACGAATTGATCCATGCGCTCAGCGGGAACACGGTCGGCGAACAGCTCGCGCGTCAAGGCTGCCGTCTTGAAATTGGTCAAGGTGCCGTAGCAGTCGAAGGTGATGTATTTGGGGCGAAGAAAGCTCATGAATGCGGTCCTTAATGAGGGATGAAGTCATAGCGGGGCAGGCAGTTCGACGCATGGGGCATCGCTCGTCATGGGGTTATTACATCACCACGAGGCCATGCATAAACGGTTAAAAGCATGGGCTACCTGCAACAAACTACCGTTTACTTGGCCTGGCCCGGCAGACTTTGCCAGCGCGACAGGCCAGGGTTCACAACGCAGCAAACGCCTTTTCCAGCGCGTCCAGCAGTCGACCCGCTTCCTTTGGCGTCCAGATGAGTGGCGGGCGAATTTTCAGGATGCTCGCATCCGGTCCCGTGGCGGAAATCAGCACCCGCTGCTCACGTAAATGGTTAACCAGGCGCAGCGCCGTTTTCATGTCAGGCGCTTTCGAGCTCCGGTCCGTAACCAATTCAACAGCGAAGTACAGGCCGGTGCCGCGCACATCGCCGATCGGCTCATAGCGCTGGGCCAGGTCTTTCAGACCGGCCATGATCAGCCCTCCCACACGGTTGGCGTTGGCCATGAGCTGCTCTTCGCGAATGACGTCGAGCGTTGCCTGCGCTGCGGCAATCGCCACGCTATTACCGCCGAAGGTGTTGAAATAACGCATGTCGCGCCCGAAACTCGCAACGACTTCCGGGCGTACCATCAAGCCCGCCACGGGGTAACCGTTGCCCATGGGTTTGCCCATGGTGATGATGTCCGGCACGACGCCATGGCGCTGATGGCCCCAGAAGTGCGTACCGCTGCGCCCAAAGCCGGACTGAACTTCATCGGCAATGAACAAGCCTCCGGCTTTACGCACGACCTCGGCAATCGGGCCGAACACGTCGACCGGGTCACAAAACACGCCATCGGAGGAGAACAGGCAGTCGGCGATAAAGGCCGCGACACCACCGCCATGGCGCTGGATATCCTGAATCTGCGCACTGACCTGGTCCGCCATATAGCGCCCCAGCGCTTCACGCGGAATACGGTAGGAGTCTGGCGCAGGGACCTGCCGAACAAACGGATCAAGTTTGGCGTTGGCCCCCAGCGAGGGTGAAAACGCCGCCACGGTGGCAGAGTTTCCGTGATACGCCTCGGCGGTCACGATGACGCCGGTGTTACCGGTGTGATGGCGCGCAATGCGGATTGCCAGGTCGTTGGCTTCCGAGCCACTGCACGTGAACATCAACTGCCCGTCAGCGCCCATCTCGCCATCCGCAGTCGCACGCAGCTGTTCGGCATAATCGAGAATGCCGTCCTGCATATAGCGGGTGTGGCTGCACAGGGTACTCAATTGCTCGGTGATCGCCGCGATGACGCGAGGATGGCAGTGCCCCACCGACACGACATTGTTGTAGGCATCCAGATACTCATTGCCGTCCTTGTCATACAGGTAAGCGCCTTTCGCACGGGCCACGCCCACGGGTTCGTTATAGAACAACCGATAGGCCGGGCCTAACAGATTGGCGCGCCGCTCGATATGCTCGCGCGTCGTGACGTCCAGCCTCTCGATATTGGCCGGATTGAACCCGTTTGGCATATCACCACGGGTAGCCTCGATTTTTGAATTGCTCATTTGAATCCCCTTTAGCAAGGAAGCATTAATCGGCGAAGGACATCAGGAGTTCTGACATTTGCGCGGGTGATCGGTTAAGCATCCAGTCGAGCTGGCCCCAGCCGGGCGCAGCATTCCTCAAGATGTACGCGCTGTTGTGCGGGAACAATTGCGAGCGCCAGGTCGTAATCAAGGCGCGGGCGGTCAAGCGCGCCATTGCGAGGTGCGGGATGAGGGCCAGCTCTGCGCCGGTGAGGTCGGCGATGCGAAGGTAGCCCCGCAGGAGATCTTTTGCCGGGGCAAAAATATCCACCGAGTCATCGGCGCCTACCGTGCCTAACTGGTTCATCATGGCCGTGGCGACATCAATGGCGATGGCGGTCTTGACCGTGTCGCCAAAATCAATGACGCCGCTGACAAACTGCTTGCTGCGCGTATCAATCACAATGTTTGAAGTGTTGAAGTCGTTGTGCAGCACTTGCTGCCGACATCCGGCGATCAAGCCCTCAACCGCAGAAAACCGTTCAAGCGCCGTTTCCAATTGCTGGCGGCGCAGCGGCTCAGCCACACAGTTGATCAGGGGCTCGAGTGTGCTCAGGTGCTGAACATCCCAGCACACCTTGCGCGACTCTGCCGGGTGGGAGAAATCGGCAGTGGCCAGCCTGAGACGGGCAAGCAATTGGCCGATATGCTCGCGCCCTAGCGGTTTCACCGAGGTTTTGTCGAGCGGCGTGCCTGCCAGGAAACTCATGAGCCGCACCTGCCTTGAATCGCCATTGCGCGTGGTAATGCGTGTCAGGTACTCACCCTCCAGCGATTGATAAACCCTGGGGGTCGGAAGCTGCGGCGCCTTGCGCTCAATGTGCCGCATCACTTCGACCTGCAGCGAGAGTTCCAGCGGAACCTCCCGCGGGTTGGCGATTTTCAGCACATAAGACGTGCCGCCCTGGCAGTCGCACCGAAACGTATCGTCCTTTTCCGTCGCGAACCGGGTGAGGTCCGCACTTAAGCCAAACTGCTCGCGCAGGATCCGTGTGCCTTCCTCCAGGGAGACCGGGGTAAAAGGCGCCGCCAAATCACCCTGCAAGCTTGCGAGGTCCTCACTGTGCAGATCGTTCTGAATCACTTGCATCGCTGAACTCCTGGCCCTGGACATGCGATGCCGCGCACGTCTTTGATGCCCGAATATTGTGCTACAATTTTTTATATTGAAAGAGATTAAGGCCAATTTTTTTCGAGATATACGGGTTAACTTTCAAAAAACATCCTCAAATATTTGATTTTAAATAAGAAAACTTAGTGAATTATTTTTGCCTACTTTTATTTTTGTAGAACAAACACGGAGCACTCAAGGTTGATTGCTGGTGCCCAGCCGCCCAAACATATTAGAATCAACCCTCAGCCGAGCCCCCACCCTGGTGTTGTATAAAATGATTTTTCCCAGCGCGAACATTGACACCCACTCAGCCAAGCCCTCGGCGGTCGAGGTGCTGGCTGCAAAGCTCAAGGGCAGGATCCTGAACGGTGACTTCGAGCCAGGCGAATTCCTGAGGGACGTCAGAATGGCGGATGAGTACGAGGTGGCACGCAACACGTTCCGCAGCGCGGCTCAATTACTGGTCTCATTCGGCTTGTTGCTGAAGGTGCCTAATCGTGGCTTTTGCATACCCGAATTCGGGCCAAACGACATCGTCGATATCGCCAGGTTGCGCGGGGTTCTTGAAACCGAGGCGGTACGCATGATTATCCTCAGCGGGGAGATTCCGCCCGCCGCGCTGAGCGCCGTGGAAACACTGCGTCGCGCGCCGGCCGATGCACCGCGTTCGGAAATCGTCACCGCAGATGGCGATTTTCACCGGGCAATTATCCATGCGAGCGGCAGCCCGCGACTGCGGCGAAGCTATGCGATGCTGGAAAGCGAGATTGAGCTGCTACTGGTGCTGCAGCAGCCCTGCTATGAAGACCCGAAGGAGATTGTTTCTGATCATGAACACCTGATCGAGTGCCTGCGCAGCAGGGATTTCGAGACCGCGCGCGTCGCGTTCGTCGAGCATTGGGAAGACCTGAGTACAAAGCTGCTACGTGCGCGCTTCGAGCGCCGCAAGTCCTGAGGTTCGCAGCTACCTCGACCTCGGACTGGAGCGCCCTGAGGGGCTCTTTCCATGAGGACCGGCCTCATGACGCAGCCGAAACAAGGCAGTCCCCGCCTGCCTTCGGCCAAGTGCTGCCGATCGTAAACCACCGCTATGGTGATGCCTGATAAGCGATTTTCTGAGAGACTGAAATTCGACAATGGCGAAAAGAGAGTCGCGCTTCAGCCTCTCTTTCCCTCCTTCAATTTGAACCATGCCGCAGAACAGGATTCTGCGGCCGTTGGGAGATACGTTTGCTTAATGATCCCAAGGATCTGGTCGGTGATGACCGTCTGTCTCATGTGCTGAACGCCAGTGAGCGAATGGCCATGGCGGCCTCGGTGGACGAGGTCGTCGCTGTCTTGAGGGACACGGCGCGCGCCGCGGTAGGCGCGGAGGGCATTGCGGTCGTCATCGAAAATGAAGGCCGCTGTTCTTATGTAGCCGAAGACGCAGTTTCCCCCCTTTGGCAAGGCCAGAGCTTCTTAATCGACCACTGTATTTCTGGTTGGGCGATGCGCCACGGTGAGACAGTTGCGATCCGCGACGTTTGGCTCGATCCACGTATCCCGCAGGACGCTTACACGCCCACTTTTGTCCGAAGCCTTGTGATGGTCCCCATTGGTAGACCTGTTCCGATGTCGGCGCTTGGCGCTTACTGGTCGGAGGTTCGCGATCATGATCCCGATACGATCAAGCGGTTGGAAAGCCTGGCGCGACTGGCAACGATCGCTATCGAGAATGCGCGCCTGACCCAGGCACGCAATCGCGGGGCAGCACTAGGCGCCACTCAGAATCGAGTCCTGAAGCTGGCTGTAGAAGTAACAAACCTGAACGTTACTCTGGATGCAATCGTCCGCGAGGTGGAAGCGCTGTCAACGTCGGGATTCGTGGGGAGCATCGTGCTCTTCAATGAGGACAGCGATCATGTGGAGCATTGCGCCGGCCCGAGCCTGCCTGACGCTTACATTGACGCAGTCAAAGCCATTGCCGGCGTCTCGTTCTTGGGCTACCAGAGTGCTTTAGTGGAAGCGGACGACATCATGATCGACCCACGCTGGAGCCCGTTTCGCGACCTGGCCCTCGGACATGGGTTGCTCGTCTGCTGGTCAAGTCCTATCCGATCGGCGCAGGGCGCATTACTCGGTGCGTTCGTCCTCTACCACCGTGAGCTGCGTGAGCCGTTGCCGGCGGATATCGAGATCATCGATTTCGTGGCCCATACGGTCGGGATGACCGTTCACCGTGCACGAGCGGATTCGGTGATCCGTATCAACGAATCCAGGTTGCGCCTTGCTGTTGACCACGCCGATGTGGGTTTCTGGGACGTAGATTTGGTTCATAACACGCTGGTTTGGCCCTCACAAACCAAGGCGATGTTCGGCATCTCGGCTAACGTGACGGTCACGCTGCAAGACTTCTACGATGGTTTGCATCCCGAGGATCGTGACGCGACGATCGATGCCTTCTTAGCGGCCGCTGACCCAAAGCGCCGCGCGCTCTACGAGGTCGACTACCGCACGATTGGCCGAGAGGACGGCATCGTCCGCTGGATCGCGGCCAAGGGGCGCGGGGTGTTCGATGAGGCCGGTATCTGTGTGCGCGTCACCGGCACGGCAGTCGAAATCACCGCTCGCAAGGCTGCCGAGGAGGAACTGAGGGAGCTTAATGAAACCCTTGAAGGGCGAATTGTCCAGGCCATCGTCGAGCGCGAGGAGGTCCAGAAGACGCTGCGTCAGAGCCAGAAGATGGAAGCCATGGGGCAGCTCACCGGCGGCGTCGCTCATGACTTCAATAACTTGCTCACGCCCATCGTAGGCACACTCGATCTGCTCCTGCGCCGTGGCGTGGGTGGCGAACGGGAGCAACGTCTCATCTCGGGCGCGATGCAATCGGCGGAGCGTGCCAAGACGCTAGTACAGAGACTGCTTGCCTTCGCGCGCCGTCAGCCGTTGCAAACGGTTCCGGTCGATGTGGCGAGGTTGCTGAACGATATGGGCGATCTGGTGGCGAGCACGACCGGGCCGAAAATCAAGGTGGTCGTTGATGTTCCGGAGAATCTGCCAGCGGCCATTGCCGATCAGAATCAGTTGGAGATGGCTCTTCTCAATCTCTCCGTCAATGCGCGTGACGCGATGATGGGGGGCGGTACCCTGCGCATTTCTGCCAGCACGGCGCTGGTCGGCGATGGGCATCGTTCAAAGCTGCCGCAAGGTGAATATCTCTGTTTGACTGTCGCAGACACGGGCGTTGGCATGGACGCTGCCACGCTTGGTCGAGCGGTGGAGCCGTTCTTCTCCACTAAGGGTGTCGGCAAAGGGACTGGCTTGGGTCTTTCGATGGTGCATGGGCTGGCATCACAATTGAACGGAGCCCTCACGATTCAGAGTTCGCCAGGTTCCGGAACGAACGTGGAGCTTTGGTTGCCGCGCAGCATGACCGTGGCAGCAGGGGCATTGCGCATTGTCGAGGCATCAGAGCCGCAATTGACACGCGGGATCGCGCTGCTGGTCGACGATGAGGAGCTGGTACGGGCGAGTACCTCTTACATGCTTTGCGAACTGGGTTACGGAGTGATCGAGGCCGGCTCCGGCGAAGAGGCCATGCAGCTGATGGCCAACGGGCAGGCATTTGATCTGCTGATCACGGACCATCTGATGCCGGGTATCAACGGGACCGATTTGGCCAGGATGGTCCGCTCCGCAAGGCCTGAAACCGCGATCCTGCTGGTCTCCGGGTATGCCGAACGTGAAGGGCTGGACCCGGATCTTCCGCGGCTCAACAAGCCGTTTCGCAAAAGCGAACTTGCAACAAGCCTTGCCGTGCTCCGAGGCAAGTGCGAGGACCCTGCGCCAGAATCTTAGGGCTTAATACCCTGACCTTCGCCAGAGTATGGGGTGAACGATGCGCCATTCATCCCAGGCTACAGTCTTACACCTGGCGACGGGATGATGATTGACGCTACGCCTTCACAGCGCCTATTGCTGAGTCGCGACCGTGTTTAGGGTATCGCCTTAGCAATTGGGAGATCACATGCTAGGGTCCAAAGCTAGTTGCTCCGCTATTGCAGCGGAATATACACATCTGTTTGCCATTGATCCTGCGGCGTCTCGGGGTAGGCGCTCAGGTACTGGAAAAACAGCGGCTGGTCGCGAAGCTCCTCCCCACTGGCAGGAAGCCAATCGCGGTAAATGGGATAGATCGTTTCGCCGATGTGTTCCGGTGACCCCGCGTGTCGCACCATGACGCAGCGACCGGCAGGAATGAGGAGTTCGTGCACGCCGAACTCATTAGCCGCCACCGCCTCGTGGATTTCGCCGCAGATTGCGAAGCGGAATGCGTGTGGGGGTGTCGTATCGGGATTGTTAAAGGGAATGCCAAAGGTGCGACTCGACGCCACTGGCGACTGTCCGCTCTGTACACGCCACTCAATGAACCTGCGCACGCTCTCATTGACGAGCCCCGGTGGTCCACGGTGCTCGAGCGCTGCTACCTTGACTTCAGGGAAATCTACAATTCGTACTTGCATGGTGATCGTCCTGGAAAAGTGAGGGATTGCAAATACCGCATTCCAGACTTGCCAGTTAGGTTCCTTCCTGAAAGCACTCGGCGTGGTACCGAATGCCCGCCTGAACGCCCTGCAAAATGCCTCGGGGCTTTCAAAACCGGCATCGAAGGCGGCGCCCAGCACCGAGTGATCAGCGAGGGCGACCAAGCGATGTGCTGCCCGCCGTAGTCGCATCAGTTGCACATAACGTGAAACCGGCACGCCTACGAACGCACTGAATTGTCGATGGAAGTGAAACGTCGAAAAGTTCGCCACCTGGCTTAACGTCCTTACCGACAGGTCGCCTTCGAGATTGGCATCAATGTAGGCGAGTACGGCGTTGAAACGTTTTGTGTAAGCAAAATGGGTCGGCATGTCAGACACTGGAAAAGACTCCTGGAAGTACGGCCGTCAATAGAGTCGACTATAGCGGCGTGAACGCGCCTAGCCGCGTTTGCTAAAGACACGCTTTGGCTTTGCCGGTGCGATCCTCTTCCAAGGCGTTTTAAAGGGCGGAGCGGTTCAATAATGAAAAGGATCAAGCGGGCGTACCGACGCAGTGGTGCCGTACGCCGAGGCTCAGTTAAAGCTGCCCAGATAGGTCATGCTTGCCGTGTTCTGCGGCAAGAGTTCTACGAAATCCGAGTCCATGTAGAACTCAAGTTCCTCCGCCAGCCGCCAGGTTGGATTGTGCTGTTCGCCTGTTGTAGATACGAGACTGCCTGTTGATAGCGCGCCTCACCGCGAGGGTCTATTTGAAACGTGTCGGCCATGCACAATTGAGGTAGCAGACACGACTACTTCCTGCCCCTGACGCTGTAGAGAATACTACGAACAAATCGCTGTCTGGATGCCCACATTGGCTGTTATGTTTCGAACCTCACGAGTAAAGGGACGTGTCATGGAACCGCCAGCAACCAACGCTGCACTGCTGATCATCGATATGCAGCAAGGCATGAACCAGCCGAAGCTGGGGCGTCGCAATAACCTCGACGCCGAAGTGCAGATACAGCGTTTGTTGAGCGCGTGGCGGCAATCCAACCGTCCCGTCGTCCACATCCGGCACATTTCCCGCTCACCCGACTCGGTATTCTGGCCGGGCCAGCCGGGCTGTGAGTTCCAGCCCGCGCTGCAACCGCTGGCGCATGAGCATGTGGTGGAGAAGAACGTTCCGGATGCCTTCACGGCTACGGGGCTGGAGCGCTGGCTGCATGCACGCTCGATCCGGCAGTTGGTGATCGTCGGCGTTATCACCAACAATTCCGTCGAAGCCACGGCGCGCTCCGGCGGCAACCTGGGTTTTGCTGTGAGCGTGGTGGCGGATGCTTGTTATACGTTTGATCAGACTGATTTATCCGGACGGCTGTGGCCGGCGGAGGATGTGCATGCGTTGTCGCTGAGTAACCTGGCGATGGACTATGCCAAGGTTGTGGACGCCTCCGTAATCCTGGGCGGGCTATGAATAGGGATAACGCTACCGGCAAGCGAGTGGTGGTGATAGGCGCGGGTATCGTTGGCGCCTCGTTGGCTTATCATTTGGCGAGCAAAGGCGCCAATGTCACCCTCGTTGAAGCGCAAGACATTGCGTCGGGCGTGACGGCGACTTCATTCGCCTGGCTCAACACTTCACGCGCGGCACCTGACCCGATCGCCCTCCTGCGCGGCGCAGCCATCGGCGATTACCACCGTTTGGAAAAGGAACTGCCCGAGCTGAAGATCCAATGGACAGGTGCGCTGTGTTACGGCGCAGGCACCGATGAAGCGCTGCATAGTTCGAGTCATGCGTCCACGGCAACGCAGGTGACAGGTTCGCAGATACTCGAACTCGAGCCGCAGTTGAAAAATCCCCCTGCCCAGGCTTTGTTCAAAGCCGAGGAAGGCGCGTTGGACGCAGTACAAGCAACCCACGCGCTGGTGGCAGCAGCCAAGGACCGTGGCGCGACGGTGCTGACGCAGACTCGGGTAGTCGCCTTCAGAACCGTCAGCGACCAAGTGACCGGTGTTGAAACCCCATTGGGAACCTTGGACGCCGACGTGGTCGTGCTTGCCGCGGGAACCGGCATAAAGGCACTGACTGGCATGTTGGGCACACCCCTTCCGGTGGAAGCCTCGCCGTCTATTTTTATTCGCTATGTGGCGCAACCTGGCGCCGTACGTACCCTGATTGCCAACGCCGACATGGAGGTGCGGCAAACTGCCGATGGCACGCTATTGGCGGCGGAAGACTATCGGGACGACGCGGCGCAGAACCACCCGTCAGTGATCGCACGGCAAACGGCCAGAGTCATCGAAAACCAACTCAGCGGGCTCGGTTCGCTGGCGCCACAACTAGCCTGCGTGGGGCTTCGTCCTGTCCCATTGGATGGCATCCCGATCATCGGCTACCTGCCAAGCGTCGGCGGTGTCTACGTGTGTGCCATGCACCCCGGTGTGGTGCTGGCGGCCGTAGTGGGTCGGCTGGCCAGTGAGGAGATCATCGACGGCAGGCCTTGCACTGCACTTGATCCTTGCCGTCCCGAGCGTTTTTTTCACACCCAGTAGGCGCAGGTCTGGGGACTCACGCGTCCTGAAGCATTTCAAGCCGCGACTCCGGGCATAGCGTTTCTTGTGTTGAGCTGCGAAGCGGCCCCAAAAAAGCCGCCGAGTTTCTTCAAGTAAAGCGCGATGCCAGGACTTAGGGTCGCTTCGCGGCCCAGCGCGGGGCAAGCCCGCTCACTACAAGGAGATTTTTCAGCCTTTGAAAGTTGTGTAGGTACCCTTGGCCGTCACAGGTCAGACCGTCTGGCTTGTGCGACCATTACCGCCGGATAAAACCGTAAGCCCAGTTATGAACAGGATGCACCGCCCCATGCCCTCGCACTATTCAATCAAGATCACACCGGCATGCCTGCTACCCGATTTCCATAGCATCGCCGAACATCTGTGGGGAGCCGGCTGTAACATCGACTCTGACGGTGATTGCAGTACGCCCGAGGATCGACACTGGACAGAGTTGACGCTAATACTGCGCAGTTACCCAAACGAGCGGATTGATATTGACCCGGTCTCGACTGCCCCTCTGACGCTGGATATCCGCTCCTCCAACGCAGACCTCTGTCAGCGCGCCGCCGATTTCATCCTGTCTGTTTCTGGAGGCTTTGTGACTCACCTCGGTAGGGCAACGATCGCCAAGGCAAACCTTTTTCGAATAGCCTGCCTTCACACCGCCGCCAGCAATATCAGCGTGTTTGACGCGGCCGCAAAGGCGTTGGGTATCGAGCCTGACGTGCTGCACCATGAAGTGCGTCCAGACCTCTTGGCGGCAGCGGAACAGGCAGGCCACCTGACGGCGGACATTGTCGCGTCAACCGCCTCCGCGCTGCTTGCCCTGGCCAGGCGAGCCGACGCCGTGGTGCTCACCTGCTCGACCTTGGGCCCAGCGGTTGAACACATTCCCTCCCACATTCAAGTACCCATTCTCAGAGCAGATGAAGCGCTCGCAATTGCAGCGGTCAACGCTGGCGGAAAAATCGTCGTGTTGTGCGCCGTGGAGACAACCCTCGAACCCACCTCGCGCATTTTCCACCAGGCCACGCAGCACTCCACTGCATCCGTACAGGTGCAGTGGGTCCCGAGCGCCTGGGAGCTGTTCAAGGCGGGCAACATCGACGCTTATCTGGCAGCCACCGCGCAGGCGGCAGACCGCGCCTATGTTGAAGGGGCAAGCATCGTTGCGCTGGGGCAGGCTTCAATGAGCGCGGCGGCGTTGCTTGTCACTGCTGGGCCAACACCGCTTACCAGCGCAGCCACAGGCCTGACGGCGGCGATGGAAGCATTGCGCAAGCGGGGTTGACCCTACTGACACCTATAGCTGCGGGTACGATTGAACATGCAACTAGCCCCGCGCCGTCACGGGTTCAATGGCAGTCCTACCCTAGCCAGGTAGGCTTCCAAACGCTCAAGGTCGTCTGAGGAAACAATCGCCCCGATATACCCGTCGGGGCGCACTAACACCCATTCGCCGATGGCCAATTTATAAGCGTTTTGGAAATGCCCCTGCTCGTCAATCACACCGCCGTCCAACCCGAACACATGGATGTGCAATCCCGGCCGAGGCGGCACCGCACCACGCGCCACGCCATAGCCCAGCAACGTCCACTGCACGCCCCGGAAAAGATCGAACAGCCGCAAGGGCTGGCCAGCCGCGCCACGTATCGGCGCATCCGGCGCCCGGTCGCCCGCTGAAACGCCGCGGCGTTCGGAATGTTCCAACGCCAGCGAGGACTGCGGGTAGCCGATATCCAACTGGTGCACTTCCCTACCCCGCCGCAGGTCGCCATTCTTCATCTCTGCGAGCAATTGGGTCGACAGCCCAAGTACGGATGCAGCAATCGGCCGGCGCTCCACCTCGTAGGTGTCGAGCAACCCTTCAGCCGCGCCCTGCACCACCGCCGCCAGCTTCCAGCCGAGGTTGTAGGCGTCCTGCACACTGGTATTGAGGCCCTGGCCACCGGTAGGCGGATGGATGTGGGCGGCGTCACCCACCAGCAACACCCGACCTGCGCGGTATCGGTCGGCCAATCGCGCATTCATGGTGTAGGCCGATGCCCAGGACACGGAATGCACGTGGATATCGTCGCGCCCGGTGCGTTCGGCAATGATGGCCGTAAGCCCTTCGGCGCTGAAGTCGATGTCGACATCGGCGGGGATCGGCCCCTGGATCTGGAACAGGTCGGTGCCGGCCAATGGGCATACGGCAATCTGGCGCTGCTGATCACCGTCGCCAAAGCGGTGCCATGCATCACGCGTAAGGCCGGTCAGCACCACATCCGCTACCAGGGCGCGTACGCCAAGGGTCTTGCCGGGGAATCCGATAGCCAGCGCATGCCGCACAAAACTGCGACCGCTATCGGCCCCCACCAGCCAACGCGCACGAACGCTGTCGTCGCCCGACTTGCTCACAAGCTGTGCGGTAACGCCCTCGGCATCCTGCTCGAACCCGACCAACTCACACCCAAACTCAGGCTGGTGGCCCAGTTCGAACAGGCGCTCGCGCATCACACGCTCGGTCAAAAACTGCGGCACCATCAACGGTTGTTGATAGGGCTCGGCCGGTGTCGGGGCTTTATGCGCCACTAAATCGGCTTCGCTGTAGCTGCCATCGTCGCGGTAGCGCCGGTCAGTCGGATAGACTCCCCCCACGGCCACTAGGCGGTTGAGAATCCCCAGGTCTTCGAAGACTTCCAGGGACCTTGGCTGGATACCCTTGCCGCGAGAGCCATGGAACGGCTGGGTGCTTTTTTCGATCAGGCGGAAGGTGATACCCCTTCTTGCTAGGTCAATTGCCAGGGTCAGGCCGGCGGCACCGGCACCGCAAATCAGTACATCGACAGCGAATTGCGCTTTCATATGGAACACCTATATGTGCAATACACACATATTAAGAGAGGCCAACACCGTGTCAATTAAAAATGTGCAAAACGCACATATATCCGCCCAACTGCGCGACCTGCATGGTTCACTCGTGGAAATCATGGGCGTGATGAACCGCCCGCAACGCGACGAAGCCATGGTGCGCGAGGCCGGGATTTCCCTGGACCGCGCACTGTTTCCGCTACTGGTGCTGGTGGAGCGGCTGGGCCCGATTGGCGTGGTCGAACTGGCCGACCGCGTAGGCCGTGACTACACCACCGTGAGCCGGCAGGTGGCGAAACTGGAAAGCCTCGGCCTGATCCTGCGCCAAGAGAGCACGCTTGATCGACGCGTGCGCGAGTCGGTGATCACTGAGAAAGGCAAGGTCATGACCGACCGCGTGGACGAAGCGCGCGAGAAGATCGGCGTGTCGATCTTCTCCACGTGGGACGAAGGCGACTTCGACAACTTGGTGCGGCTGATGCGCAAGTTTGCCGAGGACATCAAGGATGACTCGGTGCGTGCAACGAAGGATATCTCCTGAGGCCACACATTGCTTTGATCGGGTTCAGTCAAGGAATGCTGTCTTCAAAACAGAGCAGGACGATGTGGGAGTTGTCGAGCCCTGGCGAGGCTGCGATGCAGACGCTGCGGTTCAGCAGGTACACCGAGGTGACCCCATCGCAGCCTCGCAGGAGCTCGACAGCTCCCACCGTTGCTCAACCTACCCCCACCTCCACCACCCCACCGTTGAGCCGCACCGGCCACACGCGCAGGCGCTGGTTTGGCTCTTCCAGGCATTGCCCATCCTGCAGGCGGTAATGCTGCTTGTAGATCGGCGCAGCCACCACCAAGTCGCCCTTGATACTGCCGATCAAACCACGACCGATCACATTCGCGCCCGATTCCGGGTCGTGGTTGTCAATGGCATACAGCGTCTGGTCTTGCGCATCCGGCAGGTAGAACAGCGCCACTTGCGCGCCGTCCAACCACACCACCACGCCGGAGTTGGTCACCAGGTCTTGCTCGTTGCACACGGTTTTCCAGACGGGTTGGCTCATCACGCAATCTCCTCGATGACCGGAATCAGGTTGAGTTCAGCGGCCATAATCGGCCGGCGCTGGCCGCGTTCCTGAACAAAGTGAATGTCCGGGTCCGGGCGTTTGTCGTTGACGAAGGTGCGGAAGCGCTTGAGTTTCTCCGGGTCCGCGAGCGCGTTGGCCCACTCGCATTCGTAGCGGTCGACCACCAGTTGCATCTGCGCTTCGAGCTCAGCGCCCAGGCCCAGGCTGTCTTCAAGGATCACATCCTTGAGGAAATCCAGGCCGCCTTCGAGGCTTTCGCGCCATACCGAAGTGCGCTGCAATTTGTCGGCGGTGCGGATGTAGAACATCAGGAAACGGTCGATGTAGCGGATCAGCGTGGCATCGTCCAAGTCAGTGGCGAACAGCTCTGCATGGCGTGGACGCATACCACCGTTGCCAGCGATGTAGAGGTTCCAGCCCTTCTCGGTGGCGATCACGCCGACGTCCTTGCTCTGGGCTTCGGCGCATTCTCGCGTGCAGCCGGATACCGCGAACTTAAGCTTGTGCGGCGAGCGCAGGCCTTTGTAGCGATCCTCGATCAGCAGCGCCATTTTCACGCTGTCCTGCACGCCGTAGCGGCACCAGGTGCTGCCCACGCAGGACTTCACCGTACGCGTGGACTTGCCATAGGCATGCCCGGTTTCAAAGCCGGCGGCAATCAGTTCACCCCAAATGTCCGGCAGTTCGTGCAGCTGCGCGCCAAACAGGTCGATGCGCTGGCCGCCGGTGATCTTGGTGTAGAGGTCGTATTTCTTCGCCACTTCGCCAATCACAATGAGTTTTTCTGCAGTGATCTCCCCCCCCGGGATGCGTGGTACCACCGAGTAGGTGCCGTTCTTCTGCATGTTGGCCATGAATGTATCGTTGGTGTCCTGCAACGGCACCAGGGACGCGTCCATGATGGGTTGGTTCCAGCACGACGCCAGGATCGAGCCGACTGCCGGCTTGCACACATCGCAACCGGTGTGGCCACGGCCGTGTTTGGCGAGCAGTTCGTCAAACGTGATGATGCCTTCCACACGCACCAAGGCGTACAGCTCCTGGCGGGTGTAGGCGAAGTGTTCGCACAGGCTTTTGTCGACGCTGACGCCACGGGCGATCAGCTCATGCTCGAACACCTGCTTGAGCAACCCGGCGCAGCCGCCGCAACCGGTGCAGGCCTTGGTCTGGGCTTTAAGCAGGCCGAGGTCGCTGCAGCCGCCGTCGATGGCTGAGCAGATCGACCCTTTGGTCACGTTGTGGCAGGAGCACACGGTGGCCGATTCCGGCAATGCGCCGGGGCCCAGGGTCGGTGCGCCGCTGGACGATGGCAAGATCAGGCTGGCCGGCTCGGACGGCAGTGCAATGCTGTTCTGCATGTATTGCAGCAGGGTGTCGTAGTAGCTGTTATCGCCCACCAGTACAGCACCAATCACATGCTTGCCCGAAGCATCCACCACCAGGCGCCGGTAACTGGCGCTGGCTTCGTCGATAAACTGGTAGCTGCGTGCGCCGGGCGTGTGGGCATGGGCATCGCCGATGGAACCCACGTCCACACCGAGCAACTTGAGTTTGGTCGACATGTCGGCGCCCACAAACGGCTCGGCGGTTTGCTCGCAGAGCAGCGCAGCAACGCCTCGGGCCATCTGATAGCCCGGCGCGACGAGGCCGAACAGACTGCCGTTCCAGGACGCGCACTCGCCAATCGCGTAGATATTCGGGTCGATGCTCAGGCATTCATCGTTGATCACCACGCCGCCGCGCGGGCCGATTTCCAGGCCAGCCTGGCGCGCCAGCGCGTCCTGGGCACGGATGCCAGCGGAGAACACGATCAGGTCGGTTTCCAGGAATTCGTCGTTGGCAAAGTTCATGCGGTAGCGATACTCCGCGCCCGCGCTGATCGACTGGGTAGCACGGGACAGGTGCACACCGACGCCCAGCCGCTCGATCTGCGCCTTGAGCGCGAGGCCGCCAAAATCGTCGAGTTGCACCGGCATCAAGCGCGGCGCGAACTCCACTACGTGCGCTTCAAGCCCCAGGCTTTTCAGCGCGTTGGCGGCTTCCAGACCGAGCAGGCCGCCGCCCACTACCACGCCGCGCCGCGCATTGGCGGCCGCCTTGCGAATCGCATCCAGGTCCTCAAGCGTGCGATACACCAGCCGCGAATCGCCTTCAGCGCCTTCGATGGGCGGCACAAATGGATAGGAACCGGTGGCCAACACCAGCTTGTCATAGGCCACGCAGCCGTCGGCGGTGATCACCTCGCAGCGGGCGCGGTCGATCTCCAATACAGGCACGCCCAGGTGCAAGGTCACGCCCGGGGTCTGGTACAGCGAGGCTTCGGACAGTGCCAGCGACTCGGCATCGCGGCCGGTGAAATATTCGGACAGATGCACCCGGTCATAGGCGCGCATCGGCTCCTCGCTGAACACATGCAAACGGTAGTGATCCAGCGCGCCGCGTTCGATCAGTTGCGCCACACAATGGTGACCGACCATGCCATTGCCGACGACGATCAGGGTTTTGAGACTGTTCATATAAATCACCCGACAAAGCTCATCACGGTTTAAAAAAGCAAAAAAAAACGCCTGAAACCTTGCGGTTCCAGGCGTCTTTGCCTGTTCTTATGCGGGTTCGGATCGGGCGACTGCGCCGGATTTACCGCTATTGCCCAAGGATGTCGATCGTCGTTGACCGAGGTGGGTTGAGGGGGGAGCTTGCAGGGTCTGTGCCAAATAGTCGGACAGCCTAATGCACTGGCCCCTGGCATCAGCTAACTGCGCCGAACACCTCGCTCAGCGCCTCTCACTGGTGCGCCACGCTTCATAAATGTGCACTCCGACCGCTTTTGTAGTGAGCGGGCTTGCCCCGCGCTGGGTGGTAAAGCCGCCCCCAGTAGAGACACCGCCGATATCCAGCTAGAACTAGGTCGCCTGGTTTGGGGCGGCTGCGCCACCCAGCGCGGGGCAAGCCCGCTCACTACAGCCAGATGAAAAACCTGGCGCGTGACTTGCTAGGAATACTTCAACCAGGCAATCAACGCTGATTGCTCTCTCACGACAAAGGCGCCGTGTAATCCCCGTTTTCAACGGAGGGTTACAAGGCGCCTTTTTTGTTTACGGGGTTACGGATGGCAAACCAAAACGTGCGCAGCGTGTGCCCTTATTGTGGCGTGGGCTGCGGCATCGTCATGCAGGTCGAGCACAACAAAGTGGTCAAGGTGATCGGCGACAAGGCCCACCCCACCAACTTCGGCCGCCTGTGCACCAAAGGCACCACCTGCGGCCAAGCCATCGCCGACTCCGGCCGCATGGAAAATGCCTACGTGCGCCAGGCACGCGATCACGACCCGGTGCGCATTGCCATGGATAAGGCCATCAGCGAAACCGCCGCCCGCTTGCGCCACACCCTCGATACCCACGGGCCGGATGCGCTGGCCTTCTACGTGTCGGGCCAGATGTCGCTGGAATCCCAATACCTGATCAACAAATTGGCCAAGGGCTTCGTGCGTACCCCCAACATCGAATCCAACTCGCGCCTGTGCATGGCCAGCGCGGGCAGCGGCTACAAACTGTCGCTTGGCTCCGACGGGCCACCGGGTTCCTATGAGGACTTCGACCGTGCCGAGCTGTTCTTCGTGATCGGCGCGAACATGGCCGACTGCCACCCGATTCTGTTCCTGCGCATGATGGACCGGGTCAAGGCCGGCGCGAAGCTGATCGTGGTCGACCCCCGACGCAGTGCCACGGCGGACAAGGCCCACCTGTTCCTGCCGATAGCGCCCGGCACCGACCTCGCCTTGCTCAATGGCCTGTTGCACCTGCTGGTCAAGAACGGCCACACCGACCCAGCCTTTATCGCGGCCTTCACCGAGGGCTGGGAGGCGATGCCCGCGTTTCTGGAGGATTACTCGCCAGACCGGGTCGCAGCCATAACCGGCCTTGCCGAAGCCGATATCCGCCAAGCCGCCGACTGGATCGGCCAGGCTGCCGAGTGGATGAGTTGCTGGACCATGGGCCTCAACCAGAGCACCCACGGCACCTGGAACACCAATGCCCTGTGCAATCTGCACCTGGCCACGGGTGCCATCTGCCGCCCGGGCAGCGGACCGTTTTCCCTGACCGGGCAACCCAACGCCATGGGCGGGCGCGAAATGGGCTACATGGGCCCCGGCCTGCCAGGGCAACGCTCGGTGCTGGTCGAGGCCGACCGCGCCTTTATCGAGGACCTGTGGCAAATCCCCCACGACAGCCTGCCGCGCCAGGCCGGCGGCGGCACCGTGGCGATGTTCGAGCAGATGGCGGCTGGGCAGATCAAAGCCTGCTGGATTATCTGCACCAACCCGGTGGCCAGCGTGCCCAACCGGCAAACCGTCATCAAAGGCCTGCAAACCGCCGAGCTGGTGATCACTCAGGACGCCTTCCTCGACACCGAGACCAACCGCTACGCCGACATCCTTTTGCCTGGCGCGCTGTGGGCCGAGGCCGAAGGGGTAATGATCAACTCCGAGCGCAACCTGACCCTGATGCAAAAAGCCGTCGAGCCCCCCGGCGAGGCCCTGCCCGACTGGCAGATCATCGCCAGGGTCGCGTGTGAGATGGGCTTCGCCGAGGCCTTCACCTATGCGTCCGCCGCCGACGTCTTTGAAGAGATCAAACGCGCCTGGAACCCCAAGACCGGCTATGACATTCGTGGCGCGAGCTACCCGCGCCTGCGTGACAAGCCGCTGCAATGGCCCTGCGCATCAGACGATGCGGCAGACCGTAACCCGATCCGCTACGTGAAGGGCGGCACACTCACTTTCGCCACTGAAAACGACAAAGCCCAGTTCCTCGCCCGTCCCCATATGCCGCCAGCGGAAATGCCAGATGAGGCGTTTCCCTTCGTGCTGAACACCGGCCGCGTGCAGCACCAATGGCACACGCTGACCAAGACCGGCAAGGTCGCCACGTTGAACAAACTCAACCCCGGGCCCTTCGTGGAACTACATCCCGAAGACGCCGCCCGCCTGGGTATCAAGGACAAGGACCGGGTTGAAATACGCTCACAACGTGGCCGCGCCGTACTGCCTGCCGTGGTCACCGACCGTGTGCGGCCGGGCAACTGCTTTGCGCCGTTTCATTGGAACGATGTGTTTGGTGAAAACTTGGCGATCAACGCCGTGACCCATGACGCCGTGGACCCGATTTCGCTTCAGCCGGCGTTCAAGTTCTGCGCCGTCGCCCTGGCCCGGGTCGAACTGATCGATCACCAGTTTCTGGACCTCCACGCTCCCGAACCAGAGGACAGCACCTTGTCGCGCCTTAACGCCTTCGCCGACATCGTCGGCATCCGTCATCTATCGCCGCCGCCATTGAGCGACAGTGAGCGCACCTATCTCGCCGGGTTCCTCAGTGGCCTGCAATCCGCCGCGCGCCAGGCTGGCGGTGTACCGACGATGCCGGCGAATGCGCCATTGGCAAGGGAATCCAGGCTGTGGCTGGACGGCCTGCTTGGCGGTTTGTTCAGTCGTGCAGACGCCATCGCAGCGCCCTCCCCGGCAGTCACCCTGCTGTGGGCGTCGCAAACCGGCAACGCCGAAGCCTTGGCCGAGCGTTTTGCCAAACGCCTGCGGGACGCTGGAATCACGGTGGAACTGAGCGCGATGGCGGACTTCCCCGCGAGCAAACTGGCGAGCACTCACACCCTCGCGCTGATCAGCAGCACTTTTGGCGACGGCGACCCACCGGACAACGGCGAAGGTTTCTGGCACAGCCTCAGCACCGCTGAAATGCGCCTGGAATCCCTGCGCTTTGCGGTGCTGGCCCTGGGCGATCCCAATTACGACCAGTTCTGCAACCACGGCAAGCGACTCGACCAGCGCTTGCTGGAATTGGGCGCCACCCGCCTGCTGGAGCGTGTCGACTGCGACACCGAATTCGAGGAACGCGCCGATGCCTGGCTGGTGCGGTTCCAACACACCCTCAATCCGGCAAAGCCCGTAGCGCCGGCCACGCCAGCCGGTAAAACCAAGCTGTATGGGTCAAGGCTGCTGCTCAACCGGCACCTGAACCCTCACAGTGCCCACAAGGAAACCCGCCAGTTTGCCTTGGACCTGGCTGACTCCGGGCTCACCTATGAAGCCGGTGATGCCCTCGGGGTACGGCCGCGCAACTGCCCTGAACTGGTCAGCGAACTGCTCGACCTCACCCGCCTGAGTGCGAGCACTTGCGTGAACATCGATACCTTCGGTGATGTGCCGCTGCAACAGGCGCTCACCCAGCACTTCGAAATCGCCCGGCCGAGCAGCGACACCTTGGCCTTCATCGCCGAGCGCAGCGCCAACCCAGGCCTCAAACACTTGCTCAACCCCGAGCATAAGGCCGAACTGAATGACTGGCTGTGGGGCCGGCAACTGGCGGACGTGCTGCAGGCATACCCGATCGATTGCTCCGCGGACGAACTGCTGGGCACCCTCAAGCGCCTGCAGCCACGCTTGTATTCGATTGCCTCGAGTGCCAAGGCTTACCCACAGGAAGTGCACCTCACGGTGGCCGCCGTGCGCTATGGAAAGCGCAAAGGCGTGTCCTCGACCTTCCTCGCCGACCGCGCGGGCGACGCTGAAGTGCCGTTGTTCGTGCAGCCGTCCAAACACTTCCGCACACCCAGCGATGGCGACGTGCCGATGATCATGATCGGGCCAGGCACCGGCGTCGCGCCGTTCCGCGCGTTTTTGCAGGAACGCCGCGCCTTGGTGCATCAGGGCCGTAATTGGCTGTTTTTTGGCGAACAGCACGCGGCCAGCGATTTCTACTACCAGGACGAACTGCAAGGCATGCAACGCGACGGCTTGCTCACTCACTTGAGCCTGGCGTTCTCCCGCGACCAGCCGCAGAAGGTCTACGTGCAGGACCGCATCCGCGAACAGGGCGCCGAGCTCTGGCGATGGCTGCAGGACGGCGCCAAGCTGTACATCTGCGGCGACGCCAGCCATATGGCCAAAGACGTCGACCAGGCGCTGCGTCAGGTCGCGCAAACCCACGGAGGACTTGGCGTGGAAGCCGCCGTGGATTACTGGCGGCAGTTGAGTGAACAGAAGCGTTATCTGCGTGATGTGTATTGATTGGATACAGAACAATAAGCAATTTGTATTGTGTACAAAAAACCCTAAAGTTTTATCGCAGCCGGGCCGAAACATCAGTGATAGCAAATCGCCGCGCTTCTTTGATGGAGACGACGATTTGGCCGCCCTCTACGCTGATGGTCGTGTCGATGAAAATAAAAAATAAGCTGGTACTGGCATTCGTCTCTGTTGCGTTTATACCGGTAAGCCTGGTGGCTGTGATCTCGGTCATGAACACGCGGACCCAGGCGGTGGATCAGTTTATCGATGGCAGCACCCGGGAGATCCGTCAGATTGATGGCAATATCCGCCAGTTCTTCGACGGCACCCTGCAGAACGTCGATCAAATGGCCACCGATCCTGTATACACATCAGTTAACACGCTGAAAAACTACCAGCCCGCCGACGCGGCCAGCCAGCCCATGCCGGCCGAGGCGCAAGCCGTCATCGACCGATTCGCGCGCTTTGGCGCCACGCACCCAGCGGCGGCGATCCTGTCCATCGGCCTGGAAGACGGCACCTATGCCAAGTGGCCGGATGACCCGCAACTGGCCAAGTACGACCCGCGCACGCGCCCCTGGTACAAAGCGGCCATGGCCAGCCCCGGCAAGACCGTCCGTACGCCCGCCTACTATTACGACAAAGACGATGTGGCATTGGTCGGCACCGCACGGGCGCTGTTGGATAACGGCAAAGCCAAGGGCGTGTTTGTAGTCAGCGTCTCATTGAAAAACCTCACCGAGCTGGTCAAGAGCATCAAGCTGGGTGAAAGCGGCTACGTGATGCTGATCGAAGACGGCGTGGTGCTGGTTGACCCGCGCGACGCCGCCCACAGCTTCAAACCGCTCAAAGACCTGGGCGCCGCCTATGCGCAACTCGCCAACACACCGCAAGGCTCCACCGAAGTGGTCATCGACGGCGTGCGCTACATGGCCAACGTGTGGACCTCCCCCAGCCTTGGCTGGCGCTACATCGGGTTGATCGAGCAGCGTGAAGTCATGGCTGAAGCCACGCGCATGACCTACCTCACCGCGATCATCGTCGGCGTGCTGGTACTGATCTTCGGATTGATTGCCGCAGCGTTTTCCAAGGTCATCGTCAAGCCCATCGGCCAGGTCAGCACGGGCTTGCAGTCCATCGCCGAGGGTGAAGGTGACTTGCGCCACGAACTGCAGGTGCAGGGCAAGGATGAAACCGCCGAACTGGCCGGTTGGTTCAACAAGTTTCTCGCGGCGATTCGCCAACTGATCCAGCATATCGGCGCCGCTTCCGCCAATCTGCAGAACGCCTCCAAGGTCAACAGCGAAGTCGCGCACAACATGAACGAAGCTGCGGGCCGGCAACGTGAGGCGGTTGAATTGGTGTCCACCGCGTTCAACGAAATGGTCGCCACCGCCAACGAAGTCGCGCGCTCATGCAGCGGCGCCGCGGAGTCCGCCGAAAACGGGCACCGTCGCGTGGCAGAGGGCAAGCAGCAGATCGAGGTCACGACCGATAACGTCAACCGCTTGGGCCGCCGTCTCACCGAGTCGTCCCAAGCCATGGTTGAACTGGAGGCCGGCAGCCGCAGCATCAACCAGATCCTCGGCACCATTCGCGCGATTGCCGAACAAACCAACCTCTTGGCGCTCAACGCTGCCATCGAAGCCGCCCGCGCCGGTGATCAAGGCCGTGGTTTTGCCGTGGTGGCCGATGAAGTGCGCGCACTGGCCAAGCGCACGTCAGACTCCACCGGCGAAATCGAGCAACTGCTCGGCACCCTGGAAAACAAGACCCAGGAGGTCACGCAAAAGATGGGCAGTTGCCTGGACCTGTCGCGGGCCAGCGTGTCGTCCATCGAAAGCGCACGGGACAGCTTCGAAGGCATTCAACTGTCAGTGAACGAAATCCGCGACCAGAACCTGCAGATCTCCGCCGCCGCCGAGGAACAACACAGCGTGGCCGAAGAGATCAACCGGCATATCCAGCAGATCTACGACGAGGCCCGACTGGTAGAAAGCCTGGCCAACTCGGCGCAGGACGATTCGGGGCGGTTGTCCAACCTTTCGGATGAGTTGAATGGGTTGGTGGGACGGTTCAAGTCGTAGGATCCGTGGGCCTCGGTTGTACCTGCGAACGCAGCTTTAAGCGGTGACCAAGATAACCGGTGGGAGCTGCTGTTTTAGTTGGATTTCGGTCTTGGCTACGGGCTTGATTTCAGCGGCGATAAAGCTCAAATGTGGGAGCTGTCGAGCCCTGGCGAGGCTGCGAAGGCGGCGGCACTGCCAGCATTTTCATCACCTGACCCACCGCTTTCGCAGCCTCGCTAAAGCTCGACAGCTCCCACAGGGGATCTGCTGTGGTGGTTGGATTTCGCCTATACCGGCGAACGCCAGTAGAACTACGCTTGCTGTGAAACCATCCAGCTCAGAAAGGCCTGGAGTCGGGCTGAGAATTTTTCGCCGGCGGCACTCGGGTTTCGGGCTTCAAACAGGAAGAACGCCACCTGAATCATCATTGTCGGATGCCCCTGGACGAACAGCGCAACGTGCTCTTCGAGTGTCTGCGGCCACGTAGCCGCATCCCGCGAGCGGAATACATGGGTCGCCCTGATCAGCTTGCGTGACGCTTCGCGCTGCCAGCGAAGTCGCTCCAGCTCGGTGTCGGCGCCTGCGATGCGTGTGAGGTAGTCGGTCAATACCTTTTCGAAGTCACCGTTCATGGCCAAGGCAATTTCCACGGAAGGCCGAAACCGATCAACGTGCAGCGCAAGGTCCTCACCCCACACACATCGGCAATGGTGCTTGATCCAGAACCCCCAGCTGTTGCGGTTTTCCGCTGCCATGACTTCCCCACGGCTGCCAATATCAAAATCCACCTTGGTGACTTGCAAATGCCGCCGCCCCAGATCGCGCCGGATCACTTCCAGCCGTTCCAGTACCTGTGAAGTCGGCGACTCGCGCAGCACCAGCGTGAGATCAAGATCGGAAACACCCGGGATGGCATCACCGCGCGCCACACTGCCATAGAGGTAGATACCCTCCACTCCCAGTGCTTTCTGCGACAGAGCGGTGCAGGCCTCCTCCAGCAATGGCTGAAACTCACTCTGCACGGACGTTTCGGGGACAGTAAGGATGAAACCTTCCGCGTCGACCCCTTTAAAATGCGCTGCACTCACGAGCGATGCACCTCAATCACCAACCCCTCCTCCTCACTTGGCACACAGAAGTGGCGTGTGATCAGATCAAACTCGGCATCCGTCGCCGCAAAATCGTGCTCACCGTGCGCATTACGCGCATGCAGTCGGGCGCGGCAGGTGTCGTCGTCCAGTTCCAGATAGTGCAAGCAGTGTGGCACCCCGGCGGCCTGCGCCAGTCCCAGCAGCCACTGGCGGTTAGCCAAGGTGTTGGCCGGAAAATCCAGTACCACGTTGACGCCCGACTCCAGCAAACCTACCACCAGCGGCCCCAACACCCCGCGGATGCGTTGGGCGCAGCGCAGGTAATCCGCCACCGACAAAATTTCACCGGGGTACAACTGAGCGAGCCACTGATCCTCGCTTAACCGCATCGCCGCGTGTTCAGCGCTGAGGGTGCTGGCGAGCGTTGACTTGCCCGACGCTATCTTGCCGCATAGCAGATGCAGAGTTGGCATGAGTAAAGGTTTCCTTTTTTAAACTGAACGTCGCTTGAAATGCTCATAAAACGCCCAAGCTGCCACATTCTTGTCCTTGGACTCCAACATGATGTCGAAGCGATCGAAAAACTGCAGCGCATAGTCGTTGGTCCAGCGGTTCCACATTTGTGCGCTGTGGGCATACAGGTCGCGCTTGGAAACCACCTTCAACAGCGCGTCCATTTCCAGCTTGTGCTCGGCGTCGAAACCGAGCTCCTGCAAGACTTCCTGGGGCTGGGAGTAATGCAGGGTAGGCCGCACGCCACGCCAGCTTTCAATCACGCGGGTGACCCTCTCTGAGTGGGGGTCGATGTACTCGTTTTCATTGATCCAGCAATGGTGGATATCCAGCACCACCGGCGCCAGGTCGGCGACTTGCAGGCAATGATCGAGGCCGTAGGTTTTTTCGTCGTTCTCGAAGGTGATGCAGTTGCGCGCCACTTCCGACAGCCGCGCCCACACCGCACGGGTGCCTTCCACGCCCAGGCGACCGGCGATATGCACGTTGCACTTGAGGTCCTGGAAGCGCCGGCCGTAGCCCATCATGCGGATCATGTCGGCGTGGTATTCAAATTCGGCCAGGCTGTTTTCCACCACGCCGGGGTTTTCCGAACCGAGTACACAGTACTGGCCTGGGTGGAACGACAAGCGGATATCCGAAGCACGCGCCAGTTCGCCGATGGTGGCGAAGCCTTCCACGCATTGACGCTCGATGGCCGGATCCTTGTAAACCGCAGCGACCTTCGGGTGGCTGTAGAACGGCAGCAGATCGCTGCTCAAGCGCAGCATGCGCAAGGTCGGCGGCAGTTCGGCGACATAGGCCAGCAAGCGCAATTGGGCGGCCAGGTTGTGGGTCACCACTTCAACCAGCTTGTCGCGGGCCACGTTAGGCGCTACCCCGTCCATCCAGCGCAGGGTGGTGGTACGCGGGTTGAACGGGCCTTCGATCAGCTTGAGGGCGCTGGCCGACAGCAGGCGTTCGGGATGCTTGTACTGGCATGCGAAGCCGATGCGAGGATGGGGCATGGAAAGGCCTGATGGTAAGCAAGTGTGGGGATTATAGGTGCTTAGGTGGGTAACCCTGCCAGGGGTTCAGTCAGGAAATTAAGTTGAATCCTGGTTTTTGACCGGGGTCATTTATAAAGACGACCACACACTGGAGGTGCTTATGAACCTTGCAATGACCCTCTTCAGCCTGTTTGCCGGCTGGATCGCGATTGTGATTTCGATGATGTGGGGCGTGTTGCGGGTACTGCGCTGGCACCATGCTTAGCACGCCGGACAAACACTACTTCATAGTCAATGGCCAACTGTGGCGCTGCACTGACCCGACGTTGGACGAAGACACCCGTCAGCGCCTGGTGCACGAGCTGATGGACGCTCGCCGTGCGGTCAAAGCGGCCAAGGCGCACGACGACCCGCAAGCGCTGAAGCTGGCCCGTCAGCACGTGCAGCGCGCCAAAGTCGCACTGGGCGAACGCGGTCCGGTGTGGTGGAGCGACGGCAGTCCGGACTTCAACCGCCATCAGGTCGTCAACACACCCTATGCCGAGTGGTACGAAAAACATCTCGACACCAATCCTCAGTGAACTTTCTGATAAACGAAAAGCTCCTCTCCTATGCGAAGTCACCGCGCCCTGACTCCAGGAGCGCTGAACGATAAGGAGCCGCTACCCCCATGACTACCCTCCCCACCTACTACGCGACAAGACCTGGCCCGCTGCACTCAATAATGCTCGCCGGCAGCGTGCCGCTGTTTCTGGGTGCACTGCTCAGCGATATTGCCTACGGCCAGACCTACCAGATTCAGTGGGCCAACTTCGCGTCCTGGCTGATTGCCGGTGCGCTGGTGTTCAGTGGATTTGCGCTGTTGTTTTCGCTGGTCAATCTATTGCGCGCCGAGCGTAAATCCGGGCGACCCGCAGTGTATTTCCTGGTGTTGTTAGCCGCCTGGGTATTGGGCCTGGTCAATGCCTTTCAGCATGCCAAGGATGCATACGCCATGATGCCCACGGGCTTGGTGCTGTCGGCGATTGTCACGCTGCTGGCATTCGTCGCAACGTGGATCGGCCTGACTAACCTGCGCTCGGGAGCTGCCCAATGAAAACGTCCAGCACGCTGACCCTATTAAGCGCTGCGCTGTTGCTGACCGCATGCGGTGGCGAAGGCGACAAGACCCAGGCCCGCGGCCCGGACCCCAAGTTGCCGGAACAGCAAAGCAGCCTGCTACCCAGCATGAAGATTGCCGAGCCCGTGCCGTGGGGCGAGCAGAAACCCAAGGTGCCGGACGGCTACAGCATCTCCGCTATCGCCACTGACCTGGCCATTCCACGCCAGACCCTGGTGCTGCCCAACGGCGACATCCTGGTCGCCGAAGGCCGTGGCGGCAGCGCGGCCAAGCTCAAGCCCAAGGATGTGATCGCCAGCCTGATCAAGGCCGAAGGCAACACCAAGGTCAAGGGCGGCAACCGCCTGACCCTGCTGCGCGACGCCGACGGTGACGGCACCTACGAACTCAAGACCGTGTTCGCCGATAACCTGAACGCGCCCTACGGCTTGGCCTTCGCCGACGGCAAGCTGTATGTGGCCAACCAGGATGCGCTGGTGCGCTTCGACTACACCGACGGCCAGACCAAAGCCAGCGGCGCGCCCATCAAAGTCACCGACCTGCCGGCGCAGATCAACCACCACTGGACCAAATCCCTGGCCGTGAGTGCTGACGGTCGCCAGCTCTACGTGGGTATCGGCTCCAACAGCAACGTTACCGAACGCGGCATGGAAGTGGAGATCGACCGCGCGATGGTCTGGCAGATCGATGCCGCAACCGGCGCGCACAAACCTTACGCGACAGGCCTGCGCAACCCGACGGCGCTGACTATTCAGCCGGACACCGGCCAACTGTGGACGGTGGTTAACGAACGCGACGAACTCGGCCCGGACCTGGTCCCGGACTACCTCACCTCGGTGCGTGAAGGCGCGTTCTACGGCTGGCCCTACAGCTATTGGGGCCAGAACGTCGACCCACGCGCACAGCCACAGAACCCGGCCAAAGTGGCCGCCGCGATCAAGCCGGATTACAGCCTCGGCTCCCATGTGGCGGCACTGGGCGTGGACTTTTCCATCGCGCAAATGGGTGAGAAGTTTGCCGACGGCGTATTTGTTGGCGAACACGGCAGTTGGAACCGTGACAACCCGGTGGGCTACAAGGTGATCTTCGTGCCCTTCAGCAACGGCAAGCCCTCTGGCGAACCTATCGACTTTGCCACCGGTTTCCGCGGTGACGACGGCAAAACCCGCGGCCGGCCGGTGGGTGTGACGGTGGACCCGAAAGGCGCGCTGATCATTGCCGATGATTTGGCCAATACCGTATGGCGAGTGACACGCAACCCCTAGCCGTGCACGACAGGGGCGGACAGCGCCCCTGTCATCCTTAATCCTGCAACTGCGCCTCGAGCCAGGCGAGCAGCGCCGCCACTTCATCCCGCCTCCCAGCCGCTTGATGCCGATAAACCGAAATAGCGTCGGGCAAGTGCACGCTCTCGGCGCACGGCCTCACCAGCGCGCCACTTTCAATCAAGCGGCTCGCGGTGCGACGCCAGCCCATGGCAATCCCGTACCCCTCTACAGCGGCCTGCAACATCAGTGGGTAGCTGTCGAACGTGGCACTTCGCGCATCCCCGGCCAGCCTATGGCCAAACACCTGCAGCCACTCCTCCCACTCCATCAGATGCGGCGGCGGTGCGCTGTGGTGCAAGAACGTATGACGCTGCAATGCATTTAGTGACAGCGGTTGCTCTACGGCCAGGTAGAGCGGACTGCACACCGGAAAGACTTCGTCCGAGGCTGTGAATATCAGCGGATGAGCCCCACTGGCGCGCCGCGTGCTTTGCAGCGCAACGTCAAAGGGGTCGTTGAATTCAGTCAAGGGTCGAGTGGTGGTCACCACCTGGATTTCGATATACGGGTATTGCTGGTGAAACGTCGATAAGCGCGGCATCAGCCAATAAAACGCTTCACACAACTGGCAGAGCAGCACCACACGGTTGCTGTGGTGCACCGCGCGCAGGCGGGCGGCGCCATCACCGATGCTGCGCAGCGCCTCGCTGATCACCCGCCCCAGCTCGCGCCCCTCCGGCGTGAGGAACACGGCACGATTGCGGCGCTGAAACAGCTTGATCCCAAGATTATCCTCGAGCCCGCGGATCTGTCGGCTGATCGCGGCCTGGGTGAGGTGCAGCTCATCGGCTGCCTTGGAAAAACTCTCCAGGCGTGCCGCCGCTTCGAAGGGCAGCAAGCTGGCGAGGGGCGGTAGGGTTTTACCGAGCGTATTCATAATCTTTGGTTATGTATCCAGGGCCGAGAACTCGTTTGTAGCACGGCCGCGCGGCTGGGCACCATGGGCATCCATTACTTGATGGATAACCGGATGAATCCTGCACCCGCGTCAATACTTGTCGGACTGTTCCTTGCTGTGATTGCAACCCTCGGCTGGGCGCTGAACTTCATCACCCCCTACGTGACCGGCGCCTACAGCCTCTACGACCTGATGCTCGTGCGATTCCTGTTCGTCGGCGGGCTGGGCGTCGGTTGGATACTCCTGAGTCGCGCTCATTTGCACCTGATCACGCCTGGCCAGCGATTGCTGGCAGGCGGGCTGGGCGCGTTGGGTTGCCTGGGTTATGGCGTGTGCATCGCCGCCGGCGTGCACTTTGCCGGGCCGGTGCTCACGCCGGCGGTCGTCGGGACGGTGCCGGTGCTGCTCGCGTTGCTGGGCAATGCGCGGCACAAGACCGTCGAATGGCGTCGACTGATCACCCCCTTGTCGTGCCTGATGACAGGGCTGGCACTGTCGAACGTCGGCAGCCTTCATCAACCGTCGTTGAGTGCCGGTTCGTGGTTGTCGGGGTTGTTTTGGTCGCTGGGTGCCGTGGCCTTATGGCTACTGTTCAGCGTGCTCAACCAACAGCACCTGATGCAGTTACCGGCTCAGGCGACCGGGCTTTGGACCGCGCTGATGCTGGCCGGGGCCGGCATCGCTGCGCTGTGCCTGTGGCCGTTCATGCAGGCCCTGGGGTTGCTGAGGCTGCCAGTCCTCGGCGCTGGGCTTGAACAGGCGGCGCCGTTGTATGCCTGGGGCTTGGTGATTGCCGTGATGTCCACCGTGGTCGGCGCCTGGGCCTGGAACGCCGCAACACGTCGCTTACCCATGGTCCTGAGCGGCCAGTTGATCGCCCTTGAATCACTGTTCGCCACCCTGCTCGGCCTGGCGTTCGCAGGCCGGGGCCCGACGCTCATGGAAGCGGCAGGCCTGGCGGCGGTGCTGATCGGCGTGGTGATGGCGGTGCGCATCATCCTGATAGCCAAGCGAGACACCGCCTTGCCCGTGCCAATTACAGGTCAGTGATTTCCTTGTGACGCGGCACCAGTGTCTTCATCACGCTCCAGGCCACCAGGTAGGCCAGTGCGCAAATGGCGAACATGATCATGTAGCCGGTGTGGATGTCGTTGATGGACTTGTAGTAGTCAAACACCCAGCCGCCGATCTTGGTCATCACCACGCCGCCCAGGCCGCCGGCCATGCCGCCGATGCCGACCACCGAGGCTACGGTCTTCTGCGGGAACATATCGGACACGGTGGTGAAGATGTTGCACGACCACGCCTGGTGCGCCGACGCGCCCACGCCGATCAGTAATACCGGGACCCAGAAGCTGATGTAACCCAACGGCTGCGCCAGCAGTACCACGAGCGGGAACAGCGCAATCACCAGCATGGCTTTCATGCGGCCGTCATACGGCGCATCGCCGCGCGCCATGAAGTAGCTGGGGAACCAGCCGCCGCCGATACTGCCAACCATGGTCATGCTGTACAGCACCGCCAGCGGCAGCACAATGTCGGGGCCTTTCATACCGTATTGCGCCGACAGGTAGGTGGGCAGCCAGAACAGGAAGAACCACCACACGCCGTCAGTCATGAACTTGCCGAAAGCAAAGGCCCAGGTCTGGCGGTAAGTGAGCAACTTTAACCACGAGACTTTTTTCGCCACTGCGCCAGCGGGTTCAGGCGTGAAGGGCTGCACGGTCTGGTCGCTGCGGATGTAGGCCAGCTCTTCGGGCGACAGACGCTTTTGCTCATCCGGCTTCTTATAGAGTGCGATCCACACCGCCACCCACACGAAACCCAACCCACCGATCACAATAAACGCCGCTTCCCAGCCCCATAAACCGGCAATCAACGGCACGCAGATAGGCGCCAGGATGGCACCGACGTTGGCCCCGGAATTGAAGATACCGGTGGCCAGCGAGCGTTCTTTCTTGGGGAAGTATTCGGCAGTCGCCTTGATCGCAATTGGGAAGTTGCCCGCCTCGCCAATCGCCAACACTGCACGGGACAGCATGAACCCTGCAATCGACACAGGAATCACTGCCAGCCCAATCGCGCCGCTGATCGCTGCGATGCCCTCGCCCATCGGCACCGAGAACGCATGCATGATGGCACCCGTGGACCAGATGCCAATCGCCACCACGTAGGCTGCCTTGGTGCCGATCTTGTCGACAAAGCGCCCGGCGAACAGCATGGAGATCGCGTAGACAAACTGGAAAACTGCAGCAATGTTGGCGTAGTCGGTGTTGCTCCAGCCAAATTGCGTCGACAACTGCGGCGCCAAGAGACTGAGCACCTGGCGGTCGAGGTAGTTGACGGTGGTCGCGAAGAACAGCATCGCGCAGATGGTCCAGCGATAGTTGCCTACAGCTTGGCCAACGCGATGGGCGTTGATGGGCTCGTTCAAGTTCATGGCATCACTTTTTATTTTTGTTAGGTAGGACATATGTAACGTCATATGTCATCGTACAACTGCGACTTTTATATCGGGACACCTACACGGTGTCAATCTGAAAGATTGCCCTTTATCGAGGTATTGCGCGGCTATGTGAAAGGTCAGGCAAAAGCAGTTGTAGGATGACAAATGCGAAACACCCGGCTTGGCGACTTGCCCGGCACATCGTCAAGAACGCCGAAAGGCTGCATACCGATCTTTTCCAGAACGCGGATCGAGGCTGCGTGGTCCGGTCGTACCAGGCCGAACACTTCGGGCACGCCCAGGGTTTCAAATGCCAGCGCCAGCGCATCGCGGCCAAGCTCGGTCGCGTAGCCCTGCCCCCAGGCTTCCACTGCAAACCGGTAACCCAGGTTGATGCGCTGTTCGGCCAAGTAGTGGAGTGGCGCGATCCCACCGAAGCCGATGATGTGTTCCGGCGCCTCATTTCGCGCAATCGCCCACCAGCCATACCCCTGAGCGGCCCACTGCCCCAGCCAACGATCCAGCAGGCGTTGCGCATCGCCGAGGGTGACCATGGGGCCGGCGGGATTAAACAGGTTGGTCTGCGGGTCGCCGAAGATCGCGAACAATCGCTGCACGTCTGCGGGCTGCGGTGGACGGTAGATGAGGCGGGAAAAAGTCGCGGGCATTCAGATCGCTCCGTTGTGAATCGACGAAGTTCAATGCATCTGCAAAAAAAAGCAAATAACGGTGAATTATTTCATGTCCGCTTGTATCTGAACTGACAGAGCGGTGCCATCGCTGCGATGGCACCTCCCCTGTTCTGCTTTAGAGTGCCCCGCATGAAATTACGTAAGAAAAGCGTCAAACCGATCGGATTGAAAGACATCACCATTGTCGACGACACCAAGGTGCGCAAGGCAATCACCGCCGCCGCACTGGGTAACGCCATGGAATGGTTCGACTTTGGCGTCTACGGATTTGTCGCCTATGTGCTCGGCAAGGTGTTCTTCCCCGACGCCTCGCCCAGCGTACAAATGATCGCTGCACTCGGCACCTTCTCCGTGCCCTTCCTGATCCGTCCCCTGGGCGGCCTGTTCTTTGGTGCACTGGGCGATAAGTACGGACGGCAAAAAGTGCTCGCCGCGACCATCGTGATCATGTCCCTGAGCACCTTTGCCATTGGCCTCATCCCCGGTTATGCCTCGATTGGCATCTGGGCGCCGATCCTGCTGTTGCTGTGCAAAATGGCCCAGGGCTTCTCGGTGGGCGGTGAATACACCGGCGCGTCGATCTTCGTCGCCGAGTACGCCCCGGACCGCAAGCGCGGCTTCCTGGGCAGTTGGCTGGACTTTGGTTCCATCGCTGGTTTCGTCCTGGGCGCAGGCGTAGTGGTACTGATTTCCAGCGTCCTGGGCGAAGCCGAATTCGAAGCATGGGGCTGGCGCCTGCCGTTCTTCCTCGCCTTGCCCCTGGGCATCATCGGCCTGTATCTGCGCCATGCACTGGAAGAAACACCAGCATTCCAACAGCACATGGACAAACTCGAGCAAGGCGACCGCGAAGGCCTGACCCACGGCCCCAAAGTCTCGTTCAAGGAAGTCGCGACCAAGCACTGGCGCAGCCTGCTGACCTGCATCGGTATCGTCGCAGCGACCAACGTGACGTACTACATGTTGCTCACCTACATGCCGAGCTACCTGTCACATAACCTGCATTACAAAGAAAACAGCGGCGTGCTGATCATCATCGCGATCATGGTCGGCATGCTGTTCGTGCAGCCGTTCATTGGCTTTATCAGCGACAAGATCGGCCGCAAGCCTTTCATCATCGCTGGCAGCATCGGTTTGCTGTTCCTGTCCATCCCGGCGTTTATGCTGATCACCAGCGGCAAGATCGGGTTGATCTTCGCCGGTTTGCTGATCCTGGCCGTGATCCTCAACTTCTTCATCGGCGTGATGGCCTCGACACTGCCCGCGATGTTCCCCACCCACCTGCGCTACAGCGCCTTGGCCGCTGCGTTCAACGTTTCAGTACTGATCGCCGGCCTCACGCCAACCGCCGTGGCCTGGCTGGTAGAAAGCACCAACGACCTGTTCATGCCCGCCTACTACCTGATGGTGTTTGCCGTAGTCGGCCTGATCACCGGCCTGACCATGAAGGAAACCGCCAACAAGCCATTGCGCGGCGCAGCGCCGGCCGCTTCGGACATGGAAGAAGCCAAGGAGTTGCTGCAGGAACATCACGACAATATCGAGCAGAAAATCGAAGACATCGATGCAGAAATTGCCGCTCTGGAAGCCAAGCGCCAGAACCTGGTGCAGCAGCATCCGCGGATCAATTAAAGCCTGAACGTGCGAGGTGGCCCCGGCCACCACGCCAATCGAGGGTCACCGCCTCGAATTCTTGCTCAGCGCCGATGAGCGCACCGTGATCGCCGACCTGGAATGGGTTCCGCTAATTTGACGCCCGATCAGCCACCCCGACCTTGCCACGCAGCGCTGCAATATCGCGCTTGGGCGGCACGCCGAACAAGCGGCCGTATTCGCGGCTGAACTGCGACGGGCTTTCATAGCCCACCTTGAACGCCGCGCTGGACACGTCATGGTGCTCGTTCAACATCAAGCGCCGCGCCTCGTTCAGGCGCAACCACTTCTGGTACTGCAGCGGGCTCATCGCCGTCAACTGGCGAAAGTGATGATGAAAGGTCGCTGCGCTCATTTGCACGCGCGCGGCCAGCTCTTCCACGCGCAGCGCCGCGTCGTAGTTGAGCTTGAGCCAGTCGATCGCCCGGGCGATGCGATAGCCCTGCCCGTCGACTGAACATATCTGCCGCAGGCGGCCAGCCTGGTCGCTTTTCAAGAGCCGGTAATGGATCTCGCGCTGGATCAACGGCGCCAGCACCGGAATGGCTTCGGGCTCATCCAGCAACGCGACGAGTCGTGCGAACGACGCGAGCATGCCTTCAGTGACGGTGCCAATCCCCACCCCTTTCAGCACTGCCCGTTCACGGGTCGGTGGCAGCTCGCTCTGGGCAATCAGCTCAGCCAGGATGCGCAGGTCCAGCTTGAACGTCAGCCCCAGGCACGGTTGCTCGGGGCTGGCGGCGATCACTTCGGAGTTGGCCGGGATGTCCAATGAGGTCACCAGAAACCGCGAGGTGTCATACGGATATCCCTCCCCGCCGACCCACAACTGCTTTTCACCCTGGGCCACCAGCACGATGCACGGCTCGACCATGCACACCACCGGTTGCGCGGGCTGCTCCCGTCGATAAAAGCCCAGGCCGGGAATCGGCATGGAGTAGTCGCCGGGCGCGTGCACCCGCGAACCGATGGCCTGGATCAGTACATCCAACGCTGTTTGATTGATCGTCATAACACGCTCGTTCCTCTCTTGACTGGACTTTACCCCGGCCAGCCCGTGGGCGTCCCCGGCAAACCGCAAGACTCAGAGGATCAGGCAAGTAATCCAGTGAAACGCACTACAGAACCCCGCCCTGCCTAGGGAAAATGTGCGGACCGACCTTCTCAAGGATCATCCGATGAAAAGCCTCTTGCTCGCCCTGGGTTTGCTGGTGACTTCTTTTTCTTCACTGGGAGCCGATATGTCCAACGGAGCCAACAACTTCTACCAAAGCGAACAGGTGACCGTCGAAAAAGTCACCTTCAACAATCAATACGGCATGGCGATCGCAGGCAATCTGTTCGTGCCCAAGCACCTTGCTCCGGCCTCCAAAAATGCCGCCATCATCGTCGGCCACCCGATGGGTGCCGTCAAAGAACAAAGCGCAAACCTCTACGCCACCAAAATGGCTGAACAGGGTTTTGTCACCCTGTCCCTGGACCTGTCGTTCTGGGGCGCCAGTGCAGGCGAGCCGCGCAACGCCGTGTTGCCCGAACTCTACAGCGAAGCCTTCAGCGCCGCCGTGGATTACCTCGGCACCCGCCCAATCGTCGACCGCGAGCGCATTGGCGTGATCGGCGTCTGCGGCAGTGGCAGTTTCGCTATCGCTGCGGCGAAGATCGACCCACGCCTCAAGGCGATTGCTACCGTGAGCATGTACGACATGGGCGCCGCCAACCGCAATGGCCTCAAACATGGCGTGACCCTGGCGCAGCGCCAACAGGTCATGCTGCAAGCCGCCAACCAGCGCTACGTGGAGTTCCAGGGTGGCGAGACCGTCTACACCGGCGGCACGCCCCTTACCCTGACCGGCGATGCGATTGGCGATGAGTTCTACGATTTCTACCGCACACCGCGTGGTGAGTTCACCCCGACCGGTGCCTCGCCGCAAACCACTACGCGGCCGACGCTGAGCAGCAACGTGAAGTTCATGAACTTCTACCCGTTCAATGACATTGAGACGATTTCCCCACGCCCGCTGTTGCTGATCGCCGGCGCCAACGCCCATTCCCGTGAATTCAGCGAGGACGCCTATCAGCGTGCCGCCGAACCCAAAGAGCTGGTCATCATCCCTAACGCGGGCCATGTGGATTTGTACGACCGGGTCGACCTGATCCCGTTCGCCAAGCTCACCACCTTCTTCAAGAGCCATTGAAGTGATGACCCACACCACAAAAAACTGGGGCGCCGTACTCGCTATGTCGCTGGCGGCATTTGCCCTGGTCGCGTCCGAATTCATGCCCGTGAGCCTGCTGACGCCGCTGGCGGCCGACCTGCACATCACCGAAGGCCAGGCCGGCCAGGGCATTTCGGTGTCCGGGTTGTTTGCCTTGCTCACGAGCCTGATGATCGCGGCCGTGGCGGCGCGGGTCGATCGCAAGCGCCTGCTGCTGTCCTTGACCCTGCTGATGATCATCTCTGGCACGGTGGTGGCGTTCGCGCCAAATTACCTGGTGTTCATGGTTGGCCGTGCCTTGATCGGCGTGGCCATCGGCGGTTTCTGGTCGCTGTCGGCGGCCACCGCCATGCGCCTGGTGCCACAGCCACAGGTGCCGCGCGCATTGGCCATCGTCAATGGCGGCAACGCGCTGGCCACCGTCATCGCCGCGCCGCTGGGCAGCTTTGTCGGCGGTTTGATCGGTTGGCGCGGGGCGTTTTTTTGCGTCGTCCCGGTTGCGGTGTTGGCGGCGGCTTGGTTGATGGTGAGCATGCCGTCGATCACATCAGACGTCAGCGCGAAGAAAAGCAGCCTGCTGCACGTGTTGAAACGCACGCCGGTGGCATTGGGCATGCTGGCGGTAAGCGCATTTTTCATGGGCCAATTCATGCTGTTCACCTACCTGCGACCGTTTCTGGAGACCGTCACCCAGGTCAGCGTTTCCCGGCTGTCGTTGATGCTGCTGGTGTTGGGGCTGGCAGGGTTTGCGGGGACGTTCCTGATTGAGCGGTTCCTGAAAAAAGGCCTTTTCCTGACAGTGGCGATCATCCCGTTATTGATGGCAGGGATTGCGCTGGCACTGGTCATGGTAGGCAGTTCCACCGTGCTGACCACCGTGTTACTCGGGCTTTGGGGCCTGGTCGCGACTGCCGCACCGGTGGGCTGGTGGACCTGGCTGTCGAGAACCCTGCCCGACGATGCCGAAGCAGGGGGCGGCTTGATGGTTGCGATCATTCAACTGGCGATCGCCTCAGGCGCTATCGTGGGAGGCCTGGTGTTTGACCTGAGCGGGTATCAGGCGACATTCGAGTTGAGCGCGGCAGTGCTGGGCGCCGCTGCCTTACTGGCTTGGCTGGCAGCACGCGCCAGCGGTAATCACCTGTGGCGGTCTAAATATTTCGCCGGGCTCGCCGATAACAAGGGATAACTTCTGACTTGCAGTGACGCCCTGCCGGAAACAATGCCGAATACCCTCGCCCCTATTGTCCGCTCGCTTTCCGATCGCACCAGCCTTTCGCTGGCACGTACCTCACTGTTCAAGTTCATGGCGTTGCTGGCTGTCGTCTTTGCGGCGGCAGCCTATTCGCTGGTTTACCTCGCCTATGAGTTGGACCGTGCCGAACAGGCAGAAAGCGCCTTCTATACCCGTAAAGCCGTGCAATCCCTGGAAAAAACCCTGCGGGTGACGGTCAAGGACTACGCGTTCTGGAGCGATGCCTACAAACACCTGCACGTTAAAGTGGACAGTGATTGGGCGTATGTCCGCGGCAATATCGGCGCCACGCTGTTCGAAGATTTCGGTTTTCAAGGCCTGTTTGTGGTCAATGATGCCAACCGCACGGTCTACGCGGTCGTCGATGGCAAGCTGCAAGATGTCGAACTCGCGCAATGGCTCGACCAGCCCTTTGCCGGGATTGTGGAGCAAGCACGTGCAGGCGCCTACAGCGAAACACCCGCCACAGCCTTCATCAACGTTAAGGGCAGCCCCGCGCTGGTGGCCGCAGCCGCCATCACCCCCGGCACAGACCCTACGGTGAAACCGGATGGCCGGCCTGCCTCGGTACTGATCTTCGTCGACATCCTCAACAGTGCCAAGCTGGCCGTGATCGGCGATGAATTCGGCGTGAGCAAGCTGCACATCGCTACCCCTGATGAAATCGGCAAGACGTTGCTGTTCCCCCTCGGCGACAACGGCGCTGCCGGCAGCCTGCATTGGGAGCCGGCCCGACCCGGTTTGCGCTTGATGGGCGTAGGCCTGCCCCTGCTTGGCCTGGCCGCGTTATTGGTATGCGTGATGAGCTGGGTCATTTCACGCCGCACCACGGCGGCCGCGCTCGCCCTGGACGCTAGCCATTCGTCGCTGCAGAACAGCCAGAACGCCTTGGCGACCAGCGAAGCACGCTTTCGCGATGTGGTGGAGGCGAGTTCAGATTGGGTGTGGGAAATCGACGCCGGTTGGCGCTTTACCTACCTGTCGGAGCGCTTCGAAGGCGTCACCGGGTTGGCGCGGCATGCGTGGATCGGTGCCACGATGAACGACTTGCTCGAGACCGAGACCGGCCTGCTCTCGCAATGGCTCAGCACCCCCGGACGCCGCCCGGATATCAGTGTGCAGTGCCGCTACGTCGATGCACTGGGGCTGGAACGCAGCACACGGCTGTCAGCGCGGCAGATGCCGTGTGGCGGCTTTCGCGGGACAGCCACCGACGTGACGGAAGAAGTCGAGTCCCGTCGACGCATCGAGTTCTTGTCTCAGCACGACGCCCTCACCGGGCTGCCCAATCGCACGCGGCTGCAAGCGTTCCTGGAGGGCAAGTTCAAGGCGCTGTCGAGCGCGGAGCTGTCAACAGCTGAGGTGTCCACCTCAACGCAGCCCCTGGTAATGCTCAGCCTGGACCTTGATCGGTTCAAACCGGTCAACGATCTGCTCGGGCACGCTGCCGGCGACCGGGTGCTCAACGAAGTGTCGGCCCGCCTGGCCGCCTGCGTGCGCCATGGTGATCTGGTCGCCCGTGTCGGCGGTGATGAATTTGTGCTGATCCTGAGCGATGCAGGCACTCAAGACGAGGTCGAAGCCCTGTGCAAGCGCTTGATCGAATCGATCGAGCGCACGATCAGAATCGACGAGCAAGAGGTGTTCATCAGCGCCAGTATTGGCATTGCCATCGCCCCCAACGATGCGCGCGAAGCCACGGAACTGCTGCGTTACGCCGATATTGCACTGTACGAGGCAAAGGCTGCGGGCCGTAATACCTGGCGGTTCTACTCCGGCGATATGAACGCGCGGATCATCGAACGCCGACGCCTGGAGAGCGACCTGCGCTTTGCAATCAAACATGCGGAGCTGCGCCTGCACTTCCAGCCGCGCTATCGCATCGCCGACGGCCAGATGGTCGGCGCTGAAGCCCTGGTGCGCTGGCAACATCCGGTGCGCGGCCTGATCACGCCGGACACCTTTATTCCGATTGCCGAAGAGTCCGGGCTGATCCTGGCCCTGAGCGACTGGGTACTTGAAACCGCTTGTAAAAGCGCAGCCCAGTGGCCAGAGCATCTTTTTGTGTCGGTGAACCTGTCCCCTATGGAATTCAAGCGTGGCAACCTGGTAGAGCGCGTACGCCAGGCCCTGAAAACCTCGGGTATCGAACCCGCACGCGTGGAACTGGAAATCACCGAAAGCGTCATGCTCGAAGATGCCACCGGGGCGCTGGAGGTCATGCGCACGCTCAAACAATTGGGCATACGCATCGCCATGGATGACTTCGGCACCGGTTACTCATCCCTGAGCTACCTGCGCACGTTCCCGTTCGACGGTTTGAAGATAGACCGCAGCTTCCTGACCCGGCTGGAAGAAAGCGACGATGACAAGGCGATTATCCAGGCCATCGTCGGCCTGGGCCGCGCCCTGGCACTGACGGTAACGGCCGAAGGCGTCGAAACGGCTGAACACGTGGCACTGCTCAAGGCCGTGGCCTGTGAAGAGGGCCAAGGCTATTTCCTCAGTCGCCCCCTGGACATCGAAACCTTCACTCGCCTGTTGGACGTGCAAGCCGGCATCGTGCAGTGATAACGCCGGGCGCTACCTGAAAAAATGGCTGGGCGTCTTGCCGAACTGCTTCTTGAACATGCTGGTGAACGCGCTCGGGCTTTCATACCCCAGCTCCAGGGCGATATCGATCACCTTTTCGCCCACCGCAATGCGCTCCAGCGCCAGCAGCAGCCTTGCTTGTTGGCGCCACTGGCCGAACGTCATGCCGGTTTCCTTGCGGAACAGGCGCTGGATGGTTTTCTGGTCAAGGTTCAAGCGCTCGCTCCAGTCCGCCACCGTCGAGGCATCGCCCGGTTCATCCTGCAACGCCTGGCAGATCCGGTGGACGCGCGGGTCGGCGGGTTGCGGCAGCGAGAGTGGCAAAGCCGGCAGCAGTGCCAGCTCGTCCAGAATCAGGTGCATGATGCGCGCGTCCCGTGAGTCCTCGGCATACGGTGGTTTCAAGCTCACCGACGCCTTGATCAGCTCACTCAGCAGGGGCGAAATGCTCACGGCCTTGGTTTCGGTGGGCAAATTGGGAAAGCTGTCGGGACGGACAAAGACGCTGCGCATCTTCAACGGGCCTACACAACGCAAGGAGTGGACGTGCCCACTGGGCATCCAGAAGCCGCGATTGGGCGGCACCGTCCACTGGTTCTGCGCCGAGTGCACCACCATCACGCCTTCGGTGGCGTACAGCAGTTGATGCTTCTCATGGCTGTGGTCGGGGATCACCCAGTTTTCCGGATAATCGGTGGCCGAACTGATGACAGCCCAATCGCCCTCGTCGATCTCCTGTAAAAATAGATCCAGTGATTTGATCATTTCGCCCTTTTTGCGCTAGTTGCCTCCCGAATTTCGCGAGACAGGCATTTGCAGCGAATCTAGCATAACTCCCGAATCATTTTGTAATGGATGGCCACCTAAGAAGTTGCCACCTGTGTTCGCCGCCTTGAATGGAATGCCTGCATGTCGACCCTCACTGCGTCACCCGCCGCTGCAACCACTGCGCCCCAGGCCAGCCCCTTGGTCATGCGCGTCCTTGGCGCCTGCGCCCTGGCGCATTTGATCAATGACCTGATCCAGGCCGTGCTGCCGTCGATCTACCCGATGCTCAAGGCCAACTACGGCCTGTCGTTTACCCAAGTGGGCCTGATCACCCTGACCTTCCAGCTGACTGCCTCGTTGCTGCAGCCGTGGATCGGCTACCACACCGACCGTCACCCTAAACCGTGGCTGCTGCCAGCGGGCATGGTGTGCACCCTGATCGGCATCCTGATGCTGGCGTTTGTCGGCAGCTTCCCGGCCATCCTGCTCGCAGCCGGTTTAGTCGGTGTCGGCTCGTCGACCTTCCACCCGGAAACCTCGCGCGTCGCACGCCTGGCCTCCGGCGGGCGCTACGGCCTGGCGCAGTCGACGTTCCAGGTCGGCGGCAACACCGGCAGCGCCTTGGGCCCGTTGCTCGCGGCGGCAATCATCATTCCCTACGGCCAGGGCCATATCGCCTGGTTCGGGCTGTTTGCGGTGTTCGCGATCCTGGTGCTCTACGGTTTAAGCCGCTGGTACCGTAACCACCTCAACCTGTTCAAGCTCAAGCAAGGCGGCCAAGCCACCCATGGTTTGTCCAAAGGCCGCGTGACCTTTGCCTTGGTGGTGCTGGCTGCGCTGGTGTTTTCCAAGTACTTCTACATGACCAGCCTGACCAGCTACTTCACCTTTTACCTGATTGAAAAATTCCAGCTGTCCGTCGCCAGCTCGCAGATGTACCTGTTCCTGTTCCTCGGTGCGGTTGCCGTCGGTACCTTCGCGGGCGGCCCGATTGGCGACAAGATCGGCCGCAAGAAGGTCATCTGGTTCTCCATCCTCGGCGCCGCGCCGTTCACCCTCGCGCTGCCCTACGTCGACCTGTACTGGACGGCGGTGCTGAGCGTGGTGATCGGTTTTGTGCTCGCCTCGGCGTTCTCGGCCATCGTGGTGTTTGCCCAGGAACTGGTGCCGGGCAATGTGGGCATGATCGCCGGGATATTCTTCGGCCTGATGTTCGGCTTCAGCGGGATTGGTGCAGCGTTGCTGGGGTTGCTTGCCGATAGCCACGGCATCGAATACGTCTACAAAATCTGCTCGTTCCTGCCGTTAGTCGGCATCCTGACGATATTGTTACCGTCAACCAAAGGCGTTTGACGTCTACGGCATGCGCAGGCACGAACGCCTGCGCAAGCTGAACAGGCCAATCCATGTTTAAATCCTTGTTTGGCGGCTTCCTGTGCGTTCACGCTTGCCTCCCTACCAAGGAAACACCCGTATGCGCCTGGCAGATTTCATTATTGAGAACCTCGAGCCGATCCTTCAGGCCTGGGAGGACTTTGCCCGCACTATCCAGACGCCTGGGGCTGATCTCGACCGTGTAGACCTGCGTGATCATGCCGAGCAGATGCTGCGAGCCATTGCCATGGACCTGCGCAACACGCAGACCGCGCAGGAGCAAATCGACAAGGCCCAGGGCCTCGCACCGCAGGACGAAGACGAAACCCCCGCCGAAACCCATGCCGTGACACGCTTGATGGCGGGTTTCTCGATTGATCAGATGGTGTCTGAATACCGCGCGCTGCGCACCAGCGTGCTCAGCCAGTGGCTCCAGCAGGTCAAACACGGCACGCCGCTGGATATCGATGACATGAACCGCTTTCATGAAGCCATCGATCAAGCCCTCACGGAGTCCATTGCCAGTTACTCACGGGCGGTAGAAGCCTCGCGCAATGTGTTCCTGGGTATCCTCGGCCATGACTTGCGCACGCCCTTGGGCGCCATTCTGCTAGGCGCCGACATGCTCCGGCGTTCGGAAGAGGTCGGGAAGCGCGGCAACAAAGTCGCCGGGCAGATTTACACCAGTGTTCAACGGGCGAGCCAAATTGTCGGCGACCTGCTGGATTTGACCCGTTGCCAGATGGGCCCCGGCATCCCTGTGAAACGCGTGGACATTGACCTAGCCCCCATTTGCGAACGCATCGTCGAAGAAATGCGCTCGTTTCACCCACACGCGCAGCTCAAATATGAAACAACAGCGCCCGCGCTTGGGACGTTCGACGGCGCGCGCATGGAGCAGGTGTTCTCCAATATCATCGGTAACGCAGTGCAGCACGGCGATGCTCGCCTGCCGATCACGGTGCGGCTTGCGGTTTCCGATGGCAGCCTGGTGTTCACCGTTCACAATCAAGGCGAGCCAATTCCGGAGGATGTGCTGCCGTTCATTTTCAATCCCATGGGGCGTTTTTCGCAGCGCTCGGTGATTGAGCATGGCCCTGCGGAAGGCCTTGGACTGGGACTTTTCATCGCGTCTGAGATTGTGGCGGCTCATGAGGGTTCGATCGAGGTCGCGTCAACATCGCAGTGGGGTACGGAGTTTCGGGTAATGGTGCCGCTGGTTGCAGCTTGACACACTGATAGCCACTCGCCAGCAAGGCTCCGAAAACGCGTCGGAAACGCTTACAATCGCGCTTTCAAACGCACCCCAGGCGGCCCGGCAACATGACGCTCGACCCTCCTACGATTTTGGCACTTTCCGTTGCCCTGGCAGCCGCTGCCGCCCTGTACCTGGCCGTTGAATGGCGCAGCGTGCGCGAACCGTCGCTGCTGTGCTGGAGCGCCGGTTTCGCCACCATCGGCCTTGGCTCCACGCTCGCCCTGCTGCGCATCAATGGCTTTATGATAATCGGCATCTGGTTCGCCAATGGCTTGCTGGTGACCGCACACTTCCTGTTTTTACTTGGGGTGGCGCGATTTACTCAAACCCGCCTGTCGCCGCTGTGGCTGCTGATGTTGTTGACCTGGCTGGGCATGCTGATGCTGCCGGTGGACCCGTCATGGTCCAAAGCCATGCTGGCGGTGCAGTCACTGTTGGTGGCGTTGCCGACGCTGCGCGCCAGCTTTTTGCTGCGGCCCCATGGCAAATCCTTGAGCATCGGCGCGGTGCAATTGCGCTACGTGCTGCTGATCCATGGCGCGTTCTATGTGGCCAAGGCGTTATCGGTGCTGATCCCGGGCACCTTGATCGACCTCGCCGCATTCAAGGGCGAGATCATCCAGATTTCCCTGGTGGAAGGCGCCATGGCGATCATGTTGATTGCATTGTCGATGACCGGCTCCGAGCGATACCGCCGCGAACAACAGATCGCCCGCCTCGCCGCCCGTGACCCACTGACCGCCCTGTACAACCGCCGCGCCCTCGACCTGCGCGCGCCGCGCTTGCTGGCCCAGGTATCGCCCGCACAACCCGGCGCCTTACTGCTGATCGATATCGACAATTTCAAATTGGTCAACGACCTTCATGGCCACACCGCCGGCGACCGCTTGTTGATCGCCTTGAGCGAATTGATTCGTGGCGCGATGCCTCAGGGCGCGCTGGCTGCGCGTTTGGGTGGGGATGAGTTCGTGATCCTGTTGAATCCGGCCTCGACTGAGCAGATTGTCGAACTGGGCAGCAGCCTGCGCGAACAGTTTCATCACCTGGCCTCGCAGACCTTCATGACGCCTGCACCCGTGACCCTGAGCATCGGCGCCAGCCTGTTCGACCAGCCACCCCCCAGCCTCGCGGCGCTGATTGAGCAAGGTGACAGCACCTTGTATGAATCCAAGCGTGGCGGGCGGGATAGCATCCGGTTGGTGGATAGAACGGGAGCTGCATCCTAAACGTGAATGGGAAAGTCCATCAATCTGGCGCTCAGCGTGACGCCCAGCCCGAACAAGCAAATGCAGCCCAGTCCATACGCGAGTGTGCGCCAAGGCTGGCAGCCAGCCAGATACATCAGCGTGTGTGCGACCCGGGCAAGGGTAAAACACACAAACAGCCCTGCAGTCAGAGTGCCGGTAGCTCCCAGCCCGATGCAAAGTCCCCCCAACACGAAAAATATTGGAATGTTCTCCAAGTCATTCGCCCAGGCCTTGGCCGCCCTGGCGACTTGCGGCACCTCCTCTGAATGCACGGCCCGATTGAAGAACGCCGCATCCTCACGATTGGTAAATGCGAAACCCCGTATCCGAAAAAAGCCCTGATAGCAGGAAATCGCAAACATCTTCAGGCACAGCACCAGCACACACAGCGCGTAGACCTGCAAAAGCTCATTCATCTCGGTACCCGTTCACCACGAGATACAGCAACGGCCCCACCGACACAAACACCGCCGTGAGCACCCAGTACGGCACCACCGAAGCCATCGACCGTCCTCGCCGCCGCGCATCCCGGTACATCCATACGCACGCCAGCACCGCCATCAAGTACAGGTCTATCACCACCTGCGCCGTGTCCGGCCGCGACATCAGTTCCAGCCCAAATGCCAGCAGCGACTGCTCCGCCGTCAGCATCGTCGCCAGGGTGTACAACGAAAATCCCAGCAAGCTCGCCAGGGCAATAGAGGGTCGTCTCATGGTCGCATCCTTGGAATGATGAAGGCCTAAGTTAGTGATAAGGTTCAGCCCTTCGCAATGACCTCGGAGGTCATGACCACGCCATGGACGCCCCTTCAACTGCCGGCGAACAACTGCGCCAATTACGCCGACAGGCCAAGCTGAGCCAACTCGACCTGGCGCTCATCACCGGCGTTTCCCAGCGCCACCTCAGTTGCCTCGAAACCGGCCGCGCCAAGCCGAGCCCCGTCACCTTGCATAACCTGCTGACGGCGCTGGAGGCACCGTTGGACCAGTGCAACCGCGTCTTCCTTGCGGCCGGATTCGCCCCGCGCTATACCGCCACTCCGCTCGCCTCGCCCGCCATGGCCGCGATTCGCGAAGCGGTCAGCCATGTACTGCACGCCAACAACCCAGCGCCTGCGATCCTGTTGGACAGCCAGTGGCAAGTACTCGCAGCGAATGCCAGTACCGGCGTGTTGTTGGCATTGGTGGGTATCCCGCCCGATGCGGCTGAAGGTTTGAACCTGCTGACCACCCTGCTCCAAGCCGGCGGCCTCGGCGATCATCTGCTCAATGCCGATGAGATCCGCACCCTGGCCTGGCAGCGTGCCACTCGCGAGGCGCTGGGCAATCCGGAACTGGCCGCGCTACTGGCGAGCCTGCCAACCCCGACCAACGCTGAACTGCCCGCGCACCTGCCACCGCTGGTGCTGACCCGCCTGCGCTCAACCCAGGGCGAGCTGAGCTTTTTGTCCACCTTCACCACCTTCGGCATGCCCCAGGACATCACCCTCACCTCCCTGCGCATCGAACACCTGATTCCCGCTGACGAGGCGACGTGGCAGGTGATGCGCGGCGCCTATGCGGATTATGCGGCGCTGGTTTTGTGAAATATCTGTACGTAGACTGCCGCCATACCCCCATTTGAAGGCGGCGAAAAAAACGTGATGCAAGTTACTGAAGTCTCCATTGCCCAATTGCGCGCGGCGCTTGAGTCCGGCCAGACCACGGCCGTTGAACTGGTCCAGGCATACCTGGCGCGAATCGATGCCTATGACGGTCCGCAGACCGCCACCGCCTTGAACGCCGTGGTGGTGCGCAACCCCGAAGCGCTGAAAGAAGCCGAGGCGTCCGATGCACGCCGGGCCAAAGGCGAAACCTTGGGGCCCTTGGACGGCATTCCTTACACCGCCAAAGACAGCTACCTGGTCAAGGGCCTGACTGCGGCATCCGGCAGCCCGGCGTTTGCCAAGCTGGTCGCGCAACGTGATGCGTTCACCATCGAGCGTCTGCGCGCCGGCGGTGCCATCTGCCTGGGCAAGACCAATATGCCGCCGATGGCCAATGGCGGGATGCAACGTGGCGTGTATGGCCGCGCAGAAAGCCCGTATAACGCCGATTACCTGACCGCGCCGTTCGCCTCCGGCTCGTCCAACGGCGCTGGCACCGCGACGGCGGCGAGCTTTGCGGCCTTTGGCCTGGCAGAAGAAACCTGGTCGAGCGGGCGCGGCCCGGCGTCCAACAATGGCCTGTGCGCCTACACCCCGTCCCGCGGGGTGATTTCGGTGCGCGGCAACTGGCCGCTCACGCCGACCATGGACGTGGTGGTGCCCTACGCCCGCACCATGGCCGACCTGCTGGAAGTGCTCGACGTGGTGGTCGCCGAAGACCCGGACACCCGTGGCGACCTGTGGCGCCTGCAGCCGTGGGTGCCGATCCCGAGCGTCACCTCGGTACGCCCTGCTTCCTACGCTGAATTGGCGGCGCCTGCCGAATCCCTGGCGGGCAAACGCTTTGGCGTGCCGCGCATGTACATCAACGCCGACCCCGACGCCGGCACCAGCGAAAAACCCGGGATCGGTGGCCCGACCGGGCAGAAAATCAACACCCGCGCCAGCGTGATCGACCTGTGGCAAGACGCGCGCCAGGCGCTGACAGCGGCCGGCGCGGAAGTGATTGATGTGGATTTCCCGCTCGTGTCCAACTGCGAAGGCGACCGCCCTGGCGCACCCACCGTGTTCACCCGGGGGCTGGTGTCCAAGGAATTCCTCCACGATGAACTGTGGGAACTGTCAGCCTGGGCGTTTGACGACTTCCTGCGCGCCAACAACGACCCGGCGCTCAACCGCTTGGCGGATGTGGACGGGCCAAAGATCTTCCCCCACGACCCGGGCACCCTGCCCAACCGTGAGGACGACTTGGCCGCCGGCATGGACGAATACGTGCGCATGGCCGAGCGTGGCATCACCCCATGGGACCAGATCAGTACCGTCCCCGACGGCCTGCGCGGATTGGAGCAAACCCGGAGGATCGACTTGGAAGCCTGGATGGACAAGCTCGGCCTCGACGCCGTGCTGTTCCCCACCGTGGCCGACGTGGGCCCGGCGGATGCCGACGTGAACGAAGCCTCAGCCGATATCGCCTGGAGCAACGGCGTCTGGGTGGCTAACGGCAACCTCGCCATCCGCCACCTGGGCGTACCGACCGTTACCGTGCCGATGGGCGTAATGGCGGATATTGGCATGCCGATAGGGCTGACATTCGCCGGGCGCGCCTATGATGATTCGGCGTTGCTGCGGTTTGCCTCGGCGTATGAAGCGACGGGCAGCAAGCGCCAAATTCCAACGCGCACACCGCCGTTGGCGCCGATGTAACTGACTCAACGCAATCAAAATGTGGGAGCGGGCTTGCTCGCGAATGCGGTCTTTCAGTGACGGATATGCCGACTGATCCAGCGCTTTCGCAGGCAAGCCAGCTCCCACATTTTCGCCTGCATTTCACATCAAGCCATCTGAGGCACGGCAACCAGCAGGATTGCCGTGCCATGGGTCAGCGTCGCCGCCAACACCCCGTAGCGCATGCGCACCAGCGCACAGGCCAACCCTTCGATCAGCGTGAACAACAACACCGGCCAGCCCAACTGGGTGACGCTCAGTGCCAGGAACGCATGGCAAGCCGCAAACGCCACGCCGCTGGCCAGTGCGGCGCGTAAGGGCGCGACATGCTGTTCCAGATAACCCTGCAAATAACCGCGAAACAACACTTCTTCCAATGCATTGGCGCCGTAGGCCCGGCGCCAGATACGTGCCGTAGTTAATCAGTACCGCCATTCCCTGGTTAATCATCGGTCGCTCAACCGTGTGCCACCGCAATCATATCGACCTCCACCGCCGCCGACTTCGGCAACTGCATCACCCCCACCGACGTACGCGTGTGCGCCCCGGCGGCACCCAGAATTTCGTGCAACAAATCCGACGCGCCGTTGGCCACTTCACTCTGCTGATCAAAATCCTCGGCACTGCGCACGTACACGGTGATGCGCGGGATCGCCCTGACCTGGTCCAGCGAACCCAACGCCTGCTTGAGCAACCCTAAGCAACGCAAGGCACTGATACCGGCGGCGATTTGCGCCTGGGCCACGGTCAGGCTTGCCCCAACCTTGCCCGGCAGCACGATCGCATCGCCGACGCGGGGGATCTGGCCACTGATGTAGAGGTGGTTGCCGTCGCGAACCAACGGCGTGTAGTTGCCGCCGATTTTGAATTCGTCCAGCTGATAGCCAAGGCGTTGCTGGGCGGCCTGGTATTTCTCATCGGGTGTCATGGGCGTGAATCCTCGTTTCGGCGCAGCCATTCATCCACCACGTCGCCCAGGGTCTTGGGCTGGTCGTTGCGAATCCAGGCCATAAAGGGACGATCGAATTTGAACCCCGGACCGCAGTGCTCAAGCATGAAGCGGCGTACGTTTTGAGTATTTTTGTAGTGTGGGGTCACGGGGGTGCTGCGGGTGATGGAGTCGCTGTGCCAATTGAAGTCCATTTGCTTGACGCTCTGATGCCTCAGGAGCCAGCAGCATAGCGCCAAATGCCACGATGAACGCCTGCCAACCGACGCCCATCGTGTTTTTTTTACACGTTAGCTGCCGAAGCCGGCGTCCCGCGTATTGACGAACAACGCGTAGATCGAATGGCTGCCGGCCATGAACAGGCGGTTGCCTTCGCGACCGCCAAAACACAGGTTGGGGCAGCGCTCGGGCAACGAGATATGCCCGATGGCCTTGCCTTGTGGATTGAACACACGCACACCATCGAGTTTTTCCAGGTCGGCCTTGGGGTCACCATTGCCGCCCCAACCGCACCACAGGTTGCCGCTCTCGTCACACTTGATGCCGTCCAGCGCTGCGTAGTCGAAACCTTCGATGTGCTTGCGACGGGCGCCGAGCGTGCCGTCGTCCTTGACATCGATGGCCCAGATCAACCGGTTGGGTTTGGCCCGACCTTCCACTACGTACAAGACTTTTTCATCAGGTGAAAAACACAGGCCATTGGGCCCGTTGAGGTCGTCGATCACTCGCGTGACCGTGCCGCTTTCGCCATCGATGCGATAGACGCCATGGGGTTGGGTGGGCGTGATCTTGTGCCCTTCGTAGTTGTTGCCGGTTTGGAACGGCGGGTCACTGAACCACACTGAGCCATCTCGCTTGCACACGATATCGTTGGGCGAATTGAAAGGTTTGCCGTCAAAGCTGTCGGCCAGCACGGTGATGCTGCCGTTGTGTTCGGTGCGGGTAATTCGCCGGCCCTCGCGGGTGGTCGTCGAACCTTCGCACACTAGCAAGCGGCCCTGGCGATCGCGGCACATGCCGTTGGAGAAATTAGCGTTTTCGCGGTAGACCGACAGGCTGTCGGTCACTTCGTCCCAGCGCACGATACGGTTATTGGGAATATCGCTGACCAGCAAGTAGCGGCCATCGCCGACCCACACCGGCCCCTCGGCCCAGCGCAAACCTGTCGCCAGCCGTTCGACACTGGCGTTGAACAGACGCAACTCCAGGAAACTGTCATCGAGCACTTTGATCAGTGGGTCTGGATAACGCTGGCTCAACGGCTCGGCGGCTTCTGCCAGGTGAGGCAGGTTGCCCAGCACCGCGACCGATGCGGAAACCGCCAAGGAACGCTTGAGGAAGACGCGGCGACTGTGGTCAGTCCGCGCAGGCAGAGGGGGAAGATTCATCGTGTGTCTCCGTTATTTTATTGTTAGACGGGACACCATTCTTAGTCAGTGATGGGACATCGTACAAGAACAATGAAACCTCAAGTCCCATGCAATGCAGGAACTCTGTAAATAATCAAAAATTTAGTTTTCAAAATAAGCGTGGATAGAGCAATGTTGTACGACGACACAAACAGTAACGCGTTGTCCGCTACCCCAACAACAATAAGGAACCCCACATGCAAAAAATCAAAGTACTGATCGGTTTTCTCTGCCTGTTTACCGGCTATGTCGCCGCAGCGCCTGCCCCTGCGGAAAAGGAGGTGGCCCAAGCGGTCGACCAACTGACCCAAGCCATGCTGCACCTGGACCTCAAGCAGCTTGATGCGCTGACGTCCGACAAACTCACCTACGGCCATTCCAGCGGCAAGGTGCAGAACAAAGCGCAATTCATCGCCGACCTGGAAACCCACACCAGCGCCTTCAAGACCCTGGAAATGCAGAACCAGACCGTCACCCTGCAAGGCGACACCGCCCTGGTGCGCAACCACTTCCACGCGCTGGCCGTGAACAGTGGCGTTGAAATGCCCACCGACATCGACAATTTCCAGGTTTGGCAGAAGCAGAAAGGCAAGTGGCTGCTGATCGGGCGCCAGGCTTACAAGTACTGATGGCCAGCGGTGAGCCGCGTGCGCCGGCTCACCACTCCACCACCTTGCGCACTGTCAGCAATGCCTCGCGCAGCGCCGCCATGTCCACCGAACCCAGCGCCAGGCGCAGCGCGTGCGGCACATAAGCCGTGACGGCAAACGGTTCGGCGGTGGATACCGAGATATTGTCGCACTGCAGGGCCATGGCGATCTGGTCAGCGCGTGCGTCCTCGGGCAGGGGTAACCACAAAAAATACGATGAGGGATGGCTGGTGTAGGCCAGCCCTTTCAACACCTGCGCCGCCAAGGCTTGCCGGGCCTGGGCGTCCTGGCGTTTTTGCGCTTCCAGTTGCGCCACCGTGCCATCTTCGATCCACGCCACGGCAATGGCGCTCATGACGCCGGGCACGTTCCAGGTGGTGGCCATGATGGTGCGCTCGAGTGCTTTAACCCAGTCATTTGGCGCCGCAACATACCCCACGCGCAAACCGGTCGCGACACTTTTTGAGAGCCCGCCCACATACACCGTGCGCTCCGGCGCCAGGGTCGCCACGGGTGGCGGTGCGTTTTCGACCAGGAACGCGTAGGCCGCGTCCTCAATGATCATTAGATTGTGCTGCCGGGCGATGGAAACCAACTGCTCACGCTGGTCCCTGTCCATGACCCAGCCAAGGGGATTGTGCAGGGTCGGCATGCTGTACACGGCCCGCACCGGACGTTTGCGACACAGGTTTTGCAAGGCGCTCAGGTCTGTGCCGGCGGGCGTGACCGGGATCGCGACAACTTCCAGGTGCAGGGTCTCGGCCAGCACCTTGAACCCCGAATAGGTCAACGCATCCACCGCGACCACGTCCCCCGGCTTGAGCAACGCCATCATCGTCACCGCCAAGCCGTGCTGGGCGCCGCTGACCAGCAGCACCTGGTCGGCCTCTACCGTCAGCCCTCGGTTCAGTAAATGCCGTGCGACGGCAGCTCGCTCATGCAAACGCCCTGCGTGAGGCTGGTAACGCAACAGGGCCTCAAGGTCGCCGGACAGCGCCAACTGACGCAACGCCGTGCGCAACAGGTCAGCCTGGCCCGGCAATGAGGGGTAGTTGAAATTGAGGTCGAGCATGCCCGCCGCAACCGTCATCTGCCCACTGCCCTGCCCTGGCGGCAGCGAGATCTCGCGTACAAACGTGCCGCGTCCGGTTTCGCCGCTGACCAGCCCCATGGCTTCCAGCTCGGTATAAACCCGGCTCGCGGTCACCAGCGCCAGGCCATGATCGGCGGCCAGTTGCCGGTGCGTCGGCAGGCGCGTACCCGGCGGCATTTTCCCCGAACGGATGCTCTCGGCAAAGGTGTCGACCAGCGACTTGTAGCGGGCGCGCGGCATAGGGATGTATCCATGACAATTTTTTGATTGTCTTAATGCTCGCCCCTAGGATGGCCTGAACGCAACCCCTCATTATTCGGGCGCCTCCTCATGGAACGCACATCCCCCATCAGCACCCTGGATACCCGCCCCCAAGGCTGGATCAATGGCTTTATTGGCGTGGTGATTTTCAGCGGTTCCTTACCCGCCACACGGCTTGCCGTGATGGAGTTCGACCCGGTGTTCCTCACCATGATCCGTGCCGCCATCGCCGCCAGCCTGGGGTTGTGCCTGCTGTGGTGGTTCAAGGCGAAACGCCCCGCGCGCCACCAATGGGTCCCCCTGGCGATCGTTGCCCTTGGCGTGGTGATCGGCTTTCCCCTGCTGACCGCACTGGCGCTGCAGTACGTGACCTCGGCCCACTCCATCGTGTTTATCGGCCTGCTCCCCCTCGCGACCGCGGTGTTTGGCGTACTGCGCGGTGGTGAGCGCCCGCGTCCAGTGTTCTGGTTGTTCTCGATCCTGGGCAGCGTATTGGTGATGGGTTATGCCGTCGCCCAGGGTTTGACCGCCGCACCCGCCGGCGATTTGCTGATGTTGCTGGCAGTGTTGGTCTGCGGCCTGGGTTACGCCGAGGGCGCCACCTTGTCGCGCAGCCTGGGCGGCTGGCAGGTGATCTGCTGGGCGTTGGTGGTGGCAATGCCAGTGGTGCTGCCCTTGAGCCTGCTCCTGGCACCGCCAAGCTTGCGCGGCATCAGCCTGCCCGCCTGGCTGAGCCTGGGTTATGTGGCGTTGTTCAGCATGTTGATCGGCTTTGTGTTTTGGTACCGCGGCCTTGCCCAGGGGGGCATTGCCGCCGTCGGCCAGTTGCAGTTGCTGCAACCGTTTTTCGGCCTGGCATTGGCGGCTGGCTTGCTGCATGAGCAGGTCAGCCTGGGCATGGTGCTGGTGACGGTCGCGGTGATCGGCTGCGTGGCGGGCGCGAAGAAGTTCGCCCGTTAACGCTGCGGCGCGACCATCTTGAACTTGATGTTGATGTCATTCGACACCACGCTGTTGCCGGCCCACTCGCCCTCGCCAATCTTGAAATCGCCGCGCTTGAGGATGAATTCGCCGTCGAACACGCCGATACCGCTTTGCTCCTTGAGCACCACGTCGACGTCCACCGGGCGCGTGGTGCCCTTGATGGTCAAGTTGCCGCTGATCCTGAAGCGGTTATCTCCCAGGACCGCGACGCCGGTGGATTCGTAAACGCCCACTGGATAGGTCGCGGTGTCAAACCACGACGCACGCTGCAGCTCGTCATTCGCGTCCGGGCTGCCGGCGTCGATGCTGGCCAGCTGGATCTTGAGCAATGCATGCCCGGCTTCCGGCTTTTGCGTATCGAACGTCAAGGTGCCTTCGAACTCACTGAAGGTGCCGTACACCCGCTGCCCCAACTGTTTATAGGTAAAACTGATCTGGCTGGCGGTGCGGTTGACGTCGTTGTACTCCACCGCCTGGGCGCTGGAACAGAAAGCAAGGGTCAGGACCAGTATGGCGACCGGGGACATTCGACGTTTCATGCAGCGCTCCGCAGAGGAAAAGACACAGGTACCGAGCTAACACGCTGTAACAGGGATTTGTTCCCATCAGGCGTTTGTCCTGCTAAACAGAGTAGTCGCCCCAGAATAATAAGGACGCTCCATGCACACCCCTTCGCTTCAGGACCTCACCGCGCCGGACGGCATCTGCTACGGCTGCGGCGGCAGCAACCCCCACGGCCTGCATATCAAGAGCCGTTGGGACGCGGACGGCATCCACCTGATCGCCGAGCATATGCCCGAAGCAAAATACAGCGGCTGGCCCGACCTGGTCTACGGCGGCCTGATCGCCATGTTGGTCGACTGCCATTCCAACTGGACCGCCATGGCCTACCACTACCGCGCCGAGGGGCGCGAACCCGGCAGCCTGCCCCGCATTGACTGCGTGACCGGCAACCTGGGCATCAAATTCATCAAGCCAACGCCCATGGGCGTCACCCTCACCCTGCGCGCACGGGTCGAGGGCGACGTGGGGCGCAAGACCCGCGTGATCTGCGAGGTGTACGCGGGTGACGTGCTCACCGCCATGGGCGACTCGGTTTTCGTGCGCGTCGATACCGGCCAATTGGCAGCCGCCGCCCATGGGCGTGAGGGCTGATCCTGATCTACATTGACTGCCACCGCTAATCGAGGATGCACCGATGACTCGTCTCACCGCGAAAGACTTTGCCCCCGAACTGCTGGAACTCTACGACGGCTACGCCCACGGCAAGATCAACCGCCGCGAATTTCTCGACCGCGCCGCGCTGTTCACCTTGGGTGGCCTCACCGCCTCGGCTCTGCTCGCAGCCCTCAGCCCCAACTACGCGCTGGCCGAACAGGTGAAATTCACCGACCCGGACATCGTTGCCGACTACATCACCTACCCCTCGCCCAAAGGCAACGGCACCGTGCGCGGCTACCTGGTGCGCCCGGCCAAGGCCGCGGGCAAGTTGCCCGCCGTGGTGGTCGTGCATGAAAACCGTGGCCTCAACCCCTATATCGAAGACGTCGCCCGGCGCCTGGCCAAAGCTGGCTTCATCGCCCTGGCGCCGGATGGCCTGACCTCGGTGGGCGGCTACCCCGGTAACGACGAAAAAGGCGTGGCGCTGCAACAGACGGTTGACCCGACCAAGCTGATGAACGATTTTTTCGCCGCTATCGAATGGCTGATGCACCACGACAGCAGCACCGGCAAAGTCGGCATCACCGGGTTCTGCTACGGCGGCGGCGTGACCAATGCGGCAGCCGTGGCCTATCCGGAATTGGGCGCGGCGGTGTCGTTCTATGGGCGCCAGCCGGAGGCCAACGACGTGCCACGGATCAAGGCGCCGATCATGCTGCATTTCGGTGAGCTGGATACACGGATCAATGAGGGGTGGCCGGCGTATGAAACGGCACTCAAGGCTGCAGGCACGAACTATGAGGCGTACATCTACAAGGGCGCCAACCATGGTTTTCACAACGACTCGACGCCGCGATATGACGAGGCGGCGGCGAATCTGGCATGGGAACGAACGTTGGGATGGTTTCGCAAGTACTTGGCTTAACCACGGACCCGCTCTTGCAACCACCCCTTGAAGACGAGCATCGCCGACGTCTCGGCCCGCGACTGCAATCGCGTGAGCCAATAGCTGCCGGTGGTGATGCCGACGTCGAACGGCTGGCGAATCACATCACGCTCCAGCTGCCGCGAAAACATCATCGCTGGCGCCAATGCCACCCCCGTTCCTTGCAAGGCCGCTTCCATCATTGCCAACGAGGAATCAAACACGATACTGCGCGGCACCAGGGTGTCGGCGGGCAGACCGACGGCCTGGAACCACAGGCTCCACTCATCAGCGCGGTAGGAGCGCAGTAACGTGTGGTTCAACAGGTCAGTGGGGGTGTGCAGTTGCTCGGCCAGTTGCGGCACGCAAAGCACGGTGAGGGGCGCTTCCAGCAGTTCGCAGGCATCGGTGCCGTGCCAGGCTCCCGCGCCAAAGCGGATCGCGTAGTCGAGGCCTTCGGCGGCCACGTCGACACGGTTGTTGTGGGTGGACAACCGCAGGTCGATAAAGGGGTAACGCGCGTGAAAATCCGCCAGGCGTGGCAGCAACCAGCCCACCGCAAAGGTGCCGACTGCGCCCACGGTGAGCACTTCGCGGTAGTGCCCGCTTTCGAACTGGCTGAGCGTCTGGGCGATGCGGTCGAACGACTCACGCACCACCGGCAGCAAGGTTTCGCCTTCACGGGTGAGCATCAGGCCTCGAGGTAGACGCTTGAATAATGTGACATTAAGTTGTGCTTCCAGGCTCTTGACCTGATGGCTGACCGCTGCCTGAGTCACGCATAACTCAATGGCCGCGCGGGTGAAGCTCAAGTGGCGAGCCGACGCTTCGAAGGCACGCAGTGCGTTGAGGGGCAGATGGGAGCGCAACATGCTTGACCCTAAAATTTCTAATGACTGGCCTGAGATATCATCGTTTGCCGAGGGAACAAAATCCACCTAGATTTGCGGCGCCTGCGCAGGCCTTGATCATCAGTGCATCATCGAAATGGAAGCAAATTGCCATGAACCATCACGTACAAAAAATTGTGCTATCAACCTTGCTGTTGGGCTCCGGCACCTGTATGGCCGCCACCGACCTGCGCACGCTCGTGGACAGCCGTGTTGCACCGCTGATGCAGCAACAGAACATTCCTGGCCTGTCGGTTGCCGTGGTGGATAAAGGCCAGGTGCAATACTTTAACTATGGCGTTGCCGCCAAAGACACCCAGCAGCCGGTTACCGAAGACACCCTGTTTGAAATCGGCTCATTGAGCAAAACCTTCAACGCCACTCTGGGCGGCTACGCCCAGGCCATCGGCACGCTCAAGCTTTCGGACAAGGCCAGCGCACACGTGGCCAGCCTGCGCGGCAGCGCTTTTGACAGCATCAGCCTGCTGCAATTGGCCACCTACACACCCGGTGGGCTGCCGCTGCAGTTTCCCGACGCGGCCGACAGCGCCGAGACCATGCTCGATTACTTCCAGCGCTGGAAACCCAAATACGCGCCCGGCGAACAGCGCCTCTACTCCAACCCGAGCATTGGCTTGTTTGGCTACATCGCCGCGCAAAGCCTCGGTCAGCCCTTCAACGACGCGATGGAAAAAACCCTGCTGCCCAAGCTGGGCTTGAAGAACACTTACGTGAGTGTGCCTGCCGACAAGGCAGGCCTCTATGCCCAGGGCTACGACAAGGATCAAAAACCGGTTCGCGTAAGCCCCGGCGCGCTGGACAGCGAAGCCTATGGCGTCAAGACCAGCACCCAGGACCTCGCGCGTTACGTCATCGCGAACATGCACCCGGACACCCTGGAAAAAGCGCTGCAGCAAGCCATCGCCACCACTCATACCGGCTACTACACCGTGAAGGGCATGACCCAGGGCCTGGGCTGGGAGTCCTACCCTTACCCGATCACGCTGCAAGCGTTGCTTGACGGCAACTCCACCCCAATGGCGATGAACCCGCACAAGGTCAACTGGCTGAAACCTGCTCAGACGCATCGTGCTCAGGTCCTGTTCAACAAGACTGGCTCTACCGCCGGGTTCGGTGCCTACGTGGCGTATGTGCCAGCCAAGGATATAGGCGTGGTGATCCTGGCGAACAAGAACTACCCGAACGCCGAACGCGTGAAGGTGGCGCATGCGATTCTGAGCGCTATGGATAACTGAAGTTTGCTTCCACCGCGCTTACGGTTCCGTCGATGCCAGCCTCAACAGCCATTTTGGCGACCGTAACGACCTGCAGACCGGGTACGACGTCACCACCGGCCAGGGCAGGAGCAACTGTAGTGTTGTTAATCGGCGTACGCCCACGTCATCCGGAACGACGCCCCGCCCCATTCCGAATCCAGCACTTGCACCTGGCCGCCGTGCCACTGCGACACCCGTTGTACCAGCGCCAGTCCAAGGCCGAAGCCGCCGGTGCGACGGTCGCGGCTGGCGTCGAGGCGCATGAAGGGTTGGAAGATCTTCGAGCGGCCCTCCTCCGGCACACCGGGGCCGTCATCACACACCCGCACTTCATAGCCGCTGCCGAACTTGACCAGCGACACCTCCACACGGCGCTCGGCGTATCGGATCGCGTTGCGCAGCAGGTTGATCACCGCTCGCGCCATAAAGCGCGGCTCGATCTGGATAAAGTCCACTTCGCACGTACGCAGCGACAGTTGAATGCCGGCCGCTTCGGCTTCGAGGGCCACGCTGCCGATCACACTGTCGAGCCAGCTGTGGGCTTCGATGCGCTCGCGGGTGACCTGGGTGGCACCGCGTTCCAGGCTAGCGTAGGTGAGCAGCTCGGAGACCATGTCTTCCAGCTCGCCGAGGTCAGCGTACATGTCCGCGATCAATTCGCCGCGCTGGCGCGGGTCGGTCTGTTGCTTGAGCTGGTCGAGTTCGAACGACAGGCGCGCAATCGGCGTGCGCAACTCGTGGGACACGGCGTTGGTCAGCTCGCGCTGGTTAGCGATCAAGCTTTCAATGCGCTCGGCCATCTGGTTGAAGTGCCCCGCCAGCTCGCGCACGGTGGAGCGGCGTGGCAGCAGGATGCGGGAACTGAGGTCGTTGTCACCGAAACGCTGTGCAGCCAGGCGAATATGCTCCAGGTCGCGCCAGTGCGGACGAACCCAGAAATACAGCACGATTGCCAAGCTCAATCCCAGTAGGCCGTAGGCCCACAGGTACAACCATTTAGGCTCTTCAGGCAGCTTGATATTGAGCAGTTGGGGGCCGCCATCGATATTGGCGATGAACTCCATGAAGTCGCCACGTACCACTAATTGCCCGGCCGCGAGCAATTGCTGCTCGCGTTGGCTCAGCGCCAACTCATCGCGCTGCACCAAGTCCAGACGCAGACCGTAATGCTGCTGCAATTCGCTCAGGCGCACCTCGCGCGCCTCGGCCGGCACAGGACGCAATTGCTCGACCAGGCCATAGGCGGGGCCGCGCAGGGCTTCGCGGTTATAGGTTTCGTTGGCCTCGGGGAGCAACTCATCGAAGGTGTAGTTAACCAGCCAGATTGCCCCCGCCAGGCCCAGCGCCAGGATGATGTACAGGCGGATATAGAGCCGCAGCATCTAGACCTCCCACGCAAACGGATTGAACAGGTAGCCCTTGCCCCAGATGGTCTTGATGCACACCGGTTCGCGCGGGTTGTCGTTGAGTTTGCCGCGCAGTTTGCTGATGTACACATCGACACTGCGGTTGAGGCCGTCGAACGCGATACCGCGCATGCGGTTGAGGATGTCATCACGGGACAGGATCGTCCCCGAGTTGCTCGCCAGCAGCCACAACAGCTCGAACTCCATGGTGGTGAGGTCGATCTTGTCATCCCCCAGGCTGACCACCCGGCAACTGCGGTCGATGGCCAACCGCCCGAAAGCGAGGGCCCCGCGCACCGTCGGCTCTGGCGCCTGCCGCCGCTGCAGGGCGCGCAGGCGTGCGAGCAGCACCGGGGGCTTGATCGGCTTGATCACGTAGTCGTCGGCACCAGACTCCAGGCCGAGGATGTGGTCCAGGTCATCTTCCTTGGCGGTCAGGATCACGATAGGCGTGTCGGACACCGTGCGGATCCCGCGACACACATGCAGGCCGCTCTGGCCGGGCAGCATCAGGTCAAGCACGACAATCTTCGGTTTGAAGTCCAGGAACGCCGCCAGAGCCTCATCGCCTCGATGCACCACGCGCACCTCGAAACCATGCTGTGACAGAAAGTGCGCGATCAGCCCTGCCAGCTTTTCGTCGTCCTCAACGAGCAAGACCTTGCCCAACCCCAGGTTTTCCATAAGTTCTCAGTGTGCGGAAGCGGATTGAAGATCGAGCATTATAGGTGGCAAGCTGGGCCGAAGAGGCCACCGAGCCTGACAGAAACCGGCTTTCACCGAAGTTTTCAGAGAAACTTCATGTTTTTAAGAGTTTTTAACATTTCGCGTGTATTTTTTAACGCGTCAATCACCGGCCACCGTCGTCGTTTTTACGAGTGACCGTGGTTTTTTCTGACAGCCGTTGCTCACGTCTAATCAGGAAATTTCACCTCTAACATTTATCAGGCTCGCCCCCTATATTGTCACCACGCCGTGACAAAAAACCAACCGTGCTACCGTTGACAGCCTTACAACTCAAATGAAACTATCCGTGTACTTTCAGCAAGTCCTCTTCGCGAAAGTTCATGGATGACAATTAAAATAAATATCAAAGGAACTGATATCGTGCCACTTCTCGATTTTATCTATCGCAATAACTTTGTCGACCATCCTTTATTCAACAGACCAATAATCTAGCTCAGAGATTCGCGCTAACGGCGCTGACCTTCTTTATATTATTTGTATTATTGAATGCAGGTAGCCTTTCATGTTCTTGTATCACGACGTCATCGAGAAGATCGCGGCAAAACACCCCGAAAAGTGCGCTGTCGTTGTTGATGGAATCCGTTACACCTATGAAATGCTTCGCACACGGACGCTACAAATAGCCCATGTATTAGTCGCCAACGGCGTTCATCCGGGAGATCGCGTCGCCCTGTATTCCCCGATTTGCTTCGACCTGATCGCGGCCTATCTCGCCGTCCTGCGTACCGGCGCTATTACCGCCGCCACACACCCGACTTACAGCCGCGAAAAACTGGTGTATCAGCTCAAGCATACTGGCGCGAAAGTTCTGATCACCCAAGGCTGCAATGCCCTGGAAACGCTGCACCTGGAAACCGATGTCGATCGCATCATTCTGATCGGCAACGATGAAACACTGCACCCGGAAATAGTCTCTCTGGACCGTGCAGTATCGACACCGGACACTCAGGCGGCCGCACTTCCCGACCTGCAGGACGATACTCGCATCACGTCGATTTTCTATACGTCCGGCTCCACCTTCAACCCGAAGGGCGTGGTGGTCAACCATCGCATCATGGCCGCGGCGACAAGCGCCGTTACCGCTTATCTGAACAACACGCCGGACGATGTGATCCTCAGCTATTCCACATTGGCCTCTGACTACGGCGTGTACAACATCTTGATGCCCTTGTACTTCGGCGGCACATCGGTCATTGAGAGCTTGCCACCGACGGATGCGGACGATGTTCTTGAAGTGGTGAAACGTGAAGGCGTAACCGGCATGCACGTCTTCCCGCCCATATTTTTCCTGCTTGCCGCGACCAAAGAGCACTGGCGACAGCAACTGCCCACGCTGCGCTATATTTCCAGCAGCGGTCAGCCGTTGTATTCCCGTCATATAGAACGTATTCGCGCTGCACTTCCCGACGTTCAAATCTTCTCCAATTATGGTCTGACTGAATGCAAACGCGTCAGTTATTTGCCACCTGAAGAAATTGATAGACGCCCTACTTCTGTTGGCAAGGCTTTGCCCGGTGTTCGCGTATTCATTGTCAATGATGACGGCGAACAAATAACACAGCCGAACACTATCGGTGAACTTTGGGTGACCAGTGATTACTTGATGCTTGAATATTGGCAAATGCCTGAAGCCACTCACTCAGCCATAAAAACACACGTATTCGGTGAAGCGAGACTTTATCGCACAGGCGACCTTTTCAAGAAAGACGACCGAGGCTTTCTCTATTATATAGCGCGCAAGGATGATGTATTTGCTCGCAACATATGGAATGTGAACCCACGCGAGATAGAGCAGTGCCTGGCCTCCCACCCCGCCGTCGCCCAAGTGGTTGTAATGCCGGTAGCCGACGAGTCTGCGGGTTTTTTGCCCAAGGCATTTGTAGTACTGGAACGAGACCACGATTCAACTTGCGAAGCCGCATTAAAGGAGCATTGCAAACGGCTGATGGACTGGCACATGGTCCCGGCGCAATGGGCATTCATGGATGCGTTGCCTCAAACCGATTCCGGAAAGACCACCGGTAAAGGCTTGGCTTGAAATCAAGGAGCGATACGATGAACCCGCCGTACGACGCAGCATTAGAAAACAGTTCAATGTTCAAGTTGGCCGAGCACTTTCACAGCCTGGCCACCGGCTCGACCCAGGTTCCTTCCCAGCCACTCACCAGCCATCTTCGCGATACCATCGCGGACGTCGATGTCATTGCCTACCACGATCAATTGGTGGCTGATGCCGGCCCGTTGTTTTCGCACTTCCTGGCCAGCGTCCCGTACATTCTCGAGGAGATGGCGCGAATTGGTGTGGCGCTGACCCGACTTTCCAACGCCCGCCGCACCGGACAGGCACAACACTTCAGTTTTTTTGAAGTCGATGCCTTCGACGGCAGCAATGGCCGCGCGCTGGCGGCCCACTCTCGCGGCTTGGTTCAGACACTGACGTGCTCGCCCAACCGCGCCAATCAGATCGCCTTTGATCGGTATGCCTCTCCTGAGCATTCACTGTTCTACCCACAATCGTTCTTCAAGGTCACCCCGTCGTTGCTCAGCTCGGCGCCTTATCAACGGTTTGCCGAGGGGTTCGACTACCTCTACGAAACCGCTGCATTCCAGTTCTACACTCAGGACCGCGACCTGCAGCTCAGTCATATCAAACCGCTGCTCAAGCCGGGCGGCCTGGCGTTCTTCTTGGAAAAACTCAATCACGCCGACCCTGAGGAATATCTGCGCCGGGAAGCGCTCAAGGATAAACGCTTCAAGACGCGCTATTTCACCGTCGAAGAAATCGAGTGGAAGCGCAGACAAATGCTCGATCAGATGGAAAACGGACAAGTCCGCAAGGAGGCTCTGGTTGCAGCCCTTCAGCGGCACTTCAAGCACGTCTTCCTGCTATGGAATAGCACCAATTTCTGCGAATTCGTCGCATCAGACGATCAGAACCACATCGAGCACTTCCTCGAACTGCTAGGCCCGGTCAATCAGCCCGGCGGCTTCTGCTTCGAAAATGCGTCCCTTGGCAAACAGCCGCAAGGGGACGCTCTCGATGCCTGACGTTTATCTATCCCAGTGGCGCGAGCGGGCTGCCCTTGCGGATAAAAGCCGTAGATTGAGCGACGAAACACTGGGTGAGTTGCGCTCAAGCGGTTTGCTGAACCTGGTTTGCCCCCGCAGAGCCAAACCGCTGAAACCCGGCTGGCCAGCATTGGTTCGTTCATCAAGGATAGCGGCCAGGGCATGTGCATCGACAGGCTGGTTAATCAGCTTGGTGGGAGGACACGCCGCCATCGCAGCGCGCTTGAATCCGTCGTTTGAGGCGAAACTCTACGACGGCGGCACGACACAGTTGTTTGCCTCTGCATCGGCAGGCCCGGACAGTCGATTATCCATTGAGCCTGGGGGCATGCGTGTCAGCGGGCGCTGGCGATTCAGTTCTGGCATTGAACACGCGACGTGGTTGATTCTGAATGCACCCTGCGCGAACCCTCCTACGGCCGACGCCAGCGAGCGCTTCCTGGTTGTCGCAGCGAAGCAAGGTGTCACTGTTCTCGACTCCTGGGACAGCATAGGCATGCGCGCCACGGGTTCGCATGATGTCGTAACACCAGAGCTGTTGGTGCCTCATCACGAAGTCTTCCCGCTTCAAGAGGTGTTCGGTGCACGACCGGCGGGCACCGGGTCGGATTACCTTTACAGCGTGCCCATCGTGCCGTTCATCACGACCTCGATCATAGGCCCGCTATTGGGCTGCGCGGAGGGGGCGTACGACCTCCACCTCCAGGCGCTCGCGCAGCAAACTACTCCACCTTCGGCGGTGGCCCTTGAGCGGGTAGCCCACAGTGGCGCGCAGTTGACGGCGGCCAGTGCGCTGTTTGATTCACTGGTCAATCGTTTGGACGAATCAGGTCAGGCACTGCGCTCACTCAGCGAGAGCCAGTTGTCAGCCCTCAAGCGTGATCGCAGCTACCTCGCCCGCCAATGCGTTGAAGCCGTACACCGACTGGTAGAACACAGTGGCGCCTCGTTGATGACCACCGGCAATCCGTTGCATCGCCACTGGCGCGACCTGCAAACAATGGCCGCGCACCGTGACGTGCATTGGGATTCAGCCATGCTCGCCAGTGCTGCTTCAGCGCTCCACCCCCCCCTTTTAGCCTCAAATCATTAACGGGAGACGACGATGTTTGTTCGCAGCAAAGCCGATATTGAAAACACCGCCCACTTTGTTGAGTGGGGTGCTGGAACCAGCCACCGCCTGCTGACGGAAAAAGACCAGATGGGCTATACCGTCTGCCATACCGTCGTGCGCGCAGGCACCGAGTCTCTGCTGCATTACCGTAATCACTTGGAAGCCTGTTATTGCATTGCAGGTAACGGTGAGGTTGAAGATATGAACGGCAACGTCTATCAGATCCGCCCAGGGGACATGTATGTGCTGGACCAGCATGACCGCCATTACCTGCGCGGTGGTCAGGACGAGGACCTGGTACTGGTGAGTGTGTTCAACCCGCCGCTCAGGGGCGATGAGCGCCACAACCTCAGCGACACCTCTGGCTCAAGCTATTGATCGGCTGTCAGTTGACTCTATGATTCATTGAAACGGGAACACCATGCGCAAGGATTACCTGGCTTTTTTTATCTCACTGTTCCTGTCACGGCTGGCGGACCAGATCCTGCTGTTTATCGTGCCGCTGATTGTGTTCCAGACCACCAACAGCGTCGCGTGGGCCGGGTTGGCGTTTTTCGTCGAATCGCTGCCGCGCTACCTGGCCTTTCCCGTCTGTGGAGCGTTGTGCGATAAATTCTCGCCGGTGCGCATCCTGCATATCAGCCAGGTTTACCGCGCACTGGCGTGCGTGGTGGCCGTAGCGCTTTACGGGGTGTTTGACGGTATCTATTGGCTGGTGGCCCTGTCTGCGCTGTGCGGCGTACTGACGACGCAAGGCATCATGGCTCGCGAAGTCGTGATGCCACACATCTTCAAGCATTACACCTACGCCAAGACCTTGTCCTACTCACAAATAGCCGACCAGAGCGGCCTGGTGCTGGGGCCGCTGGTAGCGGCGTTGATGTTGGAGGTGTGGGCCTGGCATTGGGTAGTACTTGGGGTTGCCGGGTTGTTTGTGCTGGCAGATCTGGCGATGCGGGCATGGCAGCGCAACACCACGGTGAATCTTGAGCGTTTTGAACAGCATCAGGACATCTGGCTGCAACCGCTGCGCATCGCATTCGGGCATATCCGCAACCTGCCAGAGCTGAAGCGCATCATTGCCCTCGCGGTCGGCGTGAACCTGATCATCGGCGTGACGCTGGCCACGTCGGCGGCGATGGTCACGGGTCAATTCGCCGCCGGCAAGGATGCCTATGCGTTGCTACAGGCGGCCGGCGCAGTGGTCACCATCGCTATCCTGTTTTACCTGGCGCGCGCCACGCTGTCGTTGAAAGTGCTGGGCGGGCTGTCGTATTCAATGATCGGGGCCGGGGCCCTGGTCATGGCGGTCAGCCCCACGCTTTGGGCTTACACCGTGGGATTCCTGCTGGTCACCGGTTTCGACAAAATGTTCAACGTGTATATGCGCAGCACACGTCAACGGGTCATTCCGGTGCAAGACTTCGGTAAAACGGTGGGCGTGATCACGTTGCTCAACAACCTGGCACAGCCATTGGCCGGTCTTGCGATTGCCGTACTCGCCGCGCCCTTGAGTACCCAGACGGTGATCCTGCTGCTGACCGGGATCACCGCGCTGATCGGCGTGGCCGTCGCGTCAGGCTGGCACGCCACTGTGAAAGCGGAATTCGATGTCGGGTGACTCGATCAGCTCTTGCTCGGCCGCCCTCACCCGCTTGATCACCTGAGCGATGTCCTTGGCGTCGCCATACTGGTACGCCAGCTTCAGGTAACCCTGGAAGTGCCGCGCCTCGCTTTTCAGCAAGCCAAAGTAGAACTTGCCGAGTTCTTCGTCCAAATGCGGCACCAATGCTTCGAAACGCTCGCAACTGCGCGCTTCGATAAAGGCACCCACCACCAGCGTGTCAACCAGTTTGACCGGCTCATGGCTGCGCACGACTTTGCGCAAACCCGAGGCATAGCGCCCGGCGTGCAGCTGCCGTAGCTCGACCTTGCGCTTTTTGATCAAACGCATGACTTGCTCATGGTGTACCAGCTCTTCGCGGGCCAGGCGCGACATCATGTTGATCAGGTCAACATGGCCGTGGTACTTGGCCATCAGGCTCAGGGCGGTGCTGGCGGCTTTGAATTCGCAGTTCTTGTGGTCGATCAGCAGGGTTTCCTGATCGGCCAGCGCGGCCTGGACCCAAGCGTCAGGGGTGCGGCAACCGAGGAATTCGTGGATTTCTGGCAGGTTCATCGGGCTCACGGGCAAAAGGATCACAAAAGGCCGGCGATTATACCGACCCCGCCGCAGACCACCAGTCACGGGCCTTGATGTGCATCAACATGACGTCTGGCGGGCAGCAACTATAGTTGTTCCAGCCCCCGCCTCTTTTGGAGATCCAATCATGCAAGCCATCCGCAGCATCCTGGTGGTCATCGAACCCGAGCATTCGGAAAGCCTGGCCCTCAAGCGCGCCAAGCTGATCGCCGGGGTCACTGGCGCGCACTTGCATTTGCTGGTCTGCGACAAGAAGCATGAGCACTCGGCGCTTCTGGCGCTGCTGAAGTCGGGCTTGCAGGAAGACGGCTACAGCGTCAGCACCGAGCAGGCCTGGAATGACAGCCTGCATGAAACCATTATCGATGTGCAGCAAGCCGAGGGTTGTGGCTTGGTGATCAAGCAGCATTTCCCCGACAGCCCGTTGAAGAAAGCCCTGCTGACGCCTGCGGACTGGAAGTTGCTGCGCTACTGCCCGTCGGCGGTCCTGCTGGTCAAGACGGCTAAGCCGTGGATGAGCGGTGTGATCCTGGCGGCGATCGATGTGGGCAACACCGATGCAGATCATCGGGCGCTGCACAATTCAATCATCGACCATGGTTTTGATATCGCCAGCCTGGCCAAGGCGCAGTTGCATGTCATCAGCGCCCACCCGTCGCCGATGTTGTCGGCGGCAGACCCGACCTTCCAACTCAAGGAAACCATCGAGGCGCGTTATCGCGAGCAATGTAAGGCGTTTCAGACAGAGTTCGATGTGGACGACTCACACTTGCACATTGAGGAAGGCCCGGCGGATGTGCTGATCCCGTTCGCCGCCCATAAGTGGCAGGCGGCGGTGACGATTATCGGCACCGTGGCGCGCACCGGGATTACCGGAGCGCTGATCGGCAATACGGCGGAGGTGATACTGGATGCAGTGGAAAGTGATGTGTTGGTGCTCAAGCCTGACACGCTGATGGATCAGCTGGAGGAACTGGCCAGCAAGCCCTGACGGGGTCTTCAGGCAACAAAAATCAACTGTGGGCGCTGGCTTGCCTGCTCCCGCCTTGACCGCTCCAGTCAGTGCCCCAGTGCATCCTTCAAAAAGTTTGGCGCGATATAGCGCTGGTAGTGCGCCTCCGACAGGATAAAAAACTCCCGATCAATGGCATCGCGCAGGTCCGGCAAGGGCCAATCGCGAAACTCCGGCAACAGCACCATGCCGTAAGCCTCCAAGTTGGAAATAACCCGCGCACCACGGGCGATCAACTGGTACGCCCAGCAATACTCGGATTGATGCGGCACAAAGCGAATCTTGCGCTGCTCCAACTGCCCACGCAGGGTCTTGGGGTCGAATACCTCGACTTTGCCGGCCATTACCTGCACCAACAGCTGCTCCAACCGCAGCCAGACCGCGCGTTTTTCTTCTTCGTTATAGCCGTTCCACTGGATCACTTCGTGGTGGAAACGCTTGCAACCACGGCACACGAGATCGCCGTAAACCGTGGAGCACAGGCCGACGCAGGGAGTCTTGATGGTTTGGTTGGACATGGGCAACGACACGCAGATCAGCGAAACAATGCGCCATGTTAGCCCTTTGTCTAACGGCTATCACCCTGCAAACTTGGCGAGGCAACTTACCTTTAGTTTTTTTTTGCCGTAGAATCATCCGGCCTTGTAAGGCGCCAATAATCCGCTGGAAGCTGTTTTCAAAGCGTCACGAGCACAGTCGTTCCTTCAGAACGGTGTTGGCGATGGTGAATGACTCGGTAGGTCAACGCCCTCGCCAACCCTCATCAGCTCCGTTCTGCAGGCGTAAAACTTTGAAAGCAGCTTCTGTGAGAAATGCCGGCAGCGCTGGCTTTGTGGCTCAAAAAGCCCCCGAGCGCATGCGTGCCGTTCATTGCTGGATGAGCGTCCCGTGGGACCACTGATGAGGGTAATAACTGTGCTTGAAGCCTACCGCAAACATATCGAAGAGCGTGCAGCCCTGGGTATTGTTCCCCAGCCGCTTAACGCCGAACAAACCGCAGGCCTGGTTGAGCTGCTGAAAAATCCTCCGGCTGGCGAAGAAGAATTCCTCGTTGACCTGATCACCAACCGCATTCCACCAGGCGTTGACGAAGCTGCCTACGTCAAGGCCGGTTTCCTGTCTGCCCTGGCCAAGGGCGAAGCCACTTCCCCCCTGATCGACAAGAAACGCGCCGTTGAACTGCTTGGCACCATGCAAGGCGGCTACAACATCGTGACACTGGTTGAGCTGCTGGACGACGCCGAGCTGGCACCTGTCGCCGCCGCCCAACTCAAGCACACCCTGCTGATGTTCGATGCGTTCCACGACGTGGCCGAAAAAGCCCGCAATGGCAACGATCACGCCAAAGCCGTGATCCAGTCCTGGGCAGACGGCGAGTGGTTCCGCAACCGCCCGACCCTGGCCGACAAGATCAGCCTGCGCGTGTTCAAGGTCACCGGCGAAACCAACACCGACGACCTGTCCCCTGCCCCGGACGCCTGGTCCCGCCCTGACATCCCGCTGCACGCCCTGGCCATGCTGAAAATGGCTCGCGAAGGCATCGTGCCGGACGAGCAAGGCAAGACCGGCCCGATGAAGCAGATCGAAGAGATGCGCGGCCAAGGCTTCCCGATCGCCTACGTCGGTGACGTGGTCGGTACCGGTTCTTCGCGTAAATCCGCGACCAACTCCGTACTGTGGTTCTTCGGTGACGACGTTCCTTACGTGCCGAACAAGCGCGCTGGCGGCTTCTGCTTCGGCAGCAAGATCGCTCCTATCTTCTACAACACCATGGAAGATGCTGGCGCACTGCCAATCGAATTCGACGTTACCAACATGAACATGGGCGACGTGATCGACCTGTACCCGCATGCTGGCAAAGTCTGCAAACACGGCACCGACGAAGTCATCACCACCTTCGAAATGAAGACCCCGGTGCTGTTGGACGAAGTCCGCGCCGGCGGCCGTATCCCGCTGATCATCGGTCGTGGCTTGACCGACAAGGCGCGTGCTGAACTGGGCCTGGGCCCTACCGACCTGTTCAAGCTGCCTGAAGCGCCTGTCGACACCGGCAAAGGTTTCACCCTGGCACAGAAAATGGTCGGCAAGGCGTGCGGTCTGCCAGAAGGCAAAGGCGTTCGCCCTGGCACCTACTGCGAACCGAAGATGACCACCGTGGGTTCCCAGGACACCACCGGTCCGATGACCCGTGACGAACTGAAAGACCTGGCGTGCCTGGGCTTCTCGACCGATCTGGTAATGCAGTCGTTCTGCCATACCGCGGCCTATCCAAAGCCGATCGACGTGACCACCCACCACACCCTGCCTGACTTCATCATGACCCGTGGCGGTGTATCGCTGCGTCCAGGCGACGGCATCATCCACAGCTGGCTGAACCGCATGCTGCTGCCGGACACCGTCGGTACCGGTGGTGACTCCCACACCCGCTTCCCGATGGGCATCTCGTTCCCGGCCGGCTCTGGCCTGGTCGCGTTTGCCGCAGCCACTGGCGTAATGCCACTGGACATGCCGGAATCGATCCTGGTGCGCTTCAAAGGCAAAATGAAACCTGGCATCACCCTGCGTGACCTGGTTCATGCCATTCCTTACTACGCGATCCAATCGGGTCTGCTGACGGTAGAGAAGAAAGGCAAGAAGAACGCGTTCTCCGGCCGCATCCTGGAAATCGAAGGCCTGAACGACCTGACGCTGGAACAGGCTTTCGAGCTGTCCGACGCCTCGGCCGAACGTTCGGCTGCCGGTTGCACCATCAAGCTGTCGAAAGAGTCGATCACCGAGTACCTGAACTCCAACATCACCCTGCTGCGCTGGATGATCGGTGAAGGCTACGGCGACCCGCGCACACTGGAACGTCGTGCCCAAGCGATGGAAGCCTGGGTTGCCAACCCTGAGCTGATGGAAGCCGATGCCGACGCGGAATACGCCGAAATCATCGAGATCGACCTGGCCGAGATCAACGAGCCGATCCTCTGCGCACCGAACGACCCGGACGATGCCCGTCTGCTGTCGAGCGTTGCCGGTGAGAAGATCGACGAAGTGTTCATCGGTTCGTGCATGACCAACATCGGTCACTTCCGCGCTGCCGGCAAGCTGCTGGAGCAGGTCAAGGGTCAGCTGCCAACCCGTCTGTGGCTGTCGCCGCCGACCAAGATGGACGCTCACCAATTGACCGAAGAAGGCTACTACGGCATCTACGGTAAAGCTGGCGCGCGCATGGAAATGCCGGGCTGCTCGCTGTGCATGGGTAACCAGGCACGCGTAGAACCGAACTCGACCGTTGTGTCGACGTCGACCCGTAACTTCCCGAACCGTCTGGGTGACGGCGCTAACGTCTACCTGGCTTCGGCTGAGCTGGCAGCAGTGGCTTCTACCCTGGGTCGCCTGCCGACCGTTGAAGAGTACATGGGCTACGCGGCGAAACTGGACACCATGGCCAGTGACGTCTACCGCTACCTGAACTTCGACCAGATCGCTGAGTTCCGTAAGATCGCAGCAAGCGCCAACATCCCGGTGATTCAAGCCTAAGGGTGTGTTGATGTAGCTACACCCGGTAAAAAAAACGCCGCGTATCGCAAGATACGCGGCGTTTTTTTGTGCTTGAAGAACCGCCGCGCCAGATGAAACACACTGATTGCCGACCGCCTTTGTATACCGACCTACCAGATCAGGTAGTTGTCCCCCAACACCTTGAAGACTAAAACTCTCTACAGCCTGAAACCTGCGTCATGGGATCTGCCTGCTCTGGATCTACTTCGCGCTGTAAGCCGTACTACTTCTAATAAAAAACAATCAAGCCTTGCCCCCGGCACCTGAGCTCAGTGGCAGGGGCGCTCTCGCCTGTTTTTCAAGTGCTGACTGGAGGTGTGTTATGTCGCGTAAACACTATGTGATCAAGAAGGTCTTCAAGGATTATTCGGTGTCAGTGGAACAAATCGGCGATGCTCCCAATAAAAATAACGTTTTGCTGGTCAACGGCGCCATGGCCACGACGTCGGCCTTTGCCCGTACAAGCAAATGCCTGGCCGAACACTTTAACGTGGTGCTGTTTGACTTACCGTTCGCTGGAAACTCCCGCGTTCATAACCCGGACCGGTGCCTGGTGACCAAGGACGACGAAGTGCAGATATTGCTGGCATTGATCGAGCGCTTCAATATTCACCACCTGGTTTCCGCCTCCTGGGGTGGCTTGTCGACCCTGTTGGCGCTCGCCAGAAACCCGGGCACCGTCAAAAGCTCGGTCGTGATGTCATTCGCTCCCGGCCTCAACGCACCGATGCTCGACTACGTCAGCGGGGCCCAGGCACTCATGGCCCGGGATGACAACGCAGGTATCGGCCATTTGCTCAACCAGACACTGGGCAAGCACCTTCCGGCCCGACTCAAGACCGCTAATCAACAACACATGGCGCAGTTGATCGACGCCGAGCAGCATCAAGCGCGATTCCATATCGACCAGGCGCTCAAGCTCAACGAGGGGGCTTACCTGCCGCAACTTTCGAGCATCAACAGCCATGTGCACTTTTTGAACGGCGCCTGGGACGAATACACCAGCGCCATGGACGTGCAGTGCTTCAAACAGTACATCCGTGACTGCAGCTTCTCCACGGCCGAGAGCAGCGGGCATTTTCTGGATCTGGAATCCAGGGCGGCGGCCAACGGCGTGCACCGTGCATTGCTCGGTCATTTGCTGGCGCCTCGCGATACCCAGCCAGAGGCGCTTCACGCGTCGCCCCCGCACCGAGCGCAGTTGAGCTTCGCCTGAGCACTTTTCGACAAGGATGTGGATGATGCGAGTAATCATGATTGCCATCGGCTCGGCCGGTGACGTTTTTCCCTTTATCGGCCTGGGCTCTGCCCTGATTCTGCGCGGTCATCAGGTGACCTTGTGCAGCATGCCGGCTTTTCAACGCACCATTGAGGCGCGAGGCCTAGACTTCGTACCGTTATGTGATGAGGCTACCTACACCGCCGCCATGGGTGATCCCCGGCTGTGGGACCCGAAGACATCCTTCGGCGTGTTGTGGCAAGCCATCGCCGGCCTTTTAGAGCCGGTCTACGACTATGTGACCGCCCAGGACAACGACGACACCGTGGTCGTCGGCTCGCTGTGGGCCTTGGGTGCTCGTATCGCCCATGAAAAATACGGCTTCCCCTACCTGTCCGTCCAAGTATCACCATCAACGTTGCTGTCTGCACATTTGCCGCCCGTGCACCCCACCTTCAATGTATCGCCGCGCTTGCCATTGACCCTGCGTAAACTCCTCTGGCGCGGGATCGAATACCTAAGCCTGGACCGTACCTGTGCGCCCCAAATCAATGCCCTGCGCCGCAAACACGGGCTGCCAGGCACGGTGAAGACTATCTTCAGCCAATGGATGCATTCGCCTCAAGGGGTAATATGCCTGTTCCCCGAATGGTTCGCCCCCGTACAGCAAGACTGGCCGCAGCCCTTGCACATGGCCGGCTTCCCACTGTTCGACGGCGGCACCCTCGGGCTCGATGAGCAAAGCCGAACTTTTCTGGACGCAGGATCTGCCCCCATTGTCTTCACCCAAGGCTCCACTGAGCACTTTGACCATCAGTTTTATCGGTTCGCCCTCGCAGCGCTGCACAAGTCGGGCGCACGCGGCATTTTTCTGACCGGTGATCGGCCGGTCATCAGCGACTTGCCGCCCACGGTGATGCAGCGTCCGTTCTTGCCGATGAGTTCACTGTTGCCCCGCGCGGCGGGCCTGGTCCACCCCGGCGGCATTGGTGCCATGAGCCTGGGGCTTGCGGCCGGCATTCCACAGATCGTCCTGCCGATCGCTCACGACCAGTTCGATAACGCCGAGCGACTGGTGCGCATGGGGTGCGGGATTCGCCTCGACCTGCCCCTGGACAGCCAAGACCTGCAAGGGGCGATCGCAGCACTGTTACACGATACCCACTTGCAAAAGGCCAGCCTGCGGGCGAGTAGCCTGATGCCCGCCGACGCGGCGTCCTGTGAAACAGCGGTCAAGGCCATTGAGCAGTGCCACGCGCGCCATTCAATTCCTCGTCTGCGCCAAGCGTCATAACACCAGCGTCTTGGGTGAAAGCACCGTGCCAGAGCCATCGGGAAAGCCTAGGAAAAGTTTGACAGAAATATCTCGTGGGCTAGATTGCCAAAGGTTTGGGGAATCGAGGCGACTGTCCATGGAGAAGGAAAACGACCTCATTCGCTGGTGGAATCGCTTGCGGATAGAGATGCTCAAGCAACAGGGTGGGCCACAAGTGTTCGCGCTGCTGGAGCGGGAGGTGTTGCAACTGGGGTTCGAGTATTACGCCTATGGCGTACGCCACCTGACCCCTTTTACCCGTCCAAAAACCGAGATTTACGGCTCCTACCCCGAAAGATGGCTGGAACATTACGAGGAGCAAAACTACGCGGCAGTCGATCCGTCGATTCTCAGTGGCTTGCGTTCCACCGAGATGGTGCTGTGGAACGACGCACTGTTTGATAACAGTCGAAAGTTATGGCTGGAAGCTCGGGACTGGGGTCTGCGCATCGGCGCCACGCTGCCGATTCGCAGCCACGATCACTCGCTGCGGTTACTGTCCGTGGCCCGGCGCGAAGACCGGATCTCACAGGCAGAAAGCGACGAAATACAATTGCGCCTGCGCTGCATCCTCGAACAGGTGACGCTGCGCCTGACGGACCTTGGCCATAGCGAACGCACCCACCCATCGGTGTGCCTCAGTCTGCGTGAGCGGGAGATCCTGCAGTGGACCGCCGACGGCAAAAGTTCCGGCGAGATCGCGCTGATCCTCACCATCTCCATCAACACCGTGAACTTTCACCTCAAGGCCATCCAGAAAAAATTCGGGGCCGCCAACAAGACACTGGCGGCTGCCTATGCCGCCGCACTGGGCTTGATCTAGGGCCCGACGATCACGATAAGGACATCCAATGATCAATATCATCACCCGCCATCACCATGAACTGTCTGCAGCCCTTGAGGACGACCTGGGCCGCTATCGACACGAAGTGTTCATCCAGCAACTGGGCTGGAAACTAGACTCCACCTGCGCCCTGCCCCAACGCGAATTCGACCAGTTCGACCAGGCCGACACCCGTCACATCCTCGCCCTGGACACCAAAGGCCAGGTCTGCGGTTGCGCACGACTGTTGCCGACCACACAGCCTTATCTGCTGTCGGAAGTCTTTGGATTTCTGTGCGACCAGCCCAGCCCGCAAAGCAGTGATACTTGGGAAGTGTCGCGCTTTGCCGCCCGAGCTCTTGAGGAAGGCACCTTACCGATGCGGATCTGGTGGAACAGCCTGCACCATGCCTGGCGCCAGGGCGCCAATCGAGTGGTGGCGGTCACCACCCCGGCACTGGAGCGTTATTTCCTGAAAAATGGTGTGCAGTTGAGTCGCCTCGGCGCTGCGCAACGCGTGAACAAAGACCACCTGGTAGCGCTGAGTTTTCCGGCCTGGCAGAAAAACGGCCAAATCGCGTTGCACGCTGATTCGGCCGTTGCATAGCGCTGCGTGATCCAGGTGTGAGGAAAGCCCGGGTCGAAGGTTTTGCTCACATCAAGGAATCAGCGAGTACACCACCGCAGTGATCGCCACCAGGCCAACCGCCGTGACAAACACATTGGACGCCTGCCCACGGTACTTGGCCATGGCCGGCACTTTGCGGATGGCATACATCGGCATCAGGAACAGGATTGAAGCAATGATCGGACCACCCAGAGCCTCAATCATGTGGAGAATGCTTGGGTTTAACGTCGCAACCATCCAGCACGCCACCAGCATGAAAGCGGCAGTCATGCGGTCCAGGCGCTTGGCACCCGGGCGACGACCCGTTTTCAGCACCAACCCCTTGAGGCCTTCGCTGGCGCCGATGTAGTGGCCCAGGAACGATTTGGCAATCGCCACAAACGCGATCAACGGAGCGGCAAACTCGATGGTCGGGTTATCGAAGTGGTTGGCCAGGTACGACAGGATCGACAGGTTCTGCGCCTTCGCTTCGGCCAACTGCGCCGGCGATAGGGTCAGTACGCAGCTGAATACGAAGAACAGCACCATCACCACCATCAATACGTGTGCGCGGGACAGGATCTGCGAGCTGCGCTCATCGGCGTGGGCGCCGTACTGGCGCTTCTGGTCAACCGCAAAGGCCGAGATGATCGGCGAATGGTTGAACGAGAACACCATCACCGGGATCGCCAGCCACAGCGTATTGAGCAGTGCAGACGGTGCCGGGACTACGCTGGCGGTGCTGAGGATGCCGCCATTCCAATGCGGAACCAGGTACACCGCCAGGAACAGCAAGGCGACGATGAACGGATACACCATCAGGCTCATGGCCTTGACGATCACTTGCTCGCCGCAACGCACCACGGCCAGCAGGCCGAGGATCAGCACCAACGACAGAATCGCTCGTGGTGGCGGCATGATGTGCAGTTGGTGTTCCATGAAGCTACCAACGGTGTTGGTCAGCGCCACGCTGTAGATCAGCAGGATCGGGAAGATAGCAAAGAAGTACAGCAAGGTGATCAGCGCACCGGCCTTGATGCCGAAGTGCTCTTCGACGACGTCGGTGATGTCGGAGCCTTCTCGACCGGACAGTACGAAGCGGGTCAGGCCACGGTGGGCGAAGAACGTCATCGGGAAGGCCAGTACCGCGAGGATCACCAGTGGCCAGAAGCCTCCCAGGCCCGCGTTGATCGGCAAGAACAGCGTGCCGGCGCCAATGGCGGTGCCGAACAGGCCAAGCATCCAGGTGGTGTCCTGGCGGCTCCAGCGTGTGAGGGTTGCAGGTGTCGTCTCATAGCGTTGGTCGACGCTATTGGCCTGATCATTCATCCGATCGGATCTCCGCTTTTACACGGTCGGGACGAGTCAGAAAAACCTGACAGGCAGCGCCCCGACCATAGAAGGGGCCGGATTGTCCGGGATTCTGTTGAATAAGCAAAGACTTAGCTGAGGAACGGTGGCGTGGTACATCGACGCGCCGCGCACAAATCAAACACATTCGTTGACAACTTGGCGCCGCTTTCAGCATGATCCAGCCATGAACCGTATTCAGCTGAACCTCACCCCCACCACCACCACGACCGCCTCAGGCGGGTCGTGCGGTTGCGGTGGGTGTTCACGCTAGACACCTCACAGATTCAACCCAAGGCCCCGCCAGCAATGGACGGGGCCTTTTTATTGCTCCGCCATCTGGCCATTGCAAGGAGCAACACCATGACTGACGCCCTGCTGATCATTGATATGCAAACTGGCTTATACGACGGTCCGGAAAAGCCCTTCGAGCGCGAACGTGTACTCGCCACCATCAACCAACTGATTCAGCGTGCACGCCATGCAGGCGCCCCGATCTTCGTCGCCCGCCACACTGGCCCGGCAGGCTCGCCGATTGAAGCCGGCAGCGCGCCCTGGCAGCTATGGCATGGCCTGGATGTCGACGAGTCGCGCGATCTGTTGTTCAACAAAACCCGCCCCAGTTGCTTCCTGGGCACAGACTTGCAGCAGCAACTGAGGGCGGCACAGGTCAGCCAATTGGTGATCGTGGGCATGAAAACCCAGTTCTGTATCGACGCCACCTGCCGGGTTGCGGTGGAACTGGGCTTCCAGGTGGTGCTGCCGGAAGACGGCCATACCTGCATGGACACTGCGGCATTGAAAGCCGAGGCGATTATCGAGCATCACAACGCGACGTTGGCTGGGGCGTTTGTGAAGCGCACGAGAGCGGCTGAGATCCGCTTCTGACCACGCAAATACTGCATACTCATGCCCTCAAACCCTTCAGGAAGAGCCTTCCGATGACCGCCACCGTTCTGGTCCTGGTAGAAACCATCAACGAATACCTGCCCATCATCGAGAGCAATGACTTTCACGTGATCCTGGCGCCGACGCCCACCGAACGCGCCGAAGCCATCAAAGCCCATGGCAGCCAGATCAACGCCGTACTGACCCGTGGCCCGCTGGGTTTGTACGCCGAGGAAATCGCCGCCCTGCCGCTGCTGGAAATAATCTGCGTAATCGGCGCCGGCTATGAGCATGTTGACCTGCAGGCCGCCAGCAATCGCGGAATCGTCGTCACCAATGGCGCCGGAGTGAATGCGCCGTCGGTGGCCGATCACGCCATGGCGTTGCTGCTGTCGCTGGTGCGCGGCATCCCTCAGACCGACGCAGCCGTGCGCCGTCATGAATGGCCGAAAGTGATGCGCCCGTCGCTGGGCGGCAAGCAGCTGGGCATTCTTGGACTCGGTGCGGTGGGCCTGGAGATCGCCAAGCGTGCCGCCCTGGGATTCGGCATGGAGGTGAGTTATCACAACCGCCAGCCGCGCGACGACGTGGACTACACCTACTGCGCAACCGCCGTGGAACTGGCGCGCACCTCGGACTTCCTGATCCTGGCCACCCCCGGCGGCGCCAGCACCCGCCACCTGATCGATCGCCATGCCCTGGACGCGCTGGGGCCGAATGGCTATCTGGTCAACATCGGCCGTGGCAGCGTGGTGGTCACCGCCGACCTGGTCGCCGCCCTGGAGCAACGCCGCATCGGCGGCGCCGCGCTGGATGTGTTCGACGACGAGCCCAAGGTGCCCGACGCGCTCAAAAAACTCGGCAACACCGTGCTCACCTCCCATGTCGCGGGCCTCTCGCCGGAAGCCGCCCATGACACCGTGCAACGCGTGGCCGACAACCTGGTGGAATACTTCGCCGGGCGTCCGGTGCTCACGCCGGTCGCCCTGCCCCCGCCCAATAAATGACCGATCAGGCACGCTGATCATCGTCCAACACGCTAACCTATTAAGCCGCCCCGACCTTGTCGCTGGGCGGTGGTGCGCATTAGATTAGGAAATAGTCCAAGGCCTTTAGAATAAGCAGAAGGGATAAGCATGGCGCTGAACGACCAATCGACCCAAATTCGCCCAGGTGAAGAACTTGATGCCAGCCTGATCGATCCCTACCTCAAGGCTCACATCCCGGGCTTGAGCGGCACGCCTACGATCAGCCAGTTCCCAGGTGGCGCGTCCAACCTGACCTACCTGTTGGAATACCCCGGTCAGGAGTTCGTGCTACGTCGCCCACCGTTTGGGCACAAAGCCAAGTCCGCCCATGACATGGGCCGCGAATACCGCATTCTCAACCAGCTCAAAGACGGCTTTCCCTACTGCCCCAAGGCCTACGTGCATTGCACCGACGAATCGGTGATCGGTGCCGAGTTCTACGTGATGGAGCGCGTCAACGGCATCATCCTGCGCTCCGACCTGCCGGCCGAGCTGGGCCTGGATGCCGCCAAGACCGAGGCGCTGTGCAAGAGCTTTATCGACAAATTCGTTGAACTGCATCAGGTGGACTACAGCGCCTGCGGCCTGGCGGATTTGGGCAAACCCGAAGGCTACGTTGAACGCCAGATCCGTGGCTGGAGCGATCGCTACGAAAAGGCTCTGACCCCCGACGCGCCACGCTGGGATGCGGTACGCGCCTGGCTGAATGAAAAAATGCCCGCCGACCACCCGACGTCAAGCATCGTGCATAACGACTACCGCTTCGACAACGTGATTCTTGACCCGCATAATCCGATGCAGATCATCGGCGTGCTGGACTGGGAACTGACCACCCTCGGCGACCCGCTGATGGACCTGGGCAACACCCTCGCCTACTGGATCGAAGCCGCTGACCCTGCGCCGGTGCAACTGATGCGCCGTCAGCCAAGCAACGCCCCCGGCATGCTCACCCGCCGCCAGTTCGTCGATTACTACGCTGAACGCGCGGGCCTGCAGATCGACAATTTCGACTTCTACTACACCTACGGCCTGTTCCGCCTGGCCGGTATCGTGCAGCAGATCTACTACCGCTTCTTCCATGGCCAGACCCAGGACAAACGCTTTCCGCAGTTCATTCAAATGAACAAGCTGCTGGAGCAAATGAGCCTGAATGTCATCGGTAAATCAGCCCTCTAAGGAACCCTCATGTCCAAGACCAACCTGTTCGACCTCGATGGCAAGATCGCATTCGTTTCCGGCGCCAGCCGTGGCATCGGTGAAGCGATCGCCAAGTTGCTGGCCCAACAAGGCGCTCACGTGATCGTTTCCAGCCGCAAGCTGGAAGGCTGCCAGCACGTGGCTGATGCAATCATCGCCGACGGCGGCAAGGCCACCGCCGTGGCCTGCCACATCGGCGAGATGGAGCAGATCACCCAAGTGTTCGCCGGCATTCGCGAACAGTTTGGTCGCCTGGATATCCTGGTGAACAACGCTGCGACCAACCCGCAATTCTGCAACGTGCTGGACACCGATCTCGGTGCGTTCCAGAAGACCGTTGACGTGAACATCCGTGGCTATTTTTTCATGTCGGTGGAAGCCGGCAAGCTGATGCGCGAAAACGGCGGCGGCAGCATCATCAACGTAGCGTCGATCAACGGGATTTCGCCGGGTGTATTCCAGGGCATCTATTCGGTGACCAAGGCCGCTGTGATCAACATGACCAAGGTGTTCGCCAAGGAATGCGCCGAGTTCGGCATTCGTTGCAACGCCCTGTTGCCGGGCCTCACCGACACCAAGTTCGCCTCGGCCCTGGTGAAGAATGACGCAATCCTGAAAATGGCCCTGGCGCAGATCCCCCTCAAGCGTGTGGCGGATCCAAGCGAGATGGCCGGCGCGGTGCTGTTCCTGGCCAGCGATGCATCCAGCTACACCACGGGTGTGTCGCTGAATGTGGATGGCGGTTTCCTGTCCTGAAAGCCGCACTCTATGTGGGAGCTGGCACATTCAAGCATTCGGCGGCTGCTGCCGAAAGCTCACCGCCAGGCGGTTCCAGCCACTGATGCTGGACACCGCCATGGTCAGGTCCACCAGCTCCTGCTCACTGAATTCCACGCGTACAGCCGCGTACAATTCATCCGATACCGTCGAGGTCGGCAGCGTCGCCACCGATTCACTCCAGGCGAGTGCCGCCTTTTCCCGTGCCGTGAAAAACGGCGAGTCACGCCATACGCACAACGCGAACAAGCGTCGCTCGGTTTCGCCGCGCTGGCGCGCCGCCATTGAGTGCATGTCTGTGCAAAACCCACAGCCGTTGAGCTGCGAGACACGAATCTTGATCAGCTCCAGCAAGGGCTTTTCGATGGACAAACCAAAGGTTGTCGCCTCCAGCATCAGCATGCCCTTGAGCGCTTGCGGCGAGGCGGTGTAGTAATCGAGGCGAGGTTCCATGGAACGGTTCTCTGGCGTAGGGCGCAATGACAAACCAGCCTAGAGTCCGCAAGGCATAAGCCCTATAGCCAATCAGCCGGTTTATGCGCAGACCATTTTGAGCCTGTCACGCAGGCGCGTAATCTTGGCAAAGAGTGAATGCCCGGGATAAGACATGGAACTGCACGTTGTGATCAACGGCCGCAAGGATCTGGCCGAACAGTTGTACCAACAGCTGCACGAAGCCATCGGCTCCGGACGCCTGGCCGCTGGCGCGCAATTGCCGCCCAGCCGCTTGCTTGCCGAGCAACTGGGCATATCGCGCAAGACCGTGTCCGACACCTACGCCACCCTCACCTACGAAGGCCTGCTGGTCGGCAAGACGGGCCGTGGCACCTTCGTCAACGCCCGCGCACCGCAGTCCGAACGCCTGCAAACCGCCACCGACCTGGCCTGCGCCGCCAACCTGGCGAAGTGGCAGTCGCTGCCCTCGCCCATGCGCCACCCCACGCGCGACAGCACGCTGCGTTACGAATTTATCGGCGGTGCCACCAGCCGCAACCAGTTCCCCCAGGATGAATGGCGGCGCTGCACCCAGGACGCGCTGCGCCGGATTGCCCAGAACAGTGGGTTCTACAGCCAACCCGAAGGCTTGCCTGCGTTGCGCAGTGCAATCGCCGGGCATATCGCGTTCTCGCGCGGCGTGAAATGCCGCGACAGCGACATCATCGTCACCAACGGCGCACAGCAGGCGCTGGATTTGATCGCACGCGTGGTGCTGGAACCGGGCAGCATTGTCGCCATGGAAGACCCCGGCTACAGCCCCGCACGCCAGTTGTTCATGGCAATGGGCGCCAACGTTGCCAGTGTGCCGGTGGATGCACAGGGCATTCGCGTCGACCAGATTCCCGACGGCACGCGGCTGATCTACGTGACGCCCTCACACCAGTTCCCCCTTGGCATGCCCATGAGCCCGCCACGCCGTGAAGCCTTGCGGGCGCGGGCGCTAGAGCTGGGCGCGATCATTATCGAGGACGACTACGACAGCGAGTTCCGCTACGAGGGGCGCCCTACCGACTCCCTGCAAAGCATGGACACCCGCGGCCTGGTGACCTACGTCGGCACCTTCTCGAAAACGTTGCTGCCCGAGCTACGCCTGGGCTACGCGGTGCTGCCACCGGCGATTCATGGCGCGGTGCTCAAAGCCAAGCAATTGACCGACCAGCACAGCTCGACGCTGCCGCAATGGGCATTGGCCAAATTCATCAGCGAAGGCTACCTGCTCAAGCATATCCGCCGCTGCCACACGGTCTATGCCGGGCGCCGCGAGCGCATCCTGCAGCGCTTGGCGGGGGATTTGTCGCCGTGGTTCGACGCCGTGCCGACCGTGGCCGGGTTCCACATGGCTGCATTGTGCAAGGTGCCGGTCAACATCCCGCTGCTGATGGAGCTGGCGCGGCAGGTCGAAGTGGGTCTGTACCCCCTGGATGTGTTCTTCCACGACGCTCCGGTACGTCCTGGCCTGATCATCGGCTTCGGCGCCATCGAAACCCTGGACATCGACCCGGCGCTGGACAAGGTCCGCGATATTCTCCAGCAGATTGGCTAGGCGGTTTTCCGCTGGATTGGTCATTGGTCACCCAGGCGCTGCGGCGTAGGGTGAAGAGGTCTCGAATGACTTGGAAACCTCGCCATGAAACGACTGCTCGCCAGCGCGCTGATGTTCACCTCGCTCACCGCCTTTGCACACGAACCGGTTTACAACCAGGAATCGATCAAGGTTCTGCAAGAGCACGCGCTGACCAATGTGCCCGGCAAGAAAACCATCCTGCTCACCGTCGATTATGCCCCCGGCCAGGCCACTGTGCCCCATAGCCACACCGGCACCGCCGTGGCTTACGTGCTGGAGGGCGCGGTGACTTCGCGGGTGAATGAGGAGAAGGCGAAGACCTACACAGTGGGTGAGTCGTTCTACGAACCGGCGGGTTCGCGGCACTTTGAATCGAGCAATGCCAGCCAGACAAAACCGGCCAAGTTGCTGGTGGTGATGGTGTTGGATGACAAGGCTGAGGTGCTGACACCCCTTCCACACTAATCAGCCACACCACCACCCCCCTGTGGGAGCAGGGATTCAGGGCCGCTTGAACTGCCGCCGCAGCGTTTCAATTCGCGGCCGGCAGTAGCAGCCTTCCAGATGATCATTAACCATCCCCATCGCCTGCATCAGCGCATACATCGTGGTCGGGCCGACAAACGTCCAACCCCGCTTCTTCAGGGCTTTCGACAAACGTTCGGAAGCCGGTGAGGTGGGGTTACCCGTCCAGTAAGCCATGTCTACCAAGGCCGGGCGTTCATCGTCAGCGGGCTCAAACGCCCACAACCACCGTGCCAGCGAGCCGGCCTCCTCCACCAACTCACATGCCCTGCGCGCATTGTTGAGGGTGGACACGATCTTCGCGCGATTACGCACGATGCCCGGGTCCTGCATCAGCCGCTCGATATCCGACTCGCCGTACTGCGCCACCCGGCGAAAATCAAAACCTTCGAACGCCGCGCGAAACTGCTCGCGTTTGCGCAGGATGGTGATCCAGGCCATGCCTGCCTGAAAACCTTCCAGGCAGATCTTCTCGTACAGCTGGATGTCATCCGCTACCGGCACGCCCCACTCACAGTCGTGGTAATGCGGGTATTCCGGCGCTGCGGTGCGCCAGGTGCAATGGGTGCGCCCGGTTTCGTCGGTGGTCAGTCCTGGCTGGTCCATCTATCACCTCATAGGCCGAGCGGCGGATGATAAGCGAAAAAAATCCCGCCCCGCCAACCGCTCAAGCATCGCCCTCACCGACCAACTGGTCAGACCGGGACCCGTCAACTGGCAAATAATGACTTGTTATTTCAAAAATACCTGGCCTAGACTGGCCCCGCACTGGACTTACCGGTATGACCACAACAATTAAGCCCTGGAACCACCAGGGCACCGAATAGAGATCCCTCCCATGCTCAGATGGTGCTCGCGTTCGATTTTCCTGCAAGTCGTGATCGGCCTGATGTTAGGCATAATCTGCGGCCTGGCCCTTCCCGAATTCTCCTCGCAACTCAAACCCTTGGGCGACGGCTTTATCAAGCTGATCAAGATGCTGATCGGCCTGATCGTGTTCTGCGTGGTGGTCAGCGGCATCTCCGGCGCCGGCGACCTGAAGAAAGTCGGGCGCATTGGCCTCAAGTCGGTGATCTACTTTGAAGTGCTGACCACCATCGCCCTGGTGATCGGCCTGATCATGGCCTTCAGCACCGGTATCGGCACTGGCGCCAATATCCACCTGGAACAGCTCTCCTCCGCCGGCCTCAATGAACTGGCCGACAAGGGCCAGCACATCAAGGGCACCAGCCAATTCCTGATGGACCTGATCCCCAACTCGGTGATCGGCGCTTTCGCCGAGAACAACGTGTTGCAGGTGCTGCTGTTCTCGGTGCTGTTCGGCAGTGCGCTGAACCTGGTGGGCGAAGCGGCCTCCGGCATCACGCGGCTGATCAATGAACTGAGCCACGTGATTTTCCGCATCATGGGCATGATCGTGCGCCTGGCGCCAATCGGCGTATTCGGCGCGATCGCCTTCACCACCAGCACCTACGGCCTGGACTCGCTGCAACATCTGGGCAGCCTGGTGGGCCTGTTCTACCTGACCTGCTTCGCTTTCGTCGCGCTGATTCTCGGCTTGGTGATGCGCGTGTCGGGGCTGCGCATGTGGCCGCTGCTCAAGTACCTGCGTGAAGAACTGCTGATTGTCATGGGCACCGCCTCTTCCGACGCCGTGCTGCCGCAGGTCATGCGTAAACTTGAGCACCTGGGTATTGGCAGTTCCACCGTCGGCCTGGTGATTCCAACCGGGTATTCGTTCAACCTCGATGGCTTTTCGATCTACCTGACCCTGGCCATCGTGTTTATCGCCAATGCCACCGGTACACCGCTGTCGATGACCGACCTGATGACCATCTTGCTGGTGTCGCTGATTACCTCCAAGGGTGCCCACGGCATTCCAGGGTCGGCCCTGGTGATTCTGGCGGCCACGCTTACGGCGATCCCGGCGATTCCGGTGGTGGGCCTGGTGCTGGTGCTGGCGGTGGATTGGTTCATGGGCATCGGCCGTGCATTGACCAACCTGATCGGCAACTGCGTCGCCACCGTGGCCATTGCCCGCTGGGAGAAAGACATCGATATCCAGCGTGCCAACAAGGTCCTCGATGGTCACCAAGGCTACGCCTTCCAGGCGAAGAAACCGGTGCTGCCGGCGCATCAGGAGTTCTGAGCAAGCGACACGGTTCAAATGTGGGAGCTGGCTTGCCAGCCTCCCACATTGGCTCAACGCCAGTTTAATTATTGTATTTGCAACTTAAAGGAGTGTACGACGTGATCAGCACCTCAACCGTCGTCAATTCAGTCGTAGAAAAACTGCGCGCCGCACTCAAGCGGGGCCAGTGGCGACGCGGCGAAATGCTCCCCGGCCAGCGCGAACTGGCCGAACAAATGGGCATCAGCCGCCCCAGCCTGCGCGAAGCCGTGATCGTCCTGGAAACCCTTGGCCTGGTGCGCTCCATGCCCGGCAAAGGCGTGGTGGTGCTGGAGACCAGCGTCAGCGAGCCGCAATCCAGCGACGCCGTGGCCGACGCCAGCCTGGAAGATATCCTGCAACTGCGCTACACCCTTGAACCCTTCATCGTCGGCCTGGTGGCCCAATCCATCAGCAGCAAAGAGGTCGGCCAATTGCGCCTGACCTTGATGGACATGCGCGAAGCCCTCGACGCCGGCGACGCCGAAGCCGGCATGAACGCCTACATCGACTTCCATGAAGAACTGTTCGCCCTGACCTCCAACCCGATCTTCCAGAACGTGGTGCAGCAAACCAGCAATGCCCTCAAGCAAAGCGCCCAAGTGCTGCGCAACTCGCCCGAGCACCTGGCGGAGCGCCTGCGAGAGAACGAGGCCGTGGTGCGCGCCATCCGCAACAAAAACAGCGCCCTGGCCAGTGCGGAAATGCGTCGGCACATCCTTCAGGAAGGCCTGCGCATGGGCATTCGTTTGAACATCCCGGACGACCATCTGGGCAGCTGACTTTCTGGAGACAGGCCATGACCGCTCACGCGCTGCAACGCGATCCCATCCTCCCTGCCCTGCGCCTGGTCGCCGGTAAAAAGCCTTCGGTGGACGACATCTACCCGCAGCTGTTCGACGCCATCCTCGAACAACGCATTGCCCCGGCCAGTCGTTTTACCGAAGAAGGCCTGGGCGAAATCTTTGGCGTGAGCCGCAGTGTGATTCGCCGGGTCCTGGCAAAACTGTCCCATCAGCAAGTGATCATCCTGCGCCCCAACCAACGGGCCCAGGTCGCCGCGCCGGACCAGCAGCAAACCCGGCAAATTCTCGAAGCACGGCGCCTGACTGAAATGACCGTGGTGCAACTGGCCTGCGCGCACGCCACACCGACCCAGGTACGCCAGTTACGCGAGCTGATTGCCCGCGAGCGCGAGTGCATCGAGCGCGACCAGCGTGGGCCGGCGATTCGGCTGTCGGGAGAGTTTCATCTGCAATTGGCAGCGATGGCGCGCAATGCACCGCTGGCGCAGTTCCTTAACAGTTTGGTGCCGCTGACGTCGTTGATCATTGCCCAATACGAAGCAAAAGCCTGCACGTATTGCGCGTGGCAGGAACATGCGGCGATTGTGGATGCAGTGGAGCAGCGTGACTCAACTACCGCGGTGGCGCTGATGACCCAGCATCTGGACCACCTGGAAACTAAATTACTGAAGCACCACTGACCCCAAGGTAGATGGAGATCAAAATGTGGGAGCTGGCTTGCCTGCTCCCACAGTTGCCCTGCATCGTTTGTCAGAAGGTGTTCCAACAAAAAGCCCCCGAATCTCACGATACGGGGGCTTTTGTTTTACCGCTTGATCAAGCCGGTTGCAGCACCGACTGACCACTCAACGCCAGGTCCAGCAACTCACGGTTGGCCACTGCATACATGGCGTAGTCCGTGCCCACAGCGGCACGAATCTCAACCATCATCGCCACCCAACGCTCGGCCATGTCCTTGTGCTGCTCAAGCCACAGGGCCACGCGGGCTTCCATGTCTTGTGGCGCGTCGGCCATTTGCAGGACGGAGATGGTGATCGCGCGTTGCTGCCAGTCCACGTCATCACGGAAGGCTTCGCGGGCCTGGGCCTGCCAGTTGTTGGCCACTGGCAAATCGCTGATCTGCTGCAGGTACCATGGCAAGTCCAGGGCGCTGCCGACGGCGAAGTAGGCCTTGGCCACTTCAGCGGCGTCGTGCCCCGTTACATCGGCGGCTTCGATGATCGGCAGCAAGGTGTACAGGTGGGTAGTACCTGCAACCATGCGTGCCAACAGCTCAGGAACACCGGCTTCGGTGTAGGCCTGGTAACGGTTCTGCCAGCCTTCGCGAGTCGGGCCTTCCAGCAGTTCGTCGAGCTTGAGGCCCAACGCCGCCAGGTGCGGACCAAAGTGCGCGGTGTCACGACCAGCGTCCTGCTCGTTGCGACGGCTGCGCAGGAACCAGCGCGTGGCGCGCCGACCCAGGCGCATCAGCTCATCCATCAATTCCAGTTGCACGTCAGCCGACACCTGGTGGTCCAGGGCTTCGATCTGGCGGAACCAGTGCGGGAGGTGGAAGATGTCACGCACGATCACATAAGCACCCGCCACATTCGCCGGGCTCATGCCCGTCGACTCCTTGAGTCGTTGCACGAAGGCGATGCCCATGTGGTTGACCAGGTCGTTGGCGATCTGGGTGCTGACAATCTCGCGCTTCAGACGGTGGCGACGCATGGCCTCTCCGAACTTGGCCACCAGGCTCGGTGGGAACGCGGTCTCCATGTCACGGGTGAGGTACTCGTCATCCGGCACCAGCGACTTGAGCAGCGCTTCCTTGAGGTCGATCTTGCTGTACGAGATCAGCACCGACAGCTCCGGACGGGTCAGGCCCTTGCCGTTCGCGGCGCGCTCGGTGAGCTGTTCCTCGGTCGGCAGGTACTCGATGGCGCGGTCCAGCTTGCCACGGCCTTCCAGGTCGCTCATCAGCCGCTTGTACTCGGCGGCACGCTCGTAGGCACGGCGCGCCGCCAGGGACAGGGCCTGGGTCTGCTTGTAGTTGTTGCCCAACACCAGGTTGCCGACTTCGTCGGTCATGCTCGCCAGCAACTGGTTGCGCTGCTTGTCGGTCATGTCACCGGCCTGCACCACTTCGTTGAGCAAGATCTTGATGTTCACTTCGTGGTCGGAGCAGTCCACGCCACCGGCGTTGTCGATGAAGTCGGTGTTGGAACCGCCGCCATTGAGGCCGAATTCCACACGACCCAGTTGGGTCATGCCGAGGTTACCGCCCTCGCCTACCACTTTGCAGCGCAGCTCGTTGCCATTGACGCGCAGTGCGTCGTTGGCCTTGTCGCCCACATCGGCGTGGCTTTCGGTGCTGGCCTTGACGTAGGTGCCGATACCGCCGTTCCACAACAGGTCTACCGGCGCTTTGAGCAAGGCGTTCAGCAATTCGGTCGGGGTCAGCTTGTCGGCCGCGATGTCGAAGCGCTCTTTCATCTGTGGCGAGATGGCAATGCTCTTCGCGCTGCGCGAGAAGATACCGCCGCCTTCGGACATGATGCTGGTGTCGTAGTCGGTCCAGGCCGAACGCGGCAGCTCGAACATGCGCTGGCGCTCGACGAAGCTGGTGGCCGGGTTCGGGTTTGGATCGATGAAGATATGCAGGTGGTTGAAGGCCGCGACCAGTTGCAGCTTGTCGGACATCAACAGGCCGTTACCAAACACGTCACCGGCCATGTCGCCGACGCCCACAACCGTGATGCTGTCTTCCTGCACATTGATGCCGCGCTCACGGAAGTGACGCTGCACACCGACCCACGCGCCCTTGGCGGTGATGCCCATTTTCTTGTGGTCGTAACCGGCGGAACCACCGGAAGCAAACGCATCGCCCAGCCAGAAGCCGTAGTCGATGGCGATGCCGTTGGCGATGTCGGAGAAGGTCGCAGTGCCCTTGTCCGCAGCCACCACCAGGTACGGGTCATCGTCGTCATGGCGCACAACGTTGGCCGGCGGTACCAGGGCGCCGTCTTTCAGGTTGTCGGTGATGTCCAACAGGCCGGAAATGAAGATGCGGTAGCAGGCGATGCCTTCGGCCGCGATCTCGTCCCGGCTGCCGCCCAGTGGCAGGCGACGCGGCAGGAAGCCGCCCTTCGCACCCACTGGCACGATGACCGAGTTCTTCACTTGCTGGGCTTTTACCAGGCCAAGCACTTCGGTACGGAAGTCTTCTTCACGGTCGGACCAGCGCAAACCGCCACGCGCGACGTTGCCGAAGCGCAGGTGCACACCTTCAACCCGTGGCGAGTACACGAAGATCTCAAACTTCGGCACTGGCTTAGGCAGCTCAGGAATCGCGTGCGGGTTGAACTTGAAGCTGAAGTACGACTTGTTCTGACCGTTGGCGTCGGTCTGGTAGAAGTTGGTACGCAGGGTGGCCTTGATCAGGTCCAGGTAGCGACGCAGGATGCGGTCTTCGTTGAGCACCTGAACATCGTCCAGTGCGGTGAGGATCGCTTGTTCCAGGCGTTGCTGCTTGTCTTCCAGGTCTTCGGCGGTGAGTTTGCGCGCCAGGTAGAAACGGGTCTTGAACAACCGGGTCAACTCGCGAGCGATGTCGGTGTGGTTGTTCAGGGTGCTGGCGATGTAACCCAGGTCAAAGCCCAGGCGGATCTGCTTCAGGTAACGGGCGTAGGCACGCAGCAAGGCCACGTCACGCCAAGGCAGGCCGGCAGTCAGTACCAGGCGGTTGAACGCATCGTTCTCGGCGTCGCCATGCACGATATGCACGAACGCGTCCTGCAGGGTGTCGTTGAGCTGCTGGATGTCCAGGTTCACGCCTTCGGCGGCGATGAACGCGAAGTCATGGATCCAGAACTCACGACCATTGGCGTGGCGCAGGCGATACGGGAACTCACCCAGCACGCGCAGGCCAAGGTTTTCCAGGATCGGCAGCACGTCGGACAACGCCAGCGGGGTGTCGGCATGGTAGAGCTTGCAATGCAGCTCGCGTTGGCCGGAAACCTGGCCCAGCGGCTGATAGAAGCTCATTACCAGTGGGTTGGCTTCGGTGAGGCTGAGCAGGTGCTGCATGTCGACCACGGCCGAATGTGCGGCAAAACGCTCACGGTAGCCGGCCGGGAAGCCTTTGGGGAAGTCGGCCAGCACGTTGGTGCCGTGGGCTTCACCGAAGCTCTCCACCACCAGGCTGGCGTAGTCGTCCTGCCAGCTGCGGCAGGCTTGCACCACTTCTTTTTCCAGTTGCAGCGGGTCGATGTCCAGGCGGTTCTTCGGGTCAACCCGCAGAATCAGTTGCACGCGCGCCAGCACGGACTCGGAGAAGAAGGTCCAGAATTCGCAATCCGAGGCTTTCAGCCGATCCATCAGTACCTGCTGAATTTTCTGACGCACTTCGGTGGAATAGATGTCGCGCGGCACATAAGCCAGGCAGTAGCAGAAACGACCGTACGGGTCTTTGCGCAGGAACACGCGAATCTTGTTGCGCTCCTGGATCTGCACGATCGACATCACGGTGCTGAACAGCTCGTCGACTGGCGTCTGGAACAGGTCATCACGCGGCAGCACCTCAACGACTTGAGCAAGCTCCTTGCCCAGGTGAGCCTTGGGCTGGAAGCCGGAACGGCGTTCGATTTCCGCGACCTTGCGACGGATATAAGGAATGACCCGCACGCTTTCGCCATACACCGAGGACGTGTACAGGCCCATGAAACGGTGTTCCTTGATGACCTTGCCGTCGGCGCTGATCTCACGGATCGACACGTAGTCCGGATACGCCGGGCGGTGCACGCGGCTCGGGTGCGCAGCCTTGGCGAACGACAGCACGGTCGGTTCACGCAGGTAGGCCACGGCATAGTCTTCGATGCGCAGGTCGTCGGCGGTGAGACCGGCGCGCAGCAGTTTGGTCAGACCGAGGAACGAATCGGCGTCATATTCGATATGACCGCCATCCGCCTCGTCACGTACCACAAACTCTTCATAGCCGAGGAAGGTGAAGTGGTTGCCCACCAGCCATTCCAGGAAGTTCTTGATCTCGGCTTTTTCTTCGCCGTCGATGCTGAACTGGCTGGCGTCGATACCGGCCAGCAGGTCCTGGACCTTGGCTTTCATCGGTTCGAAATCAGCCACGGCCACGCGCACTTCGCCCAGCACCTGCTCAAGCTCTTTGCTCAGCACGTTCAGTTCGGCGGCGTTGGCGCAGCGGTCGATTTCCAGGTACATCAGCGATTCTTGCTGGATGCCTTCGCCCTGGGTGCCTTTCGGCAGGATTTCCAGCAGCTCGCCCTTGGCACCACGACGTACGCTGAGCACGGTGGTTTGCAAGGTGTGGATGCTGTAGCCACGGCGGTTCAGTTCGGTACGGACCGAGTCCACCAGGAAAGGCAAGTCATGGTGCAGCACTTCGACCGCGGTGTGGGTCGACTGCCAGCCATGACGTTCATAATCGGGGTTGTAGACCCGCACCTGCGGTTGGGTGTGGTCAAAGCGCTCAAGCAGGCGCCACGCAGAGAGGGTGCAGCCGGCCAGGTCGGAAAGGCGACGCTGGGTCAGTTCGTCCAGGGAAATGATGCCGAAGAATTGTTCAGCAAACAGCGCCACTTGTGGCAGTGCCTGTTCACTGATGTGCTGGGCCAGTGCCGCTTGCAGTTGATGCTGGAAGTCGGCCTTGCTGGCTGCGGTGAAGAACGCCATCTGTGGTACTCCGCTTGGGCTTGTTATTGATGGAAGCGTCGCGTGTTATCCCCTTGCGGGGAGACCGTCAGCTCTGTTCGCTGGTAATTCTGGAAACACCATAAACGAATCAGAGTGACAGGTGGGTGAAGCTGGACAAGACAATGAGGTCACATACAACTTCCATAAGATGCGCACCTTGCCGGGTGACGGTACGACGGGCAGGTCAAGCGCCTGGCACGTGCACATCCGTTGCGCAGCTTAACGAGTGTAGGAAGACAGCTGCTTGCGACGCTGCGACATATTCGGTCATCGGTAAGCAGGCTCGGGGTTGCGACTTGGGCAACCCGGATTTCCAGGTAGAAAAACCGGCGTTTTTCAATCCCCCGAGTACCAGAAATGACTGATTCAGCCCGCCAGGTCATGCACGGGGTCTGACACAGGATGCAGCACAAAATTCGTCGCAATGGCACAATTGCCCCCATAACGCCCTACCCCAGACAGGATTCCCCATGCTGCAACTGAAAACCGACGCCCTGATGGTCACCCCGTGCGACGACGAAGAAGACAACATGGCCATGCTCTGCTGCCACGGCAAGAACGGCGAGATGTTCATGCTCACCCGCTACCCCGATGAAGACGAAGTCGAACTGACCTGGGATTACGAGCCGTCGACCCTGGATGGGTTGAAGGTCACGCTGAGCGATACGACCGTAATGGTGGAACTCGCCGCCGGGGATGCGGATGCGCTGGGGGGCAAGGATCAGCTGCAGATCACCCATGCCACGGCCGCGTCGGACATGGCCGAAGTTGAAGAAACCCTGCAGAACATCCTCAAAGGCACCGGCACTTTCACCCGAATTTAAACTGCACCAACGATCAACTGTGGGAGCTGGTCGTAACCCTCTACACATCTTCAAAGTGAACGTGCGTAGCAGCTGTCGAGCCCCGGCGAGGCTGCGTCAGCGGTGTGTCAGACAAGCCGCAAACGCAGCCTCGCCGGGGCTCGACAGCTGCTACGCAGAGGGCTCGCTCCTGATAGGTAGATACCAATGGTGCGATGGCATCAACCCGGTCTGGCTGACACACCGAGTCGCCTGCATCGCAGGCAAGCCAGCTCCCACATGAACGGTGTGCTCAACAGAATTGGTGCGCCACACACAAAATTCCTACAAGTTTTCCGAAAAATACCCGTCACGCCGTTAGTCGCCACCCCCTGCCATGCATTAAAGTAAGCCCCCCAAGCCCGACGCTTTTTTCACGGCACTCAGGCTCATCTCTCCAGGAACCGTCATCGATGGAACATCGTGAAGCGCTGCTTGCGCTGCGAACCTTTCTTTCTACGCAGATTCTCGGCCAGGAAAAACTCATCGATCGCCTGCTGATCGCCTTGCTCGCTGACGGCCATATGCTGGTAGAAGGCGCGCCGGGCTTGGCCAAGACCAAGGCCATCAAAGAGCTGGCCGAAGGCATAGAAGCGCAGTTCCATCGAATCCAGTTCACCCCCGACCTATTGCCAGCCGACATCACTGGCACCGAGATCTATCGCCCGGAAACCGGTAGTTTCGTGTTCCAACAGGGGCCGATCTTCCACAACCTGGTGCTGGCCGACGAAATCAACCGCGCGCCGGCCAAGGTGCAATCGGCGTTGCTGGAAGCCATGGCCGAGCGCCAGGTCAGCGTCGGACGCAGCACCTACGACCTGTCGCCGCTGTTCCTGGTGATGGCCACGCAAAACCCCATCGAGCAGGAAGGCACCTACCCGCTGCCCGAAGCCCAGCTCGACCGGTTTCTGATGCACGTCAAGATCGGCTTCCCGGACGCCGCCGTCGAGCGGCGCATTCTGCAACAGGCGCGTGGCGAAGCCCTGAACGGCGAAACCAAGCCTGAGCGCCGCGTCAGCCAACAGGCGATCTTCGCCGCGCGCAAGGAAATCCTCGGTTTGTACATGGCCGATGCAGTGGAGGAATACCTGGTGCAACTGGTGATGGCCACGCGCACTCCAGCCAAGTTCGACCCGGAGATGGCCGAGTGGATCGCCTATGGCGCCAGCCCACGCGGCTCCATCGCCCTCGACCGCTGCGCCCGCGCCCATGCCTGGCTGGCCGGTCGCGACTTCGTCAGCCCGGAAGATATCCAGGCGGTGCTGTTCGACGTGCTGCGCCATCGCATCATTCTGTCGTTCGAGGCCGAAGCCGCCGGCATTGACCAGGACCGCGTGGTGCAACGCATTCTTGACGTCGTTGCCGTCGCTTGAAACCCATGAACGCCAGCGATGGAATCCGCGTCACGCTCAGCGAATTGATCGAGATGCGCCACCGTGTGCGCGAAGTGCAGCTGTTTTCCACGCCGAGCCAGCGCAGCCCGCTGATCGGCCTGCACCACTCCAAGCTGCGCGGGCGCGGTGTCGACTTCGACCAGGTGCGCGTGTACCAGGCCGGCGACGATGTGCGCACCATCGACTGGCGCGTGACCGCGCGCACCCAGGAACCGCACACCAAGCTGTTCCACGAAGAACGCGAGCGGCCGATCTTCATCATGGTCGAGCAAAGCTGCCGGCTGTTTTTCGGCTCAGGGCAAATGTTCAAATCGGTGCTGGCGGCCCAGGCGGCCAGCCTGATCGGCTGGGCGGCGCTGGGGCATAACGACCGCGTGGGCGGGCTGGTGTTCGGCGATAGCGAGCACTACGAAATCAAGCCGCGCCGCAGCAAACAAAGTCTGCTGCAACTGCTCAACCGGTTGGTGCGCGTCAACCAGAGCCTGAACACCGAAAGCCGCCCCGAGGCTGATGCCCTGGGCATGGCCCTGCGCCGTGGCCGCGAAGTGTTGCGCCCAGGCAGCCTGGTGATTGTGATCTGCGATGAACGCGCGCTCACCGAAGGTGCCGAGCAGCAATTGAGCCTGTTGTCGCGGCACTGCGACCTGCTGCTGTTGCCCATCTCCGACCCGCTGGACCACGCCCTGCCCGCTGCCGGGCTGCTGCGTTTCGCCGAACGCGGTGCCCAGCTGGAACTGGACACGCTGAACGTCGATTTGCGCCAGGCCTACAAGGCCCAAGCCGAAGCACGCATCGCCCGCTGGGAACTGCTCGCCCAGAAGCTGCGCATCTTATTGATGCCCTTGAGCACCCAGAGCGAAATGGTCGAGCAACTGCGCGAGTACCTTAACCCGCAACGTCCGGTTAAAAAACAATGAGCAGCCTTGACCAACTGCAACCGCTGATCGCCCCGCCAGCCATCGGCTTTTGGCCGCCTGCGCCGGGCTGGTGGTTGTTGCTGCTGGTGATTCCACTGCTCGGCTGGGGGCTTTGGTCACTGCGACGCTTTCTGCCAACCCGTCGCCCCATCGCCCGCGCCGAGCAACCGCTGGACCCATTGCGCATCGCCGCCCTCGCGGAACTGGCGCTGATGCCCAAGCCCTACGACGGGGCCCCGGCCGGCGCGTGGTTGCAGCAACTCAACGGCCTGCTCAAGCGCCTGTGCCGCAACGACTATCCCTACAGCCAGAGCCATACCCTCAACGGCCGAAAATGGCTGGCGTTCCTCGACAACCGCTGCCCCGCCGCGGGCCTCACACGCTGGATGGTGTTGGTGGAAGGCGCCTACAAACCCGAATGCAAACTCGACGACAAGGCCATCGCCGGCCTGACCCAAGCCGTCGACACCTGGATTCGCAAACATGTTTGAGTTCGCCTGGCCGTGGATCTTCGCCCTGTTGCCCTTGCCCTGGCTGATGCGGCTTGTGTTGCCGGCAGCCGACAGCGGCGAGCCGGCGTTAAAAGTCAGCTACCTCAGCGACCTTGAGGGCCTGGCTCGCCGCCGCGCCCGCGTCAACCTGCCCGGCTGGCGCCAGCAAGCGCCCTTTGTGGTGCTGTGGCTGCTGTTGTTAACCGCCGCTGCCCGCCCGGAATGGCTTGGCGAGCCGCTGCCGATTGCCGCCAGTGGCCGCGACCTTCTGGTGGCGGTGGACGTGTCCGGCTCCATGGACTTCCCCGATATGAACTGGCAAGACGAGGACGTCAGCCGCTTGAGCCTGGTCAAACACTTGCTCGGCGACTTTCTTGAAGGCCGTGAAGGTGACCGCGTCGGCCTGATCCTGTTCGGCAGCCAGGCCTACCTGCAAGCACCGCTGACCTTTGACCGCCGCACCGTGCGCACCTGGCTGGATGAAGCGCGCATCGGCATTGCCGGCAAGAACACCGCAATTGGCGATGCCATTGGCCTGGCCTTGAAACGCCTGCGTCAGCGCCCGGCGCAGAGCCGTGTACTGATCCTGGTCACCGACGGCGCCAACAACGCCGGGCAGATCGACCCACTGACCGCCGCGCGCCTCGCTGCTGAAGAAGGCGTGAAGATCTACCCGATCGGCATCGGCGCAGACCCGGAACAAACCGGTTCCTTGGGTATCCTCGGCGTCAACCCGAGCCTGGACCTCGACGAACCGGCACTCAAGGCCATCGCCGAGGCTACGGGCGGCCAGTACTTCCGCGCCCGTGATGGCGAAGAGCTGCAAGCGATCAAGGCAACGCTCGACAAGCTCGAACCCGTTGAACAGCAACCCACCCAGGCGCGCCCGGCCCTGGCCCTGTACAGCGCGCCGCTGGCCTTGGCGTTGGTGCTGAGCATGTTGCTGGTGATCCAGGAACGCTGGCCGAACAACGCCTTGCATCGGTGGTTCACCAAATTGTCGAGCAAGGGGATTTTCCTGCAACAGCACCCGGAATGGCGCCAGCGCCTCAAACGCCTGCGATTGCGGAGGCGTCGATGATCGACCTGTGGCCGCACTGGTTCCGCCCTTGGTCGCTGTTGCTCCTGCCATTGCTCGGCTGGTTGCTCTGGCACCTGTGGCATCGGCAAAAGCGCGCCGGGCGTTGGCAGATGATCCTGCCGCCGGCCTTCCACGCCGTGTTGCTCAGTGGTGGCAACGGGCGCGAAAGCAAATCGCCATGGGTGGTGCTCGGCATTGCCTGGCTCTTGGCCGTGCTCGCGCTGCTTGGGCCCAGTTGGCAAAGGGTTGAGCAGTCCAGCCAGAAACCCTCCGATCCTTTGGTGGTGCTGCTGGAGTTGACCCCGGAAATGCTTGCCACCGACAGCCCGCCCAACCGCCTGGAACAGGCGCGGCGCAAGCTGTATGACCTATTGCAGGCACGCACCGATGCGCAGACGGCCATCGTCGTTTACGCCGGCAGCGCCCACACCCTGGTGCCGCTGTCAGACGACCTGGGCACCAGCCGCAACCTGCTCGAAGCCCTGCGCCCGTCAATCATGCCGGAGCCCGGACACCGCGCCGACCTGGCAGTCGAGAAAGCCCTGGGCCTGCTCAAACAAGGCGGCCTCGGCCAGGGTCGTCTGGTGCTGATTGGCTCTTCGCTGTCCAAACAGGAACGCCAGGGCATTCGGCTGCTGCTGCAAAGTAGCCAGGCGCCGACCCTGTCGATCCTCGGTATCGGCAGCCGGGAAGGCACCCCGGTGACTCAGGAAAGTGGCGAGTTTCTCAAGGACGAACAAGGCGCGATCCTGGTGCCACGCCTGGACAGCCCGACGCTCAAGGCCTTCGCCAGCGAAATGGGCGGTCGCTACCGCGCCGCCCGCCTGGACGACAAGGACCTGCGCCAACTCGGTGTACTGGACCCGCCACACACCTTGCGCAACGACGGTCAACTGCTGCACCTCGACACCTGGGCAGACCAGGGTTACTGGCTGCTCCTGCCGCTGTTGCTGCTCGCTGCCTGCGCCGGTCGGCGTGGCTGGTTGTTCTGCCTGCCCCTGCTGCTGTTGAGCGCGCCGCAACCCAGCTATGCCTTCGGTTTGCAGGACCTGTGGCTGCGTCCCGACCAACAAGGCCAATACCTGCTGAAGAAGAAACGCCCCGCCGAAGCCGCCGAACACTTCGAAGACCCGCAGTGGCAGGGCGTAGCGCTCTACGAAGCCGGCAACTATGCCGAGGCCATCAAGCGTTTCGCCGAGGGCAATGACGCCTACGCCCACTACAATCGGGGTAACGCCCTGGCCAAGTCCGGTGAGCTGGAGGCCGCCATCGACGCCTACGAACAGGCCCTTGAAGCACAACCCGACTTGCAACCGGCCCTGAAAAACAAAGCGCTGGTGGAAACCCTGATGCAGGAAAAAGAGCCGTCCGAACCCGATAAGCCAGCCGATAACGAGGATGACGAAACCACCCAACCCGGCCAAACTGCGCAACCGGGCGCGAATGGGCAAAGCACCACGGGTGGCGAGCAGTCATCCCAAGGCCAGGGGGAAGCCGGCACCGGCGACACCCAGGCCGGTAATACGCCGCGCGCCCCAGGCAATGAAGTGCCGGGCAGCGAACTGGGCGACGAACAAACCACTACCCCGCCGCTGCTTCCTGCCGACGCCAGCCTCGACGGTGAACGTCGCCAGGCCCTGGAGCAATGGCTGCGGGAGATCCCGGACAACCCCGGCGAACTGCTGCGCCGCAAATTCTGGTACGAACAGCAACAACATCAGGACAAGACTCGATGAGCCGCCGCACCACCCTACTGTTCCTGCTCGCACTCTCGGCAGGCCACGCCCAGGCGGCGAGCCTGACCGCCAGCGTCGACCGCAGCCGCCTCAATTCCGGGGAAACGGTGGAGCTCACGGTAGAGTCCAGCGATGTAACGCAGTTCGGCAAACCCGACCTGTCGCCGCTGGATGCGCAGTTCGAAGTCAGCGGTACGCGGCAGATCAACCAACTCACCACGCTGGGCGGCGATAACCACGCCACCACACGCTGGATCATCACGCTGCTGCCCAAGGAAAACGGCACGGTGCTCATCCCGCCCCTGCAAGTAGGCGAGTACAAGACCCAGCCGATCAGCCTGCAAGTGGTAGAAACCGCCAGCCAGAACACAGCCGCCGAACTGGCGCCGGTGTTTGTCGAGGCCAATCTTGACCAGACCAGTGTCTACGTCCAGGCCCAGGCGCTGTTGACCGTGCGCGTGTACCACTCGGTGTCGCTGTATGACGACAGCAGCCTCACGCCGTTGCAGATTGCCGACGCACGCGTCGAGCAATTGGGCGAGTCACGCACCTACGAGAAGGTGATCAACAGCATTCGCCACGGCGTGATCGAAACCCGCTACGCGATTTACCCGCAGCACAGCGGCACATTGGCGATTCCGGCGCAGACGTTCAGCGCGACGCTGGTGGAGTCGCGCCCGCCGCAGGAGAACACGCTGCAAGGTACCAAGCCCGGCAAGCTGATCCACGTCAGCTCGGCGGAGCTGCCGCTGGTGGTCAAGCCCAAGCCGGCGCTGTACCCCGCCGATACGCCCTGGCTACCGGCGCGCAGCCTGACCCTGAGCGAAAGCTGGAACCCGGAGCCTGAGCATGTGCAGGTCGGCGACTCCCTGACCCGCAGCCTCACGGTCAAGGCCGAAGGCCTGTCCAGCGCGCAACTGCCGGCGCTGCCCAGCACCGAGATCAACGGCCTGCGCCGCTACCCGGACCAACCGGTGCTCGGCAACCAGACCAGCGACCGCGGCCTGATCGGCAGCCGCGAAGACCGCGAAGCCCTGGTGCCCACCCGCGCAGGCGCACTGGAACTGCCCGCCGTTGAAGTGGTGTGGTGGAACACCCACGAAGATCACCTTGAGCGCACCAGTCTGCCGGCCCGCACCCTGCAAGTGGCGATCAACCCGAGCCTGGTGGTTGACGCGCCCGCCACGCCTACCGTCATCACCGCCCCCGACGACAACCACCTATGGCTGTGGCAACTCAGCACCCTGCTCCTCGCGTGCACCACCTTGCTCGGTTTTGGCCTGTGGTGGCGCGCGCGACGGCAGCCCGCCGTACTGCGCGCCGCGCAAGCCGGCCCGAGCCCGCGCACCCTGCTCGACGACCTCAAGCGCGCCACCCAGGCCAACGACCCCCAGGCCACCCGCCAAGCCCTCGACGCCTGGGCCCGGCAACAGCCGGAAACCCTGGCGGACATGGCCGCGCGGTTTGTACCGCTGTCGGACGCGTTGGATGGGTTGAACGGCGCGCTCTACAGCGAGGGCGGCCATTATTGGCTGGGTGAAGACCTGTGGCGTGCGGTGAAGGCCATCCCGGTGGCTGAGCGTGAGCTGGATCCGGCCGCCGACACCACCAGCCTGCCGCCGTTGTATCCCAAGTAACGGCAACATCCCTGACGCCACACAAATCAAAATGTGGGAGCGGGCTTGCCTGCGACGGCCAAAGGTATCTACACATTTTCACTGTGATAGTGCGTAGCAGCTGTCGAGCCCCAGCGAGGCTGCGTTTGCGGCCTGTCTGACACACCGCTGACGCAGCCTCGCAGGGGCTCGACAGCTGCTACGCCTGGGGGGGAATAAAGATATGTAGATACTTATGCTGCGATGGCGGTGGATCAGTCAGCTCATTTTTGACTGACACACCGCCATCGCAGGCAAGCCAGCTCCCACAGTTGATCTCCTTCGCCCGCAGGCACCGGGTTCGCATTACAGGTAAACTCCCTTCCTTTTCACCGCCCTTCTCTGTTCATGGCGGCTATTCACTTTTCTGTTTATTCACGGAGTTCGCCTTGCGTCTGTTCCACACTTCCGACTGGCACCTTGGCCAAAACCTCCACGGCCAGGAACGCGACTTCGAACACGCCTGTTTCCTCGAGTGGCTGCTGGGCCAACTCAACGCCCAGCGCCCGGATGTGCTGCTCATCGCCGGCGATATATTCGACACGGTCAACCCGCCGCTCAAGGCACAGGAACGGCTGTATGACTTCATCATCAGCGCCCACGAGCAAAACCCCAAGCTGACCATCGTGATGATCGCCGGCAACCACGACTCCGGCTCGCGCATCGAACTGCCCGCACCACTGATGCGTCGCCTGCGCACCCATGCGCTCGGTCGCGTGCTGTGGCTGGATGACGGCGAACTCGACGCCGAACGCCTGCTGATCCCACTGCCGGATGCCAAGGGCAAGATTGCCGGCTGGTGCCTGGCCTTGCCATTCCTGCGCCCGGCGGAAGTCACCGGTGCACACCTGGGTGACGACTACCTGCGCGGTATCGGCCAAGTGCATGAATGGCTGATCGCCGCCGCCAACGCCAAGCGTAAAAAACGCCAGGCGCTGATTGCCATCAGCCATGCGCACATGGCCGGAGGCTCGGTGTCGGAAGACTCCGAGCGCAGCCTGATCATCGGCAATGCCGAGGCGCTGCCGGCCAGCCTGTTCGATAAAAGTGTCGGCTATGTCGCCCTCGGCCATTTGCACAAGCCGCAAAAGGTCAATGGCGAAGAGCGGATTCGCTATAGCGGCTCGCCGATTCCGTTGTCATTTTCCGAAATCGGCTACAAACACCAGATCCTCGACGTGACGTTCCAGGGCCAATGCCTGGTGAGTGTCGAACCACTGCTGATCCCGCGTTCGGTTGACCTGCAACGCCTGGAGGCTGCGCCGCTGGCGGATATCCTCAAGGCCCTGGCCGAGTTGCCGGACGTCGACCTGCTCGCTGAAACCCAGCGCCATCCCTGGCTGGAAGTGCGCGTGCGCCTGGACGAGCCGCAACCCGACCTGCGCCAGCAAATCGAAACCGCCCTGCAAGGCAAAGCCGTGCGCCTGGTGCGCATCGCCGCCGAGTACGCCGGTAAGCGCGGCAGCGACAACACGGACGAAGACCGCCTGATCGAACTCGACCAGCTCACGCCCCAGGAATTGTTCAGCCGCGCCTGGCAGGACAGTTACGGCAGTGAAGTGGATGAACAGACCTTGAAGGATTTCGCTGTGCTGCTCCAGGAAGTGCAACAGGAGGAGCAACAGCCATGAAGATCCTCGCCATCCGCCTGAAAAACCTCGCCTCCCTGGCGGGCCCGTTCGAGATCGACTTCACCGCAGAGCCGCTGGCCAGCGCGGGTTTGTTCGCGATTACCGGGCCGACCGGCGCCGGTAAAAGCACCCTGCTGGATGCGTTGTGCCTGGCGCTGTTCGGCGCTGTGCCGCGCCTGGGCGATACCGGCCAGGCGAAGATGCCGGATGCCGACAGCGATATTTCCATTGGCGACCCGCGCACCTTGATTCGTCGCGGCACCGGGGGTGGTTATGCCGAAGTGGATTTTGTCGGCGTCAGCGGCCGTCGCTACCGTGCGCGCTGGGAAGCCAACCGCGCCCGCGACAAGGCCAGCGGCAAGTTGCAGAACAGCCGCCAGAGCCTGATCGACCTGGACAGCGACCAACTGCTGGCCAGCCAGAAAACCGAATACAAGACCCAGTTGGAACTGGCCCTGGGCCTGAACTTCGAGCAGTTCACCCGCGCCGTATTGCTGGCGCAAAGCGAGTTCAGTGCCTTCCTCAAGGCCAACGATAACGAGCGCAGCGAACTGCTCGAAAAGCTCACCGACACGGCCCTCTACACCCAGCTTGGCCGACGCGCCTTCGACAAGGCCAAAGACGCCAGGGACGCGCACAAGCAGTTGCAGGACCAAGCCACCGGCGTGGTGCCCCTGGCCCCTGAAGCACGTGCCGAACTGGATCAGCAATTCGACGCCGCAAACGCCCAGCTCAAGAACCAACAGGCCCAACTCAAGCAGTTGGAGCTGCAACACACCTGGCTCAAGGAACTGCGCGAATGGCAGGAGCGCCAGCTCGCCGCCACCGAACAGCTGCAACGGGCACAGGCTGATTGGGATGCCCAGGGCCCGCAACGCCAGGACCTGAGTCGCCTGGAGCAATTGGCGCCGCAACGTCATCAGTTCGCCCGCCAAGCCGAACTCAACAGCGTGCTTGCCCCGTTGGCCGTGCAGATTCAGTTGCATATCGAACAACAGGGCCAACTGCATAGTCGCCAGACGCAGGCCGAGCAACAGCAAGCCACCGCGCAAACCGCGTTGGCCGAGGCGCTGAAAAACCAGGCCGATGCCGTGCCTTTGCTGCGCCAAGCGTTTGAAGAGCAGAGCACCCTCGCCCACTTGACCAAAGCGCTGGCCAAGCGCGCCGAGGACAAACAGCAGCACGAACACGCCTGCACCGAAGGCCAGGCCCGGCTTAACGGTCTGCTGGAAAAGCAAAGCCAAGTCGCCGAACGCCTCCAACGCCTGGCCACCGAACTTGATCGCAGCGCCGCCCTCGCCCCCTTGAGCGACGCCTGGACCGCCTACCGCGATCGCTTGCAACAGCTGATGTTGATAGGCAATCGCCTGAACAAAGGCCAGGCCGAACTGCCGCAATTGGAACAACGCGCGGCCCGCGCAGCCGAACAGTTCACCGGACAACGCGAGGCTCTGGACCTGCTGTATCAGGAGGCCGGTGCCGAGCCGCATGCCGTGGCCGAGCAAATCCAGTTGCTGGCCAGCCTGCTGCAAGACAATCGCAAACAGCAACGCGCCTTTGAAGACCTGACGCGCCTGTGGGACAGCCAGCAGCAGCTGGACCAGCAGGCCAGCGTACTGACGCAAAAGCTCGCCGATGCCCAACAGCAACGCGAGCAACTGAACCAGACCGGCCTGCAAACCAAGGCGGAGCTGACCGTTGCCGAACAAACCCTGACGGTGACCAAGCAACTGCTTGAGCGCCAGCGCCTGGCCCGCAGTGCCAGTGTCGAAGAATTGCGCGAGCAGTTGCAGGACGACCAGCCCTGCCCGGTGTGCGGCAGCCACGAACACCCGTACCACCAGCCCGAAGCGCTGCTGCAGAGCCTAGGTCGCCATGACGAAAACGAGGAAGCCACGGCGCAGAAAGCCGTCGACACCCTCAAGGAAAAGCTCACCGAGCTGCGCGGCGAAGTCGGCGGTTTGATCGCCCAGCAAAAGGAATACCTGCAACAGCAGGAGCAACTGGCGACGCAACAACAAGCACTCAAGCCCAGCCTGGATGCGCACCCACTGTCGGCCGCGCTGTTCAACCAGGATGAGGCCAAACGCAGCGCCTGGCTTGATCAACAGTTGAGTCAACTGACCCAGAGCATCGCCCAGGACGAACAACGCCAAGGTGCCCTGCTCAACCTGCAACAAAACGCCGGGCGTCTGCAGCAACAACTGCAAGCCGCCCAGGAAGCGAGCCAGCAGGCCCGTCAATTGCTGGTGGATCAGCAACGCGAGCTGGCCAGCGACCGCGAACGTCTTGAGCAGGAACTGAATGCCTTCGCCAGCCTGTTGCCCGCCGACACCCTGGACGGTTTGCGTGCCGAGCCGGCCGCAACCTTCATGCAGCTGGACCAACAGGTCAGCCAGCGCCTTGAACAGCTCGGCCATCAACGTGATGAGCTGGCCGAGCAACAAGAACGCCAACAAGCGATCGAGAAAGAACAGACGCATCAGCAGCACCGCCAGCAGCAACTCGATGCGCTGAATCAGCAGGTCAACGAGTTGGCCGCCCAGCAACAAGCAGCTCAGGAAAAACTCGGCGCGTTGCTTGGCGAGCACGGCAGTGCCGAACACTGGCAACAGCAGTTGGATCAGGCCGTGACCCAATCACGCCAGAGTGAAACCGACGCCAACAAGCAGTTGCAAGAGATCCACAACGCATTGATCCAGTTGGCCGCCGATCTCAAGGCCCAGCAGGAGCGCCAGCAAGCCTTACAGGCCGAACAGCAATCGCTGGACACACGCCTCGGCGAGTGGCGAGCCCGGCACCCGGAGCTCGATAACGATGGCCTCAACCGCTTGCTGGCCTACGATGACGCCCAGGTCAGCCAATTGCGCCAGCAGTTGCAGCACAGCGAAAAAGCCGTTGAACAAGCCAAGGTCCTGCTGCAAGAACGCGAGCAACGCCTGGCCGAGCACCAAGCCCTGCACAACGGCAACCTTGAAGCCGAAGCACTGGACAGCGCGTTGGCTACGCTCAACCAACAGTTGGCTGAGGGAGAAAAAACCTGCGCCGAATTGCGCGCGCGCCAGTCCGAAGACCAGCGCCGCCAGGATGCCAATCAGGCCTTCGCCGAACAGATCGCCAAGGCCTATGACGAATGGCAACGCTGGGCACGCCTGAATGCGTTGATCGGCTCAGCCACCGGCGACACCTTCCGCAAGATCGCCCAGGCCTACAACCTCGACCTGCTGGTGCACCACGCCAACGTGCAACTGCGCCAATTGGTGCGCCGCTACCGCCTCAAGCGCGGCGGCAGCATGCTGGGCCTGTTGGTCATGGACACGGAAATGGGCGATGAACTGCGCTCGGTGCATTCGTTGTCCGGTGGTGAAACCTTCCTGGTGTCGCTGGCGCTAGCGCTGGGCCTGGCGTCGATGGCCTCCAGCACGTTGAAGATCGAGTCGCTGTTTATCGACGAAGGCTTCGGCAGCCTGGACCCCGAGTCGCTGCAGTTGGCGATGGACGCACTGGACGGTTTGCAGGCCCAGGGCCGCAAAGTGGCGGTGATCTCCCACGTGCAGGAAATGCACGAGCGCATTCCGGTGCAGATCCAGGTCAAGCGCCAGGGCAATGGCTTGAGCACCCTGGAGGTCAAGTGAGTGAGGCGCTGCTGTATTCGTTTCGACGCTGCCCGTATGCGATGCGTGCGCGCCTGGCGTTGCGCTATTGCGGCGTGCCCGTGCGCATTATCGAAGTGAGCCTCAAGGCCAAGCCGGCCGAAATGCTGGCGCTGTCACCCAAAGGCACGGTGCCGGTGTTGAGTGTGAATGGCGTGGTGATCGATGAAAGCCTGGCGATCATGCAGTGGGCGCTGGCGCAGCACGACCCGGATGATTGGCTGCTGCAGGGTGACCCGGCGGTATTGGCGTTGATTGCCGAGAACGATGTGGGCTTCAAGTATCACTTGAATCGATACAAGTATGCCGAACGCTATCCGGAACAGCCGATGGAACATTATCGGGCCGAGGGCGAGGTGTTCTTGCGCACACTTGAGGGATTATTGGCGAATCGCGAGTACTTATTCGCCGATCACCCAAGCCTGGCAGACATGGCCCTGGCGCCGTTTGTGCGTCAGTTCGCCCATGTGGATCGGGAATGGTTTGCCGGTGCACCGTATCCCCGGTTACAGCAGTGGCTGGAGCGCTTCCTGCAATCGCCGCTGTTCATTGCCGTAATGGCAAAGACCTGACCCGACAGGGCTCTGTAGTGAGCGGGCTTGCCCCGCGCTGGGCTGCGAAGCGGCCCCATCGAAAACGCCGCACGGTGTCAGGTATTCCTCGGCGCCTGGTTTTGGGGCTGCTTCGCAGCCCAGCGCGGGGCAAGCCCGCTCACTACTGGGATTCGGTTTAGCCTTCAACCAGGTTAAGTAATCGCTCACGGGCAATCTCCGGCTCACCGTCCACCCCTTGTACGGAGGACAGGATGGGGGCGGAGTAGAGAACCAGGATGAGTGCGGCGAGTCGGAGTGCCATGCTGTCGATTCCAGGAATAAATGCGTCAATATTTGAGCGTCAAATTTAAACACATGGCAATGTGATATCAATCATTTTTATTCTGCAGATGCACAAACGCCAAACCACTCGAACGAGCCAGGCTTCGTTCCAGTGGTTTGGCGTCTGCTTTTGTGCAGGTTATTGCTGAGTCTTGTGATCCAGTGCGGCGTAGAAGTTGGCACTTTGTTGCAGGTATTTCTGGGTGTAGGCGCTGGTGCTGGATTTTTTGCCGGAAACTTCCACGCTGGCCGCCGCTGGCAGGGCGACAGTGGCGGAAACAGCGGAAGCGGCAATGATGGAGAAGAGATTCAAGTTCATGTCGGTAACCCTTGTGTTCGTTTGGTTGGGTGGCCTGGGAAGGCCTTGGAACCCAACTTACGCCCGAGGGTTGAACCTTAGAAATGCTTTGAAACAGTAGCCGCTATTAATAGAATTAATACACCGGGTCAGGCCCCGCAGTGCGGGGCCTGTGGCTTATTGACGCACCAGGAATTTGAGGTCACTGGGGGCGTCGATCGCCAGTTTCTGCACGGTTTTACCCAGCAGACCGGTGTTGGGGTCGCGTTCAACCACCACGATTTCGTTACTTTTCTGGTTGGCGATCAGCAAAAACTTGCCGCTCGGGTCCAGGCTGAACTCGCGCGGGTGGTCGCCTTCCACGGAACGGCGTTGCAGTTCCTTGAGGTGCGCGGTAGCCGGGTCGATGCTGAACACCAGCAACTGATTGGCCGTGCCACGGTTGCTCACGTAGAGGAATTTGCCATCACTGGACGCGTGCAACGCAGCGCCAGCCTTGTCCGGTACCGGTTTCCCGGCGGCGAAGTCCACCAGTTGCGTCTGGGTCAGCTGGCCATCTTTGTAGTCAAACACCGCGACCTGCGCGCTCATCTCGGTGGTCAGCCAGGCATGTTTGCCATCAGCGCTGAACAACAAGTGACGCGGACCGCTGCCCGGCGGCAGTTGCACCGAGGCCGGAGTGGCCGGGGTCAATGGCAGTTCATGATTGGCCTTGGGATCGTAGTGATAGGCAAACACCTTGTCCGCGCCCAGGTCCTGCACGAACACGTATTTGCCATCCGGCGACGACACCACCGAATGCACATGGTTGGACGCCTGGCGCTCCGGGTTAACGCGGCTGGCCGGGTGGCCGCTCAGTTGCACCGGGGCTGACAGCTTGCCCTCGGCATCCACCGGCAGCACCGCCAGGCTTCCGCCCGGGTCTTCCACTACCGAGTAGTTGGCCACAAACAGGTAGCGCCCATCGGCGGCCACGCTGGAATGGGTGGGCTCGTTGCCCAGGCTCTGGACCTGGTTGATCAAGGTCAGCTGATGATTCTGCGGATCAATGCTGTAGCTGCTCACGCGGCCTACCGCATCCTGTTGGCCCGGCCCGTTTTCGTTGACCACAAACAGGCGCTTCTGGTCCTTGGAAACCGTCAGCCACGACGGGTTCGCGGCCTTGGCCGCCAGCACCGGCGGGCCCTGGAACGTGCCGGTACGGCTGTCGAATTGCAGGCGGTAGATGCCTTCGCTGGTGCCAGCGGTGTAGCTGCCCACCAACAGTGCATAGGTGTCGGCCGGCGCGGCTTGCACCGACATCGCGCCTACGCTGCCGGCCATCAGCAGGGGCCAGAATTTACGCATCATCCGCTTCATCCTCGTCGTTGTTGTTGTCGCCCTTGATCGCACTCAGGCAGACCAGACGGTGTTCACCGTCTTCGTTGCTCAAGAGCCAGCTTTGCAAGCTGCTATCAAAGGTGGCGGCGTTCAGTTGATCTGGACTGAACGTCCAACGCTTGAGTTCCCGGCCGTCCATGCTTTCGATCTGCAAGTGATGATCGAACGTGAAGTCGAAGGCGTGCAGCCCGTTGATGATCAGCATGTCGCTGTCTTTCAGGTCGGTGCTCAGGTTGGGTGCTGCGTCGGTCATGATGTGAAGTCACTGCGGGGGAAAAGACACATGATAGGTCAATTCCCCCGCAGTGCCTTGCGGCAATGGTCTATATCGGTCAGTGAGCGAACAAAGAATTGCCCTTCTGCCCCGCCAACTTCTCCGGTTTGATCAGGAACCGCGCCAGCGCCGGCAGCAGCCACAGCGCACCAAACATGTTCCACAGGAGCATGAAGGTCAGCATCAAGCCCATGTCGGCCTGGAACTTGATGGCCGAGAAGATCCAGGTGCACACGCCAATCGCCAGGCACAAACCGGTGAACAGTACGGCTTTACCGGTGGACTTGAGCGTCTGGTAGTACGCCTCTTGCAGCGGCAGGCCGGCACGCAGGAAGCTTTCCAGGCGGCTGTAGATGTAGATGCCGTAGTCCACGCCAATCCCCACGCCCAAGGCCACTACCGGCAAGGTCGCGACCTTGACGCCGATACCCATGAACGCCATCAGCGCGTTGCCGAGCACCGAGGTCAGCACCAGCGGCAGCACGATGCACAGGGTCGCCGCCCAGGAGCGGAAGGTGATCATGCACATGGTCGCCACGCACAGGTACACCAGGATCAAGATGGTCAGCTCCGATTCCTTGATCACCTCGTTAGTCGCTGCCTCGATCCCGGCATTACCCGCCGCGAGAATGAATTCCAGGCCATCCTTGTTGTTTTCCTTGGCGAAGTCCTGCACCGCATGCACCGCGCGGTCGAGGGTTTCGGCCTTGTGGTCGTTGAGGAACACCAGCACGGGCGCCAGGGAGCAGTTGTTGTTGTACAGGCCATCGGCACGGGCGATGGAGTTGTTCAGCACATCCGGGTTGCGCGACAGGGTTTCCCATTTCAGGTTGCCCTCGTTCATGCCCTTGATCATCTGCTTGGACACGGTCACCAGCGAGATCGCCGACTGCACGCCCTCGGTGTTCTGCATCTTCCACATCAACTGGTCGATGGGCGCCATGGCTTCATAGCGCGAGCAGCCTTCGGCCTTGGTCTTGACCATCACCACCAATACGTCGGAACTGGTGGAGTAGTTGCTGATGATGAAATTGTTGTCTTTGTTGTAGCGCGAGTCCGGGCGCAGTTCCGGCGCGCCTTGGTCCAGGTCACCGATCTTCAGGTTCTGGCTGTACCAGAGGCCGCCGCCGAAGGCGACCAGCGCGAGCAGGATCGAGACCGGCGCCACTTTGGCGCTGGCGAATTTCGACAGCAGGCGCCAGAACGGGTGGTCGCGGTGCGCGTCCTTTTTGCTCCTGGCGATGGCGCGCTGGCTGATGCCAGCATAGGAAATCGCCACCGGCAGCAGGATCAGGTTGGTGAACACGATCACCGCCACGCCGATGGACGCGCCGATGGCCAGTTCACGGATCACGCCAATGTCGATGATCAGCAGCGTGATGAAGCCCACCGCGTCGGCGAGGATCGCGATCATCCCTGGCAGAAACAGTTGCCGGAAGGTACGGCGGGCGGCGGTCAGCGCGTTGTCCGCTTCACTGGATTGCAGGGCGATACCGTTGATCTTCTGCACACCGTGGGAAATACCAATGGCGAAGATCAGGAACGGCACCAGCATCGAATACGGATCAAGGCCGAAACCGAAAAAGTGCATCAACCCGAGCTGCCAGACCACCGCCACCAATGTCGTGCTCAACACCGCAACGGTGCTGCGCAGGCAGTTGGTGAACCACAGCAGCAGAATCAGCGTGATAACGAACGCGATGCCAAAGAACAGCACCACCATCACCAGGCCATCGATCAGGTCACCGACCTTCTTGGCGAAACCGACGATGTGGATCTTGACGTTAGGGTTCTGCGCTTCGAACTTGTCGCGAATCTTGTCTTCGAGTTCATGGGAGAACTTGCGGTAGTCAAGGGCCAGCAACTTGCCTTGGTCCTGCGGATCCGGGTAAGACTCCAGCAGCGGGATATCGACAATGCTTGATTTGAAATCGTTGGCTACCAGGCGCCCGACCTGGCCGGACTTGAGCACGTTGTTGCGCAGTTGATCAAGGCTTTGCGGCGAGCCGTTGTAGCTCTGCGGAATCACTTCACCACCGGCAAAGCCTTCTTCGGTCACTTCGGTCCAGCGTACGCTGGGGCTCCACAGCGACTTGAGGCCCGAACGGTCGACGCCGGAGATGTAGAACACTTCGTCGTTGATCTGGCGCAGGGTCTCCATGTACTCCTTTGTAAAGATGTCCCCGTCCTTGGCCTCCACCGAAATGCGCACCGTGTTGCCCAGGTTGGCCAGGTCGTTGCGGTGCTCCATCATCTTCTCGATGAAGGGATGCTTGAGGGGGATCATCTTTTCAAAGCTGGTGGACGGGCGAATCAACGTCGCCTGCCAGAACAGGAAAATACTCACCAGCAGGCAGATGACGATCACTGCCGGGCGGTTGTTGAAGATCAGGCGCTCAAGAAAGGTCGCTTTATCGTTGTGATGACTGCTCATTCTTTGCCCGCCTTCTTATTGTTTTGTCGGTTCAGCGCCGGTGGGCATGGCAACACGAACGCCACCCTGCCCGGCCAGAATCAAGTTGCCGTTGCCTGCCGCCGTGACGGCCGACAGCGAAATACGGTCCGGACGATTGAACACGCTGAAGGTCGCCCCATCGTCATGACTGACCACCACGCTGCCACCGTTGCCGACGACAACGATGGAACCGTCATCCAGCAAAGTCGCGCCCGACAAACCAAACTCCAGCGCTCCCCGCGCCGCGTTCAGCTCAACTTGTTCCCAGGTGCTGCCGAAATCCGTGGAGCGGTAAAGGTTGCCGCGCAAGCCATAAGCCAGCAGGGTCTGCGGCTGGGCGGTGCTGATTACGCCAAACAGCGAGCCCTCATAAGGGCCTTCGAGTTTTTCCCAGGTCTGGCCGTCGTCGCTGGAGCGGAACATGCTGCCTTGCTCACCAACGATGAATAGGCCGGCGTCCTTGATATGGGCGATGGCGTTGAGGTGGAACTGGTCTTCGTTGTCCAGGCGGTCACTGACGTCGTTCCAGGTTTTGCCGCCGTCAGTGGTTTCGATCAACGCACCGTAGGCGCCGACGGCCAGGCCGTGGCTGGCGTCGTTGAACCACACGTCGAGCAACGGGGCTTCGCGCTTGAGGTCTTGGTATTGCTGAGTCCAGGTGGCACCGCCATCGGAACTGGCGAGAATTTGCGCATCATGGCCCACCGCCCAGCCCTGCTTTTCATCGACAAAAAACACCGCCGTGAGCAGTTGCCGGGTGGGGACTTTGGCTTGGGTCCAGGTGCTGCCCTGGTCGTCGGAATAGAGGATATGCCCGCGATCACCGACGGCCACCAGGCGCTTGCCGGCATGGACCACGTCGATCATCAGGCCTTTGGCGGCCTTGGGGGATTCAATCGCAAACGCAGGTGTTGCGGTGGTATCGCTGGCTGCCAGTGCGGACGTGGACAACACACCACCGACCAGCAACGAGAGCGCTGTGGCCAACAACGCAACCTTGCGTGCGGCGCGTGGGCGGCAAACAACCCAACCCATGACAGGCTCACTCATAGACCTTTCTCCCATTTATTATTGTTATCGCCTGCCTTCCGGGGCCTTGAAACCTGCAATCTAGAGCGCCTGGAGGAAGCAGGGGCCATCCTATCGGGCTTTCGAATCGTCTGACAATCGGCGCTACGTTATCTTTTGTTAACTGACGCCGTTTCCCCATGGCCTGAATATAGCTGCATTCGCTGGGGTGATCTTCGGCAGCCTAATGAATTTTTATTCCATCTATTGAATTTAGAGAATTTTTATTCCATTAATACCCCCTCTCAAAACAATAATGCAAAGGACCACGGCAATGCGCGAACTCGGAATCGGCTTGATCGGCACAGGCTTCATGGGCCGCGCCCATGCCCTGGCATTCAATAACGCCCGCGCGGTATTCGAATTGCCAGTTACCCTCAAACTGGCTGCACTGGCCGACGCCGATACCGAACGCGCACAGCGCTGCGCCACGGCGTGGGGATTTGCCGAGGCCCACGGCGACTGGCAGACGCTGATCAATGATTCCAGGGTCGATGTAGTGGCCATCACCACCCCCAACCATTTGCACTACCCCATGGCCATGGCCGCCATCGCGGCAGGCAAGGCGGTTTACTGCGAAAAACCCCTGGCGGTCAGCCTGGAGCAGGCCGACGCCATGCGCCGCGCCGCCCGTGCGGCTGGCGTGGTCACGCGGGTCGGCTACAACTATCAGCACAACCCGATGATCACCTTGGCCCGGCAGATGATTGCCAATGGCGAGCTGGGCGAAATCATCAGCTTCCAGGGTGAATTCAGCGAAGACTTTATGGCCGACCCGACGTCCCCTTGGTCGTGGCGCTGCGAAGTGGAACATGCCGGCGGCGCGCTGGCGGACTTGGGCAGCCATCTGCTGTCGATGGCGCGCTATCTGGTGGGGGATGTCGTCAGCGTGTGCGCCGATACCCAGACCGTCCACGCCCGGCGCCCTGCCGTCAAAGACAGCACCGACTTGAAATCCATCGCCGTGGATGACCAGGTGCATGCCCTGCTGCGGTTCGCCAACGGCGCGCGCGGCACGGTCAGCAGCAGTTGGCTCAAGCATGGGTACAAGAATCACCTGAGCTTCGAGATCAGCGGGACGAAAGGCACGCTGGCGTTCGATCAGGAGCGCTTGAATGAACTGCGCGTATGCCGTGTCGGCCAGGAGGGTTTCCAGCGTCTGTTGGCCGGTCCCGCCCTGCCCGGCTATGCGGCGTTCAGCCCGGCTGCGGGGCACCAGTTGGGGTACAACGAGTTGAAGACGCTGGAGGTGCAGGAGTTGATTCTGGCTGTGGCTGGCCAGGGTGCGCAGGGCACTGACTTTGAGGCGGCATGGGAGGTCGAGCGCTTGGCGACGGCGATTCGCCTGGCGGCCAAGGAAGAACGCTGGGTAGCCGTGAACTCACTCTAAAATCCACCACAGAACTTTGTGGGAGCTGGCTTGCCTGCGATGGCGGTGTAACGGGTACACCGCTATCGCAGGCAAGCCAGCTCACATTTGGATCACCTAAACCTTCGAATCAGCGCAAGGCGCGGCGCAGGACTTTTCCCACGGTGGTCTTGGGCAACTCGGTGGTCCGAAACTCCACATACCTGGGCACCTTGTACCCCGTCAGATACTCCCGGCAATGCACCAGGATCTGCTCCTGCGTCAGGTTCGGGTCCTTGCGCACTACGATGATCTTGACCTTTTCCCCCGTCACGCCATCTTCCACCCCAATCGCCGCCACTTCCGCCACCCCTGGGTGCAACGCCACCACGTCTTCGATTTCATTGGGGTACACGTTGAAGCCCGAGACCAGGATCATGTCTTTCTTGCGATCCACCAGACGGATATAGCCACGCTCGTCCATCACACCGATATCGCCGGTCGACAGCCACCCCTCGGCATCCAGCACCTCGGCGGTGGCTTCCGGGCGTTTCCAGTAGCCCTGCATCACCTGCGGCCCGCGCACCTGTAGTTCGCCCTGCTCGCCAATCTCGGCCAGCTCGCCGTCTTCACGGATAAACCGCACCCAGGTCGACGGCAATGGCACGCCGATGCTGCCGGTGAATTCCATCTCGCGCATGCGCGCAATATTGATCGGGCTGATGCTCACCACCGGCGAACACTCGGTGAGGCCATAGCCTTCGATGATCGGCAGCCCGGTGACTTCCTTCCAACGCTTGGCCACGGCGGTGTGGGTGGCCATGCCGCCCGCGATCACCATGCGCAAGTCGGAAAAGTCCCGCGCGCAAAACGCCTTGTTTTCCAGCAAGCCATTAAACAACGTGTTGACCCCGGCAATGCCGTTGAAGCGCTCCTTGCGCAGGATCATCTGCACCCGCTTCACGTCCCGCGGGTTGGCAATCAAGATATTGCGCCCGCCCAGGCACATGAACATCAGGCAGTTCACCGTCAGCGAAAAAATGTGGTAAAGCGGCAGCAAGGTGACGTTGGTTTCCTGCTTTTGCTGGTCCAGTTGGTCACCGACCCAGGCCTTGGCCTGCAGCAGATTGGCGATGATGTTGCGATGGCTGAGCATCACGCCTTTAGCGTCGCCGGTGGTGCCGCCGGTGTATTGCAGGAAAGCCAGGTCGTCGAGGTGCATTTCCACCGGAAAATGATTGAGCCCGCGCCCCTGTTTCAAGGCCTGATTGAACCGCACCGAGCCGCGCAGATTGAACGCCGGCACCTGCTTTTGCACGCTACGCAGGATAAAGTTCATCGCCGCGCCCTTGAAGGTGCCGAGCAAGTCGCCGATGGCCGCGATGACCACGCGCTTGACGCTGCTGCCGGCAATGACTTTTTCCAGGGTATGCGCGAAGTTTTCGAAGATCACCACGGTCTGCGCGCCGCTGTCCTTGAGCAAATGCTTGAGTTCATGGGAGGTGTACAGCGGGTTGACGTTGACCACCACCGCGCCGGCCAGGATCGTACCCAGCAGGCAGATCGGGTACTGCAAGCAGTTGGGCATCATCAACGCCACGCGGTCGCCCTTTTGCACACCCTGGCCCTGCAACCAGGCGGCGAACGCAATGCCTTGCACCTGCCAGTCGGCGTAAGTCATTTCGGTGCCGATGCTCACATACGCCACACGCTCGTGGAATTTCTCCAAGTGTTCGAGGAACACCTCGCGCAACGATGGGTAATCTTCAATCGCGGCATCGATATCCGCCGGGACGCCAGGCAGGTAAGCGTCAAGCCAGATCCGTTCGGTTTGTTCCAGGCTTACAGCGTTCATGGCAGTCTCCTTGTTGTTGTTTTTGATAGAGCTACTTTTCGACGATGGCGGTAATGCCCAGTCCGCCTGCCGCACAGATGGAAATCAGGCCGCGCCCGCCGCCGTTCTCATGGATGATCTTGGCTAGCGCTGCCAATTGCCGGCCTCCGGTGGCGGCGAACGGGTGACCGCAGCCCAGCGAGCCACCGTTGACGTTCATTTTCGCCCGGTCAATGGGGCCCAGCGGCGCGTCCAAGCCTAGACGCTCGCGGCAATAATCGGCGTCTTCCCAGGCCTTGAGCGTGCACAGCACCTGGGCGGCAAAGGCCTCGTGGATCTCGAAAAAGTCGAAGTCATTAAAGCTCAGGCCTTCACGTTTGAGCATGCGTGGCACCGCGTAGGCCGGGGCCATCAGCAGGCCTTCGGTGCCGTCGACAAAGTTCACGGCTGCCGTTTCGCCGGTCCGCAGGTAAGCCAGCACTGGCCAGCCGTGCTCGGCTGCCCATTCTTCGCTGGCCAGCAACACCACCGAAGCGCCATCGGTCAGCGGCGTGGAGTTGCCTGCGGTGAGCGTGCCGTTCTGGCGGTCGTAAGCGGGTGACAGCCCGGCGAGTTTCTCCAGGCTGGCGTCAGCGCGTAGGTTATTGTCCCGGGCCAGGCCGCGATGGGGGCTGATCAGGTCGTCGAAGAAGCCACGTTTGTAAGCGGCATCCAGGCGCTGATGGCTGGTGAGTGTCAGCTCATCCTGGGCCAGGCGCTTGATCTGCCAGCGCTTGGCCATTTCCTCGCAGTGTTCGCCCATGGACAGGCCGGTGCGTGGCTCACCATTGCGGGGCAGCAAGGGCTTGAAAAACATCGACGGCCGAACCTTGAGCAGCGCTTTCAGCTTGTCGCCCATGCCCTTGGCGCGGTTGGCCGCGAGCAAGGTGTGGCGCAGGGATTCGTTGATGCCGATGGGGGCGTCGGAGGTGGTGTCGGAACCCCCGGCAATGCCCACCTCGATCTGGCCCAGTGCGATCTTGTTCGCCACCAGCAATGCGGCTTCCAGGCCGGTGCCACAGGCTTGCTGCACGTCGTAGGCTGGGGTGTCCGGGGACAAGGTGGTGGACAGCAGCGACTCACGCGCCAGGTTGAAATCCCGCGAATGCTTGATCACCGCCCCGGCGGCAAACTCACCCAGGCGTTGGCCGTGCAGGTTGTAGCGGTCGACCAGCCCCTGCAAGGCGGCGACCAGCAGATCCTGGTTGCTGTCGTGGGCGTACACCGTGTTGGAGCGCGCAAAAGGGAGGCGGTTACCGCCGATAATCGCGACGCGGCGAACCGGAGCTCGGTTGAAGCTGTAATCAGTCATTTAAGGCTCTCTTTCCAGACGAACAGTCCACGCATGTGAGGCTTGTCACCTGCGAAATTGCGGACTTCAAACTCACGGCAAGGGCCCGCTGCCGGACGGTTCCACAGCGCGACCTGGCCGGGCAGGAAGATCGGCAGCTTGAAATCGCAATGCGCCTCGGCCTGGTCCAGCCCACCGGGCGGTTGCTGCGCGGCAAGGGCGCGGCCCAAGGTCCACATGCCGTGGGCGATGGCACGGCGAAAGCCGAAGATTTTCGCGCCGATCACCGACGTGTGGATCGGGTTGAAATCCCCCGAGACCTTGGCAAAGCGCCGGCCCAGGTCGGCGGGCAGCACCCAACGTTGAGTGCGCAACAACCCTTCTTCCTGCAACGGCAACGCGTCGTCCCAGGGCTCGCCGACCGGGTCGTTGACATCCCGGCGCAGGTACAGGCTGTCGCTCTCCCATACCAGGGTGCCAGCACTGTAGGCACGGGTCGCGATGCTCAACGCCTGCCCCTTGGGATGCGCGACCCAGCGCTCGCAATACACTTCCAGGCGCAAGGCCTGGCCTTCGTGCAGGCGTTGGTGCTGACGAATACGATTCGCCAGGTGCACCATGCCGCTGGCCGGGTACGGGAAACTCGGGCGGGTCAACAGCATCAGGTGCAGCGGGAACGCCAACACATGGGGATAAGACAGCGGCACGCCTTGCTCGCGGCGAAAACCACAGGCACGGCCATACGCGGCAATGCCAGCGGCGGATAACTCCACTGCCGAGCGCACCAGGCGTTCCTTGGGCAATACAGGCGCACCGTCGAGCGCTGGCTTGCGCAAGGCCCGCACGCCGTCCAGCAGCAAGCGGGTGCGTGATGGCGGTGGGTCGATAATCTGTGTCACGTAGTCCATGGCTCAGGCTCCCAGCAGGCTTTGGCCGCACACGCGTACGACTTGGCCGTTGACCCCGCCAGACGCTGGGTGCGCCAGCCAGGCAATGGTCTCGGCCACATCGATCGGCTGCCCGCCTTGGGACAGCGAATTCATGCGCCGCCCCGCTTCGCGAATCATCAGCGGGATCTTCGCGGTCATTTGGGTTTCGATAAACCCCGGCGCCACCGCATTCACAGTGACGTGCTGCGCCGCCGCACGCGGTGCCAGGCCCTGGACCAGGCCGATCACACCGGCCTTGGAGGTGGCGTAATTGCTTTGCCCGAGGTTGCCAGCGATGCCGGAAATCGACGACACGCACACGATGCGCCCACCGGGGTTCAACCCTTGGTTTTGCAATAACGCGTCGCTGAGTTGCAGGGGCGCCTCAAGGTTGACCGCCAGCACGCTGCGCCACGCCGTCTCGGTCATTTTGGCGATGGTTTTGTCGCGGGTGATCCCGGCGTTGTGCACCACCACGTCAAAAGCGCCGTATTGACTGACATGGGCCTGCAGCAGTGCGCCGGCATCCGCTGCAGTGATATCCAGGGGCAGCGCCGAACCGCCGACACTCTCCGCCGCGTGTTGCAGCGACGCCTGGGCCTGCGGTACATCCACGCACACCACATGGGCACCGTCGCGCGCCAACACTTGGGCAATCGCCAAACCGATGCCACGGGAAGCGCCGGTGACCAGCGCGCGGCGGCCGGCGAAGGGTTTGTCCCAGTTGACGGGAACCTGGCCGTCCACCGGTTTTTCCAGGCGCACCACCTGCCCCGATACATACGCCGACCGGCGCGACAGGAAGAACCGCAGGCTGCTGTCCAGTGCGTCTTCGGCGCCCGGCGCCACGTAGATCAGTTGCACGGTGATCGCCCGGCGCAACTCCTTGGCCAGCGAACGCACCAACCCTTCAAGGGCGCGTTGGGCGATGGCTTGGGGCAAGTCCTGGCAGTGTTCCGGCGCGGTACCGAGTACCACCACGCGGCCGTGCTGACCGAGGCGCTTGGCGTTGGCATGGAAGAACACATACAGCTCATCCAGTTGCTGCAGGTCGGCCACGGCGCTGGCGTCAAACACCGCGCCCTGCACGTTCACCGTGGACGGCGCCTTGAGCGAGGCCGGGGTGGCGGTGACGGTGTCGGTGGCCGCGAAAATCCGCTGCACCTCAAAGGCCAGGCGCCCTGCCCCGGCGAGGATCACCGGGTTGGCCAGGCCTTGCTGGCCGCTGCGATGACGTTGCAGCGCCAAGGGTTGCGGCAGACCAACGGCCTGGGCCAGGCGACGGCCCCAAGGGGAATTGACGAAAGAAAGGTAGCTGTCACTCATAGGTAGTTCTACTCACAACGCTGTCTTGGCTGTAAACCCGATCAGTGTGGGAGCGGGCTTGCTCGCGAATGCGCCGTTTCAGTCACCCGATGCAGCGACTGATCCACCGCATTCGCGAGCAAGCCCGCTCCCACATTTGGATCGTGTTTCTCCTAATTCACCGAGGTACTTTCACCTTGGGCGGTTCGGCGCTTTGGCATAGGCTCCAGCGCTTGCTTGCGCCGCTGCAACGCCTCCAGCAACCCGAAGTCCTGCGGGAAGTCATCCACTTGGATGCCGTGGTCGGCGTATTCCACATAGCGACCGAGCAAGGTGTCTTCGTCGTCGCTGATCAGGTCCAGCGCCCGCGCCTTGACGCGCCAGACGGTGAAGGCCGTGGCTGAGATCGGCATCGGTTCGATCAAGCCCTGCTTGACGGCGGGCTTGAGTCGGGCGTCGATCAGCTCCACCTGCGGCAACAGGCGGAAGCCCAGTTCGCCGTAGGCCAATTTGTCGATTTCCGGACGTGGGATGTAGGAATTGGCCAGCAAGCGGTCGCGGGTTTCGCCTGGTGTCTGCACCACATCCGCCACCTGGGCCAGCAGACGGTCCGAAGGTTTGCGCAACGGGATACCGAACGGGAACGTCAACGCCCGCACCACGGCCGCCGCCGCTTTTGACGGGTAGTTATCGAGTACCTCGGCCAGCGCTTCATGAGCCCGCAGCAATGCATCCTGGGCCGACCAGTGCACCAACGGCAGGTCCGCCTGGGGCCGGCCGTCATCCTCGAAGCGCTTGAGCACGCAGGACAAAATGTACAGCTGCGACAGAATATCCCCCAGGCGCCCGGTGATACTTTCCTTACGCTTGAGGGCACCGCCCAGTACGCCCATGGAAACGTCCGAAATCAACGCCAGCACCACCGACAGACGATTGGCCTGGCGATAGTAGGACGCCAACGCGGGGTCGGTCTTGGCCGGTACGGATATCAGCCGCCCCGCTGTCAGAGAATGCACTGCCGCGCGTACGGTGTTAGCCAGCACAAAGCTCACATGGCCGAACATCGCGCTGTCGAAGTCTTCCAGCGCCTTGCGCCGGTCCGGGTTGCTCGCTGCTTCCATCTCGCGGAACACATAGGGATGGCAACGAATCAGCCCCTGGCCATAGATGATCAGGCAGCGCGTCATGATGTTCGCGCCTTCCACGGTAATGGCGATGGGGCTTTGCTGATAGGCACGCGCCAGGAAGTTATTCGGCCCCATGCAGATGCCCTTGCCAGCAACGATGTCCATGCCGTCATTGACGATGATGCGCGCGCGCTCGGTGACGTGGTACTTGGCGATGGCCGAGATCACCGAAGGTTTCTCACCCGCATCCAGGGACGCTACCGAGACTTTACGCACCGCATCGCAGGCATACAGGTGCCCGGCCATGCGTGCCAGTGGCGCCTGCACGCCTTCGAATTTTCCGATCGGCAAGCCGAACTGTTTACGCATGGCAGCGTAGGCCGTGGTGCCGCGCACCGCGACCTTGCCCAGGCCGACGTTGGCCGACGGCAAGGAAATCGCCCGCCCCGCTGCCAGGCATTCCATCAACATGCGCCAGCCATTGCCGACTTGCTCGCGGCCACCGATCACCCATTCCAGTGGGATGAAGACATCCTTACCGGTGGTAGGACCGTTCTGGAACACAGCATTCAATGGCCAATGACGGCGACCGCTGTTCACGCCGGGATGGGACGTTGGAATCAGTGCACAGGTGATGCCGAGTGAGCCGGGAGCACCGAGCAAGCCGTCCGGGTCTTCAGCGCGGAATGCCAGGCCCAACACCGTGGCAATCGGGCCGAGGGTGATGTAGCGCTTGTCCCAGGTCACACGAAAACCGAGCACTTCCTCGCCTTCATGGGTGCCTTTGCAGACGATGCCCAGGTCGGGAATCGCCCCCGCATCAGAGCCGGCATAGGGGCTGGTCAGCGCGAAGCACGGAATGTCTTCGCCCCGCGCCAGACGCGGCAGGTAGTAATTGCGTTGGGCATCGGTGCCGTAATGCAACAGCAGCTCCGCCGGACCGAGGGAATTGGGCACCATCACCGAAATCGCCGCCGCCGAACAGCGCGTCGACAACTTCATCACCACTTGCGAGTGCGCGTAGTGGGAGAACCCTTTGCCGCCGTATTGCTTGGGAATGATCATGCCGAGAAACCCGGCATCCTTGGTGTACTGCCAGCCTTCGGGTGACATGTCCTGCCACACCTGGGTGGTTTCCCAGTCATTGGCGATGTCGCACAGGGTTTCCACTTCGTTGTCGAGAAAGGCTTGTTCTTCGGCGCTCAGACTGGCTGGAGCAGCTTGCAACAGGCGCTGCCAGTTGGGCTTGCCGCTGAACAACTCGGCGTCCCACCACACAGTGCCAGACTCGATGGCGGCGCGCTCGGTGTCGGACATCGCCGGCATGATCGTACGAAACAGGCCTAGGGCCTTGCTGGTAAGCAAGGTGCGGCGCAGGGGCTTGATCGTCATCAGCAACGCGGGCAACACCACCAGCACGGCCGCGACGGTGGTACCGAATCCGGCAACCACGTTGAACAGGTAACCCGCCGCCAGCCAGACCAGGCCGGCACCCAACCACAGGGTGGCGGCAGCTTGTCGATATGCCAGGGCAATCGCTGCTGCGAAACCCACCAGTAACCAGATAACCATGGAGATACCTCTACTTGATTCAGGGTACGGCCTACGTGCGCCGGGTCGGATGACCTGCGGCGTAACGCCACACTACAAAATTCGAAAACTATATTCAAATTTTGTTTTGAAATAATTATTTAACGCTAGGGCAAAAAAATGACGGCCGAGCGGGCCGCCTGGTCCATCAACACGCTGAGCGGATCACCCAGCGAAACATCAGAACGTGTAGGTCGCCGACAGGCTGATGACATCGCCGGACGCCTTGACCTTGCCATTGAGACTCGCGCCGCCCAGCCGGTCTACGTTTTGGGTCCTCAACTTCACCTGCTCAGCGAACTGATGGGAATAGGCAATATCAAGCGTCAGGCCCTCGATTGCCTTTACGTCGTACCCGGCGCCAACGGACAGAAAGGTGCGATCACCATCCGGGATCCGCGGGTCACGGGTCGAGTTACGGGTAGGCGTCTGGTCGACGGCCACGCCCGCACGCAAGGTCAGTTCATCGGTGGCACGGAAGTCTCCACCCAGGGAGTACATCCAGGTGTTCTGGTAGTTGTAGGGAATAGAGACGATCGTGAGGTCACCGGACTTGAGCGTCAGGTCCTTGAACGCCGACCACTGCGTCCAAACCACGCTTGCCCCCAGGGTGAATCGATCATTGAACCTGTGCACCCAGTCCAGGCCCGCGGTGGCAGGGATATCCAGCTGGGTACTGGCATGCGCACCGTTCGGAAACAGCTCAAGTCCCGGATAAGCCGTGCCCACCAGCGTACCGCTGCCGCCAAATGGGCTCGGTTGGGTCATAAGGTTGTAGGAAAACTGATCGGCATGAATGTTGTATTTGCCGGTCATCTTGTTCTTGATCCTGGCGTGGTAATTCAGACCCAGGGTGTCTTTCTCCGTAGGTTTCCAGACGACGCCGGTAAACCAGCCTGCTGAAATATTGTCGACTTTGACCCGTATCAACGCGCCGCCCACGTCCGATGGGAAAGGAGTGCCGCCGAGTATGGAATCGGACACCGCCGCTGCCGACAGCAAGTCGATGTTCTGGCTGACGAAGCCCTTGCTGTGCTGAACGATCACGCCGCCACCGATGGAAAACTCGTCGTTGACCTTGAACGATAATGACCCCGTCAAACCCACGGTTTCGATTTTGGTATCCACTGCAAAACCGCGCAGTTTCGAGTCTTCATCCCAGGTGGATCGCATGCCTTGGGGTACAACCTGGCTCAGCCCGAAGGCAAATTGGTCACCAAGCGGCATCACCATGAAACCCGTCGGTAGCCAAGCGGAAAAACCTCCTTGGCCACCGTCGTTGTTGTTCACGGTAGTCGCTGTGGGATCAGGGAAACCGCTGTCATCCAGCGGGGTACTGGAAATTGGGTTGCCTGCGTACTCAGAGGCCGCGCCTGTGTATTTGATCTTGATGCGTGCGTAGTCGACCGTGAACTGCGCAACGTTACGGTCTATGAACGCCATGGCAGCTGGGTTGTTGTACGCAGCGCTCGGATCGTTCTTGAACAGCGAACCACCGGCAAATGCCCTGCCCCAGCCAGGCGCACCATAAGTCGGGGTGGAGAAACCACCGGCGTGCACAGGTGCGGCAATCATCAGCCCGCCCATAAACGCCAACCCCAGGAGAACCTGTACCGGTCGTGTCTTGTCATTCATACGGTATTCCTAATGCCATCTCATATAGCTAAACCAACAGACGCCTGGTGAAAGGCGCCTGTCTTTTAACGGGCAATCAGCCCTGTGTGCTCAAGCCACCCTCAAGGCACAACGGTGAACGCTGGCGTTGGCTTGACACTCAGGCTCACTACCGTGCAGTTGCCGGCCAGCGGTTGATTGGTCGCCGTCAACACACCGCCGCTGTAGTTGCCTGTGATAGTGGAAGCACCGCAATTGGAGACCGGGTACAGAATAGAACCCGCGATGGTGTACCCGACATTTGTCACAGAACCCGCCGTGGCCCCCGTCGCCGTCAATGTCCAAGGCAAGCCGGTAATCTTGGGCAGGCTGCACAGACCACCACCGGTGATGGCTACAGCGGTAATTTTTGCAACGCCGGCGGCGTCGACATTGCCGGTAAAGGTGGCCCCGCAGTTAACAGCAGCTTGGTAGGAAGACGGGGATTTCACCGAGATCGTGCCGGGTGCAGTGAAGTTGGTGTTTACCGGGGTAATGCTGTACGCATTGGCCATGGAAGCGGTCCCCATGCAAATAGCCAGGGCAGACAACGACACGAGGGTTTTAAAGTTCATCATTATATTCCTCACATATAAAGGCGAGTTATTCGCCGGGGTAATGACCAGGATCGAGAAGTTAAAGCAACATAGCGAAACCCCTTGATCCGGCCAAACTTCAAATCAATGATCTATACATAGCTAGAATCAATTCATTCGGTAATGGTGTGTGAGAGTGCAGTAGGCGCTGCCAAGCGGGCACGGCCTTGCAATAAGTGAACAGCCCCATGGGAACCTAGGCAGAGAGGGACGAATACTTTAGGTAATTGCATCGCTAGCACTCTTCCCTCAAAATTATTTTTATTCGGACATAGCAACTTTCATACAACTAAGCATGCGCCGAAATAGGAAAAATCTGAGCGATGGAAATCAGCGTTTTATTCAGAGCGTGATTGCGTAACCCACTCCAGATACTTTGGCTTGCGTCACGGTAGGGAAGTTGTGGCGGCTCCTCAGAGCAGCGCTACGAAGGGTAATTGCGTGTCGGATTAGGATGGGCTCGGAGCAACACTGCAACAAGTTGCTAGCGATAAGATGCGAGAGGCATGGGGCAGCAGGAATGTTGATATGAGAAGAGTTCGCTGTCGCTGAATTGAGGACGAACCGCTGGTTGAAGGCAGCAAGATGCGCTTGATGCCTTCTTCCATCGGCCTCCGCAAACGTCAGAACGCGTAGGTTGCCGATAAGCTGACGACATCGCCCGACGACTCGGCTTTGCCGTTGAGGCTGGCGCCACCCAGGCGATCGACGTTCTGGGTCTTCAGCTTGACCTCCTGAACGAACTGGTGGGAGTACGCAACATCGAGACTCAAACCCTTGACCGCTTTGACATCGTACCCAGCGCCCAACGACAGAAAGGTGCGGTCCCCATCCGGGATCCGTGGGTCACGGGTGGAGTTGCGGGTGGGTGTCTGGTCGATGGCCACACCGGCACGCAGGGTCAATTCATCGGTGGCGCGGAAATCGCCGCCGACCGAGTACATCCAGGTGTCTTTATAGTTGTAGGGGATGGAGACGATCGTCGCGCCTCCCGACTTGAGCGTAAGGTCTTTAAACGACGACCACTGCGTCCAGGTCACGCTGGCGCCCAGGGTGAATCGGTCGTTGAACTGGTGCACCCAATCCAGGCTCGCAGTGGCAGGAATGTCCAGTTGGACACTGGCATGGGCACCGTCCGGCGCCAGTTCAAGGCCGGGATAAGCCGTATTAACCAGTGTGCCGCTACCGCCGAAAGGGCTCGGCTGGGTCATGAGGTTGTAGGAAAACTGATCGGCGTAAATATTGTATTTACCGGTCATTTTGTTTTTGATCTTGGCGTGGTAGTTCAAGCCCAACGTATCTCGGTCCGTGGGTTTCCACACGACGCCGGTAAACCAGCCAGCCGAGATATTGTCGACCTTGACACGCATCAATGCGCTACCGACATCCGATGGAAACGTGACCCCGCCCAGGACGGAATCCGACACGGCAGCGGCAGATAGCAAGTCGACGTTCTGGCTTACGAAGCCCTTGCTGTGCTGCACGATCACGCCACCACCGATGGAGAATTGATCATTGACCTTGAACGACAGGGACCCCGTCAAACCCACCGTTTCGATCTTGGTGTCCACGGCAAAGTCGCGCAGTTTCGAATCCTGATCCCAGGTGGAGCGCATGCCTTGGGGAACGACCTGGCTCAGGCCGAAAGCGAACCGATCCCCCAGGGGCATCACCATGAAACCGGTTGGCAACCAGGCCGTAAACCCGCCTTGCCCGCCGTCGTTGTTGTTAGCAGTGGTCGCCGCGAGGTCGGGAAACCCACCTGCGTCCAACGGAGTACTGGAAATCGGGTTACCTGCATAATCAGAGGCATCGCCCTTGTACTTGATCTTGATACGCGCATAGTCGACGGTAAATTGCGCAACGTTATGCTCTACAAAAGCCATGGCAGCCGGGTTGTTGTACGCCGAGCTCGGGTCATTCTTGAACAGCGAGCCGCCCGCAAAAGCCCGACCCCAACCTGGCGCGCCGTAGGTCGGCGTTGAAAAACCGCCGGCTTGCACGGGTGCGATCACAATCGCCCCTCCTATCAGCGCCAGCCCCAGCAAAACCTGCACATGTTGTTTCTTATTATTCATGCGGCACTCCTTATTGTTATCTGAGCCGGTCCCGCCGGTTCGTCTTGCTGCCTGGCTATTCATGAACTGGCGCCTGGTTCAGGCGCCAGTTTTCAATGGGTGATCAACCCTGTGTGCTCAAGCGGCTCTCAAGGCACGATGGTCAGCGCAGGGCTTGGTGTCACGCTCAGGCTCACCACGGTGCAGCTGCCGCTCAGCGTCTGGTTGGCTGCCGACAGCACGCCGCCGCTGTAGCCCACGGTAATGGTGGACGGGCCGCAATTGGAGGCCGGGTACAGAATCGAGCTGGCGATGGTGTAACCGACGTTGGTCACAGAACCGGCAGCCGGGCCAGTGGCGGTCAAAGTCCAGGGCAAACCAGTGATCTTGGGCAGGGCGCACAGCCCGCCACCGGTCACCGCCACGCCCGTGATTTTTGCAACGCCCGTCGCATCAACATTGCCGGTGAACGTCGCACCGCAATTAACGGTGGCTTGGAAGGAGGATGGCGATTTCACCGAGATGGTGCCTGGCGCGGTGAAGCTGGTGTTAACCGGAGCGATGCTATAAGCGTTCGCCATGGAAGCAGCACCCATGCAAACAGCCAAAGCAGACAACGATACGAGGGTTTTCAAGCTTTTCATTGTTTTTCCTCACATGTTATGGCGAGTCATTCGCCAGGGGGTAATGGCCATGATCGAGAGGTCACGGTGAAACTGCAGAACTTCCCTTTCCAGCCAAATCTCAATTCAATTACCGCAACAACATTTAATGTTTATTCAACCACTTTGAAGTTTGGTGGCATCTTGATCGACACCGTCTTGATCGTGCAGTCTTCGCCAATCGGTACGTTCGCGGCTTCCAACTTACCGGTGGCGTTATCCCATGTTCCCTCGGCGGTAGAAGGCCCGCACTTGCCGCCTAAACCAAAGGCATGAACATCCACGCTGATTTTCGACATAGAACCACTCTTGGTGTCTTTGGCAACTAATACCCAGGGCAGGTTAATGGCTTCGACTCGGCTGCATTTGAGGCCGCCATCGAATTCAACTTTGTCGACATTCACCGATGAGCCGTCGGCCGCCACTTTGCCGGCGACCTTGATGGTGCAGTCGGCGCTGATCAGCGCACCTTTGGAAAAACTGATGGGGCCCTGGGCGGTAAACGCACTGCCGGCAGGCTCAATGCGCGCAGCTTGAGCCTGGTGATAGACGATCAGGCCCAGCGCGGCCAATACGATATGGGTGGTGAACTTGGCAGGTGATTGCATAGTGTACGTCCTTCCCTTTAAATTATTTTTGTTCGGGTCAAACACTGTTTTTTTGCAACTCATTTGGAGAATCCTGGGCGATAGAGACCTGCGCGATGCACAGATCCTGAGCGCACAACACATGTTTTAATTCACCTCAGAACGGCTTGGCACTGCCGCTGTATTTCTCCAGATACTTCAAGCGTTGTGAAGGTTGAAGATTGGTCAGGGTGATATCCCCGGCATAATGGTTCAGCACTCGATGGTCCATGCGACGGCGCCACAAGTAAGGCACATAGGCCCAGACAATCATGCTCGCATAGCCGTAGGGAAGTTGCGGCGACTCATCAAAGTGGCGCAACGACTGATAACTACGGGTTGGGTTGGCATGGTGATCGGAGTGCCGCTGCAATTGGAACAGAAAGATATTGGTGACAATACGGTTGCTGTTCCATGAATGCCGTGGTGAGCAACGCTCATAACGACCATTGGGCAACTTCTGGCGTTTAAGCCCGTAATGCTCGACGTAGTTCACCACTTCCAGCAGCGAGAAGCCGTAGATGCCTTGGATGATCAGGAACGGGATCACTGCCACGCCCAACCACGCGATCATCGCACCCCACAGCACCACGCTGTACATCCATGCGCTGAGTACGCCGTTCTGCCAATGCCAGGCGGGCAAGCCGAGCTTGCGCAGGCGTTCGCGCTCCAGGTTCCACGCCGAACGGGCACTGAGCCATACCGAGCGGGGCAGGAAGGCCCAGAAGCTCTCCCCCAGGCGCGAACTGGCTGGATCTTCCGGTGTAGCCACACGTACGTGATGGCCACGGTTGTGTTCGGTGTAGAAGTGGCCGTAGAAGGTCGGGGCCAGGGTGACCTTGGCCAGGAACACTTCCAACGCGTTGGGCTTGTGTCCCAGTTCGTGGGCCGTGTTGATCGCGATGCCGGTAGCGGCACCTGTCGACATGGCCATGCCCAGGTAGGTGAACCAGCTCGCTTCGCCATGCAGCTGAGTGCGCGCAGTGATGTAGCTGGCGGCGTGGGACAACCAGTTGGACGGTTCCAGGTTCGCGGCAGCTTGCAACAAACCGCCCCGGATGATCCAGTCGATACCGCCGGCGGCCAGCCAACCGGTGATCACCACCGATGAAATGACGAACAGCACGCCCGTGTAGACGATCCAGCGGTAATAGCTTTGGGATTCGAGGTGGCTGACGGCGGATTCGGGCGGGTTGCTCACATCCTCACCAAGCAAGCCGTCGATCAGCGGGATCAGGCCGAAGATCACCAGCACGCCAACCCACCAAAGTTGCTGGATACCGGTGGAAATGGCCAGGGCACCGGAGAGCAATGGCGTGGCCAGGGGCATGATGCCCAGCCACCACAGGTGACGCTTGCCGTCGGTCCATACGCTTGGGGCTGCCAGAGTCTGATTCATGGCAACCTCCGTGGCAGGGAGGCAGAAAAAAGGTTCGGGGAGCGCTGAATGCTCCGAGAAATCAACCATGCGATAAAAGGCGTTTTTTTCATTTTTATTCGCTCTTAGGCATTTCAAAAATAATTTCAAAATAAACATTGAAATATTTTTTTAAAGAAATAGCGCGGAATCGATAGGTCGTCAACTACTTTTTCGAGGCCTTTTCCGCATGACTGGGCAGTCTGTTTTTCTGCCGTTTGGTCAGGTCTCTAGGGCAAGCATTTCGGACCGTCCACCGCGCAGTGGAGGTCACGATTATTTGTTTGCCAAGGCAAATGGCGGATGCAGGATCGCGGCGGTTTCCGGCGGCCGGGCACGCTTGGCCAATTGCATTACCGCCTCGACCACCCGCGCCGTGGCGGTGATCGGCAACATATGGCCGCGCCCTTCCACCACCTGCAGCTTCAGGCCGGGGACCCTGTCAGCCAGGGCCTGCCCGTGTTTGCGAAAGTCCAGGACCTTGTCACGCGCGCCATAAATCAGGCTGATCGGCAGCGTCAGTTGCGGGTAGCGCTTGACCATGTCCGGTAGGTAATCGTTGACCAGCGCGATCTCGCTGGACGCCGCATAGAAGTTGTCGGGCCGCATGCCCAGCAGCCCGCCGCCCCGGGTAGCAAAATCCTCTGGGGCAGTGTCCGGAGCGAACACGCCCTTGACCACCGAGCGGCGTGTGAGCAGGCCCATTGGCACGGTCAGGGTGTGCGAAACCCAACGCCGCAGCAGGGCCGGTCGTACCGCCAGTGACCAGAACACCAGGGGCAATGTGGGTTGGGGATGGGTCAGGGGTGCCACCAAGACCAGGCCAGCCACGGCATGGGGATGGTCCAGGGCCAGCGCCAGTGAAATCGCGCCGCCGAGGGAATGCCCCAGCACCAGCGGTTTGTCCAGGCCCAACGTGCCGATAAAGGCTGCCACTTGCCGCGCCTGGGCCGGCAAGTCTGCGGCGGTGCCTTTATGGCGCGTGGAATAGCCCGACCCCGGACGGTCAAGCGTGATCACTCGAAAGTGCTCGCGCAACTGGCCGGACAAGGCATAGGTTAGGTTGCGACTGCTGCCCATCAGCCCGTGAATCATCAACAGCGGCGGGCCCTTGCCCTCCTCGTAATAGTGAAAGCGCTCGCCATTCACTTCCACATAGCGCCCGTTGCTCGGAACGGCAGCTTCGATACGCCGCGTCATCCAGGCACTGAACCCCCACAAAGCAGTGCTCACGCCTATAAACACAGCCGCAGCGATAACCCATTCAACAGCCATAGCTCGGTCCTCTGCATCCCTGCTGCTGGCGACCCGACCGGAATTGATCAAGGCCTCAGCCATCGTCCACACCCTGGACCTAAACTTCGTGCCTGTCCGTCGGACAAATCGCACATGAGGAACCTGGGACTAGCGTAGGCGATATTTTCAGGTAGATTATTTAAAATCTTTTTTAAAATAAGTAATTCAATTTTTCTTTGCAATGGTGTTCTATCTAAAAGACAAAACAAGAAAGCGAGCACACCCGATGCCCACGAAGGACTGCTTATGAATGCCCAGAGTGATTCAATCGACATTGCCATCATCGGCTCAGGCTTTGCCGGCCTGTGCATGGCGATCAAGCTCAAGGAGGCCGGGTTCACCGACTTCTTTATTGCCGAACAGGCCGACACCCTCGGCGGCACGTGGCGGGACAACCACTACCCAGGTTGCGCCTGCGATGTGCAGTCCCATGTGTATTCGTTTTCCTTTGCGCCCAACCCGGACTGGACGCGACAGTTCGCGCCGCAGGCAGAGATCCGCGCTTACCTGGAACAATGCGCCACGCGCTTTGGGTTGGCGCCCTACCTGCGCTTCGGCATGGGCCTAAAACGTGCGGTGTTCGACGACCAACAGCAACGCTGGCAGTTGAGCTTCAGCGATGGCCGTCAGGTCAGTGCGCGGGTACTGGTATCGGGTATGGGCGGCTTGTCGCGCCCGGCGCTGCCGGATATTCCAGGGCTCGACAGCTTCAAGGGCAAACGCTTTCACTCCCAACAGTGGGATCACGATTATTCCTTGAAGGGCAAACGCGTGGCGGTGATCGGCACCGGCGCCAGTGCCATTCAGTTCGTGCCGCAGATCGCGCCGCAGGTGGCTCACCTGGACCTGTTCCAACGCACCCCGCCGTGGATCATGCCCAAGCCCGACCGCGCGGTTTCGCCCTTCGAACGCTGGCTGTTCAAGCACCTGCCCTTCACTCAGCGCCTGGTGCGCGGCGCCTTTTACTGGGCGCTGGAAGGCCGGGTGGTCGGCTTTGCCCTGCACCCACGGCTGATGAAGATGGTGCAGAAAATCGCCCTGCGTCACCTGCATAAACAAGTGGCTCGCCCTTCCTTGCGCAAAACCCTGACCCCGGACTACACCATCGGCTGCAAGCGCGTGCTGATTTCCAATGACTACTACCCGGCGTTGTCGCGCAGCAATGTGGAGGTGGTCACCAACAACGTGCTGCGCATTGAAGCTGACGGTGTGATCACCGCTGACGGCATCAAGCACCCGGCCGATTGCCTGATCTTCGGCACCGGCTTTCAGGCCACCGATCCCCTGCCCCGCGATTGCATCATCGGGCGCGGTGGCGTGGACCTGATGGACACCTGGCAAGACGGCGCCCACGCCTACAAGGGCACCACCGTGCCGGGCTATCCCAACCTGTTCCTGATCGTCGGGCCCAACACCGGCCTGGGGCATAACTCGATGATCCTGATGATCGAAGCCCAGGTCACCTACATCCTCGACGCACTCCAGCACATGCAGCGGCATCGCATCGCCACTGTCGACGTCAAACCCAGTGTCGAAAGCGCCTACAACCAACAGCTGCAAGACAAGCTCAAGCGCACTATCTGGAACACCGGCGGTTGCCAAAGCTGGTACCTCGACCCGCGCACGGGCAAGAACACCACCCTATGGCCCGGCTCCACCTGGCGCTTCAAGCAGGTCACCCGGCAGTTTGCGCTCAAGGACTATGTGGCCGACCTGCTACCGGTCAACACGCCCAGCCGTCCAGTGCCGGCGCCCCACTCCACCGCAGAAGGCAGCCTGTCATGAAGTCATTCAACGGTCGCGTAGCGGCCATTACCGGCGCGGCATCCGGCATGGGTCGCGCCCTCGCCCTGGCCCTGGCTCGGGAAGGCTGCCACCTGGCGCTGGCGGACAAAAACAGCCAGGGCTTGGAACAGACCGAGGCGTTGATCAAGACCTCGACCCTGGCCCCCGTGTTGATCACCACCCAGGTGCTGGATGTTTCCGACCGCCAGGCCATGCTGGATTGGGCCGCGCGCTGCGTTGCCGAACACGGCCAGGTCAACCTGGTGTTCAACAATGCCGGGGTGGCGCTGTCGAGCACGGTGGAAGGTGTGGACTACGCCGACCTGGAATGGATTGTCGGCATCAACTTCTGGGGTGTGGTCCACGGCACCAAGGCGTTCCTACCGTATCTGAAAGCCTCGGGTGACGGCCATATCGTCAATACGTCCAGCGTATTCGGCCTGTTTGCCCAACCCGGCATGAGTGGCTACAACGCTACCAAGTTCGCCGTGCGCGGCTTTACCGAATCCCTGCGCCAAGAGCTGGATATGCAGCGCTGCGGCGTCTCCGCCACCTGCGTACACCCAGGAGGCATTCGTACCGATATCTGTCGCAGCAGCCGTATCGACGCGAACATGACGGGTTTCCTGATCCACAGCGAACAGCAGGCCCGCGCCGACTTCGAGAAGCTGTTCATCACTGACGCTGACCAAGCCGCCAAAGTGATCCTGCAAGGCGTGCGCAAAAACAAGCGTCGTGTGCTGATCGGCCGTGACGCGTATTTCCTCGACCTGCTCGCCCGGTGCTTGCCGGCGGCCTATCAAGCCTTAGTGGTATTCGCCAGCCAGCGCATAGCCCCAAAAGCCCGCACGCCGGTGTTTGAAACCAACGACGAGCCCCGTCTCTGAACAGGAGCATGCACTATGTTACCGATCCGCCGTGACATCCATTTTGACCTGCCCGCCGAGCGCATCAAGGACTGGCATGAACAGGGTCCGTTCATCACGCATTTTTTCAACGCCTTGTCGCTGTTGTTCCCCCAGGGCGAGCTGTTTTTCATGGACAGCGTGCGCCACTACCGCCAGCACATCGATGACCTTGAACTGAAGAAAGAGGTCCAGGGTTTTATCGGCCAGGAGGCCATGCACAGCCGTGAGCACGTGGCCTACAACAACCTGCTGCAAGAGGCAGGATTGCCGGCACACACCCTGGACCGACGGCTTAAATTCATCCTCGACCTGCAGAAAAAACACCTGCCGCCGTCCTTCAACCTCGCGGTGACCATTGCGCTTGAACACTACACCGCAATGCTGGCGGAAATACTCCTGAGCGACCCGACACGTTTCGGCCATTCACTCAAAGGCTACCAGCAGATGTGGTACTGGCACGCCCTGGAGGAAACCGAACACAAGGCCGTAGCCTTCGACGTGTGGAACCGCGTGATCAAGCCCGGCCCCAAGCGTTACTTGCTACGCACCGGGACCATGCTGACCACCACGTTGCTCTTCTGGCTGGTGGTATTCGATTTCCACCTGCGCCTGCTGATTGCCGACCGCAAATCGGGGGGGCACCTGAAAGGCTTCTGGCGCATGCTGAAGTTTCTGTATGGGCCCAAGGGGGTTTTCCCACGGATGCTGGTGCCGTGGTTGCATTACTTCAAACCCGGTTTTCACCCCTGGGACCATGACAACCGGGCTCGTCTGGCTGGAATAGACAGCCTGGTCGAGGAAATCGAGCAGACCCAGCGCGGTTATTAGCCCTCGGCTAACGCGGCACGCGCTCGCACAAAGCCTTCCAACTGATCGCCCGGCAGCGCCTTGCTGAAATACCAGCCTTGGATAATCAATTCGGCGCCGGTGTTCAGGAAGGCCAACTGCTCGGCAGTCTCTACCCCTTCCACCACCACACCCAAGTTCAGGGCCTCACAAAAACGCAACATGCCGGTCATGACCTGAGCGCCCTTGGGATCATGCTGGGCCACCACGAAACTGCGGTCGATCTTGATGAAGTCCACCGGAAACTGGTGCAGGTAACTCAAGGCCGAAAACCCGGTGCCGAAGTCATCGATGTAAACCTTGGCACCCATGGCTTGCAGCTTCTGGATGGTCTGGCGCGTGGCCTGGATATCACTGACCAGCGCGTCCTCGGTGATTTCCACCGATACCTGCCCGTGGGCCTGGGCCAGAATCTCCACAAGGCGCTCGCCATAGGCAGCGTCGGTCAGGGTCGCGCTGGAAATATTGATGGTCATCGGCAAGGCAAAGCCAAGTTTTTGCCACTTCTGGTATTGGCGAACCGCCTGGGATGCCACCCACACATCCACGTCCGGCATCAACTGTGCCTGGGCCAGCCATTGCAGGAACTCCCACGGCGAATGCACCGTGCCCTGGGCATCACGAGCTCGCATCAGCGCCTCACAGCCGGTGCATAGGCCGGTGCGAGTCGAGACCTGCGGCTGGAATTCGAGGTAGAACTCGTAGTCGCTGATCTGCTGGATGCGGCTCAGCTCAGTGGCCTGGCGCGCCAAAGTCTTGTGCGAAGCGAGCACCGGGTCCAACTCGCGCAACCGGCCCTTTTCCTCAAGGCCACGGAAGGTCATGTCCAGGGACTTGAGGTAGACCGTGCCGCCCTCAGTGGCCTGGCGATGAATCGCGTGCACATACGGCGCATACACCAGCGTGCCCAGGGCCAGCAGTGCCAGTTGCAGCGCCACCGCCGCCAGGTCGCCGTGGGTGCTGAGATAGGCGTTGAGCAGCACAGGCGCCGTGAACGGTACGCTGACCACTGCCGGCGACACCCAGCCCATCTGCACCACGGTTAACGCCACCGTGGCGTTCAACGCCGGTACGATCAGAAACGGTATGAACAAGCGCGGGTTGAGAATGATCGGTAAACCGAACAGCAGCACTTCACTGACGTTGAACAGTGAGAGCGGCACACTCGCCACCGCCAACAGGCGCATGGACTGGCTCTTGGAGAACAGCAGGATCGCCAGCAACAGGCACAATGCACCGCCAGAACCACCGATAAACGCAAAGCTGCCCAACAGGCCGCTGTTCAACACATACTTGATGGGCTCGCCCGCTGCCGACGCCGTGCTATTCAGCACTACGGCCTGGTCCAGCACATCGAACAACGGTTGCATGGCGTACACACCGTGGATCCCGAAAAACCACAGCAGCGAATTCATCAATGTCACAAACAGGCCGCTGCCGTAGGGCGATTCCAACGCATTGAGTACCTGCGGCCCTTGGAGTTGGGCCACATAGGGCACCTGCAACAACAAGGACAGCACTGCCACCAACGCCAAGGCAGTGATCGCCCCCGGCACCACCATGTTGATCGTACCTCGCAGGTTGTGCCCCACCAGGTCTTCGTTGACCACTCGGGTCCAGCGGTAACGGTGCAGCCAGGCAATCGCCGGCACATTCAACAGCGGCGAGGCAATCGCGATAAACAGTACGAAGGTGGCCGAGGCGCGCGGGTACTCCCGCAGGACAAACGTCGCCACTACCACATGAGCCAGGCACAGGAATGCCACCGGCAGTTGCGGCAGGCGATGTTGGATCGCCAGCATGTAGCCAATGGAAGCGGCCACCAGCAGTGGGATGACGGAGCTGATCTGATTGTGGAGGCCGGCGAGGAACGCCACCACCTGCGGGTCGAAGCCAAGCACGCGAGCACATTCAGACAGGATCAGAAAGCTCGCTGACACCAGCAGGCACGGCAGGATCCACAACAACCCTTCGCGGATCGCTCGCAGCGACTCCGTGCTGGCCAAGGCGGCCAGACGTTGGGTGAAGAAAAGCTTGAACAGCGTTTGCGCCATGACCCATCCCTCTGCCCATCGCCCACTGTCCCTGGAAGGCAGCGCCGTAAACACGGGCTAACGCTACACGTCCAGGCACAGTGAGCGAAAGCTTTTTGCCATTCCTCCGGGTGTTTTTTCAACAATGGATGACAGGAAATTCGCTGAATATTTCCAAATAATTGACTTTTCTAAGCTGGGCCAATCGCGGAATCTGCTTCAATACTTACTGCCTGTGTGTTTATGGGTGCAGGCTCGCGGCGCCGGGGGCGCAACTGATCAAGGAAGGTTGTTGCAAAGGAAGCAGGCACCAGGGAGATAAGCTGGCTATGCAAAGTAAGCTGCCAATGAAGGGGCACCCGCTGTTTTTCAACGTGCTGCTGTGGGTGTTCGGCGTCGCGCTGCTGTTGATCAGCAGGGGCGTTATTGAACGGGCGACGGGGTCCCCCAACAATAGCTCTGTGGACTTGGCCCTCGTGCTGAGCGCGTATCTGTTATTGTTTTTACTCAACCCCATACGCGCCTGGACCCACCGCCGGCTGCGCAAACGCGCGCGTCGCCTCTGTGCATCCCACCGACCGGAATCCGGCCCTTGATTGGAGCAAGCCTTTGTCACCACCTGGCGATAACCACCAGTTAGCACTGGACAGGTTCCTCAACGAACACCCCGATGTGGCCACCGAACTCAATACCCTGAACCCGCTGGCCGCCCAGGCCAAGGGCGAAACCCTGGCGCAGTACCGCGCCGAGCGGCTGCATGAAGCCTTCGAAGCGGAAGCCGAACGCCAAGGCCTGTTTGCCTGGGAATTGACCCTCAAACTGACCTCCGAGTCCGCCGAAGCCTTCGAAGCCCAGCGCCTCGAGGTGCACAGGGAAGTGGCGCAGATGGCGGGCCTGGGCTGGAGCGAGTACTGCCAGCTGCATGACCTCCCCGGTTGACGCACTAGCTCAGGAACCAGCAACGACGCCGGCCCGCCAACGCATCGCGCAACTCGGCGACGCCTACCGTTCGCTGCTCGGGGTCCATCGCCAATGCTGAACACAACGAAGGCCAACAGTGCCTGGGCAGTTGCCTGGGCCGACGCAGTCGCTGATTCTGCTGGCGTTCGCCGGGGCGGCGGCCTTCGGCCAGTTCATAGAGCACGCAGGCAGCCCCGTACAAATCGGCACTGGCCGACGGCCCCCCTCCCGCTATCAGCTCAGGCGCCGCATACGCCGGCGTCCAGGCATTCAGGCGACTGCGGCTCAAGCTCGGCAACCCAGCTTTTGCCTGCGCCTCGGCATGGCCCAGGCCAAAATCGAACAAGCGTATCCCTTGCTCCCCCACCATGATATTCGCCGGTTTCACATCCCCATGCAGGACGCCTTGCCGATGGGTATAGGCCAGTGCATCCAGCAATTGCAGGGCCATGGGTTGCAGCTCCTGCCATGCCAGCCCCTGCGGACACTCCGGGAGCATGCGATCCAGGGTCAGGCCCGGCATCACTTCCATAGTGAAAAATGCCAGTTGGTGCGTGGTGTCTACCTCGAATGAAAATGCGCGTACCACATGGTCATGGCGCAGACTTCGGGTCAGGGCGAATTCGCTGTACAGCAACACATGAGCGTCGTCGGAGGCAGAAAGGGTCTCGCCCAACAGCTTCAGCGCCACACGGCAGTCGGGCTCGCCGAACGCCTCATGCATCAGGTCCCGGGCCCGATAGACCACGCCCATGCCCCCGGTACCCAGGATTCGTTCAAGCTGATAGCGCCCCGCCAGCAGGTTAGGCGGACCTGCCGCCGCGCTCATGACTGGACCACCACGGCGGTGAGGTCATCCCGCGCCGGCCCCCGCAATACGTCGCTGAATAGCTGCTCCACCACCTGCCGTGGCGTACCTGCACTCATGGCCCTCCCCAGTTCCCTGCAGCTGAGCCCTTGGTACAGACCATCGCTGCACAACAAAAACACATCTCCGGGATGGGTACGCAGCTCCAGTATCTCGAGGCTCAGTGGCTGCCGGGCTCCAACTGCACGGGTCAACGCCCTTGCGCCTGGATGAGCCTGGGCCATTTCTGGACTCAGTTGCTGCTTACCTGCAACAGCCGAGGCAGGTTTTGATTGGTGCAGGTCAATTCGATCGACAGCGTCTGTGGCTCCACTGCCAGGCCGTTACCAAAGCTAAGCCAGGTATCGAGCCCCGCATGCTGCGCCGACGTCCGTTGGCGAATGCTGTAACTCGGTGCGCCTTGCGAAAGGTCAGTGTCGCCATCATGCTCGAAGGATTCGAAGGGTACGTAGGCCTGATATCCGAGCCCCCCAGGCTGCCAACCGGTGACACTGTCTACGGAAAACACGCCAGCGTTCTCTCGTGAATACTCGCCGGGAATCAGCAGGTATTCGTCTTGTTTGCCATCTAGGCGAATCGGTACGGCGTCATGCGTGAACAAGTTGACGATGGGCGTGCAGTACAGCTTCACGTTATCCAGGGTAGGCACCTGGGACTCACGCGATGGATTGCGCAATTCGAAGCGCAACACCACCCCGTACACTTGCTTCAGTAATTCACCGGGCAAACTGCGCAGTACCTCCAGGCCACCCACATCGACAAACAGGTACTTGTCGGGAAAGGCAAAGTACTCCTGCAGATGGCGATACCCGCGAAAAGTGTTCGACGGATACGGAATCAACGCCTGCTCCTCACTGAACCCCACGGGTTGTACCCGGTCGGCGCTCAATCGCAGCGATATCGCCTGCCCATCACCTCCCTCGAGCGGCTGGCCATCGCGGCCCAAAGGCAGTAGCTCGATACCGCCAAGATGACGCAACAGGCTCAGGTACAGCTCCTGGCTGATGTAGCGATCTCCCGTCAGATGCAGGCGCAAATGATCGAAGGTCGATTCACAGAAATTCCCTTCGTCGCTGACGTCCAGGCGTAGGCTCAAAATCGCACACGCTGCTTGGCAGCTGTACTCCAGCGCGCTCAGTCGCAGCGGTAGAACCTGCGTGGCGTAACAGGTACGAAAACGGCATCGCTCGTTGTTGACTGGGGCGCTTTCGACCGGTGTATCCCGCGCGACCCACACACCAGGGCCGGAATGTTTCAAGGGGTCGAACTGCAGGATGCTGAAGGCGGGCATCGGTCGCATGTAGTTCGGCCAAAGCAAATGCATCAGCGAATGCGTCAGCTCTGGAAGCTCGTCATCCAGTTTCTGCCGCAGGCGACCCGTAAGAAACGCAAAGCCCTCCAGCAAGCGCTCTACATCCGGGTCCTGGCCTGACTCCGCGAGAAAGGGAGCAAGCGCCGGATTGCGTTCGGAGAACCGCCGTCCAAGCTGCCGCAACGCACTGAGCTCGCTTTGGTAATAACGGTTAAACGACATCCGGCATGACCTCTACACGACCGGTGTCACATAGCCGCGCGGTGAACACCACGGGCTGGCGGATGCCCTTGACCATCAGCGTGGCTTCGATAGCGAACGCCAGGGCCAATGGGTCATGATCCCGTGGCAGTGTTGTGACCCGCACATGCTTCAAGCGCGGCTCGTAGGCTCGGATAAATCGCTCGATCAACAGACGCGACTGACTCAATGATTCATGCAGGCTCTGATTCATATCATTGAGGTCGGGCAAACCGTAGTCCGGCAGCGTCTGTACGCTGCCTGCACGGATACTGAGCATTTTCCCGAGATGGATGGCGACGGATGTCACTCCACATGCGGGGGCAGCCGCGAGGCGCTCGAAAAGATTTTGGTGGTGGGGCATTCCCTGGCCTCTGCTCATTCTTTGTCGAGCTTGCCAACCAGGGACAGCGTGAAGTCTGCCCCCATGTACTTGAAGTGCGGCCGTACACTCAGGTTGACGCGATACCAGCCGGGCTCGCCGTCGACGTCACTGACAACAATGCGCGCTGCGCGCAAGGGGCGCCGCCCACGCACCTCGGCGCTGGGGTTTTCCTGGTCGGCCACGTACTGGCGAATCCATTTATTGAGTTCCAGTTCAAGGTCGGTGCGTTCCTTCCACGCCCCCAGTTGCTCGCGCTGAAGGACCTTGAGGTAGTGGGCCAGGCGATTGACCACCATCATGTAAGGCAACTGGGTACCCAAGCGGTAATTCAGCTCGGCTTCCTTGCCTTCGGGAATGAGGCCAAAATATTTCGGCTTTTGTACCGAGCTGGCGGAGAAAAACGCGGCATTGTCGCTTCCCTTGCGCATTGTCAAGGCAATGAAGCCCTCTTGCGCCAGTTCGTATTCACGACGGTCGGACACCAGTACTTCAGTCGGAATCTTGGTTTCGATTTCGCCCATGCTGTGGAAGTGATGCAAAGGCAAGTCTTCCACTGCCCCACCGCTTTGCGGGCCGATGATGTTCGGGCACCAGCGAAACCGCGCGAAACTGTCAGTCAGGCGCGTGGCAAAGGCGTAGGCAGTATTGCCCCACAGGTAGTGCTCATGGCTGTTGACCACGTTTTCATGGTAGGCGAAGGTCTTGACTGGACATTCAAGGGGATCGTAGGGCGTACGAAGCAGGAATCGCGGTACCGTCAACCCGACATAACGCGCGTCTTCGCTTTGGCGGAAGCTTTGCCATTTGGCAAATTGCGGGCCTTCGAAATGGTCTTTCAGATCCTTGAGGTCCGGTAAACCGGTGAAACTTTCCAATCCGAAGAACGCCGGCCCGGCGGCAGCGATAAAAGGCGCATGGGCCATGCAAGCCACACTGGATGCGTACTGCATCAGCTTCACATCGGGCGCGCTGGGTGACAGGAAGTAGTTGGCGATAATCGCACCCACAGGCTGGCCACCAAACTGACCGTATTCAGCACTGTAGATATGTTTGTACAACCCGGACTGAGTCACTTCCGGTGAGTCTTCGAAGTCTTCCAGCAGGTCTTGACGGGAGACGTTCAGCAGCTCGATCTTGATGTTCTCGCGAAAGTTGGTGCGGTCGACCAGCAATTGCAGCCCCTTCCAGGAGGCTTCCAGCGCCTGGAAGTCCGGGTGGTGCAAAATTTCGTCCATTTGCAGGCTGAGCTTTGTGTCGATCTCGGCAATCATGCGGTCGACCAAGCGTTTCTTGACGGGCTCGCCACGGTTTTGCGGCTTGATCAACTCTTCGATAAACGCTGAGACGCCACGTTTGGCAATGCCATACGCCTCGTCGTCCGCACTCAGTAGTGTCTGCGCAACTATGTTGTCGAGGATGCTGTACTGGTCAGCGGTTGGTGCAGGTAGCGGGTGCTGTTGTGTAGTCATGTGGTCAGTGTCCTTTTACTGAAAAATGTCAGGTGTCGGGGGTGTCCAGCCCCAGCTCCGCCAATACCCGGGTGCGGGACTCGTCATCGGCCAGGGCCTGTTCGATAGCCTTGCGAAAGCTCGGGGTGTTGCCCAATGGTCCTTTCAGCGCCATAAGTGCCTCGCGCAACGCCATCAGCTTGTGCAGCTCGGGAACCTGTTCAACCAGGTTCGCGGGATTGAAATCCTTCATGGAATTAATGCGGACCTGAATGGCCAGTTCCTCAACGTCTGCCTCCTCCTGCAGGCGGTTGGGCACGTTGAGCGTCAAGCTCAACGCCTGTTTGGCCAACACGTCATCCAAGGTGTTCTTGTCGATCGCGATAGGCTTGCGATCTTCGAGCTTGCGCACATCCTCACGCTGGGTGAAATCGCCCAGCACCAACAATTTCAATGGCAGTTCGACGTCTTCCTGCGCGCCGCCGATGGCGGGTTTGAACGTGATATTGATACGTTCCTTGGGGGCTACCGAACCTTCTTTGGCCATGGTGTATCTCCTTTTTAAGTGGCTCGAAAGCCTATTCAAGTACCGCTTCCAGATCGAAGAGGCACAGCCTGCGGTGGGTGTCTTCCTTGCGTTCGCGCACGGCGTGGTTTTGTGGCAGCAGATCGCAGCAGCGATACAAAAGCTGGGTGACTTGAAGGGCCAGCTCCGGCTCCCAGCGTTCCAGGCCCGTACGTTGCAATTCGTGGTCGAGGTGTTCGAGCTGGATCTTCGCCAGCTCATGTTTGCCGGCCTGTACACACAGGCGCGCCTGGGCCAGCCGCCAATAAAAACGCGCGCGATCACTGCGAGCGGCGTGCATGCCTTGCTTGAGTTCATGGATGGCGGCCTTGAGCCCGTCCTTTAGCAGCCGGGGCGCCACGCCTTGCAAGGCGATCTCCCAGGGCTCGGCTTCAGCATCAACCACCGCTGCAGGTGATTCGGGCATTTGTAGATGACGCGCAACCTGCAGCGTGATCCAGTCGCGCGTGACGGCATCGGCAAAAGGGGCGCCGTCGTGAAAGCGAAAGGCCGGCAGCTCAGGCAAGCGTTGCAACAACAGAGCGAAGGTCACTTCCAGCTCGGTCATGGCCTGTTCGGCCTGCAAGGCCTCCAGGCATTGCCAGAGCATGCGCAACCCATCGAACCAGAACATCGCACCGCAGAGACTGGCGTCGAGTTCAAGCACCAGGTCGGCGTGATGGCCTTGGGCAAAACGTTCGTGATAACGCTTGAGCTTGTCGGGGGCTGGCCCGCGCAAGGCGGTGACCCGCTCATTATCGGCATCCGGGTAGCTGGCGAGTGCCAGCCATGTCAATGTTCGATTCAGGCGCAGCGCGCGCAGGTCAGTAGCGTTCTGGCGCAACCACCAGGCACACAGGGAACGGGCTTGTTCCTGCAACGTACGCAGCAACTTGCTGGCGTCTTTTTCGTTGTCCACCACCCCTTCGGGTTTGAGCAATTGGCTGGTCGCCTGCTTGACCTGCGCAATGACGCCATTCAACCCCACCGCCGGGGCGTCGCCCTGCGCAGCCCGCTCCAATCGCTGGGCCAATTGCCTGCGTATCGGCAGCAGCAACGGCGCGTCATCGCCCAAGTGCTTGGTCCACAGCTCATCGAGGCATATCAGGTGCTCAAGCACGGCACGGAATAGAGGCTGCTGGTTCTGCAGCGGCGGGCCCTGCATAAACAGGGGCTCAAGGCGCAACACCAACCATCCGAATGCCGCGCCACGGGTGCGCGGTTTTTCAGGGTAGACCGCCGACCAATGATGCTCGCAGAGATAACGCAGCAACCCGAGCCCGGCCAGTAAGCCTGGGAAGGATTCACGCTGGTGCAGCGCCCAGGTCAGCCAGACGGCCACCTTCAGATCCTTGGACTGCTGGCGTAACAGGATCTCGCTGGTTTCCAGGACCTTATGCCAATCGGGCTGGCCGTTGCCATGAATCGACTGCACCTTGGCCAGCTCTGATTCCAAGACTTCATACTCACTTGAAAAGCGCATATCGCTGCCCGCAAAACGTGTTTGCGTACACGGCGAACGTGCAACTTCAAGCCAATAATCACAAAGCTCGTCCGAATAAGACATTTGGCACCGCGCGCAACTAACCGAGACAAAAAGGCCAACTAATCACATTTAAAACTGCACATCAGAAAGCCATCTGTACTTTGCAGAAACCCCTGCAAAGCTCCCAAACCTTAGCCACGCCTATAACATTCAGCAAGCGACGGAATTACACTTAATCCTTTTCCTACAAAAATCCTAAATCGACGAATGCGCAGCTTTTTGCGCACTTAAACAACTGTAGATGCTCGACCTCTTCGAAAACTGTAAGTTTTACCAAGCGATCTATCTGAGCAACTAAATGCGCACCGCTGCGCAATCAAATACCGTCCAAAGCAATTAAAACTCGCCTATCTCATAGAAATTCCATGCACATATAACGCTGCCCCCCTAATTTTATTGGGCGACGTACTTTCAGGCACGCTTCTTGTTATAGGTATTTGCCCAGCCGGCACATTTATCGGTTGGGACTACCTCATTAATCAGGCAAGGAAACCCGTCATGCCAACACCCGCGTATCTCTCCATCACCGGTGTCAAACAAGGTTTGATTACGGCAGGCACGTTTACCCAGGACTCGGTAGGTAACATTTATCAGGAAGGCCATGAGGACCAGATCCTGGTCCAGGCCTTTGCTCATCAGGTGATCATTCCCCGCGATCCGCAGTCGGGCCAGCCAACGGGCCAGAGGGTCCATAAGCCCTTGATGATCAGCAAGGTCTTCGATAAGTCTTCGCCATTGCTGTTCAGCGCATTGACCAGCGGCGAAGAGGTCAAGTGTCGGCTGGAATGGTTGCGCACCTCGTCGGCCGGCACCCAGGAACACTACTTCACCATTGAGTTGGAGGGGGCGACCATCGTTGACATCCAGTCACGCATGCCCAATTGCCAGGACCCGGACAACGCCCATTTCACGCACCTGGAAGATGTGTACTTCACGTATCGCAAGATCGTGTGGACCCATGAAGTGTCCGGGACATCGGGGTCTGATGACTGGCGCAGCCCGGTTGCGGGCTAGGGAGAATTGATACAGGAACGGCGCCAAGGAAGACGCCGTTCCTGCCAGTTGGCTAAACCATCGCCAACGGGTGCTTGCGCTTGGGCGCGCCAAACACGCGATCGATAGCGTCCAAGTCGTGCTCATCCAGTACCAGCTTGGCGGCCGCTGCGTTGAGTCGCACGTGCTCGGGGGTGACGGCCTTGGGTATCGCGATAACACCGTCCTGGCGCAACACCCAGGCCAGGGAAACCTGGGCGGGCGTAACCTCGTGGCGCCGCGCTATCTGCTTGAGGGTCGGGCTGGCCAACAGCTCGCCACCCTGGGCGATCGGGCAGTACGCCATCAAGGGCAAGTGATGCTGTTGCCACCAGGGCAGCAGGTCGAATTCGATACCACGCTCCTCGATGTTGTAGAGCACTTGGTTGGTGGCGCAGGCTGGAGATGCGAGCTCCTGCAGGTCGGCCACGTCGAAATTGGAGACGCCCCAGCGGCCAATCTTGCCGGCTTCGCGCAAGCGCTCAAAGGCGTCGACGGTTTCTTCAAGAGGATATTGGCCGCGCCAGTGCAACAGATATAGATCAATGTAGTGCGTGCCCAGGCGTTGGAGGCTGGCTTCACAGGCACGGGGAACGCCTTTGTGACTGGCGTTGTGCGGGTAGACCTTGCTCACCAGGAACACCTGGTCACGCCGACCGCGAATGGCTTCGCCGACGACTGTTTCAGCACCACCCTCGCCATACATTTCAGCGGTATCGATCAGGGTCATGCCCTCATCAATGCCCAGTTGCAACGCCGCGACTTCGGCGCGGTGCTGGTCGGGGTTTTCGCCCATGCGCCAGGTTCCCTGGCCGATGACAGGGACGGGAACGCCCGCCAGATCAATGGTACGCATGACAACCTCCTGATAAGTTCGCGGATTAACAGTGTGGCATTGACCGGACAAAAGGGTTCAATCGAAGTATGGTTAGCCTTTGCCAAGTCGCCAGGAAGAACCTGCAATGCTGTTTGTCGTCATGCTCGGGGGTAAGCACCCACGCGCAAAGATTGAAGTGCACGATGTGGTATTCGCTGTGGCGGACACGCTGGAAGCGGCCTACCCGCAATTACGCGCTGACTGGTTCGGCAGCCCCAAGGGCGTGCATATCGATTCGTGGATGGCAGTGGACGGCGTCGACGGCTGGAAAGTCGAGATAAGCCACTTGGCACCGTCTGCCGGCGCGCATCACCTGTATTTCATCAACCTGGGCGGTTATGAAGCCAATAGCTTTGGCGAGGCCCACCACTATCTGCTGGTGGTCGCACGCAACAAGCAGGAAGCGATGAGCAAAGGCAAGCAACAGATGCTGCGCCACTGGTCCCAGGCCCATACTGACGCCGTGATGGACATAGACGACTGCCTCCCCATCGATCTGGTGGACGGCCGTTATGTGCATTTAGTGCAAGGCCCGCACCGGCCCATCCTCCAGCAAAACGACTATATCGTCTTGCTTTGAACGGGTATGAACGCTACGCCGAAGCAGCTTAACGATGGATAGATGCCTGCTCAGGTTTAGTGCAGTACCCAAAATCCAGTGGAACTTTGCCAGGAAATAACCGACTGAATCCGGTAGGCTCACCCTTTTTACTCAAGGAGTTACTTCCCATGGCCAAAGCCACCGCCCGTCACATCCTCGTTTCCACTGAAGACAAGTGCAACGAACTCAAGGCCCAAATCGAAGGCGGCGCCGATTTCGCAGAAATCGCCAAAGCCAACTCCAGCTGCCCGTCCAGCCGCGACGGCGGCAACCTGGGTTCGTTCGGTCCAGGCCAGATGGTAAAAGAGTTCGACACTGTCGTATTCAGCGCCCCGGTCAACACCGTGCAAGGCCCGGTGAAAACCCAGTTCGGCTACCACCTGCTGGAAGTCACCAGCCGCCAGGACTGATCCAGTCTGCGCTGATGCTATAAACAACGGCCCGCCTTTTGGTGGGCCGTTGTGCATGTGATGACTGGCGACGCTGATGCCGTTAGCGTACAAATCCCTTTTCTACTTCACACGGCGTTCAAGGCTGACAATGCGATTGGCTTTTTCCTACCTGTTTAGCTCGACCCTGGCCCTGTTGCTGGCCAGCACCGCCGTGATTGCGGCGCCCCAACCTTACCTTACGGTATACGGCGAACCGGCCAAGTACCCCGCCGGCTTTAGCCATTTCGACTATGCCAACCCGAATGCCCCCAAGGGCGGCACCCTGCGCCGCTCGGCGATCGAAATCGGGCGCTTCGACCATGTGTTGCCGTATATCGACAAAGGCATCGGCGTTTCCCAGGTCGATGGCTGGCTGTACGCGCCCCTGGCCCAGCGCTCCCTGGATGAGCCCTACACGGTCTACGGCCTGGTCGCCGAAAAAATGGAGCGCGCCGAGGACGGCCTGTCGCTGCGTTTTTTCCTCAACCCCAAGGCACGCTTTGCCGACGGCAAGCCAATCACCGCCGAAGACGTGCGCTACAGCTTCGACCTGTTGATGACCCAGGGCAGCCTGCGTTTTCGCACGCTGTTCGCCGACGTCAAGCACGTCGAAGTCGAGGGCGAGCGCCAGGTGCGTTTTGACTTCTCCAGCAATGAAAACCGCACCCTGCCCCTGGACATTGCCACCCTGCCCGTCTTCCCGGAGCACTGGTGGAAAACCCGTGATTTCGCCAATGGCGGCGGTTACGAGGCCCCGCTGGGCAGCGGTCCGTACAAAATCAGCAAGATCGACTCCGGCAGCACCATCACCTTTACCCGCGACCCGAATTGGTGGGGCAAGGACTTGCCTGTCAGCCGTGGCCTGTACAACTTCGATCACCTGAGCCTGGAGTATTTCGGTGACACCGAAGTGGCCCGCCAGGTCTTGCGCGGTGGCGCCTACGATTTCAACCGCGAGTTTTCCGCCACCGGCTATTCCATCGGCTACAACGGCCCGGCCCTCGACGATGGCCGCTTGCAACGCGCGCATTTGGCCAAGGAGATGCCGCAAGCGGCCCAGGGTTATGTATTCAACGTGCAAAAGCCGATGTTCAAGGACCGCCGCGTGCGCCAGGCGCTGGCGATGCTGTGGGACTTCGAATGGGCCAACCGGCAGATGATGCGCAACATGTACATCCGCCAGCAGAGTTTCTTCTCCAATAGCCCGCTGGCGGCCAGCCAGTTACCCAGCAAAGAAGAGCTGGCGATTCTCGAGCCCTTGCGCGGCCAGGTCCCCGACGAGGTCTTCACCGAGGTGTTCAAGGCACCGGTGACCGATGGCAGCGGCATGATCCGCGACAAGCAGTTGCAAGCCCTGGCCTTGCTGGAAGAAGCCGGCTGGAAACCTGAAGGCGATAAACTGGTGAACGCCGAGGGCGAGCCGCTGGAGTTCACCTTCCTCAATACGCAGAACGGCCTCGAGCGTCTGCTGCTGCCGTACAAACGCAACCTGGCCCAGATCGGCATCACCTTGAATATCCGCCGTATCGACTCCTCGCAGTATGTAAACCGAATCATGACGCGAGATTACGACATGATCGTAATCGGCTTCCCGGTTACCACGTCGCCAGGCATGGAGCTGTACAACTACTTCGGCTCGGCGGCGGCCTATGACCCCGGCGCCAATAACTACATGGTGCTCAAGGACCCGGCCGTCGACACCTTGATCAAGGGCCTGGTCAAGGCCGACACCCAGGCGCAGATGCTCACCTACGCCCACGCGCTGGACCGGGTACTGCAATGGAATTACCTGTGGATCCCCAACTACTACCCACCGGGCACTTCGGCCGCGTGGTGGAACCGCTTCGGTCGCCCGGCCATCGAGGCGAAGAACGACGAAGCCCTGGAAACCTGGTGGGAAATCAGCCCCACGCCACTGACGAATGAACAAATGACAGCCGAGTTGAAAAAACGCGGAGGTGCGCGCTGATGTTTGCCTATATCGTGCGGCGCTTGTTGCTGATCATCCCGACGCTGGTGATCATCCTGCTGGTGAATTTCGTGATCGTACAGGCCGCCCCCGGCGGTCCGGTTGAGCAAGCCATCGCCAACCTGCAAGGCATCGGCGGCGGTAGCGTCGGCGGGTCATCCGGCGAAGGCATCAGCAGCGGTTCCCGCGCCAGTCGTGGCCTGGACCCTAAGTTGATCAAGGACATCGAAAAACAATACGGTTTCGACAAGCCCGCGCCGGAACGCCTGTGGCTGATGCTCAAGAGCTATGCCCAGTTGGATTTTGGTAACAGCTTCTTTCGCGGCAAGACGGTGATCGACCTGATCCTGGAAAAAATGCCCGTGACCATTTCCCTTGGTTTATGGGCGACGCTGATCACCTACCTCGTGTCGATCCCCCTGGGAATTCGCAAGGCCGTGCGCCATGGCAGCAGCTTCGATGTGTGGAGCAGCACCGCGATCGTCATCGGCTATGCCATGCCAGCGTTCTTGTTTGCGATGTTCCTGATCGTGGTTTTTGCCGGCGGCACCTCGCTGAACTGGTTCCCGGTGCGCGGGCTGGTCTCGGAAAACTTCGAAGCACTGAGCACCGTGGGCAAGATCGCCGACTATTTCTGGCACCTGGTATTGCCGGTAACGTCGTTGGTGATTGGCGGTTTCGCCACGCTGACGATCCTCACCAAAAACTCGTTCCTCAATGAAATCACGCGTCAGTACGTGGTTACCGCACGCGCCAAAGGTTTGAGCGAAAGACGCGTGCTGTACGGTCATGTATTCCGCAACGCCATGTTGCTGGTGATCTCGGGCATTCCCCAGGCGTTTATCAGTGTGTTCTTCGCCGGTTCCTTGCTGATCGAAGTGATCTTCTCCCTCGACGGCCTGGGCCGCATGAGCTACGAAGCCGCCGTATCGCGGGACTATCCGGTGGTATTCGGCTCGTTGTTTATCTTCACGTTGTTCGGCCTCTTGATAAAACTGATCGGTGACCTCTGCTACACCTTGGTGGACCCGCGTATCGACTTCGCCGCGAGGAACGCCTGATGCTTAATTTGTCTCCCGTTGCCCGTCGGCGTTTCGAGCGGTTCAAGAAGAACCGTCGCGGCTGGTGGTCGCTGTGGCTGTTTATCGGCCTGTTTATCCTGACCCTCGGCGGCGAGTTGATCGCCAATGACAAGCCTTTGGTGCTGAGCTTCAAGAACGAGCTGTATTTCCCGGTATTCAAGCGTTACACCGAGCAGCAATTCGGCGGCCAGCTGCCGTTCCAGGCCGACTATCGCAGCGATTACGTGCAAAAGCTGATCAAACAAGACGGCGGCTGGATGCTGTTCCCGCCGATCCCGTTCAGCGATGACACGCCCAACTACGAACTGACCCGCCCTGCCCCCAGCCCACCTTCAACGGTGAACTGGCTGGGCACCGATGACCAGTCGCGGGATGTGTTGGCGCGGGTGATCTTTGGCGCACGGGTGTCGATCCTGTTTGCCTTGGCGCTCACGGCGATCAGCGCCGCCATCGGCATTGCCGCGGGTGCCTTGCAGGGCTACTACGGTGGCTGGGTGGATTTGATTGGCCAGCGCGTTCTGGAGGTGTGGTCGGGGCTGCCGGTGCTGTACCTGCTGATCATCCTGTCCGGCTTTGTCGAGCCGAATTTCTGGTGGCTGCTGGGGATCATGGCGCTGTTTTCCTGGCTGGCCCTGGTGGATGTGGTGCGCGCCGAGTTCCTGCGCGGGCGCAACCTGGAATACGTCAAGGCCGCCCGAGCGTTGGGGTTGGGTGACGGCAAGATCATTCGCCGGCATATCCTGCCCAACGCGATGACCGCGACGTTGAGCTACCTGCCGTTTATCTTGACGGGGGCGATTTCGACCTTGAGCGCCCTGGACTTCCTGGGCTTTGGCATGCCGGCAGGCAGCGCCTCGCTGGGCGAACTGATCGCCCAGGGTAAACAGAACCTGCAAGCGCCGTGGCTGGGCCTGACGGCGTTTTTCACCTTGGCGCTGATCCTGTCGCTGCTGGTATTTATCGGCGAGGCATTGCGTGATGCCTTCGACCCCCGTTCATGAGTGCTCCCGTATGAACTTGATCGAAATCCGCGACCTCAGCGTCGCGTTCACTGGCCAGACCGTGGTGCGCAACCTGAGCCTGGATGTGCGCCCCGGCGAATGCCTGGCGCTGGTCGGCGAGTCGGGCTCGGGCAAGTCGGTGACGGCCCATTCGATCCTGCAATTGCTGCCCGAAGCCGGTACGCAAACCACAGGTTCGGTGAAGTATCGAGGCCAGGAATTGATCGGTGCCTCAGCGGCTACCCTGCAAAAGCTGCGCGGCAACCGCATTGCGATGATCTTCCAGGAGCCGATGACCTCCCTCAATCCACTGCACAGCATCGAAAAGCAGATCGGCGAAACCCTGCTGCTGCACAAGGGCCTGGGCGGCAAGGCGGCGCAGGCGCGCATCCTCGAATTGCTGGAGCTGGTGGGTATCCAGAAACCCCAGGAGCGGCTTAAGGCCTACCCGCACCAGCTCTCCGGTGGCCAACGCCAGCGGGTGATGATCGCCATGGCCCTGGCCTGCGAGCCGGAGTTGCTGATCGCCGACGAACCCACCACCGCCCTGGACGTGACCGTGCAGCGCAAGATCCTGCTGCTGCTCAAGTCCTTACAGCAACGCCTGGGCATGTCGCTGCTGCTGATCAGCCATGACCTCAACCTGGTGCGCAGCATTGCCCAACGCGTGTGCGTAATGCGCGCCGGGGAGATTGTCGAACAGGCCGACTGCCAGACCCTGTTCAATTCGCCTCAGCACCCTTACAGCCGCCTGCTGCTGGATGCTGAACCGGCCGGTGATGCGCTGTGCAGCGATGAGCGCGAGACGGTGTTGCAGGTCGACGACCTGAGCGTGCAATTCCCGCTGAGCAGCGGCCTGTTTCGGCGCAAAACCTATCTGCGTGCGGTGGATGGCATCAGCCTCAGCGTGCAGCGCGGCAAGACCCTGGGGATCGTCGGCGAGTCTGGCTCGGGTAAATCCACCTTGGGCCAGGCGATCCTGCGTTTGCTCGACTCCAGCGGCAGCATCCGCTTCCAGGGTGCAGCCCTCGACCCGCTGAATAACCAGCAAATGCGCCCATGGCGCAAGCAGATGCAGGTGGTGTTCCAGGACCCTTACGGCAGCCTCAGCCCGCGCATGACCGTGGAGCAGATCATCAGCGAAGGCCTGGAAGTGCACGCACCGTGCAGCCTGGCCGATCGCGATGCACAGGTGGTTCAGGTGCTCAAGGACGTGGGCCTTGACCCTGCCAGCCGGCACCGTTATCCGCATGAGTTTTCTGGCGGTCAGCGCCAACGTATCGCCATCGCCCGCGCCCTGGTGCTCAAGCCGGCGCTGATGCTGCTGGACGAACCCACCTCGGCCCTCGATCGTACGGTGCAGAAACAAGTGGTGGCACTGCTGCGTGAACTGCAAGAGAAATACGGCCTGACTTACCTGTTTATCAGCCATGACCTGGCGGTGGTGCGCGCCATGGCCCACGACATGATCGTGATCAAGGACGGCAAGGTGGTGGAGGCCGGCGCGAGCCACCAGGTGTTTGATTCGCCGCAGCATGCCTATACCAAAGAGCTTTTAGCCGCGGCGCACATTCCCCTGTAGGCGCTGGCTGCCTGCGATAGCGATCTGAAGGGCGCCATCGCAGGCAAGCCAGCTCCCACAGGACCGCGATCCTATCTATATTTTGTGTGGGTGGCATGAGCATGAACATCACCGATAACCTCAAGGATTACCAACAGGTTCGCGGCCTGGCCATCCAGTCGCTGTTCGAGATTATCGAGCAGTCCAGCGAGGGCACGGTGATTGTCGACCGCGACGCCAATATTGTCTGGATGAACGAGCGTTACGCCAAGCGTTTCGGCCTGAAAAGCGCCGATGAAGCCATCGGCCAGCCCTGCGAACAGGTGATTTCCAACAGCCTGCTGCGCCAGGTGGTGCGCAATGATCAGCCGATCCTGCTGGATATCCAGGACACGCCCAAAGGCCCGCTGGTGGTGATGCGCCTGCCGATCCACAACGACGCAGGCGCGGTGATCGGGGCGATTGGTTTTGCCTTGTTTGATGAGCTGCGCAACCTGTCGCCATTGATCGAACGTTACCTGAGCATGCAACAGGAGCTGGCCTCCACCCGCTCATTGCTGCGTTCGCGCCAGAGTAAATACAACTTCGCGCACTTCATCGGCACCAGCGCCGCCAGCCTTGAAGTGAAACGCCGGGCGCGGCGCAGTGCGAGTGCCGAATCGCCGGTATTGTTACTGGGGGAAACCGGCACGGGTAAGGAGTTGCTCGCCCAGGCGATTCACGGCGCCTCCACGCGGGCGCACAAGGCCTTTGTCAGCGTCAACAGCGCGGCGATTCCCGCAGACCTGCTGGAAGCCGAGTTCTTCGGCACCGCACCGGGCGCGTTTACCGGTGCTGACCGCAAGGGCCGTCCCGGTAAATTCCAGATCGCCCAAGGCGGCACGCTGTTCCTCGACGAGATCGGGGACATGCCCCTGCCGCTGCAAAGCAAATTGCTGCGGGTATTGCAGGAAAAAGAATTTGAGCCAGTAGGCTCCAACGAGATGCTGCACAGCGATGTGCGGGTAATAGCCGCCACGTCGATGGACCTGGAAGCGGCAATCAAGCGCGGTGAGTTTCGTGCGGACCTGTATTACCGGCTGAATGTGCTCCCAATCCAGGTGCCGCCGTTGCGCGAGCGGCTGGAGGATATCCCGGCGTTGAGTGAGGCGATCCTTGAGGAACTGCGCAGCCAGCATGAACTGGATCATGAAGCGTTGGCCTTGTTGGCGCAGCATGCGTGGCCGGGGAATATCCGTGAGCTGCGTAACGTGCTGGAGCGGGCGGCGTTGTTGAGTGATGACTTGGTGTTGGATGCCCGGGAAATTCGTGCGGCGATTGGTACGTTCACCCCGGTGCAGCGTGGCAGTGCGGTGGTGCCGGTCGAGGGGGAGAGTTTCAGTGTGGCGCGGGAGCGATTTGATCGGCAGGTAATCGGGGCGGCGTTGGAGGCGTGTGAGGGGAATGTGGTGGAGGCGGCGAAGCGGCTGGGGCTTGGGCGGTCGACGTTGTATAAGAAAATGGTGGCGCTGGGGATCAGCGAGTCTCAATAAAGAGACACCGATCTACATATAAAGACATTACACTGTGGGAGCGGGCTTGCTCGCGAATGCGGTGTACCAGTAAAGAATCCTTTGACTGACACACCGCATTCGCGAGCAAGCCCGCTCCCACATTGGATCTTCATCTGTCTCAAAATAGAGACTCAGTTCAAGATCGCCATCAAAAAAACATGAATTATCTATATATTTCAATCAGTTAAAATCTTGGCACACATCTCGCTATAGCCCTCCTCCAAAGCCTCACCCCACAAAAATAACAATCCGATGGAGACACACCATGAGTGTGATCATTGCCCTGGCAGCCCTGGCGCTGCTGATGCTGGCTGCCTACCGTGGCTATAGCGTTATCCTGTTCGCCCCCATCGCCGCGCTCGGCGCTGTCCTGCTCACCGACCCGTCCGCCGTCGCCCCTGCCTTTACCGGGGTGTTCATGGAGAAAATGGTCGGCTTTATCAAACTGTATTTCCCGGTGTTCCTGCTCGGTGCGGTGTTTGGCAAGCTGATCGAGTTGTCGGGCTTCTCGCGCTCTATTGTCGCCGCCGCGATCCGTTTGCTCGGCACGCGCCAGGCGATGCTGGTGATCGTATTGGTCTGCGCCCTGCTCACCTATGGCGGCGTGTCGCTGTTCGTGGTGGTGTTTGCGGTGTACCCGTTTGCGGCGGAGATGTTTCGCCAGAGCAATATTCCCAAGCGGCTGATCCCGGCAACCATCGCCCTCGGTGCGTTTTCGTTCACCATGGACGCCCTGCCCGGCACGCCGCAGATCCAGAACATCATCCCCAGTACTTTCTTCAACACCACCGCCTGGGCCGCGCCGTGGCTGGGGTTGATCGGCACAATCTTCGTGTTCTGCGCCGGCATGCTCTACCTGGCGCGTCAGCGCAACAAAGCCCAGCGCGCGGGCGAAGGCTATGGCACCGAGCTGCGCAACGAGCCCGAAACCGCTGAAAACCTGACCCTGCCCAACCCATGGATCGCGCTGTCGCCGCTGATTCTGGTGGGGGTGATGAACCTGTTGTTCACCCACTGGATCCCGCAGTGGTACGGCAAGACCCACAGCCTCAGCCTGCCGGGCATGAGCGCGCCGGTGACCACCGACATCGCCAAGCTGACCGCAATCTGGGCGGTGCAGGCGGCGTTGCTGGTGGGCATCATCATGGTGCTAGTGTTTGGCTGGAAGGCGATCAAAAGCAAGCTCGCCGAAGGCAGTAAAAGTGCGGTCAGCGGTGCGCTGCTGGCGGCGATGAACACCGCCTCGGAATACGGTTTTGGCGCAGTGATTGCCTCGTTGCCAGGCTTTTTGGTACTGGCAGACTGGCTCAAAGGCATTCCCAACCCGCTGGTCAACGAAGCAATTACCGTGACCCTGCTGGCCGGTATCACCGGCTCCGCGTCGGGCGGCATGAGCATTGCCTTGGCGGCAATGTCCGAGAGCTTTATTTCGGCGGCCCATGCGGCCAATATCCCCCTTGAAGTGCTGCACCGGGTGGCTGCCATGGCCAGCGGCGGCATGGACACCCTGCCCCACAACGGCGCGGTGATCACGCTGTTGGCGGTGACTGGCCTGACCCACCGCGAAGCCTACAAGGACATTTTCGGCATCACGATCATCAAGACCCTCGCGGTGTTCGTGGTGATCGGTACTTTCTACGCCACCGGCATTGTGTGAGGTTTTCATGACGACATTGAACGGCAAGACCGCCCTGGTCACCGGCTCCACCAGCGGCATCGGTCTGGGTATCGCGTTGAGCCTGGCAAAGGCCGGGGCCAATTTGATCCTCAACGGCTTTGGCGACGCCAGCGCGGTGATCGCGCAAGTGCAAGCGTTTGGCGGCAAGGTCGGCCATCACCCGGCGGACGTCAGCGACCCGGCGCAGATCGCCGACATGATCGCCTACGCCGAGCGTGAATTCGGCGGCGTGGATATCCTAGTGAATAACGCCGGCATCCAGCACGTCGCGGCGGTGGAAGACTTCCCGGCTGAGCGCTGGGACTCGATCATCGCGATCAACCTGTCCTCGGTGTTCCACAGCACGCGCTTGAGCTTGCCAGGCATGAAAGCCAAGGGCTGGGGGCGCATTGTCAATATCGCGTCGGTGCATGGGCAAGTCGGTTCAGTGGGCAAAGCGGCGTATGTGGCGGCCAAGCATGGCGTGATCGGGCTGACCAAAGTGGTCGGCCTGGAGACCGCGACCAGTAACGTCACGTGCAACGCCATCTGCCCAGGCTGGGTGCTGACGCCGCTGGTGCAGAAGCAGATTGATGATCGCGCCACCAATGGCATCGACCCGCAGCAGGCGCAGCATGATTTGTTGGCGGAGAAGCAGCCGTCACTGGAGTTTGTCACGCCGCCGCAGCTGGGTGAGTTGGTGCTGTTTTTGTGCAGCGAGGCGGGTAGCCAGGTGCGCGGTGCGGCGTGGAATATCGACGGCGGTTGGCTGGCACAGTAGACCCCCATCGTGCACACACAGGAGATCTAAATGTGGGAGCGGGCTTGCTCGCGAATGCGGTGGGTCAGTAACAAATTTCTGGCTGACACACCGCATTCGCGAGCAAGCCCGCTCCCACATTGGGTCGATTTTGTTGGATAGATTTGTAGAAGAATAAGAGACTTGCGTATGTCCGACATCCTCTGGCAACCCTCCCCGGCACGCATCGCCAAGACGCGCATGGACCAGTTCCGCCGCTACATCAACGAACGCTACAGCGTGGAGCTCAGCGACTACCCGGCGTTGCACCAGTGGAGCATCGACCAGCGCCCGGATTTCTGGAGGGCGATCGTGGCGTTCTTCGACGTGCAATTTCGCAGCCCGCCCACGGCGGTGCTGATCGAAGACACCGAGATGCCCAGCGCCCACTGGTTTCCCGGCGCCACCCTGAATTTTTCCGAGCACCTGCTGCGCCGCCGCGACGATCACCCGGCGGTGGTCGCCATCAGCGAAGATGGCCAGCGCGAGCAATTGACCTACGCCGAACTGGCCGCCCACGTGGCCGGCCTGCAAAAAAGCCTGCGCGCTGCCGGCGTCACCCAGGGCGACCGGGTTGCCGCGTGCATGCCCAACACTTGGCAAACCCTGGTGGGCATGCTCGCGACCACCAGCCTGGGCGCGATCTGGTCGTGCTCATCGCCCGACTTTGGCACCCAGGGCGTCATCGACCGTTTCGGCCAGATCGAACCCAAAGTGCTGATCACCTGCGCCGGTTACCGCTATGCCGGTAAGGACATCGACCAGACCGCCAAGCTCAATGAAATCCTCGAGCGCCTGCCGTCCCTGGAACAGTTGATCATCGTGCCTTATGCACGGCCCCAGGCGCGAGTCGAGGACTACCGCACCCACGCCAGCATCACCCTGTGGCAGGACTTCTACCAAGCCGGTGGCGAGCCGGAATTCGTCGCCGTGCCGTTCGATCATCCGCTGTACATCCTCTATTCCAGCGGCACCACCGGCATCCCTAAATGCATCATCCATGGGACCGGCGGCGTGCTGCTCACCCACCTCAAGGAACACGGCCTGCACGCCGACCTGTCGCGCGAGGACTGCCTGTTCTACTACACCACCTGCGGCTGGATGATGTGGAACTGGCTGGTGTCGGTGCTGGCCATCGGCGCTACGGCGGTGCTGTATGACGGTTCGCCTTTTCATCCAGGCCCCGAGCGGCTGATCGACCTGATCGACGCGGAAAAGATCAGCGTGTTCGGCACCAGCCCCAAGTTTCTCGCCACGCTGGAAAAGTCCGGCCTGCAACCGCGCCTGACCCACGACCTGGGCAGCCTCAAAGGCCTGATTTCAACGGGTTCACCGTTGTCGCCGCAGAGCTACGACTACGTGTATCGCGAGATCAAGGGCGAGTTGTGCCTGTCCTCCATGTCCGGCGGCACCGATATCGTCTCCTGCTTTGTGATCGGCAACCCAGTGTTGCCGGTGCGGCGCGGCGAAATGCAGTGCAAGAGCCTGGCAATGGCCATTGAGGTGTGGAATGACCAGGGCCAGCCACTGATCGGCGAAAAAGGCGAACTGGTGTGCACCCGGCATTTCCCGGCCATGCCGATCGGCCTGTGGAACGACCCGGAGCGCCAGAAACTGCGCGCCTCGTATTTCAGCCAGTTCCCCGGCGTATGGGCCCAGGGTGACTACGCCGAACAGCGGCCCAATGGCAGCCTGCTGATTCACGGGCGTTCCGACGCCGTGCTCAACCCGGGCGGCGTACGCATCGGCACGGCAGAGATTTACCGCCAGGTGGAAAAAGTCCCACAGGTGCTGGAAAGCCTGGCGATTGGTCAACGCTGGCAGGACGACGTTCGTGTGGTGCTGTTCGTGCGCCTCAACGACGGTGTCGAACTGAACGCAGCCCTGGAGCAACACATTCGCCAGGTCATCCGCGCCAACACCACACCCCGCCATGTACCGGCGAAGATCCTCGCTGTCACCGATATCCCCCGCACCATCAGCGGAAAGATCGTCGAATTGGCGGTGCGCAATGTGGTGCACGGCGAGCCCGTGAAGAATACCGACGCCCTGGCGAACCCGCAGGCGCTGGAGCAGTTTCGCGATCGCCCTGAACTGGCTGAAGGATGAAAGGTTTCAGCCTTGGCGCACGGTTTTGAAGACAAACCCCGAATGCATGCTATTTTTCGGGGGTAGTCACTCATTCCCAAGTCACGGGATAATGGGTGTTGTCATCTTTCAAAGCGTTACGCTCAGGGCTTTTACATCATGAAGGGAACATCCACCGGTAGCGAAGCCGCCGCTTTAATTGCGCGGCTGGACTGGGCGCAAAGCCCCCTCGGTGAGGCCAATGATTGGCCACAAAGCCTGCGCACTGCCGTGGATATCGTCGTGCACTCGCCGATGCCGATGCTGCTGCTGTGGGGCAGCCAACTCACGCAACTCTATAACGACGGCTTCGCGCTGCTGGCGGGTAACAAACACCCCGAAGCCATGGGCAAGCCCGCGCACCAGACCTGGCCGGAGCTGGAAAGCTTTGCCGCGCCGGTCTACGACGCAGTGCTCAGCGGCGAGGTGCGCACGTTCAGCGAGCAGCGCTTCGTGCTGCAACGCAATAATCGCGACACCGAGATCTGGCTGGACCTGACCTACAGCCCGGTCCGCGATGAAAGCGCCAAGGTGGCTGGCATCCTGGTCACCGCCATCGAAACCAACGAACGCCGCCGGGCCCAGCACAACACTGAACAACGCCTGCAACTCGCCTTGGCGGCCACTGACGCCGTAGGCACCTGGGACTGGGATATCGGCGAAGACCGCTTTATTGCCGACGCGCATTTCGCCTACCTGCACGGCGTCGCCCCCAGCGATGCAGGCCTGCTGCCGATCAGCGACTATTTGCAAGGCGTGCACCCTGAAGACCGCGGCACGGTGACGCGCAGCATCAAGCATTGCATCACCTTCGGCACCGAATACGCTGAGGAATACCGCCTGCTGCAGGCCGACGGCAACGTGCGCTGGGTGTTTGCCCGGGGCCGTTGCTACAAGGACCATCAAGGCCGCCCGGCGCGGTTCCTCGGCGCCGCATTGGACCTCACCGAACGCAAGCACACCGAGCAAGCCCTGCGCCAAAGCCAGACAGAGTTGCAGCTGATCATCAACGCCATGCCGGTGCTGATCGGCTATGTCGACCACGAACAGCGTTTCCGCCTGAACAACAGTGCGTACCTGGAGTGGTACGGCAGGACGCCCCAGGAACTGTACGGCAAGACCATCCGCGAAGTGCTCGGCGACGAGGTGTATGCCGGGCGGGCGGACAAGATTGCCGCCGCGCTCGAGGGCAAGGCCTGCAGTTTCATGACCGTCACGCCGCACCGCGACGGCCGGCCGCGGCATGCCTTGATGAAGTACCTGCCGCGCTTCAGCAATGACGGCTCGGTGAATGGTTTTTACATCTTTGTGATCGATGAGACCGAACGCAAACTCACCGAAGAAGCCCTGCGCCACCTCAACGAAAACCTCGAGGAACGCGTGGCCCAGCGCACCCAGGCGCTGGCCGAGGCCAACCAGCGCCTGCAAAACGAAATGTACGAGCGCGAGCGCGCCGAAGACGCCCTGCGCCATGCGCAGAAAATGGAAGCGGTCGGCCAACTCACCGGCGGTATCGCCCATGACTTCAACAACATGCTCACCGGCATCATCGGCAGCCTGGACCTGATGCAGCGCTATATCGCCGCCGGGCGCAGTGATGAGATCGGGCGTTTTACCGATGCCGCCGTGTCGTCCGCCCATCGTGCGGCCGCCCTCACCCACCGCTTGCTGGCGTTCTCACGCCGCCAGTCGCTGGATCGACGCCCGCTGAACCCAAACCAATTGGTGACGTCTCTGGAAGATTTGTTCCGGCGTACCAAGGGCGCGCATATCGCGCTCAAGGTGCAACTCGGCCACGACATCTGGCCGGTGAACACCGATGCCAGCCAGCTGGAAAACGCCTTGCTCAACCTGGTAATCAACGCCCGCGATGCCATGCCCGATGGCGGTGAAATCCTGATTGAAACCGCCAACAGTTACCTGGACGGCACCGACATCACCACCCTTGAACCGGTCAAGGCTGGCGACTACGTGATGCTGGGCGTGTGCGACAACGGCACGGGCATGGCGCCGAAGATCCTGGCCAAGGCGTTCGACCCATTCTTCACCACTAAACCCATCGGCCAGGGCACCGGCCTGGGGCTGTCGATGATCTACGGGTTCGCCCAGCAGTCCGGCGGCCACGTGACCATTCAAAGCGAACCGGGCCACGGCACGTGTGTGCGCCTGTACCTGCCGCGCCTGTACGGTACGTCGCTGGAAAGCAGCCAGCCGCCGCACCTAAGCGAAGCCCCGTTGGCGCTGGAGGGTGAGGCGGTGGTGGTGGTCGAGGACGACCCGGCGGTGCGCATGCTGGTGGTCAATGTGCTCGATGAGCTGGGCTACACCGCGCACCAGGCGGCGGACGCAAGGGCGGCACTGCCGCTGCTGGAGTCGGACCTGCGCGTGGATTTGCTGGTCACCGATGTCGGCCTGCCGGGCATGAACGGCCGGCAGTTGGCGGAAATTGCCCGTCAGCAGCGGCCCGGTCTCAAGGTCCTGTTCATGACCGGGTACGCCGAGAAAGCCGCTGAGCGCCAGGGCTTTCTGGAAGACGGCATGGACATGGTTGCCAAACCGTTTTCCATCGACCTGCTGGCCACGAAAATCCGCAGCATGATCAGCGTGGACGAATGAGTTCAGGCATAATCGCGCGCCGTCGCACACTTGGTAGAGATCAATGAAAGCCCAAGCCCGTCATATCCTGGTGAAAACCAGCGAAGAAGCCGAACAACTCAAGCAACGCATTGCCAAGGGCGAGGCGTTTGACGTGCTGGCCAAGAAGTACTCCACCTGCCCGTCTGGCAAGCGTGGTGGCGATCTGGGTGAAGTGCGGCCTGGGCAGATGGTCGGGGCGATTGATGCGGTGATTTTCAAGAAGCCCGTGAAGGTGGTTCACGGGCCGATCAAGAGTAAGTTTGGGTATCACTTGGTGCAGGTGTTTTACCGGGATTGAGGGGTTGGCTTTAGACCGCTTTCGCGAGCAAGCCCGCCCCCACATTCGACTGCATTCTTTCAGTTAAAACGCTGTCAACTGTGGGAGGGGGCTTGCTCCCGAACCGCCGCAGGCGGCCATTCACCTGGGAATCAAAGCCCCCGACACCTGGATAACCCGGCTCGCCAACCGATGCCCAGCCAAGGCAGCCTCCTCGGGTGACCCACCCTTGAGCCGACCAGCCAAATACGCCGCACTGAACGAATCCCCCGCCGCCGTCGTATCCACGACCTTCTCCACCTTCAGCGCCGGCACGGCAAAGCGCTCCCCGGCACAACGGATCAAACACGCATCCGCCCCGCGCTTGAGCACCACCTCAGCAATTCCCGGATACGCCGCGAACACCTGCTCACTGTCGGCATAACCAAACAGCGCGCGCTCGTCATCCTCGGTCAACAAGGCAATATCCACCTCGGCCAACACCAAGTGATACGCCGCCCGTGCCGCCTCGACACTGGCCCACAGGCGCGGTCGGTAGTTGTTGTCGAACACCACCTTGCCCCCGCGTCGACGGGTTTCGATCAGGGTTTGCAGCAAACGCTCACGGCCGAGTTCACCCAGTACCGCCAGGGTGATGCCGCTGAAATACACCACGTCGTAGTCCGGCAAGGCGGCCAGGATCGGCTCGGCCGCAGGCGTAGTGAAGCACTCGCGCACGGCGGCTTCGTTACGCCAATAGAGGAATTTACGCTCGCCATTGGCATCGGTCTGGATGCAATACAAACCTGGCAAACGCCCGGGCAGGCGCTGGACCCTGCCCAGGCCCAGGCCTTCTTGCGCCCACTGTTGGCACATGGCGTCACTGAAGCTGTCATCGCCCAGTGCGGTGACGTAGTCGACGTGAGCGGTGTCGCCCAGCTCGCGGCGCAGGTAGACCGCCGCGTTCAGGGTGTCGCCGCCGAAGCTTTGGTGCAGGCTGCCGTCGGCGCGGTGTTGCAGTTCGATCATGCATTCGCCGATGAGGGCGATGTGGGGTTCGGGGGGCATGGCGGGTTCTCGGGTGTTGTTCAGGGCCCCATCGCAGGCAAGCCAGCTCCCACATTTTGAATTGTAAATACCTTCAAATGTGGGAGCTGGCTTGCCTGCGATGGCCGCAACTCGGTCTAGAAGCAGGTATGCAAAGACTCAATCACCTGCAACTGCTCATCCACCAAACAGCCGACTTGCCACTTGTCAAAGGTCAGGCACGGGTGCGAAGTGCCGAACGAGATAATGTCGCCAATACGCAACTCCACCCCCGGCGCGACGGTCATGAATGCGTGCTGGTCCATCACCGCCGTGACCTTGCACGCCCCCACGTCATCACCTTCCGCCGGCAGGATACCGGCCTTGTAGCGCTTGAGCGGCACCGGCAAACCGGCGTCATAGGCGACGTCACGCTTGCCCAGGGCGATCACCGCAAAACCCGGCTCGGGCATCGATTGCACATGCGCCCAAACTTCCAGCGCCGGGCGCAGGCCTTCGCTGAGGTCGCTGCGACGGTCGAGCACGCAGCATTGCGCCTCTTTGTAGATGCCGTGGTCGTGGGCCACATAGCTGCCCGGGCGCAACACGCTGAGGAAGCGGCCGGCGGCGTTTTGCGCCTCGAACGACTCGGCGATCAAGTCGTACCAGGCCGACCCCGACGCGGTGACGATGGGCTTGGGCAGGTCGAAAGAGCCGTTGTTCTGCAGGTCCACCGCCAAGCGCACCAGGCTGGCGGCGAACTCACGGATGCCGCTGATGGCGTGCTCGCCATGGATCACGCCTTCATAGCCTTCGATACCGGTAAGGGCCAGGGCGGGCTGGGCCTTGATCGCCTTGGCCAGATCACGGACCTCCTGCTCACTGCGGCAACCGCAACGGCCACCGACCACGCCGTATTCGATCATTACGTTGAGGCGCAAACCACGAGCGGCGAAAAACAGGCCGAGGTCGGCGACGTTGTCCGGGTGGTCGACCATGCAGTGGAAGTCGAAATCCTTGTCGGCCAACAGGTCAGCGATCAACGCCATGTTTGGCGCGCCTACCAGTTGGTTGGCCATCAACACACGGCGCACGCCGCCAGCGTAGGCAGCACGGACCTGTACGGCGTTGGCCAGGGTGATGCCCCAAGCACCCGCTGCGATCTGGCGCTGGAACAGTGCCGGCATCATGCTGGTCTTGCCATGGGGCGCGAGTTCGGCGCCGCTCTTGCTGACAAACTCCTGCATCCAGCGGATGTTGTGTTCCAGGGCGTCACGGTGCAGCACCAAGGCTGGCAAGCTGACGTCGCGGACCAGGTGGGCACCGACGGCGGCGGCGCCCTTTTCAACGGCATTGATGGCAGACATGGGAAAACTCCTATTCGTTGATGCGCCGGGCCAGGTTGTTGGCGCTGTCGATCAACACCCGGCGATAGTCGTTGTAGTTTTTGACCGCATCGGCGCGCGGGGCGACGATGCACAGGGTCGCAATGCTGATGCCTTGGGCGTCGCGCACCGGGGCGGCAAAACAATGGGTAAAGGTGTCGGCCACACTGTCGAAGGAAAAGAAGCCATCGAGGGTGGCCTGACGGATTTGCGCCAGGAAGGTCTCCAGCGGCAAGCGCTGGCCATCCGGCAGGATGAAGTCGTCGGGATCGATCAGGTCGATGATCTGCTGGTCGCTCAAATGCCCCAGCAGCAGGCGTCCGGAGGCGGTCCAGGGGATCGGTGCGTTTTCGCCGATGTCCGAGGAAATCCGAAAATGCCGCTCACCTTCGCGCATCAGCGCCACCGTGTATTTGCGCCCGTTGAGCAGGCACATCTGCGCGGTTTCGTGGGTCTGGCTGACGATCTCCTGCAAGGCGTGGTCGGCCTCGCGGGTCAGGTCGAAATGGCGCAGGTGCGCCTGGCCAAGAAAGTACAGTTGGCGGCCGAGGTAGACGTGACCGTCCTTGCCCACCGTTTCGAGGATGCGTCGTTCGAGCAAGGACGCGACCAATTCGTAGACGGTGGATTTGGGGCTGCCGATGCCGCTGGCAATATCATTCGGGCGCAGGGGCTGGCCGATTTCCTTGAGGAAGTCGAGGATATCGAATGCACGGTCCAGGCCCTTGGCGCGGCGTTTGATGGTGTCTTCGGTCATGGCGGTTTCGGTCCGGTCAAAATGTTGCTATCAACACATATCCCCTGTGGGAGCGGGCTTGCTCGCGAATGCGGTGGATCAGTTATAGATGCATTTACTGACACACCGCTTTCGCGAGCAAGCTCGCTCCCACATTTGATCTCGGGTGGTCTCAAGAGTGGGGGGCATTTAGCCTTTTTTCTTGTAGGCCACGCAATCAATCTCGACCTTGCAATCGACCATCATGTTCGCCTGCACACAGGCACGTGCCGGGGCGTGTTCCGGGGTGAAGTATTCGCCGAATACCTTGTTGAAACTCCAGAAGTCCCGGGGGTCCTCCAGCCATACGCCGACGCGCACGACATCTTTGAGTTCGTAGCCGGCTTCTTCGAGGATCGCCACCACGTTGCGCATCGTCTGGCGGGTTTGCTCGATGATCCCGCCCGTGATGATTTCGCCGTCCACCGCAGGCACTTGGCCTGAGACGTACAGCCAACCGTCCGCTTCCACCGCGCGGGCGAAAGGACGTGGCTGGCCACCACCGGCTGTGCTGCCGGCACCGTAACGAGTGATACTCATAAAAATAGGCTCCTGATTAAAAACGAATGTTCTTGAGAAATTCCGCCAGGCGCGGCGATTGCGGACGTTCGAAAATATCCTTCGAGGTACCCTGCTCTTCAATGCGGCCCTGGTTCATGAAAACGATTTTGTCCGAGACTTCATAGGCAAAACGCATCTCGTGGGTAACCAACAACATGGTCATGCCCTCTTCCGCCAGGCCCTTGATCACGCTGAGCACTTCGCCCACCAACTCGGGGTCGAGGGCCGAGGTGACTTCGTCGAACAGCATCAGGCTCGGGTTCATGGCAATCGCACGGGCAATCGCCACACGCTGTTGCTGGCCACCGGAAAGCTGGCCGGGGAAGTGGTTGCGACGCTCTAGAAGTCCCACGCGATCCAGCCATTTTTCCGCCAGCGCGATGGCTTCGTCCTTGCCCATTTTCTTGACCTTGAGCAGGCCGAGGGTAACGTTCTGCAACGCCGTCAAATGTGGGAAAAGGTTGAATTGCTGGAACGCCATGCCGGTCATCGCACGGTGCTGGGCGATCACCCGTTCAGGATGACGCACGCGCTTGCCGGCAATCTCGCTGTAACCGATAGACTCGCCATCCAGGGTGATCTGGCCGCCCTGGAACTCTTCGAGCAGGTTGACGCAGCGCAACAGCGTGGTCTTGCCCGAGCCGCTGGAGCCGATCAAGGTCACCACATTGCCGCGCTGCATGGACAGGTCGACGCCCTTGAGCACTTCGACTTCGCCGTATTGTTTACGCAGCCCGCGAATGTTCAGCAGCGGGTGGGTTGTTTGAGGTTGGTTCATGGCAAGGCCACCCGCTTTTCAATGTAGCGACCGAATAATTCGATGGCGTAGTTGATGACAAAGAACAGAAACCCGGCGAACAGGTAGAACTCCAGGGTCATGAAAGTGCGTGCGATCACTTGCTGGGTGCTCAGCAACAGCTCGGCCACGCCGATCACCGAGAGCAAGGTCGAGGCCTTGACGATTTCTGTCGAGGAGTTGACCCAGGTCGGCAGAATCTGGCGCAACGCCTGGGGCAACAGCACGTAGGCCAGGGACTGGTAGAACGTCAGGCCAATCGCCCTGCCCGCTTCCAGTTGCCCACGGGGAATGGCTTGCAGCGCGCCGCGCACGATTTCCGAGACGTGGGAGCCGCAGAACAACGTCAGCCCGACCGCACCGGCCTGAAACGCGCTGATTTGCCAGCCGAGCGCCGGCAGCATGTAGAAACACGCCAGCACCAGTACAAATACCGGTGTGCCACGGATCAAGTCGACATACAGACGAAACGGCGCACGCATCCAGAATTTGCCGTAGGTGAGGATCAACCCGGCGACAATGCCGATCAGGGTGCCAAAGATAATGGCCAACGCCGAGACATACACGCTGGCCTGGAAGCCCGCCCAGAGCGTCTCCCGGGCGATCCACAACTCATGCAGCCAGCTTGGGGATTCGTACATGGAAACCTCGCTTAACGACGGATCGCCAGGCGCTGTTCCAGGTAGCGGAGCAGCATGGCGATGAGGTAACAGGCAGCCACGTAGAGCGCAGTCGTGACCATCCAGGTTTCAATCACCCGATAGCTTTCGACGTTGATCTTGCGGGCGTAATAGGTCAGCTCCGGCACCGCGATGGCGGCGGCGAGCGAGGTGTCCTTGAACAGCGAAATGAAGTTGTTCGACAGCGCAGGCAGCACGTTGCGCAGCATCACCGGCACGGTGATGTAGGCGCGGATACGCCATTCACCCAAACCGATCGCCAACCCGGCTTCACGCAAGCCCTTGGGAATATTCAACAGCCCGGCGCGGAACACCTCGGTCAGATAGGCACCGGCGTAAAGCGACAAGGTGATGATGAACGAGGGGATCTTGTCCAGGCGGATGCCCAGGCTGGGCAAGGCGAAGTAGATCAACAGGATCAGTACCAGGATCGGTGTATTGCGCACCACCGTCACATACACCGAGGCGAAGATTCGCAGCGCACGGTGCCTGGACAGCATGGCAAACGCCATCAGCAGGCCGATCACGCAGCCGATGGCGATCGACAGCAATGCCAGTTCCAGGCCCAGGCCGAGCCCCAACAGCAAGGTGTCGAAATCGCGCCAGACGGCGGCAAAGTTCAACTGATAGTTCATGGTCGACAGTACCTGAATGGGGCGCCGTTCGCGGCGCCCCGGCTTTCACGAATTACTTGAACTCAACCGGGAAACCGATCGCCGGCTCCGGCAGATCAACGCCGAACCACTGCTTGAACGAGGCCTTGTAGGTGGGGAATTCCACACCGGTCATGGCTTCATGCAGCGCGGTGTTGACGAAGTTCAGCCAATCCTGGTCGCCACGCTTGACGGCGCACGCGTAGGTCTGCGGGCTCCAGGCGTAGGCCGGGCTGCGGTAGCGGCCGGGGTTCTGCACCATCAGGTATTTGACCGAGGACTGGTCGGTGGCGGCGGCGTCGGCGCGGCCGGAGTTCACGGCCTGGTACATCAGGTCGACGCTGTCGTACTGGTCGACCTTGGCCTTGGGCAGGGCCTGATGCACCAGCTCTTCGGCGTACACGTTTTGCAGCACCGCCACGGTCACGCCATCGCCGCCTGCCTGCAGGTCTTCAATCTCTTTGTACTTGCTGTTGTTCGGCAGCAGCAGGCCCACACCTTCGCGGTAGTACGGCAGGGTAAACGCGACTTGCTGCGCGCGGCTGGCAGTGACGGTAATGAACTGGCAACTCATGTCGACCTTGTCGGTCAGCAGGTTGGGAATGCGTGCGTCGGACGACTGCACCACAAACTCGACCTTGCTCGGGTCGTTGAATAAACCCTTGGCCACAATGCGGCCGATGTCGATATCAAACCCCTGCAACTTGCCATCCGCTCCCTGGAAGTGCCACGGCGCATTGGTACTGCCTGTACCCACGATCAGGTGCCCACGCTTGAGCACGTTATCGAGCTTGCTGTCCGCCGCTTGCACGAGGCTGGCGAGGGAAGCCGATGCGGCGAAGAGAAAAACACACGCTTTAAACACGGAAGGTCGGTGATGCATGACAAGCACTCCAGGAGTTGTGTATTCCGCTATACCGGAACTTAGTATGTAACAACGGAATAGACAGCAGAAAGTGTGCCACACGCGCTAACAGAAAAATATGCTTGGAATAAATTCGTTAGGAATCAGTTGGATGAATGTTTTCGGCGATGAGGCGTTGCGCCATCACTTGGAATGAGCGTGCTACCCAAGGCCCCACACAGCGGTGATCGGCCCCACTTGAGTGCGCCATAACAGTGTTACCGCGCACCCGTGCAGTGCACGCCCAACCTGGAAAAATCCCTGCCCTGGGCTAGCCTTGGCACATTCATGCCGATAAGGACCCCGCCCTGATGAAGCTACGTCTCAGCCTGTTTTTGCTGGCCTTCCTGGTGGCCGCCGGCGCCTCTGCCAGCAACGATCGTCGTGACTGCAAGGAAGAACTGCGCAAGCTCAACGAAGCCTTGAGCACCCACTACACGAGCCAGAATCACCACGGCTATCGCGAAGCGAAGGCCTCCAGGGACAACTTGGAATACAAGAAATGTGCGAGCCAGGCACGCAAGGCGCGGGAACGCGTGGAACGTGAGGGGGACCTGTAAAGGTTGACAGTAGACGGTAGTGACCTTCCGGCTTAGCGTTGGCCAAACACCGCTGCCGATAGGGAGATCACCATGGGAATCGCCAAAGACGTCATCACCAGCATCGAGGACTACCAGTCGGTGCTGGCATCGAATCGGATCGTTTTCTTACTGTTTGTTATGCCGGACTGCCCGCCGTGCGCAAAGGCCGTGAAGCTTTTCGAGCCCATCGCCGACACCTATGACTCCACTATAAATAGCATGGTGCTCGAGACAGCCAAGACCCCCAGGCTGCCACTGGAAATCAACAGCACGCCCACACTGGTCACGCACGTGGAGGGCAAAGTCATGGAAGTCATCACGAGGTTCGGCTCCTGGGAAACCCAGGAGCAAACACTCACAGAAATCTTCAGACGCTATGCCCGGCAGCGGGCTCCAGGCGAACCTGCGTGACCCGCCGCTCCTCAACCACCGCGACAGTCAGGCGCCAGCCCTCATGCACAAGGCTGTCGCCCACCACCGGCAAGCGGTCCAGCAGGCTCATTACCAAGCCCGCCAGGGTCTGATAATCCCCAGTTGCAACCGCGTTGAAGCCTGTGCGCTGGCGCACATGGTTAAGGTTCAACGCGCCATTGGCGCGAAAACCCGCTCCCTCTTCGACGATATCCGGCCCCTCGATCTCGCTGGCGTCCGGCAACTCACCGGCAATGGATTCGAGAATGTCGGTCATGCTCAACACCCCCATGAAGTCACCGAATTCGTTGATCACGAACGCAATGTGCGTGGATTCCTGACGCATCTGCTCCAGGGCGTTAAGGATCGAAAAACTCTCCAGCAGGTTGATCGCGCGGCGCGCCAGATGCTCAAGGTTCGGCTCGTTACCGGCCAGGTATTCCTTGAGCAACTCCTTCTTGTGCACGAAGCCTAATGGCTCATCGACGGCACCGTTGCGGATCAAAGGCAGCCGCGAGTAGGACGAATGCATCAATTTCAAGCGAATAGTGTCGGGATCGTCTGCCAGATCGATACAGTCGACCTTGGCCCGCGGCGTCATCAGCGTGCGAATCGGCCGTTCGGCCAGTTGCAGCACGCCACTGATCATCACGCGTTCACGTCGGTCGAACAGCGGGCCTTGTGCAGCATCCGACTCGCCAAGCAAATCGGCCACGTCTTCGCCCACCTCTTCCACTGCCAGGCTGCGGCCGCCGAGCAAACGCATCACCGCGTGAGCAGTGCGCTCACGCACCGGCAACACACCTTGCGCCGATTTTTTGCGGCGGGCGCGGGCAATCTGGTTGAACACTTCGATCAGGATCGAGAAACCAATGGCCGCGTACAAGTAGCCCTTGGGAATATGGAAGCCCAGGCCTTCGGCGGTCAGCGCGAAACCGATCATCATCAGGAAGCCCAGGCACAGCATGATCACGGTCGGGTGTGCATTGACGAAGCGGGTCAACGGCTTGCTCGCCACGATCATCAGGCCGATGGACACGATCACCGCGATCATCATCACCGCCAGCTCGTCCACCATGCCCACGGCGGTAATCACCGCATCCAGGGAGAACACCGCGTCGAGCACCACGATCTGCGCCACGATTGGCCAGAACATCGCGTAGGCCACGTTGCCGGTTCGCTGTGCGACATGGCCCTCCAGGCGCTCGTGCAATTCCATGGTGGCCTTGAACAGCAGGAACACACCACCAAACAGCATGATCAGGTCACGGCCGGAAAAGCTTTTGTCGAACACCTCGAACAGTGGCTGGGTAAGGGTCACCAACCAGGAAATACTCGCCAACAGGCCCAGGCGCATCAGCAGTGCCAGGGACAAACCGATCAAGCGCGCACGATCACGCTGCTCCGGCGGCAACTTGTCCGCCAGGATCGCAATAAACACCAGGTTGTCGATGCCCAGAACCAGTTCCAGCACAATCAAGGTCAACAGGCCGAGCCAGGCCGTTGGATCCGCTAACCATTCCATTTATAGAGTCTCTTCAATCGAATTTCAGAATGCCAGACACGGCAACGCACGGTCAGAGGACCGGGACAAGACTAGCAGTCGGAATACGGGGTGCTTCAGCGGGAACAGCGGCAGCGGTTGTCTTGAGGAAAGACGACTGGGAGGCTCCGAGAGGGTGTTCATGCAAATCCTGCGATGACAAAAGGACCTGAATCGTACAGGCGAAAGCGAAATCCCCTACAACGCAAAACTATTACAAAATCTGTAAACCCCGACAAAACCAAACGATCATATGATCAATGTATGAAATTAATATCATGGCAAAAAATCACTAATAACGGGCTAATGATCGGAAAAGAATCCTGAGCCTCCCTATAAAAGCTATTTTATTGTTTTATGCGAAAGGGTTTGACTGATCATATTTTCATTTGATAAACATATGATCACAACAAGGCAATGAATGAACAACTGACTACAACAATAATTGGGGTTCTCATCATGAAACTTGGTACGACCTTCGCCGCCGCTGCAGCCTTCTCCCTCCTCGCCAGCAGCATCGCCCTGGCTGCCGACGGCAAGACCTACAAGGTCGGCGCCGCGGTCTACGGCCTCAAGGGTCAATTCATGCAGAACTGGGTGCGCGAGCTCAAGGAACATCCCGCCGTCAAAGACGGTACCGTGCAACTGACCGTATTCGACGGCAACTACGACGCACTGACCCAGAACAACCAGATCGAAAACATGGTGACCCAGCACTACGACGCCATCCTGTTCGTGCCCATCGACACCAAGGCCGGCGTGGGCACTGTGAAGCAAGCCATGAGCAACGACGTGGTAGTCATCGCCTCCAATACGAAAGTAGCCGATGCCTCCGTACCCTATGTGGGCAACGACGACGTGGAAGGCGGCCGCCTGCAGGCCCAAGCCATGGTCGACAAGCTCAACGGCAAAGGCAACGTGGTGATTATCCAGGGCCCGATCGGCCAGTCGGCGCAGATCGATCGGGAAAAAGGCGAACTGGAAGTACTGGGCAAGCACCCGGACATCAAGATCATCGAGAAAAAGACCGCCAACTGGGACCGCGCCCAGGCCATGACACTCACTGAAGACTGGCTGAACGCTCACCCCAAAGGCATCAACGGCGTGATCGCGCAAAACGATGACATGGCCCTAGGCGCCATACAGGCACTGAAATCCCACGGCCTGACCGCCAAGGACGTACCGGTCACCTCCATCGACGGCATGCCGGATGCGATCCAAGCGGCGAAAAAAGACGAAGTCACCACCTTCCTGCAAGACGCCCAAGCCCAATCCCAAGGCGCGCTGGATGTAGCCCTGCGCGCACTCGCCGGCAAGGACTACAAACCGCAATCGGTGATCTGGGAGCGCTACGCCAAAGACGTGAAATGGGCCGATGGCACCGCGAAGAACTACATCCTGCCCTGGGTGCCCGTGACCAACGCCAACGCCGACGCGCTGTACAAGCAAGTCAGCGGCGCCAAATAAAACGTTGCCGGTTGATCGCTCCTGTGTGCGCACAGGAGCGATGAGCTCACCTTTGCCCCGAGGCCCGCCATGTCCACCGTTACCGAACGTTCGCAAGCACAACTATTCCCGGTCATCCCGAAAACCATGCAGGCAGTGGTCTGCTATGGCCCGGAAGATTATCGACTGGAAACCGTCGATGTACCTGTGCCCGGCCCCGACGAAATCCTCACCAAGGTCGAGCTGTGCGGCATCTGCATGGGCGATATCAAGACCTATCGCGGCGCGCCTTCGTTCTGGGGCGATGCCGAGCAACCGCGCTATGTGAAACCGCCGATGATCCCCGGCCATGAATTCGTGTGCCGCGTGGTCGCCCTGGGCCCCGACGCGGAAAAACGCGGCGTGAAGGTCGGTGACCGGGTCATTTCCGAGCAGATCGTACCGTGCTGGGGTTGCCGCTTCTGCAATCACGGCCAGTACTGGATGTGCCAGAAACACGACCTGTATGGCTTCCAGAACAATGTGCAGGGCGCCATGGCCCAGTACATGATTTTCACCAAGGAAGGCATCATCCACAAAGTCCCGGACGCCATTGCTCCGGACGAAGCCATCCTGATCGAACCCCTCGCCTGCTCGCTGCATGCTGCAGAGCGCGCCAATGTCGACTTCGATGACGTGGTGGTAGTTGCTGGCGCTGGCACGCTGGGGCTGGGCATCATCGGCGCAGTGCGCATGCGTAACCCGAAAAAACTCATCGTGCTGGACATGAAACCCGAACGCACCGCGCTCGCCCTGCGCATGGGTGCAGACGAAGTGTGGAACCCGGCCGAAGTCGACGTGGTGGCGAAGATCCGTGAAATCACCGACGGCTACGGCTGCGACATCTACATCGAAGCCACCGGCCATCACAAAGCGGTCAACCAGGGCCTGGCGATGCTGCGCAAGCTGGGGCGTTTCGTTGAGTTCAGCGTGTTCAATGACGAGGCTACAGTGGATTGGTCGATCATCGGCGACCGCAAGGAACTGGACGTGCTCGGCTCGCACCTGGGGCCCTACATGTACCCACGCGCCATCGACTTTATCGGCAACCGCAAGATCGACATGCGCGACGTGGTCACCCACAAGTTCGCCCTGGCAGACTTCAAGGAAGCGTTTGCGGTGATGGAGCGCGGCGACAAATCCTTAAAGGTGGTACTCGAGCCTTAACCATCAACGCCAAACCAATGTGGGGCATTGGTATGTAGTGAGCGGGCTTGTCCCGCGCTGGGTGGCGAAGCCGCCCCAACTCAGGCACCGAGTTTTTTCAGCTAGAACTGAAGTGCCTGGGTTTGGGGCGGCTTCGCCACCCAGCGCGGGACAAGCCCGCTCACTACAATGCCCGCATGGGATTACCAACATTCAACGTCGGGTTACCAGAACCGCTGCTGGGTCAGCCGGCTCCACCAGGTCAGCAGCACCCGGTCCACCGAGCCACTCGCCGCCAAGCCAACCCGCTCCTGCAAGCTCTTACGCTCGGCATAATGCAGGTGGAACACCTCGGCGGTCTTGGCCTTGGTGGCCAGGTATTCGTCGCTGGTTTGCAGCTCATCGACCAATTGCTTGTCGAGCGCCGCAACACCCAGCCACACTTCTCCGGTCGCGACATCATCGATTGCCAGCTGCGGGCGATAACGCGAGACGAAATTCTTGAACAACTGGTGAGTGATGTCCAAGTCTTCCTGGAACTTCTCGCGGCCCTTCTCGGTGTTTTCGCCAAACACGGTGAGGGTGCGTTTGTATTCACCCGCGGTCAGCACTTCGAAGTCGATGTCGTGTTTTTTCAGCAGGCGGTTGACGTTAGGCAACTGCGCCACCACACCAATGGAGCCGAGGATGGCAAACGGTGCGCTGATAATCTTCTCGCCAATGCACGCCATCATGTAACCGCCGCTGGCTGCGACCTTGTCGATGCACACGGTCAACGGCACGCCCGCCTGACGGATACGCGCCAGTTGCGAAGATGCCAAGCCGTAGCTGTGGACCATGCCGCCGCCGCTTTCCAGGCGCAGTACCACTTCGTCCTTTGGCGTGGCCAGGCTCAGCAGTGCGGTGATTTCATGGCGCAGGCTCTCAGTGGCCGAAGCCTTGATATCGCCGTCGAAATCCAACACAAACACCCGTGGCTTGGCCTCGGCTTTCTGTTTGCCTTTCTTCTTTTCAGCCTTGCCTTCGGATTTTCGCAACGCCTTGAGCTGGTCTTTGTCGAGCAGGCTCGACTCCAGGCGCTCACGCAGGCCCTTGTAGAAATCATTGAGCTTGCTGACCTGCAACTGGCCGGCGGATTTGCGACGACCTTTGCTGCGCAACGCCGCGAAGCTGATCAATACCACCAGAATAGCGACCACCAGGGTGACGGTCTTCGCCAGAAAGCTCGCGTATTCGGCCAGAAAATCCATAGTTCTCCTTACAAGTGCAGTGCGCCAGGCGCGGATGACCCCAGCATACCGACGGGGCTTGCTGTGAGCCAGTGCTCAAACCGCCACCAGGCGCCCTCCAACGCACTTTTAAAACAAGCGTATGTTTTTTCATTGACAGCTTGAAGGCATCCTCATAACCTCGCCAGACTTTCAACGTACCGGGAAAACGGACGTGGGCAGCATCTATTTGATTCGACATGGCCAGGCCTCCTTCGGTGCAGACGACTATGACGTCTTGTCGCCCATCGGCGTGGAGCAGGCACAAGTGCTCGGTCGCCACCTGGCGGACATGGGCCTGGTCTTCGATCGCTGCGTGGCCGGCGACCTGCGCCGCCAGCAGCACACTGCCACCGCCGCCTTCGAACAATACAGCGCCCTGGGCCTGCCGGTACCGGCGCTGGAAACCGACAGCGCGTTTAACGAATTCGATGCCGACGCAATCATCCGTGCCCTGCTCCCTGACCTGCTCAGCCGTGAACCCGAAGCCCTGGAGATCCTGCGCAATGCCGCGCAGAACCGCAGCGAATTCCAGCGCATCTTCGCCTTGATCATCGACCGCTGGCTGGCCGGCACCTACGACCCGCATGGGTTGGAAAGCTGGTTGGGATTTGTCGAGCGTGTCCAGGGCGGCCTGCAGCGTATTCTTGAAGCGGCGGACAACACGCAGAAGATTGCGGTGTTCACCTCCGGCGGCACCATCACCGCCCTGCTCCACCTGATTACCCGAATGCCCGCTGCCCAGGCGTTCGAACTGAACTGGCAAATTGTTAACACCTCGCTCAACCAGCTGAAATTCCGCGGTCGCGAGGTGGCACTGGCTTCCTTCAACAGCCATACCCACTTGCAACTGTTGAAGGCGCCGCAGCTCATCACCTTCCGATGAACTGCGGCCAACCGTGACCCCAAGGTCACTGGACTCTACCCTAAAGGATCGAAACCATGACTGACGTAGCCAAAGCTGTAGAAGCAATGAAAGCCAAGTTCAACCCAGCCGCCGCTGACGGCCTGGACCTGGTGTTCGGTTTCCGTATCGACGACACCAAGAACTTTTCCCTGGTCGTCAAAGACAAGACCTGCGAACTTCATGAAGGCGAAAACCCGGACGCCCAAGTGACCCTGGTCATGGACAGCGAAACCCTGGAAGGCATCGTCGACGGCTCTACTGACGGCATGCAAGCCTTCATGGGCGGCAAGCTGCGCACCGAAGGCGACATGATGCTGGCGATGAAGCTGAGCGAGCTGTTCCCTTCCTGATTCACGGGTAACCCTGGATCCCTGTGGGAGCGGGCTTGCTCGCGAATGCGGTGGGTCAGTCAACGAATATGTGACTGACCCACCGCATTCGCGAGCAAGCCCGCTCCCACATTTTATTCTGCGGTGTGACTCAGGTTTTTGGCTGTAGCAGCAACGCCACCAACGCACTCCACCCGGTCTGGTGCGACGCGCCCAGCCCCCTCCCGGTCTCACCATGAAAGTATTCGTGGAACAGCACCAAATCGCGACTCTCCGGGTCCGCCTCCAACTGCGCATACCCCGCCATCGACGGCCGCAGGCCATTTTCATCCCTTAGAAACAACCGCGTTAGCCGCTGACTGAGGCTGTCAGCCACGTCCTCCAGCGACGACAGATAACCACTGCCCGTCGGGTACTCCACCGAGAAGTTATCCGCGTAGTAACGGTGAAACTCGCGCAGCGACTCAATCAACATATAGTTCACCGGCATCCACAACGGCCCGCGCCAGTTGGAGTTACCGCCGTACAAACGCGAGTCGGATTCGCCTGGCTGATAGCAGGCACTCAGCGTGGTGCCATTCATCTTCAACGCCATGGGTTGCTCGGCGAAAGCCTTGGACAAGGAGCGCACGCCAAAGGGCGCCAGGAATTCGCTGTCATCGAGCATGCGCCGCAGCAGGTCTTTGGTGCGCTCACCGCGCAGCAGCGCCAGCAGCAGGCGATTGCCTTGTCCCGGCTCATTCCAGCGCGAGACCAGCTTTGCCAGGTCCGGGCGGTGATGCATGAAACCCAAGAGCCGCTCGCGCAGCCCTTCCAAACCTTCATGCTCGCGCTGTTCCAGTACCAGCACGGCAAACAGCGGCATCAGGCCGACGATGGAGCGCAGGCGCACCGGCTCGTTCTGGCCGTCGGGGCGGTGCAGCACATCGTAGAAGAACAGGTCCTGCTCATCCCACAGGCCTTCGGCGCTGTCGTCGACGCGGTTGATGGCGCCGGCGATGTACAGGAAGTGCTCGAAAAACTTCACCGCGATGTCGACGTAGACGACGTTGCGCTTGGCCAGCTCCAGGCCGATGCGCATCAAGTCCAGGGCATAGGCCGCGACCCACGCCGTGCCGTCGGCCTGATCCAGCTGGTAACCCGGCGGCAACGCGGCCGAGCGGTCGAACAAGGCGATATTGTCCAAGCCCAGGAAACCGCCCTGGAACAGGTTGCGGCCCTCGGCATCCTTGCGGTTCACCCACCAGGAAAAATTCAACAGCAACTTATGGAAAATCCTCTCAAGGAAATCCATATCGCCTACACCGTTCAGCGCTTTGTCTTGCTGATAAACCCGCCAACTGGCCCAGGCATGTACCGGCGGGTTGGCGTCGTCAAAGCGCCATTCATAGGCCGGCAACTGGCCGTTGGGGTGCACGAAACGGTCTTTCACCAGCAGCAACAGCTGTTGCTTGGCGTACCCCGGATCGATCAGCGCCATGGCCACCGCCTGGAAGCCCTGGTCCCACGAGGCATACCACGGGTATTCCCAGGTGTCCGGCATGGAGAGAATGTCGAAATTCGACAGGTGTCGCCAATGGGTGTTGCGGATATGCAGGCGCTCGGGCGGTGGCGCGGGTTGCGCCGGGTCGCCGTCGAGCCATTGGTTTACGTCGAAATAGTACAGCTGCTTGGACCACAGCAGCCCGGCCAACGCCTGGCGCTGCACATTGCGCGCATCGTCGCTGGCCACGCCATGTTGCAAGGCGGCGTAAAACTCGTCGGCCTCCTGACGGCGTTGTTCGAACAGCGTGCGCGCGTTGACCTGCGGCGCGTCGACGGGCGCAAAACGCAGATAGAGCGTTTTGCTTTCAAGGCCCGCCAATTCGAGGACAAAACGCGCCGCGACCTTGGTGCCGCTGTCACGGCGAATCGCCGCTTGCACACCCTCAACCACGTAATCGTTGACCCCATCCTTGAACGGCCCTGGCGCCGGCTGTCCATTTAGCCTGGGATAGTTGCTTTCGTTCTCGCAGAACAGCCACTCCACCCCATCCTGGCCCCAGGCACTGAGATGGCGATCAGGCAGTTCATGATGGCGCGCCAGCACCGACTCTCCGTCCATCTTCAACAGCGGCCTGGGCGCATCAAAGGTCCAGCTCCAGTCATTGCGCGCCCACAGTTGGGGCAGCACCTGCAAGCGGGTCGGCTGGTCCGAACGGTTGTGCACGGTGACGCGCATGAAGAGGTCGTCGGGCTGGTGCTTGGCATATTCGACGCTGACGTCGCAGTAACGGTTGTCGGCGAACACCCCGGTGTCGAGGATTTCGTACTCGGCATCCTGCAGGTCACGGCGGGCGTTCTCGCTGATCAGGTCGTCGTAGGGAAAGGCTGCATGGGGGTATTTGTAGAGCATGCGCATGTAGGCATGACTCGGCACGCCATCGACGAAAAAGTACAGTTCCTTGACGTCTTCGCCGTGGTTGCCTTCGGCGTTGTTGAGGCCGAACAGGCGCTCCTTGATGATCGCGTCGCGCTCGTTCCACAGGGCCAGGCCCAGGCACCAGCGTTGCGCTTTGTCGCTGAAACCGGCCAGGCCATCTTCGCCCCAGCGGTAGGCACGGCTGCGGGCATGTTCATGGGGGAAGTAAGTCCAGGCGTCGCCGTCGGCGCTGTAGTCTTCGCGCACCGTGCCCCATTGGCGTTCGCTTAAATAAGGGCCCCACTCGCGCCAACGCTCGGCACCCGGCGTCGCCAGGCGTTGGCCTTCGATTGTTCCAACTATTCGGGTGTCGGGTGTGGCCGCCATTGGGTCCTCCATCGCCTACCAAGTGAGAGGCAGTGTAGAGCCCAATGACGCCCGGGTGCACATGAAGACTTAGAAGATGGCGTACGTGTAGTTGAAGATCAGGCGGGTTTGATCCTGATCGGCAGTGCCGGTGTTTTTACCGTGGTAGGTGCCGGTGCGGAAAGTCGTACCGAAGCCTTTCAGCGGCCCTGCCTGCACGACGTAGTCCAGGCGGAAGTCGGCTTCGTTTTCTTTCTGGTCGGGACCGCCGGCGACTTTCGACTTGATATCCGTACCGTCCAGGTAAGCCACGGACGCTTTCAGGCCAGGCACGTAGGCCTTGAAGTCATACGAGTACTGGCCAAAGTTGACCTGCTCGCCCGCACGGGAGAACTGGCCGACCACGGCGTCGGTGAACAGGTAGAAGTCGCTGCCGCCGGCGCCTTGCGCATGCGGGTCGGCCAGGCTGCCCTGGTTGACCCACACAAAGCCGCCGTCGTCACCCACGCCAATATGGCCGAGCATCAAGCTGCTGCCGCCCAGTTGGTAAGTGAAGGCCGCGCTGTAGGTTTTGTTGTCCACTTCGTTGGCATGCTTGGCAAAGCCGCCGTTGTTGTTGAACTGGTAGCCGCTCTCGCCGTTCTTGCCGTCGCTGCTGCTGTCGAAGTAGCGCAGGTCCGTCTTGAACGACTGGTCATTACCCAGTGGCAATACGTGAACCAGGCCGACGTAGTTCTGTTTGTAGAAGTCTTGCAGTTGAGCGTAGTAGTACTGCAACGTCAGGTTTTTCGCGATGGTGTTGTCGGAAGAACCAAACGGCTTGTAGTCCACACCGCCAAACTTGAAGCTGTCACTGTCGCGGGTACCGCCGGCCACGCTCAAGCCGGTGGAGTTGCTGGAGGCACGGCCTTCGGCACGGTTGAGCTCACCGCCGGTGAAGGTGACATTTGGAATGTCGTTGGAGGTGAGGACCCCGCCGTCAAAGGTTTGCGGTGCCACACGGCTGTCGTTGGAGACCAGGATCGGCAAGACCGGCGCCAAGCCACCGCCGACGTGCAATTCGGTCTGGGAAATGCGGAACTTTACATTGCCTGCCGCGCGACCAAAGGAATCGGCCGGTTCGGTACCATTATTCTTGGTTGGGAAGAAACTGTTGCCGTTCCCCGCCAAGCCTGGGCCCGCGGTGTGACCATCGCCACCGTCCAGGCGCAAGGCGCCGAAGGCCATGACGTCGAAGCCGACGCCAAGGGTGCCTTGGGTGTAGCCGGATTTGTAGTCAAAACGCAGCGCGGTTGCCGCTTCGCGCAGGTCGTTGTTGGTCCCCGAGCGGTTATCCGCGCTGTAGTACATGGTCCGCGAACTAATGGCCGCATGACTGTCTTCAAGGAAACCGCTGTGACCGTTACCCGTGCCCAGAGCGCCGAGCCCGAAATCATCAGCGTAAGCCTGTTGTGCAAGAACGGCGGCGGTGATCGACAACGCCAGTGTAGAAATTTTCATTAATGACGGCCCCTAAACATATTTTTATGTGCGTGATGTGCATGACGGCGTTTTCATCCTTGCAAACGTGGCGATTCTTTCATGCCGACCGGGGCGCACTCCGTGAAGAATTAGTTAGGAAAACCGCCGGAAAATGAAATTTTGCACCGGCTGTTTTTTGTCATATTCAGGTCATCTCATTCATTTGCAGAATGAAGTCCTGAGGATTCTTCGTTTGCAAGCAAGCCTTGCGCTCAACAAACTCCGGGCAACGGCCACCCCCATCGCCATGCCATCAGGAATTTTTCTATGCCCACCACCGCACATGTCAGCCCAGACGAGATCCGCAAGGGCTTTTCCAAGGCCATGTCCGACATGTACCGAGATGAAGTTCCCCTGTATGGCGCGTTGATGGAGCTGGTGGCCGAGACCAACACCCGTGTGCTCGACGCCGAACCGAGCTTGGCGCAGCAGTTGCAACGCACCGGCGAAATCCAGCGACTGGACATGGAGCGCCACGGAGCGATCCGCCTAGGCACGCCTGCAGAACTGGCGACCATCAGCCGCTTGTTTGCGGTGATGGGCATGCAGCCAGTGGGCTATTACGACCTGACCCCGGCTGGCGTGCCCGTGCACTCCACCGCCTTTCGCGCGGTGCATGAACAGGCGCTGCAGACCAGCCCGTTTCGCGTATTTACCTCATTGCTGCGCCTGAAACTGATCGAGAATGCCGACCTGCGCACCTTCGCCGAGACCGCCCTGGCCAAACGTTCGATCTTCACCCCTGGCGCCCTGGCGCTGATTGAACAGTCGGAAAAGGACGGCGGCCTCAACCGCGTGGATGCGGATGAATTCATCCGCCAGGCGTTGGAAACCTTCCGCTGGCACCACACCGCTACCGTCACCGCTGCGCATTATCAGCAATTGAGCGACCAGCACCGTCTGATTGCCGACGTTGTCGCTTTCAAAGGCCCGCATATCAACCACCTGACCCCGCGCACGCTGGACATCGACCAGGTCCAGGCCGCCATGCCCGACAAAGGCATCACCCCCAAGGCCGTGATCGAAGGCCCACCGCGCCGTCATTGCCCGATCCTGCTGCGCCAGACCAGCTTCAAGGCGCTCGACGAACCCATCGCCTTCACCGACGCCAAAGGCAGCCACAGCGCGCGCTTCGGCGAAATCGAGCAGCGCGGTGTGGCGCTCACGCCCAAAGGCCGTGCGCTGTACGACCACCTGCTGAACGCCGCGCGCGACGCACTGGGCGCCTTCCCGAATGAGGGCAACGCCGCGCGTTACATGCAATTGATGGAGCAGCACTTCCAGGCCTTCCCGGATAACTACGGGCAAATGCGTGAGCAGGGCCTGGCGTATTTCCGCTATTTCGCCACCGAGCAAGGCCTGGCGGCGCGCGGCACAGCGGATCAACCGCGCACCCTGGAAGCGCTGATCGCGGCAGGCCACATTAATGTGGAGCCGTTGGTGTATGAGGATTTTCTGCCGGTGAGCGCGGCGGGGATTTTCCAGTCGAACCTGGGGGATGCAGGGCAGAGCCACTACGCGGCGAACTCGAACCAGGCCGAGTTTGAAAGGGCGCTGGGGCGCCGGACGGTTGATGAATTGACGCTATATGGCGAGACTCAGCAGCGCTCTATCGATGAATGCACCCTGGCGCTGCTGGCATGAAATAAAGTACCCACCCGGCTCACCGGCGCAATCCTTACGCCGCAACAGTCCCCAGAGTCGGGTAGGCGGTGGGCATCATAGGCAGTGAAGAGAAGCCTGTCCTTCAGACAATTCTGAACAAATGTGTGCGCCCCCTGTAGGAACGCGGACTATCCCCTACCCCAACTTCGCCACAATGTCGTCTTTGATCAACAACCGTTTCTTCTTCAGCTTCTCCACCTCTTCATCGCCGGCGCTTGCTGATTCTGCCTTCAGCACCTCCTTGTCAGCGTCGTCGTATTGAGTGAGCAGCGAGTCCAGGCGTTTGTCATTTGCCCTGCGTTCGTGAACGACTTCCTTGCTCAACCCCAAGTCCTGATACAGGTCGTGTTTCACTGGCATGGCGTACCTCCGCAAGTTGATCAATGGCTTACGCCCTAGAAGCTAGACCATTGCGAGGGGTCTTGTCATGTTCGGGGTCAATACATCCCCGTTCGTCGCGGCATCGGCGATGCGATCAAACCTTCGTGGCGCCCCGCCCTCCACTGTAGATAGACACTCGAGGGAGACCGGATTCATGAATCACGCTGCCACCGCTGTCGACACGCAATGCATCAACACGATCCGCACCCTGGCGATGGACGCCGTGCAAAAGGCCAATTCCGGCCATCCGGGCACGCCCATGGGCCTGGCGCCAGTGGGCTACACGCTGTGGAGCCGCTTCCTGCGTTACCACCCGGAACATCCCGACTGGCCCAACCGTGACCGCTTTGTGCTGTCAGTGGGGCATGCGTCGATGCTGCTGTATTCGCTGCTGCACTTGGCCGGCGTGGTCGAGATTGATGAACATGGCAAGCGTTCCGGCCAGCCGGCGATCAGCCTGGACGACATCAAGCAGTTCCGGCAAGCCGGTTCAAAAACCCCAGGCCACCCTGAGTACCGCATGACCACCGGGGTCGAGACCACCACCGGCCCACTCGGCCAAGGCTGCGCCAACAGCGTGGGCATGGCGATGGCCGAGCGTTGGCTGGCCAAGCGGTTCAATCGCGAAGAAAAAGCCTTGTTCGACTACAACGTCTACACCCTGTGTGGTGACGGCGACATGATGGAAGGCATCAGCAGCGAAGCCGCGTCGATGGCCGGGCATTTGAAGCTGGACAAGCTGTGCTGGATCTACGACAACAACACCATCAGCATCGAGGGTCACACGGAGCTGGCGTTCAGCGAAGACGTGATCAAGCGCTTCCAGGCGTATGGCTGGCACACGTTGCACGTGACCGACGCCAACGACTTGCAAGCCCTGAGCAATGCGTTGGAAGCCTTCCATTGCAACCGCGGCGCGCCGACCCTGATTGTGGTCGACAGCGTGATCGGTTATGGCTCGCCGCACAAACACAACACCGCCGCCGCCCACGGTGAGCCCTTGGGCGAGGATGAGATTCGCTTGACCAAGGCCGCGTATGGCTGGCCGGAAGACGCCAGCTTTCTGGTGCCCGATGATGTCCGCACGCACTTGCGTGATGCCTTGCTTGACCGCAGCGAGTCGCTGTATGAAAAGTGGGCCGAGCACCTGTTGCAACTTGAGCAGTACGAGCCGGAATTGGCCGATGAATTGCGCCGCATGCGTGCCGGGGAAATGCCGGAACACTGGCAGAAACACCTGCCCAGCTTCGATACCGACGCCAAGGGTGTGGCCAGCCGTGCCGCCGGTGGCGAAGTACTGAATGCGTTTGCCGAGCAAATCCCCTGGTTGCTGGGCGGCTCGGCGGACTTGTCGCCGTCGACCAAGACCAACCTGACCTTTGAGGGCGCCGGCCGTTTCAGTGCCGACGACTACAGCGGGCGCAACCTGCACTTCGGCATTCGTGAACACGCGATGGGCGCGATTGCCAATGGCATGGCGCTGTCCTATCTGCGCCCGTACACCTCGACGTTCCTGGTGTTCAGCGACTACATGAAGCCGCCGATCCGCTTGGCGGCGATCATGGAACTGCCGGTGGTGTTTGTGTTTACCCATGACTCGATTGGCGTGGGTGAAGATGGGCCGACGCACCAGCCGATCGAGCACCTCACGCAGTTACGCTCGACACCGGGACTGTTGACCCTGCGACCCGGTGATGCGAATGAAACCCTGGAGCTGTGGAAGGTGGCCCTGGCGCAAACCCATCGACCGAGTTGCATGGTGTTGTCGCGCCAGCCATTGCCGACGTTGGACCGTACGAGGTATGCAGCGGCGTCCGGCGCGGCCAAGGGGGCTTATGTGTTGGCGGGTGGCGATGAGCCCGAAGTCCTGTTGTTGGCGACGGGCAGTGAAATCAGCCTGGCCGTGGCTGCGTATGAGCAACTGAAAAGCGAAGGGATTGCTGCGCAGGTAGTCTCCATGCCCAGCTGGGAGTTGTTTGAAGACCAGGACCAGGCCTATCGCGACAGCGTATTACCGCCGGCAGTGAAAGCTCGGGTGGTGGTCGAACAGGCGGGGCCTTTGGGCTGGGATCGGTATGTGGGGCAGACCGGGGCCAAAGTGGTGATGAACAGCTTTGGCGCGTCGGCGCCGTTGGCCAAGTTGCAGGAGCAGTTTGGGTTTACGCTGGAGAATGTGGTTAAGCAAGCCAAGGCACAAATCCAACTGACTCAACACTGATCAAAACGGTGGGAGCTGGCTTGCCTGCTCCCACCGTTGATCTTCAGTGTCGGTTAGATCAGCTCACGAGCCAGGAATGGCGCGGTGCGGCTGGTCTTGCTTTTGGCGACTTTCTGCGGTGTGCCGCAAGCCACTACCTTACCGCCCAAATCCCCTGCCCCCGGCCCGATATCAATCACCCAATCACTCTGCGCCACCACGCGCATCTCATGCTCCACCACAACCACCGTATGCCCCGAATCTACCAGCTGATTGAGCTGGATGAGCAAGCGGTCCACGTCCCGTGGATGCAGCCCCGTCGTGGGCTCATCCAGCACGTATAACGTGGCGCCCCGCGCATTGCGTTGCAACTCGGTCGCCAGTTTGATGCGTTGCGCTTCGCCGCCCGACAGCTCGGTCGCCGGTTGCCCCAGGCGCAGGTAACCCAGGCCGATATCCCGCAGCACCTGCAATGAACGCAACACACTGGGTTGTTCGGCAAACACGTCGACCGCCTGCTCCACCGTCAGCCCCAGGACCTGGGCGATGCTCAAGCCCTGCCATTTGATAGCCAACGTCTCGGGGTTATACCGCGCGCCGTGGCAGGTCGGGCATGGCGCGTACACGCTGGGCATGAATAGCAGCTCGACGCTGACAAACCCTTCACCCTCGCAGTTCGGGCAACGGCCCTTGGCGACGTTGAAGGAGAACTGGCCGGCGTCGTAATGACGCTTCCTGGCTGCCGGCGTGGCGGCGAACAGTTTGCGCACGTTGTCGAACAGCCCGGTGTAGGTCGCCAGGTTGGAGCGCGGGGTGCGGCCGATGGGTTTCTGGTCCACCTGCACCAGGCGGCGGATCAGCTCGAGCCCGGCGCTGATACGTCCACCGCTGGTTTGCGGCGTGTCGTCTTCCAGGCTCGGCTCATCGTCGTTTTCCACCACCCGGCCGAGGCCGCTGCCTACCAGCTCCAGCAGCGCCTGGCTGACCAGGCTGGACTTGCCCGAACCGGAAATCCCGGTGACTGCCGTGAAGCAGCCCAGCGGGAAAACGACGTTAAGGGCCTTGAGATTATTACGCGTCACGCCTTCCAGCTTCAGCCAGCCGGAGGGCTCGCGGCGTTCCTGATTCGACACGCGCTTTTCGGCGAACAGGTATTCACGCGTCTGCGACGCCTCCACCTGCGCCAGCCCCGCCGGCGGCCCGCTGTACAACACTTGCCCGCCATGCTCACCGGCGGCCGGGCCCACGTCGATCAGCCAGTCGGCGCGGCGCATGGTTTCCAGGTCGTGCTCCACCACAAACAACGAGTTGCCCGCCGCTTTCAAACGATCCAGCGCGGTGAACAGCGCCTCGCCGTCTGCCGGGTGCAGGCCTGCCGACGGCTCGTCCAGCACATAGATCACGCCAAATAATTGCGAGCCCAGCTGTGTGGCCAGGCGCAATCGCTGCAACTCTCCGGACGATAAGGTCGGTGTGCTGCGCTCCAGGGACAAATAGCCCAAGCCCAATTCGGTCAAGGTACTGACCCGCTCGAGTAAGTCCTGGGCGATACGTTGCGCGGCCAGGCGTTTTTCCACCGATAGCTTCATCTTGTCCTGCCCCGCCGCCACCGGCCGCAGCAACTCGGCCAGTTGCGCCAATGACAACTGCGACAACTCACCGATATCCACCCCGGCGAACTTCACCGACAGCGCGGCCCTGGTCAGGCGTTTGCCCTCACATAACGGGCAAGCGCTGCCCTGCATGAACTGCGAGACGCGCTTTTTCATCAACGCGCTTTGGGTGTGGGTGAAAGTGTGCAGGATGTAGCGTCGCGCGCCGCTGAAGGTCCCTTGGTAGCTGGGCTCAAGCTTGCGCTTGAGCGCATCGCGGGTCTGTTCGGGGGTGAAGCCAGCGTATACCGGGACGGTGGGGGTTTCTTCGGTGAACAGGATCCAGTCGCGCTGCTTTTTCGGCAGGTCGCGCCACGGGATATCCACGTCATAGCCCAGGGTCACCAGAATGTCGCGCAGGTTCTGCCCTTGCCACGCCAATGGCCAGGAGGCCACCGCGCGCTGGCGAATGGTCAACGAGGGATCGGGCACCATCAATGCCTCGGTCACTTCGTACACGCGCCCAAGACCATGACATTGCGGGCAGGCACCTTGCGGCAGGTTCGGCGAGAAGTCCTCGGCGTACAGCATCGCCTGGCCCGGCGGGTAACTGCCGGCGCGGGAGTACAGCATGCGGATCAGGCTCGACAGCGTGGTGACGCTACCCACTGACGAGCGCGCACTCGGCGTACCGCGCTGCTGTTGCAGGGCCACGGCGGGCGGCAGGCCTTCAATGCTGTCCACATCCGGCACGCCGACCTGGTCGATCAGCCGCCGTGCATACGGCGCCACCGACTCAAAATAACGCCGCTGCGCCTCGGCATACACCGTGGAAAACGCCAGGGACGATTTGCCCGAACCCGAGACGCCGGTAAACACCACCAAGGCATCCCGTGGAATATCCACATCGACGTTACGCAAGTTGTGTTCGCGGGCGCCGCGGACGCGGACGAAGCCTGTGTGGTGGGCGGTGATCGAGGGGATGTTGCGCTGTGAAGTCATGGACAACCTTGTTGGGCGGCAAGCACGCTGCGGACCCGTTGCGTCAGGGCTTCGGGGCTGTAGGGTTTGCTCAGCAGATGAATCTCGGGACTCAGCAAATGATTGTTGGAGAGAATGTCGCGGGTGTGCCCGGAAGTGAACAGCACTGCCACGGCAGGCGTTTGTGCGCGAGCCCAGTCAGCCAGGTCGGTACTCTTGACGCGACCGGGCATCACCACGTCGGTGAAAATCAGCTCCGGCTGTACACCGGTCTGTAGCATGTTCATTGCGCGGTCACCGTCTTCGGCCGTGAGCACGGTATAACCCGCCTGCTCCAGCAGTTCCACGACCGTCTCGCGCACGTCTTCGTTGTCTTCGACCACCAGGATTGTTTCATGGCCATGGACATGCGGCAGAGGCTCGTCACAGGCGTCCTCGCACTCTTCGCCGAGGCTGCGCGGGAAATACATCTGCACCACGGTTCCGCGCCCTTCCTCACTCCACACGTCGACATGCCCGCCGCTCTGGCGCACAAAGCCAAACACCATGCTCAGGCCAAGGCCGGTCCCATGGCCGTTACGCTTGGTGGTGAAGAATGGCTCAAACACCCGCGCCAGGATGGCCGGCGGCATGCCCACGCCGATATCGGTAACAGCCAGGCGCACGTACTCACCGGGCTTGATGCTTTTACCCGCGCAATCGCCGGGGTTGAGGATAATGTTCTCGCCGGTGATGCGGATCACCCCCTCACCTTGCATGGCGTCGCGGGCATTGATCGCCAGGTTGAGCAGTGCGTTTTCCAGCTGGTTGCGGTCGACGTTGATGCACCACGAATCCTGGGGCAACTGCACATCGATATGGATGGTTTCTCCCAGCGCCCTTTGCAGCAGTTCGCCGAGGCCCGCGTAAATGCGTTGCGGGTTGTACACCGCCGGCGACAACGGTTGGCGCCGGGCAAACGCCAGCAATTGCGATGACAGCTTGGCACCACGATCCACCGCCGCAATGGCCGCCGCGACACGTCGCTGCACCTGCGCGTTGTCCGGCTCGTGGCGGGCGAGCAAGTGCAGGTTGCCGGCGATCACTTGCAGCAAGTTGTTGAAGTCGTGCGCCACGCCACCGGTCAGGCCGCCGATGGCTTCGAGTTTCTGCGACTGGCGCAACTTATCCTCGGCGGCAGAGCGCGCCTGCACTTCGGCGGCCACACGCTGCTCGAGGTTATGGGTGAGTTCCTGGCGTACCTGCTCGGATTTCACCAGCTCGGTGGTCTCCACCACAATCGCCAACACCCCGGCGGGTTGCTGACTGTCGCCGGCGACAGGGCTGTAATAGAGATCCAGCCACACGGTTTCCGGTTTGCCGTTACGCAACAACACCAGGTCTTTGTTATTGAACGACAAGGTCCCGCCTGCCAGGCAGGTGTCCACCACATGACGGTTGAAGTCGGCCACTTCCGGCCAGCCCAGTTCTACCGGCGTGCCCAGCAGGTAAGGGTGGCGGCCACCCGCAAATACCGAATAACTGTCGTTGTAGATCATGTACCCCGCGCGGCCCCACAACATCACCATCGGCACGGGTGATGCCAGCATCATCTGCACGTTGCAGACCAGGCTGGTGGACCACTGTTCAATGGGCCCCAGGTCGGTGTTCGACCAATCAAATGCGCGGATCCGCCGGGCCATTTCACCGGCCCAGCCTTCACAGCCATGAGAGTTGGATAAAAATTGCATCGGTTGGCTCTGCGCTAAGAGAGGACGGTCGCAAAAATTTGGAGCGCGTCGGACGCGGATGGTTCATCTCTTATAATTTAGGGGGTTACGCCTCCACAAGCCCCCGCCTCAGTGAAAGTCCCGGCTGCGCACATTTATCCCTTCCAACAGCGGCGTCAGGTCGGTAAGCCGGCCGGCGATCAGGTGCCGAACTTCACCCACCGCTTCCCAGCGCCCGTCCACTTTCAACAGGCGCGAGCCCACCAGCGCCTGGCGCTGACGCTCAGCCAGGTCACGCCAGACCACTACATTGAGGTTACCGAATTCATCTTCCAGGGTGACAAAGGTCACCCCACTGGCAGTGCCTGGGCGCTGCCGACCGGTCACCAACCCGGCGACGCTGACGTTGCGCCCATGCTCGACCAGCATCAGCTCTTGGGAACTGCGGCAGCGCCGCTTACGCAATTGCGCGCGCAATAACGCCAACGGATGCGGGCCAAGGGTGGTGCCGACCGTCGCGTAGTCAGCGTGCAGGTCCTCGCCCACCGTGGGTGTCGGCAACTCGACCACGGCTTCGTCGGGGCTGGGCAGACCGGCAAACAGCCCGAGTTGTTTGTGCACCCCCGCCACTTCCCAACGCGCCTTGTGCCGGTTGCCGGCCAGGGCGCGTAAGGCACCGGCATCCGCCAGCAACGCCTGCGCACGCGCATCCAGTCCGGCGCGTTCGTCCAAGTCAGCGATGTCGCTGAACGCCCGACGTTGGCGCGCCGCTTCGATGCGCCGCCCATCTTCTTCGCGAAACCCCGAAATCATGCGCAAACCCATGCGGATCGCCGGCTGCGCACCGTCGATGGGTTCCAGGCTGCAATCCCAGTCGCTGGCCTGCACATCCACCGGGCGAATCTGCAAGCGATGGCGCCGCGCATCCTGCAGGATCTGGTCCGGGCTGTAGAAGCCCATGGGCCAGCTGTTGATCAGCGCACAGGCAAACGCCGCCGGTTCATGGCACTTGAGCCAGCAACTGGCGTAGGTCAGCAAGGCGAAACTGGCGGCGTGGGATTCAGGGAAGCCATAACTGCCAAAGCCCTTGATCTGCTCGAAGAGCTGCGCGGCGAAGGCTTCGGTGTAACCGTTTTTGAGCATGCCAGTGCGCAGGCGTTCGCGGTGCGGCTCCAAACCGCCATGGCGTTTCCAGGCGGCCATGGAACGGCGCAGCTGGTCGGCCTCGCCAGGGCCGTAGTCGGCGGCGACCATGGCGATCTGCATCACTTGCTCCTGGAACAGCGGGATGCCCAGCGTGCGCTTCAGCACCACTTCCAGCTCCGGCGAGGGATAGGTGGTCTCCTCCTCATTATTACGCCGACGCAAATAGGGATGCACCATGCCGCCCTGGATCGGCCCCGGCCGCACGATGGCGACCTCAATGACCAAGTCGTAGAACGCCTTCGGGCGCAACCTGGGCAACATCGACATCTGCGCCCGCGACTCGATCTGGAACACGCCGATGGTATCGGCCTTGCTGATCATCGCGTAGGTCGCCGGGTCCTCCTTGGGCACCGACGCCAGGCTCAAATCCCGGTGGCGATGACGACGCAGCAAATCGAAACAGCGGCGGATCGCGCTGAGCATGCCCAAGGCGAGAATATCCACCTTGAGCAAGCCGACGGCGTCGAGGTCGTCCTTGTCCCACTGGATGATGGTGCGCTCGGCCATGGCCGCGTTTTCCACCGGCACCAGGGTGTCCAGCGGGTATTCGGAAATCACAAAGCCGCCAGGATGCTGGGACAGGTGCCGGGGGAAGCCGATCAGTTGCTGGGTGAGCGTGAGCACACGACGCAGGATCGGGCTTTCGGGGTCAAAACCGGCTTCACGCAGGCGCGCCAGGGGCGGCGTATCGTCGCTCCAGCGCCCGCAACATTCGGCCAGCGCGTTGATCTGGTCGGGCGGCAAGCCCAAGGCCTTGGCCACATCGCGTACCGCGCCGGTCGCGTGGTAACTGCTGACCACCGCCGTCAGCGCCGCGCGAGTGCGGCCGTAGCGCTGGAACACGTACTGCAGCACTTCTTCACGGCGTTCGTGTTCGAAGTCCACGTCGATGTCCGGCGGCTCATTGCGCTCCCTGGAGAGAAAGCGCTCGAACAGCAGACGGGTCAGGCTCGGGTCGATCTCGGTGATGCCCAAGGCAAAACACACCGCCGAGTTGGCCGCCGAGCCCCGGCCCTGGCACAGGATCGAACGGCTGCGGGCGAACTGCACAATGTCATGCACCGTGAGGAAGTAGCTTTCGTAGCCCAGCTCGCTGATCAGCGCCAGTTCGTTGTTGATCTGCTGCAAGGTCTTGGCGTCGACACCCTGCGGCCAACGCTGGGCGATGCCTGCTTCGGTCACGGCGCGCAGCCAGGATTCGGCGTTGTGGCCGGCGGGCACCAGCTCGCGTGGGTAGTGGTAGCGCAATTGGCTGAGGTCGAAGGTGCAACGACGGGCGATCGCCTGGGTTTCGTCGAGCAACGACGCGGGGTACAGCGCGCTTAGCGCCTCCAGGCAACGCAGGTGCCGCTCGCCATTGGGGTGCAGCCGCGTGCCGGCTTCGGCCACCGGTACGTGATGACGGATGGCGGTCATGGTGTCTTGCAGGGCACGGCGGCCGCGCGCATGCATATGCACATCACCGCAGGCCACCGCCGGGATTTTCAGGCTGGCCGCCAGTGCCAGGCGCTGCTCAAGGTGGCGCGCATCGTCCTGGCCGCAATGCAAATGCACCGCCAGCCACAAGCGCCCGGCAAAGGTGCGGCGCAGCCATTGGATCTCGGCTTGAGTGCTGCTGTCTTCGGCGACCCACAGCGCCAGCAGGCCGGACAACGGTTGCTCGAAGTCCTCCAGCAGCAGGCGATAGCTGCCTTTTTCAGCACGTCGCCTGGCCAGGGTGATCAAGCGGCACAGGTGCTGGTAGCCGCTGAGGTCTTCCACCAGCAGCACCAGTTTCGGGCCGTTCTCGATGCGCATCTCGCTGCCGATAATCAGCGGCAGCTCCACCGCCTTGGCCGCCTGCCAGGCACGCACGATGCCCGACAGCGTGCATTCATCGGTGATCGCCAGGGCGCTGTAGCCTTGGCGCTTGGCCCGTTCGAACAACTCCAGCGCACTGGACGCACCGCGCTGGAAGCTGAAGTTGGACAGGCAGTGCAGCTCGGCATAGCTCATGCAAACCAGCCTTGCAGCCACAGCCCATCGCTTTGCCCCACGGTGCGATAGGCCCAGCCTTGCTGGCCGGCGCGGGTCTGGATCAGGTAGTAATCACGGCGGATATCGGCGCCGTCCCACCAGCCGGATTCGATGCGTTCCGGGCCCATGAGGATGTGCACGCTGTGCTCGGCCAGCAGTGTGGGTTCGTGCAGCAGCCAGCCGGGCCGTTGCACCTTGTTCAAGGCCTGGCACGGGTTTTTATCCGCCGCCGCTTGCCAGGCGCATTCTGGACGATGGTCGGCGTGAAAGCGCAGGCCCCGCACGGCCTCATCCCCCAAGCGCGCGCGCAGGCGCTCGCGCAATTGTTCCCACGGCAGGGTCTGTTGCGGGCGGTCGTCGAACAGGTCATGGCGCTGCGGCACGAACACTGGCAGGTCCTGGGCCACCAGGCGAAAGCCGCGTACCGGCGAGGTCACTTGAACGTGCTCCAGGCGGCCACGGGCCAATTCAAACAGCATCGCCGGTTCACGCTCGGCGCTGAGCAGGCCGACCTTGATCACAGTGTCCGGCGCCTGGGCGTGTTCCAGGTGCAGGTCGAAACGCTGCACGCCACTGTCGCGACCGCACAGAAACGCGGACAGATCGCCGGTCAACCGTCTTAAAGGAAACAGCAGCGCCTGGTGGGATTGCACATCGAAATTCAGCTCGATACGCACATCAAACTGGTCCGGCGGCTGATAGAACGCCAGGGCCAGCGGACGCTGCCCGGTCAGTGCGTCCAGGTGCTTGAGCAAACTGGCATCAAAACGTCGCGCCAAGGTATGCCGGGGCAACGCCTGCACCTGGGCCAAGCAGCGCAGGCCCATGCGCGACAGGGCCGTGGCGGCCTGTGGTTCGAGCCCGGCGCGGTCGATGGGCAGCGACGCCAGGGCCTGCATCAGGACGTCATCGGTAACCGCCAGGCCATCATCGATATTCGCCAGCACCCGCGCGGCGGCCGGGTTGGGCGCAGCGACGATCCGGTGACGAAAACCCAGTTCGGTCAATTCCTTGCGCAAGCGCGCTTCGAACCGCGGCCACGGCCCGAACAGCCCCAGGCTCGATTCGATCTCGAACAGCAAGGCACGCGGGTAATGCAGGCTGACTTGGGAGCTGAACTGGTAGGCCCAGGCGGCAAGGAACTGTTGGTAGCGTTCGATCTCGGCAGGGTCGTATTCGGCACTGGCAAAGGTCTTGGCCAGGGCATTCGCTGCCGTCAGGGATTGGCCAGGCCGCAGGCCCAAGGCACGGGCGGCGTCATTGACGGTTTGCAGCACGCGTCGCTGCGGCGTGCCGGCCAGCAGGGCCAGGGGTTGGTCCGGTTCAGGGTGCACACGCAGCACCCCGTCCAGCGCCAATTGCGGGAAAACAATACACACCCAGCGCATGGCAACCTCAGTGCCCCGCCAGCGCAATCGGCGCCGGATGAGCCAGACCGCCCCGGCACTTGAGCACTCGCACCTGCGCGGGCTTGGCCTCGACCGCCAGGCGCAAGGCGGCGGGCGATGAGTTGATCGCCTCGCCCAAGGCGCGCCAGGCAAATGCCAGGGTCTGCCCGGTTTCCGCCGCGACTTGCAGACGACGCAGCGCCCGGTCATCAGCCTTGCGCGGCCAGCACAACACCGCGCCGCAACTGCCGGAACGCAGGCACTGCTCCACGGCCCATAAGGCGTCGCGCTCCTCGGCCTGGATCACTGAGAGCAGGCGCAGATCAACCCCGGCGTTCTGCCACGCATGCGGGTATGGCGTATAAGGCGGCGCCACCAACACAATCCGCTCCCCCGCCTTTGATAGGCGCGCCAGGGTCGGCAGCACCAGTTGCAGCTCGCCCACACCCTCCTTGGCCATGAGGATTTCACTCAAGGCCGCCTCCGGCCAGCCGCCCGTGGGCAACACCGCATCCAGCGCCGCCAACCCCGTGGGATGCACACTCGTCGGCGGCGCGGCGGGCCTGCCTTTCCACACGCGGCCGCCATTGAACAGCGTGTCCAGTGCAATCACGGCGCCCATCAGCCTTGCCTCACCAAACCGCAGAACACGCCTTCGATGGCCAGGTCCTGGTCGGGCCCCACCACGATAGGCTGGTACGCGGGGTTGCGCGGCAGCAAGCGCACGCTGTCGCCATTGCGTTCGAACCGCTTGATGGTCACTTCACCGTCCAGGCGCGCCACCACAATCTGCCCATTCAACGCCTCGGCACTGCGGCGTACGCCCACCAGGTCGCCGTCAAGAATGCCATCTTCGATCATCGAGTCACCTTGCACCCGCAACAGATAGTCCGGCGTTTTTGCGAAGGTAGACGGGTCAAGTTGCAGGCGGCTGTGCACTTCGGCATCGGCGCCGATGGGCAAGCCGGCAGCGACTCGACCGAGCACCGGCACATCCAGCCATTCCGGACGCGGTGGCTGGTTGAGCAGGCGAATGCCCCTGGCCTGGTTAGGGTTGACCTCGATAAACCCGGCTTCGGTCAGCGCCAGCACATGCTTGCGCGCCACGCTGCGCGAGGCAAAGCCGAACGCCTCGGCGATCTCGGCGAGGCTGGGGGGCTGGCCTTGCTGCGCGATGCGGTCGCGGATAAAGGTCAGGATGGCGGTACGGCGGGGGGTTAAAGTCGTCATGGAGTACATTTGTACTCCTGTGGGAAATTTCTGACAATAGCCGCCAGTCGCGTGGAGGAAGGACGAGCGTTGTCGAAACGTCCCACGTGATGGTCGGATTACCTCTACTCCCCTCCCCTGAAAAGGTCCGCAAAGTCCTTCGCCTGAATACACAGTGCGAGGGATTGCAGATGGCGTTTTTTGTGTGGGCCCCGGTTGATGGGGCTGTTTCATGATAGGCGTAACCAGCCAAGCCATTGGCTACCTGGTGCTGGCCACCATGGATTCGAAGGCGCGAGACGTCGAAGCCGTTATCAGCGACTTCAAGCGCTGCCTTAATCACTACGACGCCTGGGCCGAGAGTTTTTTCAGCTTTTCGGCATTGGATATCGAACAGGTATTCAAGGTCGGGGATGAAGTGACGCTGGTCGCGCCGATCAGCCCTTCGCTTTTTCCCAGCACCACCACCGCAACCTGCCAGGCCAACGGCACGCTGACCCTGGTGCATATGTTCCAGAGCTCACGGTTCGTGCCCATTGGTAATACGCCCGTGATGGTGCAACGCATCGACCCCAACGGTGGCCCGCTGGGTGAGCCGATCCATAAGACGATTGGCCCCAGCGGCATTCTCGAAATCACAGAATGTGATCGCAACCAGCAGTACCGGGTCAGTTTCTACCCCACTGTTTCCAAAGCGCATTTCAAGGCGCTGTACGCCTCTTATCAGTCGGTTATCGCACCGCTGGAAGGTTGGCTGCGCGCTGAATGGAGCGGCACATTCAAGCCGCTGTGGAAGGGGTATTCCGAAGCCGACTTCCTCAAGCGCTACCTCTCACTGCATCAAGGCTACGCACGCGGGTTTGGTGAGGCGTTGTATTCGCTGTGGGACACCATCAAGCAGCTGTTTCAGTGGCTTTCAGACCCGCTGGGGCATGCCGAAAAACTCCTGCACTACCTGTCTCAGGACCAATTTGAACAGCTGCTGAAACTCGGCACCGAAAGCATCGCAAAAGGCTTGTTGGTGCTGAGCGATGAGCCGCTGCTGTTCATCTATCTGTCGGCGATGGTCAGCTGGATGCGGCTGTTGCCGCCGGCGTACATGAATGAGTTGCTGGGGGAAATCAGCGCTGAAGTATTGATCAATTTGTTGCTGAGTCTTGCCACTGCCGGGATGGGCATGGCGGTGCGCATGAGTGCGAAGGTGCTGGAGGGCATCAAGTCTCACAGGGCGCGCAGGTGGTTGGAACATATGGCCGGGCAGTTCGGGAAGGCTCGCGTGGATGATCATGCAGAGCTGGCCAAGCCGATTCTGTTGGGGGGCCCGGCGATACCGACCAGGGTGATTCCGGATGTGCCGTTAAAGGCTGGGGATCAGGTGGTTTCCAATCCGGTGTCGATGGTTCGGGACAAGGCCCAGCGGACGGTGTTGGTGCGGCAGGAACCTGTCGACGATACGCCTGTTGTTGCGAAGAACCCGGCTGGGGATGCGGCGGCTGCTTCGGATAAGACCGCTACCAATGGCTGCCCGGTGTCGATGGTTACTGGGGAGGAATTACTGACGCTGACTGATGGTGCACTCGATGGGATTCTGCCGTTTGAGTGGACTCGGTTGTATCGCACCAGTGCGGTGGAAGTGGATTGCGGGTTGGGGTTTGGCTGGAGTCACTCGCTGGCGCATCGGCTCACGGTTTCCGGTGATTCGGTGGTGTGGACAGATCATGAAAATCGGTCGACTACCCTGCCCTTGCCATCTGTTTCTCGGCCCGCGATCACCAACAGCCTGGCCGAAGCCGCGATCTACCTGGGGTCTTTGCCTGATGAGTTGGTGCTGGCTCAGGCATCGCGTTTCTACCACTTCCGCGACGGTGTGCTGACAGCGATCAGCGATGCGTATGACAACCGATTGCGCATTTTCCGTAACTACCTGGGGCAGATCGAGCGGCTGGATAACGGTGTGGGGCGCTCGTTGTTTTTGCGCTACGCGTCGGGCCGCATTGTTGCGGTGGATTACCAGGTTGAGCGGGCTGTGGATGACGGTCCGTTTGTCTGGGTGACAGAGCAGAACGTTGTTTCCTACGCCTATGACGATGTCGGGCGGTTGGTTTCAGCGACCAATGCTGTAGGTGAAAGTGAGGTTTATCGGTACGACGAACAGCACGTCATTCTTGAGCGCGGACTGGCCGGTGGGGCGAGTTTCTTTTGGGCGTGGGAAAGGTCTGGCAAGGCGGCGCGGTGTGTCCGGCATTGGGCGAGCTTTTCGCAGATGGACACGCGGTATGTCTGGGATGACGACGGGCAGGTCACGGTTCATAACGCCGATGGCAGCCAGGAAGTCTACGTGCATGACCAGCGGGCGCGGCTGGTGCAGCGGGTGGATCCGGATGGTGCTGAGCATTTCAAATCCTACGATAACAAAGGCCGGCTGACGGTTGAGCAGGATCCGCTGGGGGCGGTGACGGCGTATCAGTATGACGAAGCTGGGCGCTTGGTGGCGTTGTTTCCGGGGGATGATGAGCCGACTTCCTACGAGCATGAGAATGGGTTCGTACGGGTTGTAAGGCGGGGTCTGGCGGTTTGGAAATATGAGCGTAATGACCAGGGCGACGTTACGCGTAGGACCGATCCAGACGGTCATTCCACGGACTACAGCTACAACAAATACGGCCAGCTAATTGGGGTTTGGTTTCCGGATCACAGTTGTCAGCGGCTGGTCTGGAATGAGCGTGGGCAGTTGCTTGAAGAGCAATTACCGAATGGCGGCGTAAAGCGCTATCGCTATGACGATCTGGGGCGGCAGATTGCGCGTGAGGATGAACAGGGTGCGCTGACCCAGTATCAGTGGGACAGCGTTGGGCGATTAGTCCAAATCGTCTTGCCGAGCGGTGACACGCGCATATATTCCTACAACGCTTACGGAAAAATCACCGCTGAACGCGATGAACTCGGCCACGTCACCCGTTACGAATATGCCGACGGCCTGCACCTCATTAGCCGCCGCATCAACGCCGACGGAACCCAGGTCAAATACCGTTACGACAACGTGCGGTTGTTGCTGACCGAAATCGAAAACGAAGTCGGCGAAACTTACCGGCTCCAATACCACAACAACGGCCTGATCCAACAGGAAACCGGGTTTGACGGCCAGCGCACTGCCTACGTTTACGACCTCAACGGCAACCTGCAAGAAAAGACCGAACATGGCGACGATGGCAGTCAGTTAGTCACCCGCTACGAGCGCGACCACGCCGGTCGACTCGTAAGAAAAACCCTGCCCGACGGCAACATTGTCGATTACGCCTACGACCGCCAAGGCAACCTCCTCAGCGTCGAAGACGGCCACTGGGCGCTGTCCTACGAATACGATCCGCAAAACCGCCTGACGGCCGAACACCAAGGCTGGGGCACTTTGCGTTACGGCTACGACGCCTGCGGCCAACTTCAAAAATTGCGACTACCCGACAACAACCGCCTCACCTTCAACCACGACAAAGGCGGCCATCTGGCCACTGTCGACTTGAACGGTAAAAACCTCACCTCGCACCTGTTCAAAGCCGGCCAGGAACACCAACGCCAACAAGGCCAACTGATCAGCCATTACCACTACGACGATCAGCAACGCCTGCATGCCCACGCCGTCACCCAACAGCAACACACCCTCTACCAACGCCACTACGACTACGACAAAGCCGGCAACCTCACCCGCCTCAATGACACCCGCAAAGGCGAACACCACTACCACTACGACCCGCTAAACCGCCTAACCCGCGCGAACCATTCCCAAAGCGAGCAGGAACGCTTCGCCCACGACCCCGCCGGCAACCTGCTCATGCAAGACCGCCCCGGTCCGGACATCGTCGCCGGCAACCGCCTGATGATCCAAGGCGACCGCCATTACGACTACGACGCCTTCGGCAACCTGATCCGTGAACGTCGCGGAAAGGGCCATCAACTCGTCACCGAATACCGCTACGACTGCCAACACCGCCTCATCGGCCTCACCCAACCCAACGGCCAAACCGCCAGCTATCGCTACGACCCCTTCGGCCGCCGCATCAGCAAAACCATCGACGGCCTGACCACCGAATTCTTCTGGCAAGGCGACAAACTCATCGCCGAACACCACGCGAATCGGCACCGCAGCTACCTCTACGAACCGGACAGCTTCCGTCCGTTAGCCCTGCTGGAAGGTTTCGGTCCAAAAGATACCAAGCCCTACCACTACCAACTCGACCACCTCGGCACCCCACAGGAACTCACCGCTCAAGATGGCGAAATCGTCTGGTCCGCCCACTACCGCGCCTACGGTGAAATCACCCGCCTCGACATAGGAAAAGTCGACAACCCGCTGCGCTTCCAAGGCCAGTACTTCGACCAGGAAAGCGGACTGCACTACAACCGCCATCGCTACTACAATCCGGATATTGGTCGTTACCTGACGCCGGATCCGGTAAAGCTGGCGGGTGGGATCAACGCCTACCTATACGTCCCTAACCCTACGGGATGGATAGACCCATTAGGATTGAGTTGTAAGATTGGAAATTGCCCTGGCGGCATACTAGATACACACGAAGATGCAGGGGGGCATTTGCTCAAGAAGCACGTTGAGCAGACGGATGCACAATTGTTTGCAAGGCTGGAATTGGAACCACATATTCCAGCGGCATCTACGTTCAGAAACAAAAAGGAAGCAGAAGCTCTTGTTTCTAAAAGCTTAACCAACCGTAGACAGGAAATCTTAAATTTTTTAGAAGGAAAAAAAGATAAACATATCATCAACGAAAGTTCAAACTTTCCGGTAGGATTGAGCGCTATTAGAGGCGCTGAATCGTCCATTCCAGTCTACAACTTCATTCTGGTTCTGAAGAGAAAACCTAAGATGCCAGATGGCTATTTATTACTGACGGGATATCCTGAAAAATGAACCTACCACTGACTGAACTTCAGCAATTTTTTGGCGCCTACTTTAATCAGGATTGGACAGCGGAATACTCTTCAGCCGATGAAGTAATTGGCTCATTCCTACTTGACTCACAAAGAGATGTCATCACCACTGTAAAAATGGAAATAATAGAACTAATAAAAACCTACACAAATGAACCAGAGTTCCAAAATAACTTATTTCATGAACAGCACTGCTACTATTACTACCCTAATCAATGGGCATCAGGACCCTCATGGTTAAATCACATCATTGTTAAATTCGATGAGCACTTACTGAAACAAGAAAACCCTATTTAAAAGCAACCTATGTGGCGAGTTTTCTCGCTCGCCACAATAAATATGCCGCCGAGGAAGAACTGACTCACCACCCTTCTTTCAACATCCGCAACTCCAGATGCTGCAACAGCATGATGGTCTTCCCGTCCGCAATCTCCCCGCTTTGCACCATCGCCAGCGCTTGCTCAAAGCCCAGCTCCAGCACCTCGATATCCTCGCCCTCTTCTTCCAGACCGCCACCGCTGCCCACCTGGTCCCCCGGTTGATATTCACCGATGAAAAAGTGAATCCGCTCCGTCACCGAGCCCGGGCTCATGAACGCCGCATAAACCTTCTCCACATGCCCCACGCGATACCCGGTTTCTTCTTCCGCTTCCAGGCGAATACGTTCCTCGGGGCTCGCATTGTCGAGCAACCCTGCCGCCGCTTCGATCAGGTATCCGTGGTAATCATTGACGAACGTCGGCATCCGAAACTGGCGAATCAACAACACTGTGCGCCGCTCGCGGTTGTACAGCAGGATGGTCGCGCCGTTACCGCGGTCGTACACCTCGCGGGTCTGGGCTTGCCAACTGCCGTCGCGGCGGCGCAGGTCGAAGCTGTATTTTTTCAGCAAGTACCAGTTTTCCGAGAGTGTCTCTTCTGCGGTGATGCGAACGGGGCTGTTGTCCATGATCGGTTTTCTCAAGAAAGTGCCTGCGTTTGTTTGATGCGATCCCAGGCAGCGGCGACTTCTTCGGCGCTGCGGGCCTTGATTCGGGCCAAATCACGGGGGTATTCCACGCCGGGATTTTCCGTAAAGCGCGTGGCGGTAAATTGCCCGTTGCTGGCGCGCAGAATGTAACCCGTGTCGTCGCACTGCGCTGATGCGAGGAACACAACCCCCGGCGTCACCCACTCCGGCTTGAGTTCGTCCGGTTCCTCGGTTACGCCCCACATGCGCGTCTTGGCGACCGGTGAGATCGCATTGACTCTGATGCCCGCCTCAAAGCCTTCATGGCTCAACGCGTTCATGATGCCCAGTTGCGCCATCTTGCCTGCGCTGTAGGCCACCAGCCCGGTCTGTTCATACTGCGCGTACATGGCGCGGTCGGAGGTGGTGAGGATGATGCGCGGCGCAGATGAACGCAGCAGGTGCGGCCAAGCGTGCTTACACAGCCAAAGTGGAGCGTAGAGGTTGATGTCCATGGCACGTTGCAGGAACGCAACGTCGAGGTCAGCGATGTTCTGGTAACCCACCCAGCCAGCATTGTGAATCAGGATATCGAGTTGGCCGAATGCCTCGATGGCGTACGCAACCAGTTGTTGGCAGCCCTCGTTCGTGGACAAGTCACCGCCATGGCCGATGACAGTCAAGCCTTCGGCCTGCAAAGCCTCTGCCGCCGACAGCACCACCGAGGCATCGCTGCCTGCGCCGGCATTGTCGGCGCCGATATCGCTGATCACCACGCGCGCGCCGCCTTGGGCCAGTGCCCGTGCATAGCTGAGTCCCAACCCGCGTGCGCCGCCGGTAACGATTGCGGTTTTACCTGTGAAATCCATGTGCTTGCTCTCCTGTTCGGCCCCCACCCTAACAATCCCGGCACGCATTGTTCAATGCTGTAACACTTTGCAAGCAATCCCCTTTTACGGCTGTCGAATTAATTCCTGCCTGTGTGGGCCATCTGGTAAAAACCCTGCTTCACCTTTTTTCTGGAATCTTCATGTCTTCACGTTTTCTCTCGCGCCTGAGCCTGCGCTGGTTTGCGCTGTTGTGCATGGCGTTGTTGATCGTCGGCCTGCCGGTGGGGTGCTCCGTGCTGCAACACAAGGAGCGCGAACTGGTGTTTCGCATCGAGCCGGGTACCGCCAGCTGGTACAGCGGCTTGCCTAAGGCAGTGCAGGAGTTCGAACTCAAACCCGCCAGTTTCAAATCGGGGCAGAACATCCATGGCTGGTGGTACCCGGCGGACAAGAAGGACGCCCCCGCGATCCTCTACCTGCACGGCGTACGCTGGAACCTGACCGGGCAACTGTTTCGCATCGAACAGCTGCATGCCTTGGGCTACTCGGTGCTGGCCATCGACTATCGCGGCTTCGGCCAGAGCCACGGCGAGCTGCCGTCGGAAACCAGCGTGTATGAAGACGCGCGCATCGCCTGGGAACGTTTCCAGGTGCTGCAACCTGACCCGAGCAAACGCCTGATCTACGGCCACTCCCTGGGCGGTGCGGTGGCCATCGACCTGGCCGCCGAGTTAGGCAAACAAACACCACTGCCGGTTCGCGGGTTGGTGATTGAATCCACCTTTACCTCGCTGGCAGATGTAGCCACGGCGGTGGCCAACACTTCGTTGCCGGTGCGCTGGCTGCTGTCGCAGAAATTTGATTCCATCGACAAGATTGCCGATATCCATATGCCGCTGCTGGTGGTGCATGGCCTTGACGACCGCTACGTGCCGCCGCGTTTCAGCCAACAATTGTTTGAGGCCGCCCAGGAACCCAAACGCCTGTTATTGGTGCCCGGCGCCAGCCATAACAACAGCATGAGCCTGGGCGGTCGCAGTTATGGCCAGGCGCTGGACAAACTGATGCAAGCGAAGATGCCACCGCAGGTTGTCACGCACGCCACAGGCCGCAACGGCGACTCGTAAAAACACTTTCCGGCACTGGGTTCGCGCTTGCCTGTCAAGCGCAAACCCAGCCCATGCTGGGCCAAATCAGAAGTTGATCAAATATTGATCTTGGCTTAAATCGCCAACCCTGCCGGGGCTTCGCAAAGTTATCCACAGAGATACCCACGGTTTTCGTGGACAACTCTTTTTATATTTTTACGTTTTTTTTGCTCAGTAAACGTTTTCTGGAAATGTACCCGGCAACAAAATCTCGCGATTCACATCGCGTATATCGTTATACCCACACAGCGCCATCGACACGTCCAACTCACGGGCGATGATCTCGAGTGCCTTGGTCACGCCCGCCTCGCCCATCGCACCCAAGCCATATAAATGTGGCCGACCGATCATGGTGCCCTTTGCACCCAACGCCATCGCCTTGAGCACGTCTTGGCCGGAACGGATGCCGCCGTCAAGCCACACCTCAATACGCTCGCCCACCGCCTCCACGATTGCCGGCAGTTGGCTGATGCTCGAGGGAGCGCCATCCAACTGACGACCGCCGTGGTTGCTCACCACCAGTGCATCGGCGCCGGAATTGGCGGCCAGGCGCGCATCTTCTACATCGAGGATGCCCTTGATAATCAACTTGCCGCCCCAGCACTTCTTGATCCACTCCACATCGTCCCAGCTCAGGCGCGGGTCGAATTGCTGGGCCGTCCAGGAAGACAGCGAACTCATGTCCGCCACACCGTTTACATGCCCGACGATATTGCCGAAACCACGGCGCTTGGTGCCCAGCATACCCATCACCCAACGCGGCTTGGTGGCCATGTTGAGGATATTCGGCAGGGTCAGCTTGGGCGGTGCCGACAGGCCGTTGATCAAGTCCTTGTGGCGTTGCCCGAGGATCTGCAGGTCGAGGGTCAGCACCAACGCATCCACGCCGGCAGCCTTGGCGCGTTCGATCAATTGTTCGATAAAAGCGCGGTCGCGCATCACATACAACTGGAACCAGAACGGCTTGCCGACGTGTTCGGCGATGTCTTCCAGGGAGCAGATGCTCATGGTCGACAAGGTGTAGCGCAGGCCAAACGCGGCAGCCGCGCGGGCGGTCAGGATCTCGCCATCGGCATGTTGCATGCCGGCCAGTCCAGTCGGTGCCAGCGCCACCGGCATGGCCATGTCCTGGCCGATCATGCTGGTACGGATCGAGCGCTCATCAATATTGCGTGCCACGCGCTGGCGGAATTTGATGCGGGCAAAATCGCTTTCATTCGCCCGGTAGGTGCTCTCAGTCCAGGAGCCGGAGTCGGCGTAGTCGTAGAACATCCGTGGGACACGTTTCTGCGCGAGCTTGCGTAAATCTTCGATGGTTGTAATCAACGACATCTAAGTCACCTCTCCCTGAACTGAACACTGAGAGTAACCGCCCATCGGCTGCTCAACCAGCCATTGCGTTTATATCGGCAGACGCATAATCTCGCACAAACCCGCAAAATGACGCAAAACCATGCACAACACTCATCAAGCCATTGACCTGCCTTCTTTGCGCAAACAGAAGATCCTGTTGTTGCTGGAACGCGACGGCAAAGTCACCGCCTCGGAACTGGTGGACCACTTTGCCGTGTCCCAGGACACGATCCGCCGCGACCTCGGCGAACTTGCCGCCGCCGGCCTGTTGCAACGCGTGCACGGCGGCGCCCTGCCCCGGCCCAAGGACACTGGCAAAGACTTTTTCACCCGCGTTGGCGAGACCAACGAGGCCAAGCGCCGCCTCGCCCGACTCGCGGCCGACCGCGTGCAAGATGGCCAGATCGTGCTGTTCGATTCCGGGTCCACAACGCTGCAGATCGCGCAGTCATTACCCCGCTCGATTCGCCTGACCGTGGTCACAACGTCGCCCATGATCGCCATCGCACTGGCCGACCATCCCGATGTAAAAGTGATCCTCACCGGTGGCCAACTCAACCCGGCGACCCTCTCCACCAGCGGCCACGAAACCGTGCGCCTTATCCAGAGCATCAAGGCCGACCTGCTGTTTACCGGGGTGTGCGCGCTGCATCCGCAAGTGGGCATCAGCTCGCTGCACTTTGATGAAGTGGCGGTCAAGCAAGCTTTGCTCGACAGCGCCTCCCATGTAGTGGCGGTGACCCTGGCGGACAAGCTCGGTGCGGTGGAGCCCTTTGTGGTGGCGCCCTGCAGCCGCATTCATACACTGATTACCGAATGGCATGTGCCGAGTGTGGAAGCGTATGAGCAGTTAGGCTTGGAAGTGTTGCGAGTAGAGGTCGAGTAGTGACAAGGCGTCGGGCGTCGCATGCCCGCTGGCGGTATTGTCGAAGATGCACCACGTGGGAATGCCGGCGTTCGTAGCCTGAACCAATGCCTGCGCAAATGCCTGCACTCGCTCAGGGCCATAAGCACTGTGATAGATACGCGGTGATCCATGCAGGCGCCAATAACTCACGCCCCGCCAACCGCCGGGCACGCCGCCGGTTTCAATCACCGCAGGGTCAGCGGCGACCCTGCCAATTTCAAAATCCTGCAACATCACCTCGGCTGCGAGCCAGGTAGCGTGACGCGGCTCAAGCACCACGGCGCCGGCAAAGCGTTGGCGTAACGCCGTAAAAAAAGCGCTGGCGATGGCAGGTTCATAGCTCAGCGACGGCGGTAGTTGAATCAACAAGCAGCCGAGCTTTTCACGCAGCTGCAGGCTGTGTTCAAGAAACTCATCCAGCGCGGTTTCACAACGCTGCAAGCGCAATTCATGGGTGATGCGCTTGGGCACTTTGACCGAAAAACGAAACGTCGACGGCACTGATTGCGCCCAACGCTCATAGGTCTTTGACAGATGGGGGCGGTAAAACGAGCTGTTGATTTCCACTGCATTGAAGCGTGACGCATAGCGCTGCAAATGCGTGCCCTCGGCCACAAATGCCGGCCAATGCTCACGCGGTAAACTCCAGCCCGCGCATCCCACAAAAAGCGGCGCGGTCAAAACAGCACCGTCGCCGCATCACGCATGAAAATCTCGATGGTTTTAGGTCCCACGCCGTCGAATTCCCCGAGGCGCTTTTCAAACGCCTGCCGGTCTTTACTGGCACTGCGCATCTGGGTGAGCTTGCCGGCGTACTCGGCATTCAGCTTGGCACTGAGGTCCAGCAAGCGCTGCGCGGTGGTTTCGTCATAACGCACGTAGTGAGCACGCCCTAACATTGCGACCAATTCCCGTGAAGTGCAGTGCTGCAACTTGCGTGCAGTGTCGCGACCTTGTTCTTCAACGATCACCTTGTAGGCCTGTGCAGCGATGGGTGCCTGGATCCGCTTGCCCATCAAGAAGCTGGCGATCAACCATTTGAACAGGCTCGCGTCATCATCAGGCTTGAGCTCGATGCCCAATTCAGACGCGCTAATCGCCCGAGCCATGGCTAGTGCCCCAACTTGCGCTCGGCTTTGTCGGCCTGCTCGTTAATGGCATCGGTCTGGCGCTCAGTCTCTTTGATCGAAGTCGGCGTCAGCACTTTATCGACGGTTTCGGTCTTGGGGTTCGGACGGTCCAGGGTCTTCCCCTTGGACGGCTGTTCAATGCCTTTCTGCACGTTTTCCGAGCTGATCGGGTCTGGGGTTTTGTCAGCATTTTTGTGATCGGTCATGGTCAATCTCCTGGCAGTTGCAGCCCGCAAAAGTCCGCGGGCACCTAAGCAGCAGAGGCCACTGAATTTCGATAGTTCAAGAATTCAACCGGGCACGGCCACTGGCGAAATAAGCGCGAATTAAATTAAACCTTTTGCACAGCCGCCCTCTCAACACTCAGGTAACGGCATCAAGCCACCTTTAAGGAGCCACACCATGACTACTCAGTTAATGAAACAAATGGGCCTGACCTTCGTATTGGTTGCAGGCTCGATTTCGACCGCCATGGCCGCCACGTCCAATAGTTTTGTCGACAATGCGGCCGAAGGTGGCATCACCGAAATCGAAGCGGGCAAGCTGGCCCTGCAAAAGAGCAGTTCGGCTGATGTGAAGACCTTTGCCCAACACATGGTGACCGAACACACCAAGGCGAATCAGGAACTGGCGACCCTGGCTAAAAAGCTCGACATCGAAGTACCGGATGATGCTGCCCTGACGGATAAGGCCAAGAAAGCCATCCTGGAAATGCGCGACGAATCGTTTGACGAGGCCTACGCCAACAATCAGGTCGCCGCCCATGAAAAAACCGTCGAGCTGTTCAAGAAAGAATCCACGTCTTCGGACAATGCCGAGTTGAAAGCCTTCGCCACCAAGACGCTGCCAACCCTTGAAGCTCACCTGAAGGCCGCCAAGGATCTGCAAGCCAAATACGCCAAGTAACCCCACGACTCAGGAGGTACTCAAACATGAGTTCGCAACTCAACGGCAAGAACATCCTCATCATCACGTCCAACACGGGTATCGAGCGCGACGAACTGCTTAAGCCCCTGGAAGCGCTACGCGGTTTTGGCGCTACGGTGACCCATGGATCCAGTGAGGGCGGCACCACCCAGACGTTTGTCGGCGACACCGAAAAGGACCGCACCGTAGAGTCAGACGCCAAGCTGTCGGCACTGTCCGGTGCGGATTTCGATGCCCTGGTGATCCCCGGTGGCACCGTCAATGCCGACACCTTGCGCCAGGATGCAGCAGCCTTGAAGTTGATCAACGAATTCGTCACGGCGGGTAAAACCGTGGCAGCGATCTGCCATGGACCGTGGGCGTTGATCGATGCGGGCGTGGTCGAGGGCAAGACCCTGACCTCGTATAAGAGCGTGCGCACCGACTTGGTCAATGCCGGCGCCGCGGATTGGGTCGATGCCGAGACCAAAACGTGCACAGCCAATGGCTGGACGCTCATTACCTCACGCACGCCGGACGACTTGCCGGCGTTCAACGACACGATTGCCAAGGCTGTCGCAGGCTAAACAGCTGGCTTTGAACGCAAACAGGCGCCCAATGGGCGCCTGTTTTTTTTACCTCTGATTTAGCCTCGATGCTGCTCGGGCATCTCACGTTTCGGCCCGAGCACTGCCCATGCAATCAACCCAAACAGCGGCACGAAGATCAGGATTATCAGCCACAACCCCTTAGTCTCCCAGCCACTTGTGCTACGCAACACAACGTTAATCGCCCACAGCTCCGCGAGCAGCAAAATCACCGCCAAACCGATCCAGATATATTCTAATTGCATGAGTCACCTCCTGAGGTCTTGTGCATTAGGTCAAGTATCGGCGCTGAGGGTTCATTAAAAATACCTGCAACAGCTAATACGCCCGTCATTCAGGGTGGAATGCAACCCTCCACGCAGGCAACCATGCAAGCTGCACGACACCCGGCCTGTTCTGTAGCAGCTAACCGCATGATTTATCTGAACATTCAGAAAAATCTCAGGTTGGTACACCTGATGCAATGTTTCCTCAGGACGAGGCGTGCATTTCGACACGCCCTGATTTTCCCGTGAGGTGTCACCCATGAATGCCATTGACCTGCTCAAAGCCGACCACGAACGCGTGAAGGCCCTGTTGACTCAATTGAGTGAGTCAACCGAACGCGGGGTTAAAAAGCGTACTGAGCTACTGGCCAAGCTGGAAGCAGAAATCAGCCTGCACACTAAGCTGGAAGAAGAGATTCTATACCCGGCATTCAGAAAGGCCGGCGGCAAGGAGCAGGACATCATGTACCACGAAGCCAAGGAAGAGCATCGCACCGTCGACTCGCTGGTGCTGCCGGACTTGAAGCAGACTGAGCCTTCGACAACCGAGTTCTCCGGCCGCGTTAAAGTGGTCAAGGAGTTGCTGGAGCACCATATCGAAGAAGAGGAAACCGAGATGTTCCCGCAGGCCAAAAAACTGCTGGGTAAGGCGCTGCTGGAAGAGTTGGGCGCTGAAATGGAAGCCATGAAAGCCGCGCATAAAAAGGCGCAGTCGACCAAGCCAATGGCGGCTTGATCGAAGCATGACCGAAGCCTGGACGTGATCCAGGCTTCGGGGCTGTTTCTGGATGTACCCACACGGTAGGGGATTGCGTCATGAAGACCAGATCGTACCAACGGATTTTGCATATCGTCGGCCTCTCAGCCTTGCTCGCGGGCCCCGCCCTCGCCGCTTTTGGCGATAACCCCGAGCCTGCCGCTAACGCCTTGACTGGCGACAGCGCCGCCGGTTCCGCGCTGCCGCCTGGGACCTACCCCAGCAGCCCCTCCGACAGCGACAAGAAAACCAAAGACACCGACAAACCGCCGAGCAAACCGGCTAAGCCCGCCGATAGCCATAAAGACAGCAAGGAAAAACCTCGCTCAGGCAGTTGACGGCTCATCCGTGACCCGGTGGTTGGTGGTTGGGGTGAAGCGGAAAAAGCTCGACCAGAGGCACTCGGCAGCCGCTCAAGGCACCGGCAACCATCCGCTGAAGCCACGCGATACCGTCAACGGGCACCATGCGAAATCCCAGGGTGGCGGTGGCAGCGCCGGGAGTTCGGTCCCGGTACGCTGAGCGTGTTTCCAATCGACAACCCGCGACGACTGCCAGGCCAGGACCACACCCTGGGCCTGGCTTTCGTCCGTATTGACCCAGCCCGCGGCCGCCGCCGCCATGAATGCCTCGATGGGCTCATCATCGATCTGCGCGCCATACACCGAGCCCAGCAGCCAGCGGCAGACATTCACGTGGTAGGTCCAATCCAGCGGCGGCCGGTTGCGATAGGCCCAGGTCATGAAGCTGCGAAACAGGTTGAGGCCTTCGGGCGGGTCGAGCTTGAGCAGCGCCGGGCAGATATCGAACAGGGTGTGCCAATAGGGCAAAAGGCGCGCATCCAGATGCACGAAATTACGCGAATTACTGGGGTATTCAGGCGGAACAGGTTCCGCGTGCAGGCGACGGGACGCCTTGCTGACCAGGCGGCTGGCGCCTGCGGGCAATAGGAGGTTCATCAAACGCACTCACAGTCATGACGATGGAACGCCTCCTGGTTTCAGGAGGCCCCGGGGCGTACGTCAGCATGCAGGTGAAGCGCGGGGGTTGGCCGAGGGCCAGGAATAACGCGGCGGCGCCTTGTTGCGCCGTTCATGGGCCGGACGTGGCGTTCGTCCCAGGCCCAACAGCCAGGCCAGCCCGATCAGAAACACCAGCGCAAGCGTCAACGCGTGGCAGACTGGGCAGGCAAAGTAGTTCGAGATGTTGCTGGAAGACGGGCTGCCCAACCCTTTGTCGGAAACTGGCGCCTGGCTGCCGTCCACCGAACAGAACGCCCCGCCGATGCCATTGAGTGCCTGGCCCATCATCTGCCCATGACCCAAACCGCAGACGAACAGGTTCATCAGCACGCAAAAGTACAGGGCCCAGGCGATCAGTGAACGGTCGGGGTGGCTCAATTTCATGGCGGCGACTCTACCACCAGAGCCGCAAAAGGATGAAGCACGGCACGCCCCTGTGACAGAACGTCGCAGATTACGTGTCGCAGCCAGGGTTGGTAGACTTGGCGCCCTCCTCCTTTACTCCTTTTCAAAGCCTGATGTGTAGATCCAGAGCAATGCAGGCGTTTCACAGGACGCACCATTGATGAGTACGCTATTCACCCGCCGCAAAGTGCTGACCGGTATGGGCCTGCTGGGCCTGGGCAGCCTGCTGGGCGGCTGTGACTACAGCCCCAAGCTGAACTTCAAGTACGGCAAGGACTTGAGCGACAAGATCATGGGTCGCACCTTCAAGCTCAAGAATACCGCTGGCGAAACCGTCACCCTCAGTTCGTACCGTGGCCTGATGCCAGTGGTGTTCTTTGGTTTCACCCAGTGCCCGGCCGTGTGCCCGACCACCCTGGCGCGTGCCGCCCAGGCCAAGAAGCTGATGGGCCGCGACGGCGAAATCATGCAGGTGGTGTTTATCACCCTGGACCCGGAACGCGACACGCCCGAGATTCTCGACAAGTACGTCAAGGCCTTCGACCCCAGCTTCGAAGCGCTGTATGGCACCCCGGAAGAAATTGCCGTGGCCGCCAAGGAATTCGGCATCTTTTATGAAAAGATCCCCGCCGGCGACACCTACACCCTGTCCCACACCGCCACCAGCTTCGTGTTCGACACCCGTGGCAACCTACGCCTGGGCCTGCAGGCGTCCCTTACCGCTAAAGAGTGCGCAGAAGACCTGCTCACCGTCATGGAGGTCTGCTAATGACTGCCGTTCAACACCTCAAGCGCCTGACGTTCGGCCTGACCCTGCTCGGCCTCGCAGCGCACGCCAGTGCCCAGGTGCAAGTGACCGACGCGTGGGTGCGCGCCACCGTGCCGGGCCAGCCTTCCAGCGGTGCGTTCATGACCGTCACGGCCGACAGCGACAGCCAACTGCTGAGCGTGGCCTCGCCCGTGGCCAAGGACGTGCAGATCCATGAGATGAGCATGAAGGACGATGTGATGCGCATGGGCCCGGTGGACTCGGTGGCACTGCCTGCCGGCAAAGCCGTAACCCTCGACCCCAACGGGTACCACGTGATGCTGATGGGCCTGACCGGCCAGATCAAGGAAGGCGACCAGGTGCCACTGACCCTCACCGTGAAAAACGCCAAGGGCGAAAAGCAGGTTGTCGACGTCAACGCCAAGGCGCGTGGGTTGGATGGCATGGACCATGGCCATATGGACCACAGCAAGATGCATTGATGGAAGACCGTAGGCGCGGGCCTGCTCGCGCCTACGGAGAATGACGGTTTAGTCCACGATAAACAGCTTCGCCCCGACGCCCGTCGATGAGCGATGCCCTTCCATGTCATTGCCCACCTGGTAACTCATTCCAGCTGTCAGGGTGAACTGGCGGCCATCTTCCAGCTCCGTGTGCAACTCGCCTTCAAGGCACAACAGCACATGCCCGCGCCAGCACCAGTGATCCGCCAGGTAGCCGGGCGTGTACTCGACCATGCGCACCCGGGTGGTACCAAAGTGACAGGTACGCCATAAGGCGCTGCCGGTGACGCCAGCGTGGATACTGGGTTCGAGGGTGGACCAATCGGTGGTGCCAAAGGGGACGGCGGTGAGATCCATGGTGGGCTCGGTGGTGGTTGGAGTCGTTTGAGGCTATCCACCGGGTGCCGCGTGCGATAGACACAGATCGACCGCATTTGTGGGATACAGGTATTCTGCCGGTCCAGCTCCCATGGATACGCTTATGCAGATCGACCCTGCCTTCGTCCTCCACCAAACCGAACACTGGCGCCTCAACCACCACGTGGCTTCGGCACTGCCGGGGTACCTGATGCTGGGTGCCAAAGCGCCAATCCACTCCCTGGCGGATATGCCGGACGCAGCGCTGGCCGAGCTGGGCGGGTTGCTCGCGAAGACTCAGCGAGTGATGGAAGCGCAGCTAAAGCCGAAATGGCTGTACATCAGCCGTTATGGGCACATGCCGGGATTCCCGCTGCATTTTCATTTCATCCCGGTGTACGACTGGGTGGAGGACGCGTTTTGGCGGGATGAGCGATATCGGATTCTGCAGGGTTTTGGCCCGCAGCCTCCCGCGCAGGCGCTGACCGACGGGGCCGAGCTGACGCTGTTTGTGTGGCGCGAATTTGGCGAGAGCACTACGCCGCCGCAGGTCCGGGGGGAATCAATCTACCCAGTGATTGCGCGGTTGCGCACGGCCTTTCGGTCGGCGTGATGAACATTGGCGCTGTCGAGTCCCGGCGAGACTGCGAAGGCGGCGGCACTGCCAGCTTTTTTGTCGCCTGACACTCCGCTTTCGCAGCCTCGCTAAAGCTCGACAGCTCCCACAGGGGATCTGCTGTTTTGGCTGGATTTCGGTTATAGCTGCGGGCGCAATTTCAGCAGCGACGCAGATCAAATGTGGGAGCTGTCGAGCCCCGGCGAGGCTGCGAAGGCGGCGGCACTGCCAACACTTTAAGCGCCTGACACACCGCCATCGCAGGCAAGCCAGCTCCCACCTCTTGAACAGTGTTCAGTCAGGCACTCAGTCGTTTTGTCATCGGAATACACGCTAACGCTAACCCCGAGGGCGAGTGGTAAGTCGCCTGCTCGTCCCCCACGTATCCGCAGGCTCGATAGAATGTCGCTGCGTTCAACGTCGCATCCAGCACCACGGTTTCAATCGCCCGTTCCTGCGCAACGTTTTCGAGGTGATCGAGCATTGCCTTGCCATATCCACGCCCGGTGAATTCGGGCAGTACAAACAGCGCACCTACTTCGTTGTTGTCCAGGTCGAGCATCCCGGTGGCAACCGGCTCCCCCTGTATACACCCCAGGTAAAACAGTTTATCCATCAGCACGTCGTAGCCATCCTCGGCCTTTCCCCGCGTCCACAGCATCATTTGCTCGCGCGTATAGGCGCCGATGCACTGGCTACGGATGGCCTGCAAGCGGATGTCGAACGCCACCTGGGCATCCTCCGGGGCAGCCCGTTTTATCTCCAGCATTTCACTCTCCCTCCATGAAATCATCGCGCCACTAGCACACTTGTGCTAATCGACCCCTCCCCCTTGCGGCGCTATATTCCTCGGCACTTCCAACGCTCCTCTGGCACCGCGCATTTATCGCGGGTGGGCCTGTTGCGCGCCGGAAAAGCCCTAACAACCCCAAGGAAGAATCACCATGAAACTGCAATCCTCCGTTACCCGCCTCACCTTGTTGGGCGCCTTGATCATTGGCGTGGCCGGCTGCAGCAACATCAAGCCCACCGAAGACCATCTCAAGACGCTGTCGGAAACCAACCTGGGCGAGCCGGTAAAGCGTATTGCTAACGTGCGCAGTGACTCCATGACCACCTATTACATCGCCAGCACCGCGTCCGGCGACTATAACTGCGTGCTCTCAACCGGCGTCGGCGGGGCGCTGCATGCGGTAGGAAGCTTTGGCCTGATAAAGCCTGCAGCCTACTGCCAACCCAAAGGTGCGCGCGGCAATGCATTGCAGGGCTTCACTCAGTAACGGCCTCCTGGCTCAAGTCCCGCAGAACACCGCGCAGTTCAGCGGGGCGCACCGGCTTGGAGAGAATCGCGATCTGACGGTCGTGCAACGCGGCCTGGATTTTCTCCACGTCGTGCCCGGTGAGGATCAGCGCCGGGACTGCCCAGCCGCGTTGTTCGCGCAGGGCATCGATGCATTCGATACCGGTGGCGTGGTTTCCCAGGTCGTAGTCGGCAACGATGATGTCGCAGTCGCTGACCAAGTCGCGCCCCGAGGTTTCAGCCTGTACCTCACAGCCCCAACGCTCCAACAGCGCCTGGGTGGCGAGCAATACGTTGTAGTCATCTTCCACCAGGCACACCTTCAAGCCGGTCAGCAGGCCGGTCTGACGTGTGTCGTCGCGAGGTGCCGCTGCATGCGGCGCGGTGGCCAGGGTCAGGCCGTAGAGGCTTACCGAGGTGCCACGGCCGACCCGTGAACGCAGGCTCACTTGCACGCTCATCAACTGCCCCAGGCGCTTGACGATGGACAGCCCCAGGCCTACGCCTTCGACGTCTTTGTCACGCAGGTGGCGCACCCGATAAAACTCTTCGAAGACCTTTGACAGATGCTCCTCGGCAATCCCCCGCCCCCGATCATGAATCTCCACTGCCAAGCCGCCGTCGCGAATGCGCACGCCGATCAGCACCGGCCGTTGCGCGCCGTATTTGAAGCAATTGGAGAGCACGTTCTGCACCATGGTCGCCAACAGCGCCGGATCGACCAGCACCCAATGCGCACAAGGCCGCAGGCGCAACTCCACGCCGGCCCAACGTGCGGCCTCGGCGTTCTGGCGCACCAGGTCGGCGAGAAACTCGCCCAGGTGCACCGCCTGGTACTTGGGCAGCAAGCGGCCGTTGTCGAGGGTGTAGAGGTCGAGAATCGAGCGGAACAACTGCGACACGTTAAGCAGCGAGCGGTCGATGTTGTCCACCAGTCGGCGCTCTTCATCGCCCAGCCGGGCTTCGCGCAGGCAGGCGGTGAACAGGCCGATGGAGTGGATGGGCTGGCGCAGGTCATGGCTGGCCTGGGCGAGGAAACGCGATTTTTCCAGATTGGCGGCGATGGCTTGCTCGGACGCCTTGCGCGTGCGCTCCAGCAGGATATGCGCGTACACCGGGATCACCGTGCTGGTGGTCATCAGCATCAGCACCATGAATGGTTGCGCCTGCCACACCGGCGTGAGGCGGTACACGATCAACAGCGCCAGCAACGCCAGGCCCGTGGCAATCGCCAGGTAACGCGAGCCATAGCGCATGCCGTTGCCGAGGTTGACCCACACCATCACCGCATACAGCGGCAGTGCCGCCTCGCCGCCGACCACCATGCCGAACGAGGTGCCGGTGTAGTCCTGGATCATGCCGAAGATCCGCCGCGCCGGGTAATGCCCGGGCCATCGGGCGATCACCTGGCGAAATACGATGGAGGCCAGCAGGAACAGGACGATATACACGATTACCGGCAGGTACGTGTCCAACGAATGCCCAGGCAAAAAGCCGAGGATGCTGATGTAGACAATCGCGATACCGGCCACCACGATGCGCAGGTTGGCCTGGTCGAGCTCGGAGTTGGTCTCAAGACTCATGGGGTTACGTCCTTGTGCGGCAATCATCAATTCCTTCACGCTCCACAGGCAGGCCCCGGGCGCAGTGGTAAGGTAGCATGCCAGAGCACAACCCTGCCCCAGGAAGGAGCACCCTCATGACCGGTCGCATCATCATTGCCGACGACCATCCGATGTTTCGCGAAGGCATGCTGCGCACCGTGCAGCGCCTGCTGCCCGAGGCCGTGGTGCAGGAGGCCGGCGACCTGGACCGGGTACACGCGCTGCTCCGTGAAGACGGCGAGATCGACACCCTGATCCTCGACCTGCGCTTTCCGGGCCTGACCTGCCTGAGCCAGCTGGCAGAACTGCGCCAGCAACTGCGACGCACCACGTTGATCGTAGTGTCGATGGTGGACGACCCGGCGCTGATCGATCAGGTGATGGCCTTGGGCGCAGACGGTTTTATCGGCGAGAACATCGCCCCCGACGAAATCGGCCAGGCGCTGCTGGCCATCCGCGAGGGCGAAGTGCTGGTCAAGTTCGCGCCCTCAGGCTTGTTGCCCCTCGACACCCACACCCTCACTGCCCGCCAGCATGACGTGCTGCGCCTGATCGCCCAGGGCAAGACCAACAAGGAAATCGCCAAGGCCCTGGATATCTCGCCGTTTACCGTGCGCATCCATGTGTCGTCACTGCTGCGCGCACTGGATGTGCCTTCGCGGGCAGCAGCGGCGGTGAAGTATTCCGGGGAGTTCTAGTCACAGCCGGGCCCGCCTCGTTGCATCCGATATTTATGCTCAATTCCCAGCTTAATAATATTTTATTTATAACCCCCCTCCCCCTACCTTGAAGTCATGCCAACGCTGAATCCAACTGCATCACGCAAGGACAGAGACATGACTGAAGCAATAATAAAAACAGACACCCTGGTGGTGGGCGCCGGTCAAGCGGGCGTGGCCATGAGCGAGCATTTGAGCAAGCAAGGCGTGCCCCACCTGGTGCTGGAGCGCAGCCGCATCGCCGAGCGCTGGCGCACCGGGCGTTGGGATTCGCTGGTGGCGAACGGACCGGCCTGGCATGACCGGTTTCCAGGCCTGGTATTCGATGATGTCGCCCCGGATGGCTTCGCGCCGAAAGAACGCGTAGCGGATTACTTTGAGGCTTATGCACGCACGTTCAATGCGCCGATCCGCACCGGCGTGAACGTAACCTCCGTTGTACGCAATGTCGGCCGCCCCGGTTTCACCGTGCACACCAGCGACGGTGTGATCGAAGCCAACCGCGTGGTGGCGGCGACCGGGCCGTTCCAGACGCCAGTGATCCCAGCCATCGCACCCAAAGACACGGCACTGCACCAGATCCATTCCGCTGACTATCGCAACCCTGCACAATTGCCAACGGGCGCCGTGCTGGTGGTGGGTGCCGGCTCGTCCGGTGTGCAGATCGCCGATGAATTGCAACGCTCGGGCCGCCAGGTCTACCTGTCAGTTGGCGCCCATGACCGCCCGCCCCGCGCCTATCGCAACCGCGACTTCTGCTGGTGGCTGGGGGTGCTGGGCGAGTGGGATCAGGCAGCCATGAAACCGGGCCGTGAACACGTGACCATCGCGGTCAGCGGCGCACACGGCGGCAAGACCATCGACTTCCGCGAACTGGCCCAGCAAGGCATGACCTGGTTACCACTGCAACATCCTCCGCCCCGCTTATCGAAAAACACACGATTGGATACGTGCCCCCGGAAGATCGCCATGGAAAGGTAAGAGACCTGTTCACCCTGTGGTTCGGCGGGAACATCGCGCCGCTGCCGATCGTTACCGGTGCGCTGGGTGTGCAATTGTTCCACCTCAACCTCATCTGGGGTATCGTCTCCATCCTTGTCGGCCACCTGGTCGGCGGCGTGCTGATGGCGCTGCACTCGGCCCAGGGCCCGCAAATGGGCATCCCGCAAATGATCCAGAGCCGCGCCCAGTTCGGCTCCCTCGGCGCACTGCTGGTGGTGGTCATCGCCGGCGTCATGTACATCGGCTTCTTCGCCTCCAACATCGTGCTGGCCGGCAAATCCCTGCACGGCGTGGTCGACGCAGTGCCCGTACCCGTGGGCATCGTGATCGGCGCCATCGGCTCCGGGATCATCGGCATCATCGGCTACCGCTTTATCCACGTGCTCAACCGCATCGGCACCTGGGTACTGGGCGCCGGGATCGTGCTCGGGTTTGGCTACATCTTCACCCACGTGCAGACCACGGACTTCCTGACACGCGGCAGCTTCAACATCTCCGGCTGGCTGGCGACCGTGTCATTGGCGGCGCTGTGGCAAATCGCATTTGCGCCCTACGTCTCCGACTACTCCCGCTACCTGCCGGCAGACGTACCCGTCGCGTCCACGTTCTGGACCACCTACCTCGGCTCGGCATTGGGTTCCAGCCTGTCCTTCATCTTCGGCGCCGTCGCCGTGCTCGCCACCCCGGTGGGCATGGACACCATGGACGCCGTCAAACTCGCCACCGGCGCCATCGGCCCATTGATGCTGGTGCTGTTCTTGCTCAGCGTGATCAGCCACAACGCCCTCAACCTGTACGGCGCAGTGCTGTCGATCATCACCCTGGTGCAGACCTTTGCCTATCGCTGGATTCCCACCGCGAAAAGCCGCGCAGTGATCTCGATTATCGTGCTGGCCGCCTGCGCGATTGCAGCGGTATTCGCCTCCAAAGACTTCATCGGCCACCTCGTCGACATGGTGCTGGTGCTGCTCGTGGTACTGGTGCCGTGGACCGCGATCAACCTGATCGACTTCTACGCGATCCATAAGGGCAAGTACGACATTGCCTCGATCTTCCGCGTGGACGGCGGGATCTACGGGCGCTACAACCCGCAGGCCTTGTTGGCGTATGGGATTGGGATTGCGGTGCAGATTCCGTTCATGAACACGCCGCTGTACGTGGGGCCGATTTCGGAGCACATCAACGGGGCGGATTTGTCGTGGGTGGTGGGGTTGGTGGTGACGTCGCCGTTGTATTTCTGGTTGGCGAGTCGGGACAGTGCTTATAAGCGCAGGATGGAGGGGGGCAAGTTGGTGGGCGGGATTTGAAACATCCGTCGGCTGTGACTTGAGCTGTCAGAAAACCCGCCTTGGCGGGTTTTCTGATTTTAGGGGATGGCCGGGCATCGCCTTTTTTGTAGTGAGCGGGCTTGCCCCGCGCCAGGTTGTGAAGCGGCAGCCAATCTAACCGTCGAGGTGTGCCAGCATGCGTCTGGTCGATAGTGGCCCATCGAGATCGACTGCTAAAAAACAGTCAATCACCGAGAGTAACCAAGATTAATCAGGCGTCTTGCGCAGTCATGTACTTGCTGAAGTTGTTGATATGGTCGTCGAGGTTATCTTCAAGCATCATCCGGTACTGCTCACAAAAATACTTCAACATCGCTTCGCGAGCCTGCGCCATTTCCTCGCCTGATTTGAAGTTGCGAGTGCTCACCCAAGCATTGAATCGAGTGGTGCCAAACATCATCGACGCGCTAACCTTTCCAAGGTCTCCGAGCGCCCTAAGCTGCTCGTTCGACAGGTTTATATGCGCGTCTGCACGATCAAAGAATGCTTCATCGGTGGCATCTGGCATTGCTGGGTACCTATCTATCATTGTCGGAAATTCCGTAATTGGAACACTTCCCGCATCGGCTATGCTACGACACGTAAACAAAAAAATGCCAAGGTTTGACGCCCGCTATTGGCACTCGCCGCTCACCACGCGGGTGCCCTTCAGCAAGCGTTGAACCTGGCGATAACCTGTTCGGCGACTCGCGCGGACTCAAGCGCGTTCCCACTGCGGCGATGACATGGACTTCGATTGCTTTGTGCTGATGACCGAACAGGTGATTGACGGAGAGACTCTGCACTGGCGCCGTTTTGGGTTGAGCGTATCCAACGGTCTGGAAGTCGGTATTACCACTCGATGGGACGCCGAGAATCGCCCGATCAGTTTTTCCCTGGCGGAATTTCGCGAGGCGCTGGAGGACTTTTACAGGCTGATGAAAGCCTAAGGGCTGAATGAATTACCCCTGCCCAAGTCGAAAATTTTGCCAAAGAGTTGCCCGCCATTTAACGAAGTGATCGAACACTAGGGATGAACCGCAAATGAGCAAACTGGGTTGTAAGTGTGGTCATGTGATTACCGATCAAACCGACAGCTTGCCCTATAAGGCGAGCCTGCTTCGCGACGAGGTAGAAAATGAATGTTGGGATGAGGTGCACCGCGAACTCAAACCTCTGGTAGAGGCTGCGGAATCCGGAGACAAGGCTGCGATAGCTGAGGCATTTGGCGGGTTCGCACCCTGGAGCAGCGCTACTGACGAACTGCAAGGCCGAATAGCCCGCATCTACATTCACCGCATGTCGAATGTCTACGAATGCCAGAACTGTGGACGCCTTTGGGTGCAAAAGGATGCCAGTGACAGATTTGTTTCCTATGTCCCTGAGGAAGGCGAATATGGGGCGATCTTGTCAGTGGCATCAGGAGAGTCTGAGAAGCGAGATTGAGCGTGCGCGATTGGTCGAAATCTGCAGTTGCTATTGGCTGCGTTCGGCCAGAACCGGACGGTCACTATATGTCCCAACCGATACCGATAAGAGGCAATCCGCTAAACGCTCTTGAGAAACCTGTGCCATGCGTACTGGTTCGTATGTATCAATCGCCGTGGTGACGGTTTACGGGACTGGATCAGGCGTTTGACGCGTGTCAGGGTCTATACTAATTTCGCTCTTTTGATCAGATCCACCCTTGATCACCGCACAGCCCACCAGGCAGAACACGTGAAACATTCGACACTTACTGCCGCGCTGCTCTGCCTATTACTTGGCACTCCCGTCAGGGCCGAGCAGTATCAGGTCGTTACTGAAGAGTGGGCGCCGTACAACTACCAGGAGAACAATCAGCTCACCGGCATGGCCACGGAGATCGTTCGAGCCATAATGGCGCGGACCGGGGATGACTTTGAGGTGGTGCTGCTGCCCAGTATGCGAAGCGCCCGCGCATTGAAGACCCGGCCCAAGACCATCATGTATTCACTATTCCGCACGGCAGAGCGCGAACCGCTATACAAGTGGGTCGGACCGATCGTGGAAGAGTCCATTCACCCCTATCAGTTAGCCAATGCGCAGCAGCCGGTGAATTCCTTGGAGCAGCTACTGCACGCCCCAAAAATTACCACGAGACATGCCGGCCTGATACCCGAGATTCTGCAGTCGCGGGGCTTCAACAACCTGGAAAAAACTGCAACCGAGAGCCTGCAGCTCTATCGCATGCTGCTAGCCGGACGCACCGATATCATCATAGGCGACACCGATGCGGGAGTGGCTTACTACAGCCGCCAGTTGAACATCGCCCCCGGCACGCTGCGGCAGATTCCCATCGAGCTCTATCGCTCATCGCTGTACATCGCCTTCAGCCGCGACTGTGACGACGAACTGGTAGCCTCCTGGGCCCACGCCCTAGAGCAACTGCGCCACTCGGGCGAGCTGGAGCGCATCCAGGATCGATACAATCAACCCATCGGGCAATGACAGCGCGGAACCAGCGCAAGCCCGCCTCGCACTTATCCAGCCTTGCTCTCACTCAACGCGGAGGATAAGTCATGAACATTTTTGCAATATGCAGCCATCAGCCTTGGAACAAGGGAACGGCTTAACCCGGCCACGCCAACGGAGCTTGCGGAGCAGATGATGCTTCACCAAAGTGAGCAGTCAGAGGTGCTCGAGTGGTTCAGGTCGACACTGCCGTTGGTAACGCTCGGAACAACGGACCGGATCTGATCATTGCGAAGTCGCTTGGCCATAGTGGTGCCCGCATGCTTGTCCAGCGCCCGCACTTCCTAAAGACTGCTATCGGCCGATTGTGTTGAAAAAGTCGGCTTCGGTTTCCACGGTAGAAAAGTTCGCGCCCGAGATTGAAATCTGTGTTTTTGGCAGAAGGCTCACGACTCGGATTTCATGTAGCAGCACGCAAAACAGGTGTTTTTACCTATCTGTATCCGAGCGTTTTGGACAAACCAACTTTTTCAACACAATCGGCCACAACCGGACATTCGCCGAAGTCCTCCGGCCTTGCCTGACTCGTGCCCAATGTGTCTAATTCTGAGTACCTTTAAGCAAGGAGTAAGGCATGCCGCACAACACTATGACCTTTGAGGATAGGGTTCGCCCCGGAAGCTCATCGGACGGCTGTAGCAGTGTTGAGCGTAGCTTTGCTGATTTTCAAATCGACGAGCATTCTTTACTGGAAATTCTGGTGACCGCTGACGGTGGGCATTCTGACTACATGAGTGGGTTCGTATCAGGTTATCCAGAACAGAATCTCCGGTTTGCCCAGAGCTTGATTCGATGCGACCAGCCCCAGGCAGAGCCCTATCGGGTGCTCATCTATATTTGCCCCGAGTGTGGTGACATCGGATGCGGAGCCTACTCAGTGCAAATTCGCAGATTCTGTGCTGAGATAATTTGGGAGGCATTTGCTTACGAAAATGGATATGAAGAACCTCGCGTAGTACCTGGCGTTGGCCCATTCGTATTCAGCTCAACCTCCTACGTGCGCACTGTAAGAGCCGCGCTTGAGATTTGATTTGGCGGAGGGAGGAGACTGCTCTGTTTTTTTAGGGCGTTCACTCTGGGTCATTTATTGACTGTCACGACTTATTGAAATCGACCCAAAGCGGTCAACTCACTAAACGCATGCTCCACCGACAAAGAATGGGATTCGCTGAATTTCCGCCTCGCTCATTACTCGCCAATCATTTGGCAAAATACCGTACTCGAACTCGGCGCTTTCCAGTGCCTCATCCAATCCAAGTATCAAGTGGTCGCCTTCAATTTGGAGTTTTGCGTAGTCCTTAAAGCGTATCTCCAGATACACCAGGTCATCGTCTTCGGCCCTCAGGCCGAAAAGCACGATAGCGGTAACGTCAGGCCGGAAATCGCTGATTTTCCTTACATAAGCAAATAGGTGACTTGTGTGCTGGGGCATGGCGCCGGCCGTCTCTATTGATGGTGGGTTACGGCATTTTATATGACTGCTCCTTGGCGTCGGCTCAGCACAACCTCTTGCGCACAGCCCTCAACACCGCTTCGATGTGCCAGGTTTCGACGCCGATGGCGACTGCTTCGCCGGCATCAAGCACTAACTCGATTTGGGTGGTTATGCCTTGTTCGAGAAGCAGTCGCTGCGCTTCTTCAAGAAGCCTGCGTTTACCTGTGAGCCAAAGTCGTTGTTTGCCCGTCAGCAACGCAAGGGTTTGCGGATAGGTGCACTGCAGTTTTCGACGCAAATTGACCAGCGCCGGTTTGTCGCCTCGGTCAATTGCGGGGGTCAGTACATACTGGTTGCCCGATACTGCCTCCAGATCGTATTTGTCTTGCAGATACTCATCGACACTCATGCAACTGACGACTGTCTCACGCTCGCCCGTCATGACGTTGATCAAGTGCGCGTTAACACCGACGTAGCAGAACTCCGTCATTCCGTGGACGACGTAATCCTCACTGTTACTGCGAATAACCCAGTAATCACCGTTGGCGGAAAGCTCACATGACTGAATGACAAAACGCTCAGGTTTGCCATCTCTCATGACGCCGTCAAACAGGCCAAGCACGATTTCGCAGGCCTGCTCGGCGGTTAGCACGGCGTTGATCTCTGTCACGCTTTGCCCAAGCCGAACAATGAACGCAGCCAGCCTGCCGACTTTCGTTCATAGAAGGGTGTGGTTTGTTTGAGGAAGTAATCGCTAAGGCCTGATTCCCCTTCGTGAACGCGATAGAGGTCAACGGGTTCGCCATCCGGAGCGGTATCCCCGGCAACGTTACCTGCTTCGCGCATGACCCGTTCAATATCTCCGTCCGCTTCAATACCAATGATCAGATGAGGCTTTTGATCAGACGATGCGTCATGCATCAAGGCCAGAAATGCATGCTTTACGTTGCGATGTTTGGCGAGTAATTGTGTGAGCGAGTTGACCATCTTCGACGGATATTGCGACGGCTGTCCGAGCAGCACTTTGGTGTCTTTTTCGACCGTGCGCTGCATCAGCTTTTGGCCGATCTCGTCGGAGAGCAGATGGCGCACTTCCTCCGGGAAAAACTCTTTCCCGTAAGGAGACTTTGGATTGAGGAAAAGAGGGGTACCCAGTGTGATTTCAAACAGCGATCTGGCCGGGATCTCTACGTAGGACTCTTCGCTATCTATGGAAATTTGTAGTGTTTGCAACGAAGAAAAAAACGGGATGACAGCGGAGCCGTCAGGCTTTTGCCAATGCGCGATGCTGATGTTGCTACCAGCCTCGAGGTTGACTTGCCCTTCGCCAGTGCCGGCAGTGCCAAGGACGTAGATAGTGGAATTCAACAGAGTCTTGAAAAAGTCAGGTCGATGGGCCGGTTCATCCGCCGCCAGCCTGAGTGATTTTTCAAGGGTGTTTTCTTGCTTGGTATCCATGATGTCCATCGGCAGTTCCATCAAAACAGACAAAAAGTGAGCGGCAAAGAGCGCGCAGTTTTTCACGCGACGGTGAAAACAGGAAGAACAGCAGGCTAATAAATCTGGAGCATACGGAGAGTCACCCTGAACGGTTTTCCAAGGATAGTTCCTCCATATCAGTGGTGGATGAAGAGCCAAATGCGGTTCGCCTCGAAGGGCTGCTTCTGGCCGACAGACGTCTATCATGACGGGCAGATGCCGACCCGAGCTGACATCCTGACCTTGCGGCGGCAGGCAGTATAAGTGGAGTCGGGCTTGCACTCCGGTAACAGGAAGGTTGACCGGGGCTGGAGCGATGCCAAAATGACACAAATAATGGTGGTCTGACCCCGTTTTTACGGATCCACCTCACGATCAACCGATTCTGGTCGATCACTGCCAATTGTCACTGGCTGCATCGGGTCAATGTCGCCGGTGGCTACCGGCAACAACCGGCCAATAAGAGCCGCTGGACAGCTTGGGCAGGTGTTGTCGTTCAGCGTTTGCCTTCAACGTTCGCGGGTTCGCACTGGGTTGGGGTAAAGAAAGCATGGCGGCGGCCTTTTCTCTCTCCCGAAGTGTCGCGCGTACAGTCTGCCCTGTTATGCTGATTCAGCCGTCCGGCGTGTAGATAAGATGCTATACGGCGTTAAGTGACAGGTATGTTGGCTAATTGATAGTTAGGGAAAACTGAGTATGCGTCGCTTAATAGCCAACGGGTTTGTGTTTGTCAGCATTGCGATACTCTGTTGCGGCTGCACATCTTATTCGTCCCAGCCGACAATCAACGAACCCGTTGAACCCGAAACACAAGAAATCATCTCCAGCTTCAGTTACGCAATAAACTCCCCATGGAAAGACAGTCGCTTCGGCAAGGACGCATACGCAGCGACACTCAACGTTATTCCCGATGCACAGGATAAGAACTCCAGCTTTGCCGCCCCGAGTCTGCCGGCATTAGAAATAAAGATCTCGGAGTTCTCATCTGACGGCGCTTGCGGACAAGATTACTTGACGGGCCTGAGTCTGGGTTTGATCCCCAGTTGGTGTACGCGGACAAACCTTTTCAAGTTTGATTTTATATTGAATAAGGACCAGCGCTTTTGCAGGCAGAAAACCTACTCGATAAACTCCACGTCGTTTTCACATCTCACGATGATTCCGTTTGCACTCTTCAATACGGGCAATCAGCCATTGACGCTCTATCAGGCGGTGCTTAAAGATTTTCTTCGCAGAGGTCAATGTGCGACGCGTTGAGAGGCTGCTTTTGGCCGACAGACGTCTATCATGACGGGCAGATGCCGACCCGAGCTGACATCCTGACCTTGCGGCGGCAGGCAGTATAAGTGGAGTCGGGCTTGCACTCCGGTAACAGGAAGGTTGACCGGGGCTGGAGCGATGCCAAAATGACACAAATAATGGTGGTCTGACCCCGTTTTTATTAAAGCAAAGCTCGCCTTTCATCTGGATTGAAGACGTTACCGGAGGGGATTGGTCAGATATTGGCAAGCTGGGGAACAATGGATTTACCCATGCAATTGACTGCCGCAAAGTATTTACGGCCCCTTGAATGAGACAACCTTGCGTGGCATTCGCAACAATACTCGTCACGGTATTGGCCATCAGGTTTGAAAAATAGCTTGGCCTCGTTGAGGTCGGTTATTAAAAATCCTTCAGATTTCAAAATCTGTTCAAAACGATCACGTAGTGAAGAGAGGGCGGTGGGAAGGTGGGGATGACTGAGAAGCTCCTTCGGGTATGGGGTCGCACTCAGTAGATCCACCGTCGCGATCGATTCCCCGGTCGCTTTGAGGGCTTGCAACAGATGTGGGTGTACGTACGACAGACTGCTCGCAGCGTGATGCGCAATACTTTGACAGACACTACTGAGGCGGCGACGGGAAGGCATTCATTCTTCCTGATTTGGTTTGCGAGCTGCGTCGAGCTGCTGGATTCTTAGAGATCATATGGTGCCTCAAAACCTGCTCGAATGCCCCCATGGCCGAATCGTTCTAAAAACGTGTTTTCACACAGCCTGGCCCCAAAGCTGACGTTCTCTGCCAGTCGCGCGAGACAGAAAGCTGCCCAATACAGATAGTCCATGTCGAGCGCAATAAACCGTCGGGATGAGTTACTCGCCGGATTGCAAGCGCTCGATAGCTTCAAGAAGCTGGCCCTCGAAGTACTCGGTTTCATCTCGTTCCTGGTCTTTCATGCGGCGCTTCGCCTCAATCAGTAAGTGTTCCGTCGCGATGTTCTGATTCAAAAAAGTAGCGACCATAAGATCATTCAATCTCTCTAGAGGTGTGTCCCATGCCTCCCTGCAACGCTGAATGAGTCCTGCGGTGGTATCGCCACTCCATGGACCTAAAATATCCGAGACTGCCAGGGTGGATGGCATGAGCCTGCCTTTAAGAGAATTTGAAGAGCTGGTAATTTCGCACGCTCGGGCGATTGATGAATAGCGAAATCGAATGCCTGATTCTGGCCAGTTGCTGCCGTACGCAACTGAAGGCTTCCGACCAAAAAAACGGCGCCTGACCACCGAATGAAGGCTAAGAAATCTGATCACCTATCACTATGATGGATGCTCCGAACGTTACGTCAGATAGCCGTGTAGCCTCAGCCAATGCCCGTAAAGGGGTAGGCAACTCGGAAAGTGTCAGTGGATTCAGTGGACGGTATTGCAGCTCATACCCCCTCAAGCCCTGGCGTGCATCGCGATGAACGTCCGACCAGTCGTACGCAAAGAACCCACGTTTGGCAAATTCAACGAAAGCGTTTGCGCCAGCCATGGCAGTGACCCGATCCACATCGGACATCTCCGGCAATGAAAGGACAAACTCTTCGGAGTTCTCGACTGAGGGCAATGCGGAATCAGGGACCGGCCCTGGGCCACCCGTAGTGAAGAGCGCAACCTGCCCGACGGCGTCGGTGGCGACCCATCCAACATCAAAGTCTTGAAGAACGAAGGGAGTCACCATTTGCACCTACTTTAAAAAAGGGAAGAGATGATTTCCAAACTCTACTTGCAAGCCCAGAACGTGTGAACGCGCGTCGGCAAATTGTCAAAGCGGGAAGAAATGCCAAAAGTCTACTTTCCCAGCTTCAAACAAACGAATGGCTTTGGGAGTGCCCCCCCGACAACTTGGCAAGTTCACCTATGTACATCCATCTCCCTCTTTCATTACCCAACTCCGGTTCGCAATTTACTGGCCTTGCCCGGATGTTGTCTTGGCGCACCCCGCGAGCTGTACGCCTTCGCAGCCTCGCTAAAGCTCGACAGTTCCCCACATTTTGATCGCCGAACAATCAGACAATGCAGTTCCCCTGTGGGAGCCGTCGAGCTTTAGCGAGGCCGCGAAGACGGCAGCATGACTGGCAGTGATCTTGCGTGATGCCTATGATGTGGCCTTTCGCTCAACACCCCCAGGACACCCCATGCCCGCCCTCACTTTCCGCAACGCCCTCCCCGCTGACGCCGCTCGTTGCTTCGAGATTGAAACCACCGCCTACGAAGGCGACGAAGCCGCCACCCTGGAAAAAATCGCCACGCGCATTGCGCAATATCCGCAGGGCTTTCTGATCCTGGAAGCCGATGGCGAGGTGGTAGGTTTTATCAACTGCGGCTGCGCTCACGATGTGGTGATGTCGGACGAGGCATTCAAGGAGTTGGTGGGGCATTCGGCCGAGGCGCCGAATGTGGTGATCATGTCGGTGGTGGTCGACCCGGCGCATCAGGGCAAGGGGTATTCCACGGCGTTGATGACCGAGTTTGTGCAGCGCATGCGCGGGATGGGCAAGCAGACGATTCACTTGATGTGCAAGGAACGGCATGTGCCGCTGTACGAGCGCATGGGCTATCGCTATGTGCGACCTTCGCCGTCGGATCACGGCGGGATGGCGTGGCATGAGATGGTCATGGCGCTCCAGGGATGAACGTGCCGCGTATTGAGGTCAGCGACCAACCCAACCCCGACGCCGAGCGCATCCTGGGCAGCGGCCTGGCGGCCTTCAACGAAGCCATCACCGGCTACAACGATCGGCGCTTGCTCACGGTGCTGATCAAGGACCCCGACACCCAGCAAATCCTCGGCGGCATCACCGGCAAGACCACCTTGGGCATGGCCTTCCTCGACCTGTTCCACCTGCCCGATTCGCTGCGCGGCACTGGGCTCGGCAGCCAGTTGCTGCAAGCCTTTGAAGATGAGGCCCGGCGCCGGGGTTGTGCTAACGCGGTGTTGTATACCCTGAGTTTCCAGGCGCCGGGGTTTTACGAGAGGCGTGGCTGGGTGCGGTTCGGCGAGATACCGTGCGAACCGCAGGGCAGCAGCCGGGTGTTTTTGTCTAAGGTGTTGTGACGCGCACCGGCGGGGTCATTCTTCCTCACCCGGCAATGGGAAAATCACTTCCTGGGTGTCCAGGTTCCGGATGCTCGAATAGGTGCGGTATTCAGTGCTGTAGTGCGGCCCCACAGGCCCGATACCTTTGGTGCTGGCCGTCAGGCGGTAGGTCACCATGTAACGCTGGCCGGCTTTGAAGTCGACGTCGTCCGCGCCTTTGTTGCAGAACGCGCCACCGGTGCCCAGAGCATTCATCGACACGTTGCACCAGCGCAGCGAGTGCTTGCCCGGCGTGAGTTTGAGGGCTTGCTCGCCGCTGACGTCCAGGATCGAACGACGCCCTGCCCCGGGCAGCGGCTGGCCATCTACTTCGACGGCCAATACCAGGCGGTGGAACGGCACGCCCAGCTCGCGCTCGCGCCAGGTGTCGAAGTACACCAGCACGGCGTCCGGCGCGTTGTTGGAGAGGTCGACGGGGTGAAGTTTTTCCGGGGCCCAGTCGCCCTGGTAGTTTTTGTAGTGGTAGTCGGAGCAGGCGCCGAGCAGTGGAAGGGTCAATACGGCGGCGAGTTTCAGCAGTTTCATCGGGAGGACTGTCCTTGTGAGCGATGAGATCCTATCGACATCATCGCGAATATCTTGAGGTGAATGCCACTGGCGATTTGCAGTAGCTACTACCAGCTTCCGGACGCTCCGCCGCCACCGCTGGAACCACCGCCACCAGAGGAGCTGCTGCTCGAGCTGCTGCTGGAGCTGGAACTGCTGGAGCTTGAGCTTGAAGAGTCGTCCGAGCTCGACCCCACCCCACCGCGGGTCTTGCCAAAGATGAACAGCGCCGCAAACGAAGCAATGGGGAACGCGTACAGCCAGCCATTACGGCCGAGTTCCATCAGCGTCCCCGCCGCGACATAGACCGCCACAGCAGCCGCCAGCCGCGCGAAAAAGCCCACTCGGCTTTGCTTCCAGGCGTCCCTCAACACCACGAACAGGATCAGGTATAAGCCCAGTACCACCAACGCCCCCACCGGAAACCCCAGCCAGTGGATGAAGTTGACGTCTGCGTACCAACGATCCACCGCCACCAACCCAAGGGTGTAGGCCAGCAGCCCAGTCACGCCGTAAAACACCCCGCGCGCCAGCCACAACGCGCCAAACGCGGCGCCGCCGATCAGCAGGATCAGCGGCATTACGATAAGGAACATCGGCCATTCGCGGCCGCCGCAAAAAATCGCCAACAGGCCGGTGACCGCCACTGCGGCAATCACGGCGCGGCGCCAATGCAGCTTGCCGGCGGCAAGCAGCACACCGCCAATGGCACCGATGATAAACGCGAGAAATATCCCAATGAACTGGGGATTGATCCCTGGCTCCGCGATTTTGGGCAAGTCGCCGCCGTCCACCAACACCACCAGGTCGTTCACGCCCTCGGAGACACCGCCTGCAAAATCCCCCTGAGCAAACGCCGGCTTGATGTGCGCTTCGATGATCTGATGCGTCAGCAAATCGGTGACCGTGCCTTCCAGGCCATAGCCCACTTCGATGCGCACTTTGCGGTCGTCCTTGGCCACCACCAGTAGGATGCCGTCGTCAACGCCCTTGCGCCCCAGCTTCCAGGCCCGGAACAGTTGGTTGGAAAAATCCTCGATACTCGCGCCGCCGGTGCTGGGCACCAGCAACACGGCAACCTGCGAGCCTTTGCGCTGCTCCAGATCGGCAAGTTGCTTTTTCAGACGGGTGGTAGTGATGGCATCGAGGGTGTTGGTGAGGTCGATCACCCGCTGGTCAAGGGCGACGCCGATGGGCGAAGTGTCTGCCTGGGCGGTGGTAAACAGGCTGGCAATCACCAGCACCAGCAGACTCAAGACGGATTGCCGCACACACCGCATCATGTTTTGTTACCTGAAGTTTCTTCCTGAAGACGCCGACTTTACCTTATCAGCGCTATAACGCGTGACCCTACGGCGTTGACTATTTAAACTGCCCGCACGCATAGCAATACGCCATAACCGGGGCCCTGCATGGACTTACAAAAGCGCAACAACGTCAGTGTCATGGGCAACGGCGCCTCGACGCTGGTGTTTTCCCACGGGTTTGGCTGCAACCAAGCCATGTGGAATTACTTGGTCCCGTCATTTTGCGAGCGTTTTCGGGTCGTGCTGTACGACTTGGTTGGCGCAGGGCTGTCGGACCTCAGCGCCTTTGACAAGGCTAAATACAGTGCTCTGGATGGCTACGCCCGCGATCTGAACGAGATCATTGATCAATACGCGGTCGGCCCCGTCATTCACGTGGGCCACTCGGTCAGCGCGATGATCGGCACCCTCGCCGACCGCCTGGCCCCCGGCCGTATTGCCGCCCATGTGATGATCGGCCCGTCGCCGCGCTATATCGACGAAGACGGTTATGTCGGCGGCTTCAAGCGCAGCGATATCAATGACCTGCTCGACACCCTCGACAGCAATTACCTCGGCTGGTCCAGTGCCATGGCCCCGGTGATCATGGGCGCGCCCGACCAACCGGCGTTGAGTGACACGCTGACCGACAGTTTCTGCCGCACCGAACCCGACATCGCCAAGCAATTCGCGCGGGTCACGTTTATGTCGGACAACCGCAAGGACGTGATCGGCCTGACCACCCCGGTGCTGATCCTGCAATCGACCGATGACCTGATCGCCCCCATCGCCGTGGGCGAATACCTGCACAGCGTACTGCCCAACAGCACCTATTGCCTGGTGGACAACGTCGGCCATTGCCCTCACATGAGCGCGCCGCACGCCTGCGCGACTGCCATGCAAGCGTTTCTGGCACCGTGGGCCGTGCCCGATGCCGGCTGAGCTATTCGACAGCGCCGCCTGCGCCCTGGCAGTCACCGCGCAAGACGGCACGATCCTGCAGGCCAACGCGCGCTTCAGCGAGTGGCTGGGGTTCAGCACTGCCGAATTGTGCGGCAAGCGTTTCCAGGACCTGCTGACCATGGGCGGGCGGATTTTCCACCAGACCCACCTGGCGCCGATGCTGCGCATGCACGGCAGTGTCGCCGAGGTGAAACTGGACCTGCTGCACCGCGACGGGCACAAGCTGACCATGCTGCTCAACGGCAATAAACGCGAACTGGCCGATCACGTGGTCTACGACCTCGCGTTGTTTGGCACGACTGATCGCGACAAATACGAGCGGGAGCTGCTGAACGCCCACAAAACGGCCGAAGCGCTGCTGCAGGAAAAAACCGCCGCTGAACTGGCACTGCATCAAGCCCAGGTCGAGTTGAGCGAGGCCTATGCCATCGCTCAACGCCGTGCGCTGTTCGCCGAGCAGATGGTCGCGATTGTCAGCCATGACCTGAAAAACCCGCTCACCGCGATCCGCATGGCGTCCGACTTTCTCAGCCGTGGCGAACGCACGGCCAAGGAACGCCAACTGCTGGGGCATATCGGTCAATCGTCCGAGCGCGCCCAGCGCATGATCGCCGACCTGTTGGACTTCACCCAGGCCCGTGTCGGCCAGGGCATCGTCATCAAGGCGGCCCCTCTGGATTTGCACAGCGTGATTCACCGCGCCGTGGATGAACTGCGCGTGGCGTTTCCCAAGGCAACACTGGAGCATCACGCACAAGGCCATGGCGATGCCAACCTGGACGCCGACCGCGTGCAGCAGATCATCGGCAACCTGGTGGCCAACAGCGTGGCCTATGGCGACCTGCAACAGCCGATCACGGTGACGTCGCGGCTGGGCGATGGTGCCTGCGAAGTGTCAGTACACAATTATGGTGCGGCGATTCCCAAAGTGCTGCTGGCCGGGCTGTTCGAGCCCATGACCCGTGGCACCGACCAAGGCAGCGATGTGCGCAGTGTGGGCCTTGGCCTGTATATCGTGCGCGAGTTGGCCAAGGTACACGGCGGGGATGTGGCGGTGAGTTCCTGTGCCACACTCGGCACCACATTTACCGTGAAGTTTCAGGGCACGTAGACGCTGCCCTGCATGACCGGCTCCACACTGCCCGTCAGCACCACATCGCCCTCGCCTGCCCAGTGCACGGTCACGGTGCCGCCGTCGCATTGCACCTGCACCGTGGCATCCAGCAACCCACGCCGAATCCCATTGACCACCGCCCCACAGCAGCACGAGCCGGAACCCAACGGCACGCCACCGCCGCGCTCCCAGATACGCAGGCGGATGTGGCCCCGGTCGAGCACCTGCACGAAATGCACATTGGTCTTGGCCGGGAACAGCGGGTGGTTTTCCAGCGCCGGGCCCAGGGCCGCTACGTCGACAACCGCGATGTCTTCCACGAAAAACGTGCAATGGGGGTTGCCCATGCTGCACGCCGCCGGGTTGCCTTCCAGAGGCAAGGTGCGTGTGTCCATGGCTTCAGCCAGCGGTACTGCCGACCACTCCAGCGAAGGCTCGCCCATATTCACCGACACTTGCCGCCCCGGCGCGCGCACGCAGGTCAGCAGGCCCCGATCAGTGCGCAGCACCACCGAATCCGTGCCGGCCTCATGCATCAAACGGTCGGCCACACCACGGGTGGCGCTGCCGCAGGTTGCCAGTGGCGTGCCGTTGGGGTTCCAGAACTTGATGCGCGCGGCGGCGTCTTCACAGTCGAGCAGCACAGCCAGCTGGTTGAAGCCGATTCCGGTGTGGCGGTTACCCAACTGGCGGGCGATTTGCGGGCTAATCGGATCGTCGAGTCCACGGCGGTCAACGATGATGAAATCGTCGCCGTGGGCGTGCATTTTTACGAACGGCAAAGGCATCGGCTGTCCAGTGGTCGACCTGTGGGGGAACTGAAGGATACTCTGAACCGGCCCAACCCCATCGAGAGCAACGCATGTTAATTGTCTTCAGCGGACTGCCCGGCACCGGCAAAACCACGATTGCCCAGGCATTGGCGCGCCAGATCGGCGCGGTTTACCTGCGCATCGACGTGATCGAACAGGCGATCCGCGAAGCTGGCGTACTGTCGACTGATGTGGGCGCCAGCGGCTATGGCGTGGCGAATGCGCTGGCGTTGAGTAATCTAAGCTTGGGCCACACCGTGGTGGCCGATTGCGTGAACCCGGTCGAGGAAAGTCGGGAAGCGTGGAAGACCGTAGCGGCAACGGCAGAGGTGGCGTTGCTGGATGTCAGGGTGATTTGCTCTGACCGGCTGGAACATCAACGGCGGGTAGAAGCCCGTGCGGGGGATATTGCCGGCCTGGCGCCTCCAACCTGGGCGTCGGTTCTGGTGCATGAGTACCAAGATTGGAATGAAGCACCGCTGACAGTCGACACCGCCTTCATGACGCCAGATCAGGCAACTGCAATGATTTTGACAAGTCTCACCTCTACGGCAAAAGAGGTCTTTGTAGTGAGCGGGCTTGCCCCGCGCCGGGCTGCAAAGCAGCCCCAGTAAGACCAGAACGTATTGCCCGAATTCAGGGCTGCTCCGCAGCCCGGCGCGGGGCAATCCCGCTCACTACAGGCCCGCGGTGGTGTCGAGCGAGTGCCTCAGAGCACACTCCCCATCGCCTTCATCAACACCAGGTCCCGCGCATAAATATCCGGCGCGTACACCAACCCACCCTGGCGGTCGACCTCGACCGTCCAGTAGCCCAACAGCACCGGCACCGGTGTCGCCAACCTGAACTCATGGGTCACGCCGGTCGCCAGCAGCTCATCCGTACGGGCGCGCTCAGCCGGGCTTACCAATAAATCCCTGAGCAACAACGGTTGCTCGACCCGCACACAGCCCGAGCTGAACGCCCGCGGCCCTTTGGTAAACAGCGGCTGGCTGGGCGTGTCATGCAGGTACACCGAAAACGGGTTGGGAAAGCGCATCACAATCTTGCCCAGCGGGTTGCGCGGGCCGGCTTCCTGGCGCAGCAGGATATTGCCGGGGCGCGCCCAGTCAATTTGCTCGGGTGCCAGCGGGTGGCCTTCGGCGTCGAGCACTTGCAGGTTTTGCTGGCGCAGGTATTCGGGGTTGAGGCGGATGGCCGGGAGCTTGTCCTCGCGCATGATGGTGGGCGGGATGGTCCAGGTGGGGTTGAGCGTCAGCCGCGTGATGCGCGATTTGAGCAGTGGCGTCTGACGTTCGGCGCGACCCACTTGCAGGCGGGTTTGCCATACCGGGATGCCGCTCTGATACACGCTCAGTTGCGCAGCGGCGACGTTGACCAGCACGCCTTCAGGCTCCAGGTCCTGGGCCAACCAGCGGAAGCGTTCAAGGTTGATGCGCAGTTGTTCGCGGCGGATCGCCGGGCTGATATTCAGTTCCGCCACGGTGCCGGCGCCGATCACGCCGTCAGCCTGCAATGAGTGGCTGAGCTGGAAGGCCTTGACCGCCTTGACCAGCTCGTCGTGGTACTGCTTGCCGCTGGAGGCCTTGGCCAGGTAGCCGCCACTGATCAGGCGTCGCGCCAGTTCCGGCACGCGCGGGTCTTCCATGCCGGGGCGCAACAGTGGGCCGCTGGCGACCGGGTCCCAATGGGGCAACGGCTGCTGGCGTACAGTGGAATAGGCGTTACGCAGGCTGCGGTAGAGGTCCGCGCTGGGACGGGCCTGGTCAAACGCCTGGGCCATGTCTTGCAGGCCGGTGGCGGCAAAGGCCAGCACTTCGATGTTGGGGTCGCGGGTGGGCGGTTGGGAATGCCACAACGGTTCGAAGCGCGATTGCTGCAGGCGCCCGTAGTGCAGATCCTGCAGGGCTTGCAGGTAGCTTTGGCTGATGCTGATATCGCTGCACAGCACGTTGGCCGTGGCGTCCGCCGAAGGCAAGCTATAGTGGGTGGGGTTCAGGCCGTCATCGGCGAGCATTTGCAGTTGGGTGTGCAAGGCTTGGCGGCGCTCTTCGGCTGACCACAACGGCGCGTTGCCCTGCTGTTGGTAGAACGCTTGCAGGCGCAGTTGGCCGACGGCGTCGATCTGCGGCGCCAGGCCTGGGCAGACACTGGGCAGTTGCGCCAACGCCTGTTGCACGGGCGCCAGATCGACCGGCGCCGGCGTGGTCACCGGCAACGGCTCAACCGGCAGTGCCTCGGCTGTCGCGACCAATGGTGCAACGAGCAGGCAAATGCTCAAGTAACATGCGTGTTTTTTGAACAATTGTCTTAGCTCCAATCCACAGCGGGGGGATGTACTGTAGATGTTGAATTTTCTTTGCCGCCTCGGCCTGATCGCCATGCCCTTGGTTACGTTGAGCAATTTAGCGCTCGCCGCCAATGGGATTCCTCCTTCCTTGTATAGCAGCCTGGCGCGCTCGGCTCCAGAACTCAATCCCACTGTCTTGAAAAGCGCCCTGAACGCGGTGCAGTGCGCGGTGAATAACGGCGAAGAACGTTCCGATCGCCTGGCCGTCATTGATTACTCCCAGCCCTCGACCGCCCGTCGGCTGTGGATCTTCGATTTGCGCAAGAAGACCCTGGTGCTGCGCGACCTAGTGGCCCATGGCGCCAAATCCGGGGAGAACTTCGCCACGCAGTTCTCCAACCTGGAAGGCAGCCACCAATCCAGCCTGGGCCTGTTCCGCACCCAGGAGAGTTATCTGGGCACCCACGGTTACTCATTGCGCATGGATGGCCTGGAGCCGGGCTTCAATGACCAGGCCCGCGACCGCGCCATCGTGATTCATGCCGCCGACTACGTGAGCCCGTTGTGGAGCAAGCGCGAAGGCCGTATCGGCCGCAGCCAGGGTTGCCCAGCCGTGCGCCCGCAGGTGGCGCGCCAGGTAGTGGATAAACTCAAGGATGGGCAGTTCATGTTTTCGTGGTACCCCGACCAGCGCTGGTTGAAGTCCTCGACGTACCTCAATTGCAAACCCCAACAGGTGGCGAGTAGTCGTACAATCCGTGGCGGATAGCCTGTCCCCATAGATAAAAAAGAGAGCGTCGAATGCTTCTACACCAATCCACCTGGATCGAGATCGGGCAATTTCTGGAGCGTAGCCGCACGGTGGTGATCCCCATCGGCTCAAACGAGCAGCACGGCCCCACCGGCCTGCTCGGTACCGACTGGATGTGCCCGGAGATCATCGCCCATGAGGCGCAGAAGAATGCCGACATCCTGATCGGCCCGACCTTCAACATCGGCATGGCCCAGCACCACCTGGGCTTCCCCGGCACCATTTCCCTGCGCCCTTCCACCTTCATGGCCGCCATTGGCGACTGGGTGCGTTCGCTGGCCGGGCACGGTTTCGAGAAGATCCTGTTCCTGAACGGCCACGGTGGCAATGTTGCCACCATTGAAGCGGCATTTTCCGAGCTGTACGCCGAAGCCAGCTTCGCCCGCCGCCCGGCCGGATTTGCGTTAAAGCTGGTGAACTGGTGGGACCTAGAAGGTGTGAATGACCTGGCTCAACGCCAATTCCCGGTAGGCCATGGCAGCCATGCCACGCCATCGGAGATCGCGGTGACGCAGTGGGCGTACCCGGAATCGATCAAGACCGCCGACTACTCGCCACAAATCGCCAACACCGGGCCGATCCGCGAAGCGCTGGACTTCCGCGCGCGCTTCCCTGATGGGCGCATGGGCTCAGACCCAGCGCTGGCGACGGTAGAGAAAGGTGGGGAATTGGTGGCGTTGGCGGCTCAAGGGCTGATCAAGACGGTCAACACCTTCAGCAACGAAGCCAAACCCTAGGCCCTACACACATCCAAACTGTGGGAGCTGGCTTGCCTGCTCCCACAGGGATCGTGTGTTACTTACATTCCTGTGCAGCCAGCTCCAACCGCGACGGCGTAATCGTCGACGCCAGTGGCTTGCGTTCATACAAGAACACCTTGGCGCCCTCCTGGGACTTGTAGGCTTCCAGTACATCGTCGGCGGCAATCTTACTGGTCAACAACACCCTGGCGTGGCGCGAGCCCTGTGTCACGGTGGAGGTAATCCCGTGCTTTTCCAGCTTGGGCAACACACATTGCACATAAGCCTCGGGGGCCTTGCTGGTTTGCAGGGTCAGCGTTGGTGCATTGGGAGCAGAAACACAACCGGCCAGCAACAGGGAAGCAAAGGCCAAGCCCGGGGCGAAAAAAGAGCGCATGAAAAATTCCTGACTATAAAAATAATGGTTCACATCAACCCGCGCGGACTAATGCCTTGAGCGACGCATCGAACTGCTTCAAGGCATCCAACTGCACATCGCGCTGCTGCTCGATCTGCGCGGCAATCTCTGGCACGGCCTTGTCACGTACCCACACCGACGGCACCTGCTTGTGTACCGAGCCTTCGGCCTTGGCGATGTATTGCAGGTTCGCGTCATAGAACCGCGCAATAAAACGCGCTTCGACTTGGTCATTACGCTGGGTCAACAGTTGGTTATGGGTATCGAGCATCACCACCACATCGGGGTGAGCCTGCACCAGGGCATCCAGGTTGTCGTAGACAGTCACCGACAAAAAACTGCCTTGCAGCGAGTTCATCAACCAATCAATGGCCAATTCCGGGTCGGAACTGTTGACGAACGCCTGGCGGATGCGCCCGTCGAGGGCATCCTTGGCGCCATTCAAGGCCATGTCGTGGTAGCGTTCAAGGTAGCTGAGGTTGTCGCGGGTGTTATCGCTCAACAACACACCTACCGACTGCGTGTGCTGTAGCGAGTCTACGCTACTGACGATAGGTAGCAAATGGCTATCATCGGCGAGTGCGACGTTGTTCACGACGACCGTGCCAAGCATCAGGGCCATCAAAGCTAGTTGAATAAACGTCCTCATCGCGCATTTCCTTGAACAGCGTCTCGATGGGGAGATTTTCCGCTTTTCCTGCAAAAACAGAACTTGCGATCCGTGATGGTGACTATTATCTGAACCGATAGTGCACCCATAAAACCTATAAGGACCACGCCATGAAGCCCCACCAGAAAACCTTCGACCGCATCCGCGAAGCCGTACTACCGGAGTTTCGCGAGCGGGTCGCCGATTACCTGGTCGATTATGAAAACGTGCTGCAGGATGACGCGGCGGATGCCAGCCGAGTCACGGCCAGTGCCCAGCAACTGCGCGGCTACCTGCGCGGCCTGAACACCACGCGAGTGCTGGGCATGGCGGACTGGGAAGACCTGGACCGCCGCGTCTTGCAGATCACTGAACGCTCTACAGTGCAGGGCGTTGTTGATTGACCCACGCCTGCACGGACGGCCGCTGCCACTGGCGTTGCGCGTATTCCACCAACTCGGCGGGCACGCTGTCGCCGTTGAGAATCAAGCGATTGAGCATTACCGCCAGGTCCACATCGGCAATTGACCATGCGCCGAACAGATAGCCCGGGTTACCCACCAACAACGCCTGTGCCGCACTGATCAACTTCGCGGCGGCGGCTTCGGCCACGGGTGACAGCGGCGGCATCTTCTGCCCATAGAACACCACCATCGTCGAGCGTTCCTGGCGAATCGGCAGCAAATCGCTGCGCAGCCACGCCTGCACCTGCCGCGCCCTCGCCCGCTGCTTGGGGTCGGCCGGGTACACCGGCGTTTCGGGATAAACCTGCTCCAGGTACTCGGTGATCGCCGAAGACTCCGACAGTGCAAATTCACCTTCTACCAAGGTGGGCACACGCTGGGTCAGGGACAGTTGGGCGAAATCAGCCGCCTGGTTCTGCGCAGCGTCCAAGTCCAGGGTGAGCGTGTCGAACGCCAGGCCCTTTTCCTTCAGGGTCACGAACACCGACATGGCGTAGGGGCTGGTATACAAATGATCAACATACAGACGCAACGGTCGCTGGCTCATAACGGCTCTCCTTGAATGGAACACCACGCTACGAGATGTGCCGCGAGAAAGACAATGCGCTGTTTTTATGGGGGCATTCCTGGCAGGAATAGCCAGGCTAGGCTTTGACGGCCAGGCCTGCCAAGGTAGACTCGCCGCCTCGCGTGCAACCCTGCACGGCCGGAAAGGGATTTTCGTCTTGCGCTTGCCTTTTGTGTTTTGTCTGCCCCTCTTCGCCGCTTCGTGGATAGCCATGGCCGGCGAAAACTCATCGCCTCCCGGCGAAGCGCAGTACCAGGAAGCCGTCGCGGTCCTGGCGAAAACCGACCCACAGCTCGCCGACCTGATGCGGTCCGTGCAGGCCAACCAGAAGGCGGCGGACTTTGATCAGAAAATGCGCGAGCTGGGCGAGCCATTTCGTCTCACCGAGCGACTGCTGAGCGAGTCGGCAACGGCCGGCCACCCTGTCGCGCAATATCGGCTGGTGTTGCTTTACCAGTCTTATCTGGTCCCCGGTAAAGAACAGGAGATGTGCGACCTCTCGGCGTCAAGCCTGGAGGCAGGCTTCGCCCCTGCCGCCCTGTATCTGGCCAATGCCTGCCTGAGTTACACCCAAGGCCCACGGTATGAACCGGCGCTGCAAGGCGCTCTCGCGAAATTGCCCGACTATGCTCGCTATTACCCGCAACCGACCGTCTGGCTAACGTGCGGGGCGCCCCCCACTGGCGTTGAACTGCAACTGGGCAGTGCAAACGACTTCCGCGCTGAGCTCTACAAATTGCTCGCCAGTCAGACTGATAAGAGGAAGGCGTTGCCCCTGCGCATCGAATACTTAGAGAAAGCGCTGGCAAGCAACGGTTGCCCATATGCGCGCGAGCGGCTGGACATCTACCGACCCGCCCAATAAAACCCTGCTCTATCCAGCAAAGCCACCCTCATCCAGAAACACACGCTCTTCATCCGTGGTCTCTCGAGCCAGCACCTCATTACGATGGGGAAAACGTCCGAAGCGCTCGATAATCTCGGCGTGCTCCTTGGCCCAATGGTAGGTGTTGGCGTCCAGTTGCTGGTTGAGGATCAGGGAGCGTTGCTGATCCGCCGGGTGTTCCGAATGTTCGAACGGCAGGTAGCAGAACGCGCGTAACGCCGGTTCGATCTGCTGATCCAGCCCGGCGTCCACCATGCGCTGGGCATACAGCCGCGCCAGCGGGTCGGTGGCGAACATATGCGCGGTGCCACGAAAGGTATTGCGGGGGTATTGGTCGAGCAGGATCAGCAGGGCCAGCGCGCCCTCCGCCGAGTCCAGCCAGCTTTCCAGTTCGCGCCGGGCGGCTTGCAAGTGGGCAGCATGGAAGGTGTCGCGGAACGTGGCGTCGAAGACGTCGTCCTTGGCGAACCAGCGTTTTGGGCCGGCGTGTTTCCAGAAGTCGATGACGGCATTTGGCGTTGTCATGATGAGAGGCCTAGGCAAGCGATTCATCTGACGGTATCAGAATCCATCGCCTGGCCGGGATCAAATATGGGAGCGGCGTCGCTGGTTAGAAATCCACCGTCGCCGAGAGTTTGACGGTGCGCGGCTCACCCTGGGTAAGGTAATTATTGGCCGTCGACGCCGACGCCCAATACGCTTTGTTCGCCACGTTCTCGACGTTGGCGCGCAGGGTGATGTACTTGTCGTCGGCCTTGAAACCATAACGGGCGCCGAGGTCGACACGGGTCCAGGCGGGGATGCTCAGGGTGTTGGTGGCGTTGACGTACTCGCCACCGGTGCGCAGCATCCGTGCGTTGACGGCGGCGCCCTGGATGCCGGGAATGTCCCAGTCGGCGCCGACGTTGTACTGGAAGCGCGGCACGCCGGCGGCGCGATTGCCGTCGCTGAGGCCGTTGGAGGTGTTCTTCAGTTCGGTGTTCATCCAGGTCGCACCGGCCAGCAGGCGCAGGCCGTCAATTGGTTCGCCGAAGACGTTCAACTCCACACCTTTGTTGATCTGCTCGCCGTCGACGCTGAAGGTGTCCAGAGTATTGCCGGGCAGGCGCGATGTGGCGTTGTTCGGCTGCTCGATACGGTAAACACCCAAGGTCGCACCAAAGCTGTCCCAATCCAGCTTCACACCTGCTTCCGTCTGTTTGCTGCGGTTAGGCGCAAAGACCTCACCAGGGTTGGTGACATTGGTCAACGGCGCGGTTGGCCCCTGGGCCAGCCCTTCAATGCGGTTGGCGTAGAACGACACGTGCTCCCACGGTTTTACCACCAGGCCATACACGGGTGTGGTGATGGTCTCGGCGTAGTTGGCATTGCGCACGCCTGTGGTGGTATTCCACGCGTCCACCTCAATGGTCTGGCGCCGCACGCCCAGGGTCAGCAACACACGATCGTCAATAAAGCCCAGGGTGTCGGACACCGCCGCGCTTTTGATGCGGTTTTTGCCGACGATGCGCGGGTCGTGGATATCACTGCCGAAGTAGGTGACAGACGGACGCGGAATCTGCACCGGGTCATACAGATTGCCCGGCTGACGATTGGCCTGCTGGATCGCTTCAAACGCCGAACGCTGCTCACCCCAGATGCCAGACAAACCGACGTTGACCTGATGAGTCACCGCCCCCGTGTTGAAATGCCCGTTCAAGCCGGCCATGGCGCTTTTGTTGTCTTCATCGTGAGGCGAGTACAAAAAGCCCACGCGACCGCTGCCATTGTTGCCCACGTACAGCGACGAATACTGACCATTTTCCCGCGTGTGCTTGGCCCCGCCGCCCACGTAGGCCGTCCAGTTTTCATTCAGGTCGTACTCGGCATTGAACATGCCGTAGGCGTCTTCCAGCTCCGACCAGCTCCAATCCTGGGCATAGTTGTGCCTTGCCGATGGCGCCTCTGGCACTTGGGCGCCATTCGGGTACACCACGGAGCGGCCATTGTTGATGCGCTGTTTCTGGTAGCCGAAATCGGTGGACACCCGCAGGCGATCGCCACGGTAATCCAGGGCGACGGCCACCAATTGCGAGCTTCTGAATTCATCCTCGATGGCCGTGTCGCCACCGTGCTTGGCCAGGTTAACCCGCGCGCCGAAGCGGTTGTCCTCGCCAAAACGCTGGCCCAGGTCGAGGTGGCCGCCGCTTTGACCATCGGTGGTGGTGTCGAGGGTGACGCTGCGGGTCGGCGTGTCTTCGGCGCGCTTGGGCACCAGGTTGACGCTGCCGCCAATGCCGCTGCCCGCTGGCGATACACCATTGACGAAGGCATTGGGCCCTTTGAACAACTCGACACGCTCCAGCGCTTCGGTGGTGATGATCTGCCGCGGCAGCACGCCGTACAGGCCGTTGAAGGCAATGTCATCGGTGTTCAGCGGCAGGCCGCGAATGGTAAACACCTGGGAGAAATTGCCGAAGCCTGACGATTGGCGCACCGACGCGTCATTGAGCAGCACATCTCCCACGGTGCGCGCCTGCTGGTCGGCAATGGTCTTGGCGGTGTAGCTGACCACGCTGAATGGCACGTCATTGATTGAGCGATTACCCAACACCCCCAAACGCGCCGAACGCGCGACCTGGCCACCGGCATAGGTGTCGGCCTGCGCCCCGCTCTCGCCGCTGATAGTGGTCGCGCCCAGCTCCAGCGCATCGCCAGTGGCCTGGGGCACTACGGTGTAGCCATTCGCGCCAGTGTTTTGCAGGGTATAGCCGCTGCCTTGCAGCAGCCGCATAAAACCCGATTGCGCGGTATAGCTGCCCTGTAAACCGGCGCTTTGCTGGTCATTGAGCAGTGTGGAATCAAACGACAACGGCACCCCGGACAACGCCGCGAACTGCGCCAACACATTGCCCAAGGGGCCCGGCGCGAGGCTGTAGCTGCGTACTGCGCTGGTCGACGCCGCGTCCGCTGCCACGGCACTGTGCAACGGTGCGATCGCCGCCAGGGCAACAGCCAGGCTCAAGGCCTTCAAAGGGCGGATGGGATGCGGTGTGAAGGTCATGGGAATTCCTGTCGGCGCGGTACAAATGTTGAGGGTTCTCCTCTACACCGGGCGACAACTGAAAAGGTATCAGCGAAAAATGAAAAAATTTCAGCGCGGTTCGAGGGTCACCCAGTAACCGGTCAGGCTGCTGACTTTGATCGGCAGGGTTTCCTGCAACAGGCGCAGGCTGGCGTCGGTGTCACGCAAGGGGAATGCCCCGGACACGGTCAACCCGGCCACACTGTCGTGGCAACGCAACACGCCATGGCGATAGCGCCCCAGTTCATTGAGCAAATCCGCCAGGCGCATCTGCTGGGCCAGCAGCATGCCGCTCTGCCAGGTCGTCGCGCTGATATCCAGCGGCTGCACTGCGGCGACGCCGTCACTGCCAAAGGCACTTTGCTCGCCGGCCTTGAGGATCAACCCACGACTGGCGCGCTGCGGCAGCATTTCCACCGCGCCGTCGAGCACAGCCACGCGGCTGCTCTGCTCGCCGACCCGCACGCTGAAATGCGTCCCCAGCGCACGGGCGGTGCCGTGGCGGGTCTGCACGACAAACGGTCGAGGTGTCGGCGCGGGGTCTTTGGCGGTGGTGATCATCACCTCGCCTTGCAGCAACTCGAGGCGCCGCACCTGGTCGGTGAAGGCGATATTCAGCGAGCTGGCGGTGTTGATCAGCAGGCGTGTGCCGTCGGGCAACGTGAGGTTGCGTTGCTCGCCAATAGCGGTGTGCTGGTCGGCTGTCCAGGGCTGCCAGGGCTTGTGCCGATAGGCCAGCCACGTCGCCGGCGCCGCCAGCAGCAACAGCCCGAGGGCCTGGCGGCGGCCGAGGGATTGCTTGCGACCGATGCGTTTGAGGGTGTCGCCGGCAATCGCAGCCGGCACGCTGTTGAAATCCCCCAGAATCGCCTGCGCCCGTTGCCACGCCTGGGCGTGCTGGGCGCTGCGGCCTTCCCATTGAGCGATGGCGCGGCGGTCTTCATCGGTGGCGCTGCCGGACTGCAATTGCACCATCCAGTCAGCGGCTTCGCCAAGGATCAACGGGTCGATGGACGGGTTCATGCCACGCTCAGGCACGCGAGGAAGGCCTCGCGCATGTAGCGTTTGACCGAGACCAGCGACACCGCTAACTCATCGGCTATCTGCTGGTAAGTCAGGCCGTCGATCTGCGACATCAGGAAGGCTCGGCGAGTCTTGTCCGGTAAATCGCGCAGCATGGCTTCGATGCGGTACAGCGCCTCCAGGATCAGCCAGCGGGTTTCCGACGACGGCACTTCCTGCTCCGGCAGATGGGCGATGGTTTCCAGGTAGGCGCGCTCGACTTCCTGGCGACGCCAACTGTCGATCATCAAGCCCTTGGCGATATGGGTGAGCAACGCGCGCGGCTCAGTGCCGAACCCGGCGCCGTTCTGACGGGTCAGCAGGCGCATAAAGGTGTCATGGGCCAGGTCGGCCGCGTCGCTGGCATTGCCCAACTTGCGGTCAAGCCAGCGGTACAACCATCCGTGGTGTTCGCAGTACAGGTCCTGAATGGGCAGATTGACGGGGGACGACATGCGAGTCACCGGCACAGGGGCCACGGAGTAATTAAGAATTGATCGCATTCTAATCTGCGCAACGAATCGCGGCAACGCGCAAATTAATGTTATAGGATAACGCCCAATTTCCACCCTGCCCTGTGATCCCGCCCATGACCGATGCTGTTCCGCTACGCCAACGCCTGCTTTCCATCGACGCCCTGCGCGGCTTGGTGATCCTGTTCATGCTGCTGGACCACGTGCGCGAAACGTTCCTGTTGCACCGCCAGGTCGGCGACCCGATGACCATCGACAGCACCGAGCCCGCACTGTTTATCAGCCGCACCCTCGCCCACCTGTGCGCGCCAGTGTTTGTGTTGCTCACGGGTTTGTCGGCCTGGCTGTACGGCCAGAAATACCAGGGCCGTCGCGATGTGTCGGCGTTTCTGTTCAAGCGCGGGCTGTTCCTGGTGGTGCTGGAATTTACCCTGGTCAACTTTGCCTGGACCTTTCAGCTGCCGCCCAGCGTGATCTATATGCAGGTGATCTGGGCGATTGGCGTGAGCATGATCGCCCTGGCCGCGCTGGTGTGGTTGCCGCGTCCGGCGTTGATCGTGTTGGCGGTGGTGATCATTGCCGGGCATAACCTGCTGGATGGGCTGCATTTCGATGCGGGTTCGGCGTTGCATATTCCGTGGACGATCCTGCATGAGCGCAGTTGGATCGAGGTGGGCGACTCGCTGCGACTGCGCACCACCTACCCGGTGCTGCCGTGGATCGGTGTGATTGCCCTGGGTTACGGCTTGGGCCCGCTGTTTGCCAATGGCATGCAGCCGGCGTTACGCCAGCGTTATCTGTTGCTGGGCGGCGTGGGTGCGTTGGTGGGGTTCGTGTTACTGCGCGCGGCCAATGGCTATGGCGAGAAGCCCTGGCAGGCGTATGACAGTGGCGTGCAGACGTTGATGAGCTTTTTCAACGTCACCAAGTACCCGCCTTCGCTGTTGTTTTTGGCGCTGACGTTGGGGATTGGGTTGTTGCTGTTGCTGGCGTTTGAACGTGCGGGGCAGAAACGCTGGATTAGCGTGCTGGCCACGTTCGGGGCTGCGCCGATGTTCTTTTATTTGCTGCATCTGTATGTGTTGAAGCTGCTGTATGTCGCGTGTGTGGCGTTGTTTGGCCTGAACCATGGCAACTACTTTGGGTTCGACGGTATGGGCGCGATATGGCTGATGGCGCTGTTGTTGCCCCTGGCGCTCTACCTGCCAGTGCGCTGGTTCGCCGGGCTGAAAGCGCGGCGCCGCGACTTGGCATGGCTCAAGTACCTATAGCGCCCCGGTTGCTTTTCTGTGGGAGCTGGCTTGCCTGCGATTGCATCACCGCGGTGTCACTTCAGACCGAGGTGCCTGTATCGCAGGCAAGCCAGCTCCTACATTTTTGACTGTGTTCTACCCAGGAATCAGGCCAGTTCGGCACGCAGTTGACGGGCCGCCGTCACCATGTGGACCAGCGCCGCTTCCGTCTCCAGCCAACCTCGCGTCTTCAACCCACAATCCGGGTTCACCCACAACCGCTCAGCCGGAATCCGCTTCGCCGCCTTGCGCAACAGATTGGCCATCTCCGAAGCATCCGGCACGCGCGGCGAGTGGATGTCATACACGCCCGGCCCGATGTCATTCGGGTAAGCGAAGGCTTCAAACGCGTCCAGCAGCTCCATATCCGAACGTGAAGTCTCGATGGTGATCACGTCGGCATCCATCGCGGCGATGCTCTCGATCACATCATTGAATTCGCTGTAGCACATGTGGGTGTGGATCTGGGTTTCGTCACGCACACCCGAGGCGCACAGGCGAAACACTTCGGTGGCCCACTCCAGATAGTGCTGCCACTGCGCCTGGCGTAACGGCAGGCCTTCGCGGAACGCAGCTTCGTCGATCTGCACGATCTTGATGCCGGCGGCTTCCAGGTCCACCACCTCATCACGGATGGCGAGGGCCAGTTGACGGGCCTGCACTTCGCGGCTCACGTCTTCGCGGGGGAACGACCACATCAGCATGGTCACCGGGCCCGTCAGCATGCCCTTCATCACCTTGCCTGTCAGGCCTTGGGCGTAGCGGATCCACTCCACGGTCATGGCTTTCGGCCGGCTCAGGTCGCCGAAAATCACCGCCGGTTTCACGCAGCGCGAACCGTAGCTCTGCACCCAGCCAAAGCGGGTGAATGCATAGCCGTCCAGTTGCTCGGCGAAGTACTCGACCATGTCGTTACGCTCGGCTTCACCGTGCACCAGCACGTCCAGGCCGAGGTTTTCCTGCACCTCCACGGCGTGCTTGATCTCGCTGTGCATGGCTTCGACGTATTCGGCTTCGCTCAGTTTTCCAGCCTTGTACGACTGACGCGCCAGGCGAATCGACGCGGTCTGCGGGAACGACCCGATGGTGGTGGTCGGGAACAGCGGCAGGTTGAGGCCGGCCCGTTGCTTCTCGATGCGCTGGCCAAACAGTGACTGGCGCTGGCTGTCCTTGGCGGTGATCGCAGCCACACGGGCTTGCACCGCAGGTTTGTGGATACGCGGCGACGCGGCGCGGGCCGCTTGTACGGTGCGGCTCTCAGCCAGGGCAGCCAGTACGTTTGGCGCTTCTGGCGCGTCGACCGCACGTGCCAACACGGCGACTTCAGCGCACTTCTGCACGGCAAACGCCAGCCAGCTTTTCAGCTCAGAATCCAATTTGTCTTCACGGCCTACATCCACCGGGCTGTGCAACAAGGAACAGGACGGCGCAACCCACAACCGATCACCCAGTTTCTCATGGGCGTGCTGCAAGGTAGCCAAGGCCTTTTCCAGGTCGCAACGCCAGACGTTACGGCCGTTGACCACGCCCAGGGACAGCACCTTATACGCCGGCAGGCGGTCGAGGATGGTCGGGTACTGGTCCGGCGCACGCACCAGGTCGATGTGCAGGCCATCCACCGGCAAGTTGGCGGCCAGACCGAGGTTCTCTTCCAGACCACCGAAGTAAGTCGCCACCAGCTTTTTCAACGGGTCGCGCTGGATCTGGTTGTAGGCACGTTCAAAGGCGTTTTTCCAATCCTGCGGCAGGTCCAGCACCAGGATCGGCTCGTCGATCTGCACCCATTCCACGCCCAGCTCTGCCAGGCGCTGGAAGATCTGGCCGTACAGCGGCAGCAGGCGGTCAAGCAAATCGAGCTTGTCGAAATCACCACCCTTGGCCTTGCCCAGCCACAGGTAAGTCAGCGGGCCGATCACTACCGGCTTGACGTTGTGGCCCAGCTCGTGGGCTTCCTGGACTTCTTCGAACAACTGATCCCAACCCAGGTGAAACTGCTGGTCAGCACTGAATTCAGGCACCAGATAGTGGTAATTGGTATCGAACCACTTGGTCATTTCCTGGGCGTGGGCACTGCCGCAGCAGCTGTCGCTGACACCACGGGCCATGCCAAACAGGGTCTGCAGGGTGGCTATGCCATCCGCCGGGCGGAACCGCTCCGGGATCACACCAAACATCAGCGAGTGCGTCAGTACCTGGTCGTACCAGGCGAAGTCACCGGCTGGCAGCAGTTCAATGCCGGCCTGTTTTTGCAGGTCCCAGTGGGTCTTGCGCAGATCACGGCCAACGGCGCGCAGGCCGGCTTCGTCGAGCTCGCCCTTCCAGAACGCTTCCTGCGCTTTTTTCAATTCACGATCGCGTCCAATGCGCGGAAAACCAAGGGAATGAGCGACTGCCATGACTTACAACTCCAATGTCAATATTTATGGAGCTATTGTCGGCAGATGGAGATAGTGAAACAAACTCATTTTATTCGAGATGATCACAAGATCTGCTCATGTTGACAGGTAGTGAGCGGGCTTGTCGAATCGTCGCACCGCCCGCGCTGGGTGGCGAAGCCGCCCCAATAAATCCACCTCGGTTTTTCAGAAAGATTGCGGCGCCTGGGTTTAGGGCGGCTTCGCCACCCAGCGCGGGGCGAGCCCGCTCACTACAGGGGCGGCTACCGCATTTGATCTTCTGGGTTTTCAGGGTTGTAATCGCGTGGGTATTTATCAAGAGCAGAATTAGCATGGATGCCACCAACCACAGCCATTCCAGAAAATGCCAGGACAACCTTCCTTCGATACGCAAACTCGAACGACTTCCAGAACAGATCCGTAACTTGGAAGCCCAAGCTATCGCCGAAGGTTTCAGATTCCTGACGCGCCTGATTACCGAGTGGGACGACCACGCCAACCGATTCGACCAACCGGGCGAGTGCCTGTTGGGCGTATTTTGTGAAGGGCAACTGGTCGCAATCGGCGGCCTTAACTGTGACCCGTATGCACCTCCAGGCACGGGACGACTCCGCCGCGTGTACGTTGCGCCCGCCGTACGCGGTCGCAATGTCGGAAAAGCACTGGTGCAACAGCTGCTGGAACATGCCCGCGCGCAGTTCCAATCGGTTCGCCTGTCGACCGATACGCCCGAAGCCGCAGCGTTTTATCTTCGCTGTGGCTTTCATCAGGTGGCGGATGACACGGCAACGCATGCAAAGGCACTGAAGCGTTGCTGAGACGGACACTGTCCGTTCAGCAACATCGATCAACTGTGGGAGTTGTCGAACTTCAGCGAGGCTGCGATGGCGGTGTGTCAGGCGGCATCTCTATCGGCAATGCCGCCGTCATCGCGGCCTCGCTGGGGCTCGACGGCTCCCACATTGGTTTTTGCAGAGCTTTGAGAGTAATTACATCAACGGAATCGAATAACTCACGAACAGCCGATTCTGGTCCTGATCCCGTGCGACCTCGCTGCGCGAAACCCCATTACGCCAGCCAAACCCAACGTTCTTGAACGTACCGCTCTGCACCACGTAATCCAGGGAAATATCCCGCTCCCATTCGCTGGCATCGTTGCCACTGGCGGTAAGGATATGGTCGCCTTTCAAGTACATCAGCGACGCCTTCAAACCCGGCACGCCGAGCGACGCGAAGTCATAGGCATATTGCGCAAACGCGGTGCGCTCGCCGGCCTGGATGAAGGTCTGCACGGTGCGGTCGGTGTAAAGGTACAGGCTGGAACCACCCTCCCCTTTATTCACCAGGCCGCCCTGGTTGAGTTGCGCGAAGTTGCTGTCGTCCGAGACTTGCTGGTAACCGGCAGTAATCGCGTGCGGGCCCAGGGAATAGATGAACGCTGCGCTCCAGGTGTTGTTGTCGATTTCACCGGTGCCGTTCTTGGTATAACCGCCAAGTTTGTAGCCTTCGGCACGACCGGCGACGGTGCTGTTTTTGCCGTCGGACGTGGTTTTGAAGTAACGCAGGTCAGTCTTCAGCGAGCCGTATTCGCCGAGCGGCAACACGTGGATCAGCCCGGCAAAGTGCTGTTGGTAATAGTCTTCAAGGTTGGCGTAGTAGTACTGGACCATCAGGTCCTTGATCACTTGGTAGTCGGCACCGGCGTAGTTGAATTTGTTGCTTTCCTGAGTGCCACCCGCCGCGGCCAGGCCGCTGCGATCACTGGAGCCTCGACCGGTGGTGTGTTGCAGTTGGCCGCCGACCAGGGTCAGGTTGTCGATGTCCTTGCTGGTGATTTGCCCGCCTTCGAACGACTGCGGTAACAGGCGCCCATCGTTGCTCACCAGGATCGGCAGGTTCGGTCGCAGGTAACCGTAGCGCGCCTCGGTCTTGGCGAAACGCGCCTTAGCGGTGGCGCCGCCACGGCTCCAGCTATCGGCGGCCTTACCGTCGTCGTTGGGGATCATCGAGCTGCCCACATGGCGGCCGGCGCCGCTGTCGAGGGTCAGGCCGAGCATGCCGACCGCATCCAGACCAAACCCCACCGTGCCATCGGTAAAGCCTGACTGATAGTTGAGGATAAACGCCTGGCCCCACTCTTCGGTCTTGGACGGTGCGGCGGCGCCGTCACGGTTGTCGTTGTTGAAGTAGAAGTTGCGCATGCTCACGTTGGCTTTACTGTCACTCAAGAAATCAGCCGAGGCCAAGGGGCTCAGGGCAATGCCCAGGCCGCCGGTCAATACGCTTATTACATTCAAAGTGGCTTTCATCAGGACGAACTCCGGCGCGGAATCCAAGTTCCGGGCGCAAAAAATGGGCAGCAGGAAGCACGCGGCCAAACTCGGCTTGGCCGGTGCGTTAACTAACGTTTACGACTTAGTTGCGCGAAGTGAACCTCCGTAAAACCTCAGTCAATCAATCCATGAGCGTCATAAAACGGATACGGCCCCGGGTACTCCCCGAACACGCCGTTGTGGCTGATCACACCTTGTTGCGCCTCCCAGCGATGCAACAAATAGCCCGCCGGCTCCAGGTTGAAATGCGCGGGCGCCGCTTCTTGCAAATCCAGCACGATCTGGTGAGACGTGCCGGGACACACACAACTCAAACTGCCGCCGAAACGGCGCTGCATCGGCCGATGCAGATGCCCGCACAACAGCCGCTCCACTTGCGGGTGGCGTGCGACGACCTGCTCCAGGCCAGCGGCGTTGATGAAGGGTTCGCGGTCCATATGGCCGATACCGCTGATGAACGGCGGGTGATGCAGGATCAGCAAGGTGGGTGCATCAGGACGCAACGCCAGTTGCTCATCGAGCCACTGCAATTGGCTGTCCAACAACTGCCCGCCATGGCCGCCGGGAATGGTGGAGTCGAGGCCGATCAGGCGCAGCGGATACTCGTCCACCACCCAGTCCAACGGGCCATCTGCCGACAGTGGCAAATAAGGGTGATCACGGAACGCCTCCAGCAACGGCCCGCGTGTGTCATGGTTGCCAGGCACCAGGTAGCACGGCATGTGCAGGCGTGCGAGTTCGGGGTGCAGCACGGCATATTCATCGGCGCGGCCGAAGTCCACCAGGTCACCGCTGATTACCACGATATCGGGCCGTGGGTGGCTTGCGTTCAAATGGTCGACGGCGCGGCGCAACGCACCCAGGGTATCGACAACGCCATAGGTCAAGCGCTGGCCGGCTTTGAGGTGCAGGTCGCTGATCTGCGCGACTAGAAACGGACGATTCACAATAGATTCTCAAGCATTCAGGGTGAACAACATGTGCGGCGCAACCGCCAGGGCAATCGGCGCGCCGACCGCGTACAGCTGGTTGTCGCTGCTGTCGACCAACAGCGGTTGCGGGCCGCCGACATCCACCAGCAGGCGGCTTTGCGCGCCCTGGAAAAACTGCGCCAGCAGATGGCCGTGCAGGTGCCCTTCGCCCTCCATCACCCGCAGGTGTTCGGGGCGGCAGTAGACCGTGCCCGGCAGGTTGGCTTCGTGCCACGGCAACTCGCCGCCGCAGACTTTCAAGCCATGGGCTGACGGCTCGATCACCACGAAAGCGTTAAGGTTGCCGACAAAGCCCGCGACGAAGGCGTTGGCCGGTTTCTGGTAGATGTCCCGTGGGCTGGCCAACTGGGCGACGCGGCCGTGCTCCATCACCAGGATGCGATCGCCCAAGGCCATGGCTTCACCCTGGTCGTGGGTGACAAACACCGACGTAATGCCGAGACCGCGCAGCAGTTCATTCAGCTCACTGCGCAGGCGTTCGCGCAGTTGCGCATCCAGCGCTGCCAGAGGTTCATCCAGCAATAAAACCTTGGGGCGCGGCGCCAACGCACGGGCCAAAGCCACGCGCTGACGCTGGCCGCCGGACAGTTCATGGATGCTGCGCTTGCCGTGGTTCTGCAAACCCACCAGTTCCAGCAATTCTTCACAACGCTTGTTGCGCTCCGGTGCCGACATACCGCGAATTTTCAGGCCGTAGACGATATTGCCCGCCACATCCAGGTTGGGAAACAGCGCGTAGTTCTGAAACACCATGCCCACGTCACGGCGTTCAATGGGCAGGCGGGTCACGTTCTGGTCACCGAAAAACACCTGGCCCACATCCGGGCGTTCCAGGCCGGCAATCAGGCGCAGGGTGGTGGTTTTGCCACAGCCGGACGGGCCAAGGATCGCCAGGGTTTCGCCGCCTTCAACGGTCAAATTCAAGTCATGCACGGCCACGGTGCCGTCGGCGAACGCCTTGCGACAGCCTTGCAGGCGGATAGTGATAGCGGTCATCGACGCTCTCCACGGGACAAACGGGCACTGATGGCCTGCAGTGCAATCAGCAGCGGCACGATCATCAGCAAAAAGATAAGGGTATAGGCGCTGGCGATTTCCAGCCGGGCCGAGGCGTAGCTGTCGGCCAGGCCGACCGGCAAGGTTTTGGTCATCGGCGTGTGCAGCATCCAGGTCAGGTTGAATTCACCCAGGGACAAGGTGACCACCATCAGCACACCCGCCAGAATCCCCGCCCGGCAATTAGGTACCACCACGCTGAAAAAGCGCTTTATCGGACCTGCACCCAGGCTGGCCGCTGCTTCCTCCAATACCGGCAATTGCTGGCGTTGCATCACCGCCATCACCGGGCGTACCAGGAACGGCAAAGTGAACAGCACATGACCGACGAGGATGAACAGCCAACTGCTGCGGAAGCTGCCGAACTGGCCGTAGGTCAGCAGCAAAGCCAACGCACTGGCCAAGCCGGGCATGGCCACCGGCAGCACCATCAGCTCCTCGAAGGCGCGGCTGAAGCGGTTGTTCATACGCACCAAGGCGTAGGCTGCCGGCACACCGATGACACAGACGCACACCGCGCAGGCCAAGGCCAATTGCAGCGACAGCCACACAGTCGGCGAATAGGCCTGCCACACCTGAATAATCCAATCAAAGGTCAAGCCACTGGACACACCCACGAAAAAGTTGCGGGTCAGCCCGGCCAGCAACGACATCAGCACCGGTACCAGCATGAAGGCGCACACCAGCAGGGTGAACAGCAGTTGAATCACAAACAGCGATGAGCGTTTCACAGCACAGTCCCCGCGTTTTTCACCAGGCGTCGCGTGAGCAGCAACACCGCCCAGGTCACCGCACCGAGTACCACCGACAGCGCAGCGGCGACGGCAAAATTGGCGTAGTTGGTGAATACGTTGTAGATCGCCACCGGGGTGACATTGAGCCGCGTGCCCAAGGTAAAGGCGGTGCCGAAAGCGCCCATGGACGTGGCAAAGCAGATCGCCCCACAGGACGCCAACGCGGGTGCCAAACCGGGCACGATCACGTCGCAGACCACGCGCCAGTGCCCTGCGCCCAGTGAATGCGCGGCCTCCTCCAGGCTGCGGTCGAGGCTTTCGCAGGCGGCCATTACCGTGAGAATTACTCGCGGAATCGAGAAGTACAGGTAGCCCACAAACAGCCCCGCCAATGAGTAGGCGAAGATCCAACGTTCCCCGGCCAGTTGCAGGCCCAGTGAGGCCAGCAGGCCTTGGCGGCCTGCCAACAAAATCACCAGGAAGCCCACCACCACGCCGGGAAAGGCCAAAGGAAAAGTGAGCAACGCCACCAGCGCCGAGCGCCCGAAAAACTGCTGGCGGGCGAGGAACACGCCGCTGATGCCGCCAATCACCAAAGCGACCAGCGTCACCACCACTGCCAGGATCAGGGTTTGCCCAAGGCTGCCCAGGTACTGCGCGCTGCTGAGCACCTGCCAATAGCCGCTGCCGCTGCTGTCGCGGCTCTCGGCGCCAAGCACCATCAGGTGCGCCAGCGGCAACAACCAGAACGCGAGCAGTACCGCAAAAGCCGGGGCCAGCGCCCAGGCTGCATGTCTTGCCGATGCGGCCACTTACTTGACCTCGTTAAGGTATCGGGCGGCGAAGGCTTCCTGCACAGCGGCCATTTTTTCGTAGTCCACCACACCGGCACGGGCATAGTCGCTGTCCGGGAGGAACTGCGCAGCCACGTCAGCCGGCATTTTCATTGGACGCACTGGGCGCAAGTAAGCCTTGGCCCAAAGCGCCTGGCCTTCGTCCGACAGCACGAAGTCGAGGACTTTCTCGGCATTGGCGCGGTGCGGTGCATTGGCGACCAGGCTCATCACGTAGGGCACGCTGATGCTGCCTTCTTTCGGAATCACGAAGGCGACGTTGGCGTTGTCTTTGTAGCGCGCGCGATAGGCGTTGAAGTCGTAGTCCACCAGGATCGGCAATTCGCCGGAGAGCACCCGCGCATAGGCGGTTTGCTTGGGCACGATGGGCGCGTTTTTCGCGAGTTTCTGGAAGTAGTCGATGGCCGGGGCGAAGTTGTCCAGGTCGCCGCCCATGGCGCGGTTAATCGCCACTGCCGACACGTAGCCGACGAAGGCACTGGACGGATCGAGGTAACCGACCATGCCTTTGTATTCCGGCTTGAGCAGGTCAGCCCAGCTTTGCGGGACCGGCAAACCGCCGAGCGCGTCGACATTGACCATGATGCCCAAGGTGCCGGAGTGGATCGCGAACCAATGGCCGGCCGGGTCTTTGAGGCCAGCAGGGATCTGGTCCCAGGCCTTGGGTTTGTAGGTGTCGACCACGCCGGCTTTTTGCGCCTGCAGGCCGAAGGTCACGCCGTAGTAAACGACATCGGCGACCGGTGCGGCTTTCTCGGCCACCAATTGCGCCAGGGACTGGCCAGAGTTTTTGTTGTCCAGCGGCACCTGCACACCGGTGCTGGCGGCGATGGCCTTGAGCTGGGTGCCCCAATCGGCCCAGTCCGGCGGGCAGTTGTAGCAGATCGCGGTTTCGGCGGCCTGGGCCAGGCTGGCCGCACCGCACAGCAACAGGGCTGCCAGGGTTTTACTGAGTGCGCGCATCAAGGGTCTCCTCGTAGGGTTGAGTACTTTCGCCGGGCCGGATATGGCAAGGCAGGCAATGGGACGTCGGGGTGTTGCCGGCGATTTGCGCCAGCAGTTGGTCAATCACGGTGCTGGCCAACAGCGCAATGGGCTGCACCACGCTGCACAGGGTCGGGTGCATCTGGGTGCCGAGGCTGATGCCGTCGAAGCCCATCACCGAAAGCTGTTGGGGCACGTTCCAGGCGTTGCGACGCAGTTCGGCAATCAGGCTGATCGCCAGGAAGTCGTTGGAGCACACCAAGGCGGTCGGTGCATCGGCGCCCTGGAGGAAAGGTTCGATAGCGGCGAACTCAGCCTGGGTGTGAGCCGGCATTTCGATCACCGGACGGCTCTTGAGGCCGTATTCCTGCATGGCATCGCAGTAGCCGGCGTAGCGCAGGCGAGCACGGTCCGATTGCAACGCGGGCCCGGCGACCATGCTGATGCGGCGGTGCCCGGCTTCCAGCAGATATCGCGTGGCGAGGGCCATGCCTGCGCGGTTGTCGACCGACACAGCGCTGTAGTTGGGGTTGCTCGGCTGGTGATACGCCAGCACGAACGGGGTCTGCTCGGTGTTCAGGCTGCTGAGCACGCTGTTGCTTTCGGCATCGGTGACCGTCAGTACCAAGCCGTCGACGCGCTGGCGCAGCAGTTCTTCCACCACAATGCACTCACGTTCGCTGCTGTAGTCGGTGGTCGCCAGCAACAGGCTGTAGCCGCGCGACCGTGCAGCGCGCTCCATGGCCTGGAACTGTTCAGCGAACACCGGGTTGAGCAGGTTGGGCACCACCACGCCGATCAACTGGGTGGTTTGCAGGCGCAGTTGGCGGCCCAGCAGATTGGGCCGAAACCCCAACTCGCGGGCGGCGGCGAACACCTGTTCACGGGTGGCCGGGCGCACTTGGTCAGGGGAAGCAAAAGTGCGGGCGGCGGTGGCGCGGGATACGCCAGCCAGGCGCGCAACGTCTTTCAGGTCAGTCATTGTCACTCGCTTGAGATCGATCTCATTGGCGAGGACAGTAGCGGGGGAATGTGGCAGGACGGTGGTGGGGAGATGACGGTTTGATGTCACTGAGCATTAAGCGCCCTCTCCCGCTGGGTGATGATCAAAGGTGGGAGCTGGCTTGCCTGCGATTGCGGACTATCAGCCAGTACTGTTGGCACTGACCCACCGCTATCGCAGGCAAGCCAGCGCCCACATTCGACCTGTGTATGCCTATAGACAGTCATACTTCGCAACTACGATTGAAAACCGGGTGCAGCAAATTCCGCCCACTAACCTTTCGATTCAATCCAAGTGCGGGCACAATGCCTGTCCTTTTTTGGCAGGCACCGCCGCAGGCTCTCAAAAATGATCAAAACGCCGTACTACCTCATCGATAAACAGAAACTTCTGGTCAACATGCAGAAGATTGCTTATGTGCGCGAGCAGTCCGGCGCCAAGGCGTTGCTGGCGCTCAAGTGCTTTGCCACCTGGTCGGTGTTCGACCTGATGCAGCAATACATGGACGGCACCACCTCGTCGTCGCTGTACGAGTTGAAGCTCGGCCGCCAGAAATTCGAAGGTGAAGCGCACGCCTACAGCGTGGCCTGGGCCGACGATGAAATCGAAGAGATGCTGGAGCACTGCGACAAGATCATCTTCAACTCGATCAGCCAGCTGCAGCGCTTTGCCGAACGCTCCGAAGGCAAGACCCGTGGCCTGCGCGTGAACCCACAGGTGAGTAGCTCCGACTACCTCCTGGCGGACCCGGCGCGCCCGTTTAGCCGCCTCGGCGAATGGGACCCGGTGAAGATCGAAGGCGTCATTGATCAGATCTCCGGCTTCATGTTCCACAACAACTGCGAGAACGGCGATTTCAGCCTGTTCGACAAAATGCTCGGCACCATCGAAGAACGCTTCGGCGCGCTGCTGCACAAGGTCGAGTGGGTCAGCCTTGGCGGCGGCATCCATTTCACCGGTGAAGACTATGCCGTGGACGCGTTCTGCGCCCGCTTGAAGGCGTTCTCCGAGAAGTACGGCGTGCAGGTCTACCTGGAACCGGGCGAAGCAGCGATCACCAACAGCGCCTCCCTGGAAGTCACCGTGCTCGACACCCTCTACAACGGCAAAAACCTCGCCGTGGTAGACAGCTCCATCGAAGCCCACCTGCTGGACCTGCTGATCTATCGCCTCAACGCCAAGCTGGCGCCAAGCGATGGCGAACACACCGTCATGGTGTGCGGCAAATCCTGCCTGGCCGGGGACATTTTCGGCGAGTATCAATTTGATCGTCCGTTGGCCATCGGCGATCGGCTGTCGTTCATCGACACCGCGGGCTACACCATGGTCAAGAAAAACTGGTTCAACGGCCTGAAAATGCCGTCCATCGTAGTGAAACAACTCGACGGTACAGTCGAAGTGGTTCGTGAATTTGGTTACGACGACTACCTGTCCAGCCTTTCGTAAGCTGGCGGATAAAGGAGAGATAAAGCAATTGAAAAAGAACGTTCTTATCATTGGTGCAGGAGGTGTCGCCAAGGTGGTGGCCCACAAGTGCGCGCAGCACAACGACGAACTCGGTCGTATTGCTATCGCGTCGCGCAACATCTCCAAATGCCAGGCCATCATCGACAGCGTCAAGGCCAAGGGTAGCCTCAAGGTTCCCGCCGACATCCAAGCCTTCGCGCTGAACGCCTTGGACGTGGAAGCGACCAAGGCCCTGATCCGCGAGACTGAATCGCAGATCGTCATTAACGTGGGTTCCGCGTTCCTCAACATGTCGGTACTGCGTGCCTGCATCGACACGGGCGTTGCGTACCTCGACACCGCCATCCACGAAGAGCCGGGCAAGGTCTGCGAGACCCCGCCGTGGTACGGCAACTACGAATGGAACCACCTGGAAGAGTGCAAACAGAAGAACATCACCGCCATCCTTGGCGTGGGCTTCGACCCAGGTGTCGTCAACGCGTACGCCGCGCTGGCGCAGCAACAGCATTTCGACCGCATTGACTCGATCGACATCCTCGACGTCAATGCCGGCTCCCATGGCAAATACTTCGCCACCAACTTCGACCCGGAAATCAACTTCCGCGAGTTCACCGGACAGGTGTGGAGCTGGCAGAACAGCCAGTGGACCAGCAACACCATGTTCGAAGTCAAACGCACCGACGACCTGCCGGTCGTCGGTTCGCAGAACCTTTACCTCACCGGCCACGATGAAGTGCACTCCCTGTCGAAAAACCTCGACGTGCCCAACGTGCGCTTCTGGATGAGCTTCGGCGAACACTACATCAACGTGTTCACCGTACTGAAAAACCTCGGCCTGCTCTCCGAGAAGCCGGTCACCACCGCCGAAGGCCTGGAAGTCGTGCCGCTGAAACTGGTCAAGGCCGTGCTGCCCGACCCGTCTTCGCTCGCGCCCGACTACACCGGCAAGACCTGCATCGGCGACCTGGTCAAAGGCACCAAGGACGGCCAGCCGCGTGAGATGTTCATCTACAACGTGGCGTGCCATGAAGAAGCCTTTGCCGAGACTGACAGCCAGGGCATTTCGTACACCGCAGGCGTTCCACCCGTAGCCGCTGCGCTGCTGGTTGCCCGTGGTGAGTGGGATGTGAAGCACATGGCCAACGTCGAGGAACTGCCGGCTGAGCCGTTCCTGAAGGCGCTGGACGTGATGGGGTTGCCAACTCGGATTAAAGACGAGAATGGTGATCGTGCTTGGGATGCGACTGCCTGAATAGGCGATAGCTGACCGAACAAAAAAATGCGCCCTCAGGGGCGCATTTTTTGTTGGGGCTCACATAAATCCCAAAGAAGAATGAAGATCAACATGTGGGAGCTGGCTTGCCTGCGATAGCGGTCTTCCAGTGACTGAGAGGCTGCTGACACACCGATATCGCAGGCAAGCCAGCTGCCACAGGGATGGCACTGCGCCCCAAATTCTCAGATATTTCCAACGCCGCCTCCCAACCGGTCCAGGTAGCGCGCCAGCACGTCTCCCGAGAATTCCGATTGCCGAATCCCGCTGCCCATCAAAAAAGCCCGGACATTGCGCCTATCCCAAGCGTAATTGTGCTGGTAAAGCTGCAATATCGTTTGCCCCTCATGCATGTCGTCCTTGAACATCCCCAATAGCGGGTACAGCAACGCATCCGTCTGGTTTTCCCACAGCCCAACCCATTTCTCGTACGGCAAGACAGCAAGGCGGCGCCCATAGTAACGGCCAACCCGCGAACAAAACTGCTTGAGATTTGGATCACGGTGCAGCGTCTGGCACAGGTTGAATTTCTTGCCAAGGGCCGCAGGTTGGCGAGCAATGTGAGCGACGGCCTTTACCATGTAGTCAACAGTCGTCAGGCCTTCGCGCATTTTTCGCAGGTCTGGCACCGCGCCATGCTCAAGACAGGTTTTGATAAACCGGCCCCACCACTGGTAGTCGGCACATACGCCGGTGCGGCTGTGACAGGTCGCGTAACCGAGGCGGAAAGTCATCAAGGGCAGGCCTTTGGCCGCCGCCATATCCGCTATTTTTTCCATCACCCACTTACTTTGAACATACCCAAGATCGTGCCGTATTGCGGGTAGGTTTTCATCGATGCAATCGTCCTCGTACACACGGCGCTTAAGGGTATAGCGGTGCCCCCAGCTGTAGATGGAAATAGTCGACATCAACATCAGCGCTTTGGTTTTTCCTGCGGCGCAAAAACTGAGAATGCGCCTGAGGCCCTCGACGTTATCAGTCCTCATGTAGGAATACGGCATGATGAAATTGACCGCGCTGGCCGAGTGGACCACCGCATCAATCATTTTAGAAAGCCACGCATACTCGCCGGGCTCTAATCCCATGTTGTGCTGCGACAAATCGCTGACATACACACGGATGCGCGCCCAATCACTCGCTTTAAGCTCCACCCGGTAACGCTCGCTGATTTGTTGAAGCCGCGCCAGGCCGGCTTCGGGCTGTTCACAGCGTACCGGGCAATGAATGCACGCGGCGCCCGTGGCTAAAAGCTGCTGGAGCAGATGAATCCCAACGAACCCTGTCACCCCGGTAAGCCAGACATGCTTTGGGTCGCCTACCTGTGCGGTATCAAAGCCACCTCTAAAATCCGTACCGGCATCCAGGAATACATCATCTTCGAAATTGATGGCAGGCTGAGCGCCGCCCTGCGCGGAAGGCTGACAGCGGTGGGCCAGCTCAGCGGCAAGATCTTTCAATACGATATGTTCATAGATTTCACGCACTGCCACCCTGATACCGAAGCCTTCAGACAGCTGTTTAGCCAACTGCGCCACGCGCAACGAATGCCCGCCCACCTCAAGAAAACTATCGTCCACTGAAAAATTGCCATGCCCGAGCACCGCATACCAAGCGAGCGCGACCTTGCGCTGGTTTTCATCGCTGAAGCGATCCACTGCCAACAGGTCGGGTTGCAGTTTTTTCAATAATTCGAGCAGGGCTGGCTTATCGGTCTTGCCGTTGCCATTGCTTGGCAGTTCGGCCACGCAGTGGAAGGTGAAAGGCACCATATATTCAGGCAAGTCGCGCCCAAGGCTACGGCGCAGGTCGGCCTCCAGCCGCTTCGGATGGACGTGTCGATTCCAGGGCACGACAAATGCAACCAAACGTTTGTCAGCCTGAGTGCCCCCATCTTCCACAACCACCGCCGCACTGGTGACTTGCGACTCCTTAAGCAGGCGTGCCTCGATCTCACCCAGTTCAACCCGGTAGCCGCGTATCTTGACTTGACCGTCCAGCCGCCCTAGAAACTGGATACTGCCATCCTCAAGGATCCGCGCTTGGTCGCCGCTGCGATATAGGCGACGCCTGAGCACTTTGGAATAGATGAAACGCTGCCGGGTCAATTCAGGCGCGCCCAGATATTCTCTGGCTAAACAGGGCCCGGCAATACACAACTCACCTACCTTGCCAGCGCCTACTTCCTGCAAATGCTCATCAAGGATGTAGATTTTGCACTGCCCGATCGGAAGGCCAATGGAATCGGCTTGGTTCAAACGTCTGCTTTGCACAAGGTGCGAGGTAACGAAAATGGTCGCTTCGGTGGGGCCATAACAGTCCACCAATTTAAAGGATAAGTGCTCCACTCTCAGGGGATGCAGCTTTTCGCCACAGGTATAGATGTATTTGAGTGAGAGGGCTGGCGGCTGGCGGGCATTCACGATGTTGTAGACTTTCAGGGTTGGTACGAACGCGTGCGTGATTTGATGCGTCACACAAAAAGCCAGGAATGCATCACTGCTGAGTAACGACTCTTGATCCAGCAGATAAAGGCAAGCTCCGACAACCAGATTTGACCAGACTTCTGCTTGGATCAAGTCAAACCCTACTGCTGCCATCACCGTGGATCGGCTGCTCGGGTCGATATCCAGACGTGCATTGTGTTCGAGCATCAACCCTATGACGCTACGATGCTCGACGACCACGCCCTTCGGATTGCCCGTAGTGCCCGATGTGAAAATCACGTACATAACGTCCGTGGGCTTGACCCAGACAGGTCGAGACAGCACGGACTCGGGCCCGGCCAGCAACTCGTCGACCGTTGTTAATGTGCACTCAGGCAATGGCGCTCGATCATCAGCCAGGGTAGAGAGCACCACCCGAGCGCCGCATTGCCGGGCAACGTATTCTTTGCGGTTCTGTGGCAATGTCCTGTCGAGCGGGACGTACGCTGCACCGGTTTTGAGTACGGCCAAAAAGGCAATGATCAGCGCCACCGAGCGCTCAGCCTGAACCAACACGAGATCGCCGACACCGATCTTCAACGCTTGCAAACCAGCCGCCACCTTAGTGCTTTGATGGTCGAGCTCTGCGTAAGTCAGCCGTTGCTCGTGGCCTACCACAGCCAACCGATCGGGGTTGACCTTGACCTGTTGTGCAAATGCGCTCACAACCGTGTGCGGGAACATGTTAAACCCTCCTGGTTCGCTCTCCTTGAGCACGTCCGCCTTCCAGCTGTTATTTTTTGCTGATTTCCAGAACATTTCCCCTGCTAGAAATGACAGTTTTTTAGACTGACTTCATCTAATCGCTATAGCGTCCACACACCGCCCCCCCCATATCGTTCACTCAACCACTCCAACGCATTCGATTCTGGCGACCAGCCCCCACCTCTTCATATAGCCCACTCGTTGCCATGATTGAGTTGACTTGCTTGGTCTGACGCGTCGCACGCGGTAGTAGAAGACCAATCGCCAAACGGTCAAAGATACTGTCACTTCCTACAGGTTACTGATCTCGTAAACCTCGCTAGCCTTAGCCAGTCGAATTCGTACGTCGACTGGCTTAACCATTCACCCTGTACGAAAGGACTCGTCCATGAACCTGCCGAAGAACTCGAACAGCCTCCCCGCGCGCCGGGTCGGTCTGGTCTACAGCACCGGCTGCTATCTGACTTTCCTGGTCACTTTTTTATACCTGATAGGCTTCGTGGGTGGCGTCCTGGTGCCCAAGGACATCAACGCTGGGCCAATCACTGTTGTTTGCGGTGGGGCTGACCATCTATCTCTTCGTTGGGACCCACTTTGAAGAAAAGGATCTGGTGGTGCTGTTTAGGGAGAGGTATCAACGGTATCAGGGTGAGGTGAGCATGATTGTGCCGATGCCGAAGAGGAAAGCCAGGGGGTGCAAATAACGGCAGTGAATAGACACTCCAGCCGATGATTTAAGATGTGGCGGTCATACCGCACCGTGGCGAGAGTGCCAGTGCCGGATGTGCTAGCTGACACACTGCATAGCAGGCAAGCCAGCTCCCACAGGGATGGCACTGCGCCCCAGATTCTCGGATATATCCCACAACCGTTTCAGGTTGTCGCTCGGAAGTGCGCTGACTAACCTCTCTGCCGTCGCTGCCAATTCAGCGACCGGATTTGACCGTCCGAACCCGAATACACTTATGCCAACATCGATTCAGGCGTTTTTTTTACGTCTGATGTATCGTGTCGCGGCAGCTGTACGCGGGATACCTTTGGGTATGCCGGGCTCCTCGGGACCGGTCGGTCAACCCGCGTATAGCTGCCACCCTATTTCGTTTGACCGCGAATCGTGGCAGCTCCATTCCCGACGGAGTTTCACCATGATCAAAGACAGTCCAAATCCCCCAGAAACACTCTTCACCGTCCGCGCCGACTTAGGCACGGAAACCCTGCTGGTCAACGCCTCCCAGGACCTGGCCTCCATCAACGATATCGCCACTCACCTGGCCTTTGAAATCGACGGTGCTCAACGCAACGTCGCACTGGGTATCTGCCGCATGCTCGAAGGTGTGCAACTGCTGGTCGACAAGGCATTGGACGTAGCCCACCCGGCGGCCTGAAGATGGACGGGATAGAGCGCCTGAGCTATCTTCGGGCGCTCTATCGACCGCCCCCAAACAGGAAGTTACCGCTTGAGCACGTCACCCCTACTGCGAGGCCGCACCTTCGCCCTCCTCGCCGGTATCGCCTTTGTTGCCGTCGACCAACTCGTCAAACTACTGGCCCTGGTTTCACTGCAAGCCAACAGTTTCAAAATCGGCTCTAACCCCATCAACCTCGCATTGGAACTGAGCCTGAACCCAGGCGCCTTCCTGAGCCTGGGCGCTGCTTTGCCGCCGCAGGTCAAACAGCTGATCTTTATCGTCGGCGTGGCAGTAGTGGTGGCCTGGGCGATGTGGTGGTCGCTGTCCAATTGGAGCCAACCACTGCGTAAGGTCTTGCCGCTGTATGCGATTGCGCTGGGTGGCATCGCCAACCTGATCGACCGCGTCTTTCGCCACGGTCATGTGGTCGACTACATGGTCCTGAATGTCGGACCGACGCATACCGGCGTGTTCAATATCGCCGATATAGCGATCACCGCTGGAGCACTGTACTTGATGGTGGATTTGTTTTTGAAACGTAAGGCCTAAAGTGATTGCTGAACCCGTGTGGGAACGGGCAAGCCCGCTCCCACAGGGAAATCATGGTGCTGGTAGATTGCATTTCAGCAGATCAACGCCATTACACCTTAGAACACCGACCACCCAATCCGCTCACTCAACAACTCCAACGCCTTCATCCCCGCCAGCGAGTTCCCCGCCGCGTTCAGCTCCGGCGACCACACGCACACCGTAAACTGCCCCGGCACCACCGCGACGATCCCGCCGCCGACCCCGCTTTTGCCTGGCAGCCCCACGCGATAGGCGAAATTCCCTGCCTCGTCATACAGCCCGCTGGTGGCCATGATCGAGTTGACTTGCTTGGTCTGGCGCGCCGTCAGGATTTGCTCGCCGCTGTGGGCGCTGGTGCCCTCGTTGGCGAGAAAGCTGAAGGCCTTGGCCAGGTCCAGGCAGCTCATCTGCAACGCGCAATAGTTGAAGTAGCTGTGCAGCACCGCGTCTACGTCATTGTGGAAGTTACCGAAGGACTTCATCAGGTAAGCCATGGCCGCGTTGCGCGCGCCGTGCTGGGCTTCGGATTCGGCGACAACGCTGTTGACCAGGATCTGCGGGTTGCCGGACAGGCGCCTTACAAAGTCGCGCATCGACAGGATCGGTACGGCAAAGCGCGATTGGTTGATGTCACAAATCACCAGCGCGCCCGCATTGATAAACGGATTACGCGGGCGCCCGCGCTCGAATTCCAGTTGCACCATGGAGTTGAACGGTTGCCCGGACGGTTCGTGGCCCAAGCGTTCCCAGATGGTTTCGCCGCCGTGGTCGATGGCCTGCACCAGGCTGAACACCTTGGAAATGCTCTGCACCGAGAACAACGTATCGGCGTCACCGGCGCGGTAGGCCGAGCCGTCGTTGCCGTACACGGCGATGCCGATCTGGTTGGCGGGTACATCGGCCAGCGCGGGGATGTAGTCGGCGACTTTGCCGAGGCCGATCAATGGACGAACTTCGTCAAGGATCGAGTCCAGCAGCGCCTGCATGTCTTGTCCTGTCATCTGTCTTTGAATCAGTGATAAGCGGGGCGCGGAGGATACTTCAATGCGCGCGGAAGCCCCACACAATCTCTACCACCCGCTCGGCCACCACCAGATACACCAGGATCAACAACAGCTGTAGCGCCAGGTGATAACGCAGCTTGGCCAATCGACGGATACCATCACTGACGTTCAACAGCATCAACAGCGTCGACAGCACAATCAGTCCCCAGCCGGCCACGCTGGAGGCAAACACCCCGATAAACAGGTCCTGCTGGCCCACGAGCGTATTGGTCCCTGCCGCAAACAACAGCGCACACACCAGCAGGTTTTTCACGTTGTCGAAAATCTGTGTGCTCAGATCGTTTTCCAGCAAGGCCAAATACCGCTTCCATAACGTGTGCATGGGTAAGTACCGGGTAGGGATCGCTCGTCAATCAAAGTAGTCCAATTGCCCGTACACTGCACCGCTGCGCTTACCCTATGAGGACTTTTGCATGAAATTGATGATCGGCCTGGCCGCCCTGCTGTTGGTATCGGCTTGCACCTCAACAGCGCCCACCACGCCACCTGCGCAAGACGCCGCCGCGTCGACGTGCCTGGCAGGCGGCGGCACGATGAAGCAAGTCGGCAAGTTGCAGAGCTGGACATGCATCACGCCGTACAAGGATGCAGGTAAGGCGTGTACCGACTCTAGTCAGTGTGATGGCGAGTGCCAGACCAGTGTCACCACCCAAACGGGCAATGGCCCGGTGACAGGCGCGTGCCAGGTGGACAACAGCCACTTCGGCTGCTCGGCGACGGTGGAAAAAGGCAAGCTCGGCCGGGCGATTTGCGTGGACTGAGCCTCGCCACCGAACAAATGTGGGAGCGGGCTTGCTCGCGAATACGGTGTATCAGTTAACGATGTATCCACTGATCAAACGCATTCGCGAGCAAGCCCGCTCCCACATTTTTTGCTCCACATTACCCTTCAAAAATGCGCCACATCCGACACCCGCTCATCCAGCACATCCCGCGCCAGTGCCCACGCCTGGTCTTTGGACTCTACCACCAGCAACGGGTACCCCCACGCCTTGCCGAACATCGCGGCGAACGGCTTGAGCGCTAGGCGCTGCGCTGCGCTGGGTTCCACCTGGATCATGCCTTTGACGTAGGCACGCAGCGCCTGTTTGTTTTTCTTCATCCAGATCGAGGCATGCTTGCGTTCCTCGTGGGAGTGTTCGTGGTTGTTTTCATCCACGGTTTTTTCGTGCAGCAACACGAAGGATTGCTGACGGGCCAACAGGCTTTCGAAAATCCGGAGGGCATCTTCCGGGCCTCTCTCGCTGGGCGCATCAAAGACGATTTTCACCACTGGGAATGTTGTGCTGTCGAGTCGCATGGCAGAGCTCCTTGTTGAGAACGGATCTCACTATATCCACCGCACCACTAGACGGCATTGCACAGGATAGCCAGACTGTTTCGCAATTCAGCCAACTTGCGATCCCCGCCATGAAGCACCATCGCCTTGAAATGCACGACCCGCTGATGGCCAAGGACGCCGATGTGTTCCCGCGCGCCGTGGTGGCCGTGACCGCCACCAGCACGTCGGACACCTGGGAACATGCGCAACATGCCCATCGCAAGGGCCAGTTGATGTACACCCTGCGCGGGATCATCCATTGCGAGATCGAAGCGGGTATCTGGATCGTTCCGCCGCAATGTGCACTGTGGATTCCCGGCGGCACGTCCCACGCGGCGCGCGGGTCTGGCGAAGCGGAAGTCTATTGCCTGTTGATCGACCCTGGCGTCGCATGCGCCCTGCCCCTGCGATGCTGCACGTTGGCCGTGTCGGGGCTGTTGCATGAGTTGATCAGCAAGGCGGTGAGTTTCCCGCAGCTCTATGACGAAGGGGGTGCCCAGGGCCGTTTGATCAATACGCTGCTTGACGAACTGGCGGCTGCACCCATCGAAGCCCTGCATTTGCCCATGCCCAAGGACCCTCGACTGCGCCGCCTGGCCGATAGTCTGTTGGCCGAACCGGCGGACAAAGCCACTCTCGGCCTATGGGCGGTGCGCATCGGCATGAGCGAACGCAGCATGACGCGCTTGCTGCTGGAGGAACTGGGGCTGAGCTTCGGTCGCTGGCGCCGGCAGTTGCATGTGATCCTGTCGTTGCAGCGGCTCGCCAAAGGCCAGAGCGTGCAAACGGTGGCGTTGGAGCTCGGCTATGAGAACGCCAGCGGCTTTATCACCATGTTCCGCAAGGCGGTGGGCCAGCCGCCGGCGCGTTACCTGGCAGACCGCGCTGGAGCATTTAGCGCGACGCCCCAGGCCATTGCGCTGAAAGAAGCTGACCCTGAATGACTACCAGCTGCCGCCCAACCCCAGCAGGCCCAGTATCTGGCGCCGCAGGTCAACCAGATAAGGATCATCGCGGTGCCGTGGATACGGCCGATCAATGCTCAATTGCGCCTGAATTTTTGCCGGACGGTCGCTGAACACAATCACCCGGTTGGCCAGCAGCAAGGCCTCTTCCACGTCATGGGTCACCAGCAACGCCGTGTAGCCTTGGCGTTGCCACAGGCCGATCAGCTCTTTTTGCATGGTGATGCGGGTCAAGGAGTCGAGCTTGCCTAAGGGCTCATCGAGGATCAGCAGGCGCGGTTGATTGACCAGTGCGCGCGCCAGGGCCACCCGTTGCGCCATGCCACCGGAGAGTTGCCGAGGATAGGCACGGGCGAACTGACTCAGGCCGACCTTTTCCAAGGCTTCATCGACCTTGGCCGAATGGGTCTTGAGCAGGCCCTGGGCTTCCAGGCCGACCGCCACGTTGTCCCACACGCGGCGCCACGGGTAAAGCGTCGGGTCCTGGAACACCACCACGCGGCTTGGGTCCGGGCCGGTGATGGCTTCACCATCCGCCAGCAAGCGGCCGGAATCCGCCGGTTCCAGGCCAGCCACCAAACGCAACAAGGTGGATTTGCCGCAACCCGAAGGCCCGAGCAAGGCCACAAACTCTCCCGGCGCCACCTCCAGAGACACCCGCTCCAACACCGGCAGGTGCTGCCCGTCCAGGGCAAAGCCATGGCTGAGGTTTTCGATGCGCAGCGCCAAGCCTTCCGACGCCGATACTGCGTGTGCCAGGGCTACCATTTCATTGATCCTTTCTGCCAGGCCAGCAACCGATCACGCACCAGGAACAACCCGGTGATCAACCCTGAACAGGCGAGTGCCATGATCAGCAATGCGGCGTACATATTCGCGTAGGCGGCCCACCCTTGGGCCCATTGCAGGTACCAGCCGATGCCGGATTTGACGCCCATCATCTCCGCCACCACCAGCGTCGAAAAGGAAGCGCCCAGGCCCATGAACAGGCCAACGAACACGTGGGGCAAGGCCGCGGGAATCGCCACTTTGAAAACCAGGAAGCCCTGCTTGGCGCCCAAGGTGCGGGCCACGTCGTAATAGGCTTGATCCACGCTCGACACGCCGGACCAAGTCAGTACCGTGACCGGGAACCACGTGGCCAGGGCGATCAGAAACACGCTGGCGCTCCAACTGCTCGGAAACAGGAAAAAACACAGCGGCAACAACGCCGTTGACGGCACCGGGCCAAGGATGCGCAGCACCGGGTGCAACCAGTAGCCGATGCGCGTGGACCAACCGATGGCCACCCCGGCAATAAACCCGGTGATCGCGCCCAGGGCCACGCCCGAGCCGAGCAGCAACGCCGAATGCAGCAGGCTGTCGGCCAGTCGCGGATAGTCTTCGAGATACACCGCCAGCAAGGCCTGGGGCGGCGCAAAAAACGGCACCGGCAACAGCGCCAGCTTGGCGGTGGCCAACTCCCAGATACCCAGTAGCACCGGCAAGGCGATCAACCAAGGGCCGGCATTACGCAAGCGCAGGCCTAGCCCTGGCAGCTTGCGCCCCAGCAGGCTCAGCACGATGAACAGCGCCGCCACAGCCACACACAGGTTGGCCAAGCCTTGGGTCATCGGCCAGTTGCGTGTCGCGTTGGGCCAGTAGCTGATCAACAGCGCAACGGCGACCCAGGCCCCGACCACCGCCACGCCCTGCCACCAGACTTTGAACGCCAGGGAGGGGTTCAGGGTTGTTGCATCAGCTGAAGACATCGACGGTGATCTCCTTGGCAAACTCCAACGGGTCGGTGCTCTTGCTGATCACCTCGACGGTTTTCAGGTCGGTAATGTAGGTGAGGATTTCCTGGGTCAGCGCCGCGCCCACCGCGTGGTGACCGTGGGTGTGGTCGTGGAGGATCGCCTGCACTTCCTCCACCGAGGTGTTCAGCGCATGGGCCTGGAAGCCTTTGGCGACTTCTTCCGGATGTTGCACCGAATAGTCGTGAGCTTCGAGGATCGCCTGGGTCAGTGCCGCGACCACGCGCTTTTCTTCACGCACCAGCTTGCCGGTGACACCGACCACGCAGCAGCTGAGGTTGGCGTACTCCTCCACCAGGTTGGTGGACAGCTCCTTCGCCACGCCAGACTTGATCAGGCGGTACATGAAGGGGTCGCTACCGCTCACCGCCTGCACTTCGCCGCGCTCAAGCGCAGTGCCGAGTAGGTCGGCTGGAAACAGACGCCATTCCACGTCACGTACCGGGTCGACACCGTGTTTTTTCAGCAGGATCGAGAAGAAATTGCGGTCCGGGCTGGCCATGTCGGTCACGCCAATGGCCTTGCCCTTGAGGTCTTCGAGTTTGGTCACGCCGCCATTCACCGCACTGAGCAAGCGCAGGCAGCCACCGTGGGTGCCGGCGGTGAGTTTCACGTCAAAACCCTGTTCCAGTGCCTTGAGCCAACGCAGCGCCATGCCCACGCCGGCATCGGCCTTGCCGGTGGCAATCGCTTCCAACAGCACTTCGGTGGAGTTGCCGAAGTTGACCAGTTCCACGTCCAGGTTGTGCTTGGTGAAAAAGCCCTGGCCCTGGGCGATCACCACCGGGGCCAGGCACACGGCGTTCAGGTTGACGGCGAGTTTCAACTTGCGCGGTGCGTCGAGGCGGATGAACTCACCGGTGCCGGCAGGTTCCTGGGCGACATTATGGCCGGCATGCGCGTCGGCAGCGAAGCCGAGGCGCGGCAGCGACAGGCTGGCCAGGGTGATACCGGCCAGGCCGAGCAGGCGACGACGGGTTAAATAATCGAAATCAGTCATGCAAAGTGTCCCTTCTAAATTGATAGATTTGCGGATATGACATGTGGGCGTTCAGCGTGTGAGATCAGCGAGGCCCAGGTGCTCGCGCAGCGTCGTCCCCTCATACGCCGTGCGGAACAACCCCTTGCGCTGCAAATGCGGAATCACACTCTCCACAAACTCCGTGAACGAGCCCGGCAGATACCCCGGCGAAATCACAAACCCATCGCAACCGCCCTGCTCGAACAGCTCGGCCAACTGGTCGGCGATTTGTGCGCCGGTGCCCACCAACTGGGGCACACGCACGCTACTGGCGAAGATGCGGCCGAGTTGTTCGAGGGTGGTTTCCGGGCCTTGCATCAATAGCTTTTCAGCGGCCGCCCGAGGGATCAGGGGCGACTGAGCGATCTCGGCCAGCGTCGCCGACAGCGGGAATGGCGACAGGTCGACATTCAGCTGCGAAGCCAAGGTCACCAACCCCAACTCCGGACGTGCCAGCGCGTTGTGCTTGTCGCGCTTGGCGCGGGCCTCGGCTTCGCTGCCACCAATAAACGGCATCACCGCCGTGAGCACTTTGCAGCTGTCAGCGGCACGGCCTTGTTGCACGACCTGGGCACGTACGTCATCACGAAACGCGCGCATCGCCGCCAAGTGCGGGTGAATGGTGAAAATGGCCTCGGCCCAACGCGCACCAAAACGCCGGCCACGCCCCGAAGAACCGGCCTGGATCAGCACCGGCCGGCCCTGGGGCGTGCGCGGAATATTCAGCGGGCCTTCAACCTTGAACCACTCGCCCTGATGCTGCACCGAACGGATCAGTTCAGGGTCCGCCAGCACCCCGCTTTCGCGATCCAGTTTCAGCGCGTCCTTGCCCCAGCTGTTCCAGAGCTTCAACGCGACTTCGACAAACTCGTCGGCGCGGTCGTAGCGCAGGTCGTGTTCCAGGTGCTTGTCCTTGCCGAACAGACGCCCTTCGCTGTCGTTCATCGAGGTCACGATGTTCCATGCCGCACGGCCCTTGGACAGGTGGTCGAGGGTGGCGAATTCGCGGGCAATGTGCGCCGGCTCGTAATAGGTGGTGGAGCGGGTGGCGCCCAGGCCCAGCTTGGTGGTCTTGCCCACCAGGTAAGAGAGGATCGGCAACGGGTCCAGGCGCGTGGCGTCCTGGGCGCCGTAGCGCAAGGCGAACTCGCGGGAGCCGCCCATCTGGTCACCCACCGCGAGGCGATCGGCGAAGAACAGGAAGTCGAACAGCCCCTCCTCCACCACCTTGGCTACCCGTGCGTAATACTCGGGGTCGAGGTAATTGCCGACGGTTTCCGGGTGGCGCCACACCGCATGGCTGTGCACCACCGGCCCACTCAACAGGAACGCGGATAAATGGATTTGGCGGCTCATGGTTTGGGTGTCCACACGGTGATTGCGCTGACCTTCAATGCCTTGGGAATCAGCTTGGCGGCGTAGTAGGTGTCGGCGATGCGTTGTTGTTCGGCGAGGTGTTCAACCTTCACGGGAATGATGTTGTAGCTGCGGCGACTGTTCGCGCGCTCCACCGTGGCAGGGGCGATATTGCCCCACAGTGGGCCAAGTATTTCGGCGGCTTCCTTGGGATGGGCCTTCACCCATTGGCCGGTCTCGCGCAGGGTGTCGAAGGTCACCTGCAACACGTCCGGGTGGGCGTTGGCGAACTGAGTGGTGGCCAGGTAGAAGCGGTTGTAGTCGGCCAGGCCGTCCTTGCCATCGGCGATCACACGCACATGATGATCGAGTTGCTGGGTGGCGAGAAACGGGTCCCAGATCACCCAGGCGTCCACGCTGCCATTGGCGAAGGCGGCGCCGCCATCCGGCGCTTCCAGGTAACGCGGGGTGATATCGCTTAGCGTCAGCCCGGCTTTTTTCAGCGCAGAGATCAGCAGGAAGTTGCTGCCCGAGCCTTTGGATACGGCGACGGTCTTGCCCTTGAGGTCGGCGATGCTGTGGATCGGTGATTTTTCCTGGACGATGATCGCCTGGGCACTCGGCGATGAGTTTTCCTGGGCGTAGTAGGTCAACGGCGCGTCCGCGGCCTGGGTAAACAGGGCAAAGGCGTCGGCCACATCGGCGTGCAGATCGACACTGCCAGCGTTGAGCGAGCTGAGCAGGCCGGTGCTGAACTCATGCCAGTTAACTGTGAAACCCAGCGGCTTGAGGCGCTGTTCCAACTGGCCATTTTGCTTGAGCAGGATCCACAAGGTGGACGAACGCTGGTAGCTGATATCCAGGCTTTGCTCGGCATGGGCCGCCGCAGCGGCGAACAGCAAACTGGCGGCAACAATAAGTTTCTTGAACGTCATGGAAGACCTTGGCGTGGGAGAAATGAAAAGAGCTGCATATGCCAAAAACCCGCGCAAGGCCTGGCAGTAGAGTTAATTCGATTATATTAATGACGAGAAATTATGAAAGAACCCTATAATTCTATGGTTATGCCCAATTCGTCGGAACCTGGGAAAAGCGCCCTAAGCTAAGATCGAAAGAGTATTTAACGAATAGTTTTTAGAACCTTAAGCTCAAATCTATTTCGTTAGAGATCGAGCACACCATGTCCATACGTCGTACCCTCGCCGCAGTAATCGGGTTGTTGGCTTTTTCCATCGGCATAAGCGCCGAGGCCCAGGCTATCGTGGGGCGCGTTGAAGGTGGTGTATGACGCGTTGGAAAAAGCGGGCAAGTGGGTGAAAACCAACCCGCAGGACGCGGCTAAAGTGCTCGGCCCGTTGTGGGGCAATCTGGATGTCGCCACGGTTGAAGCGGCGAATGCACTCCGCAGCTATCAGGTGCAGCCGGTGACAATCGATCAGTTGGGTGAACAGCAGAAGATTGCCGATGCATTCTTCAAGGCGGGGTTGTTGCCCAAGGCGGTGGATGCGAAGGATGTGCAGACCTGGAAGCCTTGAGCGAATAACAGGCACAACTCGATCAATTGTGGGAGCTGGCTTGCCTGCGATGGCGGTGGGTCAGCAATGAAAATATTGGCTGAAAAACCGCTATCGCAGCGGTGCGACGATTCGACAAGCCAGCTCCCACACTTTTAGGCTGCATAAATAGTTAGAGAAGAGTACGGCTCAAGGCCTTTTTCCACTCGCCATAACGCCCCGCCATCGCCGGATCTTCCTGCGGCTCAAACCGCTCCCGCTGGCGCTCCAACGCGCCCAGCGCTTCATCACTCGCCCACACTCCCGACGCCCTGCCCGCCAGGTGCGCCGCGCCCAATGCCGACACCTCCGGTGACAGGCTGCGCACCACCGGGCGTTGCAGCAGGTTGGCCAGGAACTGCATCAGCCAGCGGTTGCGCGTCGCGCCGCCATCCACCCACAACGCCTTCAACGGGCTGCCGATGTCCTGCTGCATCGCTTCGAACACATCACGGATCTGATAACCGATGGATTCCAGTGAAGCACGCAGGATGTGTGCGCCGGACGTGGCTTCGGTCAGCCCGCAGATCAACCCGCGTGCGTCAGCTTTCCAATGTGGCGCGCCCAGCCCGGACAGCGCCGGCACGAAATACACGCCGCCGTTGTCGGGCAGTTGCGCGGCCTGCTCCGTCAAGGCGTCCAGGGATTCCCCGGCCACCAGCCGCGAAGCCCACTGCACGGCGGCACCGGTGTGGACGATATTGCCTTCCATGCCGAAGGTCGGTGTGCCGCCGTCGTGCCAGGCCAGTGTGGTCGAAAGGCCGTGAGTGGAGGCAATCGGGCCGCTCATGGGCGTCATCAAGGATGAGCCGGTGCCAAGCGTGGCTTTCACCAGGCCGGGCGCAAAACCACCCTGCCCGTAGAGTGCGGCGTGTGAGTCGCCGATCATCGACATCACCGGGATGCCGGCGGGCAAGCCGCCCACCGCGACGGTTTCGGCGAAGAAGCCGGCGCTGGGCCGAATCGGCGCCAGTGCCGCCAGCGGGATGGCGAACAGCGCTAACAGCTCTGGGTCCCAGGCGCAGGTGTGCAGGTTGAACAATTGCGTGCGCGCGGCGTTGGAATAGTCGGTGGCAAATACCTGGCCGCCGCTGAGTTTCCACAGCAGCCAACTGTCGACCGTGCCCAGGCAGATCTCACCCGCAGCAGCGCGGGCATGACCATTTTCCAGATTGTCGAGAATCCAGCGAAACTTGCCGGCGGAAAACATCGGGTCGAGGGCCAAACCGGTTTTTTCCAGAACGAGCGCCTCATGACCTTGCGCGTGCAGCCGGGCACATAACGCCGTGGAGCGCCGGCACTGCCAACTGATACACGGCGAGAGTGCTTCACCGGTATGTCGATCCCAGGCCACCACCGATTCACGCTGGTTGCTGATGGCCAATGCAGTGACTGGCCGATCCACCTGAGCCAGGCATTCTTCAATGGCGGCCAGGGTGCTGTGCCAGATCAACAGCGGATCCTGCTCAGAAAAACCCGGCTGTGGATGAATGATGCTCAATGGCCGAGAGCCGCGTGCTATCACCTGCCCGAGCTCGTTGACCAGCACCGCCTTGGCGTTGCTGGTGCCTTCATCTATCGCCAGGATCAGCGGCGTAGGATTATTCATGACGTTCACCGCAACCGAGTGGCAGCCGCCACAATCCCAGCCACGTCGATGTTATGCAAGGCGCGCGTCGGTTCCCGGGCGCCCGCGGCGGCGTATTCGCCATCGCCGATGCCCAGGCGAGTCAGCGCAATGCCCAGGCCGGCCTCGGCGAGCACTTCGGCGACCAGGCTGCCGACACCGCCATTGATGTTGTGTTCTTCGACAGTGATCACCGCGCGCGTGCCACGCAACGCGCTCAACAGCACATCACGCTGCAAGGGGCGGATCGACGACAGGTTGATCACCTGCGCCTCAATGCCCTGCTCCGCCAGCAACGCCGCCGCGTCGACCGCTTCGTGCACCACCGACCCCAAAGCGACGATGCTGAGGTCTGCACCCTGGCGCAGGATATCCACGTGCCCGGGTTTGAATTGGTAATCGGCGCCATGAACGTCGGGCAAGGCCTTGCCGTCGAGACGGATGTACACCGGCCCCTCATACCGCAGCGCGTAATCGACAATCTGCCGGCACTCGACGGCATCGGCAGGGGCAAAGATCTGCACATTGCCAAAGCCACGCATCACCGAAATATCGTCGAGGCTGTGGTGGGTACTGGCTAACGGGCCATAGCTGGTGCCGGCATTCAGACCGAACATCTTCACATTGGCCTGGTTGTAGCAGACGTCCACTTTGATCTGTTCATTGGCCCGCGAAATCAGGAACGGCGCCGCATTGCAGGTGGCGGCGATCTTGCCGCCCAATGCCAGCCCCGCCGCAACGCTGACCAGCGACTGCTCGGCAATGCCAACGTTGATCAGGCGCTCGGGAAAACGCTGCGCAAACGGCCCGATCTTGGCCGTGGAGGTGGAGTCGCTGACCACCGGCACCACGTCGAGCCCGGCATCGACGGCGGCAATAAAGGCGTCCACCATGACGCTCGCCAAATGTTCACTCGCCATGGTTCAACTCCTCCAGTGCTGCGTTGATTTCATCACCCTTGGGCACACGGTGGTGCCATTCGGGGCGAGCTTCGATAAACGACACGCCCTTGCCTTTGATGGTGTGGGCGATCAGCACCTGGGGCGCGCCGGTTTTGGTCTGCATGCTTTCCAAGGCTGCGATCAACTGGCCCACATCGTTGCCGTCGCACTCGCTGACGCTGAAGCCGAAGGCGGCCCATTTCACGTCCAGCGGGTCCAGCGGCATGATGTCGGCCGTCAGCCCCGCCAGCTGCAGCTTGTTTTTGTCGACGATCACAAACAGGTTATCCAGGCCGTATTTGGCCGCCGCCATCGCGGCTTCCCAGTTGGAGCCTTCGGCCAGCTCGCCGTCGCCGGTGAGTACGTAAATGCGCTTTTTGCTGCCGGACATCTTCGCCGCCAACGCCAGCCCCACCGCCACCGGCAGACCGTGGCCGAGGGCGCCGGTATTCAGTTCGATGCCGGGGGTTTTCTGGCGTACCGGGTGGCCGGGCAAGTGGGAATTGAAGTGTTGGTAGGTGGGCAACCACTCGGTGGGGATGTAGCCCGCCTGCGCCAGGCAGCAATACAAACCGCCGACGCCGTGGCCCTTGCTCTGGATGTAGATATCCCGCTCCGGGTCTTCGGTGCGCTCCGGACCGGTATTGAGGATGCGGAAGTACAGGGTGGCGAGGATGTCGGTTTCCGACAGGTCGGCCCCGGTGTGCCCGCCGGCCGGAGAGTCGGCATTCAGGCGGATCACGTGGCGCCGGATCAGGCGGGCCTGTTCTTTGATCTGGTGAGCGTCGTACTGGAAGGCATTCATGCAGCGGCTCCTGTGGGCTGACCACGCGAGGTGAAAGTGCCGAAAGCTGTGTTTGAATATTTATTCAGCAGTGACAATATATTTCTATTTAGACGCCGAACGCCCCGCAGGTCAAGTAAGCGGACGGTGGAAAAATGAAATAAAACCCGGAAAGATCCCTCGGACAAACGGCCAAAATCCCAGGCGCGCCACTCTATCCCGTGGCTTTGCGCCCGGTAAAAGCTGCGTTCTAGAGGCATACCTGAAAAATTAAGCGCTTGACTTTGACACGGTGGCACTGGAATCTGAATTAACAGTCAGGCACGCATAAATATTCAAGTCGCCTGAAAGCACTCCAAAAAAAATAAATCAGGAGAACACTGTGGACGCCAAAGCTATTGTCCAGCACCCGGCCGAACTCAAGCCGCCCCACCGCCCACGGCTGGTGAAACTGCTCCCCAGCAACATCGGCGGCCCGCTGATCGGCCTGGTGCTGCTGGTGCTGGTCTTCTCCTTCAGTTCGGAATTCTTCTTCTCTTTACGCAATGGCCTGAACATCCTTGATCAGGTCACGGTGCTGGGCATCCTGGCGATTGGCATGACCGCCGTGATCGTGATCGGCGGCATCGACCTGTCGGTAGGGTCGGTGCTGGCCTTCTCAATGATGATGCTCGGCTGGCTCTATCAGGATCAGGCCGTGCCGCTGGGCTTTGCGATTCCGATCTCGATCGCCACCGGCATGCTCGCCGGGCTGGTGTCGGGCGCGCTGATTACCTATGCCAAGTTGCCGCCATTCATTGCCACGCTGACCATGATGTCGGTGGCCCGTGGCCTGGCGAATATCCTCACCGAAGGCCGGCAGATTGTCGGCTACCCGGAGTGGTTTACCAATCTGGCCACGGTGCGGCATTTCGGTTTTCTCTCGGCGACGGTCGGGTTTTTCCTGGTGATGCTGGTAGTGGCCTGGGTGTTCCTGCGCTTTCGTGCCGGTGGCCGCAACCTTTACGCCATGGGCGGCAGCCCGGAAGTGGCGCGACTGTCGGGTATCAAGGTGCGCGCGATCACACTGTGGGTGTACGCCATCAGTGGCGCCCTCGCCGGTATCGCCGCCGTGACCCTGGCCGCGCGCCTCGATTCCTCGCAACCCAGTGCCGGCCTGAGCCTGGAACTGGACGCCATCGCCGCCGTGGTCATTGGCGGCGCCAGCCTTAACGGTGGCGTCGGCAGCATCGGCGGCACCCTGGTGGGCGTGTTGATCATTGGCGTGCTGCGCAATGGCCTCAACCTGCTGGGCGTTTCACCCTTTATTCAACAAGTGGTGATCGGCGTGGTCATCGCCCTCGCCGTGACCATCGACACCCTGCGACGCCGCTCCAGCACTGCCCGTTAAAACCTGTTCGACAGTTGACACCCTCCAACAATAAAACCAGGAGTCACCGACATGTTCAGCCCCAAGAAACTGCTGTTGGCCACCGCTCTCGCTGCCGCCACCCTCACCGCCGCCGGCACCACCTGGGCCAAGGACCTGACCATCGGCCTCGCCGTGGCCAACCTGCAGGCCGACTTCTTCAACCAGATCAAGCAATCGGTGGAAGCCGAGGGCAAGGCCAAGGGGATCAAGGTGATCACCGTGGACGCCCAGGGCAACTCGTCTACCCAGGTCAGCCAGATTGAAGACCTGATCACCCGCCAGATCGACGTGCTGATCTACATCCCTGCCGGTGCGACCGCCGCCGGTGTGCCAGTCAAAGCCGCCAAGGCCGCCGGCATCCCGGTGATCGCCGTCGACCGCAACGCCCCTGACGCGCCGGGCGATACCTTTATCGCCAGCGACAGCGTGGCAGGTGCCAAGACGCTGGCCGAATACGTCGGCAAGATCACCGACGGCAAGGGCCGCATCGCGATCCTGCAAGGCCAGCTCGGCACCACCCCTGAAAACGATAGAGCCAAAGGCTTCAAAGAAGGCTTGAAAGCCTTCCCGGACCTCAAAGTCGTCGCCCAGCAACCCGCCGAATGGGCCCAGGACAAAGGCTTCGCCGTGGCCCAGGACTTGCTCCAGCGTGACCCGAACATCACCGTGTTTTTCGGCCGTGCCGATGCCATGGCGTTGGGCGCTGCACAGGCAGTGAAAGTCGGCAACCTGGATCACAAGGTCGTGGTGGTTGGTTTTGACGGTGACGTCGCCGGGCTCAAGGCGGTGCAAAGCGGTGTGCTGAACGCGACTATGACCCAGCAGACGCAGAAGATGGGCCGCCTGGCGGTGGCGTCGGCGATTGACCTGAAGGCCGGCAAAGACGTGCCCAAGGAACAACTGCTGCCCACCGTGCTGACCACCAAAGACAACGTCGCGCCGTTCCTGCAACAGCACCCGTAAACCTTGGAGGTCGTCATGCGAGCAGCAGCTCTGGATAACACCGCCGAAGCGGTGTTGTGCCTGCGCAATATCAGCAAGGCCTACGGGCCGGTGCAGGTCCTGTCGCAGGTCAACGTGGACATTCGCCCCGGCGAAGTATTGGCCCTGCTCGGCGAGAACGGCGCGGGTAAATCCACCCTGTCGTCGATCATCGCCGGGCTTGTGCAGCCCGAAGCCGGCGGCAGCATGACCTGGCTCGGCGCGCCTTACGCACCGGGTTCGCCGGGGGCCGCGCTGAGCGCCGGGATCGGCCTGATCCATCAGGAAATCCGCCTGCTGCCGCAATTGTCGATCGCCGAAAACATCTTCGTCGGCCGCCTGCCCATGCGTTATGGGAAGGTGGACCGCGAATACATGGAAGCCCAGGCGCAGATCCAGTTGGAACGCCTGGGGCTCAAGGTGCCGGCGTCGCGCAAGGTCGAAGGCCTGAGCGTGGCGGCGCAGCAACTGGTGGAAATCGCCAAGGCGCTGACCCTCAAGGCGAGCCTGTTGATTCTCGATGAACCCACCGCGGCGTTGGGTGGGGAAGAGACCGAGCTGCTGTTCAAACAGGTGGAACGGCTCAAGGCTGAGGGGGTGTCGTTTATCTACATCAGCCATCGCCTGGAAGAAATCGCGCGTATTGCCGACCGCGTGCTGGTACTGCGTGACGGTCGCCAAATTGCCTTGCACGCCACGGCCCAGGTGCCGGTGCGTGAGTTGGTCGAGCAAATGGTCGGACGCAGCCTGGAGCGAATTTTCCCCGCGCTGCAACCGCCGCAGGACCAAGTGATGTTGCAGGTCAAGGATTTAAGCTGCCGTGAATTCGCCCTGCACGGCATCGATTTCAGCGTGCGCGCCGGTGAGGTATTCGGCATTGCCGGCGTGGTCGGCGCCGGGCGGACCGAACTGGTGCGCACCATTGCCGGCGCGGCCCAGGACATTCAGGGGCTTATGGTGCTGGATGGCGAGGTGCGTCAGTTGCGCTCGCCGTTCGAAGCCATCCAGGCCGGCGTGGTGCTGGTGCCCGAGGACCGCAAGCAGCAAGGCGTGGTGGTGGAACATCGCATCGAAGACAACCTGATCTATGGCAACACCGACCTGCTGGATAAACGCGGCTGGGTGTTCCCTGCCCCGCTGCGCGAATTCGCTCGCACGGCGGTGGCTCGACTCGGCGTGAAAGGCGCGCCGCAGTCGCGGATTTCCAGCCTGTCCGGCGGTAACCAGCAGAAAGTGATCATTGCCAAATGGCTGGCGCGTAATCCCAAGGTGTTCATTCTGGACGAGCCGACTCGAGGCATCGACGTGGGTGCGCGGGCGGCGATTTATGAGGTGATTGCAGACCTGGCGGCCAAGGGCATGGCGGTGATAGTGGTCAGTTCGGACCTGGATGAGGTGCTGGGATTGTCCCATCGCGTGATGGTGATGAGCCGGGGACGGCAGATGGGGATTCTGGAGCGTGGTGAAGCCACACCGGTGTCAGTGATGGAAATGGCCACCGCGTGAGCAAAGACAACACACATCAACTGTGGGATCTGGCTTGCCTGCGATGGCGGTGTACCAGCCACCGAAGAGGTGACTGAACGACCGCTATCGCAGGCAAGCCAGCTCCCACAGGGGTCCCACTGTGATTTCAACAATGGAGTATTTCATGCAGCTTTTTAGTCTTCAGGGCCAAGTCGCCTTTGTAACTGGCGCCGGCAGTGGCATCGGCCAAGCCATCGCCGTCGGCCTCGCCGAAGCCGGCGCCGATGTAGCCTGCTTCGATCTACCCGGCAGCCCGGGTATCGCCAGCACCGTCGAACGCATCCAAGCCCTCGGCCGTCGCGCCCTGGCCCTCAGCGGCACGGTCACCGAACGTGCCGCCCTGGATGCGGCCGTCGCCCACACCGAAAGCGAACTCGGCGAACTCAGCGTCGCCGTCAACTGTGCCGGCATCGCCAACGCCCAGGCTGCCGAAGACCTGGAACTGCAACGCTGGCAAACCACCCTCGACATCAACCTCACCGGCATCTTCCTCAGTTGCCAGGCCCAGGCCGCGGTGATGTTGCCGCGTGGCAAAGGCGCCATCGTCAATATCGCCTCCATGTCCGGTAGCATCGTCAACCGTGGCCTGTTGCAGGCGCACTACAACACCTCCAAGGCTGGGGTGATCCACCTGAGCAAAAGCCTGGCGATGGAATGGGCCGACAAGGGCTTGCGCGTGAACTGCATCAGCCCCGGCTACACCGCCACGCCGATGAACTCGCGGCCGGAAGTGGCCGACCAGGTGAAGATATTTGAACAGACCACGCCCATGGGCCGCATGGCCAGCGTGGAAGAAATGGTTGGCCCGGCGATCTTCCTGGTGAGCCAGGCGTCGTCTTTCTGCACCGGTGTCGACCTGTTGGTCGATGGCGGCTTTGTGTGCTGGTAGGAGTTCATCATGTCGCAACGATTCAGCGGTAAAACCATCGTCATCACCGGCGCCTGCCGTGGCATCGGCGCCGGCATTGCCGAGCGCTTCGCCCAAGAGGGCGCCAACCTGGTACTGGCCTCCAACGACCTGGAACGCGTGACCTTTACCGCCAACCAGCTCGCCCAGGAATACAACGTGGACACCCTGGCCCTGGGCATCGACGTCACAGACGAAAGCGACATCGAAAAGCTCTACCGCGAAGGCCATGCCCGCTTTGGCAGCATCGACGTGTCGGTGCAGAACGCCGGCATCATCACCATCGACCACTACGACACCATGCCCCGCGCCGACTTCGACAAGGTGCTACAGGTCAACACTACCGGCGTGTGGCTGGGGTGCCGGGAAGCGGCCAAGTACATGGTCAAACAAGGCAGCGGACGGCTGATCAACACGTCATCCGGCCAGGGCCGCCAGGGGTTTATCTACACGCCGCACTACGCCGCGAGCAAAATGGGCGTGATCGGCATCACCCAGAGCCTGGCGCTGGAGTTGGCGCGGCACAACATCACGGTGAATGCGTTCTGCCCCGGCATCATCGAAAGCGAGATGTGGGACTACAACGACCGCGTCTGGGGCGAGATTCTCAGCACCGACGAAAAGCGCTACGGCAAGGGGGAGTTGATGGCCGAATGGGTCAAGAACATCCCGTTGCGCCGCGCCGGCAAACCCTCGGATGTCGCGGGGTTGGTGGCGTTCCTGGCGTCCGATGACGCGGCTTACCTGACCGGCCAGGCGATCAATATCGACGGCGGCCTGATCATGTCGTAAGGGTTTGGTATCCTCACCCGCATTGATGTCATCACTGAGGCCTTCATGAGCCAGATCGAAGAACAGCGCCTGATCACCAAGATCGCGAGCCTCTATTACGAAGAAGGGCTCAAGCAATCCGAGATTTCCGCACAGTTGGACTTGTCGCAGTCCTTTATCAGCCGCGCCCTGCGTCGGGCGCTGCAGGAAGGCGTGGTGAAGATCAGCGTGATGCGCCTGCAGGGCCTTCACCTGGAGCTGGAAACCCAATTGCAGCGCCGCTACGGCGTGCGCCAGGTGATCGTGGTGGAAGCCACCGAGCCCGGTAACGATGAAAGCATCAAGCAGGCCATCGGTTCAGCGGCCGCGCATTACCTGGAAACCAGCCTGTCGCCCCAGGACCATATCGGTATTTCGTCGTGGAGCAGCACCATTCGCGCCATGGTTGGCCACTTGCATGCGCAGCCGGGCAAACAGGCAGCCCAGGAAGTGGTACAACTGTTGGGCGGCGTCGGCCATAAGGGCGCGTTTGAAGCCACCCTGCTCACCCAGCGCCTGGCCACCCTGCTCAACTGCCCGGCGTTTTTGCTGCCGTCGCAAAGCATCGAGCAATCAGTGCAAAGCAAGCAGCGCATCATGCAGATGGAAGAGGTCAAGGAGGTGCTGCAACGCTTTGACAGCATCACCCTGGCGATTGTCGGCATCGGCGACCTGGAACCGTCGCAACTGCTGCGCAACAGCGGTAACTACTACACCGAAGACATGCTGCGCCTGCTGGCCGAGCGCGGTGCCGTGGGTGACATCTGCCTGCGCTATTTCGATGCCCAGGGCAAGCCGGTACTGGAGGAAGACGAAGAATTCGTAGTGTCGGTGGCCCTGCCCAAATTGCGCTCGATCCACCGCGTGCTCGGCCTGGCCGGCGGGTTGAACAAGGTCCAGGCGATTCGCGGCGCGCTCGAGGGCGGCTACCTGGACATCCTGATCACCGACCTGGATACCGCACAGGCCTTGAATCACTAAACTCATTAGGGAGATCGACCGCTCATGACATCCAAGCTCGAACAACTCAAGCAGTTCACCACGGTGGTCTGCGACACGGGCGACCTTGAGGCTATCAGCCGTCTGAAACCGGTCGACGCCACCACCAACCCGTCGCTGCTGCTCAAAGCCTCGGCTATCGCACACTACGGCGACATCCTGCGTCACTCGGTCGACCTGTCCAAGGGTGACCTGGGCCTGGCCTGCGACCAGTTTTCGGTGGCAGTAGGCTGCGGCATCCTCAAGGCCATTCCAGGTCGCATCTCGACCGAAGTCGACGCGCGCCTGTCGTTTGACGAAGACGCGCTGTGGGCCAAGGCCAACCAGCTCATCGAGCTGTATGACAAAGCCGGTGTCGGCCGCGACCGTGTACTGATCAAACTGGCTTCTACCTGGGAAGGCATTCGAACCGCCGAGCGCCTGGAAAAGGCCGGTATCCAGACCAACCTCACGTTGTTGTTTTCGTTTGCCCAGGCGGCGGCGTGCGCCGATGCCGGGGTGTTCCTGATTTCACCTTTCGTCGGCCGCATATACGACTGGTACCGCAAGAGCACGGGCCTGGACTACACCGGCGCTGAAGACCCGGGCGTGCAGTCGGTGACGCGGATCTACAACTACTACAAGGCCAACGGCATCAAGACTGTGGTCATGGGCGCCAGCTTTCGTACCCTCAGCCAGATAGAGGAATTGGCCGGGTGCGATCGCCTGACCATCAGCCCCGAATTGCTGCAAAAACTTGATGAAGACCACGGCCCGCTGGAGCGCAAGTTGGTACCGGGGGCGACGGGCGAGCCGCGCCAGACCATCGACGAGGCGCAATTTCGCTGGGCTTCCAACGAAGATGCGATGGCTACCGAGAAGCTGGCCGAAGGCATTCGCCAGTTTGCGCGGGATCAGGAGAAGCTTGAGGCGGTATTGGCTGCGCTGTGATGACGCTGTCTACTTTTGGTCCGGTGGCAACCTGATAGCCGCCCGAACCCTATCAGGTGTAAATCGATCAAAATGTGGGAGCTGGCTTGCCTGCGATGGCGGTTTGTAGGGCGGCCATGTGTTGTGGTTGGAATGAGTACATATCCGTTATTTAGGTGATGGCTAATATAGGTTTCGCCCTTACGGCGAGTCACTTTGCAAAAGCGGCAAAGTAACCAAAACGCTCTTGCCCCACCACTCGGCACCTCGCCCAGGCTCGGTGTGCCCTCACTCCGGCTTGAATCCGTGGGCCGCCGCGATGGGCCATCCTTGGCCCAGCGCGGCTAACCCGGCGTCCTGCCGGGTTACCCACGGATTCAAGCCTGCGTTCGGCCAGCGTGGTTGACGGGGCTCCTGAGATCAACATCAAAAACAGATCAAAAGCCAAGGCCAACGCCAAAGCCAACACTGCCGAAAGCTAAGTCTGTACCGATTTTCTCAAACGTATAAGGTGTCAACTCGGCTTTTGCTCGCCCAGCGTGCGAGCTGCCAACGCTCCCAACACTCCGCCAACAATTGGCGCCACCCAGAACAACCATAGCTGCGCCATGTATTCGCCCCCGGCAAACAACGCCGGTCCGGTGCTGCGCGCCGGGTTCACCGACGTATTGGTCACCGGGATCAGCACCAGGTGAATCAACGTCAGCGCCAGGCCGATGGCAATCGGCGCAAAGCCAGGCACAGCGCCCGGTGCGGTCACGCGCATGATGATGAATACGAAGAAAAACGTGGCGATCAGTTCGGCCAGCAAAGCGGCCTTCATGTCGAAGAGGCCTGGGCTCAATGGGCCATACCCGTTGGCGGCAAAACCACCCACTGCGAAATCAGGCTGCCCGCTGGCAATCAGGTACAACGCCGCAGCGGCGACGATCGCTGCGCTGACCTGCGCCGCGATGTACGGCAGCACATCACCCGCAGGAATGCGGCGCCCTGCCCATAGGCCAATGGTCACCGCCGGGTTGAAATGCCCGCCGGAGATGCCGCCGACCGCGTAGGCCATGGTCAATACAGTGAGACCAAACGCCAGCGAAACGCCCACAAAGCCAATGCCCAAGCCGGGGAAGGCAGCCGCCAGAATGGCGCTGCCACAGCCGCCGAACGTCAGCCAGAAAGTGCCGATAAACTCGGCGGTCAAACGCTTTTGCACAGTGGACTCCATTGCTGCTCAAGTGCCGTCACCACAGGCCGTGGGCGGTCCTGGGCGACGGTAGCAATGGGTATCAAAATACTGTGTAAGACTTGTCTGGAGTTCTAGCCCCTGAACACGTTGCTTCTGAAGCACGCCGGCCCTTTGTATAAAACCCGCTTACAACTAACCAGCTGTTCCCCTTCCCTGACTGCACTAGCATTGCCGCCGACTAAGTCAATGGCGTACATTTGCTATGATTTTCATTGAAACTGCGGTTTTCACCCGGCGTGTAACGGAGCTCATGAATCACGACGCCTACCTGGGTTTGCAGGTAGCGTTGATGTTCAATCCGTGCGTTGGAGATGTGATCGAAGGAACGGGCGGCATCCGAAAGCTGCGTATTGCTTCAAAAGGTCACGGCAAACGAGGCGGCGCCAGAGTGATTTACTACCACTTTGTAACGGCTTCAAAAATTGCGTTATTAATGATCTATCCAAAAAACGAACAGCAAGACCTGACTAACGATGAACGCAAAGCACTGAAAGCCGTCATCGAACACTGGAGATAACCATGAGCAAATTCTTCGATGAGCTGATGGAAAGCGTGCAACAGATGGACGAAATCGTCCGAGGCGAGCGCAAGCCCTCTCGCGAATTCATTGTTGACGCGCTTCAAGTCAAACAAATCCGTAAGGCAACGGGCCTGACTCAAGCCAAATTCGCAGCCATCATCGATGTTCAAATCGGCACGCTACGTAATTGGGAACAGGGGCGACGCGAACCAACAGGGCCAGCAAAGGCGCTGTTGAGGGCCATTCACAATGACCCGGTCCATGTGTTGAATGCGTTGGCCCTTTAACCCAACGGTGGCTGGCGCGAGAGTTTGATTCAGGCTCCCGCCACACCCTGCCCAAACTTGCGAATCGCCAAGCAATACCCAATCAACGCCACCGCCGCCAGCAACCCGCCCGCCGCGCCGATCCAGGCGAAGCCGAACTGGCTGCCGACCCAGCTGCCCATCAGTGCGCCGCCGCCGATGCCGATGTTGTAGATGCCGGAGAACATCGCCATGGCCACGTCGGTGGCATCCGGTGCCAGCACCAGCACTTTGGACTGCATGGCAAGGCCAAAGCCCATGATCGCCATGCCCCAGAAAATGCTCAGCACCACCAGGTAGGATTCCGCGCCGCTCAACGGCAGCAGCAGCGCCAGGCACGCGGCCAGGATAAATACCGCGCCGACAACGAATACATGCGGGTTGAAGCGGTGCACCAGGCTGAACAGCAGAGAGCCGATGATGCCCGCGCCGCCGAATACCAGCAGGATCAGGGTCACCGCACTGCCGCTCATGCCGGCCACGCCTTCGACGAAGGGTTCGATGTAGCTGTAGGCGGTGAATTGCGCGGTGACGGTCATCGCGGTGAGCACATAAAGCGCCACCAGCGCCGGGCGCTTGAACAGCAGCGGCAGGCTGCGCAGGGAGCCGGAGTTCTGGCTCGGCAATAGCGGCAAGGTGCGCGCCAGCCAGAACACCAGTGCGGCAGCGAAGGCGCCGATCACCAGGAACGTGGTGCGCCAGCCCATGGCTTCGCCGAGCAGGCGACCCAGGGGAATGCCCAGGACCATGGCCAGGGACGTACCGGTAGCCAACAGGCCGAGGGCTTGCACCTGCTTGCCTTCCGGCGCCAAGCGAACGGCCAACGATGCGGTGATCGACCAGAACAAGGCATGGGACAAGGCAATGCCAATGCGACTGAGCATCAGGAGGCCGAAGCTGTTAGCGACGCTGGAAAGGATGTGGCTGACAATAAACATGCAGAACAGCACGATCAGCAGCTTGCGCCGTTCGATGTTGCGGGTCAGCAGCATCACCGGCAGGGAGGTCAGGGACACGATCCAGGCGTAGATCGTGAGCATCAGGCCGACGCTGGACACCGGCATGTCGAAGCTGGCGCCGATGGCACTGAGCAGCCCAACGGGCACGAATTCGGTGGTATTGAACACAAAGGCGGCCAACGCGAGGGCGATGACCGGTTGCCAATTGGTTTGGGGGGTTGCGGCTGAAATGCTCATTGAACGGCGCGGTACTCTGACGGTGATCGAGCGGCCACCCAGGACAAGCGCCGCCGCCGAGCATTCTATAGGTTTCTGGCCCCGCTGTTGACGCGGATCGTCGCCTAAGGGGGTCAGGGCGACGTCAGGATGATCACTTAGTTACACGCCTGGACTCGGCACAGCCGTTCAACTCAATGACCGTGCCCCTGTGCGCATTTGTCGCACATCCGGGCTCGACGACACTGCCCACGGTTTGCGCCGCGCCGCACGCCCCGCCCAGACGCACAACAGGCCGGTAAGCAGCGAAATACCTTTAGTGCTCATGCCGACACGCCTTACTGGGCTCTTACCACTAAGTTGTCTGGCCGGGCGTTTATTTAGCTTACTCGGCAAAGGCTGTGACGTAGATCAAGGATCCACCTGCCCCATCAATTCCGGAATGCTTTCCGGGCGCTTGGCATAACGCTGGGCCAATGCCGCACAGACCATCAACTGGATCTGGTGAAACAGCATCAGCGGCAGGATCAGCACCCCCATGGTCGCCCCGGCGAACAGCACCTGCGCCATCGGCACGCCGGTCGCGAGGCTCTTCTTCGAGCCGCAGAACAGAATGGTGATGCGGTCTTCCTGGTTAAAGCCGAAGGCCTTGCCCAGCACCGCCGACGCCACCAACACCAAGGCCAGCAACACGCAGCACGCCACCACCAGCCCGCCCAGTTCCCACAGCGGGATCTGGTGCCAGATGCCTTCGTTGACCGCTTCGCTGAACGCGCCGTACACCACCAGCAGGATCGAGCCTTGGTCGACGAATTTCAGCCAGGATTTATTGCGCCCCACCCACTCGCCGATCCAGCGACGCGCGATCTGCCCGGCGATGAACGGCAGCAGCAATTGCACGCTGATTTTCAGGATTGCGTCGACGGTCGAGCCGCCGTCACCGTGCACGTTGAGCAGCAATGTCACCAACAGCGGCGTGAGGAAGATGCCAAACAGGCTGGAGGCCGCCGCACTGCAAATCGCCGCCGGGATATTGCCGCGTGCCAGGGACGTGAAGGCAATCGCCGACTGCACCGTAGCCGGCAGAGCGCAGAGGTAAAGCATGCCCATGTACAGGTCGTTGCCGATCATTGGCGACAACAGCGGCTTGAGCGCCAGGCCCAGCAGCGGGAACAGCACGAAGGTCAGGCTGAACACCAGCAGGTGCAGGCGCCAATGACCGGCGCCGGCAACAATGGCCTGGCGCGACAGCTTGGCGCCGTGCAGGAAAAACAGCAGTGCTATAGCCAGGTTGGTGACCCAGCCGAAGGCCACGGCGGTCTGGCCGCTGGCGGGCAACAGGGAGGCGAGGATCACCGTGGCGATCAGCGTCAGGGTGAAGTTGTCGGGCACGAAACGCGGGCGAGTCATAAGCAGGATCTTCCAGGGGTTGCCAAGAGCGTCACCGCGACTCTAACGTAACGGCTTATTACCGACTAACGCCAATGAGCCAGTAAATGCCGCCTAAAGGACATGAAAAGACCGTCCGCCGCAGTGTCCCTGGGCTTTCCAGCCTGCCACGGCCGGTGTATGGGCGCACCGAATCGCTGCCCAACCGTGCGCTGACCCGCCGACACAGCCACCCTTGGGTGCAATTGTCCTACGCGATTTCCGGGGTGCTGGAGATCCAGACCAGCGTCGGCCGTTTCGTGGCGCCGCCACAGCGCGCTGTGTGGATACCAGCGGGAATGCCGCACCGGGTGTTCAGCTCGCCCCACACAGAAATGCGCAGTCTGTACCTCGACTGCAGCGTCACGGCCTGGGCGGCTGAGCGCTGTCATGTGCTGGAAGTGAGCAATTTACTGCGCGAGTTGATCCGCAGCTTCAGCGAACTCCCGGTGGAATACGCTGAGGACGGGCCGGATGGGCGTTTGGCGCAAGTGGTGCTGGATCAATTGGCAGCGGCGCCGCAGGTCGATTTGATGTTACCGCTGCCGCTGGACCCGCGCTTGCGGCAGATCTATCGCAGTTTGAACCTGCACCCGGAGCAGCAGACAACGTTGGGCCAGTGGAGCCAAAAGCTGGACGTGAGTGAGAAGACGTTGAGCCGGTTGTTTTTGAGGGATACCGGGCTGACGTTTCGCGCATGGCGCCAGCGCTTGCGGTTGCTCACCGCCCTGCCCGCCCTGGAGCAAGGCGAGCGGGTAACGGATGTGGCGTTGGGGTGTGGGTATGAGTCGACGTCGGCGTTTATCAATGCGTTTCGGCAGCAGTTTGACGCCACGCCCGGTGAGTTTTTCCGCTGACCGCTCAAACACTGCAGATCCCACATTGGAGGTCAGCTGCCGTTACCACTGTGGGCTTCTTCGAAGAAGTAGTCCTTCCAGCTGTCGGCCTTGTTTTTCAGCACGCCGAGTTCCTGCAGTTTTTCAGCATAGATATAGGTTCGCTGCGGCACGATGGTGAAGTCGATTTCCGGGTCCTGGACGATCTTCTCCACCAGGTCCAACGGCAACTTCGACTGCTCTACCCGAATGTACGTCTTGGCCGCCGCCGGTTTATCAGCCTTGATGATGTGTTCGGCTTCGGCCAGCGCGGCATAGAACGCCTTGTAGGTCTTGGGGTTTTCGTCGTGGAATTTCTGCGTGGTGTACAGCACGTTGAACGTCGCCTGCCCACCGAGGATGTCGTAGGAACTGAGCACCTTGTGCACATTCGGATTGAGCAATTCCTGATACTGGAACGGCGGGCTGGAAAAGTGCGAGTTGATCTCCGAGCCACCGGCAATCAATGCGGCAGTCGCGTCGGGGTGCGCCAGGCTGATGGAGATGTCATCAAACTTCTTGTAGTTGGCATCGCCGAACTGCTTGGCCGTCTCGATCTGCAAGGTCCGCGACTGGAAACCCACGCCAGCGGCGGGCACGGCGATGCGGTCTTTTTCGCTGAAGTCCTTGAGGGTCTTCACGTTGGGGTTGTTGGTCAGCAGGTAGTTGGGCATCGAACCGAGCGAAGCGATGGCCTTGACGTTCTGCTTGCCCTTGGTGCGGTCCCACAGGGTGAGCATCGGCGGCACGCCCGCGGAAACCACGTCCAGCGCGCCGGCCAGCAGCGATTCGTTCATCGCCGTGGCGCCGGAAATACTGTTCCACTCCACTTGGATATCCAGGCCCTGCTCCTTGCCATGCTTCTCGATCAGGTACTGGTCACGCACCACGTCGAGGATCAGGTAGCCGATGCCGAATTGCTGGGCAATGCTGATCTTGCCCTCAGCCTGGGCACCGGGGCTGAGCAAAGTGCTTGCGGCAGCCAGCGAGGCAGCCAGAAGGGTCAAAGAGGAGCGCTTGAGGGTCATGGGGATCTGCCGCACTTTTGAGAAGGTGAACGAGGGTAGCCACGATTTTTAAGACGGGAAAAGAATATCGAGATCTATTGTTATGCAAATAACCCACAAACAGCCGCTCGGCTGCTATTGTGCCGCGCTTTGAAAAACCGCCGAACCTGCGAGGAAATGGACGTTGAACACTGACGAAAAAATGACCGGGGACCTGTTCGAGGTGGATAAGCGCCTGTCACTCAAACCCGTGGTGGACTTCAACGCCTACCTGCGCAGTGCTTTCGGCGAAGGCCCGTGCAGCTGCATCCGCTGCACCGCCAGCCAGGGTGATGAAACCGGCTACGCGTTCCAGCACACCTTCACTTTTGACGGTAAACCTACCCACCGCCGCTTCGCCACCACCGCCGGCAGTGATGTGTTGCAGGCACTGAAGAAAGCCTGGTTGTCGTACACCAAGGCCGAGTTGCCGTTGAGCGGCGTACTGGCGCTGGAGACGGTGAAGGAGTTTGTCGAGCCACAATTGCATAAACGCCTGGCACCGCTGTTTTTGGCCAGTGAGTTGGTCAAGGATGTCGAGGGGGAGTTGCTGGTTCAGCCACAGGCGGCGTGATCTTGAAATCACCGCACGACAATAGGTGGGAGCTGGCTTGTCGAATCGTCGCACCGCTACGATAGCGGCGGGTCAGCAAAGCACTTGTAAACTGACAGTCCGCTATCGCAGCATAAGTATCTACACATCTTGGGGGAACCCTCTGCGTAGCAGCTGTCGAGCCCTGGCGAGGCTGCGTTTGCGGGCTGTCTGACACACCGCTGACGCAGCCTCGCCAGGGCTCGACAGCTGCTACGCAATTTCACGTTGAAGATGTGTAGATACTTATGGCTATCGCAGCGGTTCGACGATTCGACAAGCCAGCTCCCACATTTGAGCTGCGACGTTCTCAAATACCCGCCGATGGCAATTCCCGATAGCTCAATAATCGATGATCTGCGTACCGGCAATCGTCTGGGCAAAGCCCACGCCGAACAGCTTTGCAGGTGTTTCGAAGCCGGCCCGGCGCTCACCGCCGAGTACCCGGCGCGCGGCTTCGACGGCTGCCAGTGGGGTGTAGCTGTAGCCGTTGACGGTCTCGATGACCGAACGCGCCACCGAACCATCGGCACCCATAACTTCGGCCACGGCGAGGGCGCGATGGGCGTCACGCTGTGCCTGGGTGGGGCCATCGGGCAGCAGCGACAGGTCGCCTTCGGGAAAGGCTTCGCCAGTGATGTGCACGAACATGGCGATATTCGGAATAGCGCTGGAATGCCAGGCCGTCACTAGGTCGCCAAACGACAAGGGCGCGCACAGCGCCGGGCCATCGCCAAAGTCCAGGTACTGCGGTTGCGCGTCCGGCGTGGCGACCAGTTGGCCGTCGATCCGCGCCATCACGCCGGCACCGATGATCTCGCCGACACTCATGGCCGACCCACGGGACATGGCGCCGGGCACCTGCAGAGCGATTTTTATCGACTGCGGCTGCTGCACACGGCGGGCAACATGCAGGGCCAGGCAGTCGGTGGGCACCACGTCCCAGCCCACACCGGGCAGCAGCATCACCTGCACTCCAGCCCCGAGTTGCTCGGCCAAGCGGTACACGTTGATTTCGGCGGTGATGTCCAGGTAGTCGGTGCCATTGGCGATGCACGCACGCATCAGGGCTCCGGCGGTCTGGGCGAAAGGGCCGGCGAAATTGAGCAGGACGTCAATCCCTTCCAACTGGGCGGCATCTGGCGTGAATACGCGGTAAGGCGCGTCCAGCTCAGCCGCCAGGGAAGCCAGGCGTTCGACGTTGCGGCCGGCCAGCACCAGGTTGAGTCCGAGTGTTTTCGCGTGTTGCGCCGCCATGCGTCCGGTGTAGCCGGTGGCGCCGTAGATCATCAGGGTTTTCATGAGGTGTGCTGCCAGCTCTTGTAGACGAATTCGAGGCTGTAGCCGTCCGGGTCAAGGACATTGGCCGCGTAGTAGTTGGGGTCGTAATGCAGGCGTGCACCCGGCGCGCCGTTGTCGGTGGCGCCGTTCGCCAAGGCGGCGGCGTAGGCTTTTTCCACCTCAGCGCGATTATTGGCGACAAAGCCCACATGCACAGCTCGCCCTTCCACCACGCCTTCGCGCAACCAGAAAAATATCCGGCCATTGGCGCCAAAGCCCTTCAAGTCCGGGTGGCCGGGTGGGCCGTCTTTGCCGTCGTAGTCATGCCGCGCAGTGATGCCGAGGGGCGTCAGGGTGGCTGCGTAGAAACGAATGGAGCGCTCGATATCACTCACCGAAATAAACAGATGATCCAGCATGGTGGGGTCTCCCGACTCAGATGATGTAGCCGCCCGCGACTTCAAGGGTCTGGGCATTAATCCAGCGGCCTTCTTCCGATAGCAACAGGGCGATTACCCGTGCCACGTCTTCCGGTTCGCCTACACGGCCAAGGGCGGTTTGCCCGGCCAGTTGGGCTTCGAACTCGTCGTTCAAGCCGCCGCCCAGTTCGGTGCGGATCGCGCCGGGGGACACGGCGTTGGCGCGGATACGCCGCTCGCCGAACTCCTTGGCCATGTAGCGGGTGAGCACATCCAGGCCGCCCTTGAAAGCGGCGTAAGGTGCGACGCCAGCCGTAGCGACGCGGGTGGTGGCGCTGGTGAGGTTGACGATGCTGGCGTGTTCTTCCAGCAGCGGCAGCAAGGTTTGGGTCAGGAAAAACGGCCCCTTGAGGTGCACGTTGAACAGGCCGTCGAATTGCGCCTCGGTCACCGATTCAAGGGGGTTGAACAGGCCGTAGCCCGCGTTGTTCACCAGGCCGCTCAGGGTGCTTACGCCCCAAGTGGCTTGCAGGGCGTGCGCCACGGCATCGTGGAATGCAGCGAAAGTGCTGACGGCGGCAACGTCCAATTGCAGCGCCACGGCTTTACCGCCTTCAGCCACTATGCGCTTGACCACCGCCTGCGCCGCATCCGGGTTGCTGTTGTAAGTAAGGATCACGCCGTGCCCCTGGCGCGCACACAATTGGGCGGTACTGGCACCGATCCCGCGGCTGCCTCCGGTAATTACGATGACGCTCATGGCCTGCTCCAGTGCTAAAAAGTTGAGTGACCACAGTAGCCATCACCCCACGCCTCCACGCAGCCGTTCCTACTCCAATCCTGCCTGTTTCTGCTTTTTGCTTGCGCGAGGTTTGTAGGAAGGAACAGCATGGCGGCCATGAATACTCAATTGATCGAACTGCGTGCCCTGGCCGCCAAGGCTGAAAACCGCCGCACCGAGACTGGTATCCCCCGCGTGGCGATGGTCCAGGGGGCGATTCCCGAGCATATGCTCGCGGCGGTGTATGACCCGATGATCAACCTGATCCTGCAGGGCAGTAAGTGCATGACCGTGGGCGACCGCACCTTGCGCTACGACCCGGCGACGTATTTTGTGATGTCCATCGAGCTGCCTGCCGTGGGGGTGGTGAACCCGGCGAGCACCGGCGAACCTTACCTGGCGGTGAGCCTGACCCTGGACCCGAGCGTGCTGACCACACTGCTCAATGACTTGCCGGCGCCCAGTGGTCGTCGCGAACAGGAAGCCGGTTTTTCAGTGGCGGCGGTGACGCCGGCCTTGATGGATGCCTGGGTGCGCATGCTGCGCCTGATGGGTGACCCCGTGGCGATCGCCGCCCTGGCACCGGTGTATGAGCGGGAAATCCTCTACCACGTGTTGCAAGGCCCCCACGGCTGGATGTTGCGCGAGATTGCTGCGCCGGATACCGCCATAGCGCGGGTCAGCCAGGCGATCCAGTGGATTCGCCGGGATTTTGCAGAGCCGATTCGAGTGGAAGCATTGGCGCAGAAGGCGGCGATGAGTGTTTCGGCGTTTCACCGGCACTTCAAGGCGGTGACTAATCTGAGCCCGTTGCAGTATCAGAAGCGTGTGCGATTGTTGCAGGCGCGCACGTTGATGGTGGCCAGCGCGAGCAGCGTGACAAGTGCGGCGTTTGAAGTGGGGTATGAAAGCGCGACCCAGTTCAGCCGGGACTATGCGCGGGTGTTTGGGCTGCCGCCGGCGAGGGATACAGCGCGAATTTTAGGCGAGAACAAAAGCCGTCATTCAATGCAGGACTGATCTGGGCGTTAGGCGCACCGTGGTGATGCCATCGCAGGCTAGCGAGCGCTCCTATCAATCTTTTTGCAAGCAAGCCCGACAGCGTCAGTAGTACATCAAACCAAGATCAATATCGGGACGGCCATCACCGCTTCACCACCGCGAAAATTCAACACCTCTGGAAGACTTACCCGCCCCTGCCCAGGGCAATGCCTACCGCTGCTCCCCTTAGCGATGGATCTCACCACAGACGCAGCCCCCGGTTCCAAAGCAAAGCAACCTCTCCACAGCGGTCAAATATTGAAGTGAAAGAATTCATTTCCATAGCCCTCCGCCAACGCTTTTGCAACAGCTGCTCACATTTGCCCACGCCGGCCATTTTTAATAGGTTCTAGCCGTGCTCATCGAGAGCACGTCACCCTACCTTCAAACAAAAATGAGGCTTCAAACATGGGCTACATGGCTAGTGCAAACGCAAATAAAATCGCCGAGATGGAACAGCTGGAGCAGGAGCACGCGGATGATTTCATCGAGACCCTGCAACTCACTGATACGGAAAGAGCGGAGCTGGAAGCCGAGTAAGTGAGTCGAGGAGAGGCAATGCCTCTCCTCCTTCCCAGGAGTTACCTTCATGAGCATTCCCCAAGCCATCGCCCCCGAACGCTGCCAGACACTCGTACTCGCCCACCATCAGATTCTCGCCCAGTTGAGTGCGTTGAATTTGCGCGCACATTTGCGCATCGTGGGTGAAGGCGAGCTGTGCGTCCAAGCCTGTTTGTACGACGCACATGCGATAGAGGTCGCACGCGGCGCGGGCAAGGGTCCTCCGGCAGCGGCACGTGTCGGCGCGTTATATGAGGCACTGGAACACTATTTGAGCGACGATCTGCATGCGTCGCCCCTTCACTGCCAGGCGTCCGGCTACTTTGTTGATCACCCACAGTTTGTCGATGACAGCGCGTTGGCATTGCTGGTCGCACAACAAGAAGACGCTGTCATTTGCCGCACCTATCGCAGCTTGGTGGATGACCAGTCATTTTCCTACCCGCTAGCGTTGACCTGCCCACGCTACTGCGAGCAGCCACTGCATAACGATCCGACAGACCTGCGCGTCCTGCGCCGTTATTCGAGCAACAGCGGAACTGCCATCGGAGCCACGGCTGACGAAGCGCTTCTGCATGCCTTGAACGAGACTATCGAACGGGATGCCCTTTCACTGTTTCTGCTGGAGCATTTCTACTACCAGCGCCCGCTCAGTCGTCTACGCCGCGTCTATCCGGACAGCCTTGGCCCCGAGGCCCGAGCCGTGTTGCAAACACTGAGTCAGCCCTTCGATGCAGAGGTGGTCTTGCTGGATATCAGCCGCGAATTCTGCGCGACCACCTGCCTGGCCTTTATCAACACGCCTTGCGCGATGCCAACCGTCTACGGCTCAGGCACCTCCCTGACGCCCGCGCACGCGGCCTGGCGTGCACTGACCGAACTAGCACAGTTGCAAGCGCTCGCGGTCGAACCGCCTTTGAGCCGTCATTTGCTCAATGCCCAGCGACACCTGGCACGATTCCCGCGCCTGCAACGCTGCCTGCAATTCGCCCCTGAGCGCCTGATGGCGCAACCCGTCGAATGGGTGCAACTCCACGAGCGGCCGGCGCCAACCGGTCTAGGCGAACAAATCACTCTCCTGGTGGGCGATATGGCCAGCCACAACCTGACACCCGGGGTGTGCCGCCTGTTTCAAAGCCAGCTTGGCACCACGCTCGTCCAGGTGGTGATCCCGGGGCTGGAGCGTTTTTTCCTGGTCTCCACCGGCAATATCGTGGTGCCGCAACAGCGCGGCAGGCGTCTATGCGGTGAATCGCAAGTTGCCACGCTATGAACCCCAGCACCGTGCAACGTCATTTTGAGCCATTGGGATTCGGGCTCAGTCAGCTGTTTGTACTCAATACCGGGAGCCGCCACTGGGCAGGCCGCAACAGGCCGATGCCCGACGATCAGGGGCAACGCCGCCTGAGCAGCCTCTTGCGTCCCTCCATGCTGCTGGGCCCCCTCACCAGCCATCACTGGAGCAATGAAGGCGTTGCACTTTTCTATCAGGCCGCTACGCCTGCGGCCAAGCACCTGGCATTTATCGAAGCACAGCAGCAAATCCATAGCGACGTGTGCTTTCCGTATCCGCCGCTGGAGATGCACGCTGAGGAATTCGTCTGCCCGCCGAGCTTTTGGGAGTGTGACGATGAGCGCGCCACGCAGTTGAACATCGACGAAGCGCACTTTCGTGAACAGTGTGTCGCTGTGCTACGCGAGCGCCTCAAGCCTGGGGCGCTGATCCATGACCCGGCGTGCTCCACCGGCGAGTTGATCGCCCATCTGGCCCAGGCGCTGCCCCGTTGCCGGTGCCTGGGCTCGGACCTTTCGGCCTCGATGATTCGCTACGCATCGCAACGCCACGTCGGTTCAACCGTGCGCTTCAGGCAAGCTGACGCTGCACGGGAAAACCCTGCCTGCGATGCCTTGATCCTACGCTTTCTCAACGCCGAGGTGGTCACGCGGCGCGACGCCGAAACCTTGTTGCGCACATTACTCGGCAGCCTCAAGCCGAGTGGCCTGGCCTTGGTTTTTGGTCATACGCCGGTACTGCCGGCAGTCCCCTGGATCGCACAAGCGCTGGGCATCACCTTGGAATCCTGTGTGGCAGCCCGGCCAGGACAGCTTGAGCTGTTTCAGTTTTACTTGCTCAGTCGCCCCTCGGCATGAAGCCTCTGTATCGCAGTGGGCACTTGCCGGTATCCGGCGGCCATCAGGTGTATTGGGAGCGGCACGGCCAGGAAGGTGGTGAACCGGTGTTCTTCTTGCACGGCGGGCCGGGCGGTAGTTCCAGCCACGATCACCTGGCGTTTTTTAACCTGGAACACTTCGAAGTCGTCCTGTTCGACCAGCGCGGTGGCGGACGCTCGAGTCCCCATGGCGAGTGGCAGAACAACGAAACGGCCCGGATCATCGAAGACATTGAAGCGTTGCGTAAGCATTTTGGCTTTACCCAGATCACATTGCTGGGTATTTCCTGGGGTAGTTGGCTGGCGCTCAAATATGCTTGGCAGGCCCCATCGCGAGTATGCCGATTGGTGCTGGCATCACTGTTCGTACCCACTCCCAATCACCTTGCCACCTACCATCGAGCACTAGCGTGCTACTTGAAGGCCGAGGCGGTTACATCGTTTGAACAAGTGTGCAAGGACCTCGAACAATCTTGCGAACGCTTGCAACACAAGGCAGCGATGGCATGGGTCGGCGCAGCGCTGCGCCTGAATCGCCAGCGGATGGGCAAGGCAGCCTTGGAGCACTTCATTGATGAAGTCGCCTTGCGCGCAATCCGTCTGGAGGTGCACTACCATCGCGCCGGTTATTTTTTTTGCGAGGAGGATCAGGGGCTGACACTGAGCTGTGCGTGCCACGTGATACAGGGCATCAATGACCCTATCGGCCTGTCGAGCCTGCGTTGGTTGCGCCAACGAGCACTGCTGAAATGCAGACTATTGCGCGCCGGGCATGATGCGTTTGATCCCGTGCTGATGCGTGCAATTCAACAAAGCCTGATGCGGGCAAACTGCGGACAGTAAAACGACACGCAAGCGTGTCGTTTTACCCTTCTACACTGGCGTTATTACTTACGCGCCGCCTCCCACGACTTGAGCAGGTCGCTGTAGCTCACGGTCTCGCCTTTCGGCTTCTCATTCGCCAGTTTCGGTTTTGGCGCGCCCGGCTGGTCGAACCAGTACTGCGCGTCACGCTCGGGGTTCATTTTCGGGCCGCACACCGGTTGCACCTTGGAGCGCTCCAGGCGCGTCATGATCGCATCCTGCTCCTTGGCCAGGTTGTCGAGGGCCTGCTGCGGGGTTTTCTCGCCGCTGGCGGCCGCGGCGATGTTGCTCCACCACAGTTGCGCCAGGCGCGGGTAGTCCGGCACGTTGGTGCCGGTTGGCGACCATTCGGTACGCGCCGGGCTGCGGTAGAACTCCACCAAACCACCCAGTTTCGGCGCCATGTCGGTCATGGCCTGGGAGTTGATGTCGGACTCACGAATCGGCGTCAGGCCAACGATGGTTTTCTTCAGCGAGACGGTCTTCGAGGTCACGAACTGCGCGTAAAGCCAGGCCGCGAGTTTCTGTTTCTCCGGCGTCGACTTGAGGAAGGTCCAGGAACCTACGTCCTGATAGCCCTTCTTCATGCCCTTTTCCCAGTACGGTCCGACAGGTGACGGCGCCATGCGCCATTTCGGCGTGCCGTCGGCATTCACCACCGGCAAGCCCGGTTTGACCATGTCGGCGGTAAACGCGGTGTACCAGAATATCTGCTGGGCGATGTTGCCTTGGGACGGCACCGGGCCGGATTCCGAGAAGGTCATGCCCGCCGCTTCCGGTGGCGCGTAGGCTTTCATCCAGTCCACGTATTTCTGTGTGGCAAATACCGCGGCCGGGCCGTTGGTGTCGCCGCCACGGGTGACGCTGGAGCCCACCGGGTGGCAGTCCTCCACGCGAATGCCCCACTCGTCCACCGGCAAGCCGTTGGGCAGGCCCTTGTCGCCGCCACCGGCCATGGAGAACCAGGCATCGGTGAAGCGCCAGCCCAGGGACGGGTCCTTCTTGCCGTAGTCCATATGCCCATAAATGCGCTTGCCGTCGATTTCCTTGACGTCTTCGCTGAAGAATTTGGCGATGTCTTCATAGGCCGACCAGTTCACCGGCACACCGAGGTCGTAGCCGTATTTTTCCTTGAACTTGGCTTTCAGCTCGGGGCGCTCGAACCAGTCGGCGCGGAACCAGTAGAGGTTGGCAAACTGTTGGTCGGGCAATTGGTAGATCTTGCCGTCCGGCGCGGTGGTGAAGGAGATGCCGATGAAGTCCTTGATATCCAGGGTCGGCGAGGTGAAGTTCTTGCCTTCATTGGCCATCAGGTCGGTGATCGATTCGGTCTTGCCATAGCGAAAGTGTGTACCGATCAGGTCGGAGTCGTTGACCCAGCCGTCATAGATGTTTTTGTCGGACTGCATCTGGGTTTGCAGCTTCTCCACCACGTCGCCTTCCTGCAGCAGGTCGTGGGTCAGCTTGATCCCGGTGATCTCGGTGAAGGCCTTGGCCAGCACCTTGGACTCGTACTCGTGGGTGGTGAGGGTCTCCGACACCACGTTGATCTTCATCCCACGGAAGGGTTCGGCGGCTTTGATGAACCACTTCAACTCTTCGAGCTGTTGGGCTTCGGTGAGCGTCGACGGCTTGAACTCGCTGCCGATCCATTTTTTTGCGGCATCTTCATACGCATCGGCCCAGGCCGAGGCGCTCAAACCGCTGAGGGCCAGTACGGCGGCCAATGAAATGCTATGTCGCAGCTTATTGTTTTTATTCAACATAGAGACCTCCAGGTGGTTTATTCACAAGGGCTTCAGCCCCAACGCATCACACTCAACAGCCATACCAGGGAGAGCGCGGACGCCACCCAGATGCTCCAGTCGGTAACGCCGATGACCAGCAAATGCAGGTAGGCGCTACCGAGAAGACCGATAAACAAGCGATCACCACGGGTGGTGCTGATCGGCAGAAAACCCCGCCGAGGGATACTCGGCGAGCGCAGTTCCCAAGTGGTCATGCCCGCCAGGATCAGGGCTATGCCGCCAAAGAACAGCGCCGTGGGGGTGGTCCAGGCCATCCATTCCATCATCGACTCCTCAGACCCGGCCCAGGGCAAAGCCCTTGGCCACGTGGTTGCGAACAAACCAGATCACCAGCATGCCGGGAAGGATAGTCAACACCCCCGCCGCCGCCAGTACGCCCCAATCGATACCCGACGCCGAGACCGTGCGCGTCATCACCGCCGCGATGGGCTTGGCGTTGACCGAGGTCAGGGTGCGCGCCAGCAGCAGTTCGACCCAGGAAAACATGAAGCAGAAAAACGCGGTCACACCAATGCCGGAGCCAATCAACGGGATAAAAATCTTCACGAAAAACTTAGGAAACGAGTAGCCGTCGATGTAGGCGGTTTCGTCGATTTCCTTAGGCACGCCGGACATGAAGCCTTCCAGGATCCACACCGCCAACGGCACGTTGAACAGGCAGTGCGCCAAGGCGACGGCGATGTGCGTGTCAAACAGACCGATGGACGAATACAGCTGGAAGAACGGCAGCAAAAACACCGCCGGCGGCGCCATGCGGTTGGTCAGCAGCCAGAAGAACAGGTGCTTGTCACCGAGGAAACGGTAGCGCGAAAACGCATAGGCCGCCGGCAGCGCCACGCTCAGGGAGATCACCGTGTTCAGGCTCACGTAGTACAGCGAGTTGAGGTAACCGGTGTACCAGCTCGGGTCGGTGAAGATCACCTTGTAGTTGGCCAGGGTGAAGTCCTGCGGAAACAGCGTCAGCCCACCGAGGATTTCGGTGTTGCTCTTGAAGGACATGTTCAGCAGCCAGTAGATCGGCACCAGCAGGAACAGGATGTAGATCAGCAATGGAATCAGCTTGCGCTTGCTCATGTTGGCGGCCTCAGCGGTTGGCGTCGGAGTGGGTCATGGCGGTGTAGAACAGCCAGGACACCAACAGGATGATCAGGAAATACACCAGCGAGAATGCCGCCGCCGGGCCCAAGTCGAATTGGCCCACAGCCATCTGGGTCAGTGTCTGACTGAGGAAGGTGGTGGCGTTACCCGGTCCGCCGCCCGTGAGGACGAAGGGTTCGGTGTAGATCATGAAGCTGTCCATAAACCGCAGCATCACCGCGATCAGCAGCACGCTCTTCATCTTCGGCAGTTGGATATGTCGGAAAACCGCCCAGGCCGATGCCCGATCAATCCGCGCAGCCTGGTAGTACACATCCGGAATGGCCCGCAGCCCGGAATAACAGAGCAGCGCTACCAGTGAAGTCCAGTGCCACACATCCATCACCAGCACGGTGACCCAGGCGTCCGCCGTGTTGGCCGCGTAGTTGTAGCTGATGCCCAGGGCATTGAGGCTGTAACCCAGCAGGCCGATGTCGGCGCGGCCGAAAATCTGCCAGATGGTGCCCACCACGTTCCATGGAATCAGCAGCGGAATAGCGAGGATGATCAACACCAGCGACGACCAGCGCCCCTTGGTCGGCATGGTCAGGGCGATGGCGATGCCCAGCGGGATTTCGATCAGCAGCACGCAGGCCGAGTAGATGAACTGGCGCAGCAATGAGTCATGCAGACGCGGATCGAGCAGCACCTGCTTGTACCAATCGGCACCGACGAAGTAGCGGCTGGACTGGTCAAAGATGTCCTGCACCGAATAGTTGACCACGGTCATCATCGGGATCACCGCACTGAACGCCACCAGCAGGAACACCGGCAACACCAGCCACCAGGCCTTGTTGTTCTGCACCTTGTTCATGGCAGCACCTCCAGCAGGTAATCGTCGGCATACACCATCAGCCATTGCGCCGGGAAACTGATGGAGGCCTTGCCTTCGGGTACCGGTTTGTCTTCGGCCAGGCGCACTTTGAGCGTGGCGCCGTCGAGGTTGAGGGTCACGATCTTGTAGGTACCGAGGTCTTCAAGGTGTGTGACATCAGCCTGCAAGGCGTCAGGATTGTGCTCGTCCCACACGTGGATAAATTCCGGGCGGATACCCACCTGCAATTTCTTGTAATCGGCGCTGGCAATACGTTGCTGCATGGCCTCGGACAATGGCAGGTGCATGCCGGCAAACCGTACTCCGCCCGCTTCGGCCTGCACCTCGATCAGATTCATCCCAGGGCTGCCGATGAAATAGCCGACAAAGGTGTGGCTCGGCCGTTCGAACAAGTCACGGGGCGTGCCGAACTGCACGATCTGGCCGCCGTACATCACCGCGATTTTGTCGGCGAAGGTCGAGGCCTCCAACTGGTCGTGGGTCACGTAGACCATGGTGATGTTGAATTGCTCGTGGATCTGCTTGAGCTTGCGCCGCAGTTTCCACTTGAGGTGCGGGTCGATCACCGTCAGCGGTTCGTCAAACAGGATCGCCGACACGTCGTCGCGCACCAGGCCACGGCCCATAGAGACTTTCTGCTTTTCGTCGGCGGTGAGGTTGCGGGCTTTTTTGCTCAGCAGGCTTTGCAGGTCAAGGACTTCAGCAATTTCCTGCACCTTGCTGTGAATTTTCGCTTCGGCCATGCCCTGGTTGCGCAGGGGAAATGCCAGGTTATCGAACACCGTCATGGTGTCGTACACCACCGGGAACTGGAACACCTGGGCGATGTTGCGTTTTTCCGGGGTGAGGTCGTTAACCACCTTGCTGTCGAACAGCACCTGGCCTTCAGACGGGCTGAGCAGGCCGGAGATGATATTGAGCAACGTCGACTTGCCGCAGCCCGACGGCCCGAGCAAGGCGTAGGCTCCCCCCTGCTCCCACACGTGGTTCATTTCCCTAATCGCGTAGTCCTCAGGACCACTCGGCGTAGGGCTGTAGCTATGCGCCAGGTTCTGCAAGTGGATCTCGGCCATCAGGCAACCCTCGCGACACGGCGTCCGGGGGCCTGGACCAAACGGCCCTGGCCATCGAACACAAACAGTTTATGGGTGGGGATGTACACACGAATCGGCGCGTCGACGTCGTATTCGTGCACCCCCGACAGGTGCAGCACCAACAGGAAATGCTCGCTGCGTACGTGCAGGAAGGTTTCCGAGCCGCTGATCTCCGCGACTTCCACGGTCACCGCCAGCTCCAGGTCGTCGTCGTTGCTCGGTACCAGGCTGATATGGCTGGGGCGTACGCCAAACCGGAACTCGCCTTCACCGATGGGGCGCAGGTCGACGTTCAGCGGGAAGTGCACGAAATTGGCGAAGCTCACTTCGTTGCCGCTGATACGCCCTGGCATCAGGTTGATCGGCGGTTCGGAAAACAGCTCAGCGGCCAGCACGGTCTGCGGCTGGTGATACACCTCGGCGGCTTTACCGCTCTGGACCACCCGGCCTTCGTGAAGAATGGTGGTGGTGCCACCGAGGGCCAACGCTTCATTGGGCTCGGTGGTGGCGTAGATGGCGATGGTGTGACGTGCCGCGAACAGTTCGCGCATTTCCTGACGCAGCTCTTCGCGCAGTTTGTAGTCCAGGTTCACCAAGGGCTCATCGAACAGGATCAATTCGGCGTCCTTGACCAACGCGCGGGCCATGGCCGTGCGTTGCTGCTGGCCACCGGAGAGTTCAAGCGGGTGGCGCTGGAGGAATTTCTCGATGCGCAGCATCTTCGCGGTTTCCAGCACCTTGCCCTGGATCACCTCGTCGGACACACCGGCCTGGCGCAACGGTGAGGCGATGTTCTCGAACACGGTCATGGTCGGGTAGTTGATGAACTGCTGATACACCATCGACACGTTGCGCAGGCGCACCGGCTTTTGCGTGACATCCACACCGTTCATCAGGATGCGGCCACTGCTGGGCTTGTCCAAGCCGGCCATCAGGCGCATCAGGCTGGTCTTGCCGGACAGGGTGCGACCGAGCAGGACGTTAAAGGAACCGGCTTCGAAACGCAGGTTGGCGTCGTCGATCCAGGTTTGGCCTTCGACAACACGGGAGACATTTTCCAGGGTCAATGACATGACACGACCTTTTTATTATTGGAATGAATCTGGCCAGATGTGACAGCGAGTTTCGTGCCAAAACGGCAAGTGCTTGATGCGCAAGGAAATGGCTTAAATGGGATGTTCAGGTGTGAACAGAAATGAACAACGCAGGCTGAACAACTGAACAGTCAGGGGTTGACAATGAACAGTACTGAACAACACTGTTTGAACTCGATTTATCGAATACTGTAGGACTAGTGTGGGAGCGGGCTTGCCCGCGATGGCGGTGGGTCAGTCACTTGATGAGCAAGCTGATATACCGCAATCGCGGGCAAGCCCGCTCACACATTTGATGTGGATACCGTTCCAACCTGTAGATTGTGCAAGCCCAATAACAATAAAAACGAAGGTCGCCCCCATGGCCGAACCCTTGGCTCACGACACCCTTATCCAGGAATCCTGGCGCCGTTGCCGCGCCTTCGGCCTGGACCACCAGAGCACGCCCAGCTTCGACCAACTGCCCGCCGAGGGCATCAGCCAATTGCTCGAAAGCCAGCACTCGCTGGTGCAAACCACCCATCAGGAAGTGCTGCCCTACTACGAGAACATCCTCAGCAACTCCAATTGCCTGATCATGTTGGCTGACAACCAGGGCCAGGTGCTGACCAGCTGGGGCACCCAGCGTTTTATCGAGCCCAAGCTGGCTCGGGGCTTCAACCCCGGCGCCAGTTGGATGGAGCGTTCCAGCGGCACCAACGCTATCGGCACCGCGCTGGCCTGTGCCCAGGCGGTGCATATCGAACACGATGAGCACTTTCTCAAGGCCAACCGCTTCATGACGGGCTCAGCGGCGCCGATCTTTGATGCCCAGCGCGAGATCATCGCGGTGCTGGATGTGTCCAGCGACAGCTACCTGCCGCCCTCCCACACCCTGGGCATGGTCAAGATGATGAGCCAGACCGTGGAAAACCGGCTGATCCTCAACCTGTTTCGCGGTGAACACTTCCAACTGACCTTCAACACCGGCCTGAGCAATCTGGATAGCCAGTGGGCCGGTCTGCTGATTTTTGATGAAAGCGGCCAGGTGCTGTCGGCCAATCGCCGTGCCGACAACCTGTTGGGCATCAGTTTGTCGCGGGTGATGATCGACAGTTTGTTCAAGGTGTCGTTGCTGGAGTTGTTGAACCAGCCGGAGGGGTTGCCCTTCTCGCTGCAAGCAGCGGGACGCAACCGCTTCCAGTGCCTGTTGAAGCGGCCGCAGCAGATGCCGGTACAAGCCCGCGTATTCACTGAGCCGGTGCCGGCGAAACCCACGTCGATTGGCCTCAAGACCCTGCATTTTGGCGATGTGCGCGTGGAGAAAGCCGTGCGTCAGGCCGAGCGCTTACTGGAGAAGGACATCCCCCTGCTGATCCACGGTGAAACCGGCGTGGGCAAGGAAGTGTTCGTCAAAGCCCTGCACCAGGCGAGCTCACGCAGCCAGAAAGCGTTTATTGCGGTGAACTGTGCCGCGATTCCGGCAGAGCTGGTGGAGTCGGAACTGTTCGGCTACGAAAAAGGCGCGTTCACCGGCGCCAATCAAAAAGGCAGCATCGGCCTGATCCGCAAGGCCGACAAGGGCACGCTGTTCCTGGATGAAATCGGTGATATGCCGCTGCCGACACAGGCCCGCCTGCTGCGGGTATTGCAGGAGCGTTGCGTGCAGCCGGTGGGCAGCAGCGAGTTGTTCCCGGTGGATTTACGCATCATTTCGGCCACCAACCGCACGTTACGCGAGCTGGTGCAGGCCGGGCGGTTTCGTGAGGATTTGTACTACCGTATCGGCGGCCTGACGCTGGAGCTGCCGCCGTTGCGCGAGCGTACGGACAAGCAGGCGCTGTTCCAGCAACTGTGGCAGCAACACCGCGAGCCGACCCAATGGGCGGGCCTGAGCGCCGAAGTGCTGGCGCTGTTCGATCAGCACCCTTGGCCGGGGAACTTGCGCCAGGTCAGCAGCGTGTTGCAGGTGGCGCTAGCCATGGCCGAGGAGCAGCCGATCCGCCCGGAACACCTGCCGGATGATTTTTTTGTGGATTTGGACATGGCGGCGCCGCGGCCCGCCAGTGACGAGCTGGACGACAGCATCGACCTGAACCAGCGCTTGAAGGCTGCCGGCGGGAATATTTCCCACCTGGCGCGCGAGCTGGGCGTGAGCCGCAATACCTTGTACAAGCGCCTGCGCCAGAACGAAGGCTAGCGCGGCTTGACCACCACCAGCAGGTCGGTGAAGTACTCCACTTGGATCGGCAGGTTATCCGCCAGTGACGACAGCGCCGCCGCCGTGTCATCCAGCTTGAAGACCCCCGATACCCGCAGGTTCTGCAGGGCCTGAGGGTCGAAGCGCAGCATCCCGTGGCGATAGCTGGCGAGGGTTTGCAGCACCTCGCTCAGGGGTTGGTCGTTGACTTTGAGCAGGCCGCGGGTCCAAGCGTCCGGGTCGGCATCGGCGATGGCTTGCGGCGGCTGGGCGCGGCCGTGGTCAAGGACCGAACGCTGGCCGGCCGTGACCTTGACCCCCTCGCTGGCTTCACCTTTGACCGCTACGCTGGACTCGATCACCGTGACGACCGTGGTGCCGTCTGCCGCCCGCTTGACCAGATAACGTGTACCCAATGCGGTGGCCGTGCCTTGGTCGGTGCGCACCACAAAAGGCCGTTGCGCATCCTTGGCCACTTCGACCCAGAGTTCACCTTGCAACAGCTCTATCACGCGTTGATGCCCGTCGAATTTCACGTCGACTGCCGAGTTGCTGTTGAGCTGCAACTGGCTGCCGTCTTCGAGGGCAATCTGCCGGCGCTCGCCGACGGCGGTGCGCTGGTCGGCCATCCAGACCGGCACGTGTTGCAAGCCCAGCCAGCTGCACAAGACCACGCCGAGCAAGCCCGCCACCTGCGCACCACGCGGACGTTGCGGGGTAAACGCGCGGTTCAGGGCAACACGGGCGGGCTTGGCGGGCAAGGTGTCGAGGCTGCCCCACAAGGCGCGCATGCGTTCAATGGCCACGGCGTGACGCGGGTCGGCCTGGCACCAGGCATTAAACGCGTGACGGTCGGCGTCGCTGACGTCCTCGTCGTGCAGGCGGGTCAGCCACTGCGCCGCTTGCTGGATGATCTGCTCGGTGCTCATACCAGCGGGTCTGTCGGGTGCAGGCTGTGGTAGCAATGCACCAGGGCGCTGGAGATGTAGTTTTTGACGGTGCTGGAAGAGACGTCCAGGCGCGTGGCGATTTCGCTGTAGGTCAGCCCATCCAGGCGACTCAACAGGAAGGCTTCGCAGACTTTGGCAGGCAGGCCAGTGAGCATCTCGGCGATGCGTTCCAGGGCTTGCAGCGCCACATGAATCGCGGCTGGGTCGGGCATGCCGGCGTCTTCGCACTGGATCACCAACGCCTCCATGTAGGCTTTTTCGATACGGCGACGACGAGCGCCGTCGATCAACAACCGCCCTGCCGTGGTGGCCAGGAAGGCGCGGGGTTCCTTGATAGTTTGCGGTTCGGCCAGCATCAGTACGCGGATGAACGCGTCATGCGCCAGGTCGGCGGCATGCTGGGAGCACCCGAGTTTCTTGCGCAGCCAGCCGTGCAACCAGCCGTGGTGCTCGCTGTACATCGCCGTGAGAGTCTGCTGCCGGACGGAGTCGCCCAGCGCGGCGGGAATGTCATGCATGCGCAAAAAGATCTCAAATGGGAAGTGTTACCAATTGCGCAAACAATGCCAGTAAATCGGTGTAGGAGCAAGGGCCTGTCCCTCTCTGAAAGTAGCCCCGATCAAATGTGGGAGCTGGCTTGCCTGTCAGCGCCAGCTCCAGGAGACGCCGGTGTAGATGCCGCGGCCATCCGCTGGCGTCGAACGCGCTACATCCTGGCCCTTGTCGTCATAGCCCGGCGTGACCGTATTGGCGTAACGGCGGTTGGTGAGGTTGCGCAGGTCGACCCAGGCTTGCCAGTCTTGCTTTGGCGCGTCGTAGCCAAAGGTGGCGCCGAGGATGGTGTAGGACGCAGCGTAATAGGAGTTGGCGTAATCGACCGCCACGCGCGAGGAATATTCGCTATTGAGGCTGGTAAAGAAACCCGTCGGGTGGCTGTAGCGCACTTGCGCCTGGTAGTAGTGCTTGGGGATACCGGGCAAGGTGTTGTCGCCGAAACGGTCGTCGTCGCGGTAGTGGAAGTCGCTGAAGGTATAGGCCTGGCGCAGGGAGAGCTGGCCGTTGCAGCCGCCGTCCCACAAGGGGCTGAGCAGGCTCACTTCCAGGCCTTGGTGCACAGTGGGGCTGGCATTGGCTTCGGCGATAATGGCATTGCTGGTGGACGTTTGCGCCTGGGTTTCCACGGTGAGCAGTTCGTGGCGCACTTCAGAGCGGTACAGCGCCAGGTCCCATTGGCCGAGCCACGCTTCGCCACGCCCGCCGATTTCCAGGGTGGTGGCGGTCTGGTTTTCCAGGCTCACCCCTTCGCGCGCCAAACCTTTGGCCGGCCCACTCGTGAAGTATTTGTTGGAGCCCCAGATCATCGACCACGCGTGCGGCGGCTCGACCGAGCGGCTCAGGTTGCCGTACACCTGCAGTTGCGGATTGAAGTCATAACGCAGGCCGATGCGCGGCGCGTAGTCCCAGTCGTGCTGGCTGAGCGGCGCCTGGCCTTCGGGATAGGTGACCTGGGTTTCGCGCCGGGTGTAGATCGCGGCCAGGCCGGTCGTCAGCCACAGGTCAGGGACCAGCTCCAGGTCGTTGCCGATATGCAGCACGGTGTCGGAACCCAGATAGCTGTAGTCGCGGGTCTTGGTGCCCGGGGCGTAGCCAGCGGTATTGACGGCGGGCGTGCGCACATATTCCGCAGCGCCGTTGTTAGGCATCGCTTGGGTAGTGCGCAGGCCCAGCGTGGTTTTGCTGTCGTGGCCGAACAGCGTGTCCTGGCGGATGTAGTTGAGGGTGCCGCTGACATCGGTGTAGGCGACTTTAAGGCGGTTGGTGCCTTCGCGCAGGTCCATCGGGTAGTCGTGGTAGGCCAGCCCGACTTCGACCCGGGAATTGTCGTCCAACTGCAAGGTGGTCTTGTTGGCGATCCAGGTGGAGCCCGGTTGCAGGCGCTTGGAGTCGCGGGCGGCGTTGAGGCTGTTGGCCGCCCGCGGGTCATGGCTGATTTGCGCGCGCGTGAGCTTGCCGGGGGTGTCGTTGTTGGTTTCGCGGTAGCGGAAATAAAAGCGGGTTTCCAGGTCCGGGTTGAAGCGGTAGCCGAAGTTAGCGGCCACGCCCTTGCCGGTGGCGGCGCTCTGGCGCTGGTAGCCGTCAGACGCGGAGTCGGTGAGGCTGATGTAGTAGTCGGCATCCCCCAACACCTGGCCGGAACTGATCTCACGCTGCGCGTAGCCCTTGCTGCCCGCCTCGTATCGCACCTGCAACTTAGGCGCATCGTAGCCCGTGCGGGTCACGTAGTTGACCGCGCCACCGAGGGCCAGGGCGCCCTGGTCAAAACCATTGGCGCCGCGCAGCACTTCGACGCGGCTTTGCCACAAGGGGTCTTTCAGCTCATAGGGGGTGCCACCAGGCCCGGTCAGTGGCAGTCCGTCGAACATTTCATACAAGCCGGAGGCATGGGAACCGGGGCTGCGGTTCAGGCCAGAACCGCGAATCGAGAGTTTCACCCCTTCATTGTTCGCTGCCTTGGCGTACACCCCGGCCTGGTACTTGAACACGTCTTCGTTGGTGCTCACCCGCCCCTGCTGCACGCTGTTCATGTCGATGTAGTTAGTGCCGCCGGGGACGTTTCTGAGCTGCGCCTGCGCCATTTCACCGGCGCTGGCTTCGCTGCCGGTGACTTCGACCGGGGCCAATTGCAGGTCTTCGGCGTGCACCAGTGAGCTTAACGTCAGGGCGGCAAACAGGAACGGAGGGTGGCGCAACAGCATCGGGCAAGTCCTTGGAATTCGGGGGCACGTGGTGGGAAGACTGAGACGCCCGCCAGGTCACTCCCTATTAACGCACCAGCCCCTTCACAAAACAGCATCAACTGTAGCTGGTTCGCAGATACTGTCATTTCGGACGCAAAGAACTCAGCCGCCAGGTTCGCCTAACGTCCGCATCAGTTCCTCTGCTTCTGATCCTGGAGCAAACCTGAACCCAACCATTTCATCAGTGTCGAGAATTTCGCCCAACGTTCTCAATACCTGCGCCTCAGTGGGCGATTCACGCAGTAATTTGTGCGCTGGCAGCAACAACTCGGAGGAAACACCCTGAGCGCTTGCCGCGTCGATTACCGCGAAGAGGATAAAGCGCAGGCGTATTTCGCGTTCAGTCGGCCAAACCGTTTTTCGCTTACCCATCGTGAAGGCTTCACTTTCAGAAAAATCCGAGGCTATTGCCGGCAGACAGGTGTTTCAAGCCACGGGGTGCAAGATAGGCCGCCTCCTACATGCAAAACGGAAACTCCCTACTGGCAGATAGGGCCGGCCATCCGGTTTTCTCTAAGGCCTTGCATAACCGGCAATCACTCCGTGGAAACCTCTGGGTCAGGCAGGAGGTCTACCGCCTGAATCCGCCCGCTAATTAAAGGAAGCAATCTCATGTCTCAAACTTATCAGGGCACTGCCAGTGTGTTGTTGGCTTCTCGCCACTTGGGCGTGGAGCCAGACGAGTGCTTGAACGAAAATGTGACCGTGCGCCTTTCGGAAAGCGGCACGCCGACCATCGCACGCCTGGAAGTCGATCAGCCCGTACAGTGGCCAGGACACGCTAACCACGTGGAAGTCAGGCTGCCTGATGGCAGCGTTGTGAAGGGTGTGATCGTGGAAATCAACCGTCAGGCTGGACACGCCGCATGGTTGACGTTCAGCCTGGACGATTGACGGGATGGCGTCGTCAAGGCGCCGCTTTCAAGCGCGTCATAAGCCGCAAGATAATGCTGGGACGAGGTGCGCTATTGCTCCGAGCGGTGTCGACGAGGCAAGCGCCCGCTTCCACCGCCGGCACAAGGCTGCAACCCTGCACAATGATTTGCTATTGTCTTGATAGATAAATAGGTAATCCGGTAGGACACCGTAGCTGATAGGTTTCAGGCAAGTCTACGTATACGCAGGGGTCAACATGGACGAAGCAACTCCGACTTCAGACTATGAAGTACAACGCTTGCAGCGCGTCGCAGCCTTGTGCGCTCGCGATGCCGAACACGACGACGCCTTCGAAAAACTGGTCGCGATGACCTCGAACTATTTCGGTGCGCCCATCGCGCTGATTTCAATCATCGATGAGCATCAGCAGTGGTTCAAAGCACGCATCGGCATTGAAGAAGAGCAGACCGCGCGCGAAATTTCATTTTGCGCCTATTCGCTTTTCGACCGGGTACCGCTTGAGATTCTCGACTCGCACAACGACGAGCGCTTTATAAACAACCCGATGGTCACCGGCACGCCCTACATTCGGTATTACGCCAGTGCGCCACTGATGACAGCTGACGGCTTCTCGCTGGGCAGTCTGTGTATCATCGATACCGTGCCCCGCGAGCCAATGAGCGAGCGTGATTTTTCCATGCTGGTGTATTTCGCTGAGCTGGTGATGATGCACATCACTGGCGCGCGTGCTCGCATTTACATCGACCAGCCTACCGGGCTGTTCAACCGCCTGCGGTTTGAGGAAGACATCCGCCAGGCAGCGGCGACGTCCGAGCATTTTCACGTTTTTGCCGTTGATATTGTCTCCCCGGCCTTCTTGAACAACGTGGTCAAAGCGCTCGGCTACAACTTCGTCCAGGACCTGATCCTGGCGATCAAAGCACGTCTGCACGCGCTGCTGCCCAGCCAATGCCTGTTATATAAAATCAGCCCGACGCGCTTCGGCTTTTTGTCAAAAGGCAGCGTGCCTCTGGAGGATGTGTGCGCCGGGATTCTTGAAGATTTTCATACCCCCGTCGAGTGCCACGGGATCCCGATTCTCATGCATGCCGGTATTGGTGTCCTGGCAGTCACCAGTGGCGAGCCGCAGGATTGGATCAGGCTCGTCGTTGCCGCAGCGGACGACGCCAGGGACAGAAACCTGGGGTGGTCGCTTTATCAACCGCACATCGATGCGGCGCAGCAGCGTGCTTTTATGCTCTTGAGTTCGTTGCCGGACGCTATGCGTGCCCGTCATCAATTAAGCCTGGTATTCCAGCCGAAGATCCAACTGCCGCAGGGTGAATGCAGCAGTGTCGAGGCATTGCTGCGTTGGGAGCATCCGCTATTCGGCGCGATCTCCCCTTCGGAATTTATTCCCTTGGCGGAAACAACCGCGCTGATGCATTCGATCAGTTTTTGGGTACTCGACGCAGTCCTCCATCAGGCACTGTCCTGGAAACAGCAAGGGCTGGTGATTCGCATCGCCATGAACGTCACCGCGGGCGACCTGGAAACACCGCGATTTATCGACAAGATGATCGATGACATCCACAGGCTCCAACTCGACCCTGCCACGTTTGAGCTGGAGTTTACCGAAAGCGCGTTGATGACTGATGCAGACACGGTCAGCCGTCAACTTGAACGAGCCCGCGGATACGGCATAGGCGTTGCTATTGATGACTTCGGCACGGGCTATAGCAATTGGACGTACTTGCGCCAATTGCCCATTGATTCGGTCAAGCTGGACCAGTCATTGATCAGCAACATAAAAACCCATGAAAAAGATGCGCGTCTGGTCAAAACCCTGATCGAATTGGCAAGGGGACTCAGCTACAAGGTAGTCGCAGAGGGCGTGGAAAACGCGGATACCCTCGAATTGATCACTCAATGGGGATGCTCGGAGGCCCAGGGTTTCTTGATCTCCAAGCCAATGGGGGCAGACGCCCTCGCCGATTGGTTTCAGGCAGGCGGCTACCGCACGATTACTGCACCGGCAGAAAATTCATCAGCAACAAGCTCTGCGCGTAGTTGACACCTATGCGCCGGTAGCGCTCATCGAGCATCTGGGTCAGCAGATCGAGGCGAGCGACAATCTTGCCGAACTCCACCGCGAAACTCAGGTTGCTGCCCTCCTCCGATATCTCGTTGGAAAACAGCAGCAACACCCCATTCGCATCCTGGCGCTTGCTCAGCAGCCAGGTGGCCTTCTCGATATTGCGCGCAGCATTGCTGACGAATTCAGGGTTGATCGCATCGGTGATGTAAAACTCCGTGCGCCCACCGTGAGCAGTCACGATCATGCTGCCGATGGCATAGATAAAAGCGCCGACGCGGTCGCCTTTGAATTCCGGGCTCAAGGAATAGCTCAGCGCCGCCAAGTCACGGCGCTCCCCCAGCGCTGGAAGGGATCGGCGTTGCTCGATGGCCTGGCGAATCTCCCGCGCAGCGGTCACCGCATCCGGGTAACCCGACTGACGCCACTGGCTGGGATTACGCAGATAGAGCTTGTTCATGAGCAAATACAGGCTTTGCAAATTGTCGCGCATGCCCAGTGTTGCCATGCGATCGACACTGGTCTGGAAGAATTCATCAGGTTTGCCATTGCTGAACTGCTTGGCGATATCCCGACCCTGTTGCTGGCTGCAACCGCTGGCGCAGAGCATCAGCACGGCAGCCAGCAGCATGGGCTGGCGTAGCCGTCGAATATTGAAACGAGGAAACGTGCGATCCATCGGCACCCGATCTGGCTCATCTGCCCACGCGGGAATCGGCGGGGCTGGGACAAGGATAGAGCTAAGAAATCAAAAAAAGTGCAATGGCCGTGGCTAGATAGTTGTAAGCAGATACCGTCCGGCCGGTGAACGGGCTCAAACGTGAAGAATTTTTTTTAGGCTCTATACTGTTTGCAACAGCTGCGTGTGTTGTTGGCGATCCAGGGTGGCATTTCAACCTTTGAACGGCTTGGCGCGTTTTTCTATATCGCCCCGGCATACTCACCAGCAGCTGTACATGAGGGAGACGGCAATGAAACATCCAATTCGAGCTCAAATGGTTGTTCAGGTGATTTGCCTGCTTTCGGTGGCTCAGCTTTTTTGTTGAGCGGCGTGTGACTGCCTTCACATTCAGCTGCAGTTGCGGCAGTGAGAGGTATTGCCAGCTATAAGCCATCATCTGGCCCGACAGTCGATTGCCGGGCCAGAGCGTGCAGCTATAGCAAGATCGTGGACAACATACCTAAGGCGCCCAGGCAAAACCCGATCAATGCGCCTCGACCGGGGAACTCCTGAAACAGCGCCCAGATCACGATAGGCTCCAGCAGCAATAAGGAGGTAACGGACACAACCGTCACCACCCAGATGTCACCGACCGCAAGATACCCCAGCCAATAAGCCCCCAGCAGACAAAGCCCGGCAAAGCACATCAACACAACAGGCATGATGAAAGCGTGCCATGAGCCGTCGCCCGCTTGAGCCAACTTGGCGGTCACCACCTCACTGTAGATTGCACAAAACTCACCGATGATCATCAACCCTAGAGCAGAAACTCCGAGTAGTTCTTTGGACATATCAAAAACTCCTTCGTATTCAACGCAATATTCTTCAACTCCCAGCGGGCAATGCCGCTGCCCAGAGTTTCGTTGCAGTGAGACGAAGCAGCCTTGAACAGGCCTGAATTACCGAAGTGCTTTTCCATGCTCATGTCCTTTATAGAAGGTGAGGCTTAGCGACCAGATGAGGCGCTCGGCCTGATCATACGTTTCGGCGGGCATCAGTAACAACCTTGGCCGTGGAACCGCCGCAACGGCCTGTTTATTTCTCGGTGTTTGTATAAGCTTGCCGTTCGTTTTTTCGGGACCAGGAAAGGTAAATGAGTGACGACAATGGAAAGCGCTTGCGGATTAACCAGAAGCACATTTGCATGGCTGCAATCTCGCTGGTTTTCTCCTGCACCTGTGTTGCCGCAGACACTTACTCGGAGCTGAGCACGCCTGATAAATCGGGATTCATGTGGGGGCAGGTCTACCAGCATACAAAAGCCGCATGTGGCACTCTCCCGCAAGACCTTGAAGACGATTACGCGAAGGCGATCCGATTCCTTTCAGAGGCCAGCCCAGAATTTGGACCGACCTTTAAGGACGGCCTGAAGCCCAGCCTTAAGAAGGCGCCTCCAAAATCAGCCGAGGAACTGGAGGACGTATGTGTCAAAGGTCAGACAGGCCTCAGAAACCAAGTGAAACTCGCCAGATACTGGTTTACCGAAAAATGGTGAGTGTGGAATAGCGAGACGGCGAGAGTTGCTATCAGGCGCTACTTTCAGTGCCTTCCACCGTCTATGCTCGTGAGGTCGGCATCTGCGTTTCAATGTCAGATTTAATTTCGCGAGTCGGGGGCCAGCATGCTTGCCATATGCCGCCCGCGCAGAACTTCGAGCTTTTGTTTTAATCCCAAGCGTGCTTTAAAGATTAACGCCTGCTGACAGCCCATAGAGGTTCACAAAATGAAAATGACACTACCCGCCCTGGTGTTGGGTGTTCTGATATCGCAAGGAGCGATAGCCGCCGGTGATGGTACAGCCGCTCTTGGAGGTGGCGTTGGTGGTGCACTTGGCAATATCGTCGGCCAACAGCTTGGCGGCTCAACGGGTGCAGCGGTAGGCGCAGGCTTAGGGGGGGCCGCCGGTGGAGCAGTCGGTGCCCAGAAGGGTAAGAGGACAGAAGCTGCGATAGGCGGCGGAGTTGGCTCTGCGGGTGGGTCACTTATAGGCAATCGTCTGGGCGGCACAACTGGTTCGACTATCGGAGCGGGTCTCGGTGGCGCTGCAGGTGGCGCGCTCGGCAACAACCTGGCGGATGATGAGAGCAATCATCGATCTGACGGGAAAAAGCACAAAGGCAACAATAAGCACAAGCATAAGAACAAGCGCCATTGATGAGCCATGGCTCGTGCTTGCAGTAGGCGCCAATAAATGCAGACGCCGTTTGGCGGGTCAGCTTAGCGAACAAGTGAGGGGCTGGGCCTGATCATATGTGTGAGCACCTGTTTTGAATAACCGGGGTTCGACGAGTATGAACGGTATTAAAAACTCGCAGGACTCCCCGCCGCCGCCCGTCATGATTGGGCTATGATCAGGCCATCTGAACCGGACGCCCAATGCCCCATGCCCGTTGACCTACAAGCGCTCTATCCAAAACTGATCCACTTGATGCTGGATACGGTATTCGTCGTCGACAGCGACAACCAGATTGTCTTCGTGAGCGACGCCTGTGAGTCACTGCTCGGCTACCGCGCCGAAGAGCTGATCGGCACCCTGATCATCCACTACATGCACCCTGAAGACCTCGCGCGCACCCGCGCCTCAATAGTTCGGGTCATGAATGGCCAAGCCCACGTCGACTTCCGCAACCGTTATCTGCGCAAGGATGGCAGCGTCGTACACATTTTGTGGGCGGCCTTCTGGTCCAAAGAAGTCGGTGCGCGGATCGGTGTCGCGCGGGACGTAACGGCGCTCACCCAGGCCGAGGAAGAGTTACGCTTCCTCGCCCATCATGACCCGCTGACGGCCCTCACCAACCGATCGCTGTTCAACGATCGGCTCGACAGTGCGCTGCAAAGTGCACAGAGCCATGACCGGAGCTTGGCGTTGCTGTTTCTGGACATCAACGACTTCAAGTGCATCAACGATGTGCATGGTCATGCCATGGGCGATCGCGTGCTCTGTGTGATTGCACGACGGCTAGAGCGCTGTGTGCACGAAGGCGATCTAGTGGCCCGGATGGGCGGTGATGAATTCACGGTACTGATCACGGATATCCAGTCGCCGGATGCGGTTGCCGGGAAGGTGGCGCAGATACTTGCGGTCATGGCTGAGCCACTGGGAGCCGAGTTTGGCGGAGTGAAAATGCCGTCTTGCAGCGTCGGCGTGGCGTTTTATCCGGAGGATGGAGAGGATGCGGATACGCTGTTGAGTCATGCGGATGGGGAGATGTATCGGGTGAAGAGGCTGCGGGTTGCGAGTGAGTGAAGATATGAAGTACACCGTAGCGTAGGGTCTCGCAACCCGCGTCGGTAAAGAGCCAATGCCCCGACGAGTCGGGGCATTGGCTTTTATGGTCTTGGATAAATCAAAGGGCTTTTCAGCCTTACGGGTGAAGAACCGCTTGCTGACCATCATGCACGAGGCTATTTGGCTTGGCGAAGCACAAGTTCCGATAGACGGGTCTTAACGCGGAAGCAGAACTCACGAATTTGAAATTGATAAGCGGGCATAACCATGTAGTTCAAGTCAGGACCTAATGAGTCTTTGATTTCCATATATTTAGCGGTCTTGGCAGCAATGGCTTGGTACTCCGCCTCGTATTTAACGTAAGACGCTTTGTTGTAAACCTTCAAAACGTCCAGTTCTTTACGGCATTGCTCTGCGCGATTTTGGTTTAAGTCTGTTTCTGATTCTGACTGAGCAGCTTCCGCAGAGGCAGGGACGTGGGAGTCAGCACTGGTGCCCGCAGGTGCAGCCTCATATCGCACAGTCCAATTAGGTGGTGTCGAAGACGCGACTTCAGGGGGGGCTTCCTGGACGACGGCAGGAGGCGGAGTCACGTTAGATTTTTCTGGCGTTTTCGTAGCGCATCCAGAGAGGGCAAGTCCTACCACTACAGCGATGCCACACAGTTTATACATCGGTTTCACCAAGACGTAATTATGGTTGGCTGAGTCGTTAGGTTCTGGGTAAAAGTAATAACTCACTCGATGATCGAGTATAAATTTTCTACCAGACTCAAGGCGCTCAGCCTCTCTTCCTTGAGTGCGCAGGTGAGTGATAATAGTAAAAAAACAAAGAGATGACGAGTAAAAGCTCGTCAGAAAAGCCACAGATTTAACGGGACAATTGCGGTGGGTCCAAGCTGAGCATGGACCCTCATTGTGCCGTGTTCGGATCGCAGGGCAAGATGAGGCGACTCATGCAATAGGTGCAATCGCCAAGCCTTTCAAATAGGCAACGTTTCGGAACGCCTACGAAAAACCGTGTTCCGCCACCAAACCCCAGAAACACAAAAGCCCCGCTTTCGCGAGGCTTTCGTTTGAATCTTGGCGGGAAACCAGGGATTCGAACCCTGGAGACGCTATTAACATCCGCCGGTTTTCAAGACCGATAGGCAAATTCAAGCGGGCCGACGCCCTGAAGGCCGTCGGCGTTCCATTACTCATGGCAACCGGTCAGTCTACAGACCGCATTCTGCAGGGGGGGCGTTTTGAGTTTGGGAACCGTTTTTGCCCTCCCAAGCATCCTGTCGAATGAAGGCAAGCCACAGCATTGCCCAACGATTTACGAAATACATCGTGACTGTTTTGGGCCAGAAGCGGACCCGCACCGAACACCCCTCACGCTTGGCGCTTATACGTCAGGTAATCATGGGCACCGGTACCGGTGCATAAAAACCCTGCCTTCTCGTACATCCTCTTCGCGGGGTTATCAGGTCGCACACTCAACCGCAACTGCGTAAATCCGTGCCGTGCCGCGTCCAGTGCATAGGCTTCCAAGAGGGCCATTCCCACCCCGCTACGCCGATGTTCTGGACTTACATGGATAGTGCAAAGTTCTGCGTAACTCTGCTCAGGTATCCAGAGTGAGTAACCTGCGAAGGCATTACCCATGAACGCGACGTTCAGACGTTCAAAATTCTCTACCCAACGCGTCAGGTGCCGTTCCAGTTGGGCTCGCCACGATGCTTCATGCTCGGGCTCCCAACAGCGGATATAGCTCTCCTCGCCTCTGTAGATGGCCGGAAGATCGGTAACACGTGCTTGTCTGAGTTGTAGTGCCATTCCATTAGCCTTTGATGACGTGAAGGTATGGTATGGCTTGCCTGACATTTCGCAAAGCCGGACGATGGGTCGCGATCCGGGTGCAGCGCGAGGTTACAGGTGGCTAACAGCCGATCATGAAAGGCTGCTTCTGGCCGATTTTTGCCAGTTAGGGCCACCCAGTGTACTGGTCAAACCCGATGCAAATGACTGGTCAAGTCGAATGCAAATGTGTGGTCAGGTGGAGTGAATTACCCACGTGCTTCGTTCATTTGTCCAGATTCAGTAGTTCATGCATCCGTTCGCCAATTATTCCTCGCAACCACGCCGAATGAAATTCGATTTCTTCCAGAGAAGTACCCTCAGCAAATCGGTATTCGAACACTTTGTCCTTCGGCCCCTTATACACAACGCTAAAATGGCCATCGCGATCAAACATGGCGAGCTGGTAGGGGCAGATATAAAGGATGTCGCTAAACGGCACGCGCAATTCGGAGGGTTTACGGCCGCGACGGGTGACCGTGAGGGTAAGCAGTTGCTGACCTTCGTCAAACGTGAAGGCTTGCACGCTAGGCGCAGAGAAAAACCACCCGAAGACCAGCCCCATGAGCACAACAAAACCAAGCAGGAACAGGATGAGCGACGACGTCGTAAAACTCGACTCATCGCTGGACGGCACATCCTGCATCGCGCCAAGTCCGAGAAGAAGCAATATCGCCAGGCCAAAAGCCGGCAACAACATAAGCAGCGCAAAGCAGAAACCCAAAATGCCCGAACCCGTGCTGCCAATGATCGGTAAATCCGGACCACTATGCCAAATAGGTGGGTGGACGACAGGGGCTTGAGTGCCTGGCGCGACTTGAGTCGTTGCGACATGGCGAGGTGGGCTTTGAGGATTCATCCAGCAGGCTCCAGGGGTGCAGCGTAGGTATTACCAATGACGCACACCCTCGATGCTGACTCAAGGAAGCGCCAGCCATCCACTCGCTATGATTACTGGGCGCTAACGCTTGGAACCCATAAAGTGCACGAAGTCGCAGCTTGGGCAATGAGCCAATCATGCTCACGCTTCGCGAAGGGCCGAGGCATCCCGTAAGAAATCCGGAGAGCAAAGTTGTAGGCACCCCTGACTTCATTTCCAGTGGGTGTAGCTTCTTTCAACGTTGTGTTGGTTTTGAGCCCTTCTACCGCTCCATGTAGCGCCAGCGCCTGCTTGGAGGTGTCCGCGCTTTCCTCCAGGATCTGTACCGCGATAAAGGCCGCATTCGAGCAGCGATCCATCTTTTCCCACTGCTTCATTTGGGCTTCATCGCCGAGCGCTACAGCAGAGGTGAGCAACATCAATGAGCCAATCAAAAAACGCATTGCTTTGATCCTTCAAATTAGTTTGCGTAGTAATACATCAACCTATACCCAATCGCTACCACGGTATTCGTCCGATAACAGCCAGCAAAATTCTGGGTTTGCACGGAGCCAGTCGCTTACTGCGGCATACCGACAGCCGACCACCGGGCTAGTGAGCAAAGCGAGTGCCGTTACTCTTCAATCCTTGGCCAATTGAACTTGTAATTCAGCGGAGGCAGCTCGTAATGTTCAGCCAGATACAACGCCAGCATTTCCCCTTCCTTCGCGTACGCAGCCGCTTTATCAGAAGTCGGATACCAACTCACCCAAAGCGTTTCTAGAGGGAAGACTTTCTCAAACGCCGCATAGTTGAAACGCCAGCCAGCCATATGCCCGGCTGCTCCAGGATTTTTTGCGCATCGAACAAATGCAGAGAGGCGGCGCCTAAGATTATCTGACTCTCCAATGGTCAATATTCCGTTCTCATCCACGCCTATCGCGCGATTGAGCGCCCTGTCTGCGCAAATAATATATGCCCCGGGGACAACAGGTGCGCTCTTATAGTGTTCCGTGAGCTTTAACCACTCAGGCTCCCATCCCTGCCAGTTTTTGACGTTCATCTGCTGCCTCCACCAATAGAGGCAAAACGATATCACGCCCCATAGCGACTCTAGTAGTTTGGGTTGTCAGGGACGCTCTCTAAAGCCTGAAAAAGTGGCACATTGCCGGTGTTGGTGAGCAAATTTTTACTCGCAAGGAAGCCCACCCTCATGTCCTTTGCTCTTGTTCGCGCTGCTGCAACCTGCCTACTGACTGCGGTAACTCTCTTCGGATGCGCGTGTCCCCCGACAGAGGGTGGTGAGCGCGAAAATCACCTGACGTTGTTCTGTTCTCGCGCATCGCTTGCTTCCTTATTAACTTGAGCCTGACGGCGCTGTTCTTCTTTCCGGGCCACATTGCCAGCCTCGGTGATAGCAAGCGCTTGGGCCTCGCCAATGCCAGCCAGCTTTTCCCTATAACGCCAATCCTGTACGCGCCAAGTTCCACCAGCGCTGACCACCATCGCCAGCAGGATCGACGCTAGGCAATTCACGGGCATCATGGCAGCACCTTCAGAGCTCTTTCGTACAGTGCTTGGCGATCCTGCGCACCGTTCGGCACACGCCCACGTCGACCTGTATTGATGAGTGTTGGCAGCCAGCATTCGAAAGTTCCAGTTCCGCGACATCCGCCCCAAGGCCGCAAGCGAGATCCTCGACCTAGGAGATGCAAGCCGGCTCCTGGGACTCACAGACAAGCGGATAACCGAGACCGTATATCGACACGTTGGGGAGATCGTGAAGCCGACTCGCTGACCGCAATTTGCAACGAGTTGCGGAAACCGCCTGAAAGGATGCGGAAACTATCAGCCTGTACGCTGATAGCTTTGCCAAACCCCAAAAACACAAAAGCCCCGCTTTCGCGAGGCTTTCGTGTGAATCTTGGCGGGAAACCAGGGATTCGAACCCTGGGAACGCTATTAACGTTCGCCGGTTTTCAAGACCGGTGCATTCAACCACTCTGCCAATTTCCCTTGTGCATCACAGGATTATAGTAGCCCATCCTGTCTCAGCGGGCGCCATAATACCCGAATGAAACACACTGTCAAACTCTCGGCATCGCTTGTTACAGAGCGTCTGTTATGATCTTTGCGACTGAACGTTTCAAAACCGAAGGAGTGTCGCCATGCGCGAACAGAATTACGCAGTGAATGGCAACGCGCAGGCTGAGCAGCTTGAAGTCAGCCGCGTGTTGCGCAACACCTATGGCTTGCTCGCCCTTACCCTCGCATTCAGCGGCGTAATGGCGTTTGTGGCTCAGCAGATGCGCGTCGGCTACCCGAACATCTTTGTCGTGCTGATCGGCTTCTACGGGCTGTTCTTCCTGACCAACAAGCTGCGCGACTCGGCCTGGGGCTTGGTGTCGGCGTTTGCCTTGACCGGTTTCATGGGCTTTATCCTCGGCCCGATCCTCAACCGTTACCTCGGCATGGCCGGCGGTGCGGAAGTGGTCAGCTCGGCGTTTGCCATGACGGCCCTGGTGTTTGGTGGTCTGTCGGCCTACGTGCTGATCACCCGTAAGGACATGAGCTTCCTGGGTGGCTTCATCACCGCAGGCTTCTTTGTGCTGCTGGCGGCTGTGGTTGCAGGTATGTTCTTCCAGATCAGTGGCCTGCAACTGGCGATCAGCGCGGGTTTTGTGCTGTTCTCCTCGGTGTGCATCCTGTTCCAGACCAGCGCCATCATCCACGGCGGTGAGCGTAACTACATCATGGCGACCGTGAGCCTGTATGTGTCGATCTACAACCTGTTTATCAGCCTGTTGCAGATCTTCGGCATCATGAGCCGCGACGATTGATTAGTTAACGCAATAAAAATGCCCCGTATCGAAAGATACGGGGCATTTTTGTTTTTAGGCTGTTAAGAGCCGGTTTCAGTATTTGTTGGGTTCCATCTCCAGATCAACCTTGAAACGCTGCGCAATATCCTGCTGGATCCGCTGAGCCAGGTTGGCAATATCGTGCCCCGAGGCACCGCCATAGTTGACCAACACCAGCGCCTGCAGTTTGTGCACACCTGCATCCCCCTCACGAAAGCCTTTCCAGCCAGCCTTGTCGATCAGCCAACCGGCCGCGAGCTTCATCTGCCCATCGGGCTGCGGATAAGCCACCAGGTCCGGGTACAGCGCCTGCAGCTCAGCTGCCAACACCTGGGACACCAATGGGTTCTTGAAGAAGCTTCCCGCATTGCCAAGCTCTGCCGGGTCCGGCAGTTTTTCGCGGCGGATGCTGCAGATCGCACGGCTGACGTCACTCGGCGTCGCTTCAGTGATCCCCTGCCCCGCCAGGCGCTGCTGCACCGGGCCGTAGTCAAGTTTCAGGTGGCTGGTGCGGCTCAGGGCAAAGCGCACCCGCAGGATCAGCCAGCGGCCGGTTTCGTGCTTGAACAGGCTGTCACGGTAGGCAAAGTTGCATTCTTCCAGGCTGAATTCGCGCAGTTCGCCGGTGTGGCGATCCAGGGCGGTCAGCCCGGCGAATACGTCCTTGATCTCCACGCCGTAGGCGCCGATGTTCTGCATCGGTGCTGCGCCAACAGTACCGGGGATGAGGCTGAGATTTTCCAGGCCGCAGAAACCCTGTTCCAGGGTCCATAGCACGAAGGGGTGCCAGGCTTCGCCCGCTTGCGCCTCGACCACCACCTGCGTGCCGTCATCGTGGACCACGCGGATGCCTTGGGTCGCCATGCGCAAGACCAGCGCAGGAATGTCCTGGGTCAGCAGCAAGTTGCTGCCACCACCGATCACCAGCAGTGGCACCGCATGTGCGGCTGAATAAGCCAGGGCCTCGCGGACGTCATCGTCGCTGTGAGCCTCGGCGAACAACTGGGCGCGTACGTCGATGCCAAAGCTATTGAAGGGCTTGAGCGATACCTGTGAGAGCACCTGCAAGGTCATAACCGCCCCTTCAATTCGATCACCAATAAATCACAGGCGCGTTCGATCAGGTCCAGGACCCGCTCGAAGCCTTGTTCACCTTCGTAATAAGGGTCTGGCACTTCGTCCACTTCGCCGTCGTAGCGGCGCAGGAACAGGTCCAGCTCCGCTGTGCCCTGGCCCGGCTGCATGGCCTTGAGGTTGCGCAGGTTGCTGTGGTCCATGGCCAGGATCAGGTCATAGCGCGCAAAGTCGGCGCGGGAGACCTGCTGGGCCCGCTGGGCCGACAAGTCATAGCCGCGCACCAGCGCCGCACGTTGGCTGCGCTTATCCGGTGGGTTGCCAATATGCCATTCACCCGTACCGGCGGACGCGACCTCGACCTGCCCTGCCAAACCCGCTTCGCGCAATTTATGGCGCAGCACGCCTTCTGCGGTGGGCGAGCGACAGATATTGCCCAGGCAGACAAACAAGACCTCCATCAGGCCCCCAGCAGGCGACGGACGCGCTCAAGGTCTTCCGGAGTGTCGACACCCGCCGGCGGCGCTTCCAGCGCATCGCCCACATGAATGCGCACGCCGTGCCACAAGGCACGCAGCTGCTCCAGCGATTCGGTGTTTTCCAGCCAGCACGGGCCCCAACTGACGAAGTCATGCAGGAAACCGGCACGGTAGGCATAGATGCCGATATGACGGCGATACGGCACGCCTTCCGGCAATACGTCGGGGTGCTTGGCGAAAGCATCGCGCGCCCACGGCAAGGTCGAACGGCTGAACGTCAGCGCCAGGCCATTGATGTCGCTGACCACTTTCACCACGTTCGGATTGAACAAGGTGTCGATGTCTTCAATCGGTTCGGCCAGGGTCGCCATGCGCGCCTCGCCATGGGCGGCCAGGTTGGCGGCCACTTGGTCGATCACGCTCGGCGGAATCAACGGCTCGTCACCTTGCACGTTGACCACGATGGCATCAGGTGCCAGGCCGAGTTTCGTGGCCACTTCGGCCAGGCGGTCGGTGCCGGAGTTATGGTCTTCGCGAGTCAGCACGGCCTCAGCGCCGAAGCCTTTGCAGGCTTCGATGATGCGTGGATCATCGGTGGCCACCACCACGCGCTCGGCGCTGCTTTTACAGGCCTGTTCCCACACCAACTGGATCATCGGCTTGTCGCCGATTAGTTGCAGCGGCTTGCCCGGCAAGCGGGTCGACGCGTAGCGGGAGGGAATGACAACGGTAAAGGCTGTGGTCATTTATCCAAGCGCTCATCGGTGGTCAGGGTGCGGGCTTCGCTTTCCAGCATTACCGGGATGCCATCACGGATCGGGTAAGCCAGGCCGGCGCCTTTGCTGATCAGCTCGGTTTTATCGGCGCTGAGCTTGAGCGGGCCTTTGCAGATCGGGCAAGCGAGGATATCGAGCAGTTTGGTGTCCATGAGTGTTTCCTGGAAAGAAGCGATTTAAGGCAAGAGACGGGCAGGCAACAGGCGCATCAGCTGCGTGTCGAACCAGGCGACAAACGCCGGCGACGGCAGCGCATCCACCGCAAGGTACCACCAGTCGGGCTGGGCAAAGGCGCGGCACTTCACCGCGTCCTTTTCGGTCATGACCAGCGGCAATGACGGTGAAAAATTCAGGACTTCGGCGCTGTACGGCGCGTGGTCGGCAAACGCATGGGGTATCGGCTGCCAGTGTAGCGTTTCGAGGGTGTTGAAGAAACGCTGCGGGTTGCCGATACCGGCGACCGCATGCACCTGCTGGCCCGCCGCAAAGTGATCGACCGGCTGGCGCTCGCCGGTCTTCAGATTGACCAGTGCGGAAGGCTGTAAGCGAAAGGCAAAACCATCGTCTCGGTCGCTTGCGGCGCCGTTATACAACAGCGCATCGACACTCTGCAGCCGCTCCACGGGTTCGCGCAACGGCCCCGCCGGCAGGCAACGGCGATTGCCCAGGCCACGGGCGGCGTCGATCAGCACCAATTCAAGGTCGCGGGCCAGGCGGTAATGCTGCAGGCCATCGTCGGAGAGGATCAGGTCCAGGGTTTCACTGACCAGCAGCGCCTTGACCGCACGGCTGCGATCGGGGTCGATCACTAACGGTACGCCGCAGCGCTGCACGATCAATAAGGGTTCGTCACCCGCCACTTCGGCACTGTGGTTGGCTTCAACCCGCCATGGCAACTGCGGCGGCTTGGCCCCATACCCCCTGCTGACCACCCCCACGCGCAAGCCGCTGCGTCGGCAGTGCTCTATCAACCACAGGATCAACGGGGTCTTGCCGGTGCCACCCACGGTGATATTACCGACCACCACCACGGGCACCGGCGACTGATAGATCTCACCCTCACCCGCGAGGAAACGTGCGCGCTTGCGCTGCACCACTCGGCGGTACAAGGATTCCAGCGGCCGCAGCAACGTGAGCGCCGGATGGCCCTCGTACCAGGCCTTAAGCAAACGATCGGACATGGCCATCAGGGTTGGCTCGCTGCCTCAACGGTGGTCATGCGCAGGTGGCTGAAACCGAGCTTGCCGGCGGCATCCATGGCAGTGATCACGGCCTGGTGCTGGGTCTTGCCATCGGCACTGATCGACAGCGGCAGCTTGGTATCGCCGCCGGACTCTTTCTGCAAGGCCTCCATCAGGCTGTTGAGATCGTTCTTTTCGAGCAACTGGTTATTCACTGAAAACACCCCGTCGGCGCTGATGGCGATGTCCAGTTGCTTGACCTCCTGGTCTTCGGCCGGCGAACCGCTCACGGCTTCCGGCAGTTCAACGCGCAGCTCGGTTTGCCGGGTAAAGGTGGTGGTGACGACAAAAAACAGCAGCAGGATAAACACCACGTCGATCAGCGACGCGAGGTTGATATCGACATTTTCCCGTTGCTTGCGGCGAAATTTCACGCTTTGCCCCCAACCAGATCAACGTCACGGTCACCCTGCACGACTTCCACCAGCTTGATGGCTTCCTGCTCCATGCCGACCACCAGCTCATCGATGCGCCGTTGCAGGAAACGGTGGAAGAATACCGAAGGAATACCGACCATCAGGCCCGCTGCCGTGGTGATCAGCGCCTTGGAGATACCACCGGCCAATACGGCCGCGTTGGTGGTCATGCCGGAGCCCATGAACGAGCTGAAAATATCGATCATGCCCAGCACCGTCCCCAGCAAACCGAGCAACGGCGCCATGGCAGCGATGGTGCCGAGGGCATTGATGTAGCGCTCCAGTTCATGAATGACACGGGCGGCAGCCTCCTCGATGCACTCTTTCATGATCTCGCGACCATGCTTGGAGTTGGCCAGGCCGGCGGCAAGGATTTCACCCAACGGGGAGTTGGCGCGCAGTTCCTTGAGTTTTTCCTTGTCCAGTTGCTTGTTCTTGATCCAGGCCCAGACCTGCCCCAATAGGTGCTCGGGGGTGACGCGACTGGCGCGCAGGGTCCACAGGCGTTCGGCGACGATGCCGAGTGCGGCGATAGAACTCATGATGATCGGCAACATCATCCAGCCGCCGGATTTGACCAATTCCCACACAGTGAATGTCCCCTCGAAAAAGTGCGCCACTTTACCATATAGGTTCGTCGACCACAGACCCCATCGGCTGCGGCCACAAGCGCCTAAGGTAACCGTTCACGCCAGAACCTGCGTTGACTGCGCGCAACAACCGGTGGTGCAAATGCCCCCAGTTGCAGGCGCACGGCGCCCTGCTCGGCGCTGTCATAGACCTGGCTGCCCAACCGCTGGTAGCGTGCCATCACCTGCGGATGCGGATGGCCGAACGCATTGCTGCGCCCTCGTGAAATGAGCACCGAACGAGGGGCAAGGTGTTCCACAAACGCCCAGGACGAAGAACTGCGACTGCCATGGTGTGGCGCCTGCAACCAATCGGTGGGCACTGCCAGAGGTGAGGCGAGCATTGCCTGTTCCGCCGCGCGGTCGATATCGCCGGTCAACAGTAAGCGCTCACCATTGGCCTGCACCTGCAACACGCAGGACTTCGGGTTGCCACTGATAGCGTCCGGCCACTGCCACAGCTCGAACGTCACACCGTCCCAGGTCCATCGCTCGCCACTGTTGCACGACTGCGTACCGAGAAACGCCGGCAGGCCCTCGGTTTCCCCGCCCACCACGCGTTTGATTGGCATCCCCTTGGCAATCGCCCCCGCGCCGCCGGCATGATCCGCATCGGCATGGCTGATCAACATCATGTCTAACGCCTTTACCCCGAGTTTTTGCAGCGACGGCAATACCACCCGCGCACCCAGGTCAAAGGTTCCGGAGCGCGGGCCGGCGTCGTAGAGCAAGGTGTGATGGCGAGTACGCAAGATCAGCGACTGCCCCTGGCCGACGTCCAACTGCACCACCTCCACTTGCCCATGGGGCACCAGTTCACGCGGGGGAAACACCGCCAGCAACAGCATCGGCAAGCCCAGCACACGAAATGGCACGCCCTTGGGTAATAGCAATAGCAGCGCACCGAGCAGGCTCAGCAGCCAATACCGCTGCGGTACCTCGGCCGGAATCCAGGCAGGCAGTTGTCCGGCAAGCCATGCCAAGCCCTTGAACAACCCATCCAACGCACCGCCCGCCAGCCATAGCACTCCCTCCCCTATAAACGGCAGCGGCAGCAACGCTGTCCCCAGCAACGCCAGCGGTAACACCACCAGGCTGATCCAGGGCACGGCAACCAGATTGGCCAGCGGCGCACTCAGGCTGATGGGCAACCCCAGCACCAGCAAGACAGGTAACAATCCAACGGCAATCAACCACTGGGGGCGGGTCCACGCCTGCCACACGCTCCACGCCCCCAGCCGCCCACCAAACGCCAGGATCAGCACTGCCACCGCCGCAAACGACAACCAGAACCCCGACTGTAAACTGGCCAACGGCTCCAGGACCAACACCCCATCGAGTGCCAACAGCAACGGCCACCACAGCCCCAGGTGCCGGAAGCGCAGCCGCCATAACAACACCAGCCCCACCATCACACAGGCGCGCTGCACCGGCACGCCAAACCCGGCCAGCAAGCCGTAACTCAGCGCGGCCGTGAACGCCAGGCCACACGCCCACGGCAGCCACGGCCAGGTTCGGGGCCAGAGCCCATAACGTGCCAACCCGGCGATCAACCCGTAGATCAAGCCCGCCAGCATGCCGATGTGCTGGCCGGATATAACCAGCAGATGCACAGTGCCGGTGTCCTGTAGCACCTGCCAATCAGCGGCGGCCAATCCAGAGCCGTCTCCCAGCACCAGGGCGATCAGGCCTGCTTCCCGACCAAAGGCATCCACCGCCATCAAGCGCTGGCGCACGCCATCCCGCCAGGCGCTGCGCGCCGCAGCCAGACGTTCGCCGTCCTTCACCGTGCCGGTGGCACCAATACGTTGGGCGAGCAGCCAGGCTTCCTGGTCAAATCCGTGAAAATTCAGCAGACCGGCCGGCCGCTTCAGGGTGATTGCCAGGCGCCAGCGCTCACCGCTGTGCACAGGCGGCCCGCCACGCCAGGACACTCGGATGCGTTTGGGCAACCGGGCATTTCGCGACCGGCTGTCGGCCAATTCGAAACGCCCCCCTTCGCCCGTCTGCTGCGGCAGCCCAATGACTCGCCCCTCCACCCAACGTGTCTGGCCGTCCAGGGTCGGCTTGAGGCGATCATCCAGCGCCCACTGCGCACTGATGCATGCCCAGCTCAGCCCCAGCAGGAAAAACGCCAGTGGGTAAGTGCGAAACGGCAACAGCATCAACGCCAGCACCAGCAAGGCGATCAGCCATCCCGCAGGCGGCAATGCCGGTAAAAAACGCAGGGCCAGTAACCCCAGCGCCAACGCGAACATCCCTGTCCTCATGAATCATCCCTTTCAAGTGATCCACTCAGTCTTAGCCGGGCGTCCGACATTGCCTATGATGTTTTGTCACAAAGTCTGAATTTTCTGTTTATAGAATGCGGGCATACTTGCCCCTCGAACTGACCTGGACCCCTTATGCCACGGCGCTTATTCAAACGGTACATGCCTGACCCCAGCAGTATCAGGGAACACAAGTCATTACAGTTTCTCGGCACATTGCTGCATGACCCGAACCTCTGGCACCTCAACCGGCACTCGGTCGCGCGCGCGATGGCCGTAGGTTTGTTCGCGGCCTTTATCCCGATTCCCTTGCAGATGCTGCTGGCGGCCGTCCTGGCGATTACCGTGCGCGGCAACATGCCCATCGCGGTCAGCCTGGTGTGGCTGACCAACCCGATCACCATGCCGGTGGTGTTTATCTGCACCTACATGACCGGCGCCTGGCTGATGAACGTGCCACCCCGCAGCCTGCCCGATGACCTGACCTGGGAATGGATCAGCGGGCAACTGAGTACGTTGTGGCAGCCGTTCCTGCTCGGTTCAGTGGTATTGGGACTGGTGCTGGGCGCCCTCGCCTACTGCCTGACCATGGGCTATTGGCGCTGGTGGGTTGCCCATCAGTGGAAAAAGCGCAAACAACGCCGCGCTTAGCAGGCCCGCAAGCGCAAATGCACGCGCAGCCCTTGCCCGGTGTTTTACGCCCACAGGCTGCCGTCCTGGCGTTGCACGGCGTTGCGGGCAATGCTCAAGCCCAGGCCGAAGCCACCATCGCCGGGGCGTGAACCGTCCAGGCGGGTAAAGGGCGCGAAGATCCGTTCCAGGTCCCCGTCATCGATCCCGCCGCCCTGATCCTCCAGCCACACATGCCAATAATCCCCTTCACGCCGGCCATCCAGGCTGACCACGCCGCCCACAGGCGAATGGCGAATAGCGTTGCGCAGGATGTTTTCCAGGGCCTGGGCCAACGCATTCAGGTTGCCCCGTACCCAGCACTCCGTACCTAGCAGGCAAGGCAGGCGCGACGCCGGCCAATCGCTTTCAAAACACGCGTTTTCGCGCAGCATGTCCCATAACGCCTGAAGCTGGATATCCTCCTGGGGCAGCGGCGCGCGCTCGGTGTCCAGCCAGGCCAGTTGCAGGCTGTCTTCGACTAGGCGCTGCATGGCGTCGATCTCACGCCCCAACCGCTCGCGCAGTTGCGCCAGGTCTTGCTCACTGTCCCGCGCCATCTGCAGGCCCTGCTGGCCGTTCTGGCACCAGGTCACCTGGAACCCACAGCGCCCCAGGTACTCATGGACCTAGGCGCCCAGCACGGGTGTCATCTTCGATGGTCAGGATACTGGGCAGGCCGATTGATGCGGGATTCATTAGTATCTGCAAGTCATTCTCAATGGCCGATTATTCAAGATTGCCTTGCCGCAGGCAATCGCCACCGGGCGCCAAATGACTTCAAGATTGCCGTATGTCATTAATTTGCAAGATTCCACGCCGCGCAAATGGCTACACTGCGCAGGTGGCGCGGGCCGGATGCCCGTGCCGATCATAGATATCAATGTGGTAGCAGGAGAGTAGCGTGCTGACAAGAATGGGGATAAAAGGCCGCGTACTGTTGCTGACCTTATTACCGACCAGCCTGATGGCCTCGTTGCTGGGGGGCTACTTCACCTGGATGCAGCTCTCGGAACTGCAGACCCAATTGCTGCAACGCGGCGAAATGATCGCCGAGCAATTGGCTCCGCTGGTGGCGCCGGCCCTGAGCGCCCGCAACACCGACCTGCTGGAGCGCATCGCCACTCAATCCCTGGAGCAGCCGGACGTGCGCACCGTGGCGTTCCTCAGTCCGGACCGCATCTCCCTGGCCCATGCGGGCCCGACTATGCTCAACCAGGCGCCCATCGGCAACAGTTCCCATTTGTTGCAGCGCACCGGCAATGACGCCACCCGCTACCTGCTGCCGGTGTTTGGTCGTCATCGCAACCTTGCGGGCGACCTGATCCCGGATGAAGCCGACCGCCTGCTGGGCTGGGTCGAGGTGGAACTCTCCCACAACGGCATGTTGCTGCGCGGCTACCGCAGCCTGTTCGCCAGCCTGCTGCTGATCGCCATCGGCTTGATCTGCACCGCGGCATTGGCTTTGCGCATCAGCCGCACGATCAACTCGCCAATCGGCCAGATCAAGCAGGCCGTGGCCCAACTCAAGGACGGCAACCTGCAAACCCGCTTGCCTGCGCTGGGCAGCCAGGAGCTGGACCAGCTCGCGTCGGGCATCAACCGCATGGCCGAGACCCTGCAGAACGCCCAGGAAGAACTGCAACACAGCATCGACCAGGCCACCGAAGACGTGCGCCAGAACCTGGAAACCATCGAGATCCAGAACATCGAGCTGGACCTGGCGCGCAAGGAAGCCCTGGAGGCCAGCCGCATCAAGTCGGAGTTCCTGGCCAACATGAGCCATGAGATCCGCACGCCGCTCAACGGTATCCTCGGCTTTACTCACCTGCTGCAAAAAAGCGAACTGACCCCACGCCAGCTCGATTACCTGGGCACCATCGAAAAGTCTGCCGACAACCTGCTGGGCATCATCAACGAGATCCTCGATTTTTCGAAAATCGAAGCCGGCAAGCTGGTGCTCGACAGCATCCCGTTCAACCTGCGCGACTTGCTGCAGGACACCCTGACCATCCTCGCTCCCGCCGCCCATGCCAAACAGCTGGAGCTGGTCAGCCTCGTCTACCGCGACACGCCGCTGGCGCTGGTCGGGGACCCGCTGCGCCTGAAGCAGATCCTGACCAACCTGATCAGCAACGCGATCAAGTTCACCCGTGAAGGCACCATCGTGGCCAGGGCGATGATCGAGGACGAGCAGGAAGACAGCGTGCAACTGCGCATCAGCGTGCAGGACACCGGCATCGGCCTGTCCAGCCAAGACGTGCGCGCGTTGTTCCAGGCGTTCAGCCAGGCCGATAACTCACTGTCGCGCCAGCCCGGCGGCACCGGGTTGGGCCTGGTGATTTCCAAGCGCCTGATCGAGCAGATGGGCGGTGAAATCGGCGTCGACAGTACGCCGGGCGAAGGTTCGGAGTTCTGGATCAGCCTGAACCTGCCCAAGACCCGTGACGATGTCGAGGATTTGCCTTGCGCGCCGCTGCTCGGCCGTCGCGTGGCGGTGCTGGAAAACCATGAACTGGCGCGCCAGGCGCTGCAACATCAGTTGGAAGACTGCGGCCTGGAAGTTACCCCGTTCAACAGTCTGGAAAGCCTGACCAACGGCATCACCAGTGCCCATCAGACCGATCAGGCGATTGACCTGGCGGTACTTGGCGTAACCGCCAATGACATCCCGCCCGAGCGCCTCAACCAGCATCTATGGGACCTTGAACACCTGGGCTGCAAGGTGCTGGTGCTGTGCCCCACCACTGAACAGATGCTGTTCAACCAGTCCGTACCCAACCCCAATAGCCAATTGCAGGCCAAGCCGGCGTGTACGCGCAAGCTGCGCCGCGCGCTGTCCGACCTGATCAGCCCGCGGCCATCGCGCAGCGAACCGGGCGAGCCGCTGTCCAGCCGGGCGCCGCGCGTATTGTGCGTGGATGACAACCCGGCGAACCTGCTGCTGGTCCAAACCCTGCTGGAAGACATGGGCGCGCGGGTGCGTGCAGTGGAAAGCGGGTATGCGGCCGTCGACGCCGTGAAACAGGACACTTTCGACCTGGTGCTGATGGACGTGCAAATGCCTGGCATGGACGGCCGCCAAAGCACCGAGGCGATCCGCCAGTGGGAAAGCGAGCGCAGCGGCACGCCATTGCCGGTGGTCGCCCTCACCGCCCACGCCATGGCCAACGAAAAGCGCGCCTTGCTGCAAAGCGGCATGGACGACTACCTGACCAAACCCATCAGCGAACGGCAACTGGCCCAAGTGGTGTTGAAATGGACCGGCCTGGCCCTGCGTAACCAAGGCCCGGAACGCCCAACGGACGGCCTCGGCCCTGGCGTGAAATTGCCGGTGCTCGACCATGAAGAGGGCCTGCGCCTGGCCGCCGGCAAGGCTGACCTGGCGGCGGACATGCTCGCCATGTTGCTGGCCTCCCTGGAAGCCGACCGCCTGGCCATCACCATCGCCCGCGAAGCCAATGACAACAACGCCCTGATCGAACGTGTGCACCGCCTGCACGGCGCAACCCGTTACTGCGGCGTACCGCAACTGCGTGCCGCCTGCCACCGCGCCGAGACCCTGCTCAAACAGGACGACGCCAAGGCCCTGCACGCGCTGGACGAACTGGACATGGCGATTGCCCGGCTGGCGAGTGAAGCAAGGGTCAATGCCTAATGCTCCGCTTTGGATCTGCTTTTGATCTTAATCTCAGGCGCCCCGTCAACCACGCTGGCCGCTTACTTTTGGGTCTTTCCAAACCCCCGTCGCCTGACAGGCCGTAATCGCAGGCAAGCCAGCTCCCACAGGGTTTATGTATTTATTCAGTCAGTCAGTTAGTGCAGAGAGCATTCCAATGCGCGTCATTCTTTTCAGTAGCCAGACCTACGACCGCGACAGTTTTCTCGGCGAACCGCTGCCACCGGGCCTGGCGCTGCAATTCCAGCCTGCACGGCTCAACCTCGACACCGTGGCCCTGGCCGAGCATCACGAAGTGGTGTGCGCCTTCATCAATGACGACCTCAGCGCCGCGGTGCTGGAGCACTTGGCCAAGGGCGGTACGCGGTTGATCGCCCTGCGCTCGGCGGGCTACAACCATGTGGACCTGGCCGCCGCCAAGCGCCTGGGCCTGACCATCGTGCGCGTGCCGGCCTACTCGCCCCACGCGGTGGCCGAACATGCGGTCGCACTGATCCTCGCCCTCAACCGCCGCCTGCATCGCGCCTACAATCGCACCCGCGACGGCGACTTCAGCCTGCATGGCCTCACCGGTTTCGACCTGGTGGGCAAGACCGTCGGCGTGGTCGGCACCGGGCAGATCGGCGCGACGTTCGCCAAGATAATGGCCGGTTTCGGTTGCCAACTGCTCGCCTACGACCCCTTCCCAAACCCGCAGGTCCTGGCCTTGGGGGCGCGCTACGTGAGCCTGCCTGAGTTGCTGGCCCAAGCGCAGATCATCAGCCTGCACTGCCCGCTGACCGCCGACAGTAAACACTTGATCAACGCCCGCTCCCTGGCACAGATGCAGCCGGGTGCGATGCTGATCAACACCGGTCGCGGGGGGTTGGTCGACACCCCGGCGCTGATCGAGGCACTCAAGGAGGGCCAACTCGGCTACCTCGGGCTGGATGTGTATGAGGAGGAAGCGCAGCTGTTTTTCGAGGACCGCTCCGACCTGCCCCTGCAAGACGACGTACTCGCGCGTCTGCTGACCTTTCCCAATGTGATCATCACCGCGCACCAGGCATTTCTTACCCGCGAAGCCCTGGCGGCCATCGCCGGCACCACCTTGGCCAACATTGCCGCATGGGCCGATGGCCGGGCGCAGAACCTTGTCGAAGGATGATCAGCGGTCACATACCAGGCTCATGATAGGCCAGCACCCGTGATAGGATGCCGCGCCTATTTGGAGGATCCATGGCCGAACACGATTTCCGCTTCAGCTTGCTGAGCCCGCAACACACCCTGATCGAATGCCGCGCCCTGGTGCCGGGCCGTTACCAGGTGACTGGCAACGGTGGTTCGATCAAGCATGGCGACGTGCTGATCGTCACCCTGCGTGGCAGTAAAACCCTGTCGATGCGCCTTACCGTCGAAGGTGACGCACGCTACTCCATCCGCCCGGCCGGCCAATGGGTCGCCATGGCCCAGGGGCCGAAATTCGGCGAGTTGGAGATTCACACCTGGAAGGTCAACTGCGACAGCTGCGATGCGGTGCTGGAGTTCGAGTTTGCGGTGGAAACCAAGCTGACCAAAGAACCCCTGCAACCGGCCGCCAACGCGCGCATTGCCGAGTTGGGCTGGGCCAGCGAAGGCGACAAGCACCGCTGCCCGAAATGCCAAAAGGCCGCGCAATGAGAGGCCTGCTCTTGCTCGCCGCCCTCGGGGCGGCCCTGACGGGTTGCGCCGGGGACGCGGTCAAGCTCAAGCGGGATCATAGCTACGTGGTGGAATGGATTGGTGAGCGGCCGTTGATGGATTACGCGCACCTGACCGTCACCCTCGGCACCGATGGCCGCGCCTACGGCAATGGCGGTTGCAACCACTGGTTTGCGCCGTACACCGTCGAAGGCGACAAGATCAGCTTCGGCAAGATCGGCAGCACCCGCAAGCTGTGCGCCGAAGCCTTGATGGAGCAGGAACACCGCTTCTTCCAGGCCCTGCAGGGGGTGCAGCGCTGGGATATCTCACCGATTGACCAAACGCGCTTCTGGCCGGCCGAGGGCAAGCCGATTCGCCTGTGGCTGGAAGAAGGCTGATTTCACTGCGGATTGGCTTTTCTGTGGGAGCTGGCTTGCCTGCGATCACATCGACTCGGTACCACAGACACATTGAGTCGCCTGCATCGCAGGCAAGCCAGCGCCTACCAAATCAGCCGCGTAAAGCCTTGAGCTTAGCCAACACCCCTTCCGCCGTCTGCTCACCCATCAGCTGCTCGCGCACCTTGCCCTTGTCATCAATGATGTAGGTCACCGGCAACGCTTCGCTGCGCGGGATATCAAAAATCCCCTCCGGGTTCTGCGCCAGCACGGTGAACTTGATGCCCAGTTTGTCACTGGCGGCTTTCAGCTCTTCACCCTGCACGTTGTCGAAATTGACCCCGAACACCCCCACGTTCTGAGCCTTCAGCTGTTCGGCCAAGGCATTGAGTTCAGGAATTTCCGTGCGGCACGGGCCACACCATTCGGCCCAGTAATTGACCACCAGCCACTGTTTGTCCAAGCGTTCGGCCGCCACTTTCTGGCCATACTGGTCAACGCCGTAGTCATTACCGCAGCCGCTGAGCAGCAGGGTTGTGATGATCGCCAATGCACCGATCAGTCGCCTAGTCATGGGGTAATCCTTCGCAAAAATGAACGTTGACTGCGACCTATCGCCTCTTACGGTTTAAGGACGGGCCGCAGCGCGGGTAGAATACCCGCCACCTTACGCAAGATGCGACCCGCACATGACCGATCTGACGCTTTATCACAACCCGCGCTGCTCGAAATCCCGCGGTGCGCTGGAATTGCTCGAAGCCCGCGGCCTCACGCCCAGCGTGGTGCGCTACCTCGAAACCCCGCTGAGCGCCGCGCAGCTGAAAGCATTGCTCGGCAAGCTGGGCATCAGCGCGCGCCAACTGCTGCGCACCGGCGAAGACGAATACAAGACCCTCAACCTGGCCGACGCCAGCCTCAGCGAAGCGCAATTGATCGCCGCCATCGCCGAGCATCCAAAGTTGATGGAACGCCCGATCCTCGAAACCACCGATAAAGCCATCATTGGCCGTCCGCCAGAGAACGTGCTGGAGATCCTGCCGTGAGTGCCCCGTATGTGCTGGTTTTGTACTACAGCCGTAACGGCTCGGTCAGCGAAATGGCCCGGCACATTGCCCGGGGCATCGAACAAGGCGCAATGGAGGCCCGACTGCGCACCGTGCCGGCGATCTCCACCGAGTGCGAAGCCGTCGCGCCGAGCATTCCGGACGAAGGCGCACTGTATGCCAGCCTCGATGACCTGAAAAACTGCTCGGGCCTGGCCTTGGGCAGCCCGACCCGCTTCGGCAACATGGCCGCGCCGCTCAAGTACTTTATCGACGGCACCAGCAACCTGTGGCTCACCGGCGCCCTCGTCGGCAAGCCGGCCGGGGTGTTTACCTCCACCGCCAGCCTGCATGGCGGCCAGGAAACCACGCTGATGTCGATGCTGTTGCCGCTGTTGCACCACGGCATGTTGATCACCGGCCTGCCCTACAGCGAACAGGCATTGCTCGACACCCAAGGCGGCGGCACGCCGTATGGCGCCAGCCACCATGCCGGGCCTGACGGCAAGCGCATGCTCGATCAACACGAAATCACGCTGTGCCGCGCCTTGGGCCTGCGCCTGGCTAAAACCGCTAGGTTGCTGGAGAACGGCCGTGGCCAGGAAGCCTAAGGTCCTGCCCTCCCAGGCGTGGCTGGCGCCACGGGTCAAGGTGGCGCGCACGCTGAGCCTGTTGGCGTTTTTGGGCTTGGTGGGGTTGCTCTGCGTTTACTACCTGTTCGTCGCCGACCTGCACGGCGCGCGGCCGTGGGTGATCCTGCTGATCGAACTGGTGCCGCTGCTGGTGCTGGCGCCCGGCATGCTGCAAGGCAGCGCGCGCGGGCATTCGTGGATGTGTTTTGTGGTGAACCTGTATTTCATCAAAGGCGCGCTGGCGGCGTACGACCCGAACCGGCAGTGGTTCGGGGTGTTGGAGATGCTGGCGAGCCTGGCGGTGTTTTGTACGGCGTTGTTGTACGTGCGGTGGCGGCATCAGTTGAATCGGCGGTTGGCGGCAGGTCCTTTGCCGGCCTGACGTCCGCTATCGCAGGCAAGCCAGCTCCCACATTTGGAATGCATTCCCCTGTGGGAGCTGGCTTGCCTGCGATGGCCTCACCTCGGTCTCAATGATTCACCGTATAGGCCAACATCATCGACAACTGACACATCGGCCGGCCGCTCTCGGCATGCCACTGGTTGAACGCCCCCTGCACCGCCGCCAGGTCGCGCAGGCTGGTCGGCGCCTTGTCGACGATTTTCTGCGCGTTCAACGCCGCGACCACGTCATAACTCGGCACAAACGTGTCCTTGCCCACCATGCGCAAAAAGCGCGGCGCTGACAGCCCGCCCAGTTGGTGGCCGTGCTTGCTCAGGTACTTCCACAGCCCAACGATATCGGTCACCGGCCAATCGGCGACAAACGCACCAAAGCTGCCTTTCTCCTGCTCAATGTCGAGGATCATCTGCGCATTGCGCGGCACGCTCTTGAGCTTGCCCAGGTGGCGGATGATTCGCGTGTCCTGCATCAACCGCTCCAGGTGTTCGGCGCCCATCAGCACGACTTTTTCCGGATCGAAGCCGAAGAACACTTGCTCGAACGCCGGCCACTTGGCGTCTACCACGCTGTGCTTCAAACCCGCGCGAAATACCCGCAGCGCCAATGTCGACAGGTAGCGGTCATCACTGATCTTGCGTAACTGCGCCGGGGTCTTGGGTACAGGCAGGTGGGCTTCCAGCTCGGCCGCCGAACCGAAGCGGTTCAGACAATATTCGTGCAGCCACTTGTAATCGCGCATGCCCTCTCCTGGGATTCGAATTGAAAACGGCGCCCGCGAGCGCCGTGTGTCAGAGCATTGAATAGGCTCAGAGGTTCACAACATTAACGAAGCGCGAAGCGGCGCTCTCATCAATTTTCAGGCTGGTGAAGTCGAACAGGTTGCGGTCGGCCAACTGCGACGGCTGCACGTTCTGCAGGCTGCGGAAGATGCTTTCGGTGCGACCGGGCGTCTTGCGCTCCCAGTCCAGCAGCATCTCCTTGACCACCTGGCGCTGCAGGTTTTCCTGGGAGCCACACAGGTTGCACGGGATGATCGGGAATTGCTTGAGGTCGGAGTAGGCCTGGATGTCCTTCTCGTTGCAATACGCCAGCGGGCGGATTACCACGTTGCGCCCGTCATCGGCGCGCAGCTTGGGTGGCATGGCTTTGAGCGAGCCATTGAAGAACATATTGAGGAAGAAGGTTTCGACGATGTCATCGCGATGATGACCCAGGGCCATCTTGGTCGCGCCGATCTCATCGGCGAAGGTGTACAGCGTGCCACGGCGCAGGCGCGAGCACAGCGAGCAGGTGGTCTTGCCTTCCGGGATCAGTTCCTTGACCACCGAATAGGTGTCTTTTTCGACGATGTGGTAATCGACGCCCAACGCCTTGAGGTAGGCCGGCAGCACATGCTCGGGGAAGCCCGGTTGTTTCTGGTCCATGTTGACGGCAACGATCTCAAACGTGATCGGCGCGACCTTTTGCAGGTGCAGCAGCACATCAAGCAAGGTGTAGCTGTCTTTGCCGCCGGAGAGGCAGACCATGACCTTGTCGCCGTCCTCGATCATGTTGAAATCGGCGACCGCTTCACCGGCCAGGCGACGCAGGCGTTTTTGCAGTTTGTTCTGGTTGACCGTAAGAGTGCCCATGGCGCTTGGATCCGCTGGAGGTGTGTGACGAAAAGCCGGGTATTTTACCGTTATGAGCGACCGAGTTCCAATGTGGGAGCTGGCTTGCCTGCGATAGCGGTGGGCCAGTTAACGTATCGGTTTCTGACAGGTCGCCATCGCAGGCAAGCCAGCTCCCACAGTCGACCGAGTGGCGCCTGACAGACCTCACCGCGATTAAGCCCAATGTTTACAGCGCAATTTGCTCTAAAGGCCCTACAGTTATTCCGGGCATCTCTTCCTATACTGCGACTAGAGGTCGCACAGCTATCCGGGACCTTTGAGGCCATTTGGCCCGTGGGCGCTCCGATGGGGGGCGATGGCAATAACGACAGGAGTGACCGGCATGATCCATCACGTCGTGGGGCTTTTTACCCATCCCGACCAGGAATGGCGGGAAATTCGTGGCGATAAAGAAGAAAGCATCAGCCACATGTACCTCACTCACACACTGATTCTCGCGGCGATCCCCGCCGTATCAGCCTTTATCGGTACCACCCAGGTTGGCTGGGTCATCGGCAACCGCTCGCCAGTGATGCTGACCCAGGAAAGCGCCCTGTGGATGACGCTCATGTCCTACGCCGCCATGCTTGGCGGTGTGGCGGTGATGGGCGCGTTCATCCACTGGATGGCGCGTACCTACGACGCCAACCCCAGCATGGCGCGCTGCGTGGCGTTTGCCACCTACACCGCCACGCCGCTGTTTATCGGCGGGCTGGCGGCGCTCTACCCACATATGTGGCTGGGCATGGTCGTGGGCACGGCGGCGATTTGCTACACGGTGTACCTGCTGTACGTGGGGCTGCCGACCTTCATGAACATCGACCCGGATGAGGGTTTCCTGTTTTCCAGCTCGGTGCTGGCCGTAGGCCTAGTGGTACTGGTGGCGATCATGGCGTTTACCGTGATTGTCTGGGGCCTCGGCGTAGGGCCGATCTATACCAACTGATCCGATTAAACCGTAGGAAAGGCCACCGCAAGGTGGCTTTGTGCGTTATGCATGACCATTCGGCGCCTGACAGATTCGGAAACACTCAGCTTTGCGGCATACTGGGGGTCTCTGGAGATATGTACAGCATGCCCGAGCAACTCAATACCCGCGTCGAAGATTGTTTCCAACAAGCCGAATCCTTTTTCAAACGAAGCTTCAAACGCCCCCAGGTCAGCCTCAAGCTGCGGGGCCAGAAGGCCGGTGTCGCGCATTTGCACGAGAACCTGCTGCGCTTCAACCCACAGTTGTACCGTGAAAACAGCCAGCATTTCCTGAAACAGACCGTGGCCCACGAAGTGGCGCACCTGATCGCCCACCAATTGTTCGGCGAGCGCATTCAGCCCCATGGCGAGGAATGGCAATTGATCATGCGCGGGGTTTACGAACTGCCGCCTGACCGTTGCCACACGTATGAGGTGAAGCGTCGCCAGGTGACTCGCTATATTTACCGATGCCCGTGTGCCGATAGCGACTTTCCGTTTTCGTCGCAGCGACATGGTATGGTGGCGCAGGGGCGGCGGTATTTGTGTCGGCGGTGTCGGCAGACGTTGGTGTTTACCGGGGAAACTCGGGTGGAGTGAGGGCCTCATCGCAGGCAAGCCAGCTCCCACACTTTGACCGCGCCGCCTATCAAATGTGGGCGCTGGCTTGCCTGCGATAGCGTCAGCTCAGGCTACCCAACCACCTTAGCCTGTCGCAGCTCGCTTATCCGCTGAGCACTAAGCCCCAACTCCGCCAATACCTCATCACTGTGCGCCCCCACTGCAGCTCCGATATGCCGAGGCGCTGGCACCCCCTCGGAAAACTTCAACGGGCAGGCCAGTTGCGCCTGGGTCGAACCGTCACCCCGAGGCACCTGGCTGATCAGTTCGCGCGCTTTTAACTGCGGATGCTCCACTGCCTCGCTCAGGCTGAGCACCGGTTCGACACAGGCGTCGACCCCAGCAAACAACTCACACAACTCTTCGAAGCTACGCTTTTCAAACTCGACTTTCAGCGCCTGCTTAAGGGCTTTTTGCTGCTCCGGCCTGGGCGACAAGCCTTGTGCCGCCAACTCCGGCCGTCCCAGCGTTTCACAGAGTTGTTGCATGAACCCTGGCTCCAAACTGCCCACCGCCATCCAGCGCCCCTCCCGCGAGCGGTAATAGTCGTAGAAACTCCCGCCGTTAAGCACATGGCTCTCCCACTCCGGCTCCACCCCACACGCCAGGTAACCCGCGCCGGCCATGGCATTCAGGCTGAACGAGCAGTCGGTCATGCTCACATCCAGGTATTGGCCGACCCCGCTCTGCTGTCGGGCGATAACAGCCGCTAACAACCCCACCACCGCATGCAGCGACCCTCCTCCCACGTCCGCCAGTTGCACGCCCAACGGCAGCGGCCCGCTGTCGGCACGACCGGTGTAGCTGGCCACGCCGGCCAGTGCCAGGTAATTGATATCGTGCCCGGCGCGGTCCTTATAGGGCCCGGTCTGGCCGTAACCGGTGATAGACACGTAAATCAGCTTTGGGTTGATCGCCTTCAACGCCTCATACCCCAAGCCCAGACGTTCCATCACCCCTGGCCGGAACTGTTCGAGCACGATGTCGTACGCCTTGACCAACGCCCGCACGATCTCCAGCGCTTCAGGCTGCTTGAGGTCAAGCGCCAGGCTGCGCTTATTGCGATTGAGGTAGGCATGGCTCGCCGAAACACCCTGATCATGGGGCGGTAATACCCGCAGCAGGTCCGGGCGCGTGGGCGATTCGATACGCAGCACCTCGGCGCCCATGTCCGCCAGCATCAACGATGCAAACGGGCCCGGCAGCAAGGTGGAAAAATCCAACACTTTGAGGGACGCCAAGGGACCTGACATGGGCACTCCATTTTTGTTTTGAATGCACACAGACTAGGCAGCCTTGCGCTTACCGGCAATCGCCGGAACGGTCACCAACAGTGACCGTTTTGATCACGGCGGGCTTTTTCGTGGCAGCGGCTTTATCATTGCCCCACGTTTGCTTGCAGAGTGTTCCATGAAGTTCGCGATTGCACTGTTTTCCGCCGCCCACGCGCCCTCTTCGCGCCGTGCCCTGCTGTTCGCCCAAGCGGCGTTGGCCGGCGGGCATGAGATTGTGCGGCTGTTTTTCTACCAGGACGGCGTGTATAGCGCGTCCAATAACATCGTTGCGCCCCAGGATGAGCAAGACATTGCCCGCCAATGGCGTGAGTTTGTCAGCCAGCACCAACTCGACGGTGTGGTGTGCATCGCTGCCGCCTTGCGCCGTGGCGTGCTTAACCAGGAGGAAGCCGCGCGCTATCAACGCAGCGCGGTGAACCTGGATGCACCGTGGGCGCTGTCGGGCCTGGGTCAGTTGCATGACGCCGCCCAGGCCGCTGACCGCCTGATCTGCTTTGGAGGGCCGTGACATGTCCAAATCCTTGTTGGTGATCAGCCGTCAGGCGCCATGGTCCGGGCCGAGTGCCCGGGAAGCCTTGGATATCGTCCTGGCCGGTGGCGCCTTCGATCTACCGATCGGCCTGCTGTTCCTTGATGACGGCGTGTTCCAACTGGCGCCGCACCAGGATGCCAAGGCCGTGCAGCAAAAAGACCTCAGCGCCAACTTGCAGGCATTGGGCCTTTTTGGCATCGATGACGTATTTGCCTGCCGCCATAGCCTGGCCGAGCGCGGCCTCGCGCCGCCCGCCAGCGCCCAGCCGCTGGACAGCGAAGCGATCTCCCAGTTGATTGACCGTTACGACCAGGTGATGACCCTCTGATGTCGACTCTGCATGTGGTTTCCCACTCCCCGTTTACCGATAGCCGCCTCGACAGCTGCCTGCGCATCTGTGGCGCCAAGGACGCCATCCTGCTCTGCGGCGATGGCGCCTACGCGCTGCACAACCCGGCGCTGCAAACCAAGGGCGTGAAGGTCTTTGTGCTGGCCGAAGACATGCAGGCGCGCCATTTGCCTCTGCCGGACTGGGCCGACAGCGTGGACTACCCAGGTTTCGTGCAGTTGTCGATCGACTACGACAAGGTCAACACCTGGCTATGAACACCCTGACCGTCGGCGCACGCACCCTGGAACTGGACAAGGACGGCTACCTCGTTGACCTGAACGAGTGGTCCGATGAGGTGGCAATCGCCCTGGCCGCCACTGAGACGCTGGAGCTGACCCCGGACCATTGGGAAATCCTCCAGCTGCTGCGCCAGTTCTACGCCGAATTCCAGCTGTCGCCCGCCACCCGCCCGCTGATCAAGTACACCGCCTTGAAGCTGGGCCCGGAAAAGGGCAACAGCCTGCACCTCAACAAACTGTTCAACGGCACTCCCGCCAAACTCGCCGCCAAGCTGGCGGGCCTGCCCAGGCCGACGAATTGCTTATGACCGACTTTGCCCCGCTGACCCTTGAAACCCCTGCCGAGCACCCGTTTGCGCCGTTCGTGCGCATCCTGGGCAAAGGCAAGCGCGGCGCGCGCAACCTCACCCGCGAGGAAGCCCGCGAAGCCATGGGCATGCTGCTCGACGAAAAAGTCGAAGACACCCAGCTCGGCGCCTTCTTGATGCTGTTGCGCCACAAGGAAGAAAGCCCGGAAGAACTCGCCGGCTTCACCGAAGCCGTGCGCGAACGCCTCAACGCCCCGGCGCTGAACGTGGATGTCGACTGGCCCACCTACGCCGGCAAGAAGCGTCACCTGCCGTGGTACCTGCTTGCCGCCAAGTGCCTGGCACAAAATGGCGTGCGCATCCTGATGCACGGCGGCGGCGCGCATACGGCGGGGCGGCTGTACACCGAGCAATTAGTGGAAGCGTTGGAGATTCCGCTGTGCCGTAACTGGCAGCAGGTGGAGACCGCCTATGAGCGAGGCAACCTGGCATTTATCCCACTGGGCGATTGGGCGCCGCAGTTGCAGCGCATGATCGACCTGCGCAACACCCTGGGCCTGCGCTCACCGATCCATTCCCTGGCGCGCCTGCTCAACCCGCTGAATGCGCGGCTTGGCCTGCAAAGCATTTTCCACCCCGGCTACCAGGGCGTGCACCGCGATGCCAGCGGCTTGCTCGGCGACAATGTGATTGTCGTGAAGGGCGATGGCGGCGAAATCGAGATCAACCCCGACTCGGCCAGCCATTTGTACGGCACCACCGGTGGCGAAAGCTGGGACGAGGAATGGCCCGCCCTCTCCGCCCAACGCCACGTCAAACCTGCCACGTTGGAACCCGAACACCTGAAGGCCGTGTGGCGCGGGGATGTCGAAGACAGCTACCCACAACTGGCCCTGATCGCCACCATGGCCCTGGCCTTGCGCGGCTTGGGTCACTCACGTGAACAGGCGTTCGTGGTGGCCCAGCAATACTGGGACGCGCGGGATAAATCGATTTAATCGATCATTCACCTGCAGTCTTTGCGCTTTTAAATCGAACTCAGCCCTTTAGACTGGCCTCCAACGCTTAATAGCAGAGGAGCCAGTCATGGGTTTGCTGATTGAAGGACGCTGGAAAGACCAGTGGTACGAAAGTAGCGCAGACGGCGCATTCCAACGGGAACAGGCGCAACGCCGCAACTGGGTGACCGCCGACGGTTCGCCAGGCCCGAGCGGCGAAGGCGGCTTCAAGGCCGAGGCCGGTCGCTACCACCTCTACGTGTCCCTCGCCTGCCCGTGGGCCCATCGCACCCTGATCCTGCGCAAGCTCAAGGGCCTCGAACGCTTGATCGACGTGTCCGTGGTCAGTTGGTTGATGCTGGAAAACGGCTGGACGTTCGACAAGGCCCACGGCTCGACCGGCGACGCGCTCGACGATTTCGCCTTCATGCACCAACGCTACACGGCCGACACCGCCGACTACACCGGGCGCGTCACCGTGCCGGTGCTGTGGGACAAAAAGCTGAAGCGCATCGTGAACAATGAATCGGCGGAAATCATCCGCATGTTCAACAGCGCGTTCAACGGGATGACCGGCAACACCCTGGATTTTTACCCCGAAGCGCTGCGCCCTGCCATTGACGCGCTGAACGAGCGCATTTATCCCGCCGTGAACAACGGCGTGTACCGCGCAGGCTTTGCCACTTCGCAGCGGGCGTATGAAAGTGCGTTTGATGATGTGTTTGCCGAACTGGATCACCTGGAACAGCATCTAGGCAATCATCGCTACCTGGCCGGTGAGCACCTGACCGAAGCCGATGTGCGCCTGTTCACCACGCTGATTCGCTTTGATGCGGTCTATTACAGCCACTTCAAATGCAATTTGCGCAGGATTGCGGATTATTCGAATCTGTCGAATTGGCTGAGGGAGATGTATCAGTGGCCAGGTGTGGCTGAGACGGTGGATTTTGAGCATATCAAGGGGCATTACTACGCCAGCCACCGGACGATCAATCCGACAGGGGTTGTGCCGAAGGGGCCGTTGCAGGTGTTTGATGCACAGCATGATCGGCTGCGTTTGAGCGGCAAAGGTGTCCGGAACTGATCCGAATTATGAGCTGGCTTTGAAGCACCATCGCGGGCAAGCCCGCTCCCACATTGGAATGCAATCCCCTGTGGGAGCGGGCTTGCCCGCGATGCTTTTAAGGCTTAAACCTGTGCCTGGGCGCCTTCAAACCACTTCAGCTTCTCACGCAACATCACCACTTCACCGACGATCACCAGTGTCGGCGCATGCACTTCATGCTCCGCCACCATGCGCGGCAAGTCGGCCAGCGTGCCAGTAAACACACGCTGGTTGGACGTGGTGCCCTGCTGGATCAAGGCTGCGGGGGTATCCGCTGCCCGCCCATGCTTGATCAGCTGTTCGCAGATGATCGGCAAACCAATCAAGCCCATGTAGAACACCAGGGTTTGCGATGGCCCGACCAGATCCTGCCAAGGCAGGTCAGACGTCCCGTTCTTCAAATGCCCGGTGATAAATCGCACTGACTGCGCATAGTCGCGGTGGGTCAGCGGAATACCCGCATACGCTGCGCAACCGCTGGCCGCCGTGATCCCCGGCACCACTTGGAACGGGATGCCGTGGGCTGCCAGTTCCTCAATCTCTTCACCACCTCGCCCAAAGATGAATGGATCGCCACCTTTGAGGCGCAGCACGCGTTTGCCTTGCTTGGCCAGGTCAACCAGTTGCTGGTTGATCTGATCTTGCGGCACAGCATGGTCGGCGCGACGCTTGCCGACGTACACGCGCTCGGCATCACGGCGGCACAGCTCGAGAATTGCCGGCGCTACCAAGCGGTCGTACAGCACCACATCGGCTTGCTGCATCAGGCGCAGGGCGCGGAAGGTCAGCAGGTCAGGATCACCCGGTCCTGCGCCCACCAGGTAAACCTCACCCGGCGCATAAGGCGGCGCTCCGTTGACCTTTTCGATCAGTAAACGCTCGGCTTCAGCCCCCTGCCCGGCCAGCTGGCGATCGGCAATCGGGCCTTGAAACACCTCTTCCCAGAACGCGCGACGTTGCTGCACATCCGGGTACAAGCCTTTGACCTGGGCACGAAAACGCGCCGCCAACCCGGCCAACTGACCGTAGGTGGAAGGAATCCAGGTTTCCAGCTTGGCGCGGATCAGGCGCGCTAGCACCGGCGCATCGCCGCCGCTGGACACCGCGATCACCAAAGGCGAACGGTCGACAATCGCCGGAAAGATCACGCTGCACAAGGCCGGCGCATCCACCACATTGACCGGCACGCAACGACGCTTGGCATCGCTGGACACTTGCGCGTTCAGCGGCTCGTCGTCCGTTGCCGCGATGATCAGGGTGCAACCGTCGAGGTCGGCCTCCTGATAACCGCGCAACATCAGTTCCCCGCCACTGCCCTGCACCAGCTCACGCAACTGGTCTTCGATCTGGGGAGCAACCACCCGCAACACCGCACCGGCGTCGGCCAGCAGCCGGGATTTGCGCAAGGCAATCTCCCCACCACCGACGACCAACACACGACTGCCGCGCAGGTTATGAAACAGCGGCAGAAATTCCATTTAGCGGATGACCTCGACGCCAGCCATGTAAGGCTTGAGCACTTCAGGCACGCGGATCGAACCGTCAGCCTGTTGGTAGTTTTCCAGCACCGCCACCAGCGTACGGCCTACGGCCAGGCCCGAACCGTTGAGGGTGTGGACCAGCTCCGGCTTGCCGGTTTCCGGGTTACGGAAACGCGCTTGCATACGACGCGCCTGGAAATCACCGCAGTTGGAGCACGACGAAATCTCGCGGTATTTATCCTGGCTCGGCACCCACACTTCGAGGTCGTAGGTCTTCACGGCGCTGAAACCCATGTCGCCCGTGCACAGCGCCAGCACGCGATACGGCAGCTCCAGCAGTTGCAGGACGCGTTCGGCGTTGGCGGTCAGGCCTTCCAGGGCTTCCATGGACGTCGACGGCTCGACGACCTGCACCATCTCGACCTTGTCGAACTGGTGCTGGCGGATCATGCCGCGAGTGTCACGACCCGATGCACCGGCTTCGCTGCGGAAGCACGGGCTGTGAGCCACGAACTTCAACGGCAGTTGCTTGGCGTCGAGGATCTCGCCCGCCACGATGTTGGTCAGCGACACTTCGGCGGTCGGGATCAGGTACAGATCGGCGTCACCGTCGCGGCTGATCTTGAACAGCTCTTCCTCGAACTTCGGCAGCTGGCTGGTGCCCATCAGCGCCGGCGCCTGCACCAGGTAAGGGGTGTAGGCTTCTTCGTAACCATGCTCGGCGGTGTGCAGGTTGATCATGAACTGCGCCAGGGCACGGTGCATGCGCGCGATCGGGCCGCGCAGCAAGGCAAAGCGTGCGCCGGACATCTTGGCGGCAGTTTCAAAATCCAGGCCGCCGGTCAACTCGCCCAGGGCAACGTGGTCCTTGATCTCGAAATCAAAGGCTTTTGGCGTGCCCCAACGGCGCACTTCGACGTTGCCGTCTTCGTCTTCGCCAATCGGCACAGACTCATGCGGCACGTTAGGGATGCCCAGCAGGATCGAATCCAGCTCGGTCTGAATCTTGTCCAGCTCGACTTTGCCGTCGGACAGCTCGGTGCCCATGCGCTCGACATCCGCCATCAGCGGCGCGATGTCTTCGCCGCGCTGCTTGGCCTGACCGATGGATTTGGAACGCGCATTACGCTCAGCCTGCAGTGCTTCGGTGCGGGTCTGGACGGTCTTGCGCTGTTCTTCCAGCGCTTCGATGCGCGCGACATCCAAGGCAAAGCCACGGGATGCCAGGCGGTCCGCTACGTCCTGAAGGTTGCTACGTAACAGTTTGGAATCGAGCATGTCGGTCTCTCGTTTATCAAAGTTTGGTCAAGGACAGGCCAGCCCAGGTGGCGAGCAGCCCGCCGAACACGCTGATGCCCAGGTACCCGAAGGCGACCAGGGCCTGCCCGCTTTCCAGCAGGCGCAGCGTATCCAGTGAAAAGGATGAAAAGGTCGTCAGACCGCCTACAAAGCCGACAATCAAGCCAGCCCGAATTTCAATCGGTACTTCCGGGCGCAGCAGGAACCAGCCGTACAACAGCCCGATGATCAAACAGCCCACCAGGTTGACCGCCAGGGTCGCCGCATAAAAATGCTTCGGCCAGTTGGCGCTGACCCAGGTGCTAGTGGCGAAACGCAATAATGTACCAGCGATGCCGGCTGCGGACACGGCAAGAATCGTCTTGAGCACTACTTTCTCCGCTGTTTTGGGCTGAGTCGATCGAGTTGGGCGAGGTGATTGAGCTTTTCACCGATCTTCAGCTCCAGGCCACGGGGCACCGGCTGGTAGAACGGTTGTGGCTCAAGGTCGTCGGGGAAGTAATCTTCACCGGCAGCATAGGCGTCCGGTTCATCGTGGGCATAACGGTATTCATCGCCGTAACCCAGTTGTTTCATCAGCTTGGTCGGCGCGTTGCGCAGGTGCAGCGGCACTTCCAGGGAACCGTGTTCGGCCGCGGCGCGCAGCGCGGACTTGAAGCCCATGTACACCGCGTTGCTTTTAGGTGCGCAGGCCAAATAGGTAATGGCCTGGGCCACTGCCAATTCGCCTTCCGGGCTGCCCAGGCGCTCCTGAACTTCCCACGCCGCCAGGCACAGGCTCAGCGCACGCGGGTCGGCGTTGCCGATGTCTTCGCTGGCCATGCGCACCACGCGGCGGGCAAGGTAAAGCGGGTCGCAGCCGCCGTCGATCATGCGCGCGAACCAGTACAGCGCGCCGTCCGGGTTGGAACCGCGTACGGATTTGTGCAGCGCCGATATCTGGTCGTAGAAGGCTTCGCCGCCCTTGTCGAAGCGCCGACGCGTATCGCCGAGCAGGCTTTGCAGGAGGTCGACGCCAATTTCATTGCCGTCTTCGGCGAGGTCCGAGGCGTTTTCCAGCAGGTTGAGAAAGCGGCGCCCGTCACCGTCGGCGGCGCTCATCAGTATCTTGAAGCCTTCATCGCTGAGACTCAGCTGGCGCTTGCCCAGGCCCTTGTCTTCGCTTAACGCACGCTGCAACAGCTTTCGCATCGCCGCCTCGTCCAGGCTTTTCAGCACATAGACGCGCGCCCGCGAAAGCAAGGCGTTGTTCAATTCAAAAGAAGGGTTCTCGGTGGTGGCACCGATAAAGATCAGCGTGCCGTCTTCCACATAGGGCAGGAACGCATCCTGCTGCGATTTGTTGAAGCGATGCACTTCATCGACAAACAGGATGGTGCGCTTGCCGTATTGCCCGGCCTGCTGCTTGGCGACTTCCACCGCCTGGCGGATCTCCTTAACCCCGGCGAGCACCGCCGAGACCGTTTCGAAGTGTGCATCCGAGACCTTCGCCAGCAGCCGCGCCAGGGTGGTTTTACCCACGCCCGGCGGCCCCCAGAAGATCATCGAATGCAGTGCGCCCTGCTCCAAGGCTTCGCGCAGGGGCTTGCCGCGCGCGAGCAGGTGTTCCTGACCGACGTACTCATCCAGATTGGTCGAGCGCAAGCGCGCGGCCAGGGGCTGGGCAATCGGGTCACTTCGAAACAGGTCCATGGGCAGCGTTTGAAACCTCTGGGGGATTTATTCCTGGATCACATCGGCACCCTTGGGGATGTCGAACTTGAACTTGGACGCCGGCACCGGCTGGTTGGCCTTGACCCCGGAGAACAGGATATCGGTGCGTTGGCCGACGCTGTCGACCAGGCGCATGTTATTGATCACGCCGTTGCCAAACGACAGGGACAGTGTGTCAAACAGGGTGTCCTTGGATTTCGGCTTGAGGGTGAACTCAATGACGTTGCTGGTTTGCTTGGACGTGATGTCGAAGCTGTCGTTGATTTTCGACACATCGCCCGACAGCAACAGCGCCGGGGTCTGGTTCAGGCGCGGGTCGAGCTTCTTGATGGTCGCCTGTTCCAGGTCCGGGTCCCACAGGGTGACCTTCTGGCCATCGGACACGATGGTCTGCTCAGCCTTGCCTTCCGTATGCCAGTAGAACAGGCCCGGGCGCTGCACGGCCATTTCGCCTGCAGTTTCCTGCAACTGGGTGCCGCCGGCATCCAGGGTCAGCTGGGAAAAGCGCGCAGTCAGCGTTTGGGATTTGTCCAACAGGTTCTTCAGGCTGGCGACGGAAGCCGGGTCAGCGTGAGCCGAAACAGCGGTCAGGGCCAGTGCCGGCAACAACAGCATGCGGATAAGACGCATGGGAGTCCTCATTGAGTAGTCAGGGCGCGCCGCGTGCTGCCACGCGGCACGGGGTCAGTCGCGCATCTGCCCGGGGGCAATGACTTCGCGCGAGCCGTTGGTGTTCATTGCGGTGACGACGCCGGCATTTTCCATGGATTCGATCATGCGGGCGGCGCGGTTGTAGCCAATCTTGAGTTTGCGTTGCACGGCAGAAATCGACGCGCGACGGCTTTCCAGCACGAAGGCCACGGCTTCGTCGTACAGCGCGTCGGTCTCGGCATCATCGTCGCCACTGCTGCCGCCGTCGAAGCCACTGCCGGCTTCTTCAACGCCTGCGAGGATGTCGTCGTTGTATTCCGGCGCGCCGCGCAGTTTCCAGGCTTCCACCACGCGGTGTACTTCATCGTCGGAAACAAACGCGCCGTGCACCCGGATCGGCAGGCTGGTGCCTGGCGGCATGTAGAGCATGTCACCGTGGCCCAGCAGTTGCTCGGCGCCGCCCTGGTCGATGATGGTCCGCGAGTCGATCTTGCTCGACACCTGGAACGCCATGCGCGTCGGGATGTTGGCCTTGATCAGGCCGGTGATCACGTCCACCGACGGACGCTGGGTCGCGAGGATCAAGTGGATACCGGCCGCCCGAGCTTTCTGGGCGATACGTGCGATGAGTTCTTCGACCTTCTTGCCGACGATCATCATCATGTCGGCAAATTCGTCGACCACCACCACGATGGTCGGCAGCTTGGTCAGCAGCGGCGCTTCGTCGTGGATGCTTTCGCGCTTGTACAGCGGGTCGGCCAGCGGTGTGCCGGCGTCCTGGGCTTCCTTGACCTTGGCGTTGAAGCCCGACAGGTTACGTACGCCCATCTTCGCCATCAACTTGTAGCGGCGCTCCATCTCGGCAACGCTCCAACGCAACGCGTTGGCGGCGTCCTTCATGTCAGTGACCACAGGGCACAGCAGGTGCGGGATGCCCTCGTAGATCGACAATTCCAACATCTTCGGGTCGATCATGATCAGCTTGGCGTCATCCGGGCCGGACTTGAACAGGATCGACAGGATCATCGCGTTCACGCCCACCGACTTACCGGAACCGGTGGTACCCGCAACCAGCAGATGAGGCATTTTCGCCAGGTCAGTGATTACCGGCTTGCCGCCGATGTCGTGACCCAGGGCCAGGGTGACCGGCGATTTGAAGTTATCGTATTCCGGCGTCGACAGGACTTCGGAGAAGCGCACGATCTGGCGGTCTTCGTTGGGGATTTCGATACCCACGGTGGTTTTGCCGGGGATCACTTCCACCACGCGCACGCTGGTCACGGCCAGGGAACGGGCCAAGTCTTTCGCCAGGTTGGAAATACGGCTGACCTTGACGCCCGCAGCCGGCTGGATCTCGTAACGGGTAATCACCGGGCCGGGGTGGATCGAGTCCACCGTCACTTCGACGCCGAATTCCTTGAGCTTGATTTCCAGCAGGTGGCCGACGGCCGCCAGCGACTCTGGGGAATAATTGAGTTGTTTCTTTTCGGCCGGGTCGAGAATCGAGATCGGCGGCAAGGTACCTTCGACGGCGCTGTCGACGAACAACGGCGCCTGTTTCTCTTTTTGCACGCGAGCGCTGGGCTCGGGGGCCTTGGGCGGTGCCGGGGCAATCACTGGCGGCACCTGCTTCTCGCGGTCCGACATGTGCTTGCTCAGGGCTTGCTCGCGTTCGATCAGGCGTTCCTTGACCTTGGCCTGTTCGCGTCGGTCCGGCGTGCTCGGGGCCACCACCTCGTTGACGCGGGTGTCCACCTCACGCAGTTGGGCCACCATGCGTTTGCGGTCCACACGGGCCGACCACCAGCGATTGGCCGCGCCCTGGAACAACTCCAGCAGGTCGAGGGTGATCTTGCCTGTCACGTCCATCACCTTGAACCACGACAGGTCGGTGAACACGGTGAGGCCGAACAGGAACAGCGCAATAAACATCAGGGTGCTGCCCTGGATATTCAGGCTCTTGCGCGCCAGGTCGCCGAGGCTTTCGCCCAGCGCACCGCCCGCACCCGCCGGCAGGCCGGTCGGTGCATGAAAATGGATATGGGCCAGGGCCGCGCCGGACAGCACCAGGAACACCAGGCCGATCAGGCGCCACGAAAACAGCCAACCGCTCCACTGCCATGGCTCGTGACGCTGGCGGAAGATCTGCCAGGTCTTGATCGCCAGCAGCAACGGGAAGATATACGCGAAGTAACCCAGCACCATAAACAGGATATCGGCGCTGTAGGAACCGGCAGGGCCGCCGAAGTTCTGCACGTCTTCGATCTTGCTGTTATGGCTCCAGCCCGGATCGTCCTTGCCATACGTGAGCAAGGCCATCATCAGGAACAGGCACAGCGCGCCGATAGCGATCAGCGCACCTTCCTTGAGGCGATAATGCAGGTGCTGGCGCCAGGCCGGCACGACTGCTGCTTTAGGTGTTGCGGCGGATTTCTTCAAAACGGGTCTTTTCCTGCGCCTTTAGCGCGTCCATCTGTTGAATGACTGCAAATACTGCCCAATCCGAGCAGCTGAAAAATGAACGAGTGTCGTTGAATCTACTTTTTACCATTGGGCGATTGCTGGATGAAATGAGGAAAGCGCCACAATGCCCGCATTGTACGGGTTTGTGACTGCGATGCCACGCCCTGGCCCTTCACCCGGCAGCCTAGCCAATCGCGTCTCACAACATGTTCAATTTGAGCATGCATTGTCTTTGCTGACAAAGGCTTATGAGCTGTTTTTATCAATCCAGGCCAGCTTGGCAAATGGCCTGCATCGAACCGACCCGATTACGACCGCGTCCCCGACACAGAGTTGCAGAAACACCTGCTCACGCTAATACGCCTGAAAGGCCGATTCGGGCTGGCCCGATGGCGCCAGGTCGACAATAATCAGCACTGCGCAAGCAGGTGTCACACCTGTCACTCCCCTCCCCTTCCGTAAGCCTGGATGCCATGCTGACCTGGTTACAACGCGATTCACTGACCTTCCCTCCGCTGGCCAAGGCCATGCGCGAGCCCAATGGCCTGCTCGCGGCCGGTGGCGACCTCTCGGCCGAACGGCTGGTGCAAGCCTACCGTCATGGCTGCTTCCCTTGGTTCTCGGAGGGCCAGCCGATCCTCTGGTGGTCGCCTGACCCACGCACCGTCATATTCCCCGATGAACTGCATGTGTCTCGCAGCCTGGGCAAACTGTTGCGCCAGCAGCGCTACAGTGTCACCTTCGACCAGGACTTTGCTGCGGTCATCCAGGCCTGCGCCGCACCGCGCGCCTATGCCGATGGCACCTGGATCACTGAAAGCATACAGAGCGCCTACCTGGAACTGCACCAGCGCGGCTACGCCCATTCGGTAGAGGTCTGGGACGACGGGGAACTGGTGGGCGGCCTGTATGGCCTGGCAATGGGCCAATTGTTTTTCGGCGAATCGATGTTCAGCCGCGCCGACAACGCTTCGAAATTCGGCTTCGCCACGTTGACCCGCCAATTGCAGGCCTGGGGTTTCGTGCTGATCGACTGCCAGATGCCCAACGACCACCTGCACAGCCTGGGTGCCCGCGCCCTATCCCGCAGCGAATTCGCAGGTTTCCTGCGTGACCATCTGGACCAGCCCAACGCCGGACCGTGGGTTTCTTAAGCGACTTGTGCACTCCTGGCTTACACTTATTTCAAAGCTTATCCGAGGGTTGATCATGACCGAGTTGGCGCGTTTGAAGTTTTATGCCACTCAACCCCACTCTTGCAGCTACCTGCCCGACGAGCAGGCCACCACACTGTTCCTCGACCCCAGCCAGCCGATGGACGTGCATGTGTATGCCGATCTCTCGGAAATGGGCTTTCGGCGCAGTGGCGATCATTTGTACCGGCCGCATTGCCAGAACTGTAATGCCTGCGTGCCGGCACGCATCCCTGTGGCGCAGTTTCTGCCGGACCGTAACCAGAAACGCATCCTCAAGCGCAACGCCGACCTGACGGTGATGCCTGCCAAGCCGCGCTTTACCGAAGAATACTTCGACCTGTACCAGCGTTATATCGAGCAACGCCACGCCGACGGCGATATGTTCCCGCCCAGTCGCGACCAGTTTTCCACGTTCCTGGTGCGCGACCTGCCCTTCTCACGCTTCTACGAGTTTCGTGCGGACGGCCGCCTGGTGGCCGTCGCCGTGACCGATTTGCTGCCAAACGGGCTTTCAGCGGTCTATACCTTTTATGAGCCTGCGGAAGAACGCCGTAGCCTGGGACGCTTCGCGATCCTCTGGCAAATTGGCGAAGCGCTGCGCCAGGAACTGGAGGCGGTGTACCTCGGCTACTGGATCAAGAACTGCAAAAAGATGAATTACAAGACCCAATATCGACCGATTGAACTGCTGATTAATCAAAGATGGGTCACACTTAACTAGAACCCCTTGGCTTAAACACCCTTTTTCGGGCACAATGCACGCCGCTTTTGCCTGGCGCAGTTGCACCGGGCCATTCACTGGATACCGAGGGCTTTACTGCATGTCGAAAGAAGACAGCTTCGAAATGGAAGGCACTGTCGTCGACACCCTGCCCAACACCATGTTTCGTGTGGAGTTGGAAAATGGGCACGTCGTAACCGCGCATATCTCCGGCAAGATGCGCAAGAACTACATTCGTATTCTTACCGGCGACAAAGTGCGCGTCGAGCTGACGCCCTATGACTTGAGCAAAGGGCGCATCACTTACCGCGCTCGCTAAGCAAGTCAATACAAAACGCCCGGTTATGCCGGGCGTTTTTGTGTGTGTGCGATTTAACAGATACTGGTTAAGCCAGCTCCCACATTTGGTCTTTATTGACCTGAAGACTGCATTGCACAATCAGAGACAGCAAAAAGGCGCCTTTCGGCGCCTTTTGCTTTGTTGCAGTCAGCTATCAGGCCATTTCAGCCGTGGTTTCGAAGTCAAAGGTCAGCTCGCCGTCCTTCAGATCGATGTGCACCACGCCACCATGGTCGGAAAGCTCGCCAAACAGGATCTCTTCGGCCAGCGGCCGCTTGATCTTGTCCTGGATCAGACGCGCCATCGGGCGTGCGCCCATTGCCGCATCGTAGCCGCCTTCGGCGATCCAGCTGCGCGCCGCTTCCGAAACCTCCAGTTGCACGCGCTTGTCTTCCAACTGCGCCTGGAGCTCGGTGAGGAACTTGTCCACCACACTTTTGATGACCTCATGGCTGAGGCGACCAAACTGGATAATGGTATCCAGGCGGTTGCGGAACTCTGGCGTAAAGCTCTTCTTGATCACTTCCATGGCATCAGAAGAGTGATCTTGATGACTGAAGCCAATCGAAGCCCGCGCGGCCGTTTCGGCACCGGCGTTGGTGGTCATGATCACGATCACGTTGCGGAAGTCCGCTTTGCGCCCGTTGTTGTCGGTCAGGGTCCCGTGGTCCATCACCTGCAACAGCAGGTTGAAGACTTCCGGGTGGGCCTTCTCGATTTCATCGAGCAGCAACACGCAATGCGGCTGCTTGGTGATCGCCTCGGTCAACAGGCCGCCCTGGTCGAAACCGACATAGCCAGGAGGCGCACCGATCAGGCGCGACACGGTGTGCCGCTCCATGTATTCGGACATGTCGAAGCGCACCAGCTCGATCCCCATGGCCTTGGCCAACTGCCGCGCCGCTTCGGTCTTGCCGACGCCGGTCGGGCCTGCGAACAGGAACGAACCGACAGGCTTGTCCGGCGACTTGAGGCCCGCACGCGACAGCTTGATCGCAGTGGACAGCGCGTCGATGGCCGCGTCCTGGCCAAATACGGTGAGCTTGAGGTCGCGCTCCAGGTTACGCAGCAGTTCCTTATCAGAACTGTTGACGTGTTTAGGTGGAATCCGCGCAATCTTCGCCACGATATCCTCGACTTGAGGCACGTCAATGCGTTTTACGCGTTTCTCGACCGGCTGCAGGCGCTGGTAAGCACCCGCCTCGTCAATCACATCGATGGCCTTGTCCGGCATGTGCCGGTCATTGATGTAGCGCGACGCCAGCTCAGCCGCCGCACGTAAGGCTTCATCGGTGTACTCGATACCGTGGTGCGCTTCGAAGCGCCCCTTGAGCCCGCGCAGGATGCCGATGGTGTCTTCCACCGAAGGCTCGGACACATCGACTTTCTGGAAGCGACGCGCCAAGGCACGGTCTTTCTCGAAGATGCCGCGAAATTCCTGGAACGTGGTCGAGCCGATGCAACGGATATCACCCGAGGACAACAACGGCTTGAGCAGGTTGGAGGCGTCCATCACCCCACCGGAGGCCGCACCGGCACCAATGATCGTGTGGATCTCGTCGATGAACAGGATGGCCTGCGGGCGTTTTTTCAGCTCGCCGAGCAACGCCTTGAAGCGCTTCTCGAAATCGCCCCGGTACTTGGTCCCGGCGAGCAAAGCGCCGAGATCAAGGGAGTAGACGACGCTGTTGGCCAGCAGGTCCGGCACCTGGTTATCCACGATGCGCTTGGCCAGGCCTTCGGCGATCGCGGTTTTACCCACGCCCGCCTCACCCACCAGCAACGGGTTGTTCTTGCGACGACGCGCAAGGATCTGCGCGACGCGCTCAACTTCAAGCTCACGCCCCACCAGCGGATCGATCCGCCCCTGGCGCGCCAGTTCATTGAGGTTGCTGGCATAGGCATCCAGTGGATTGCCCGAAGAAGAAGACTCACCCCCCTCGTCGTCCTGCATCTCCTGCTCACCCTCGGAATGATCGCCGTGCCCAGGCACCTTGGAGATACCGTGGGCGATGTAGTTGACGACATCGATACGGGCAACGCTCTGCTGTTTCAGCAGGAACACTGCCTGGCTTTCCTGCTCGCTGAAAATGGCCACAAGCACATTGGCGCCCGTGACTTCACGCTTACCGGAGCTCTGCACGTGGAAAACAGCACGCTGAAGCACCCGCTGGAAGCCCAGGGTTGGCTGGGTTTCACGGTCTTCATCGTGGACGGGAATAAGTGGCGTCGTGGAGTCGATAAACTCCTGCAGGTCATGCTTGAGTTTGTCGAGGTTAGCGCCGCACGCACGCAGAACGGTGGCGGCAGCTTCGTTATCCAAAAGTGCCAGCAGCAGGTGCTCGACGGTCATGAATTCATGACGCTTCGAACGGGCCTCCTTGAAGGCAAGATTGAGGGTGACTTCGAGCTCGCGGTTTAACATAGCTTCACCTCATACCCAAGTGGTCGGCGTTAACCGTCCTTCTCGATTTCACAGAGTAGCGGATGCTGGCTTTCCCTGGCGTACTGGTTGACCTGCATGGCCTTTGTCTCGGCGATGTCGCGGGTAAACACTCCACATACTGCCCGTCCTTCTGTGTGAACGGCCAGCATTACCTTGGTCGCCAACTCGCGGTTCAGGTTAAAAAACACCTCGAGCACTTCGACGACGAAATCCATCGGTGTGTAGTCATCATTGAACAAAACCACCTTGTACATCGGCGGCGCCTGTAAAGCAGGCTTGGCCTCTTGAACAGCAATGCCTGCAGAACCGTCGTCATCATGTTCCTGATCCGGTCGATCCTGATTGAATGTTAGTCGAATCTGGCTGTTTGCATGCATGGAAAGAAAGGTTCGTCAGTGGTTCAAATACAGTGGTGGGGGCGACCTGTCAGAATTTCAACTCTGACCAACGGGTCGCCTTGACTATCGGCAAATCGGTGTTACAACCAATAGAACCCACAGTGGGTAAAAAAGGTCCGCGCAGTCAACCTTATTTATTCGGGTTAGGACGGATAAACTGGATGATACTCCAGTGATGGAGTCTGGTGCAGAGGGATATGGGTATGGCAACTGGTAAGGTCAAGTGGTTCAACAATGCCAAGGGGTTCGGCTTCATCATTGAAGAAGGCAAGGATGAAGACCTTTTTGCGCATTACTCAGCGATCGACATGGAAGGATACAAAACCCTGAAAGCGGGCCAGGGCGTCGATTTTGAGATTATTCAAGGCCCCAAAGGCAAGCACGCTGTGAAAATCAAAGCATCAATCTGCATCGGCACCGTTAAAACAGAACCAGCTCAAAAACCAAAAACGCAACTGGCCTGATCAGCCACTGAGCAAACTTCCATAAAAAAGCCAGCCACTCCGATTCACGAGGGTGGCTGGCTTTTTGTGTTTCTGTCTTACATATGCGAAATCAACGCATCGCCGAAGGCCGACGAAGACAGCAACTTGGCGCCCTCCATCAAGCGATGGAAGTCATAAGTCACGGTCTTGGCCGAAATCGCACCGTTGGTGCCCTTGATGATCAAATCCGCCGCCTCGGTCCAGCCCATGTGGCGCAACATCATCTCTGCCGACAGAATCAACGAACCTGGGTTGACCTGGTCCTTGCCTGCATATTTAGGCGCAGTACCATGGGTTGCCTCGAACATCGCCACAGTGTCGGACAAGTTGGCCCCCGGCGCGATACCGATACCGCCCACTTCCGCGGCCAGGGCATCAGACAGGTAGTCACCGTTCAGGTTGAGGGTGGCGATCACGTCATACTCAGCCGGACGAAGCAGGATTTGCTGGAGCATCGCGTCGGCAATCGCATCCTTGACCACTACATTCTTGCCGGTCTTCGGGCTCTTGAACTGCATCCACGGCCCACCATCGAGCAGCGTCGCGCCGAACTCTTCCGCCGCCACTTCGTAGGCCCACTCCTTGAAGGCCCCTTCGGTGAACTTCATGATGTTGCCTTTGTGCACGATAGTCAGCGAATCGCGGTCATTATCCACCACATATTGCAGGGCCTTGCGCGCCAGGCGCTTGGTGCCCTCCAGCGACACCGGCTTGATGCCAATCCCGCAATCCTGGTCGAAACGGATCTTGGTCACACCCATTTCTTCCTTCAGGAACTTGATCACCTTGATCGCTTCGGGCGAACCGGCCTTCCATTCGATCCCGGCGTAAATGTCTTCGGAGTTTTCACGGAAGATGGTCATGTCCACATCGCCTGGTTTCTTGACCGGGCTGGGCACGCCTTCGAACCAGCGCACCGGGCGCAGGCACACGTAAAGGTCGAGCTGCTGACGCAGGGCCACGTTCAGCGAACGGATGCCGCCACCCACCGGCGTGGTCAGCGGCCCCTTGATGGACACCACGTAATCCTTGACCGCATCCAGGGTTTCCTGGGGCAGCCAGGTATCCTGATCGTAGACCTGGGTCGCCTTCTCACCGGCGTAAACCTCCATCCACGAGATTTTGCGCTTGCCGCCGTAAGCCTTTTCAACAGCTGCGTCGACCACCTTGATCATCACCGGGCTGATGTCGACGCCGATACCGTCACCCTCGATGTAAGGGATGATCGGTTGGTCAGGAACATTGAGAGAATGGTCTGCATTGACGGTGATTTTGTCGCCGACTGCCGGAACCTGAATCTTCTTGTATCCCATGCTGAACTCCATCTATGGATTGAACATCTGGCTGCGTTCGAGCCTACTCCAGATAAATGGCGACTGAAACCTCGCGCCATGCTCATTTGCCCCGAAAACAGCATAAATTGTCGCCTACAAGCCTGAAAGCAAAGGGAAAAGCGCCAATCTTGAGCACATCGTGCGACTTTAGGCGTAACCCGACACCTGCGACCTTTAGACCAATGGACGACACACCTTTTGTATGAAGGCTCGGCGTAAGCATAGCGACCTATGTATAATGCCGCCGCTGACCAAAGAGTCACGACAGCCGACCGCTCTAGAACAGATGCCCCCGGCTCGCAAAGCAGGACTATTACAATAGTCCACCCGCTTGACGCTCGACTGATGCAACCCAACATCACCGCGAAGAAACCTCGACATTTCGCTCATGGATGACTTTGAACGAACGCGCTCCACCCGGCGCATCTCGAGTTTCTGCGCACGCTTTCAGCAAAGAAGAGAGTTAATCCGAATATGCCCACCCGCTCGAAGATCATCTATACCTTCACCGACGAAGCCCCGGCACTCGCCACCTATTCACTGCTGCCTATCGTAGAGGCCTTCACCGCTTCCGCTGATATTGCCGTGGAAACCCGCGACATCTCCCTCGCCGCGCGTATCCTCGCAAGCTTCCCCGAGCAACTGGGCGCAAAGGCTATCCCGGACCACCTCGCCGAACTGGGCGACCTGGCCGTTACGCCTGAAGCCAACATCATCAAGCTGCCTAACATCAGCGCCTCGACCCCGCAGCTGCAAGCCGCGATCAAGGAACTGCAGGCCCAGGGCTACGCCCTGCCGGACTACCCGGAAACCGTAACCACCGACGCGGAAAAAGAAACCCGTGCACGTTACGACAAGGTCAAGGGCAGCGCCGTGAACCCGGTACTGCGCGAAGGCAACTCCGACCGCCGCGCACCGCTGTCGGTCAAGAACTATGCACGCAAGCACCCGCACAAAATGGGCGCCTGGGCTGCCGACTCCAAGTCGCACATTGCGCACATGAACAGTGGCGACTTCTACGGCAGCGAAAAAGCCGTACAGATCGAAGGCGCTGATGCCGTCAAGATCGAGCTGATCGCTCAAGACGGCACTGCGACCGTCCTGAAGGAAAAAACCTCGGTACAGGCTGGCGAAATCATCGACACCGCCGTACTGAGCAAAAAAGCCCTGCGTTCGTTCATCGCCGCTGAAATCGAAGACGCCAAGAAACAAGGCGTGCTGCTGTCGGTTCACCTGAAAGCCACCATGATGAAGGTCTCCGACCCGATCATGTTCGGCCAGATCGTTGCCGAGTTCTATAAAGACGCCCTGGCCAAGCACGCGACCGTGCTGGAGCAGATCGGCTTCAACCTGAACAACGGCATCGGCGACCTGTACGCACGCATCAAGGCCCTGCCGGCTGACCAGCAAGCGCAGATCGAAGCTGACATCCAGACGGTCTACGCCGCTCGCCCTGCCCTGGCGATGGTCAACTCCGACAAAGGCATCACCAACCTGCACGTGCCGAGCGACGTCATCGTCGACGCCTCGATGCCTGCCATGATCCGTGACTCCGGCAAAATGTGGGGCACCGACGGCCAGCTGCACGACACCAAGGCTGTGATTCCGGATCGCTGCTACGCCACCATTTACCAAGCCGTCATCGAAGACTGCAAGGCCAATGGCGCGTTCGACCCAACCACCATGGGCAGCGTGCCAAACGTTGGCCTGATGGCCAAGAAAGCCGAAGAGTACGGCTCCCACGACAAGACGTTCCAGATCAAGGCTGACGGCGTAGTCCGCGTCACCGACAGCAAGGGCAGCCTGCTGATGGAACAGAAAGTCGAAGCCGGCGACATCTTCCGCATGTGCCAGACCAAAGACGCGCCGATCCAGGACTGGGTCAAACTGGCCGTCAACCGTGCCCGCGCCAGCAACACCCCGGCCATTTTCTGGCTGGACCCACAGCGTGCACACGATGGTGTCGTGGTCGAGAAAGTTCAGGCTTACCTGAAAGACCACAACACCGAAGGCCTGGACATCCGCATCATGTCGCCCGTCGACGCGATGAAGTTCACCCTGGAGCGCACCCGCAAGGGCCTGGACACCATCTCGGTGACGGGTAACGTGCTGCGTGACTACCTGACCGACCTGTTCCCGATCATGGAACTGGGCACCAGCGCCAAGATGCTGTCCATCGTGCCGCTGATGAACGGCGGTGGCCTGTTCGAAACCGGCGCTGGCGGTTCGGCTCCGAAACACGTGCAGCAACTGGTCGAAGAGAACTTCCTGCGTTGGGACTCCCTGGGCGAGTTCCTGGCCCTGGCCGCCTCCCTTGAGCATTTGGGTGTGACGTACAACAACCCGAAAGCCCTGGTACTGTCCAAGACCCTGGACCAGGCCACCGGCCAGTTCCTCGACAACAACAAGTCGCCATCGCGCAAAGTCGGCAACATCGACAACCGCGGCAGCCACTTCTACCTGGCGCTGTACTGGGCTCAAGCCCTGGCCGCTCAGACCGAAGACACTGCACTGCAAGCGCAGTTTGGCGAATTGGCAAAAACCCTGACCGCGAACGAAGCAACCATCGTTGCCGAACTCAACGCCGTACAGGGCAAGCCAGTGGACATCGGCGGCTACTACGCGCCGAGCCCAGAGCTGACCAGCAAGGCCATGCGTCCGAGCAACACGCTCAATGCGGCGATTGCTGCGCTGGTGTGATGCTTCACGGTGTCGCTGATGTGACGATTGCGGGCTGATCTTCACACAGCAGGAAAATCCGGAACCCGAAAGGGTCCCGGATTTTTTTTGCGTTTTTTTTGGAGAATGGGCGCAGGACTTGCTTTGGGTTTTGGTTCAAGCCATTCAGAAAACCATACATAGGGAAGTTTCCATGCAAAGAGCTCACTTCCAAGCGCTGGCCTGGGCTTCAGCGATCGCACTGCTGACCGCCTGCGCAACCCATTCGCCGCCCTATCCCCACGCACAGGAGCCGATTGGCGACGTGCAGACGATGTACGACGGCAAACTAAGCCCCGACGCAGCTGTCAGCACCTTCCGCAACATCGACCGCTTATTCCCGGTGCGCACCATTCCCGCCGGCGGCCACCCGTTTCCACTGCCGCGCAGCAGCCAACCACTGAGCCCGGTCACATTCGACTACGAAGGCAAACGCTACAGCCTCGATGACTATGTCACCCTGAACCGGGTAACAGGCCTGCTAGTGATCAAGGACGGTCAAGTCGTTACTGAACGCTACGAAAAAGGCAACACACCGGCTACCCGCTGGATGTCGATGTCAGTGGCCAAATCCATTACCTCGACCCTCGTCGGCGCTGCACTGCAGGATGGCTCGATCAAAAGCCTTGATGACAAAGTGACCCGCTACCTGCCCGCACTGGCTGGCAGCGGTTATGACCAGGCCACGGTACGTCAGGTCCTGGCGATGCGCTCCGGGGTCAAATGGAGCGAAAAGTATGCTGACCCCACATCAGACCGCCGCATGATGCTCAAGCTGCAAACCGAGCAAGTACCCGGCTCCGCGCTCAAATTCATGGCCAGCCTGCCCAGCGCCGCGCCTCCTGGGACCCGAACCAACTACAGCACCGGCGAAACCCAAGTCTTGGGACAACTGGTCAGCGCCGCAGTGGGCAAGCCGCTGGCGCAGTACCTGAGTGAGAAGATCTGGGCGCCGTACGGCATGCAAACCGACGCCAACTGGTGGCTCGATGGCCCTAACGGCAATGAAGTGGGCGGTAGCGGCATCAGCGCAACGCTGGAAGATTACGGGCGGTTCGGACAATTCGTACTCAGCGGCGGCAAGGCCGGCGACAAGCAAGTGTTGCCCAAGGACTGGATGAGCTTTGCCAGCGCCACCACCGGCACCGATCCCGCGTACGGTGATTTTGCCTCCATGTGGTGGCCCGCATGGACCGACGCCTCCAAGGCCGACAAAGCCTTCACGGCTGCAGGCATTTTCGGCCAGTTCATCTACATCAACCCTAGCAAAAAAGTGGTGATCGTCGTGTGGCAAGCGCAAACCAAAGCCACCGGCGGTGAAGTCATTGACGACATGGTCGCCTTCGACGCCATCACCAAGGCCGCGAAGTAAACAACAGGGGCGCTCGGCGGGCGCCCCTGTATGATGCGCGTTTGCCCCTCTGATTCATCGAGAACTCCCATGACCTGGCAACCCCACATCACCGTCGCTACCCTCGTCGAAGACAACGGCCGCTTCCTGATGGTCGAAGAACTCAAGGGCGGCCGCGCCGTACTCAACCAACCCGCCGGCCACCTCGACCCGCATGAAACCCTGATCGAGGCCGCCGTACGCGAAACCCTTGAAGAAACCGGCTGGGACGTCGAAGCCACCAGCCTCGTCGGCATCTACCTGTACACCGCCCCCAGCAATGGCGTGACCTACCAGCGAGTCTGCTTTACCGCCAAAGCCCTGAAACACCACCCGGACTATCAACTCGACGAAGGCATCATCCGCGCCCGCTGGCTGACCCGTGACGAGCTGATGGCCCTGCGCGACAGCTGGCGCAGCGAGCTGATCATCCGCTGTATCGACGATTATCTGGCCGGCCAGCGCCACAGTCTCGAATTGATCCGCCCTTCTCTTTAGCCTTGAAGGCTCGGGCCTGATAGAATCGCGTCCTTTTTCAAGACACCCGTTGAAACCTATGCGTGATCCAGCCCCTTCTGACACCCAAAAGAAGCGCGTCATCGTCGGCATGTCCGGCGGCGTGGATTCTTCCGTTTCCGCCGTTCTGCTCATGGAGCAGGGTTATGAGGTGGAAGGCCTGTTCATGAAGAACTGGGAAGAAGACGATGGAACGGAATATTGCACCGCCATGGACGACCTGGCGGACGCCCAGGCCGTGTGCGACAAGATCGGTATCAAGCTGCACACCGCCAACTTTGCCGCCGAATACTGGGACAACGTGTTCGAGCACTTCCTGGCCGAATACAAGGCCGGCCGCACGCCGAACCCAGACATCCTGTGTAACCGTGAAATCAAGTTCAAGGCGTTCCTCGACTACGCGATGATGCTCGGCGCCGATCTGATCGCCACTGGCCACTACGTGCGCCGCCGCGACATCGAGGGCCGCACCGAACTGCTCAAGGGCCTGGACCCGAACAAGGACCAGAGCTACTTCCTGCACGCCGTTGGCGGTGAACAGATCGCCAAGACCCTGTTCCCGGTGGGTGAGCTGGAAAAGCCCGAAGTACGCAGGATCGCCGAGAAACACGGCCTGGCCACCGCCAAAAAGAAGGATTCGACCGGGATCTGCTTTATCGGCGAGCGCCGCTTCAGCGACTTCCTCAAGCAATACCTGCCGGCGCAACCGGGTGAAATCAAAACCACCGAAGGCGACGTCATCGGCCGTCACCATGGCCTGATGTACCACACCATCGGCCAGCGCCAGGGCTTGGGCATTGGCGGCTTGAAAGACGCCGGTGAAGAGCCGTGGTACGTGCTGGTCAAGGACCTGGAACACAACGTGCTGATTGTTGGCCAGGGCAACGAACATCCATTGCTGTTCTCCGGCGCCCTGCTGGCTTCCGAGATCTATTGGGTCAACCCGATCGACCTGAGCAGCCCGCGTCGCCTGACCGCCAAAGTGCGCTATCGCCAGGGCGATCAGCCCTGCACCCTGGAAAAAACCGCCACCGGCTATCGTGCGACGTTCGATGACCCGCAGCGCGCAGTCACCCCTGGCCAGTCCGTGGTGTTCTATGACGGCGAAATCTGCCTGGGCGGCGGCGTGATTGAAGTGGCCGAAGCCTGGAGCAACCCCGCATGAGCCCGACCCAGGAGCAATTGACCGCGCTGGGCGGGGTTTTCCTGGCTGCGGTGTTGGTGGACAAGATCGCCAAGACCGGCCAGGTCACCGAAGCCGGACTGACCTGCATGCTTGGCAGCCTGCTGATCCGCGACCCCAAGGACACCCTGGAAGTCTACGGGGGTGACGATATCGCGCTGCGTGAAGGTTACCGCGCGCTGATCGGCGCCCTTGAGCGCGACCCCAGCACCTTGCAGCGCGAGCCGTTGCGCTACGCGCTGTCGATGCTCGGCCTTGAGCGTCAACTGGCCAAGCGCGAGGACATGCTCGAGGTCATCGGCAAGCGCCTGCCGCAAATCCAATCCCAAGTGGAACACTTCGGCCCGGCCCACGAAAACGTGGTTGCCGCCTGCGGTGCGCTGTACCAGGACACCTTGAGCACCTTGCGCCAACGAATCCAGGTACACGGCGACATGCGCAACCTGCAACAGCCAAACAACGCCTCGAAAATCCGCGCCCTGCTTCTGGCCGGTATTCGCTCGGCGCGCTTGTGGCGCCAGTTGGGCGGACATCGTTGGCAGTTGGTCATCAGCCGTCGCAAATTGCTCAAAGAACTTTACCCGTTGATGCGCAACGAATAAGTCGCACCAGCCGCTCATTTTCAAGCCGTTACGCGTAATACGCCGGTCAGTTGGCAACGGACCGGCGGATTTTTTCATGTATGATACGCGCCCCATTTCGTTGCCCGACTGTCCGAGAACACCCCATGCAGCTTTCTTCGCTCACTGCGGTTTCCCCTGTTGACGGCCGCTACGCCGGCAAAACCCAGGCCCTGCGCCCTATTTTCAGCGAATACGGCCTGATCCGTGCTCGCGTACTGGTTGAAGTGCGCTGGCTCCAGCGCCTGGCCGCTCACCCCGCCATCAGCGAAGTGCCGGCGTTTTCCGCGCAAGCCAACGCTGTGCTCAACACCTTGGCGGAAAACTTCTCCCTGGAGCACGCCGAGCGTGTGAAAGAGATCGAGCGCACCACCAACCACGACGTCAAAGCCATCGAATACTTGCTGAAAGAGCAAGCGGCCAAGCTGCCGGAATTGGCCCAGGTCAGCGAGTTCATCCACTTTGCCTGCACCAGCGAGGACATCAACAACCTGTCCCACGCCCTGATGCTGCGCGAAGGCCGTGATGACGTCATGCTGCCGCTGATGCGCCAGACCGCTGAAGCCATCCGCGAACTGGCTATCCGTTTCGCCGATGTGCCGATGCTGTCGCGCACCCACGGCCAGCCGGCATCGCCAACGACCTTGGGCAAAGAACTGGCCAACGTGGTGTACCGCCTGGAGCGCCAGATCGCTCAGGTCGCAGCCGTGCCACTGCTGGGCAAGATCAATGGCGCCGTAGGCAACTACAACGCCCACTTGTCCGCCTACCCTGAGATCGACTGGGAAGCCAACGCCCGCGCCTTCATCGAAGACGAGCTGGGCCTGGGCTTCAACCCGTACACCACGCAGATCGAACCGCACGACTACATTGCCGAGCTGTTCGACGCCATTGCGCGCTTCAACACCATCCTGATCGACTTCGATCGCGATATCTGGGGCTACATCTCCCTGGGCTACTTCAAGCAGCGCACCATTGCCGGTGAAATCGGTTCGTCGACCATGCCGCACAAGGTCAACCCGATCGACTTCGAAAACTCCGAAGGCAACCTCGGCATCGCCAACGCCCTGTTCCAGCACCTGGCCAGCAAGTTGCCGATCTCCCGCTGGCAGCGCGACCTGACCGACTCCACCGTACTGCGCAACCTCGGTGTGGGCTTCGCTCACAGCGTGATCGCCTACGAAGCCAGCCTCAAAGGCATCAGCAAGCTTGAGCTCAACGCGCAGAAGATCGCCGCTGACCTGGACGCGTGCTGGGAAGTCCTGGCCGAGCCAATCCAGACCGTGATGCGCCGCTACAACATCGAAAACCCTTACGAGAAGCTGAAAGAGTTGACGCGCGGCAAGGGCATCAGCCCCGAAGCACTGCAAACTTTCATCGACGGCCTGGACATGCCAGCCGCCGCCAAGGCCGAGCTGAAGCTGCTGACCCCGGCCAACTACATCGGCAACGCTGTAGAGCAAGCCAAGCGCATCTGATTACCGCAAGACCCTTGAGACGCCCGGCCGCGCCGGGCGTTTTTATTTCAGTCTGAAAAGTGCATTTTTTCAATAGGTTACACATGAATCCTGATATCCCTCTTCAACTTCTGGGCGGCATCACGGCACGGGAATTCCTGCGCGACTATTGGCAGAAAAAACCGCTGCTGATTCGTCAGGCCATTCCTGATTTCGAAAGCCCGATCGACGCCGACGAACTGGCCGGCCTGGCCCTAGAAGAAGAAGTCGAATCGCGCCTGGTGATCGAACACGGCGAGCGTCCGTGGGAACTGCGTCGCGGCCCGTTCGCTGAAGACGCCTTCAGCACCCTGCCCGAGCGTGAGTGGACCCTGCTGGTGCAGGCCGTCGACCAGTTCGTACCGGAAGTGGCCGAGCTGCTGGAGCAGTTCCGCTTTCTGCCGAGCTGGCGCATCGACGATGTGATGATCAGCTTTGCGGCCCCGGGTGGCAGCGTGGGTCCGCACTTCGACAACTACGATGTGTTCCTGCTGCAAGCCCAGGGCAAGCGCAACTGGAAGATCGGCCAGATGTGCAGCTCCGAAAGCCCGCTGCTGCAACACGCTGACCTGCGTATCCTCGCCGAATTTGAAGAAAGCGCCGAATGGGTCCTGGAACCGGGCGACATGCTCTACCTGCCGCCGCGCCTGGCGCACTTCGGCATTGCCGAAGATGACTGCATGACCTACTCGGTCGGCTTCCGCGCGCCAAGCGCTGCTGAAGTGCTGACCCACTTCACCGACTTCCTGGCCCAGTACCTGACCGACGAAGAGCGTTACACCGACGCAGACGCCCAACCCGTCAGCGACCCGCACCAGATCCAGAGCGACGCCCTCGACCGCCTCAAGAGCCTGCTGGCCGAGCACATGAGCGACGAGCGCATGCTGCTGACCTGGTTCGGCCAGTTCATGACCGAGCCACGTTACCCGGAACTGGTGGCCGGTGAAGAAGTGGGCGAAGAAGACTTCATCAGCAGCCTGCAAGACGGCGCGATCCTCGTGCGCAACCCGAGCGCGCGAATGGCCTGGTCGGAAGTGGACGACGACGTGCTGCTGTTCGCCAGCGGCCAGAGCCGTTACTTGCCAGGCAAATTGCGCGAGCTGTTGAAGCTGATCTGCGCCGCCGACGCCTTGCATGCTGAAAACCTCGGCCCATGGCTGGCGGATGAAGACGGTCGCGACCTGCTGTGCGAATTGGTCAAGCAAGGCAGCCTGGGATTTGCCGATGAATAAGATTCACGTACGTGTCGCGGACTGGCGAAAGGATATCGACGAGATTCGGCGCATTCGTGAAGCGGTGTTTATCGCTGAACAATCGGTTCCACCGGAGCTGGAGTGGGACGCGGACGACGCTGGCGCCATGCACTTTCTTGCATTTGAAGGCGACTTTCCTATCGGCACTGCTCGCCTGCTGCCCAGCGGCGAGATTGGTCGCGTGTCGGTGCTCAAGGACTGGCGCGGGCTGAAGGTCGGCGACAAGCTGATGGAAGCGGTGATCGGCGAGGCCGAGAAACGCGGCCAGACCCGGCAGTTTCTGAGTGCGCAGGTTTATGCGGCGCCGTTCTATGAGCGGTTGGGTTTCAAGATTGTCAGTGATGAGTTTCTTGAAGTCGGGATTCCGCATGTGGATATGGTGCGCGGGGACTGATCCGGGGCACTGGCTTGTAGTGAGCGGGCTTGCCCCGCGCTGGGCTGCGCAGCAGTCCTAAAACCAGACGCCGAGTTCTTCCAGAAAGAACTCGGCGTTTTTATTGGGGCTGCTGCGCAGCCCAGCGCGGGGCAAGCCCGCTCACTACACGCCAGGCCGACAAACTGGCAAACTCAAGCCCAAATGACTCGCAGAGATCACGGACATGTCCCTACGCACCCTGCTCACCGCCCTTCTCCTGACCGCCAGCGTCTCGGCCATGGCCGACACTGAAGTCGTCAACCTGAGCAACCGCACCAGCGCCGACCTACTGCCTGTGGCACAGAACTTCATTGGCAAGGACGGCACCGTCAGTGCCTACGGCAACCAGCTGATCGTTAAGGCCGACCCCGCCAAGATCCAGGACTTGCGCGCCCTGCTCTCGCAACTGGACACCCCGGCCAAGCGCTTGCTGATCACCGTCGACACCAACGAAAGCAATCAGCAGAACAGCGGCGACAGCCAGACCCGCATCATCAGCTACGGCACCACCAGCCGCGACGGCGGTATCCAGCAGATCCAGGCCAGTGAAGGCGTACCCGCCTTGATCCAGGTGGGTCAAAGCGTACCGCTCACTACCACCCAGCAAGACAGCTATGGCCGTCTGCAAAACCAGACCCAGTACCGCAACGTCACCCAGGGCTTCTACGTCACAGCCAGCGTCACCGGTGAAACCGTGCACCTGGCAATCAGTACCAACCGTGACCGCATGAGCCAGGAACGTCCCGATGTAGTGAACGTGCAAAGCACCGACACAACCGTCAGCGGGCAGTTGGGCGAGTGGATTACCCTGGCTGGCATCAATCGCGAAACCCAGGCCGACAAATCCTCTACAACCCGCAGCTACTCTACTCAGGGCCGCGACGACCTAACGGTGCGGGTCAAGGTCGACACCCTGAACTGAAGCACCAAAAACTGACTGATGAGTCGTATTAGACTAAAGATGTAGTGCTCAAAAAAAAGCACTACAAAACATTTGACGATCCAAAAAAGCATGGGCATGATGGCCTCGCTCCCGCTAATCAGGGGCCCTGGCAAGGGCCTTCGGATCGCCGCTCTAAGCTACCCACCTGAGCCGATTCGTGTCTGTACCGCCCACAAGGTGTGTTTGACGAGGTTGCGACTGGAACGAAGTTGTCCCGAGGGACGGAAGCTAACCAGGTAACCCGGCTACACGCTGCTGAACACCTAAGGGCCCACGACGCCTGAAGACTGTTCCTGGTCTGCCTTTACCTGCTCCCCCCTCTCGCCAATCGTTCATCCCGTCGCATTCCCCGCCAGACCCGACATGACCGCCTAAGCTTCTGGTCAGCGAGCAGCCCTGCCCACGCATTGAATGCAGGGCTGGCAAATGGATTTTTCCACCACACGAAGACGCGACGAGGTTTACTTCCATGGCACTGACACGCGAACAGCAAATTGCAGCCCTTGAGAAAGACTGGGCTGAAAACCCACGCTGGAAAGGCGTGACCCGCGCTTATTCCGCTGCTGACGTCGTCCGCCTGCGTGGCTCGGTTCAACCTGAGCACACCTTTGCAAAACTCGGCGCCGAGAAGCTGTGGAACCTGGTCACCCAAGGTGCCAAGCCTTCCTTCCGTCCCGACAAAGATTTCGTCAACTGCATGGGCGCCCTTACCGGTGGCCAGGCAGTCCAACAGGTAAAAGCCGGTATCCAGGCAATCTACCTGTCCGGCTGGCAAGTGGCGGCGGACAACAACTCCGCTGAATCCATGTACCCCGACCAATCGCTGTACCCGGTGGATTCGGTTCCAACCGTGGTCAAGCGCATCAACAACTCGTTCCGTCGTGCCGACCAGATCCAATGGAAAGCTGGCAAAGGTCCGGGCGACGAAGGCTACATCGACTACTTCGCCCCCATCGTGGCTGACGCTGAAGCCGGTTTCGGCGGCGTACTCAACGCCTACGAGCTGATGAAGAGCATGATCGAGGCAGGCGCTGCCGGCGTGCACTTCGAAGACCAACTGGCTTCGGTGAAGAAGTGCGGCCACATGGGCGGCAAGGTACTGGTGCCAACCCAGGAAGCCGTACAGAAGCTGACCGCTGCCCGCCTGGCCGCTGACGTTGCCGGCACACCAACCATCATCCTGGCGCGTACCGATGCCAACGCCGCTGACTTGCTGACCTCCGACTGCGACCCGTACGACCAGCCATTCGTGACCGGCGAACGTACCCAGGAAGGTTTCTACAAAGTGCGCGCCGGTCTCGACCAGGCGATCGCCCGTGGCCTGGCCTACGCGCCGTACGCCGATCTGATCTGGTGCGAAACCGCCAAGCCGGACCTGGACGAAGCCCGTCGTTTCGCCGAAGCGATCAAGAAGGAATACCCGGACCAACTGCTGTCGTACAACTGCTCGCCTTCCTTCAACTGGAAGAAAAACCTGGACGACGCGACCATCGCCAAGTTCCAGCGCGAACTGTCCGCCATGGGCTACAAGCACCAGTTCATCACCCTGGCCGGCATTCACAACATGTGGCACAGCATGTTCAACCTGGCGCACGACTACGCCCGCAACGACATGACCGCCTACGTGAAGCTGCAGGAGCAAGAGTTCGCTGACGCCGCCAAGGGCTACACCTTCGTGGCGCACCAGCAGGAAGTGGGCACCGGCTACTTCGACGACATGACCACCGTGATCCAGGGCGGCTCCTCGTCCGTGACCGCGCTGACCGGTTCGACCGAAGAAGAGCAGTTCCACTAAGTATCGAGTACACGGCCACTGCGTAACCGTTCAAAAGCTAACCGCAGTGCCGCACAACAATCACGCCCCGACTGGTTCGGGGCGTTTTTTTGCGTGAAAAAATCTGACTGACGCAATGCAGAGCAGATGTTGGAGCTGGCTTGCCTACGATGGCGGCGTGCCAGTCACCACATTCTTTTGCTGACACACCGCCATCGCGGGCAAGCCCGGCTCCCACAGAGACCGAGCCGGGTACTTTTTGTGCAAAACATTGATCCAGAGCGGTATTTGCCAGAGCCCAATCGGTTAAAAGATCCCAATCGGCAACTAAGCCGCAATCAACCAAGTAACGGCAACTTCCCGCGCCACACGAGAAACATTCGCTTAAACCCCACGCAAACAATATTCATTATCATTTGACTCATAAAAACTTCGTTACCGGTTAAACAAAACACATTTGATTAAATGCCCGCTAATGCCCGCCCCATAAGGGCTACAGCCCCAAGAAGGTGCACTATGTGCTTATTCCACCGAATAATTTCGCCCTAGGAATTTTACTTGCCCGGTGTTTAGCCATAAAATCACCGCGATTGATTGCAGTGCGACATATCGTCACTGCATCGTTACTTTTTCGAGCTCAGAGACCTTTGCTCTCTGTTAAGGATTTCCAGCATGACCGAAGCGACAGGACTCATGGCCCACAACTGGGGCTTTGCCATTTTCCTCCTCGGTGTTGTCGGCCTTTGCGCCTTCATGCTCGGTGTCTCCAGCCTCCTCGGGTCAAAAGCCTGGGGCCGCAGCAAGAATGAACCGTTCGAGTCCGGCATGCTGCCTACAGGTGGCGCCCGCTTGCGGCTCTCAGCCAAATTCTATCTGGTCGCGATGCTGTTCGTGATCTTCGATATCGAAGCCCTTTTTCTCTTTGCCTGGTCTGTGTCCGTCCGCGAAAGCGGCTGGACCGGATTCGTCGAAGCCCTCGTTTTCATAGCAATTCTGTTGGCAGGCCTTGTCTACTTGTTCCGAGTGGGCGCCCTTGATTGGGCTCCGGAAGCTCGTCGTAAGCGGCAAGCGAAGCTGAAACAATGAGGCTTTGGCGATGCAATACAATCTCACCAGGATCGACCCGGATGCTCCTAACGATCAGTACCCTATCGGCGAACGGGAAACCGTTTCCGATCCGTTAGAAGATCAAGTCCACAAAAACATCTACATGGGCAAGCTGGAAGACGTGCTGAGTGGCGCGGTCAACTGGGGGCGTAAAAACTCCCTGTGGCCGTACAACTTCGGTCTGTCCTGCTGCTACGTGGAAATGACCACCGCCTTTACGGCGCCCCACGATATCGCGCGCTTTGGCGCCGAAGTTATCCGGGCATCGCCGCGTCAGGCGGATTTCATGGTTATCGCCGGTACCTGCTTTATCAAGATGGCGCCGATCATTCAGCGTCTCTACGAGCAAATGCTCGAACCAAAGTGGGTTATCTCCATGGGTTCGTGCGCCAACTCCGGTGGCATGTACGACATCTACTCCGTGGTTCAAGGGGTGGACAAGTTCCTGCCCGTGGACGTCTACGTGCCTGGCTGCCCGCCCCGCCCTGAAGCGTTCTTGCAAGGCTTGATGCTGTTGCAGGAATCGATTGGCAAGGAGCGTCGCCCGCTTTCCTGGGTCGTCGGCGATCAAGGCGTGTATCGCGCCGAGATGCCGTCGCAAAAGGAACAGCGCCGCGAACAGCGTATCGCAGTCACCAACCTGCGCAGCCCCGACGAAGTCTGATCCAGCACCGCTTCTTTTATAGAACGAAAACCTGGCTTCATTCTTTACGTTGACCGAAAGCGATAAAAAACCATGACTACAGGCAGCGCTCTGTACATCCCGCCTTATAAGGCAGACGACCAGGATGTGGTCGTCGAACTCAATAACCGTTTTGGCCCTGACGCCTTCACCGCCCAGGCCACACGCACCGGTATGCCGGTGCTGTGGGTGGCGCGTGCCAAGCTTGTCGAAGTCCTGACCTTCCTGCGCAACCTGCCCAAGCCGTACGTCATGCTCTATGACCTGCATGGCGTGGACGAGCGTCTGCGCACCAAGCGTCAAGGCCTGCCGAGCGGCGCCGATTTCACCGTGTTCTATCACCTGCTGTCGATCGAACGTAACAGCGACGTGATGATCAAGGTCGCGCTGTCCGAAAGCGACCTGAGCGTACCGACCGTGACCGGCATCTGGCCGAACGCCAGCTGGTACGAGCGTGAAGTCTGGGACATGTTCGGTATCGACTTCCCGGGCCACCCGCACCTGACGCGCATCATGATGCCGCCCACTTGGGAAGGTCACCCGCTGCGCAAGGACTTCCCTGCCCGCGCCACCGAATTCGACCCGTACAGCCTCAACCTCGCCAAGCAACAGCTTGAAGAAGAGGCCGCGCGCTTCCGTCCGGAAGACTGGGGCATGAAACGCTCCGGCACCAACGAGGACTACATGTTCCTCAACCTGGGCCCGAACCACCCTTCGGCTCACGGTGCCTTCCGTATCATCCTGCAACTGGACGGCGAAGAAATCGTCGACTGCGTGCCGGACATCGGCTACCACCACCGTGGTGCCGAGAAGATGGCCGAACGTCAGTCGTGGCACAGCTTCATCCCGTACACCGACCGTATCGACTACCTCGGCGGCGTGATGAACAACCTGCCGTACGTGCTCTCGGTCGAGAAGCTGGCCGGCATCAAGGTACCGGACCGCGTCGACACCATCCGCATCATGATGGCCGAGTTCTTCCGGATCACCAGCCACCTGCTGTTCCTGGGCACCTATATCCAGGACGTTGGCGCCATGACCCCGGTGTTCTTCACCTTCACCGACCGTCAGCGTGCCTACAAGGTCATCGAAGCCATCACTGGCTTCCGCCTGCACCCGGCTTGGTACCGCATCGGCGGTGTGGCCCACGACCTGCCGAATGGCTGGGAGCGCCTGGTCAAGGAATTCATCGACTGGATGCCCAAGCGTCTGGACGAGTACCAAAAGGCAGCGCTGGACAACAGCATCCTCAAAGGCCGTACCATCGGCGTCGCCCAGTACAACACCAAAGAAGCCCTGGAATGGGGCGTCACCGGTGCTGGCCTGCGTTCGACCGGCTGCGATTTCGACCTGCGTAAAGCGCGCCCGTACTCCGGCTACGAGAACTTCGAATTCGAAGTCCCGCTGGCGGCCAACGGCGATGCCTACGACCGTTGCATCGTGCGCGTCGAAGAAATGCGCCAGAGCCTGAAGATCATCGAGCAGTGCATGCGCAACATGCCGGCCGGCCCGTACAAGGCGGATCACCCGCTGACCACGCCGCCGCCGAAAGAGCGCACGCTGCAGCACATCGAAACCCTGATCACGCACTTCCTGCAGGTTTCGTGGGGCCCGGTAATGCCGGCCAACGAATCCTTCCAGATGATTGAAGCGACCAAGGGTATCAACAGTTATTACCTGACGAGCGATGGCGGCACCATGAGCTACCGCACCCGGATTCGTACCCCAAGCTTCCCGCACTTGCAGCAGATCCCTTCGGTGATCAAAGGCGAGATGGTCGCGGACTTGATTGCGTACCTGGGTAGTATCGATTTCGTTATGGCCGACGTGGACCGCTAAGCATGAATAGCACGCTTATCCAGACAGACCGTTTCACCCTGAGTGAAACCGAGCGCTCGGCCATCGAGCACGAGCTGCATCACTACGAAGACCCGCGCGCGGCGTCGATCGAAGCCTTGAAGATCGTCCAGAAGGAACGTGGCTGGGTGCCTGACGGTGCCCTCTACGCCATCGGCGAGATCCTTGGCATCCCCGCGAGCGACGTTGAAGGCGTGGCGACGTTCTACAGCCAGATCTTCCGCCAGCCGGTGGGTCGCCACATCATTCGCGTGTGCGACAGCATGGTTTGCTACATCGGTGGCCACGAGTCGGTGGTCAGCGAGATCCAGAACAAACTGGGCATCGGCCTCGGCCAGACCACCCCGGACGGCCGCTTCACGCTGCTGCCGGTGTGCTGCCTGGGCAACTGCGACAAGGCGCCGGCGTTGATGATCGACGACGACACATTCGGTGACGTACAGCCTGCTGGCGTGACCCAATTGCTCGAGGGCTACCCATGACCCTGACCTCTTTCGGCCCGGCCAACCTGATCAAGCGTTCGGCCGAGACTCACCCGCTGACCTGGCGCCTGCGTGACGACGGCGAGCCGGTATGGCTCGACGAGTACCAGGCCAAGAACGGTTACGCCGCTGCGCGCAAAGCCTTCGCCGACATGGCCCAGGACGATATCGTCCAGACCGTGAAAGACGCCGGCCTTAAAGGCCGCGGCGGTGCAGGTTTCCCCACGGGTGTTAAGTGGGGCCTGATGCCCAAGGACGAATCCATCAACATCCGCTACCTGCTGTGCAACGCGGATGAAATGGAACCGAACACCTGGAAAGACCGCATGCTGATGGAGCAACTGCCCCATCTGCTGATCGAAGGCATGCTGATCAGCGCCCGCGCATTGAAAACCTACCGTGGCTACATCTTCCTGCGTGGCGAATACACCACCGCCGCCAAGCACCTCAACCGTGCGGTGCAGGAAGCCAAGGCAGCGGGCCTGCTGGGCAAGAACATCCTTGGTTCGGGTTTCGACTTCGAACTGTTCGTGCACACCGGCGCCGGGCGTTATATCTGCGGTGAAGAAACCGCACTGATCAACTCTCTCGAAGGCCGCCGCGCCAACCCGCGCTCCAAGCCGCCCTTCCCTGCCGCCGTGGGCGTGTGGGGCAAGCCAACCTGCGTGAACAACGTGGAAACCCTGTGCAACGTGCCGGCGATCATCGCCGACGGCGTCGACTGGTACAAATCGTTGGCTCGCGAAGGCAGCGAAGACATGGGCACCAAGCTCATGGGCTTCTCCGGCAAGGTCAAGAACCCTGGCCTGTGGGAGCTGCCATTCGGCGTGACCGCGCGCGAGCTGTTCGAGGACTACGCCGGCGGCATGCGCGACGGCTACACCTTGAAAGCCTGGCAGCCAGGCGGCGCCGGTACCGGTTTCCTGCTGCCTGAGCACCTCGACGCGCAAATGTATGCCGGCGGCATCGGCAAGGTGGGCACCCGGATGGGTACCGGCCTGGCGATGGCGGTCGACAACACGGTGAACATGGTTTCGTTGCTGCGCAACATGGAGCAGTTCTTCGCACGTGAATCGTGCGGTTTCTGCACCCCCTGCCGCGACGGCCTGCCATGGAGCGTGAAGCTGCTGATGGCCCTGGAAAATGGCGAAGGCCGCGAGGGTGATATCGAAACCCTGCTCGGCCTGGTCGGCTTCCTTGGCCCAGGCAAGACCTTCTGTGCTCACGCACCGGGCGCCGTGGAGCCATTGGGCAGCGCAATCAAATACTTCCGCTCGGAGTTCGAAGCCGGCATCGCGCCTACCAGCGCCGCCGTCCCGCCTCTGGCGAGGCCGATCGTAGTCGGCGCGTAACGCTTTAAAAGGCGAAGGGTTCGTGCCTTTCGCCTTCTCATGTGCTGACGCCTTTAGGGCTGTGTAGATGCACATGAATAACAAGATTCCATTAGCCACGCCCGCTGACAACGGGCCAACGAAGAACTTTGAACCATGGCCACTATCCACGTAGACGGCAAAGCGCTCGAAGTCGATGGGGCAGACAACCTGTTACAGGCATGTCTCTCACTAGGCCTCGACATCCCGTATTTCTGCTGGCACCCCGCGCTTGGTAGCGTCGGTGCCTGTCGCCAGTGTGCGGTCAAGCAATACACCGACGAGAACGACACCCGTGGTCGTATCGTCATGTCGTGCATGACGCCAGCCACCGACAACACCTGGATCTCCATCGACGATGAAGAATCCAAGGCGTTCCGCGCCAGTGTCGTCGAATGGCTGATGACCAACCATCCCCACGACTGCCCGGTCTGTGAGGAAGGCGGTCACTGCCACCTGCAAGACATGACGGTGATGACCGGCCACAACGAGCGCCGTTATCGCTTCACCAAGCGCACCCACCAGAACCAGCAACTGGGCCCGTTCATTTCCCACGAGATGAACCGCTGCATCGCTTGCTATCGCTGCGTGCGTTTCTATAAAGACTACGCCGGCGGCACCGACCTCGGCGTGTTCGGCGCCCACGACAACGTGTACTTCGGTCGCGTTGAAGACGGCGTGCTTGAAAGCGAGTTCTCCGGCAACCTCACCGAGGTCTGCCCGACCGGTGTGTTCACCGACAAGACCCACTCCGAGCGCTACAACCGTAAGTGGGACATGCAGTTCTCGCCGAGCATCTGCCATGGCTGCTCCAGCGGTTGCAACATCTCGCCGGGCGAACGCTACGGCGAACTGCGTCGCATCGAAAACCGCTTCAACGGTTCGGTCAACCAGTACTTCCTGTGCGACCGTGGCCGTTTTGGCTACGGCTACGTCAACCGCGAAGACCGCCCACGCCAGCCGCTGCTGGCCGATGGCGCCAAGCTGAGCCTCGACGCGGCGCTGGATAAAGCCGCCGACCTGCTGCGCGGCCGCAACATCGTCGGTATCGGTTCGCCACGCGCCAGCCTCGAAAGCAACTTCGCGTTGCGTGAACTGGTCGGCGCTGAGCACTTCTACAGCGGTATCGAAGCCGGTGAACTGGAGCGCATCCGCCTGGTCCTGCAAGTGCTGAACGACAGCCCGCTGCCCGTTCCGAACATGCGCGACATCGAAGACCACGACGCGATCTTCGTGCTCGGTGAAGACCTGACCCAGACCGCTGCGCGTATCGCGCTGTCGCTGCGCCAGTCGGTGAAAGGCAAGGCTGAAGACATGGCCGACGCCATGCGCGTACAGCCTTGGCTCGACGCCGCGGTGAAAAACATCGGCCAGCACGCGCTGAACCCGCTGTTTATTGCAAGCCTTGCTGAAACCAAGCTCGACGATATCGCTGAAGAGTGCGTACACGCAGCACCGGACGACCTGGCGCGCATCGGTTTTGCCGTGGCCCACGCCCTCGACGCCAGCGCACCGGCGGTCGAAGGCCTGGACACTGAAGCCGTTGAACTGGCCCAGCGTATCGCCGACGCCCTGCTGGCCGCCAAGCGCCCATTGATCATTGCCGGCACCTCCTTGGGTTCCAAGGCGCTGATCGAAGCCGCCGCCAACATCGCCAAGGCCTTGAAGCTGCGCGACAAAAACGGCTCCATCAGCCTGGTCGTACCGGAAGCCAACAGCCTCGGCCTGGCCATGCTCGGTGGCGAGTCCCTGGACGCGGCCCTGCAAGCCGTGATCGACGGCAACGCCGACGCCATCGTCGTGCTGGAAAACGACCTGTACACCCGCACGGATTCGGCCAAGGTCGACGCCGCGCTGGACGCGGCCAAAGTACTGATCGTTGCCGACCACCAGAAGACCGCCACCAGCGAGCGTGCCAACCTGGTGCTGCCAGCCGCTACCTTCGCCGAAGGCGACGGTACCCTGGTCAGCCAGGAAGGCCGCGCCCAGCGCTTCTTCCAAGTGTTCGACCCGAAATACATGGACGCCAGCATCCTGGTCCATGAAGGCTGGCGCTGGCTGCATGCCTTGCGCGCGACCCTGCTGAACCAGCCAATCGACTGGACCCAGCTCGACCACGTCACCGCTGCCACCGCCGCAAGCGCGCCGCAGCTGGCACGTATCGTCGACGCCGCACCATCCGCCGCGTTCCGCATCAAGGGCATGAAACTCGCCCGTGAGCCGCTGCGTTACTCCGGTCGTACCGCCATGCGCGCCAACATCAGCGTGCACGAACCGCGTACGCCGCAAGACCCGGACACCGCGTTCAACTTCTCGATGGAAGGTTACTCGGGTTCGGTCGAGCCACGTCAGCAGGTGCCATTTGCCTGGTCGCCGGGCTGGAACTCGCCGCAGGCCTGGAACAAGTTCCAGGACGAAGTCGGTGGTCACATCCGCGCTGGCGACCCGGGCACCCGCCTGATCGAAAGCACCGGTGACTCGCTGAACTGGTTCGCCGCCGTACCGCGTCCGTTCAACCCGGCCCCGGGCACCTGGCAGGTTGTGCCGTTCTTCCACCTGTTTGGCAGCGAAGAGACCTCTTCCAAGGCCGCGCCGGTACAAGAGCGCATTCCAGAAGCCTACGTGGCCCTGGCCAAGTCCGAAGCCGATCGCCTGGGCGTCAACGACGGTGCCCTGCTCAGCCTGAACGTGGCTGGCCAGACCCTGCGCCTGCCGCTGCGCATCAACGAAGAGCTGGGTGCTGGCATGGTTGCCCTGCCGAAAGGCATCGCCGGTATTCCAGCGGCGATCTTTGGCAAAACCGTTGACGGTCTGCAGGAGGCAGCGCAATGACTTGGTTCACGCCTGAAGTGATTGACGTGATCATCTCGGTGGTCAAGGCCATCGTGATCCTGTTGGCCGTGGTTGTCGCGGGCGCTCTGCTCAGCTTCGTCGAACGTCGCCTCTTGGGCTGGTGGCAGGACCGTTACGGTCCGAACCGCGTTGGCCCATTCGGCATGTTCCAGATCGCTGCCGACATGCTGAAAATGTTCTTCAAGGAAGACTGGACCCCGCCGTTTGCCGACAAGGTGATCTTCACCCTGGCACCGGTCGTGGCCATGAGCGCCTTGCTGATCGCCTTCGCGGTCATCCCGATCACCCCGACCTGGGGCGTGGCGGACCTGAACATCGGCTTGCTGTTCTTCTTCGCCATGGCCGGCTTGTCGGTCTACGCGGTGCTGTTCGCGGGTTGGTCGAGTAACAACAAGTTTGCCCTGCTGGGCAGCTTGCGGGCTTCGGCCCAGACCGTGTCCTACGAAGTCTTCATGGGCCTCGCGCTGATGGGCATCGTGGTGCAGGTCGGCTCGTTCAACATGCGCGACATCGTTGAGTACCAGGCGCAGAACCTGTGGTTCATCATTCCGCAGTTCTTTGGCTTCTGTACCTTCTTCATCGCTGGCGTCGCCGTGACTCACCGTCACCCGTTCGACCAGCCGGAAGCGGAACAGGAACTGGCCGACGGTTACCACATTGAATACGCCGGTATGAAATGGGGCATGTTCTTCGTCGGTGAATACATCGGCATCATCTTGATCTCGGCCCTGCTGGTCACGCTGTTCTTCGGCGGCTGGCACGGTCCATTCGGCATCCTGCCGCAGTTGGCGTTCTTCTGGTTCTTCCTGAAGACCGCGTTCTTCATCATGTTGTTTATCCTGCTGCGCGCTTCCATTCCGCGTCCACGATACGACCAGGTGATGGATTTCAGCTGGCGCTTCTGCCTGCCACTGACCCTGATCAATTTGCTGGTGACGGCTGCCGTTGTGTTGTTGAACACGCCAGCGGCCGCGGTTCAGTGAGGATTTGACCCATGTTCAAATATATTGGCGACATCGTTAAGGGTACCGGTACCCAGTTGCGAAGCCTGGTGATGGTGTTCGGTCACGGCTTCCGCAAACGCGACACCCTGCAATACCCGGAAGAAGCGGTGTACCTGCCGCCGCGCTATCGCGGCCGCATCGTGCTGACCCGTGACCCCGATGGCGAAGAGCGTTGCGTTGCCTGCAACCTGTGCGCCGTGGCATGCCCGGTGGGTTGCATCTCCCTGCAGAAAGCTGAAACCGAAGACGGTCGCTGGTACCCGGACTTCTTCCGCATCAACTTCTCGCGCTGCATTTTCTGCGGCCTCTGCGAGGAAGCTTGCCCGACCACCGCGATCCAGCTGACACCGGATTTCGAGATGGCCGAGTTCAAACGTCAGGACCTGGTGTACGAGAAAGAAGATCTGCTGATCTCTGGTCCCGGTAAAAACCCTGATTACAACTTCTATCGTGTTGCAGGTATGGCCGTTGCTGGTAAGCCGAAAGGCGCCGCACAAAACGAAGCCGAGCCGATCAACGTGAAGAGCTTGCTGCCTTAAGGAAGAAAGATGGAATTCGCTTTCTATTTCGCGTCCGGTATTGCAGTGGTGTCCACGCTTCGCGTGATCACCAACACCAATCCTGTGCACGCCCTGCTCTACCTGATCATTTCGCTGATCGCCGTGGCCATGACCTTTTTTGCACTCGGCGCGCCGTTCGCCGGTGTGCTGGAAGTGATCGCCTACGCCGGCGCCATCATGGTGCTGTTCGTGTTTGTGGTGATGATGCTCAACCTCGGTCCGGCTTCGGTCGCCCAGGAACGCGTCTGGCTCAAGCCCGGCATCTGGCTCGGCCCAGTCATCCTCGCAGCGCTGCTGCTGGCTGAACTGCTGTATGTGCTGTTCGCTCACCAGAGCGGCCAGGCCATCGGCCACACCACCGTAGACGCCAAGGCCGTGGGCATCAGCTTGTTCGGCCCGTACCTGCTGGTGGTCGAACTGGCTTCGATGCTGCTGCTCGCCGCAGCCATCACTGCCTTCCACTTGGGCCGCAACGAAGCCAAGGAGCAATGACGATGCCTGCTATCCCTTTGGAGCATGGTCTGGCGGTCGCCGGCATCCTGTTCTGCCTTGGCCTGGTCGGCCTGATGGTTCGCCGTAACATTTTGTTCGTGTTGATGAGCCTGGAAATCATGATGAACGCCGCAGCACTGGCGTTCATCGTGGCAGGCGCACGTTGGGGCCAGCCGGATGGACAAGTCATGTTCATCCTGGTGATCAGCCTGGCAGCCGCCGAGGCCAGTATCGGCCTGGCGATCCTGCTGCAACTGTATCGTCGCTTCCACACGCTTGATATCGACGCTGCCAGTGAGATGCGCGGATGAACATGATCTTTCTGACTTTCGTATTCCCCCTGATCGGTTTCCTGCTGCTGTCGTTCTCTCGCGGACGCTGGTCGGAAAACCTTTCTGCCCTGATCGGTGTGGGTTCCATTGGCCTGTCGGCCATCGTGGCCGCCTACGTCATCTGGCAATTCAACGTGGCGCCGCCGGAAGGCGGTCACTACACCCTGGTGCTGTGGCAGTGGATGTCGGTGGAGGGCTTCAAGCCCAACTTCGCCCTCTATGTCGACGGCCTGTCGATCACCATGCTTGGCGTGGTGGTGGGCGTGGGCTTCCTGATCCACCTGTTCGCGTCCTGGTACATGCGCGGTGAAGCGGGCTATTCGCGCTTCTTCTCGTACACCAACCTGTTTATCGCCAGCATGCTGTTCCTGGTGCTCGGCGATAACCTGTTGTTCCTGTACTTCGGCTGGGAAGGCGTGGGCCTGTGCTCGTACCTGTTGATCGGTTTCTACTACAGCAACCGCAACAACGGTAACGCGGCACTCAAGGCGTTTATCGTCACGCGTATCGGCGACGTGTTCATGGCCATCGGCCTGTTCATCCTGTTCCAACAGGTGGGCACGCTGAACATCCAGGAACTGCTGGTGCTGGCACCGCAGAAATTCCAGGTCGGCGACTTCTGGATCACCCTGGCCACCCTGATGCTGCTGGGCGGCGCTGTCGGTAAATCCGCGCAACTGCCGCTGCAAACCTGGCTGGCGGACGCGATGGCCGGCCCTACCCCGGTTTCCGCACTGATTCACGCGGCAACCATGGTGACTGCGGGTGTCTACCTGATCGCGCGTACCCACGGCCTGTTCACCCTGGCGCCGGATATCCTGCACCTGGTGGGCGTAGTGGGCGGCGTGACCCTGGTACTGGCCGGCTTTGCCGCGCTGGTCCAAACCGACATCAAGCGTATCCTCGCCTACTCGACCATGAGCCAGATCGGCTACATGTTCCTGGCCCTGGGCGTGGGTGCCTGGGACGCGGCGATCTTCCACCTGATGACCCACGCCTTCTTCAAGGCCCTGCTGTTCCTTGCGTCCGGTGCGGTGATTGTTGCCTGCCACCACGAGCAGAACATCTTCAAGATGGGCGGCCTGTGGAAGAAACTGCCACTGGCCTACGCCAGCTTCATCGTCGGTGGTGCCGCCCTCGCAGCCCTGCCGCTCGTGACCGCCGGTTTCTACTCGAAAGACGAAATCCTCTGGGAAGCCTTTGCCAGCGGTAACCAGAACCTGCTGTACGCAGGCCTGGTGGGTGCGTTCATGACCTCGCTGTACACCTTCCGCCTGATCTTCATCACCTTCCACGGTGAAGCCAAGACCGAAGCACACGCAGGCCACGGCATTTCGCATTGGTTGCCTTTGTCGGTACTGATCATCCTGTCGACCTTCATCGGCGCACTGATCACCCCACCCCTGGCCGGTGTACTGCCGGAAAGCGCTGGCCATGCTGGCGGCGCGGCCAAGCACAGCTTGGAAATCGCCTCGGGCGCCATCGCCATCGCGGGTATCCTGCTGGCGGCCCTGCTGTTCCTCGGCAAACGTCGCTTCGTGACGGCCGTTGCCAACAGTGGCATTGGTCGTTTCCTGTCGGCCTGGTGGTTTGCTGCCTGGGGCTTCGATTGGCTCTACGACAAACTGTTCGTCAAGCCTTACCTCGCCATCAGCCATGTACTGCGTAAAGACCCGCTCGACCAGACCATCGGTTTGATCCCGCGTGCCGCCAAGGCCGGTCACACCGCCCTGAGTCGCAGCGAGACGGGCCAATTGCGTTGGTATGCAGCTTCCATGGCGGCAGGTGCCGTGCTGGTGATCGGCGCCATCGTTGTGGTAGCGGTTTGACTATGAACATTGCGATCTTTGCGAACTTGCGAAAGGAAACGAGCCTGTCATGATTCTGCCCTGGCTAATCCTGATCCCCTTTATCGGCGGCCTGCTCTGCTGGATGGGTGAACGCTTCGGCGCCACCCTGCCCCGCTGGATTGCGTTGCTGACCATGTCCCTGGAACTCGCACTCGGCCTCTGGCTGTGGGCCCATGGCGACTATTCATTTGCTCCGGCACCGGGTGCCGATCCAACCTTCGCGCTTGAGTTCAAGCACGTGTGGATCCAGCGCTTCGGCATCAACGTGCACCTGGCCCTCGACGGCCTGTCGCTGTTGATGATTCTGCTGACCGGCCTGCTGGGTATCCTCTCGGTACTCTGCTCCTGGAAAGAGATCCAGCGTCACGTGGGCTTCTTCCACCTGAACCTGATGTGGATCCTGGGCGGCGTTGTCGGCGTGTTCCTCGCCCTCGACCTGTTCATGTTCTTCTTCTTCTGGGAAATGATGCTGGTGCCGATGTACTTCCTCATCGCGCTCTGGGGTCACAGTTCTTCGGACGGCAAGAAAACCCGGATCTACGCGGCGACCAAGTTCTTCATCTTCACCCAGGCTTCCGGCCTGATCATGTTGGTGGCGATCCTGGGTCTGGTACTGGTCAACTTCAACAGCACGGGCGTGATTACGTTCAACTACGCCGACCTGTTGAAAACCAAGATGTCCCTGACCACCGAGTACATCCTGATGCTGGGCTTCTTCATCGCGTTCGCGGTGAAGCTGCCGGTGGTGCCGTTCCACTCCTGGCTGCCGGATGCCCACGCACAGGCACCGACCGCCGGTTCCGTGGACTTGGCCGGTATCCTCTTGAAGACCGCCGCCTACGGCCTGTTGCGTTTCGCCCTGCCGCTGTTCCCGAATGCCTCGGCCGAGTTCGCGCCGATCGCCATGACCCTGGGTCTGATCGGGATCTTCTACGGCGCGTTCCTGGCCTTCGCACAAACCGACATCAAGCGTCTGATTGCCTTCTCGTCCGTTTCCCACATGGGCTTCGTACTGATCGGCATCTACTCCGGCAGCCAGTTGGCATTGCAAGGCGCCGTGATCCAGATGTTGGCCCACGGTGTCTCGGCCGCTGCACTGTTTATCCTGAGTGGCCAGCTGTACGAACGCCTGCACACCCGTGACATGCGGGAAATGGGTGGCGTGTGGTCGCGCATCGCTTACCTGCCGGCGATCAGCCTGTTCTTTGCCGCCGCGTCGCTGGGCTTGCCGGGTACCGGTAACTTCATCGGCGAGTTCCTGATCCTGATGGGTGCCTTCGTGCAAACACCGTGGATCAGTGCGATTGCTACCTCCGGCCTGGTGTTTGGTTCGGTCTACTCGCTGATCATGATCCACCGCGCCTACTTCGGCCCGGCCAAGTCCGACACCGTCCTGCAAGGGATGGATGCGCGCGAACTGATCATGGTGCTCGGCCTTGCGGTACTGCTGATCTACATCGGCGTGTACCCGCAACCGTTCCTGGACACTTCTGCCGCGACGATGCATGGCGTGCAGCAGTGGTTCGGCACCGCCTTCTCTCAACTCGCTTCGGCCCGGTAAGAGCGCTATGGAATTTACGATCCAACACTTTATCGCGCTTGCGCCGCTGCTGATTACCAGCCTCACCATCGTGGTGGTGATGCTGGCAATCGCCTGGCGCCGCAATCACTCGCAAACGTTCCTGCTGTCGTGTGCCGGTCTCAACCTGGCCCTGCTGTCGATCATTCCGGCCCTCAAGGTCGCACCACTGGCGGTCACGCCACTGATGATGGTCGATGACTTCGCGCTGTTGTACATCGCGTTGATCCTGGTCGCGACCCTGGCCTGCGTCACCCTCGCCCACGCCTACCTTGGCGAAGGCGGCACCGGCTACCCGGGCAACAAGGAAGAGCTGTACCTGCTGATCCTGCTGGCTGCGGCCGGCGGTATCGTGCTGGTCAGCGCTCAGCACCTGGCCGGCTTGTTCATCGGCCTGGAACTGCTGTCGATCCCGACCTACGGCCTGGTGGCCTACGCCTTCTTCAACAAGCGCTCCCTGGAAGCCGGCATCAAGTACATGGTGCTGTCGGCCGCCGGTTCCGCGTTCCTGTTGTTCGGTATGGCCCTGCTCTACGCAGAAGCCGGCAGCCTGAGCTTCACCGGCATCGGCCACGCATTGGCGGCGACCAGCATGCCTGCGCCGATTGCCCAACTGGGCCTGGCCATGATGCTGATCGGCCTGGCGTTCAAGCTGTCCCTGGTGCCGTTCCACTTGTGGACCCCGGACGTGTACGAAGGCGCCCCGGCGCCAGTGGCTGCGTTCCTGGCGACCGCGTCGAAAGTGGCCGTGTTTGCGGTGATGGTGCGTCTGTTCCAGATCTCGCCTGCGGCCAACACCGGCGTGCTGAGCGACGTGCTGACCGTGATCGCCATTGCGTCGATCCTGTTCGGTAACCTGCTGGCGCTGACCCAGAACAACCTCAAGCGTCTGCTGGGTTATTCGTCCATCGCCCACTTCGGCTACCTGCTGATCGCCCTGGTGGCGAGCAAAGGCCTGGCCGTGGAAGCCATGGGCGTGTACCTGGTCACCTACGTGATCACCAGCCTCGGCGCATTCGGCGTGATCACGCTGATGTCCTCGCCATTCAAAGGCCGTGACGCCGACGCCCTGTACGAATACCGCGGCCTGTTCTGGCGCCGTCCGTACCTGACCGCCGTACTCACCGTGATGATGCTGTCCCTGGCAGGTATCCCGCTGACCGCAGGCTTTATCGGCAAGTTCTACATCGTGGCGACCGGTGTTCAAGCGCATGAATGGTGGCTGGTTGCGTCGCTGGTATTGGGCTCCGCCATCGGCGTGTTCTACTACCTGCGCGTGATGGTCACCCTGTACCTGATCGAGCCAAACCTGCGCCGTGTGGACGCCGAGCTGCATTGGGAACAGAAGGCAGGCGGCGTAATGCTGCTGGCCATCGCCCTGCTCGCGTTCTTCCTGGGCGTGTACCCACAACCGTTGCTCACCCTGGTGCAGCACGCGGTACTGGGCGTTTGATCGCTTAGCGTGATGCAGTAGACAAAACGGCGCCTTCGGGCGCCGTTTTGCGTTTCTGGGGCCGGTGCTTTTACCCTCCCCTACTCAGGGAAATTTCCTCCTGCACCTGCCTCCTTATCTGGCATCTACCCAATGAAGGCCGCCGTATGGTGTTTGCGTTTTAGGAAAGTTCCCACAGCAGGGTCACTTGACCCAAAGCGAGTGGGCCACCAAACTATACGCAGGCTACGTACAGAACATGGATGCTCTATTTATCGAACTGCCGGCCTTCGAGCGGCATCGCAAGGACTATCTGAGTGACGAGCTTTTCCACGGTTTTCAACAGGCGTTGATGAAGAACCCGGAAGCGGGAGACGTGATCGAGGGAACAGGCGGGTTACGCAAGGTTCGCTTTGTCGACGAACGACGCAACAAAGGCAAGCGCGGTGGCCTGCGGGTCATTTACTACTGGTGGTCGGGCGGCACGCAATTCTGGTTATTCACCCTGTACGGCAAACACGAACAGGACGACCTGACGCCACAGCACAAAAAAGCCCTAAAACACATGCTGGACAGGGAAATCAAAGCGAGAACACACCATGAAACGTGAAATCTTTTCCGAACTGGTCGAAGGCTTCGACGCCCTGGCAAACGAACGCCAAGGCAAAGTCACCCTGCGGACCCACAAGGTTCATCTCAACAACCTGGAGCCGCTCACCGCAGAGGAAGTCGTCGCCGTGCGCCAACAGCTCAACCTCTCCCGTGCGGTCTTCGCCATGTACCTGCGCACCAACACGCGTACGCTGGAGAACTGGGAGCAAGGCCGGGCCAAACCCAACGCTCAGGCCGCCACCCTGATTCGCCTGGTGGCACGTTTTCCTGAGACCGTGGCGCAACTTGCTGCCTTGGGTTGACCTGCAATTACCCCAAAAAAAACGCCCCGAACATTCGGGGCGTTTTCCATTGCAACGGCGTTAGAACGCGATACCGACCTTGAAACCGTACTCATCACGCTTGAGCTTGGTGTTGTCGGCTACGTCGGAATCACCGTCGAGCTTGTACTCGGTGCGGGTGTAGTACAGGCCCGCCATCACCGGCAGGTCGCCTTTCTGATTCATCAGCAGGCTGACTTCGGCGTACGGATTGGTGCGGTCCTTTAGGTCCACGGTGTCGCTGCCAACGTCATCTACCTTGAGCCTGGTGCGGCCATCGATAGTACGACGGGCGCCCGCTTCGACGCGCAGGGTCATGTCGTCGAACTGGTGGTTGTAGCCCAGGGCCGCCTTGGCGAACGGCGATTTGTTGGTGAGTTTCACATCGAGGTCGTTGATTTCCGGCTCGTAGCGGGTCCAGCTGTAGCCACCACCCACGATCACGTCGACAAAGTTGCGCGCATCCAGCGCAGCACGCCAGCCGAGGTCCAGGTCAGCCTGGCCTTCCTTGAGTTTGTTGTCGCTTTTTTTGCCGTACTTGGCTTCGATACCGGCCTGGTAGATAAAGCCGGATTCAGCAGTGAGCTTGTTACCGAAGTTGTAGAACAGGCCTGCTTCGGGCATGTGGCTCTTGTCGCTTTGGCTACCGCCTTCAAATTTGAAGTCGTTGTAGCTGCCCATGATCCCGAAGGTGGAAATCGGGTCGGTGGACGGTGCGGCGAACACCACGGCAGGCGCAGCGACCAGCGCCAGCAGCGATGAACCCTTGAAGAATTTTCCGAATAGCTTGGACATCGTTTTACATCTCCTTGTCTGGTGAGCAAATTATTCAGGAACCGCTTCGAACCCTGGCTTACGCGAAAGGTTCGAAATAATTTGCACCGATCTGAAGATAAAACGGGCCAACCAAGGCTCTAGCTCAACGGCCTCCAGATTCAGACGCTGCCAAGCCCGCAAGGATTTGGCGAAGCTGGGGCGAGACTGGCACGCGAATCCCAAAAATGTCGGCGAGCATCCCCACCATTTCATCGGCACTCTGGAGCGTACGTTTTTCACTCGGCCGGTCCAGGGAGTGCACTGCATAGCTGGCATTGTTCAGGGTATGGCGTTTACCCGCCGCCAACCGCGCGACTTTCAGTTGGCCCACGAACGGCGAATCCGGGTGGGTGGAGACGTACCAGTTGCCGATTTCATAGTCGATGGCCCCCTGCACTTGCAGGTCGAATACATACAAGCCCCGCCACTCCCCGGCGACTTGCGCCCACAGGGTGTAACTGCCCTGGCCGTCGAAGCTCAGCCGATAAGGTTCGTGCGCCGTGGCCTGCACCGCATCGGTGTCCAGTTGCAATGGGCTGCTGGGCACCATGCCGCCAAAACCCACGTCGGTGATATAGCGCACGCCTTCCAGCGTCACCAGGCTCAAGCGATGAGTGCGCGAGGTGCGCGCGTCCGGCGGGCCGCCCATCACCACCCGACCGGTGATACCTCTTGCATCGAAACCGAGTTCCTGCAACAGGGCCAGGAACATCTGGTTCAACTCATAGCAGTATCCGCCCCGCCCCTCCAACAGCACTTTTTGCTCGACGCTGGGCAGGTCAATGGGCACCGGCAGGCGCATCAAAGTCGACAGGCTTTCGAAGGCAAAGGTGCACACATGGCGCAGCTGCAAATCCTGCAGGGTGTGCAAGGTTGGCGCGGGCGGCGTGTCATAGCCCAGGCGTTGCAGGTAGAGGCGGCTATGGGTCAACAGTGACATGGCGCAATCCTTGGGCGCGGGATAGAGGCCACACTATGCCGCGCCAACACGCAGGTTGTCATTTTGAATGAACCTTTTTGAACGCTCCCGTATCCATCTATAACAACACAGGGAGGCAACATGAGTACCGCAAAAATCTACACCATCAACTACCAACTGCACGGTCAACCGAAGTCCTTTGTGGTGCGCGCCGAAGTGATGAACAACGCCGAGGCATGGCACTGGGCGGCCGTTGATGCCGACATTGCGCATGTCAGTCGTGTGGGTCGAGTCGGCCACGAACAGGTGAAGAAAACTACCCGGCCTTGGGCGGAGAAATTCGGCATTACCGACGTCATCTGGATCGCGCCCAAATAAACAAAAGCCCCGCACAAAGGCGGGGCTCGATTCAAGGCTTCAAGTCGCCCAACGGATCGTAGGGCGGCTTTTTTTCTGCCGGGTCTTTCTTGTCCTTGTCCAGCGGTGCAATGGCAGGGCCGATGGGGTCGACCTGTGGGTCTGCCACATCCGGCGAATCCGGGTCGAAGCCCAATTCATCCTTACCGCTGGCATGCTCGTCTGAAGACGGACCTTTCGGTGGATTACTCACGGCGATCTCCTTGTTTAACGCGGGCGGGCTTTGTCGTGAAGGTTTTCCAGGTCTTCCTCGACGCGTTCCACGTCGTCGTTCTGACGTTCCGCCGGGTCATTGGGGCGCAACGCATCGTTGTCACGCTCCTCTTCACCGGGTGTGCGGTCAGGGTTCGGGGTGCCGGGCGGCGGCTGCTTGTAGTCGGACATGATGGTTCACCTCAAAGGGTCTACACAGCTTTAGAGAAACCGCTGTGCGCCATCGTTCAACTTGTTTGCCCAAGCGTGAGATGATGCCAGCCCCTTCTGGAGAAACGACCCGGATGTTCGAGCTCAAACCCTGCGACCCTGTCACCTTTCGCCAACAGACCCGGCGCAGTACGCTGATTGTGGCGGTGCTCTTCCTGGCCCTGGGTATGTTGCTGTCGAGCCTGGCAGTGATGCTGTTCGGCGAGCCCGGCGGTGATAACTTCCGCTTCAATGTCGGCGGCGTCTTCGCCGGGGTGCTGATCACCTTGGCCCTGGTGCGCGGGCCGTTCTGGACCCAGCCTTGGCTGGCGCCGGCGGTGTACGGCTGGCAACTCAAGCGCAGCCTGATGAGCGTGACCAATGTGATGCACAAGGTCACCGAGCGGGTCCAGGCCAATGACCCGACGGCGATCAAGGTGCTGCGTTTTTATCACCTGGGCCTGACGCAAATGCATGAGTTGGACGCCAACTCCAGCGCCCAGGCGCAATTGGTCGGTGAGGTCGAGGCCCATAAGGCCAAGATGCAGGCATTGGGCATGGATACCGAACAAACCCGCTTCGATCCGGCCTGGCTGCAAAGCTTCAAAACCCCTTGAATCATTGCGTTGCCGTGTTGGCCCTCCAGCAGAACACCGCGCTCAGCGCAATCGCCGCGCCCGCCAGGCCAAACACCCAGGGCGCCGAGACAATCGGCAGTAGCAGGCCTGCGAGCAATGGCCCGAGGCCGGCGCCGACATCACGCCACACGGCATTCGAGGCCAGGGCCGATACGCGCATCGAACCGGGGTTACGCTCCGCCACCAGGGTCGTCACCAGCGGCAGTTGCAGCGCGCGCAGTACCAACACCGCCGCCGCGCCGACAATCACCCAGTAACTGCCAAACGCCGTCAGGGCCAGGGCACTCAGGAACGAAAACAACAGCAACATCGAGGTGGCGCCAAAACGCTGCGCGGCGCGGCCGCCCAACGGGCTCAGGAGCATTTCCGACACATACCGCAGGGCCATCAGGCCACCGGCGATCAGCACCGCATCACCGCCAAGCAGCTTCTGCGCCTGGATCGACAGGCCAAAGATAAACAGACCATCCAGCGCCACGCCCTCGATAAACGACCACACCGCCACGCTGTCCGGCCACTTGAAGCGACGCCCCGGCGTGCTGTGTAAATCATGCCCAGCGGTAGGCAAGCCGCGCGCCATCCACAAGCCCACCAGGCAACACCCGGCCAAAATCAAAAAGATCGGACGCGGCCCGGCCCACAACGTCAGCCAGCCGCCGAGCGGCAGCGCCAGCATCGGCCCCAGCGCAATCATCGCCCGGGAACGCCCGGCCCGGCGTGCGGCACCGGCCGGCTCCGAGGTGGCCAGTACTTGGGTCGACAGGTTCAACGCGGCAAAACACAGGCCCCACACCAGCCGCAAGCCCAACAAGGCCGCGAAACCCGACAACATCGAGTTGCCCAACGCGCACAGGGTCGCCGCGCCGGCGGCAATCATGCAGGTCAGGCGGTCGCCGTTGCGCGCGTAGAAATTGAGCACATGCCGGTAGCCGAAAATCCGCACCAGGCGGTTGGCCGCCAGCAGCACCCCGGCTTGGGCCAGGGTGATACCGAACGCCTGGGATTCCATCGGCAGCAGCAGGTACAGCAACACGTCACTGGGCAAGCATAAGGCCAGGGTCAGCGCGGCGCGGCGAGAATGGGTATCAGCAGTGCGGAGGGCCAGGCTGGACATAAATCTGGAAACATCCCGAAATATTCAGGTCGCCACGGTAGCCTTCCGCAACCGTGATTTACAACGGCTTTTTCCCGTAGGGCAACAAACGCAAGCCACTGGCCACGGCGCCCACCAGTGCGAACCCGCAACCCAACCACAGCGCATAATGCGGGCCGTTGCCCAGCGACAGGTGGAAACACAAGGCCACCAACGACGCGCCCAGCGTCTGCCCCAGCAATCGCGAAATCGCCACGATGCCGCTGGCTCCACCACTGCGAGCCAGCGGTGCGCTGGTCATCAACGCCTTGAGGTTAGGTGACTGGAAGAAGCCAAAACCGGCTCCACACAGCGCCATGCGCCAGCCGATATCAAACGCCGAGGCGCCGCTGCCCAATGTTGCCAGCGCGGCCATTCCCACGCTGAGCATCAATAGGCCGATGCCGCACAGCGCGCCCAGGGATACACGGTCCGCCAGGCGCCCCGCTACCAGCGCCATCACCGCCACCACAGCCGGCCACGGCGTCATTAGAAAGCCGGTTTCGACCTGGCTATGGCCAAGCGCCGCTTGCAACAGAAACGGCAACGACACAAACGCCAGGCCCTGGGCGCTGAAGGCGCAAATAGCGGTAAGGGAAGACAACGCAAACACCGGGCGCTTGAACAGATCCAGCGCCAGTATCGGCGCCGGGTGCCCGGCTTGGCGTCGCAGCAGCAAGGCGCCGCACGCCAGCGCCACGGCGATCAGGCCTAGGGTCAGAGTGCCTTGTGCACCGTGCACTGCCGTGCCCAGCCCCAAGACCAGCAACGCAAACAACCCGGCACACAACACGGCGGCGACTCGATCAAAGGCGTGCCCAGTCATCGGCAAGGTCGGCAACGAGCGCAAGCCCAGCGCCAGTGCGAGCAAGCCCAAGGGTACGTTGATCAGATACAACCAGTGCCAGGTCGCCACAGACAGTATCGCCGACGCCGCCGTCGGCCCAAGCGTAAACGCCAGCCCCACCACCAACGAGTTATAGCCCAACCCCCGTCCAAGCATTTTTGAAGGATAGATATGCCGCAACAACGCCGTATTCACGCTCATGATCGCCGCCGCCCCCAGCCCCTGCACCACCCGCGCGGCGGTCAGGGTGACGAGCGAACCGGCGAGGCCGCAAAACAGCGACGACACGATAAAGACGAGCAACCCGCCGAGGTAAACGCGGCGATGTCCCAATACGTCACTGAGCGAAGCAAACGGCAGCACCGTCGCGATGATCGCCAACTGGTAGGCATTGACCACCCAGATCACCGACGCAGAGTCAGTGCCAATCCCCTCGGCCAAGGTCGGCAACGCGGTGTTGACGATGGCCGTGTCCAGCGTCGCCATGCCGATCCCCAAGGAGATCGCAATGACGGCCGGCAGGCGTTTATTGAGGGGCAACCCATCGGCAACAGAAGACATGAACGGTCCGGGCAGGTGACAAAGGCGTTTAGATTAAGGGCGGCGGCGAATTTTTTCAGTGGCTGATTGCGTGGCTGTCCGTATCTTCATGTTCACCGATGCTCCGTTTTAGCCAAGCCCCACAATAATTCACTGCCAAGCCAGGTGGCCAGGTATTCACCCGCCGAGCCGGTAGGTAGCTGCCCCCCCTCGCACATTTTCAGTGGCTTGCAGTGACGAACAGTGCACTCAGGTCCAGACGCCCCTCCTTGATCGGCGGGCACCAGTAGTAGCCGCCGGTCAGCGGCGTGCTGATGCGATACAACCCGTCGACAATCCCATCTTCCAGGCCGCTCATGCGGCGCAGTTGCGCTTCAAACGCATCAAAGGAATGACCAAACGCAAGAAACATCAACCCGGCCTGGCCATTCTCGGCCCATGGCATGGAACGGCGTACCACGAAGGCTTCCGGGGTAAAGCTTTCCTGGGCGGTGCGTTTGGTGTGGGCGGACTCGGGGGCGTCGTCGAGTTCTTCGTTGTCGCCGTGGCGACGGCCGATGATGTGGTCGCGCTCTTGCGCAGGCAAGGCGGCGAAGCCGTCGAGGTCGTGCTGCCACTGCTGGATCGCGGCAAAACTGGCGCCGCTGTCGGTCAGGGCCGCTTCAACCGCTGCGTCGTCATGGGGGTTTTCAGTGCCGTCTTCGTAGTCGGTCAGGTCGAAGCCGGTCTTGTAGCGGAAACCTTCGGTCGCCTGCACCAGGCGAAACGCCGGGGCCAGCGCCTTTACAAACGCGCGGCTGCGCAACAGCAGTTCACCACGATCCACGCCATGCAACCACACCCACAGTGCTTGCTGGGTCGACGGGTTATGCGCGCCCGGCCCACTGACGGTGGGGAATGTGCGCAAGCCTTCAATCCCTGCGCCCAGAGCGCTTACCAGCGGCTCGCCAAAACCGACCACTGCCGCCGAATCGGCCAACTGCACCAACGCGTCCAGCGCTGCGGGAACGGCAGCCAGGGAATCCACGGCAAAAAACAGATGGCGTGCCTGCAACGGCACCGGTGCGGCAAGAATGCCCGGCTGGTACTGACTCATGTGAACTCCTTCAAGAAAGCCGCCAAGTTTACCCGGCCAGCGCGGGCTTGTGCTCAAGGTTTTCCAGGTCACGCGGGGCCAGCCCCAGTTGCGCCTTGAACTGCGCCCACCCTTTGGGCGTGACCAGCACCGCACGGGAGTTTTTGGAACGGCGCAACCAACCGGCTTCGCACAAGGCGCTCAGCAGTTGCACGCCCAGCGGGCCGGCCACGTGATGAGTGCGCTCGGTCCAGTCCAGGCATTGGCGGGCGGGCTTCACGGTAGGAGAGTCGATGCCCAGGGTGCGCAACCATATTTCGCCTGCAGGCAGCACCTCGAAGTGTTTATCGTCGATGGCGCGCAGGTAGCCGTTTTTCTCCAACGCCTGGGTCACGGCGACGCCCAATTGCCCGGCCAGATGGTTGTAGCAGCAACGCGCAAAACGCAGCCCTTGGGCTTCGCGGCTCTGGGGTTTGAGCACTATCGCCGACATCGGGGCAATTGCGCTGAGGTATTCAATGGCCTGTGCCACATGCGCACCGGCCAAGCGGTAATAACGATGCCGGCCCTGGGTTTCGCAGGCGAGCAACCCACCGGCGACCAGCTTGGCCAGGTGGGTACTGGCCGTCTGCGGGGTGATGCTGGCGGCAAAGGCCAGTTCGCCGGCCGGCAGCGCACGCCCGTCGAATAACGCCAGCAGGATCGCGGCGCGGGCAGGCTCGGCAATCAGGGCGGCAACTTCAGTGAAGGTGGACGGGTTTGACATGGCAGCTCTCCATCAGGACCGACGCAGTATAGGCGCGCCGACCGCGTGCATGCTTCGGCCGCCGTCGAAGCATCCACGTCAACCGTTCGGCTAGATTCGCCGCCTGCCCCTTTCAAGGATGACCCGCGATGCAACAACGACAGGCAGTGGCCGCAACCAGCCTCAGCTACGTACTGGTGATCCTCGACACGTCCATCGTCAACGTCGCGCTGGAGCCCATCGCCCTCGCCTTGCACAGCAACAATACAGCGCTGCAGTGGGTGGTCAGCGCCTACACGTTGAGCTTTGGCTGCCTGCTGCTCGGCGGCGGAGCACTGGCGGACCGGTTTGGCGCGCGCCGTCTCTATCTGCATGGATTGCTGCTGTTTACCCTGGCGTCGTTGCTGTGTGGCTTGGCCGGGAATGGCATGACACTGGTTGCCGCTCGGGTACTGCAAGGCATGGGTGCAGCGATGCTGGTGCCTGCGTCACTGGCGTTGATCAACCAGGCGTATCTCGACGACCCGGTCGGGCGCGCGAAAGCAATCGGCATTTGGGCCGGTTGTGGCGGTATCGCCATGGCTGCCGGGCCTCTGGTAGGCGGCGTGCTGATCGAGACCCTGGGCTGGCGCAGCATTTTCCTCGCCAACCTGCCACTGGGCCTGATCGCCATCGGCTTGAGCGCGCGCCTTGCCGCCAGTGCACCACAGCCTCGAGCGTCGGTGTGGCGCGCGGTGCAACTGTTTGGCAACCGCGTGTTCAGCGCCTGCGTGGCAGTGTCCCTGGTGTCGGCGCTGCTGTTGTATGGCCTGATGTTTTTACTCAGCCTGTATTTCCAGCGGACGTTGGGTTTCTCACCGCTGAGGACCGGCGCCGCCTTCCTGCCACTGACGGTCATGGTCAGCCTTGGCAGCCTAATGGCCGGCGAACTGGTTCGCGCCTTTGGCAGCCGCTGGCTGATCGGTGGCGCCTTGTTTTCATACGCCGTGGGTTTCACCCTGCTGCTGATGAGCGTCTCAACACCCGATTACGCGTTGATCGTCGTGCCCATGCCGCTGATCGGCCTCGCCGCGGGGCTGATCACCCCCGCCGCCACTGCCGCGCTGATGAATGGGGTGCAAAAGGAACAGGCTGGGGTGGCCGCCGGCATCCTCAACACCGCCCGGCAAATCGGCGCGGCGCTAGGCGTAGCGCTGGCCGGCGGGCTGCTCTGATGCGCCTGGCGCTTGCCACGCAGCCCTTGGATGAGTGACTCTCTAGTCATGTTTTGCAACTATTACAGGGGTAGCGACATGACCACCAGCAACCTGCTCGCCCAGCTGTTTCCCGCCTCCGCCGCCGACATTCCCGAAGAATTCCGCCTGGCAGCGCCCATCGAACAGCGCGATTACCTGGTCGACGGCCAGTTGCAAGTATGGAACGGCCCGTTAGCCAAGGTGCAAAGCCCGGTGCAACTGGGCGACGAGCGTGTGCATATCGGCAGCACGCCGCTGCTGGATGCCGACACCGCACTGACCGCCCTCGACGCCGCCGTGCGCGCCTATGACCGGGGCCAGGGCGAATGGCCGACGATGCGTGTGGCCGACCGCATCCAGCATGTCGAAGCGTTCTTGCGACGCATGCGTGAACAACGCGACGCGGTGGTGAAGTTGCTGATGTGGGAAATCGGCAAGAACCTCAAGGACTCGCAGAAAGAATTCGACCGTACCTGCGACTACATCACCGACACCATTAATGCCCTCAAGGAACTCGACCGTCGCTCCAGCCGTTTCGAGCTGGAACAGGACACCCTCGGCCAAATCCGCCGCGTCCCGCTGGGCGTGGCCTTGTGCATGGGCCCTTATAACTACCCACTGAACGAAACGTTCACCACGCTGATCCCGGCGCTGATCATGGGCAACACCGTGGTGTTCAAGCCAGCCAAGCTCGGCGTGCTGCTGATCCGCCCATTGCTGGAGGCGTTTCGCGACAGCTTCCCAGCCGGGGTGATCAACGTGATCTACGGCAGTGGCCGCGAAACCGTCAGCGCGCTGATGGCCAGCGGGAGGATCGATATCTTCGCGTTTATCGGCACCAACAAGGCCGCCAGTGACTTGAAGAAACTGCACCCCAAGCCGCACCGCCTGCGTGCGGCGCTGGGCCTGGATGCGAAGAATCCCGGCATCGTGCTGCCTGAGGTAGACCTGGACAATGCCGTCAGTGAAGCCGTCACCGGCTCGTTGTCGTTCAATGGCCAGCGCTGCACCGCGTTGAAAATCCTGTTCGTGCATGAAGATGTCGTCGGCAGCTTTATCGACAAATTCAATAAGAGGCTGGCCACGCTCAAACCCGGCATGCCGTGGGAAAACGGTGTGACGCTGACGCCATTGCCCGAAGTGGGCAAGGTGGATTACCTCAACAGCCTGGTGGCCGATGCCGCGCAACACGGTGCCAAGGTGGTGAATGAGCATGGCGGTGAGAGTCGCGGGTCGTTCTTCTACCCGGCCGTGCTGTACCCGGTGAACCCGCAGATGCGCGTGTACCACGAGGAACAGTTCGGCCCAGTGGTGCCGATCGTGCCTTACCGTGATGTAGAGAAGGTGATCGACTACGTGCTGGACTCGGATTTCGGTCAACAACTGAGCATCTTCGGTACGAATGCCGTGGAAGTCGGGCGCCTGGTGGATACCTTCGCTAACCAGGTCGGCCGTATCAACATCAACGCCCAGTGCCAGCGCGGGCCGGACACTTTCCCTTTCAACGGGCGCAAGAACTCGGCCGAGGGCACGCTGTCGGTACATGACGCATTGCGCGTGTTCTCGATCCGCACCTTGGTGGCGACCAAATTCCAGGAGAGCAACAAGGCGCTGGTCAGCGATATTTTGCGTAACCGTGATTCGAGTTTCTTGACCACTGATTACATTTTTTAAGCGTGCCACCGCTCACAATGTGGGAGCTGGCTTGCCTGCGATAGCATCGACCGGGTGTACCTGAAACACCGAGGTGCCTGCATCGCAGGCAAGCCAGCTCCCACATGTGATCGAGTTTGCCCTGATCACCGAGGCCACTTTAATACCGATGAACCTGCCCCTCTTCGCCCGGCGCCTGTTGCGCCCACTGCTCGACCCCTACCGCCGCTATCGCCACGCCAAGCTGATCCACGCCGTGCGCGTGTCCATCGGCTTGCTGGCGACGATTATGCTGACCACTGGCCTCAACCTGCCCCACGGTGAATGGGCCTCGGTGACCATGCTGGTGGTGATCGGCGGCTTGCAGCACCACGGCAATATCGGCAAGAAAGCCGTGGAGCGTGCCTATGGCACCTTGATCGGCGCCAGTGTCGGCTTGTTGCTGGTGGTGCAGGAGGCGTACGTCGGCCAGCCGCTGTTGACCTACCTGCTGATGTCGGTGGTGTGCGGCTTCTTTTCCTACCACGCCATCGGCAAGGGCGGTTACACCGCGCTGCTCTCGGCGATCACTGTGTTTATCGTCGCGGGTCACGGCGACAACCCGCTGTCGGACGGGTTATGGCGCACCGTGGATATCCTGATCGGTATCGCCCTCGCCCTGGCCTTTTCCTTCGCCCTGCCGCTGTATGCCGTGTACTCCTGGCGCTACAACCTGGCCAGCGCGTTGCGCGATTGCGCCGAGATCTACAGCCGGATTATCAATGGCGAGTCGGTCACGGATGATCAGCACCTGAAGCTGCTCAATCGGCTGAATGCGGCGATGTTGCAGTTGCGCTCGTTAATGCCGTCGGTGTCCAAGGAGGTACGCATCTCCATGACTGAGCTGGACGCGATCCAGCGGCATTTACGGATGTGCATCAGCACCCTGGAAATTCTCGGCAATACCCGGCCCGACCCTCGCGATAAACCGGCGATGGCGCGGATGCAGGTGATGTTGAAGGCCGAGCATCGGCAAATTCGCGTGCAACTGGTGGGCATGGCACGGGCGTTGAAATCTGGAGTAACGGAGCGGTTGGAGCGGCCGAGCCACGCCAGCGTTGAGCCTGGGTTGGACGTGCCGGTCTATAGCGCGTTGGATGGCTACCGGCTGCTGACCTTGCAACTGGCGCAGAACATCGATGCGCTGCGCCAGCGGCTGGCCAAGAGTGCCGGGCGCTGGAAAATCTGAATTCGCCGGGAGGAAAAGAAATTCCCCATGCGATTACAGATTTCAAGGTTTTCACACTTTACCTTACAAAGTTTTCACGTTTTATTCACATCCCGGAACGTAGTGTGAAGCCTCATCCGTTACAAACGTTGCATATCAAGCCCGCCGCCCCAGCGGGCTTTTTTTTGCCTGGAATTTGAGCTAGCGCGCCGCCTTGTTCGCGGGCGCGACCGCCTGCTCACGAATGGCCCGCTGGGTATCCAGAACCTTGGCCAAGGCATGCTCCGCTTCCGGGCTTTGCTGTGGCACGCGGATCGCCGCCGACACCAGGGTGATCAACTTGGCCATCACCTCGGCATCCGTCGCCGGACGGCCCAGGCTCATGGAGTTCATCAGCAGGCGCAGCTCGGTCCCGGCCATCACGCCGGAAATCGCCTTGAGGGCAAATTGCAGGCGCACCCCGAGTTCATTGCGCGGCAGATCCGGCAAGGCCAGGGCGAAGGCTTCGAAGAAACGCTGGAACACCGGCTGGTAATGCACCTTGAGGTATTCCTGGATAAACGGCGACGTGTCGCTGTAGACCCGACCCAGGAACCGGATAAACGAACGCCCTTCCCCACTCGCGCTGGCTGGATCGCTGCGTTCCAGGCCCATGGCCGGGGCAAACAGCACGCCAAGCAAGGTGTCGCAATCGAGTGGGCCGTCGGACTCGGCTTCGCAGCGTGCCAACAGCTCCAGGCGCTGCTCGTTGAGCGGTTCCAGGCGCTGCATCAGCAGGGTTTTCATCAGGGAGTCCTTGTCCCCGAAGTGGTAGTTCACCGCCGCCAGGTTCACCTGGGCGCGCTCGGTAATCTGCCGCAACAAAACGGCGTCGTATCCATACTTGATGAAGAGAGCCTCTGTCGCATCCAGCAATCGAGTCTTGGTAATGTTTGGAGCGCTGACTTTCTTCGCGACCATAGAAGTTCCACGTGGGAAATATTGTTTTAAAAAATTATTTGATTTTTTTATACCGGGGACGTCGCTCGAAAGCAAGTAGTGACACACCGCCATATGTTCGAAAGCCTCGAACGACGGGCTCGCCATGGATGATTCATCAAAGTGTTGAGCCACCTTTCTCCACCGGGAGTAAGCATTTTCCCAAGGTAATACCGCTCTACATCGATGGCTGGCGAAGCGACGGGAAGCCGGTTAGTATTCAAACAATATTTTAAAAACAAGAAACAAAACCAGTCCATGGCGTGTACTCCTTCAGTCTCCCCAACTTGTTACAAAGCTTTACCGGAGCAGATGAGGGCGGCGCCCAGACTGAAGGCATATTCATGACAGCTACCCCCGCGCACCCAGGCTTGATCTCGCTGCAAGGCATCGGCAAAAGCTATCAGCTGGCCGGGCAACACCTGTCCATTCTCAATGATGTATGCCTGACCATCGCCAGCGGCGACAGCTGCGGCATCCTCGGCGCATCCGGCTCCGGCAAAAGTACCCTGCTCAATATCCTCGGCCTGCTGGACCTGCCCAACTGCGGTCAGTACCACTTTGCCGGCCACGATATCTTCAACGCCACCCCCGATCAGCTGGCGGCCATCCGCAACCAGCAGATCGGGTTCGTGTTCCAGAGTTTCAACCTGCTGCCGCGCCTCAGCGCCCTGGACAATGTCGCCCTGCCCTTGAGTTATCGCGGCCTATCGCGCCACGAGTCGGTGGAGCAAGCCCTGCGCATGCTCGAGCAAGTGGGCCTGGCCGACCGTGCCCACCATCGCCCCGCCGACCTTTCCGGCGGCCAGCGCCAACGGGTTGCGATTGCCCGGGCCCTGGTGGGCAAACCCTCGGTGATACTGGCCGACGAACCCACCGGCAACCTCGACAGCACCACCGCCCAGGACATCATGGACCTGCTGCTGGCCTTGAACCGCGAGCAACAGGTCACGCTGATCATCGTCACTCACGACCCGCACATCGCCGAGCGCCTGGACCGCAAGATCCTGGTGCGCAATGGCGTGGTGCAAGAGGCCGGCTGCCTATGACCCCGCAGGGAGAGAGCCGCCTGCGGGTCGAACAAAGCCTCAGCCAACTGCTGCATGAAGCGTTTGTCAGCCTGCGCACCCTGGGCAAGCGTTCGATCCTGGCCCTGCTGGGTATCGTGATCGGCAGCTCGTCGGTGGTGGCATTGATCAATATCGGCCATAACGCGGCGGTGGATGCCGCGATGATCTTCAAGGACATGGGCACCGACACCCTGATCGCCCAGTTCCCACCTAAAGGCGGCAGCAGTTCACCGATGCCCGCCCGCCTGGACCTGGACTCTGTGCGCCAAGCGGTGCCCGGCGTTGCGCACATCGGCGCCCTCTCGTTATTCAGCGGGCCCATCGTATTCCATGGCCGCACCGTCAACACCAACTTCGTCGGCAGTACACCGGGTATCAAGGACGCGATGCGCCTGGCACTGCAACAGGGGCGTTTCCTGTCGAGCTTTGATGCCAACGAAACCTACGGCGTGATCGGCGCGCAGGTGGCAGAGGCCCTGGGCGCGCCGGGTGACCCACTGCAACTGGGCGACCGTGTGCGCATCAACGATTACCTGTTCCTGATTGTGGGCATTTTGCAGGGCCAGCCGCGGGCGATGCTGATGCCGGTGCAGGCCAACGAATCACTGTTCATCCCCGCCGAAGGCATGCGCCGCATCTATGCAGCGCCGCAGATCGGCAACGTGATCATCCGCGCCACGCAGGGCCAGGACATGGAGCGCGTTGCCAAGGACGTAGCCGCCGCTCTCAAACCGCAACTTCCCGACCACGATGTGGACATCCAGGTGCCCCAGCAAATGATCGACGGCATGACCCGGCAAAGCCGTACCTTCGCCTACCTGCTGCTGGCCCTGGGTGCGATCTCCCTGGTGGGCGGTGGCGTGGGGGTAATGAATGTGATGCTGATGAACGTTTCGGAACGCCGCCGCGAGATCGGCATTCGCATGGCCCTCGGCGCGCGCCAGCGGGACATCCGCAACCTGTTCCTGCTCGAAGCCATCACGCTCACGGCGGTGGGGGCCTTGTGCGGTGCAGTGTTGGGCATGACCGCCGCGTGGCTGTATGCCTGGCTGTCGAGCTGGGAATTCGCCCTCGCCGTCGCGGCCTTGCCGCTGGGGGTGGGCAGCACGTTGCTGGTGGGGTTGTTCTTCGGCCTCTACCCGGCGGTCTCGGCCTCACGGTTGCAGCCGGTGGAGGCCCTGCGCGATGAGTAAATGGCTCTGGCTGCTCGCATTGGTCAGCCTGCCGGGCGTGGCCGCCGACGTGGTGATCAAACCGTCGGCGCCGAGCACCACGCGCAGCGGCTATGACCGCGGCGTCTCGTTGAATGCCCAGGCCACCACCATGACGTTGGGCGATGCGGTCTACCTGGGCCTGCGCAACAACCCGGCGATTCGCAGCGCCTACCTGCAACGGGTCGCGCAGAAGTTCGACCTGCGCGTCGCCGAAGATGTGTTCAACCCCAAGCTCACCCTCAACAGTTACTACCGTAATACCCGCGGCTCCGCCGACAACGCGCGCAATGCCAGCGTGGCGCCGGCCACCAGCCTGCTCGGCGAATACGGCACGCGCCTGAGCATGGCCTGGACCCAGCAACTGAACAACGCCGACCGCGCCGGCCGCTACCGCAGCGATGGCCTCGACCTGGCGATCATCCAGCCGCTGCTGCGTGGCGCCGGCTGGGACGCCACCACCGCACCGCTGCGCCTGTCGCGCCTGTCGGAACAGGCCAACCGCCTGAACCTCAAGGCCACCGTGGCGCAGACCATCAGCCAGATCATCGCGACCTACCGCGAGCTGCTGCGCGCGCAGGAGCAACTGAGCATCGTGCAGGACGCCCTCAAGCGCTCCGGCACCTTGCTGGAAGTCAACAAGGCGCTGATCAGTGCCGGGCGCATGGCCGAGTTTGAAATCGTGCAGACCGAAGCCGACATCGCCACCCAGCAACTCGGCGTGGAAGAGGCGCAGAATCAACTGGACACCAGCCGTCTCTCCCTACTGCGCCTGCTGGCCCTGGACCTGTCCACGCCGGTCCGCGCCACCGAAGCCCTGGAGGCCCGGCCGATGCAGATCGACAAGCGCCAGGCCTTCAACCTGGCGCAGACCCAGCAGCCTGAATACCTTGCCGCCTTGCTCGGCAGCCAGCAGGCTGACCTCAACCTGGTGATCGCCAAGGACTCCGGGCGCTGGCAGGTGGACTTGGTGGCCGGCGCGAATCAGGTGCGCGACGCCTACAATAACGATGCCGGCAGCAGCAACAATCGCACGTGGGACAGCTACGCCGGGGTGCAGGTGCAAATCCCCATCGGCGATATCAGCACGCGCCAGGCCGAAGTCCGCGCACGGGTAAACGTGGAGGACCAGGAGATCCGCATCACCGACGCGCGCCAGGAACTGGAGCGCAGCGTCAACGATGTGGTGCGGGACCTCGGCACCCGCTGGCGCCAATATGAAATCTCCCAGCGCGCCGTGGAATTGTCGCGGCGCAAGATCGAGATCGAGCGGGAAAAACTCAGCGCCGGGCGCTCCACCAACTTCCAGGTGCTGAGTTTCGAGACCGACCTGCGCAACGCCGAAAACGCGCAGCTCAATGCGCTGATCGCTTATTTGAACGCCCAGACCCAGCTCGACTTGACGCTGGGCATGACGCTGGAAAGTTGGGAAATCGCCCTCAATGACTACTAATCAAAAACGCCTGCTTGGCGCTGTATTGATCGTACTGCTGGGTGGCGCGGGCCTGGCCTTGCGCAGCCCTGCGTCCGCGCCGGCCAGCACCAATGAGCAGTGGCTGGCCGTCAAGCCCGACGCGCTGGTGCACCAGATCGGCTTGGTGGGCAAGATCGAGCCCGACACCACCATCACCCTTACCGCGCCTTTCGATGGCAATGTGCAAGCCAATCTGGTGGAGCAAGGCCAGCGGGTCGAGGCCGGCCAAGTGCTGTTGCGCATGGACCCGGCGACCCTGGAGGTGCAACTGCGCGACGCCCTCTCCGCCCAACTCAAGGCCCGGCGCACCGTGCAAGAGATGCAGGACTGGGACAACGGCCCCACCGTCAGTCGTGCACGCCGCAGCCTGCGCACCACCGAAATGACCGCCAGTAACACCCAGCGCAAACTCACCGAAAGTGAAAACCTATTCCAGCGCGGTATCATCCCGCGCAATGAGCTGGACGACCTCAGGCAACAGACCCAGCAGCAACAACTGGACCTCGCCTCCGCCCGCAGCGAATTGCAACAGGCGATCGACCAGGGCAAGGGCGAATACCGCCAGATCGCCGACATGGAACTGACCAACGCCACGGTGAAATACGACGCCCTGCACCAACTGCTCGAAGGCAAAGAGGTCAAGGCACCCTTCTCCGGCATCGTGGTGCCACCGCCGGGCAATAGCTCCTCCTCCCAAGGCGGCGGCAACAACAATGCCCCGGTGCAGGCCGGCAGTAAGGTCAGCCAGGGTCAGGTGTTGTTTGGCCTGGCAAATATCGAGCGGCTGAAAATCGTTGCCAAGGTGTCGGAGCTGGACATCAACCAGTTGCACCAGGGCCAGGCGGTGGAAGTGCTGGGGGATGGTTTTGAGGGTGAGCGGCTGACAGGGTCGGTAAGCGTGGTGAGTGGTTTGGCGATTGCCACCGACAGCCAGGGCAGTGCGCAATTCCCGGTGACCTTGTCGATTCCCAAGCTCACGCCGCAACAGTTGCAGCGTGTGCGGCTGGGGATGAGCGCGCGGCTGACCATCGTGACCTACAACAATGCGCAGGCGATTGTGATTCCGAGCCAGGCGATCCAGCCGGACATGACGGTTGAATACCGGGAGGCGATGGATAAGCCGGTGGAGCGAGTGAAGGTGACGACTGGGCAATCGACGGCGCAGGGGGTTGAGGTGTTTGGGCTTAGGCCTGGACTTGTGAAAGTCTCAAGATAAATGAAGATCCATTTAGATTTTTGTCAGCTTTGCGGCCAAGGCTTTAGCTTGAATCGCCACATCCGTTACCGCCGTACTTTCCCACCACATCCCCCGCAACGGCGGCCCCATGGCAAACAACCGCGAGCTGACCTGCCCCTGGGCATCCACCACAGCCCCCGAAGCATCCGCCGCAATCCCCAACGCCAATGGCCCTGGCTGAATCAACCCACGCTTGAGCAACTGTTGCGGCAACGGCCGGGCCACGCGGCGCCAGTCGTATTCGATGCCGCTGGAGTTGATCAACGCCGCCCCTGAAACCTGCGCGACCGCTTGCTCGCCGCGGTGACGCAAACGGATGGTCACCCCTTCAACCGAAGGTTCCAGGCCTCTGTAAGACGCCGCCCGAATCCGCAACCGCCCCTCTTCCTGCAACCGTGCCACCAGCTGCGCGCTCAACGGCGGCGAGCGGTGATGATGGCTTTCCCACCACGGCCTGACATGACGCACGAACTGACGTTTTTCACGCTCGCTGGCCTGGCTCCACAGGCGAGCGATATGCGCGCGCACCGTGTCCAGTGGCGCTTGCCAATCGATACCCTGCGCTTGCGCAATCCGGCATTGGCGACGCACCTCACGCAGCAATTGCAGAGGACTCCGCAGGCGGTGGTCCTCACCGAGAAAATCCACCCAGCTCGGCGGTTGTCGGCGCACGTGAGGTAGCAGGCCGTGACGCGAGAAAACTTCGATCGGCCCACAATGCCCGGCCTGTTCCAGGGACACCACGGCATCGACCATGGTCAGCCCGGAACCGATGATCAGCACCGGCGCTTGCGGGTCAATCAAGGTCATCGCCTGCACGTCCCAAGGGTCGACCGCCGCCGCGTTCAAGCCGCTGGACTCGGTCTGCGGTGTACGCGCCGCCGGGAACATGCCGGTGGCCAACACCGCAACGTCGCCGCGCAGTTGCTGCCCGTTATCAAGGGTGAGCAGCGTCGAGGCGTCATCCACTTGCAGGTCGACCCCTTCACCGCGCACATGCTCAACGCTGGAAGCGGACTGCGCCCTGGCTTCGGCCAAGCGTTGCTGGGCATACAGGCCAAAAATGCCGCGCGGCGGAAACAGCTCGCTGATCGGCACCGCCTGCTGGCCTGACTCGGGCCAACCGCCCGCGCCAATGTAGTCGGTGAGCCATTGGGTCAGGTCGTCGGCATTGTCCGGGTCGACGCTCATGCGCGCCGCGTTGCCGTTCAGGGTGTGGCCCAGCTCGACGGCGCTGTAGGCTTCGCCCCGGCCGAGTTCAGCGCGCGGCTCGATCACCAGAATCTGCCGCTTGCCCGGCAAGCGCAGCAGTTGCACGGCCAGCATCGTGCCGCTCAGGCCGCCGCCGATGATCACCACATCAGCGTTGCGGATGGATTCAGTCATGCGAAGTCGCCCTTACTGTTTGCCCAGATAAATATCATGCAGGTCGCCCCGCGCCAGCAGTTCAGCGGCGCTGCCACTCAGGGCCACGCGCCCAGTATCCAGCACGTAGCCGTGGGACGCATAGTTCAGCGCAACGTTGATGTTCTGCTCGGCGATCAAAAAGCTCACCTGCTGCTCACGGTTGAGGTGCGCGATGATCTCGAAAATCTCCTGCACGATCATAGGCGCCAAACCCATGGACGGCTCGTCGAGCAGTACCAAAGTAGGACGCGTCATCAGCGCCCGGCCGATGGCGACCATCTGTTGCTCGCCGCCCGACGTCAGCCCGGCGCGGGTATTGCGCTTGGTCTTGAGCCTTGGAAACCAGGCGTAGATACGTTCCAGGTCGTGCGCCATGTCCTTGCGGCTCAGGCGCCGCACAAAGCCGCCGCTGCGCAGGTTGTCCTCCACGGTGAGCTGGCCGAACACGTGGCGACCTTCCAGCACATGCACCATGCCCTGGCGCACGCGTTGGCTGGGATCGACACCGGCCAGGTCGCCGCCGGCGTACGCGATAACGCCGCGGCTGACTTCAGCTCGCTCGGCGCGCACCAGCCCGGAAATAGCCTTGAGCGTGGTGCTCTTGCCCGCGCCGTTGGCACCGAGCAACGCGACGATGGCGCCTTTGGGCACGTCTAGCGACACGCCGGCCACCGCCAGGATCGCACCGTCGTAGATCACTTCGATATCGTTGACCGTCAGCAGCGACGGGCGCGCAGAGTCGGTGGCAGGCTGGCTCATGGTTTATTCATCCCCGGTGCAGGTACGCGGCGTCAGGCCTTTTTCTTTGGCGAACGCAGCGGATTTTTCATCGATCAACGGGCGCAGCAATGCGCGGTCGGCGGCGATCCAGTCACTGATCAGTGTCCAATTGGCGCCGTCCCACTGTTGCATCCGCGCCGAGCCGCCGCCTTCATGGTCGCGGCAGGACAGCTTGAGGTTCTGCATCAGGCCCAGGTAGCCCATGTCCTTCAAACGCGCATCGTCGATATTCAGGTGTTCCAGGCCCCAACGGCCTTCTTCGCCATTGAGCGGGCGCTTGCCAAACTTGGCCTGGCCGGTGCGGATCGCTTCCACCGCGACGGCGGCGTTCACCAGGCCGGAGTTGTAGTAGACGCTGCCGAAGTTTTTCAGGTCTTTGAGATCACTGTGGCCCTTGTCGAGGATGTATTGCTTGAGCCGTTTGTGGATCTCGAAGTCCGCACCCGCCGGGTACGGTGTGAGGGCCAGGTAGCCTTTGGCGGCAGCGCCTGCGGGCAAGACGTCTTCGCTGGAGCTGGCCCAGATATCGCCGATGATATGGTCCACCGGAAAGCCGAAGCGCGCAGCGGTCTTCACCGCCACCGGGGTGGACACGCCCCAGGTGCGCAGGAACACCCAGTCCGGGTTGGCCTGGCGCACCTGGCGCCATTGCGCCGATTGCTCGTTGCCAGGATCGGCCACCGGAATCTGGATATTTTCAAAGCCGTATTTGTCCGCCAGCAACTTCAGCGGGCCGAGGGTTTCGCGACCGTAGGCCGAATCGTGGTAGACCGTGGCAATCTTCTTGCCCTTGAGCTTGTCGAAACCACCCTCGCGCTCGGCGATGTAGTTCACCAGCGTCGATGCCTCGCTGTAGAAGGTCAGCATCACCGGGAAGTTGTACGGGAACACCGTGCCGTCGGTGGCTTCGGTGCGACCGTAGCCCAGGGTGATCAGCGGGATCTTGTCCACCTCGGCACGCTCGCTCAGCGCATAGGCTGCCGGTGCACCGTTAGGCTGGTACACCGCGACCGGCGCGCCATCCAGGCCATTCTTGAAGCGCTCGTAGCACTCGATGCCCTTCTCCGCCGTCCATTCGGTCTCGCATTCCTGCCACACCAGTTTCACGCCGTTGATACCGCCTTCGACCTCGTTGATGTAACGCAGGTAGTCAATCATCCCGGCCCACACCTGCACGCCGCTGGAGGCATAGGCGCCGACACGGTAGGTCGCCAGGGGAATGAATTGCTGGTCCGGCGAGGCCATTGCCTGGGGTACAGCGCCGGCCAGTGAGGCCAGCGCGAAAGCGGCGCCGATCAGGGAACGTTTCAAGGATGCACGCATAGGAGTTCTCTTCGAGGAATGTCAGAAACGCAGCGGCCACTGCCGCACACGGTCACGCAGGTTGTGCAACAGGCGAATCAAGCCGTCGGGTTCCTTGATCAGGAACACGATGATCAACACGCCAAAGATGATTTTCTGCAGGTTCTGCAACTGCCCTGCATCCACCGAACCGCCGAACAGCGCCTGCCCGGCATGGCTGAGAAAGATCGGCAGCAAACTGATGAAGGCCGCGCCGACGAAGTTGCCGGCGATGCTGCCCATGCCGCCGATAATGATGATGAACAGGATCTGGAATGAGCGGTTGATATCGAAACTGCTGGCGCTGGCCGTGCCCAGGTAGGCAAAGGCCCACAGCGCGCCGGCTATCCCTAAGTAGAACGAGCTGACCGCAAACGCCAGGCGCTTGTAGCGCACCACGGGAATGCCGACCACGGCGGCGGCGGTGTCCATGTCGCGGATCGCCATCCAGTTGCGCCCGACCTGGCTGCGCACCAGATTGGTCGCGGTCCACGTCAACAACAGCACCGTGACCAGGGTCAGCAGGTAGCGACCCAGCGGGGTGTTGAGGTCATGGCCGAACAGCGCCAGCTTCGGCGCAGAGATAGTCCCGGATGAGCCGTAGTTGTAGAACCAGGGGAATTTGACGAACAGCCACTCCAGGAAAAATTGCGCGGCCAGCGTGGTCACCATCAGGTAGAAGCCTTTGATCCGCGAGCTGGGCAAACCGAACAGCAGGCCAACCAAAGCGCTGATAACCCCACCGCCGAGCAAGGCCACCGGCAAACCAAGCTCCGGCAAGCGCAGCAGGAACCCGTAGGTGGCGAACGCGCCGACAGCCATGAAACCGGCAGCGCCCACCGAGGTTTGCCCGGTGTAGCCGGTGAGCAGGTTCAGGCCCAACCCGGCCAACGACAGCACCAGAAACGGGATCAGAATCGCATTGAGCCAATAATCATTGCCCCACAGCGGCACCACGATAAACGCCAGCGCCAACAGGCCAATCAGGCCCCAGGGGATACGCCGCTGGATCAGCAACAGCGGCGCGGTTTCTTGAGCAACGGGGATCGACATGGTTTCAGACTCGCTCGATGGCGCGCTCGCCAAACAGGCCGGCGGGACGGATATACAGGAAGGCCAGGGCCAATACGTAGGCGAACCACGGCGTGATGCCGCCGCCGATCAGCGGGCCGATGTAGACCTCGGCGAGGTTCTCCGCCGCGCCGACAATCAGCCCGCCGACAATCGCCCCGCCAATCGAGGTAAAACCGCCAATGATCAACACTGGCAGGGCCTTGAGCACCACCAGCGACAGCGAAAACTGCACACCCTGGCGCGCGCCCCACAGCAGCCCGGCGATCAACCCGACAATCCCGGCCACGGCCCAAACGATCTGCCAGATGCGGTTAAGGTTGATGCCGATGGACAGCGCCGCCGTGGTGTCATCCGCCACCGCACGCAGCGACACGCCGATGCGGGTTTTGTTGAACAGCAGCGCCAATACCGTCACCAGCACCACAGCGGCAGCGGCGGCGATCAGGTCGAACTGGCTGAGCATCAGCGGGCCAACGAACAGCGGCACGTCGTCGATGCCCAGGTCCAGCGCGCGCACTTGCGAGCCCATCAAGCCTTGGGCCAGGCCTTCGACGATGAACGACAAGCCCAGCGTCGCCATGAACAGCGTGATCTGCGAGCGGTTCACCAGCGGCCGCAGCACCAGGCGCTCAATCAGCAAGGCGCCGACGATCATCACGATCACCGTGAGCAGCAATGCCAGGGCAAACGGCACGCCCTGCTCATGCAGGCTGACAAAGGTCAGCGCCGCAAACAGCAGCATTGAGCCCTGGGCGAAATTGAACACGCCGCTGGCTTTGTAGATCAGCACGAAGCCGATAGCGACCAGCGAATACAGGGTGCCGGCGAGCAGGCCGCCGAGCAGGGTTTCAAGGAAGAACGTCATCAGTGCACCGCTCCCAGGTAAGCCGCGATCACTTCGGGATTGGCCTGCACTTCGGCGGGCGTGCCGTCGCCGACCTTGCGCCCGTAGTCGAGCACCACCACATGGTCGGACAGGCCCATGACCACGCCCATGTCGTGTTCGATCAACACCACGGTGGTGCCGAGGTCCCGGTTGACGTCGGCGACGAAGCGCGCCATTTCGTGTTTTTCCTCGGCGTTCATCCCGGCCATGGGTTCGTCGAGCAGCAACAGGCTGGGGCCGGCGATCAGCGCCCGACCCAGCTCCACGCGTTTTTGCAGGCCGTAAGACAGGTTGCCGACCAATACATCGCGATGGGCTTGCAGTTCGAGAAATTCGAGGATGCCTTGGGCACGCAGCCGGAACGCTTCGGCTTCTCGCCGCACGCGGGGCAGCCCTAAAGCCTGCTCGATAACGCTGCTGCGCATATGCCGCGACAGGCCGGTGAGGATGTTGTCGAGCACGCTCATCTTCTTGAACAGCGCGTTGTTCTGGAAGGTGCGGCCAATGCCCCGCCGCGCGGCACCCAACGGATCGATGCGGTGGAAGTGCTGGTCTTCAAAAACAATCTCGCCGGCATCGAAGCGATAAACGCCATTGAGCACGTTGAGCAACGAGCTTTTACCGGCACCGTTGGGCCCGATCAGCGCGCAGATCTCGCCGCGCACTACGTCGAACGACAACGCATTGATCGCCTTGACGCCCTTGAACGACAGCGAGATATCCCGCACCTGGAGGATGGCTTGGCTCATGCGATGTCCCGTTTGAATTCATCCAGCCACGTCGGCTCGGCTGTGGATTTGAGGGGTTGCCAGATATAGGCCAGGCGCTGGAAGCCGAGCAGTTTGCGCACACGGTTTTTCAGCAGGCGACGCAGGCCACTTTGCGGGTGGGCGATGGCCCAGTCGCACAAGCGCCGACGCCAGGTCCCGTGGGGCGCGAGGCGGCTTTCAATCTCGTCGGCCAGGTACTGCAAACGTATGGGCGACAACAGCAAGCCGGTGGGCGCAATTTCACTGCGATCACGCCGCGCCGAGGCCTGGCTTTCCGGGAAGGCCAGGCCGTGACCGGTGTTGAGCCATTGCTCCAGCACCACGACCAGGCCCCCCTGCCAATGGGTGCCCTCTTCGCTCCACAGCGCGGCCTCGTCGGTGGCTTGCCACCACCGCGTAAGGTGCTGGGCCGGTTCGACCGGACCGAGCAGTTGGGTGAAATCCACTGGGTTGGCGGACTGCCAATGCCGCAGGTGTTGGCGGCCCGGCGCATAAGAATGGGTGGGGTGGATGCGCCACAGGTCTTGCTGCAGCGCCTCGGGCTCCAGGTCATCGTCCAGGGTCAAGACCTGCCCGCCGATGGCCTGCGCCGCGAGCGCCAGCAGCAGCAGGTTCGGCTCGAAAGACCCGCTGAGCGCCAGCCGCGACTGCTCGCTGAAACCCCGCTGGCGCAGGCCGTCGGCCAGGCGCTCCACGTCACGTAATGCATCGATCCAGCGCCAGGCATACCACTGGCCCTGGCGTTTGTGGCGCAGGGCGGTGTGCAACGGTGTGATCTGCGCCCAGTGATGCAGTTGTTCGAGCGCCTTGGGCAGGTTGCCGAGCAGTTCGGCGGGCCATTCCAGGGTCAGCGGGCGTTTGAGTTCGTGCACGCTCATAGGCAGATGCTCCTATTGGGTGGTTAAGCGTGCGGTGGTCCGCTGGCTGAAATAGATCAAACAATGAAGATCAAAATGTGGGAGCGGGCTTGCTCGCGAATGCGGTAGGTCAGTCAACATCAATGCTGAATGTCAGTCCGCTTTCGCGAGCAAGTCGAGTCGTCGCACCGCCGCTCCCACATTCGTTTTGTGTACACCCGATAGATTGCGGTAGCCGGCGCCAGGGTGGTTCGCTCCGAGTCGTGGGCCGTCGCCGAACAGCTTCTCGCGCAACGTCCCTTGGGCATATTCGGTCTTATACACACCGCGCCTCTGCAACTCCGGCACCAGCAGGTCGACGGCGTCGATGAAGGTTTCGTGGGTCAGTGCATACGCCAGGTTGAAGCCGTCCACATCGGTTTCTTCGACCCATTCCTGCAGCAAGTCCGCCACGGTTTCCGGGCTGCCGACAAACAACGGGCCAAAGCCGCCGATGCCAACCCAATCAGCCAGTTCGTTCGGCGTCCAGACCTTGTCTGGGTCCGCCGTGGAAAATGCTTCCACCGCCGACTGAATCGCGTTGGTGTGCACATGCTTGAGCGGCTCATCCGGCTTGAACTGGCTGAAGTCGATACCGGTCCAGCCGGAGATCAGCGCCATCGCGCCCTCGTAGCTGACATAGGATTTGTAGTCGTCGAACTTGGCTTTTGCCTGTGCGTCCGTCTCGCCGACGATCACCGTCTGCAGGTTGAAGATCAGGATTTTCTTCGGATCACGCCCGGCTTCGGCGGCACGGCGACGGATATCGGCGACGGTCTTTTTCAGCAGCACTTTGGACGGCGCAGCCACAAATACACATTCCGCCTGTTCGGCGGCGAACTGCTTGCCACGGCTCGACGCACCCGCCTGGTACAGCACCGGCGTGCGCTGCGGCGAGGGTTCACACAGGTGAATGCCGGGCACCTGGAAGTGTTTGCCCACGTGGCGGATCTCGTGGATCTTGCTCGGGTCGCTGAATATCCGCCGCTCGCGGTCGCGCAGCACCGCGCCCTCCTCCCAACTGCCTTCCCAAAGCTTGTAGCAAACCTCGAGGTATTCCTCGGCATAGTCGTAGCGCGCGTCGTGTTCGGTCTGGGCTTTCTGGCCGAGGTTCTTGGCGCCGCTTTCCAGGTAAGAGGTGACGATGTTCCAGCCGATCCGGCCCTTGGTCAGGTGATCAAGTGTGGAGAGACGCCGGGCGAACGGATAAGGATGCTCGAACGACAACGAGGCGGTCAGGCCAAAACCCAAGTGTTCAGTGACCAGCGCCATCGGCGCGATCAGCGACAACGGGTCGTTGACCGGCACCTGGGTAGCCTGGCGAATCGCTGCGTCGCCATTGCCGTTGTACACGTCATAAATGCCCAACACGTCGGCGATAAACAGGCCGTCGAACTTGCCGCGCTCAAGGATTTTGGCGAGGTCGGTCCAGTATTCCAGGTCCTTGTACTGCCACGAGCGATCACGCGGATGCGCCCACAGGCCGGGGGATTGGTGGCCGACGCAGTTCATGTCGAAGGCATTCAAGCGGATTTCACGGGCCATCAAAGCACTCCGTTGAGGTGGTAGTTGCCAACGATTTGGTATTTGAGGCGCAACGGATCATCGAGTGTCGACGGCAGTGCGGTGCGATGGCCGGTGAGTTCAAACTCGGCGTTGCTGGCGGCAATCAGGGCTTCGGCAGCGGCGATCTGCGCTTCGGTGGCGGCAACCGGGCTCGGGTGAGTGTCGGCACGCTCCAGCAACGCGGCGGCGACATCGACGCGGATCTGCAAATCGCCGAAGCGGCTGATCACGTACGGGTCATCGCTTGTCTCGACGTGGTGGCGGGTAGTTTCAAGCAGTTGGCGCGCAAGATTCAGTACGGTCATAGGTCAGGCTCCTCAGTTCCAGGCGTGACGCGCAGGTTTCACGCCGTTGAGCACGAAGTTACCGATCAGGTGGTATTTCCAGCGGACCGGGTCATGCAGGGTGTGGGTGCGCGCGTTGCGCCAGAAGCGGTCAAGGTTGTGCTTGCCGGTGACCGAACGGGTTCCGGCCAGTTCGAAAAGCTTGCTGCTGGCGAGCAAGGCGGTTTCGGCCGACAGCACTTTGGCCTGGGCGGCCACCAGCGAGGCGTGGGCCACGCTGTCTTCGCTGGGTTCGGCGAGTGCTTGGTCGACCGCCTTGCCGGCCTTGGCGAGAATCGCTTCGGTGCCGTGCACACGCCATTCGAGGTCGGCGATGGCGGCGATGGTGAACGGGTCTTGCCAGCCGTGATCCTGCTGGCTGTCGATCCACGGGCGCGCCTGGCGTGCGTAGATCTTGGCGTGTTCGAGAGCGCCCAGGGCGATACCGGTGTCGACGGCGGCCTGGATAATCTGCGAGATCGGGCCGTTGGCGGTGGGCGTGTCGAAGGCCTGGTGGGCGGGGATCACCGCACTGCGCGGCACGGTGACGCCGTCGAGGGTCACACCGCCGCTGGCCGTGGTGCGCTGGCCGAAACCGTCCCAACTGTCGATCACGCTAAGACCCGGCGCATCACGTTCGACGAAGGCGATGAAGGCTTGATCGTTTTCGTTGTTGCCAACGGTGGGCACGATGTGGGCGAACAATGCACCGGTGCAGTAGAACTTCTCGCCATTGATTTGCGCGGTGTCGCCATGGAAGCGAATCTGCGTGTCAAAGGTGCCGGCATTTTTGCTCTTCGCTTCGGAGAAGGCGTTGCCGAAACGGTAGCCGGCCAGGACTTTGCCGAAGTAATGACGCTTTTGTTCCTCGGTCGCGGTTTGCAGCAGGATGTCGACCACGCCCAGGTGGTTCTGTGGGATCTGGCCCAGTGAAGGGTCCGCGGCGGAAATCAGTTTGATCACCTCGGCCACGGTCACATAGGCCACCTCGGCGCCGCCGTAGGCCTTGGGAATGGTGATGCCCCACAGGCCACTGGCTGAAAACGCGTCGAGCTCAGCGATGGGCAGGCGACGCTCGCGGTCGCGCTCGCTGGCGTCGACGGCAAACCGTGCGGCCAGGCGCGTGGCAACCTCGATGGCTTCCGCGTCCGAGCGGATGATATGGGCAGGGTGTTGAGGGTGGGCAGACATGGGCCGACTCCAGGCTCCGATGGGATGCTGGAGTGATTGCAGGAGTCGTGCCTGAATTTAATCGCCAATAAAATCAGCGACTTGCTGTTAAATCAGCGCAGTAGAGCGCGTTTCAAACCAGCAAAGTGTGCATTTACTGTTGCCGGGCGAACAGTTAGATCACCACGGTCCGCACAAAGCACACCGCCACGTCACCCTCGTTGCGATAGCCGTGGGATTGGCGGCTGGCGAACATATAGAACTCACCCGCCACGACGTGTTTTTCTTCGTCGTCGAGGATCAGGGTCAGTGCGCCCTCATACACGAACAGCTGCACGCTCCAGCCATCCGGATCGGGCTCGGGACTGTAGCGATCACCGGGTTCCAGGCGCATCTCCCACAATTCCACTTCGCGCCGGGCATTGGCTTTGGCCAGTAGCACCGCCTTGCTGCCCGGAATCTCACCGGCCCACGCCAGCTCATTGATGCGGCTGTGGTCGGGCGCGTCCGGCGCCTGGATGAGGTCGCTGAAGGCCACGTTTAACGCTTCGGCCACGCGGTCGAGGGTGGACAGGCTGACATTCTTCTCCCCCGCCTCGATCGCCACCAGCATGCGTCGGCTGACTCCGGATTTTTCCGAAAGCGCGGTCTGGCTGAGGTCGGCGGCGTGGCGCAGGCGACGAACGTTCTGGCTGACGTGCTGCAGGACCGAGGCCCGTTGTGGATTTTCTTTGTGCACTATATTGCTCAATGGGTGGGTGTGCGCAGTATACTGCCCAGCGTGCGGCGCATTGTGCGTGCCGCGTTCTCACTGTGCAAGATCAGAGCCGCCATGACTACCTCGACCGCGTCCCCGCGTTTCAACCGCTTCAGCAAAGCCGAATGCATCCTGGTGGTGATCACCATGATCTGGGGCGGCACGTTTTTGCTGGTGCAGCACGCGATGACCGTCAGCGGGCCGATGTTTTTCGTAGGCCTGCGCTTTGCCGCTGCGGCCATTGTGGTGGGCTGCTTTTCCTTGCGTACCCTGCGTGACTTGACCTTGTTCGAATTGAAGGCCGGTGTGTTTATTGGGGTGGCGATCATGTTTGGCTACGGCCTGCAGACCATCGGTTTGCAGAGCATCCTGAGCAGCCAGTCGGCGTTTATCACCGCGCTCTATGTGCCCTTCGTGCCACTGCTGCAATGGCTGGTGCTGGGCCGTCGCCCGGGGTTGATGCCGAGCATTGGCATCATGCTGGCGTTTGCCGGCTTGATGCTGCTGACGGGGCCGGCGGGGGCCTCGTTGAATTTCAGTCCCGGTGAAATCGCTACGCTCATCGGCGCCATCGCCATTGCGGCGGAAATCATCCTGATCAGTGCATTCGCGGGGCAAGTGGATGTGCGCCGGGTGACGGTTGTGCAACTGGCCACCGCTTCGCTGCTGTCGTTCCTGATGGTGGTGCCGATGGGCGAAGCGCTGCCGGGGTTTTCGTGGCTACTGCTGTTCAGCGCGGTGGGCCTGGGCTTGACCAGTGCGGTGATTCAGGTCGCGATGAATTGGGCGCAGCAGAGTGTTTCGCCAACGCGGGCGACGTTGATCTATGCCGGTGAGCCGGTGTGGGCGGGCGTGGTGGGGCGGATTGCCGGAGAACGCTTCCCGCCGATTGCGATGCTGGGGGCCGTGTTGATTGTGGCGGCGGTGATTGTGAGTGAGATGAAGACCAAGGGGCAGAAGGCCCTTGAATTGCGGGATGCTCGGGAACAGGAACAGCAGGGGTAAAGCCGAACCCTGTGGTGACTGGGAAATCGCTATCGCGGGCAAGCCCGGCTCCCACAGGGGTAAGCACTTCAAAGCCCACTCCCTCGAAACAATGCATTATGGGAGTTTTCGGCCTACTTTGTAGGATCCTTACACATCTTGCCGTTTGGTGATCGCGAAAGCGGCACGTATGATGCATCCCAAACTCCCGCAGATTAGAAGCCTATGTCCCTGATAGTTCTACTGCTTCTGCCTTTTATCGGCAGCTGTCTGGCGGCCTTGCTGCCGCACAATGCACGTAACACCGAATCCCTGCTGGCAGGCCTGGTGGCGCTGGTTGGTACGATTCAAGTCGCCCTGCTCTACCCCCAGATCGCCCACGGTGGCGTGATCCGCGAAGAATTCATGTGGTTGCCCAGCCTTGGGCTGAACTTCGTGTTGCGCATGGACGGGTTTGCCTGGCTGTTCTCGATGCTGGTGCTCGGCATCGGTTCGCTGGTGTCGCTGTATGCGCGTTACTACATGTCGCCGGATGATCCGGTGCCGCGCTTTTTCGCGTTTTTCCTGGCCTTCATGGGCGCCATGCTCGGGCTGGTGATTTCCGGCAACCTGATCCAGATCGTGTTCTTCTGGGAACTGACCAGCCTGTTCTCGTTCCTGCTGATTGGCTATTGGCACCACCGCGCCGATGCCAGGCGCGGCGCGTATATGGCGTTGATGGTCACCGGCGCCGGCGGCTTGTGCCTGTTGGCGGGCGTGATGTTGCTGGGGCATATCGTCGGCAGCTATGACCTGGACCTGGTATTGGCGGCGGGCGATCAGATTCGCGCGCATGCGCTGTACCCGGTCATGCTGGCCCTGGTGTTGATCGGTGCCCTGAGCAAAAGCGCGCAGTTCCCGTTCCACTTCTGGCTGCCCCACGCGATGGCGGCTCCCACGCCGGTGTCGGCGTACCTGCATTCGGCGACGATGGTGAAAGCCGGCGTGTTCCTGCTGGCCCGCCTGTGGCCGTCGCTGTCCGGCAGCGAAGAATGGTTCTATATCGTCGGCGGCGCCGGCGCCCTCACCCTCCTCCTCGGCGCTTACTGCGCCATGTTCCAGAATGATCTCAAGGGCCTGCTGGCCTACTCCACCATCAGCCACCTCGGGCTGATCACCTTATTGCTGGGCCTTAACAGCCCGCTGGCCGCCGTCGCTGCGGTGTTCCATATTCTCAATCATGCGACCTTCAAGGCGTCGCTGTTCATGGCGGCGGGCATCATCGACCACGAAAGCGGCACGCGGGATATCCGCAAGCTCAGCGGGTTGGTGCGGTTGATCCCGTTTACCGCGACCCTGGCGATGGTGGCCAGTGCGTCCATGGCCGGCGTGCCGTTACTCAATGGCTTCCTGTCCAAAGAGATGTTCTTCGCCGAAACCGTCTTTATCTCCTCGACTCAATGGGTGGAATTCGCCCTGCCGTTGATCGCGACCATCGCCGGTACGTTCAGCGTGGCCTATGCCCTGCGCTTTACCGTGGATGTGTTCTTCGGCCCGACCGCGACAGACCTGCCGCACACCCCTCACGAGCCGCCGCGCTGGATGCGCGCCCCGGTTGAGCTGCTGGTGTTTACTTGCCTGCTGGTGGGGATTTTCCCGGCTCAGGTCGTCGGCTCTATCCTCGCTGCCGCCGCCTTGCCCGTGGTGGGCGGTGTGCTGCCGGAGTACAGCCTCGCGATCTGGCACGGCTGGAACGCGCCGATGATCATGAGCCTGGTGGCCATGTCCGGCGGGGTGGTGCTTTACCTGCTTCTGCGCAAGCAACTCAAGTTGGGCCGCTTCAAATACCCGCCCGTCATCAGCTACTTCAATGGCAAGCGCGGCTTTGAGCGCTGCCTGGTGGTGATGATGCGCGGCGTGCGCAAGATCGAAAAACGCATCAGCACCAAGCGCCTGCAGACCCAGCTGTTTCTGCTGGTGCTGGTGGCGGTCATCGGCGGCATGATCCCGATGATCAACAGTGGCCTCAGTTGGGGCGACCGGCCGAAAATCCCGGGCTCCATCGTGTTTGTGACCCTGTGGCTGCTGGCGATCGCCTGCGCCCTCGGTGCCGCCTGGCAAGCCAAGTATCACCGGCTGGCGGCCCTGACCATGGTCAGCGTGTGCGGCCTGATGACCTGCGTCACCTTTGTGTGGTTCTCGGCGCCGGACCTGGCGTTGACCCAACTGGTGGTCGAAGTGGTCACCACGGTGCTGATCCTGCTGGGGCTGCGCTGGTTGCCAAGGCGGATCGAAGAAGTGTCGCCACTGCCCAGTTCGCTGCGCAAGGCACGCATCCGTCGTCTGCGCGACTTCCTGCTGTCCACCTTTGTCGGCGGCGGCATGGCATTGCTGTCCTATGCGATGCTGACGCGCCAGACGCCCAACGATATCTCCTCGTTCTACCTGAGCCGCGCCCTGCCCGAAGGCGGCGGCAGCAATGTGGTCAATGTGATGCTGGTGGACTTCCGTGGCTTCGATACCCTCGGCGAAATCACTGTGCTCGGCGCCGTGGCGCTGACCGTGTACGCCCTGCTGCGGCGCTTCCGCCCGTCCAGGGAAAGCATGCAGCTGCCCGCGCAACAGCGCCAACTCGCGCCGGACGTGGCCACCGACCTGGTCAACCCGCGCCAGGCCAGCGATACCGCCCTGGGCTTCATGATGGTGCCGGCGGTGCTGGTGCGCCTGCTATTGCCGATTGCGCTGGTGGTGTCGTTCTACCTGTTCATGCGCGGCCATAACCAGCCGGGCGGCGGGTTTGTCGCCGGGTTGGTGATGTCGGTGGCGTTTATCCTGCAATACATGGTCGCCGGAACGCAGTGGGTGGAGGCGCAGATGAGCCTGCGGCCGATGCGCTGGATGGGCTTCGGCCTGCTCGCCGCGACCTTGACGGGCCTGGGCGCATTGTTTGCCGGGTACCCGTTCCTCACCACGCACACCTGGCATTTCAGCCTGCCGGTGCTGGGCGATATTCATGTCGCCAGCGCGCTGTTCTTCGACGTCGGCGTGTACGCCATGGTCGTCGGTTCGACGCTGCTGATGCTCACTGCCCTCGGTCACCAGTCGGTGCGAGCGCATAAACCGAGCAACCAGGCCAAGGTCGTTGCTGCAACAGAAGGAGCCGCCTGATGGAAGAAGTCATCGCAATTGCCATTGGAGTCCTGGCCGCTTCCGGCGTCTGGCTGATCCTGCGGCCACGGACGTTCCAGGTGGTGATGGGCCTGTGCCTGCTGTCGTATGGGGTCAACCTGTTCATTTTCAGCATGGGCAGCCTGTTTATCGGTAAAGAGCCGATCATCAAGGACGGCGTGCCGCAGGACCTGCTCAACTACACCGACCCGCTGCCCCAGGCGCTGGTGCTCACGGCGATCGTGATCAGCTTCGCCATGACCGCGCTGTTTCTGGTGGTGCTGCTGGCCTCGCGTGGCCTGACCGGTACTGACCATGTTGACGGCCGGGAGCCCAAGGAATGAATTGGGTCAACCAACTGATCGTCGCACCGATCCTGCTGCCATTGCTCACCGCCGCGCTGATGCTGATGCTGGGTGAAAAACGTCGCCCGCTGAAGGCGCAGATCAACCTGGTGTCGAGCATGCTTGGCCTGGGCGTTGCCATTCTGCTGCTGTACTGGACGCAAAAAGGCGGCCCCGGCTCGATCGGCGTGTACCTGCCGGGCAACTGGCAAGTGCCGTTTGGCATCGTGCTGGTGGTGGACCAACTGTCGGCGCTGATGCTGGTGCTCACCGGGATCATCGGCGTGAGCGCGCTGCTGTTCGCCATGGCCCGCTGGGACCGTGCGGGCACCAGTTTCCATGCACTGTTCCAGATCCAGATGATGGGGTTGTATGGTGCGTTTCTCACCGCCGACCTGTTCAACCTGTTTGTGTTCTTCGAAGTGTTGCTGGCGGCGTCTTACGGTTTGATGCTGCACGGTTCCGGCCGCGCGCGGGTGTCGTCGGGGCTGCATTACATCGCAATCAACCTGCTGGCGTCGTCGCTGTTTCTGATTGGCGCGGCGATGATCTATGGCGTCACCGGCACGCTGAACTTCGCCGACCTGGCGCTGAAAATCCCGCTGGTGCCGGAAGCCGATCGCGGCCTGCTGCATGCCGGTGCGGCGATCCTCGCCACCGCGTTCCTGGCCAAGGCCGGCATGTGGCCGCTGAACTTCTGGCTGGCCCCGGCCTACTCCTCGGCCAGTGCGCCGGTGGCGGCGATGTTTGCGATCATGACCAAGGTTGGCGTGTACACCGTGCTGCGCCTGTGGACCCTGCTGTTCTCCGGCCAGGCCGGTGCGTCAGCGCTGTTTGGCGGCGACTGGCTGGTGTATGGCGGCATGGCGACCATCATCTGCGCGGCGCTGGCGATGGTGGCGGCGCAGCGTCTAGAGCGCATGGCCAGCCTGAGCATTCTGGTGTCAGCCGGCATTCTGCTGTCGGCGGTAGGCTTCGCCCAGCCGAGCCTGACTGCTGGCGCGCTGTTCTATCTGGTCAGCTCCACCTTGGCGTTAAGCGCGCTGTTCCTGCTGGCTGAGCTGATCGAGCGTTCGCGTTCGGCCAACGATTTGCCGCTGGACGAAGAAATCGATGCGCTGCCCAAGGCCATGGAATCCCTGCATCCGCGCCCCGGCGTCAACCTGGATGATGAGCAGAAAGCCGTCGTCGGCCAGGTGATTCCGTGGACCATGGCGTTCCTCGGCTTGAGTTTTGTCGCCTGCGCGCTGCTGATTATCGGCATGCCGCCGTTGTCCGGGTTTATCGGCAAGCTCAGCTTGTTGAGTGCGCTGGTCAATCCGCTGGGCCTGGGCGTCAGTGTCGACGAGCCAATCCGTCCCGCTGCCTGGGGCCTTGTGGCGCTGTTGATCCTCTCCGGCCTGGCTTCGCTGATCGCCTTTGCGCGCCTGGGCATCCAGCGCTTCTGGACCCCCGAAGAGCGCCCCTCACCGCTGCTGCGTCGCTACGAGTGCGTGCCGATCTTCTTTCTGCTCGGCCTTAGCATCCTGCTGACCTTCAAGGCCGAACCGCTGATGCGCTACACCCAGGCCACCGCCGCCAGCCTGAACAACCCGGAACGCTACGTGATGGCCGTCATGGCAACACGTCCCGTCCCCAGCCCTGAAGCCAAGACCGCCGCGTTGGAGGTGCAGCCATGAAGCGCCTGTTCCCTGCCCCGTGGCTGTCCCTGGCCCTGTGGCTGTTGTGGCTGGTGCTGAACGTGTCACTCAGCGCTGGCAACCTGCTGCTGGGTGCCGCACTGGGCTTTCTTGCACCGCTGTTGATGGCACCGCTGCGCCCGCTGCCGATTCGCATCCGCCGCCCGGGTGTGATCATTCGCCTGTTTTTCCGGGTGGGTCGCGATGTAATCATCTCCAACCTGCAAGTGGCCTGGGGCGTATTGATCTGTGGTTCACGCCCGCCGCGTTCGCGCTTTATCAAGATCCCCCTGGACCTGCGCGACGCCAACGGCCTGGCCGCGCTGTCGATGATCACCACGGTGGTGCCCGGCACCATCTGGTCGGAACTGGCGCTGGACCGCAGCATCCTCCTGCTGCACGTGTTTGACCTCGAGGACGAAGCGTCGTTTATCGAGCACTTCAAGACCACCTACGAGCGGCCCCTGATGGAGATCTTCGAATGAGCGCCCTGCTCTCCAACGCGATCCTGTTCAGCCTGTTCCTGTTCTCCCTGGCCATGGTGCTGACCCTGGTGCGCCTGTTCAAAGGCCCGTCGGCACAAGACCGGGTATTGGCGCTGGACTACCTGTACATCCTGGCCATGCTAATGATGCTGGTGCTGGGCATTCGTTATGCCAGTGACACCTACTTTGAAGCGGCGCTGCTGATTGCGCTGTTTGGCTTCGTGGGCTCGTTTGCCCTGGCGAAATTCCTGCTGCGTGGGGAGGTGATTGAATGATGCCGTTATGGATGGAAGCGGTGGTCGCGGTGCTGCTGGTGTTGAGCAGTGTGTTTGCATTGATTGGCGCGATTGGATTACTGCGGATGAAGGACTTTTTTCAACGCATGCACCCACCGGCACTGGCTTCGACATTAGGCGCGTGGTGTGTAGCATTGGCGTCGATTATCTACTTTTCGGTGCTCAAATCCGGGCCGGTGTTGCACGGGTGGTTGATTCCGATTTTGTTGTCGATCACGGTGCCGGTGACCACATTGCTATTGGCCCGCACCGGACTGTTCCGCAAGCGCATGGCCGGTGACGACGTCCCCGCCGAGGTCAGCAGCCGCCGCTGATCCCTCAAGTGGGCAGCGTAAAAATGTGGGAGCTGGCTGGCCTGCGATTGCGGTGGGTCAGTCAACATTTTCGGTGACTGACACGCCCTCATCGCAGGCCAGCCAGCTCCCACATTTGAATGGGTGCCAGGCGCGAGATCGGATGTGTGCCGGGGACGTCTTTCGGACATCAGGAAAAGGAATTCCCATTATGGATATCAAGTGTTCCGTGTTTATCGCCGCGAGCGTTGACGGTTTTATCGCCCGGCCAGATGGCGATATCGAGTGGCTGCACCGGCCGGAATATGAGCTGGCAGCGTTGAACGGCCTGACGTATGAAAGCTACATCGCGACGGTTGATGCGCTGGTGATGGGCCGCAAAACCCTGGAAAAAGTCCTGTCGTTTGCGGAGTGGCCCTATGAGGGTATGCCGGTCATCGCCCTTTCTCACCAGGCCGTAGAAATCCCGACGTATTTGCAGGGCAAGGTCGAGGTGATGTCCCTGGACCCAATCGCGCTGGTGGCACAGTTAGCCGAACGCGGCATGAAGCATCTCTATATCGATGGTGGCCAAACGATCCAGGCGTTTCTAGACTCAGGGCTGATCAACGAGCTGATCATTACGCGTATTCCGGTGCTGCTGGGGCAAGGGATTCCATTTTTCAGCCAGGTCGGCAACGAGCATGATCTTCGCCATATCGGCACGTATGTGTCGGAGAATGGATTTGTTCAGAGTCGGTACGAAGTCACTGACAAGCGCTGATGCTCAGGCATCAGCTCCCGGAAATTTCCGACAGCGTTCTAAGGTTGCCCCTCGGAAGATGACGCCCTAATCTTCGGTGGTCGCTGAAAACTCAGCGACCGGGTTTCGCAGCCCGGTTAAACTCTAGACGCACAGCGTCCACCTCAAGATAGCGGGCGCTTTTTTATGCCTGATGTTATGGCGGCTGTGCGCGGGATACCTTCGGGTATGCCGGGTGCCTAGAGTCCCGGTCTGCGAACCTGCGTACAGCTGCCACCCCGGTATCGTTTCGCAGCGATGGGTGGTGGCTCCAATACTCTAGGAGCTTCGTCATGATCAAAGACAGTCCGAATCCGCCGTCAGACTCAGCCGCGTTTCATACTGCGGCTCATCGAGCAATCAACCACTATCTGAACCCACCTGAGAAACCAGAGCCTTCTACTGAGGACCATAGTTTATTTACCGTACGCGAAGGATTAGACGTCGAGACGCTGCTGGTCAACGCGTCGGAGGATCTTGCCTCGGTTCAAGCGCTGGCAAGCCATTTGGCTTTTGAGATCGACGGCAATCCTCGCAGCGTGGCCTTGGGAATGTGTCGGATGCTGGAGGGGATCCAGCTAATGGTGGATAAAACACTAAGCCTCAAAGACCATCCAACTCACACATAAATCTGAAATTGAAGAGTTCGCAAAGTGGGCACGGTAAAAAATGTGGGAGCTGGCTTGCCTGCGATTACGGTGGGTCAGTCAACATCTTCGATGACTGACACTCCCTCATCGCAGCATAAGTATCTACACATCTTCAAAGTGAAATTGCGTAGCAGCTGTCGAGCCCTGGCGAGGCTGCGTCAGGGGTGTGTCAGACAGCCCGCAAACGCAGCCTCGCCGGGGCTCGACAGCTGCTACGCAGAGGGCTCCCTCAAGATGTGTAGATACCTATGCTCATCGCAGGCAAGCCAGCTCCCACAGTGGATCGAGTGAAACGTTAAACAGTGTGCAAAAAAACGCCCCGAACCAGTCGGGGCGTTTTTGTTCAGCGTTTACCGATCAGGCCTGATCAGCCAACCGCCACGTCGTCCCACCCTTGCCGTCTTCCAACACCACACCCATCGCGGTCAGTTGGTCACGGATACGGTCGGACTCCGCCCAGTCTTTATTGGTACGAGCAGCCAGACGCGCCTGGATCAGCGCATCCACTTCAGCCGCATCCACACGCCCTTCGGCGCCGGCTTGCAGGAAGTCATCGGCTTCCATCTGCAACACGCCCAGCACGCTGGCCAGCTCTTTCAAGCGTGCCGCTAGACCCGCCGCCGCGTCGAGATCGCTCTCGCGCAGGCGGTTGATCTCACGCACCATCTCGAACAACACGGCGCAGGCTTCCGGGGTGCCGAAGTCGTCGTTCATGACTTCGGTGAAGCGGGCCACAAAGGCTTCGCCGCCAGCCGGCGCCACGGCGGGCAGGCCTTTCAACGCGTGGTAGAAACGTTCCAGGGCGCCTTTGGCGTCCTTGAGGTTGTCTTCCGAGTAGTTGATGGCGCTGCGGTAATGGCTCGACACCAGCAGGTAACGCACGACTTCCGGGTGGTACTTTTCCAGCACGTCGCGAATGGTGAAGAAGTTGTTCAAGGACTTGGACATCTTCTCGCCATTGATGCGGATCATGCCGCAGTGCATCCAGGCGTTGGCGTAGGTCTTGCCGGTGGCGGCTTCGCTCTGGGCGATTTCGTTTTCGTGGTGCGGGAACTCGAGGTCGCTGCCGCCGCCATGAATGTCGAAAGTTTCGCCAAGGCAGCAGGTGGACATCACCGAGCATTCGATGTGCCAGCCCGGACGCCCGGCGCCCCACGGCGACTCCCAGCTCGGCTCGCCGGGCTTGGTGCCTTTCCACAGCACGAAGTCGAGCGGGTCTTGCTTGGCTTCGTCGACTTCGATGCGGGCGCCGATGCGCAGGTCTTCGATTTTTTTGCGCGACAGCTTGCCGTAGCCCATGAATTTGGCGACGCGGTAGTACACGTCGCCATTGCCTGGGGCGTAGGCGTAACCCTTGTCGATCAGGGTCTGGATCATCGCGTGCATGCCCGGAATGTGGTCCGTGGCGCGTGGCTCCATGTCCGGCTTGAGGATGTTGAGGCGCGCCTCATCCTCGTGCATCGCGGCGATCATGCGCTCGGTCAGCGCGTCGAACGACTCGCCGTTTTCATTGGCGCGGTTGATGATCTTGTCGTCGATGTCGGTGATGTTGCGCACGTACGTCAAGTCGTAGCCGCTGAAACGCAACCAGCGGGTCACCAGGTCGAAGGCAACCATGCTGCGGCCGTGGCCGATGTGGCAGTAGTCGTACACGGTCATGCCGCACACGTACATGCGCACCTTGTTGCCATCCAGCGGTTTGAAGACTTCTTTGGTCTTGCTGAGTGTGTTGTAGATCGTTAGCACGACATTTCCTTCTTTCTACGCAAAGCCGCCAAAGGCTTCACTGGCCCCACGAATCACGCAAGGTCACGGTACGGTTGAATACCGGCTGACCGGGTTTCGAGTCCTTGATATCCGCGCAGAAGTAACCTTCGCGCTCGAACTGGAAACGGTCTTCCGGCTGTGCGTCGGCCAACGAGGGCTCCGCACGACAACCCGTGAGTACTTGCAGGGAGTCAGGGTTGATGTTGTCGAGGAAACTCGCGCTGTCTTCGGCCTTTTCAGGGTTCGGCGAGCGGAACAGACGATCGTACAAGCGCACTTCGCACTCGATGCTGGCAGCCGCAGGCACCCAGTGGACCACGCCCTTGACCTTGCGGCCTTCAGGGTTCTTGCCGAGGGTTTCCGGGTCGTACGAGCAACGCAGTTCGACGATGTTGCCATCGGCGTCCTTGATCGCTTCATCGGCACGGATCACGTAGCTGCCACGCAGGCGCACTTCGCCGTTTGGCTCCAGGCGCTTGTAGCCTTTTGGCGGTTCTTCCATGAAGTCATCGCGGTCGATGTAGATTTCACGGGCGAACGGCAGCTTGCGCACGCCGAGTTCTTCTTTTTGCGGATGACGCGGCAGTTCGAGGTGCTCGACTTTGTCTTCCGGGTAGTTGGTGATCACGACTTTCAACGGACGCAGCACACACATGGCGCGCGGGGCGTTCGCGTCGAGGTCCTGGCGGATGCTGAATTCGAGCATGCCGAAGTCAACCACGCCGTCGGAACGGTTGGTGCCGACCATGTCGCAGAAGTTGCGGATCGACGCAGGCGTGTAGCCACGACGGCGGAAGCCCGACAGCGTCGACATGCGCGGGTCATCCCAGCCATGCACGTGCTTTTCATCGACCAGTTGCTTGAGCTTGCGCTTGCTGGTGATGGTGTAGTTCAGGTTCAGGCGGCTGAATTCGTACTGACGCGGGTGCGCCGGTACCGGCAGGCTGTCGAGGAACCACTCATACAATGGGCGATGGCTTTCGAACTCCAGGGTGCAGATGGAGTGGGTGATGCCTTCGATGGCGTCGGACTGACCGTGGGTGAAGTCGTAGTTGGGGTAGATGCACCACTTGTCACCGGTCTGGTGGTGATGGGCATGGCGGATGCGGTACATGATCGGGTCGCGCAGGTTCATGTTCGGCGAGGCCATGTCGATCTTGGCACGCAGTACGCGAGCGCCGTCCGGGAACTCACCGGCGCGCATGCGGGCGAACCAGTCGAGGTTCTCTTCCACCGAACGGTCGCGGAACGGGCTGTTCTTGCCCGGTTCGGTCAGGGTGCCACGGTATTCCTTGGCTTGCTCCGGGGTCAGGTCGTCAACGTAGGCCTTGCCGGCCTTGATCAGCTCGACCGCCCAGTCAAACAACTGGTCGAAATACTTGGACGCATAGCGCACTTCACCGGACCACTCGAAACCCAGCCACTTGATGTCGCTTTCGATGGCGTCGATGTATTCCTGGTCTTCCTTGGCCGGGTTGGTGTCGTCGAAACGCAGGTGCGTGACGCCACCGAACTCCTGGGCCAGGCCGAAGTTCACACAGATCGACTTGGCGTGACCGATGTGCAGGTAGCCGTTGGGCTCTGGCGGGAAGCGGGTGACGATCTGCGTGTGCTTGCCCGAATCCAGGTCCGCCTGGATGATCGGGCGCAGGAAATTGACCGGGACGGCAGGTCCGGCCTTGGCATTCGAGGTAGGGTCGACAGTGGGCTTGCTCATAGGATCCTTGAACAGACAAGTACGTGGCCGGGCTAGGCCGACAAAACAAAGGCGATATCATAGCCGATGCTGTCAAGCACCTGACAGAGAAGCACTGAAAACGGCTGCATTTATTGCATAGGCGGTAAAAAACCACCTCGAAATTCCTGCAAGGCACGCTAAACTGCGCGTCTTGGCCGCAATTTCGCCACACCGGTCGTGGTGCCCAGGCACCCAAACCCACGAATTCCCTGAAAAGAGTAGTGAACATGACTCAAGTCAAACTGACCACCAACCACGGTGACATCGTCATCGAGCTGAACGCCGAGAAAGCCCCGATCACGGTCGCCAACTTCATCGAGTACGTTAAAGCCGGCCACTACGAAAACACCGTTTTCCACCGTGTCATCGGCAACTTCATGGTCCAGGGCGGCGGTTTCGAACCTGGCATGAAAGAAAAGAAAGACAAGCGCCCAAGCATCCAGAACGAAGCGGACAACGGCCTTTCCAACGACAAGTACACCGTCGCCATGGCCCGTACCATGGAGCCGCATTCGGCCTCCGCGCAGTTCTTCATCAACGTGGCCGACAACGCGTTCCTGAACCACAGCGGCAAGAACGTGCAGGGCTGGGGCTACGCGGTATTCGGCAAAGTGACCGAAGGCCAGGACGTCGTTGACAAGATCAAAGGCGTGCAGACCACCAGCAAAGCAGGTCACCAGGACGTGCCGGTAGAAGACGTTATCGTCGAGAAAGCCGAGATCGTTGGGTGATATTGCTGATTTCAGACTTGCATCTGGAAGAGGAGCGCCCGGACATCACCCGGGCGTTTCTGGATCTGCTCAATGGCCGCGCCCGTGGCGCCCAGGCGTTGTACATTCTGGGGGACTTCTTTGAAGCCTGGATTGGCGACGATGGGATGACACCGTTCCAGCGCTCGATTTGCGCGGCTCTACGCGAGCTAAGCGACAGCGGCACCCCGATTTTTATCATGCATGGCAATCGCGACTTCCTGATCGGCAAGGCGTTCTGCACAGCAGCCGGTGCCACCTTGCTCAAGGACCCGAGTGTCGTGCAGCTCCATGGCGAACCTGTGCTGTTGATGCACGGCGACAGCCTGTGCACCCGCGACGTCGGCTATATGAAGCTGCGGCGCATCCTGCGTAACCCGATTGTGCTGTTTATCCTGCGCCACCTGCCGTTGCGCACCCGGCACAAGCTGGCGCGCAAGCTGCGCAGTGAAAGCCGTGCGCAGACGCGCATGAAGGCCAACGATATTGTGGATGTGACGCCCGAAGAAGTGCCGCGGGTGATGCAGCAATTTGGCGTGCGCACCCTGGTCCACGGCCATACTCACCGCCCCGCCATTCACAAGTTGCAGATTGGTGAACAGGCGGCCAAGCGTATTGTGCTGGGGGATTGGGATAAGCAAGGGTGGGCGTTGCAGGTGGATGAGCACGGGTTTCAATTGGCGGCGTTTGATTTTGTGAACCCGCAATTGGCGTTGCCCGGCGCCTGAACCGACTGCACCTGGCTGGCTTTTTGTAGTGAGCGAGCTTGCCTCGCGCGGGCAAGCCCGCTCACTACAAAAACGCCGAACTAGTGGCCTGAGGCTTCCGGCCCAGCCTTGGCGCCAAACGGCGGCTTGGCCAACCACACCAGCAACATCAACCCCATGAACATCCACCCCAGCAACGTGAAGTAATCCACGGTGGACATCATGTACGCCTGGCTGGTGAGGATCTGGTCCAGTTGCGCATACGCCTTGTGACCTGCCCCACCCAGCGCCTGCAACGCATCGCGGGTCGCCGAGTCGTAGGTGGTCATGTTTTCGCTCATGTACGCATGGTGCTGGTCCGCCCGGCGAATCCAGATCCAGGTGGTCAGCGAGGCCGCAAAGCTGCCGCCCAGGGTCCGCAGGAACGTCGCCAGGCCCGCACCGTCGGCAATCTGGTTGGGCGGCAGGTCGGACATCAGGATGCTCAAGGTCGGCATGAAGAACAGCGCCACGCCGATGCCCATGAACAGCTGCACCATCGCGATGTGCGTGAAGTCCACCTCATTGGTGAAACCCGCACGCATAAAGCAGCTCAAGCCAATCGCCAGGAACGCCAGGCCTGCCAGCAGGCGCAGGTCGAACTTGTGCGCGTATTTGCCGACAAACGGCGACATCAGCACCGGCAGGATGCCGATCGGCGCCACCGCCAGGCCCGCCCACGTGGCCGTGTAGCCCATCTGGGTCTGCAACCATTGCGGCAGGATCAGGTTGATGCCGAAGAAGCCTGCGTAACCCAGGATCAACACGATGGTGCCGATGCGGAAGTTGCGGTAGGCGAACAGCCGCAGATTCACCACCGGGTGCTTGTCGGTCATCTCCCAGATGATGAACACCGCCAGGGCAATCACCGAAATCGCGGCACCAATGATGATGAAGTTGGATTCAAACCAATCCAGGTCATTGCCCTTGTCGAGGATGATCTGCAAGGCGCCAACCCCCACGATCAGGCTCAGCAGCCCCACGTAGTCCATGGGTTGGTAGCTGGTCTCCACCGGGCGTTTCTTCAGTTGCGAACGCACCACCATCACCGCAAAGATGCCGATGGGCACGTTGATAAAGAAGATCCACGGCCAGCTGTAGCTGTCGGTGATCCAGCCGCCGAGGATGGGACCGGCAATCGGCGCCACCACCGTGACCATCGCCAATAACGCCAGGGCCATGCCGCGCCTCGCCGGTGGGTAGACCGCGATCAGTAGCGTCTGCGTCATCGGGTACAGCGGCCCGGCCACCAGGCCTTGCACGACCCGAAAGGCGATCAGCTCGGGCATCGAGGTGGAAATACCACAGAGGAACGACGCCAGCACAAACAGCATCGTCGCCCACAAAAACAGCTTCACCTCGCCAAACCGGCGGCTCAGCCAACCGGTGAGTGGCAACGCGATGGCGTTGCTCACCGCAAACGAGGTGATGACCCAGGTGCCCTGCTCCGAACTCACGCCGAGGTTGCCGGAAATAGTCGGCAGCGCCACGTTGGCGATGGTGGTGTCGAGCACCTGCATAAAGGTCGCCAGCGACAGGCCAATAGTGGCCATCAACAGGCTGGGTGGCGTGAAGGAGGCGTTATTGCTCATCAGCGTTGCGCAGCCTTGGGCGCGGCGGTGCTGTTGTCATGGATCAACTGGTTGATCATGGCATCCGCCTCGGCCAATTGGCGGTCATACACATTGGTGGTGAACGACGCCTTTTGCGGCGCCTGTTGCGCCAGGACCGGGCCGCTCTGGTCGTGCAGGTCCACATTGACCACGGTGCTCAAGCCCACGCGCAGCGGGTGTTTGGCCAACTCGTCGGCGTTGATGTGGATGCGCACCGGCACCCGTTGCACGATCTTGATCCAGTTACCGGTGGCGTTCTGCGCCGGCAGCAGGGCAAATGCGCTGCCGGTACCGGCGCCAAGGCTGTCCACGGTACCACTGTACTTTACGTCACTGCCGTAAATGTCCGACTCGATGTCCACCGGCTGGCCAATGCGCATATCGCGCAGTTGGGTTTCCTTGAAGTTGGCGTCGATCCACAGCTGGTTGAGTGGGATCACCGCCATCAACGCCGTGCCGGGTTGTACGCGCTGGCCCAGTTGCACGGTGCGCTTGGCCACGTAGCCGGTGACCGGGGCAATCAGGGTGCTGCGTGCATTGGTCAGGTACGCCTGGCGCAATTGCGCGGCGGCGGCCTGCACGTCCGGGTGGGACGAGATCACGGTGTCATCCACCAGCGCGTTGCTGGTCTTGAGTTGCTGCTCAAGGTTGGTCAGGGCGTTTTTCGCCGCCGTCAGGCTGTCACGGGCGTGGGACAGTTCTTCCTGGGAAATCGCCCCGCCCTGGGCCAGGGTTTTACGGCGGTTGAAGTTGTCCTGGGCCGTTTGCACATCGGCTTTCTGCGCATTGACCTGGGCCTTCATGCCGTCGACGTTGCTGTACAAACCACGCACCTGACGCACCGTGCGGGCCAGGTTGGCCTGGGCGCTTTGCAGGCCGACGGCCGCGTCGTTCGGGTCGAAGTTGATCAGCACCTGGCCTTCATGGACCAAATCGCCATCGTCGGCGCCGATGCTCACCACGGTACCGGTCACCAGCGGGGTGATTTCCACCACGTTGCCGTTCACATAGGCGTCGTCGGTGCTTTCGTTGAAGCGGCCGTAGAGCTCATACCAGCCCCACACGCCGACGATACCGAGGATGACGATCAGTGCCAGGCCGATCAGCATCACTTTGCGTTTGCGTGGGTTGTTGTCCTTGGTTTGTTCAGTTGCGGTGTTGCTGTCGGCAGTGGCCATGACAAATACCTCAAATTATTCCGAGCGGGTGGCTGGGGTGGTCGCGGCCACATTGTTGGCCTCGTATCCGCCACCCAGGGCCTGCATCAATTGAATCGACAGATCGATCTGCGCAGCATTCAGGCTCGCCAACTGACGCTGGGCCTGCAGCAACTGCTGCTCGATGCTGAGCACATCCAGGTAGTTACCGATGCCGGAGCTGTAGCGTTGAACGCCGGTGTCGTAGGACTGCTGGGCAATGTCCGCGGCGTGTTGCTGGGCCTGGATCTGCCGGCCGGTGTCGCGCAGTTGCGAAAGGGTGTTGCCGATATCACCGAGGGCTTGCACCAGGGTTTTGTTGTACTGGGCCACGGCCAGGTCGTAGTCGGCGTCGCGGGCATCCAGGTCGGCGCGCAGGCGGCCGCCGTCGAAGATCGGCAGCGAGATCGTCGGCGCGATATTGAAGAAGCGGCTGGCCGAACCAAACATCGCGTCCCCCAGCAACGACTCGGCCCCGGCGCTCGCGCTCAGGTTGAGGTTGGGGTAGAAGCGGGTTTTGCTCGCGTCGATATTCTTGCCCGCCGCCTCGACACGCCAGCGCGCGGCGATCAGGTCCGGGCGACGGCCCAGCAGTTCAGCCGGCAGCACTGAAGGCACGGCGACTGCGCTGGGCTTCAGCACGTTGGGACGGGCCAGCTCGTTGCCACGGTCCGGGCCTTTGCCGAGCAACACCCCCAGGGCGATTTTTGCGCTCTGCAGTTGTTTTTCCGCATCGATCAGTTGCGACTGGGAGCTGGCTTCCAGGCTTTCGGTTTGTTGGTACTGGTACTGGCTGTCAATGCCCGAGTCCAGGCGGCGTTTGCTCAGGTCAAGCATCTGCCGGGTGCGTTTGAGGTCGTCATTGGCCAGGTCACGCACGATATGCGCCTGGCCCAAGTCGCTGTAGGCCTTGGCGACGTTGGCGGCCAGGGTCAGGCGCGCGGCCTGTTGATCAACCTGGGCGGCGCGTGCCTCGCCCAGCGCGGCTTCCCAGGCAGCGCGCTGGCCGCCCCAGAGGTCGAAGTTGTAGTTGAAGCTGGCACCGATGTTGCGCACGGTCGAATAGGCATCGCCTTCGCCGCGAGGGTCCTGGTCTTTGGCCAGGCGCGAGCGGCTCACACCGGCGCTGGCATCCAGGGTCGGCATGCGCTCGGCATTGGCGGCGTAGGCGGCGGCTTCGGCCTGATGGGCACGGGCGCTGGCGACTTGCATGTCGGGGCTGTTTTGCAGGGCTTCCTGGATCAGGCCGTCGAGCTGCGGGTCGCCAAGGCTTTTCCACCAGTCGGCGCTGGGCCAGGCGGCACTCGACAAGGCCACGCCACTCAAGGACTTGCCGGTTTGCAGGGTATTGGCGTCAAGGCGCTTGCCCTGGGTGTCGAGGCCGCTGTAATTGGCGCAACCGGCCATGCTCATGGCCACCAGCACCAGGCAAAGGGCGCGTGTGTTCATTGGTTACCTACCCGCTGGATAGTGATCGGATCACCTGCAGCTATCAGAATTTTCTTGAGGATCTTTTCCAGGGTTTCCAACTCACCCGGCTCCAGTGCGCCGGCCAACTGGTTCAACGCATCGGCGCCGATGAACGGCAGCATGTCTGCCAGGCGCTGGCCGTCCGGGGTGAGCACCAGCTGCACTTGGCGTCGATCCAGCTCTGAACGCTTGCGGCCCAGGAGCCCCTTATGCTCCAGGCGGTCGAGCATGCGCGTCATTGAACCGCTGTCCAGAGACAGGTGGCGGCACAGCTCAGCCGGGGTGTCGACGCCAAACTGAGCCATGATGATCAACACCTTGAACTGCGCGGCGGTGATGCCGTGGGGTTCCATGTGGGTGTCGATGATGCGGTCTTTGAGGATTGCGGCACGCCCAAGCAAAAGCCCGAGGTGGCAGTTGTGGAAGTTATCCGGGGTGAAGTGTTTCATCGGAAGTCACCTTATTACTGCCTAGGCAGTGAATGTGTGACGAGATATTACTGCTTAGGCAGCGAATGTCAAATGGAATAGTTAGCTTGCTTTGTAATTACGCGACGAGTGGTTTGGAAGGCAGACACAATGTGGGAGCCAGCGCACACATAAGCCAGCTCCCACCGTTTTGAACAGTGCCGGGTTTTAGAAATCGCGTTTGTAGAAGATATCCAACGAACTGGCCACACCACTCGCCACCTCCAGGTACACCTTCTTGCTCAACAAATAGCGCAAGGCGATGGTACTGGCCGGTTCGAACACCCCTACCCCGTAACGCAGGCTGAGCTTTTCGGTGATTTTGCCGCTGGCGACCACGGCGGTGTTGTTGCCGCTGCCCTGGGTATCCAGGTCGAAATCCTGGATGCCCAACTTGGTGGCAAGGTCCGAGGTCACCCCGGCGCTGCCCATCAACCCCAGGCCCAACGCCGCCTGGGCAAGCATGTTGTTGTCTTCACCGGTGGAGCTCAGCGGACGGCCCAGCACCAGGTAGGACAGCGCCTGTTCCTGGCTCATGGCCGGTTCGGAGAAGATTTGCGTGGTGGGCTGCTCGGCGCTGCCGCTCAGGCGGATACCGGCGATGACATCGTCGGTCTTGCGGATCGCTTCGACATCGAGATACGGCTGGTCCAACGGACCGGCGAACAGCAGCCGTGCACGCCGCACATCGAGCCGCTGCCCGTAGGCGCGGTAGCGGCCATCGTTGAGCCACAGCTCGCCACGGGTGTCGAGGTTGTCGCCGATGTGCACCTGGCCCTGCACCTTGGCGGTGAGGCCAAAGCCCGAGAAGTTGAGCTTGTCTTCACCCACCACCACGTTGATGTCCATGGCCATCGCCATCGGCGGCTTGCCCTCTTCGGTCTGGCTGCCCACGATCACGGTGTCATCCGAGACCTTCACGGTGGACGGTGGCAACTCGCGCACGATGATATCGCCTCGCGGGATGTGCACGTTGCCGGCGACGGCGAGCTTGTCATTCTTGAGGGTGATTTTCAGGTCGGGCGCCACTTCCAGCACGGCATAAGGTTCAACCGTGACCGGTAACTGCGAGCCTTGCAGGCTGAGGTCCACCACCAGGGCCTGGCCCCAGTCGATCTGCCCTTTGAGGCTGCCCTGCCCGGCTTTGCCGCTGCGCCAGCCGCCGTTGAGCTGCACGCTTTCACCGGCGATCAGCGCCTGCACGTTCAGGCCTTCCAGACTAATGGGCAGTTCCGGACCGGAAATCTCACCGCCCACCAGGTTCACGCTGCCGTTGACCAGAGGTGCCAACAAGCCACCGGAGATGCGCCCGTTGCCATTGAGCTTGCCGCTGAGGGTTTCCACCATCGGCACAAACGGCCGCGCCACCGCGAGGTCCAGGCCGGCAAGGGTGAACGTGCCCGTGATCGGTTTGTTCTTCGGCAACGGGTTGATCTGCGCTTGCACCATCAGCTCGCCGAGCTTGCCGCCACGGAAGTCCAGCTGGGTGTCGATACGCTTGGGGTTGAGCGTGGTTTCCAGCTTCAGCGTGTCATAGGGGAAATCCAGCCACTGGTCCTTGTCCTTGACGCGCAAGGTGCCACCGCTGGCGTCAACCGAAACCACGCCTTTGGGGCCGCTGTCCGGCAGATCGAGCTGCAGGTCGGCGTTGAGCTTGCCCTTCCAGGCGAAATCCTTGGGCAAAAACGCCGCCAGGCTGTCGATGGGAAATTGCTTGAGGTGGTAGCGCAACTTTGGCTCGGGCATCAGCCGCTGGTCTTCGCCGCACAGGCTGGCAGGGCCGGAGACCCAGCAGTGTGCGGCAAACGTCAGCTTGCCATCGGCCATGCGTTCGATCTTCGCTGGTGCTTGCAGCTTCCAGTCCTGGCCGCCCGCTTGCACATCACCACTGGCGAGGCGCCCGCGCCAATTGCCTTTGTCGAGGTTGCCATCCAACGCCAGGGCCAGCTTGACCAAGGGGCCGGCCAGGTCCAGTTGGACCTTCTGGTTCTTGATATCGCCCTGGGCGCTGGCCGTCAGGGTGCCGACCTGAGTGTCACCGCTTTGAATGCCGCTGCCCTTGAGGTCGATCCTGGCGCGCTGGGCGTTATCGAGGCTGGCGTCGAGGGTAAGACTTTGCAGGCGATTGTCGGCGAACGCCAATTGCTGGCCTTTGAGGCCGAGCTTGCCTTGGGGGGCCTTGAGGCTGCCGGCCACGTCGAGTCGGCCATTAACCTGCCCGCGCAACTGCGGCCACAGCTGGGCCAGGCGCGCCAGCTTGATATCGATCTGCCCAGCCAGGCGTTGTTGCAGGCTGCCGCTGCCGTTGATGCGGTTGTCGCCCAGGCGGATATCCAGGTTGGCCAGGGTCCACTGCTCGCCCGCGCCTTCGGCCTTGGCCGCCAGCACGGCAGTTTGCCCGCGCAGGCGACCCTTGAGGTCGAGGTCGGCATTCAGCTTGAGCTGCTCGTTCTTGAACTCGCCCTTGCTGCGCAGGGGGCCGGCCAGGGTGCCGGGCAGTTCAGCAACCCAGTACGCCGGGTTCAGGGCCGACAGGTCGAGCGCGGTGTCCCAGGCGATGCCGTCAGCGAATTGCAGGTTCAAGTGGCCTTCGGCCTTGCCTTGGCCGGCGGTGAGTTTCAGCTCGGGCAGGAAGACTTGCTTGAGGTCGCCACTGAACGGCGTGACCACATTGAACTTGCCCGCCGGGCCGTCGAGGTCGGCCTTGAGGTTGCCCAGGTAGTTACCGTCTTTGTAGGAGACCTCACCGTTAAAGGTACGCAGTGCGACTTGCGGCTCGTCGATAACCGGATAGAGACGATGCCAAGGGAAGTCCAGCCAGTCGATCCTGGCGTCGGCGCTGAAGCCTTGTTGCCAATCCAGTTGGGCCGTCAGCTTGAGGCTTTGCTTGTCTCCGGCATTCAGGTCCAGGCCGGCGATCTGCGCGCCCTTGGCGTCAACCCGGCCTTGCAGCAGCACATCCACCGGGCCTTTTTCCGCAGGGAGCACGGCCTTGCCCAACAATTGGTAGCCGCGCTTCAAGTCACCTTTAGCGGTGAGATCGAGTTTGTTGAGTTGCAAGGTGTCCGGTAGATCGGCGCTGGGCTTGAAACCGTCGGCGGTGATGTGCAATTGGGCCGGGAGGTTTTCTGCCAAGGGTTGCAGTTCGCCCGTGAGCTTGGCTGGCAGATAGCCGCTGCTGTCTGCATCAAGCTTGAGCGTCTTTAACAAATCCCCATCAATCTTCAACGCCACCGCCCAAGGTGCACCACCTGGCGCATACGGCAGGCTTACATTCCCAGTCGCGGTCAGCGGCCAATCGCCGGTGGGTTGCAGCAAGCCGGCCAAGTCCAGTACCAGATCATCGCGTTGCAGGTGCACAGAGTCGATCTGCAGGCCGGCAGCCGTCCAATGCGCCGCCAATTGCAGGCCCTTGAGTTCTTCGCTGCCGTTGAACAGCAGGCGACCGACGCGAACGTCGCCCAACTGGATCGCTACCGGCAGTTTCAGGTCGGGTAACTGGATCGGACCGCTGCTTTCCTCAGTGCCCGGCGGAAATTGCAGGCTGACCTGGTCCACGTCCAACCGATTGATGCACACCGTCATGCGCAACAGGCAGGCGGGCGACCAATCCACGGTCGGTGCCTGGAGTTCGACGCGGCTGCTGTCTTGCTGCCACAGCAGGTGGTCGGCGCTCCACTGGTCGCCCAAATGCCCCTGGAAATTCTCTACGCTCAAACCCGGTACGCGGGCCAACGCCCAGCGGCTGCCGGCCTGGGTGCCGAGTAACGCCCACAGCGCCAATAACAGCACGGCGAGGATGGCAACCACGGCCAGCCCCGCTCTTTTCACACCACGCATCACAGCTCAGGCCCCATGGAAAAGTGCAATCGAACGCCGCCCGGATCTTCGAGGGCGTGGGCCAGGTCAAGGCGGATCGGGCCGACCGGCGAGACCCAGCGGATACCGACGCCGACGCCGGTTTTCAGGCTGGGCAGGTCCAGGGAATTGAACGAGTTGCCTTGGTCGATAAACGTCGCGATCCGCCATTTCTCGGCGATGGAATATTGATACTCGGCGCTGAGGGCAACCATGTAGCGGCCACCGATGCGGTCGCCGCGGTCGTTCTCGGGCGACAGCGTCTGGTACTCATAACCGCGCACGCTCTGGTCACCACCGGCAAAAAAGCGCAACGACGGCGGCACCGATTTGTAACCGTTGGTGGCACTGCCGCCGACCTGGGCGCGGGCCAGAAAGCGGTGGTTGTCCCACAAGGTGGTCAGGCCCTTGACCATGGCCGTGCCGTAAAGCAGGTTGGTGTCGGAGCCCAAGCCCTCTTTGGCGACCTTGGTGTCGAATTGCAGGCGGTAGCCGTGGTGCGGGTCAATGCGGTTGTCGCTGCGCAGGTAGGAGTAGCTGATCCCCGGCATCACCAGGTTACTCAAGCCGGAGTCGTTGCCCAGGCGATATTCTTCACGCTGATACTTGAGCGAGATTACCCGGGTCCAGCCGCTGGGCAACTTGCTATGCCACTCGGGGCCGAGGGTGAGCAATTTACTCACGGTGTCGGTGTTGGCGATTTCTTCGTTCTGATAGCCACCGGCGAAGCGCAGTTTGTCGGTGAGCGGGGGGTCGAGCGGAATGTCGTACCACAGGCCGACGTTCTGTCGCGGCGCCGACAGCTCGGCTTCCCAGCCATAGCTATGGCCCTGGGGGTTGACCCAGTGACGGGTCCAGTTGGCTTTGCCGCGCGGGCCAACGTCGGTGGAAAAACCAAGGCCCAGCCCCATGGTGCGGGGCTTGCGGGTCTCCAGGCGCACAGCCACCGGGATGATGTCATCCGTCGAGGCGGCCGGCGCAGCGTCCACGCGCACGCCTTCGAAAAAGCCGCTGGCTTGCAGGTTCTGGTTGAGTTCGGCGATCAATTCGGAATCGTAGGGCGTGCCGCTTTTGAACGGCACCATGCGTTGCAGCAGCTCTTCGTCAAACGGCGTGTCGCCGGCAAAGCTCACCTTGCCCAAGGTGTAGCGCGGGCCGCTGTCATAGATGAGTTCGATATCGGCGACGCCCGCCTGCGGGTCCACCGACAGCTTCTGTTTGGTAAAACGCCCGCTGAAGAAACCGTAGCGCGAGGCCTGGTTCTGGATCAGCCGCTTGGCATCTTCGTAATGGCCGTGGTTGAGCACGGCGCCGGATTTGAGGTCGTCGCTGACGGGCACGCGAAAGGCCTTGAGGTCTGCGGCTTGGCCGTCGACCCGTATGGTCACGTCTCGCAAATGCACCGGCTCGCCGGGGTCGATGGTGAGGATCAGGCGCGGGTTCTTGCCGCCCTTCACATCACTTTCGATCTGTGGCTGATAGAAGCCCAGGGCCTGGGCTGCTTTTCGCGCCTGCTCCTCGGCGCCACGGCTGAACCGCAGCAAGGCCTCTTCATCACGATCGCCCACCCCGCCGATGTAGCCTTCGATGTTGGCTTTCAACGCATCGTTTGAGGGCTTGATCCGCACGTCCAGTTCGCTTTGCGCCAACGCGCCGCAGCTTGTGAACAGCAGAATCAAGCCGCTGGTAAATCTTCCTGGAAACTTCATAGGCGCGGATGCTACACGAGCTGGAGAGCACTTTAGAACTCGGAAAATTCTGAAAAATTCTGCATCAAGCCGTTGCAGCATGTGACGACTGCGGGTTGGGATGAAAAAACACGTGCTCCACGACAGGTCCTACAGCGACTTCACCGATCTCTTCATACCCCTGGCGCTTATAGAAATCCAAGTAGCGCGAATTGCCGGTGTCCAGCACCACACCGGATGAGTGCGGGTCGTCGGCACACCAGTTGTGCACCGCCTCAAGCAACTGCTCGCCGTAGTGTTTGCCCTGGAATTGCGGGTGAATACCCAGCAGCGGCAGCACATGCACCGACTCACTTGGCAGGCACGCCAGCACCGCATGGTGGTAGTCGAGGTAACGCCGCGTGCCGCGCACGCCGGTGCTCAGCCACATACGGATTTGCCAGGCCCAGCTCTCGGTAATCCCCAGGCGCCGCTGCGGGGGAGCGATCAGGGCGATGCCGATGAGCCGGTCATTGACGAACAGGCCGATGGCCGGAAGCTTCTGGAAGAAATGCTGCTTGACCAGTTCGCGCACGGTGGCGCGCACTCGCTGCTCATAACCTGAACGTTCCGCTTCAAAGATATAGGCAAATGTTGGCTCATGCCGATAGGCCTGGTACAGCAGGGAACGGGCCTCACGGGAATAGCCGCTGTTGAGCAAGCGGATTTCGCCAATGGCGGTCGAAGTGTCTGGCATACAGTGAATCTCCCTGGGCACCGCTCAGAAGGCGGCGTTCTTATGGGTACGAACCCACGCAGCACGAGTCGTTCCCAGACATTAGCAGCGCAACTGCCCTACCGCCACGCTGGCCCCCGTCCGACTTGTCGGCTAGCATCGCCCTTTTGCCAGGACTGGACTGCCGACCATGAAAATCGTCTCCTTCAATATCAACGGGCTGCGCGCCCGCCCTCATCAGCTGGCGGCGCTGATCGAGAAGCACCAGCCGGATGTGATCGGCCTGCAGGAAACCAAAGTCCACGACGACCAGTTCCCGTTGGCCGAAGTGCAAGCTCTTGGCTATCACGTGTACTACCACGGGCAAAAAGGCCATTACGGTGTGGCGCTGCTCTCGCGCCTGCCGGCGTTGAGCCTGCACAAGGGTTTTGCCACCGACGAAGAAGACGCCCAGCGCCGGTTTATCTGGGGCACCTTCGCCGACGAAAACGGCCAACCGGTCACCATCATGAATGGCTACTTCCCTCAAGGCGAAAGCCGCGACCACCCGACCAAGTTCCCGGCCAAGCAACGCTTCTATGAAGACTTGCAACAGTTGCTGGAAAGCCAGTTCCGCAATGACCAGGCGCTGGTAGTGATGGGCGACGTGAATATTTCCCCGGAAGACTGCGACATCGGCATCGGCGCCGACAACGCCAAGCGCTGGCTCAAGACCGGCAAGTGCAGTTTCCTGCCCGAAGAACGCGAATGGATGGCCCGCCTGAAGAACTGGGGCCTGGTCGACAGCTTCCGCCACCTCAACCCGGACGTGGCCGACCGCTTCAGCTGGTTCGACTACCGCAGCCGTGGGTTTGAAGATGAGCCCAAGCGCGGGCTGCGCATCGACGTGATCCTGGCGTCCAATGGCTTGCTGCCAAGGGTCAAGGATGCGGGCGTGGATTACGATCTGCGCGGGCTGGAGAAGCCGTCCGACCATGCGCCGATCTGGCTTGAATTGAGCTGACACCCCCCTTCAACGTGGGAGCTGGCTTGCCTGCTCCCACAACTGGACCCCTGGCTTATCAGTCATATTTCTGCAACCGGCCTGACTTATTCTCGCGGCACTCCCTTTGGCTTAAGAAGGTGCCGGCATGATGCTGCGCGTTCTGTTTCTGCTGGCACTCTTTCCTCTCTACGCTGCTTCCGCCCCCCTACCCGCTCCCGATCAAGGCCCTGCATTACGCATCCAGGGTTCCAATACCATTGGCGCGGCGCTGGGGCCCGCGCTGGCCAAGGGGTTGATGGAACATCAGGGCCTGCAGGCGGTGCGCATTGAACCGGCGCAAGGTGACAATGAACAGCGCGTGACCGGCAAGACGCGCCAAGGCAAGACCGTGTCGATCGAGGTCGCTGCCCACGGCTCCAGCACCGGTTTCATGGCGCTGAAAAAAGCCACGGCCGACCTGGCAGCCTCGTCCCGTCCGATCAAGGACAGCGAACTGGTCGACCTCGAACCCCTCGGCGACCTGAAAAGCCCCGAAGCCGAACAGGTGATCGCCATCGACGGGCTGGCCATCATCCTCAACCCGCGAAACCCGTTGAACACCCTGAATACCGAGCAACTGGCGCAGATCTTCAATGGCGAAATCAGCACGTGGGAAGCATTAGGCGGCATCGGCGGGCCGATTCATTTGTATGCGCGCGATGATCAGTCCGGCACCTACGACACCTTCAAGGAACTGGTGCTGCGCTTGCGTGGCAAGCCGCTCGGCGCAGGTGCCAAACGCTTCGAGTCCAGCGAACAGCTGTCCGACGCGGTCAGCCAGGACCCTCAGGGCATCGGTTTTATCGGCCTGCCTTATGTGCGTCAGGCGAAGGCGGTGGCGATTGTGGATGGCGACTCGCACCCCATGTTGCCGCTGAACAGCCTGATTGCCACCGAGGATTACCCGCTGTCGCGACGGTTGTTTTTCTACCTGCCGCCATCGGGTCATAACCCGTGGGCCAAGGCACTGGTGGACTTTACCCAGAGCAGCAAGGGCCAGGCGATTGTGGCGGCCAACGGGTTTATCGCGCAGCAGGTACAGGCGATCGCCGTCGAGCCGCGCGCGTCGATGCCCGAGGACTATCAGGCCATCGCGCGTGACGCTCAGCGTTTGACCGTGAATTTTCGCTTCGAAGAAGGCAGTGCCAGCCTGGACAACAAGGCGCGCCAGGATTTGCAACGGGTGGTGGCGTATCTGAAAAGCCACGACAAGCTGGATAAGCAGGTGACATTGGTGGGGTTTGGTGATGCCAAGAATGACCCGCAACGGGCGGCGTTGTTATCTAAGTTGAGGGCGATGGCGGTGCGTCGGGAGCTGGTGAAGAACGGTGTGGTATTGCGCGATATTCGTGGGTTTGGGGCACAGATGCCGGTGGCCGCAAATACGGCGGATGAAGGCAGGATCAAGAATCGGCGGGTGGAGGTTTGGGTGTACTGAACCTTGGGTTTTGGGTTGTTCAGACTGGCCTCATCGCGGGCAAGCCCGGCTCCCACATTAGACCGTGTTCTCCTTAAAAACTCGGTCGAATGTGGGAGCCGGGCTTGCTCGCGAATGCAGGCGACGCGGTGTTACTGCCCGCTGCGCATTAACTCTTTAGGCACATACTTGCCAATCTCAAACTTGCCAATCGCGGCGCGGTGCACTTCGTCCGGCCCATCCGCCAATCGCAGCGTACGTTGCATGGCGTACATATAGGCCAGCGGGAAGTCGTTGGAGACGCCCGCGCCGCCGTGGATCTGGATCGCACGGTCAATCACCTTCAAGGCCACATTCGGCGCGACCACTTTGATCTGGGCGATTTCACTTTTCGCGACCTTATTGCCCACAGTGTCCATCATGTACGCCGCCTTCAAGGTCAGCAGGCGCGCCATGTCGATCTCCATGCGTGAGTCGGCGATCTTGTCGATATTGCCGCCCAAACGGGCCAGCGGCTTGCCGAACGCGGTGCGGCTGACGGAGCGTTTGCACATCAACTCCAGTGCACGCTCAGCCATGCCGACGGAGCGCATGCAGTGGTGGATACGGCCTGGGCCAAGGCGGCCTTGGGCAATCTCAAAACCACGGCCTTCGCCGAGCAGCACGTTTTCATAGGGCACGCGCACATTGTCGAACAGCACTTCAGCATGCCCATGGGGCGCGTCGTCGTAGCCGAACACTGGCAGCGGGCGCACGATCTTCACGCCGGGGGTGTCCACCGGCACCAGGATCATCGAGTGCTGCTGATGGCGCGGCGCATCCGGGTTGCTCAGGCCCATGAAGATCAGGATCTTGCAGCGCGGGTCGCAGGCGCCGGAGGTCCACCATTTCTTGCCGTTGATCACCCATTCGTCGCCCTGGCGCTCGGCGCGGGCAGCCATGTTGGTGGCGTCCGAAGACGCTACGTCCGGTTCGGTCATGGCGAAGGCTGAGCGAATTTCACCACGCAGCAGCGGCGCCAACCAGCGTTGTTTTTGCGCTTCGTTGGCGTAGCGCACCAACACTTCCATATTGCCGGTATCAGGGGCGGAGCAGTTGAACGGCTCCGGGCCCAACAGTGAGCGACCCATGATTTCGGCCAGCGGCGCGTATTCAAGGTTGGTGAGGCCAGCGCCCAGTTCGGATTCCGGCAGGAACAGGTTCCACAGGCCTTCGGCTTTGGCGCGGGCCTTCAGCTCTTCCATGATTGCCGTGGGCTGCCAGCGATCACCTTCGCTGACCTGGCGTTCGAACACCGGCTCGGCCGGGTAAACGTAAGCATCCATGAATGCAGTGACGCGTTCACGCAGTTCCTGAACCTTGGGCGAATAAGCGAAATCCATGAGCAGCTCCCTTCTCTGAGAGGTTGTTTAGGTCATGCAATCGATGCTAGAACAGCGTTGATAATTTACCTAGCCTATTCTCGGCGTGTATTAACATTCATCACCGATATATGATCGGCCTATCGGCACCCTAACAATAAGAGCGCAACCCAATGAATCTGAGCAAGGTCGACCTCAACCTGTTTATCGTCTTTGACGCGATCTACACCGAAGCCAACCTGACCCGCGCCGGGCAGATTGTCGGCATCACCCAACCGGCGGTGTCCAACGCTCTGGCACGCCTGCGCGAGACCTTCAACGACCCGCTGTTCGTGCGTACTGCCCAAGGCATGGTGCCCACGCCGATGGCGCAGAACATCATCGGCCCCGTGCGTAATGCATTGTCGTTGCTGCGGGTGTCGGTGCAGGAAAGCCGGATTTTCAACCCGCAGCAGGCGGCCAAGACCTACCGCATCAGCATGACCGACCTCACCGAGGCGGTGATTCTGCCGCCGCTGTTCCAGCGCTTGCGCCGCCTGGCGCCGACGGTGGTGATCGAGAGTTTCCTGTCCAAACGCCGCGAGACCACCAAGGAATTGGCCGCCGGGCGCCTGGACTTTGCCGTGGATGCGCCGCTCAACACCGACCCCCAGGTGCGCCACGTCAAGCTGATGGAAGACCGCTATGTGTGCGCCATGCGCAAGGGTCATCCCATGGCTGGCAAAGACAAGCTGACGCTGGATGACTACCTGGCGCTGACCCACATCCATATCTCCAGCCGCCGCAACGGCTTGGGCCACGTTGACCTGGCACTGGGCAAAATGGGCATCCAGCGCAAGATCGCCCTGCGCTCCCAGCACTACCTGATGGCCTCGCAAGTGTTGCAGCAGACCGACATGGTCATGACCGTGCCCGAACGCTTCGCCCGCCGCCACGAACTGCACTGGTTCAACCTGCCGGTCAACGATGTGCCGCCGGTGGAAACCCACCTGTACTGGCACGAAAGCACCGATCAAGACCCGGCGAACCGTTGGATGCGCGAGCAGATGATCGAGTTGTGCCAGCAGGTGACGGCCCATGAGAAGAAGTTGGATGGAAAACAAGCCTGACTGTAGTGAGCGGGCTTGTCGAATCGTCGCACCGCCCGCGCTGGGTGGCGAAGCCGCCCTAGACGAGACACCACCGAGTCCCAGATACACCCAGGTCGCCCGGTTTGGGGCGGCTTCGCCACCCAGCGCGGGGCAAGCGCGCTCACTACAAGAGCGCGCCCCTTGACGTTAACGTCAAGCAGCCATTAGCTTAGCGCCCAAGACATCTTCTCGGGCACACCCATGAGCACGACCTACAGCATCTCCGACCTCGCCCGCGAGCTCGACATCACCACACGCGCCATTCGCTTCTACGAAGAACAAGGCCTGCTGGCCCCGGAACGCCGGGGCCAGGAGCGCATCTACTCGGCGCGCGACAAGGTCAGCCTCAAGCTGATCCTGCGTGGCAAGCGCATCGGTTTTTCCCTGGCCGAATGCCGCGAACTGATCGAGCTCTACGACCCCTCCGGCGGCAACCACATCCAACTCAACAGCATGCTGGCCAAGATCGCCGAGCGCCGTGAACAGTTGGAACAGCAACTGCTGGATATCGAACAAATGAAGCTGGAGCTGGACACCGCCGAAGAGCGCTGCACCCAGGCCCTGGCCCACACCATGAGCCAGGTTGGCCATTGATCAGAAGGTAACTGCCATGTCCCTCCCCTTACACGTACGCCTGGTGGAAGTCGGCCCGCGCGACGGTTTGCAGAACGAAGCCCAACCCATCAGCGTGGCGGACAAGGTTCAACTGGTGGACGCCCTCAGCGCTGCGGGCTTGAGCTATATCGAGGTCGGCAGTTTTGTATCGCCCAAATGGGTGCCGCAGATGGCCGGTTCTGCCGAGGTGTTTGCACAGATTCAGCGTAAAGCTGGCGTGACCTATGGTGCCCTGGCGCCGAACCTGCGTGGTTTTGAAGACGCGTTGGCGGCCGGCGTCAAGGAAGTAGCGGTGTTTGCGGCGGCGTCCGAGGCGTTCTCCCAGCGCAATATCAACTGCTCCATCAACGAAAGCCTGGAACGCTTCGCGCCGATCATGGCCGCGGCCAAGCAACATGGGATCAGCGTGCGTGGTTATGTCTCGTGCGTACTGGGTTGCCCGTATGAGGGCGAGATAGCGCCGGAACAGGTGGCGATGGTCGCGCGCGAGTTGTATGCCATGGGCTGCTATGAAGTGTCCCTGGGCGACACCATCGGCACCGGTACGGCGGGCGCGACGCGGCGACTGTTCGAGGTGGTCGGCGCCCACGTGCCACGAGAAAAGTTGGCCGGGCACTTCCATGACACCTATGGCCAGGCCGTTGCGAATATCTACGCCAGCCTATTGGAAGGGATCACCGTGTTCGACAGCTCTATCGCGGGCCTTGGCGGCTGCCCCTATGCCAAAGGCGCCAGCGGTAACGTTGCCACCGAAGATGTGGTGTACCTGCTCAACGGATTGGGCATCGAGACCGGTATAGACCTGGAGGCGTTGATTCGTGCGGGCCAGCAAATCAGCAACGTGCTGGGCCGACCGACAGGGTCGCGCGTGGCCAAGGCAGGCAACGCCAGTTGAGTAGCGTAGCCGTGACAATGTGTTACCGCACACCTACACAACGAGTAACACGGGAACATATTTTGTCGTATTTGCCGTAGGCCACCTCCCACAAAAAAATCAAACCATTGATTTTAAAGGGATTTACAAAGTTGGCACGGCTTCTGCTATCTCTATGGCATAACAAGAATAAAAAGCGCCAAACCTAATAAAAATAAGACGAAACGACTCTGACATAACAAAAACAACACGGCAGAGACGCAGCTAACAGATTTTTTTGGAGAAGATGTGCTTTGCAGGGTACGGCGTGCCGAAACCCGCAACCGGTTAGAGAAAAATAAAACTACCTCAGGTAGCTACCCACTGGTTGGATCGATAACGAAGAAGCAGATCAGCGCTCAAAAAAATACGTTTGCTCTTGACCCCGAATGGGGGTCGCCAAAAACAGCGGTAAAGGGTAACGGTTGCCAAAAACAACAATAGACCGCCCCTCAATAATAAAAAAGAGCACGCAACGACAAATTAAAGGGGACCCTAGGGTCCCCTTTGTGCTTTCTGCACCGTGCGATTACAGGGCGGTCCCACCTGAGGCCGCGAAGTTGTTGAACACCCGCCGCGTCAAGGTGTGCAGCGCTCGTTGTTCCAGCGCCTGCCGCTCAGCCCCTAGCTGCTTGAGTTCACGCTCAAAAAACACGCTTTGCATCGAGCCGTTCACCAGGATTTGATCCCTGCGCATACTCAACAGGCGCGCCAACCGGTCGACTGCCTCATCATGTTTTGTCTGCCACAGTGCTTTTGTGGCTGGATCTACAGCGGCGTCTTGCTCGCCTTGCAAATCCGAAATATCGAACAGCGCAGTGCTCTTTTCGTCTATCAGAACCAGGTCCGGCTTCATTAACGCCTCAAGTTCCTGAGGGTATCGGGTGCGCAGGTGCTTATCCCAGAACAGGCGCCCGATAAAAAAGTCCGCCTCTTTAGCCGCATTGCGCATTTCTCTTTGCACCTCTGCGCCCGCATTATCGATATCCGTTTGACTCACAGCGGCCTGTTGCGCAAACAACATGTCCCGGGATTGGACCGGCAAATCCAGCGATACCGCAAGCCGGGTGCGATAAGCCAGAATGACTTCAACCTGCTCGGTAAACCCGGGTCCTCTCGCCGCGACATCCCGTTCGGCAATGGCGTCTACCAACGCTAGACGAAACAACTTTCTGCCCGTGGATACCAAGGCGCCCTCTTCGCTCTCAACGCCTGCCAACTCGAGTGCCCTCGCCCCCAGCAATTCACTCTCAAGATTCATGAATTCGACCGAACTGCCGTCGCCACAGGTGACTCGATCATCGGCAGCTGCAAATAACGACGCTCGGATAGCCTGGCTTTCGCTTGCGGCCTCGAGCATGTTCCACACGCGCTGCGCCAGTACCGGGCGCGTCACATCACTGCTGAATTCCGCGCTGCGAGTAGTATCGGACACCACGGTAAAAAAAGCGGCTGACTCAGGATGGGCCCTGAGTTCGTCCCAGATCCCGCCGCGCCGGGCTGATTCGCTGGCCGACAACGCTCCCAGCCACAAGCCGCGCGCTTCGTCGACCGTGATGTGCTCCCCCAAATGCGCCGCGTTGAAAGGCTCACCCAGCCGCGCCAGGGTAGCCGCCGACAATGGATTGTCGTGCACGATGATGCGGTCCGGATGCTGATAAGCGTATTCAGGTAACGTCGTGATCCGATTGGTGTGCAGATCGACGCGGGCCAGTTGAGGTAGTTGTTCGGCGCCGATAGGAAAGGTCTCCGTGCCGGTATCCGAAAGATAAAGCTGGTTCAAATTGCGCAGGCGGCGCAGGTCGGCCTGCCATCCCAGGCGACGATTATCGCTGAGATTCAGAATCTTCAGGCTCTGCATTCTCTCCAGACGCAGGCGGCTCGATTCGGTCAACTGGATATCGTTTCCACTCAAATAGAGTTTAGTCAGCCCGGACCCGCCATTAGCGAAATCTGGCAGTTGCGTCAGGTTGTTCTCTCGCATGTCCAGCCAGCGCAAGCCGCCGAATGCGTTCAGAAAAGGCAGTGAGCTGTCTGAAAGCGCCATTCGACGTAGAACCAGGCTGCCCACGTGATCCATATTTGCGGTTATCGCAGGCAATTCGCCAATCACTTCATGCGACAAGTCCAGTACATGGCCGATCGGCGTCTGATCCCCAGCCAATGCCTGCGCAGAACTTCTACGCCAGGCAGCCTTGATGGTGCCCGACACTCTGCGCCTGGCGCTTGCATAACCCGATCCGCCCTCCTGCTGCCACCGGGCCAGCGCCGTGTCCAAGTCTGCAAGCTCAGCTTCGAGTTGGGTCAACTTCGCCAGAAGTACAGCGTCGCCAGCGCCTTGAAGGTCGAGCATGACCTCGACCTCTGCCATGGACTTCGACGGGTACAGCGACATTGCTTTCATCGTACAAACAGACGGACGCTCGCCAGCGCCGCCCACCGGGCTGAGTGGATACCCTATGCGCCCGTCAGCCAGACGCATGGGTGATTTGAAACCGGGTTTGATTGTTTTCAAGCCAAGTGCGCGCCGGCTCGCCAGCTCGCTCAGCGGCTGTTGCGCAATCTGCATCTTCAAGCGTTGGGCAGCCCTATTGAATTCGGCCCACCCTGTGAACTTGCCACTGCTTGCCATCCAGAGCGCGTTAAAGAACGCGCCTTCATCACTGCGCCAGTACTCTGCTTTTTCCGGGCCGCTGCAGAGTTTCCACTCCTTCAGGTCGGTATGGATAAGACGCAGTTGCCTGGGCGCGCTCGTATCGCCCACCCGGTCCAGCAGAGGACCATCGTAAGCGCCCTCGCGTAGCTCAACAGACACCCCTTCCAGAAGTCCGGGCAGCGAGGCCATCTTGTGCAAGGCCAGCCGTACGACGTCCAACGTGAATTGGTTGTCGAACAGAAGATCAGCGTGTGCCCGCATGACTCGCGCCTTCTGCCAGTAAACACGCGCTTCCTCGGCCAGGCGTAAAGGCAAACGTGACCCGGCCTGCATGCTTGTCAGTTCCTGACTAGTGGCATGGCTGACTATTTCTTCGGCGGCCAGTTTAGGCAGACCCGGAAAGTCGCGCTGGATCAGTTTTACGTTCGCGTCACTGGATACATCACCGGCTGATATCTCCCGGTTGAACAGCTTGACTTTGGTGCTATAGGCCGCCTCAAGCAAGCAATCCCGGTACCTCACCACCCTCGCATAATGTGTACGCAAATACTGCATCAGCGGATCAGTATCTCCATCGTCACGTTCTTCGATCGCGGAGGACGAAGTCTCGGATGAAACGTCTCGGGTCCTTAGGAACAGCGTTGATACCGCCTCTTGCGTCATCTTTTTTTCGCCCAGTAAGTGGCGAATTTCGGGCTCCGTCAACTGCTCCCTGAATGACGAAAAGAGGCGGCCACTTTTCAGTTCCTCATGCCCAAGCGTGACGACCGAGGACGAATCACTCGGAACAGCTGAACACCACACCTGATTGCCCTCAGCATCCAGCGCCACCAACACGCGCGACTCGGGCCACATCCCACACTCGAGCAACAACTGGACTTGTGTGAACCAATCGACCTGGCTAAAAAACCAAGGGTCTGAGTGGCTCAACCGATCAATAAATGACTGGTATTTAGCGGCGCATTCAAACCGCCGCAGCATATCTTTGAGGAGTGGCGCAGGCGGCCGGTGCTCGATGAACACCCGACGCAACTCGTCATCTGTGACGCCACTGATCGCCCTCGCCTGCTCGAGCTGACTATCGCTAAGGTGATCGACCGTATGCCCCATGCGACGCAACAGGGTTTGGCGATCCCACGTCAACGGTTGTTCGAACTCATGCACCCAAGCACCTTCGCCGTTATGTCGCACACGTGGCGCATAGCGGGTATCACCCTCAGGGTGCACAAACCTGAATTCGTTATCGGTACCGCTGGCTTTGACCTTGTAATGACCACCCCCCTTTGCCGGCAAGTAGAGACCTGCTTCGTGCACATAGAGCCCTAGCGCGTTTGGCCGTTGTCCGTCGGGCAACGCAATTTGATGCAGATATGACCTCGGCTGGAAATCATACAAACGCGGTCGCCCTCCGAGTTCCACATGCACCAGTCGCTTGATGAACGCCGTATTTTTCGCTGTCTCCAACACTTTGGGCAGCGCCAGCCCCGCCAGATTGAAACCCACCGCCGAAAAATGTGCCCAAACCGCTTGGGCATCGTCCTGGGACCAGGCATCAATCCCTTCACCTACCTCGTAGAGCACTTGCGCGGCGGCAACGACCAGCATCACCTCTCCCAGGAAAGGCACCACGAAAGAGGCAAGATTGAGAATATCCAGCGCTTTGCTGCCGAACGACCAGAGCCAGGCTTTGTAAACCCGATCGTCGACATCCTGGGTGGACACCACACTGGTGCGGGCATTGCTCATGATCAGCCGTATGCGCTGCATCGCGCAGTCCATCCAGACGTCTCGCCACGGCGACGCATAGGTTCCCTGACGATGGATCCGGCTTTTTTGCGCCGGGGCAAAATCCTGATCGTGGGCGTATACCGCCCCCGGATCCAGCAGTGTCTTCAACTGTGTAAAAAAACCATCCTGATCGGCAAGTGGCACGAACTGGCTGAAGAATGTGCGGTATTCGACATGACACAAACGCGTCGTCAGCTCGTCGGTAAAGGCCGCAACATGGTCATAGACCTTGAGTGGATGGAGTGGATCGCCGGGAATGTATACCAGGCATGGTCGGGGCACGAGCTCTGCACTCCTCACATTTGTCCGCCACACGACCGGACCGATGACCAGGATGTTCTCGATCACAAAATTGAGTAACCGCAACGGCGAAAACTTCACCACTTCGCCGTCCCATTTGCGGTCTGCCTGATCTATTAACAGATCGTTGATCAACTGGTGGTGATCAGCGCCGATGTCCCCCTTCATCAAGGCAATCTCAGCGGCCAGTTTCAACTGGTTCCGATGGCTGGTAACCAGGGTGCTGTACAGCTTGCCAACTCCCGCCGGCGTGGTGGTGGTCCGAATATGATTGTTGAGAAAGGTGCGCACGTACTCGTAGTAGGAGCTCCCCAGATCGAGTTCCCGACACAGTTTGGCGAACTCATGAGGCTTGATACGCACTGGGAGTGACTGGACGTTACCTGGCGAATGAAGCTTGTCGCTTGGATATTGGTAAAAGTTGTAATAGGTGATCAAGTGGCAGTCCTGGCAAACCGGATCACTTGCCTCTTGCGAGGTGAAGTTGTTCAGCGCAGCCTCCAGCAAGCTGATGCCTTTGTAAAAATAGAATTGCGGGGCCAATGTGCTGGCGTGGGAAATCGAGACTTCTCTGGGGGCGGACTCGCATTCCAGCTGGGTCAGCTTGCGGGCATAAAACGCTTTTCTGGTATCCAACCTCTGCCCGAACGTTTTCTCGATCGCTGCCACCAACAACGGCTCGGCGTACTCTGCCGGTCCCTTCAGTTCACTGAACATCTGATCGAGTTGGTTCAAGGACGTCCTGCTGCGTGAGTGGATCGTGCTCATGCGATCGCGCGCAGCCGCCGGGGCCTTTTTGTACCAATCCGGGATGTTCAGTGCCAACGAGGCCAGTTCGGTTTTGCGCTGATCCAGCGCATCGGTGTACCAGTCAGGTGTGTTGTCCTTGATAAGCCGTCCATGTGGACTGTGCTCGTCCTGAAGAGGGCGCGTCGGGGGATCAATCGTGCGGTGTGTCATCGGTATGGCCGTCAAGTGGCGAAGTCGTGCGCCACTTTAGGCACCGCGCTGGCGCGCGCAGCAGTAGACATGCACCCCGCTTCAGGCGTCGTCGCGCAACTCCTCGATGCTGATCTCGCGCATGCGGAATTTCTGAACCTTGCCCGTGACCGTCATTGGAAACTCCTCCACGATCTTGAAATGCTTGGGCGTCTTGAAATGCGCGATGCGCCCCTTGCACCAGGTGTGCAGTTCCAATTCATTGGCCACATGGCCTGGATGAAACTTGACCCAGGCCACGATGGCTTCACCGTAACGCTCATCCGGAATACCGATCACTTGCACATCCGCCACCGCCGGATGGGTGAAGAAAAACTCCTCCAACTCACGCGGGTACACGTTCTCTCCACCGCGAATGATCATGTCCTTGTTGCGCCCGGCGATGCACACGTAGCCGTGGGCGTCCATGCTCGCCAGGTCGCCGGTGTGCATCCAGCCGGCGTCATCAATGGCTTCGCGGGTGGCGTCGGGGTTGTTCCAGTAGCCAAGCATCACGCTGTAGCCACGGGTGCATAACTCGCCGATTTCACCGCGCGCGACGGTATTGCCGTCAGCGTCGATGATCTTGTTTTCCAGCTGCGGCTGGGTGCGGCCGACCGTGGTGACGCGACGTTCCAGGTCATCATCCGCGCCGGTTTGCAGGGACACCGGGCTGGTTTCGGTCATGCCGTAGGCAATCTGCACCTCACTCATGTGCATCTCGTTGATGACCCGGCGCATCACTTCGATGGGGCACGTCGCACCGGCCATGATGCCGGTGCGCAAGGTAGACAGCTCGAAGTCGCCGAGACGTGGGTGATCGAGCATGCTGATAAACATGGTCGGCACGCCGTACAAGCCGGTGGCGCGCTCTTCGGCGACGGCAGTGAGGGTCAGCAGCGGGTCGAAGCCGTCATTGGGGTAGATCATGGTGGTGCCGTGGGTGATGCAACCCAGGTTGCCCATCACCATGCCAAAGCAGTGATACAGCGGCACCGGGATCACCAGGCGATCCTGCGCGGTTAAACCCAGGCTTTCGCCGACCATATAGCCGTTATTGAGGATATTGTGATGACTGAGGGTCGCGCCCTTGGGGAAGCCGGTGGTGCCGGAGGTGTACTGGATATTCACGGCTTGGTCGAAGTGCAGGCTGGCCTGGCGGTTGTGCAATTGTTCGGGCGCGATGCCAGCGCCGAGCGCGGCCAACTGCGACCAGGGCAAGAATCCCGTGGGCGGACTGGGGTCGAGGCTGATAATGCAGCGCAGCTCGGGCTTCAATTCCTGGAGCATCGCGTGGTAATCGGACGTCTTGAACGACCCGGCGCATACCAGCCACTGGCAACCGGACTGCTTGAGCACGTACTCCAATTCACTGCTGCGGTACGCCGGATTGATATTGACCAGAATCACACCCAGCTTGGCACTGGCGATCTGGCTGATACACCACTCGGCGCAATTGGGTGCCCAGATACCCAGGCGATCACCGATCTGCATGCCCAGTGCGAGGAATGCGCGGGCATGTAAATCCACGGCGTGGGCCAGTTGCTGCCAGGTGTAGCGCTGCTGTTGATGGCGCACCACCAGAGCCTCGCCATCGGGAAACTGTGCAACGGTGCGATCAAAGGCCTGGCCAATCGTCATGGCCAGCAAGGTCTTGTCCTGAACGCCACGGCTGTAGCTCTGATTCGATTGATCCATAACGACCCCTGTTGTCTTTTTTGTAGGTTGACGTAAACGTAAACTACGATTGACAGCGCCTTAACGCAAGCTTACGTTAACGTAAAGGTGAGCGCCCTTCCCTGGCGCGCCATCCACACAAAAACAAAGCTCACATTAAGGTGCCTGTCCATGAGTTACCCGTCCCTGAACTTCGCCCTCGGTGAAACCATCGACATGCTGCGCGACCAGGTGCAGTCGTTCGTGGGCAAGGAAATCGCGCCCCGTGCGGCACAGATCGATATCGACAACCTGTTCCCCGCCGACCTGTGGCGCAAGTTCGGCGACATGGGCCTGCTAGGCATTACTGTGCCGGAAGAGTACGGCGGCGCCGGCCTCGGTTATCTGGCGCACGTGGTGGCCATGGAAGAAATCAGCCGCGGTTCGGCGTCGGTGGCCTTGTCCTATGGCGCGCACTCCAACCTGTGCGTGAACCAGATCAACCGCAACGGCAGCCATGAACAAAAACTCAAGTACCTGCCCAAACTCATCAGCGGCGAACACGTCGGCGCGTTAGCCATGAGTGAGCCGAACGCCGGCTCCGATGTGGTCTCGATGAAACTGCGCGCGGACAAGCGCGGCGATCATTACGTGCTCAACGGCAGCAAGACCTGGATCACCAATGGCCCCGACGCCAGCACCTACGTGATCTACGCCAAGACCGACCTGGAAAAAGGCGCCCACGGCATCACCGCGTTTATCGTCGAGCGCGATTGGAAAGGCTTCAGCCGCAGCAACAAGTTCGACAAGCTGGGCATGCGCGGCTCCAACACCTGCGAACTGTTTTTCGATGACGTGGAAGTGCCCGAAGAGAACATCCTCGGTGTACTCAATGGCGGCGTGAAAGTGCTGATGAGCGGCCTGGACTACGAACGCGTGGTGCTCTCCGGTGGCCCCACCGGGATCATGCAGGCCTGCATGGACCTCATCGTGCCTTACATCCACGACCGCAAGCAGTTTGGCCAGAGCATCGGCGAATTCCAACTGATCCAGGGCAAGGTCGCCGACATGTACACCCAACTCAACGCCAGCCGCGCCTATCTCTACGCGGTAGCCCAAGCCTGCGAACGTGGCGAAACCACGCGCAAGGATGCGGCCGGGGTGATCCTCTACAGCGCCGAACGCGCCACACAAATGGCCCTCGATGCGATCCAGATTCTCGGTGGCAACGGCTACATCAACGAATTCCCTGCCGGGCGGCTGTTGCGCGATGCCAAGCTGTACGAAATCGGCGCCGGTACCAGTGAGATCCGCCGGATGCTGATCGGTCGCGAACTCTTCAACGAAACCCGCTGAAGGAGCGCACCATGGCCACCTTGCACACCCAGCTCAACCCACGCTCGGCGGAGTTCGCCGCCAACAGCGCGGCGATGCGCCAACAGGTCGACGCCCTGCACAGCCTGCTCGCCGATGTGCAGCAAGGCGGCGGCGCCAAGGCTCAGGAGCGGCACACGTCGCGCGGCAAATTGCTGCCACGCGAGCGCATCAACCGTCTTCTCGACCCAGGCTCGCCGTTTCTTGAGCTCAGCCAATTGGCCGCTTATCAGGTGTATGGCGAAGATGTACCCGCCGCTGGCGTGATTGCCGGGATCGGCCGCGTGGAAGGCGTCGAATGCATGATCGTCGCCAATGATGCCACCGTGAAAGGTGGCTCCTACTACCCCCTCACTGTAAAAAAGCACCTGCGTGCACAGACTATCGCCGAGCAGAATCGCCTGCCGTGCATTTACCTGGTGGACTCCGGCGGCGCCAACCTGCCACGTCAGGATGAAGTGTTTCCGGACCGCGAGCACTTCGGGCGGATCTTCTTCAACCAAGCCAATATGAGTGCCCAAGGCATCCCGCAGATTGCCGTGGTGATGGGCTCATGCACCGCCGGCGGTGCTTATGTGCCGGCGATGGCGGACGAGGCAATCATGGTGCGCAACCAGGCGACGATATTCCTCGCCGGACCGCCTTTAGTGAAGGCTGCTACCGGTGAAGTCGTCAGCGCCGAAGACCTCGGCGGTGCCGATGTGCACTGCAAGATCTCTGGTGTGGCCGACCACTACGCCGACAGCGATGAACACGCCCTGGCGCTGGCCCGACGCAGCGTGTCCAACCTCAACTGGCGCAAGCAGGGCGAACTGTTGCAGCGCACGCCCGTAGCACCGCTGTACAGCTGCGAAGAGCTTTACGGTGTGATTCCGGCCGACGCCAAGCAACCCTTTGACGTGCGCGAAGTGATCGCACGGCTGGTCGACGGCTCAGTGTTCGATGAGTTCAAAGCATTGTTTGGTACCACGCTGGTGTGCGGCTTTGCGCACCTGCACGGCTACCCGATGGCGATCCTGGCCAACAACGGGATTCTGTTTGCCGAAGCAGCGCAAAAAGGCGCGCACTTTATCGAGTTGGCCTGTCAGCGCGGCATTCCCCTGCTGTTCCTGCAGAACATCACCGGCTTTATGGTCGGGCAGAAATACGAAGCTGGCGGCATTGCCAAACACGGCGCCAAGCTGGTCACCGCAGTGGCCTGCGCCAAGGTGCCGAAGTTCACAGTGATCATCGGTGGCAGCTTTGGTGCCGGTAACTATGGTATGTGCGGCCGTGCCTATGACCCGCGTTTCTTGTGGATGTGGCCGAATGCACGCATTGGCGTGATGGGGGCCGAACAGGCGGCCGGCGTGCTGGTGCAGGTTAAACGTGAGCAGGCTGAACGCGCGGGCGTTGCTTTCAGCGCCGAAGAAGAAGCCGCGATCAAGCAGCCAATCCTCGACCAGTACGAAACCCAGGGCCACCCCTACTATTCCAGCGCGCGCCTGTGGGACGACGGTGTCATCGACCCGTTGCAGACCCGCGACGTGCTGGCCCTGGCCTTGTCCGCCTCGCTGAACGCCCCCATCGAGCCGAGCCGCTTCGGCGTGTTTCGCATGTAAATGGAGCTGCACCCATGAGCGATTTCAATACCCTCGAACTGATCACCGACAGCCGTGGCTTTGCCACGCTGTGGCTCAGTCGTGAAGCCAAGAACAACGCGTTCAACGCCGAGATGATCCGCGAACTGATCATCGCCCTCGACCAGGTGCAAGGCGATCCGTCCTTGCGCTTTTTAGTCCTGCGCGGACGCGGCAAGCACTTCAGTGCCGGCGCAGACCTGGCCTGGATGCAGCAATCGGCCGAACTGGATTACCACACCAACCTGGACGACGCCCGCGAACTGGCGGAGCTGATGTACAACCTGGCCAAGCTGAAAATCCCGACACTGGCGGTGGTACAAGGCGCGGCCTACGGCGGCGCACTGGGCCTGATCAGTTGCTGCGACATGGCGATTGGCGCGGACGATGCGCAGTTCTGCCTGTCGGAAGTGCGCATTGGCTTGGCACCGGCGGTGATCAGCCCGTTTGTGGTGCAGGCCATTGGTGAACGCGCGGCGCGGCGCTATGCGCTGACCGCCGAACGCTTCGGCGGCCAGCGTGCACGGGAGATCGGTTTGTTGGCGGAGAGCTACCCAATCGACACGCTGGACCAGCAGGTGGAACAGTGGGTCGCCAACCTGCTGCAAAACAGCCCGGCGGCGATGCGTGCCAGCAAAGACTTGCTGCGCGAAGTCGGCAACGGCGCCCTCACTCCGGCCCTGCGTCGCTATTGCGAAAATGCGATTGCGCGCATTCGCGTCAGCGCCGAGGGCCAGGAAGGTTTGCGCGCCTTCCTGCAAAAACGTCCACCGAGCTGGCAGCCACAGGAGCCGCGTTCATGAGCCCACTCACGACCCTGCTGGTCGCCAATCGTGGCGAGATCGCTTGCCGCGTGATGCGCACCGCCAAGGCCATGGGCCTGAAAACCGTGGCCGTACACAGCGCCACCGACCGCGATGCACGCCACAGCCGTGAGGCCGATATCCGTGTCGACCTGGGCGGTAGCAAAGCCACCGACAGTTACCTGCAAATCGATAAACTGATCGCCGCCGCCCAGGCCAGTGGTGCCCAGGCAATTCATCCGGGCTATGGTTTTCTGTCGGAGAACGCCGGGTTTGCCCGTGCGATCGAAGCCGCCGGCTTGATCTTCCTAGGGCCGCCCGCCTCGGCCATCGACGCCATGGGCAGCAAATCGGCCGCCAAGGCGCTGATGGAAACCGCCGGCGTGCCGCTGGTACCGGGTTATCACGGCGAGGCCCAGGACCTGGAAACCTTCCGCGCGGCCTGCGAGCGTATCGGCTATCCGGTGCTGCTCAAGGCCACGGCCGGTGGCGGTGGCAAAGGCATGAAGGTGGTCGAGGATGTCAGCCAATTGGCCGAAGCCCTCGCCTCTGCACAGCGTGAGGCGCTGTCGTCCTTCGGCAACGGGCAGATGCTGGTGGAAAAATACCTGCTCAAGCCGCGTCACGTGGAGATCCAGGTGTTTGCCGATCAGCATGGGCACTGCCTGTACCTCAATGAACGCGATTGTTCGATCCAGCGGCGCCACCAAAAGGTTGTCGAGGAGGCGCCGGCACCTGGGTTGACTGCTGAACAACGCAAGGCTATGGGCGAAGCCGCCGTGCGTGCGGCCCAGGCCATCGGGTATGTCGGCGCAGGTACCGTGGAGTTTTTGCTGGACGCTCGCGGTGAGTTTTTCTTCATGGAGATGAACACGCGGCTGCAGGTGGAGCATCCGGTGACCGAGGCGATTACCGGCCTCGACCTGGTGGCCTGGCAGATTCGTGTCGCCCAGGGCGAGGCGCTGCCTATCACTCAGGAACAGGTGCCGCTGATCGGCCATGCGATCGAAGTACGACTGTATGCCGAGGACCCGGCCAATGATTTCCTGCCCGCCACCGGGCACCTGACGCTGTACCGCGAATCCGCGCCGGGCGCTGGCCGCCGCGTGGACAGCGGTGTCGAGCAAGGCGATAGCGTGTCGCCCTACTACGACCCGATGCTGGGCAAGCTGATTGCCTGGGGCGAGGACCGTGAACAGGCGCGCCTGCGCTTGCTGGGCATGCTGGATGAGTTTGCCGTGGGTGGCCTGAAGACCAACCTGGGCTTTTTGCGGCGCATTATCGGGCATCCGGCGTTTGCGGCAGCCGAGTTGGATACCGGCTTTATTCCGCGCTATCAGGATGAGTTGCTGCCGATACCTGGCGAACTGAGCAATGAGTTCTGGCAGGCAGCGGGCGCGGCGTTCATACAGACCTTGCCGGCCGGTGACGGGCCTTGGGCAGATAAGCGAGGCTTTCGTACCGGTTTACCTGCCGAGGTTTCGCTGCATTTGAGCTGCAATGGTCAGGATCGGCTGGTGACACTGGCTGCCGATACCGCGCAAATGCGCGGCGAACCGTTGTTGATCGAGCACCAGGGCGTGCGCCGTAGCCATCTGGCTGTACGCCACGACCGTACGGTGTACCTGCGTTGGGACGGCGAGATGCATGCCGTCAGCCTGTTTGACCCGATTGCAGCGGTCGACGCCAGCGGCGCTCATCAAGGTGGCCTTACGGCGCCGATGAACGGCAGCATAGTGCGCGTGCTGGTGCAGGTCGGGGACAACGTGGAGGCCGGCACGCAACTGGTGGTACTGGAGGCCATGAAGATGGAACACAGCATCCGCGCGCCCGAGGCTGGAGTGGTCAAGGCGCTGTTCTGCCAGGAAGGCGAAATGGTTGCCGAAGGTTGCGCGTTGGTGGAGCTGGAAACAGCGGGCTAGAACTTTGCCGTGGCCTGCACAACGACGCCGAGAATGCGGCAATCGCCGGTGAACTGCCGTTTCGGATAAGTGGGATTGAGCGGTACCAGATAGAGCTGGCCGCTCTCTTCAAGCAACTGACGGAAGGTCGCCTGGGGGCTCTCGGCCCATTGGGCGACCACCAGCTTGCCGGGCTCGGCGGCAATGGCCGGATCGACCAGAATCATCATGCCCGCACTCACGCTGAGCCCGCTGGGTGCCGTCATGGCATCGCCTGTAACCGGCAGCCAAAAGGCATCGCCGTGGGCATGATAATCCGTCAACTCGAAACGGGCGGTGCCATAAGGCGTTCGCTCTTCGCGGATTTCGCACAGCCCTTTCCAATCGCTGACCGGATAGCGGAAATACGGGTTGTAGTTTTTCTCCAGAGGCACTTCATCGGCCCGCTCGCGAATGTCCAGCGCGACCTCCAGATACCCCAGGCCCAACGCCGCCAATACCCGGTTCATGTCCGCCAGGCTGGGTGCACGGCGCTTGTTGAGCCAATGGCCCACGCCGCCCTGGGACATGCCCAAGCGTTCAGCCAACTCACCTTGCGTGACCTTGCGGTCTTCCATGTTGGCCTTGACCAACGCGATCCAGTTATCCATGGGGCTGACAATACGTCACGTAGTTTTCAGGGCAATAAACAGTTTGTAGTAATCCATAAAACGACATAAATACGATACGTACTATCATCGGACATAAGGTTTTCGACATCCACCCAGAGTACCGCCCCTTATGACGACAAGCCCGCTTCTCCTGCCTGAAATCCCGGAAGACAACGAATTGCACGATCTGCGCAGCAGCGGTGCCGCCAAGCGTGCGTTGGACTTTTACTTGAAAGAAGATATGTCGGCATCAACCCCTGACGAGGCCTTGTTCGCCATCAATCCAGGCATCAGCCAGGAGGAAGCCCTGGTGCACGCCTCGGAGCTGTTGCGCAGCGCCGCGGCAACGGCCTATGAATCAGCGAGCAGCCATCAGGGCAGTCATCGTGACATGGCGTTTTCAGTGGTGTATTTGATCGATATGGCGAAGGCGATGGTGGAGCGATCATTGCAGGTGCCAGAGGCTCAAGCGAACAAATAACTGGCGCTTAGAAAAAATATTTCTATCCCACGGATAAAAACATTTGACTTGCAAATGATAATGATTATTATTGGACCCAGCTGATCGCGAGATCAGTCGATAGACCAAGGGACCTTAGGTCGGACTCTTGGAATATCTCCTCATCAGGCTAATCACGGTTTTTGACCCGGCTCTTTGGCCGGGTCTTTTTTTTGCCAGTTTCCCTGGCGTGGCTTCAGGCTAATGAAGACTGTGTGCTACTTGATGGGGCGCATGGTAGCAAAAGACCATCGCCAAAAGAAAGCCAGCGGGTAGCTCCAGCCCACATCTTTGCGAATTAGCGCTTGAGAATCAATCTCATAGATTCTAAGCTGCCGCGGCGTCAAGGACGACGCCCCCCTCCCTCTCGCAACAATTTTGCATCCGGTCTTTACCAGACTCCTGTGTAATATAGCCGCCACAACACTCATACTCAGGCAACCAGACTATGACCGTGGCCTTGACCTCCATCAAAATAAGCACCGACTTCGACAGTGGCAATATCCAGGTACTGGATGCCCACGATGCCTATCAGTTGTTGCTGGCAATCAAACCCGATACCTGCAGCGCGCATTACCAGTGGTTCCACTTCAAGGCCGAAGGCATGCATGTGGGCCACACCCATACCTTTCGCCTGAGCAACGCGGGACAGTCCTCCTACCCCAACGCATGGAGCGGCTACAACGCCGTGGCGTCCTACGACCACACCAATTGGTTTAGGGTACCTTCGCGATTTGATGGGGAAATCCTGCATATCAGCCTTGAGACCCGCGAAAAACATGCCTGGTTCGCCTATTTCGAACCCTATAGCCGCGAGCGTCACGACTGGCTGATCGAACAGGCCCTGAACCGCACGGGCACCCAATTGCTGGCCACCGGTAAAAGTGTTGAAGGCCGTGATATCCAACTGCTACGGCGGGGTAAAGGGGGCGAAGGCCGGCGCAACATCTGGATCATCGCTCAACAGCACCCCGGCGAGCACATGGCCGAATGGTTTATGGAAGGCATCATCGAACGCCTGCAACAGGACGGCGACGATGAGATGAAAAAGCTGCTGAAAGTCGCCGACCTGTACCTCGTGCCCAACATGAACCCGGACGGCGCCTTCCACGGCCACCTGCGCACCAACGCCATGGGCCAGGACCTCAACCGCGCCTGGCAGAGCGCCAGCCAGGAGAACAGCCCGGAAGTGCTGTTCGTGCAGCAACAAATGGAAAAGTACGGCGTTGACCTGTTCCTCGATATCCACGGCGACGAGGAAATCCCCTACGTCTTCACCGCTGGCTGTGAAGGCAACCTCGGCTATACCCCGCGCATCGAGACGCTGGAAGAACATTTCCGCAGCCACTTGAGTGGCCTGACCCGCGACTTCCAGACCACCTTCGGCTACACCCGCGACCTGCCGGGAGAAGCCAACATGAGCCTGGCCTGCAACGCGGTAGGCGAGCAATACGACTGCCTGTCCCTGACCCTTGAAATGCCCTTCAAGGACAACGACGACGCCCCCAACCCGCACACCGGTTGGTCAGGTAAACGCTCGATGCAGTTGGGCAAGGATGTATTGAGCACCGTGGCCTATATCGTCGACGAGCTGCGTTAAACCGACTCGGCGGGCACCCGCCGACAATCCTCGGGCCCCAGCAAGCGTCCATCCGCGGAGCGCAATTCCAGCGCTCGCAGCGGCTCACCCTGGGCGCGGTCTACCATCACCGAATGCGCCTCGCCTGCCTCGTAGAAAAACCCTTCCCCCCACTGCCGTAACCCGATGATCACGTTGAACAGGCCTTGACCCTTTTCCGTGAGGGCGTACTCCTGATACGCACTACCATCCGACGCCGGCACGACCTCCAGCACGCCATGGGCCACCAGGCTGCGCAAGCGCGCGGACAAAATATTCTTGGCCATCCCCAAGCTGCTCTGGAATTCACCAAAGCGACGGATGCCATCAAACGCGTCGCGAATGATCAGCAACGACCAGCCATCGCCTATGGCATCCAACGAACGCGCCACCGGGCATTCGGCATTTTCAAAACGGGTGAGCTTGACCATCAGGCTGCCTGAACTCGACTAACAATGTAGTTGCAATATAAAACCGGAATCCTTACCGTACAACTGGTTTCATTTTAAAACCAGAAAAGGATAAGCCGCATGTCGTCATCCCCCTTGAGCGGCGCCGTGGTATCGCTGTTCGCCATCGCCTGTGGCCTGTCGGTGGCCAACGTCTACTACGCACAGCCGCTGCTCGACGCCATGGCCGAGACCTTTGCCATGGACCACGCCACCGTTGGCATCATCATCGCCCTCACCCAGATAGGTTATGGCGTAGGACTGTTGCTGCTGGTGCCTCTCGGGGATCTACTCAACCGACGCAAACTGATCGTCACCCAATTGCTGCTTTCCACGCTCGCCGTGCTGGTGGTGGCGTTGTCTTCCAACAGTTTCTGGCTGCTGGCCGGCATGGCGCTCACCGGGCTGCTGGCCGTTATCGCCCAGGTGCTGGTGGCATTGGCGGCCCATCTGGCGTCGCCTGAACAGCGCGGGCACGTGGTCGGACTGGTTACCAGCGGTATCGTGGTCGGGTTGCTGCTGGCGCGCTCGGTTTCAGGCGCCATGGCTGACCTCGCGGGTTGGCGTTCGGTGTACCTGCTATCGGCGGGCCTGACGTTATTGATGGCGATCCTACTGTGGCGAGTGCTGCCACGCACCGAGCAACCGCAGGCGACCGGCACCTATGGCGCGTTGATCCGCTCGGTTTTCAGCTTGTTCAAAGAGGAAAAAGTCTTGCGTGACCGCGCCGTGCTGGCGATGCTGATTTTCGCCGCCGGCACCGTTCTGTGGACGCCATTGGTACTGCCCTTGAGCGCCCCACCGCTGTCGCTTTCGCACACGCAGATCGGCCTCTTCGGGCTCGCCGGTGCCGCCGGAGCCCTGGGTGCTGCGCACGCCGGACGCCTGGCCGACAAGGGCTTCGCCCAATGGGTCAGCGGCACGGCACTGCTGCTCATGCTGCTCTCCTGGGTTGCCATCGGTTTTACCCAATCGTCGCTGTGGGCATTGTCGCTGGGGGTAATTGTGTTCGACCTGGGCTTGCAGGCCGTGCACGTCACCAGCCAAAGCCTGATCTATGCGGTACGCCCCGATGCACAGAGTCGGCTGGTGGCGGGTTACATGGTGTTTTACTCAGTGGGCAGTGCGGTGGGATCGGTGAGTGCCACGGCGATGTATGCCTGGGCCGGGTGGATCGGGGTGTGCGGCCTGGGCGCGGCGATCAACCTGCTGGCGTTGATCTACTGGCTGGCCACACTGCCCCCGAAACCGGTCTCAGTCTTTACTGCCGGTCATGCTTTGCAGCACGCCGTCACGGCGAATCAGCCCATGGAACAGCGCCGCCGCCAGGTGCAACAACACGGTGAGGAATAGCAGATAGGCCAGGAACCCATGCGCCTTGCGCAGCACCGCAAACAAAGGCGCATTTGCCCCCACCAGCGCCGGCAACTGCACTGAACTGCTGAGCATCACCGGGTCGCCCGCCGCCGAAATCATCGCCCAGCCCAGCAGCGGCAACACCAGCATCAAGGCATACAGCACCAGGTGAGACGCCTTGGCCGCCAACACTTGCCACAGCGGCAAGTCGGCGGGCAACGGTGGTTGGCGCGTGGAGAAGCGCACCACCAGCCGCACGATCACCAGCGCCAGAATCGCGATCCCCAGCGGCTTGTGCAGGTGGATCAACCATTCATGCCGCTCCGAGACCGAGGCCGCCAGGCCCGCGCCGATAAACAGCATGGCGATGACCATCAGCGCCATCAACCAGTGCAGCAGGCGCGCCAGGGGAGCGAAAAACCGTGGTTGAGCATTCATGGCTTCGACTCCTGAGGGGCACTGTGCAACGGGCTGACTTCACCGGCGCGGCGCAGGTACGAGCTGGCGTACGCCGCCGAACGTGCCGCCAGCAACGGATCATTGGAGGCTTCGATGCCGCTGGGCAGAATCAGCGGGTCGAAGTTGATGTCGCGGCAATCGCCATCGGCCTGAGCCTGGCTGCTTTGCAGCACCAGGGTGCCGGCGTTGATGACTTTATGCTCGCCGGTCCAGGCTTTGCTTGCATCGTCCAAAGGATCGCCGGGGTTGGCCAGGGTCATGTTCAACTGCCAGCGCAGCGGCCCGACAGCGAGGCGCTGTACCAAGTCCTTTTCCAGGAAATCGCTGCCGGCAGGCGCAGTATCACCCGCTGCATCCTGACTCTGCGGCACTACGCCCCAACGCACGGCCTGGCGCTTGCCATCGGCCCCCACCAGGTAGAACGCGTTGATGCCGTTGTAGGTTTCGGTCGCGTAACTGGCCGAAGGCTTGGCGGTCTTGACCCACGCCAGGAACGGTGCAGTCTCGGGATGGGCGGCAAAGAACGCCGGCATGCCCGCCGGGTCCGGTTTGCCGGTGGAAGGCTGCGGCGCACCGGCCTTGAGCAGTTGGTAGAACGCCTCAGGCGTGCCCACCGGGAACACCGGCATGCTGTTCATGCCGGTGCGCCACTGCTGGCCGTTGGCCTGGCTGAATTGCACGGCAAAACTGCGGATCGGCACACTGCTGTCCGGTGCATAGGGGTTGCCGCTGGGCAACGCAAATCGGCCAATCAGTGGGGTCTTGGCCTCGTTGAACACCTGGGCGCTGGAATAGGCACGCGCCTCGGGGCTGCTCTCGAAATACCCGGCCACGCACACGCCCTTGGCATGGTTACGCCGGAAGCCAGGGTGGACACCGTTGTTGGTTTCCAGGGCATTGACCAGGGTTTTCGGACGCAGGCGCTGTGGGTCGAGGGTGCCATTGACGTAGGCAAATGCCCCCGCCACAACCGCAACCACGGCTCCGATACCCGCCAGGCGCGCGATCAGGCTCGCCGTGCTCAAGGGGGGACGGGGCGGTGATGAGTGATCTACCATGAAGAAACTCCAGGGCCCAAGGCCGTAGGGGAGAACATAAGGTCGGAGCATTAAGACGAACGCCGATCGGCTCTATTCCCTGGCCTTGGATTTATTTCCCCGCAAGGGGGAATAACCTTCATCGCCGCACGTCTCTCTAGTCCCAGCGTAGTGAACAGCCAGCTCCCCATGCATGAACTCGACGAACCGTTACGTGAACTCATCCCCAGGCTGCGGCGTTTTGCCGTGTCCCTGACGCGTAACGCCAGCAGCGCCGACGACTTGGTACAGTCAACCCTGGAACGGGCGATCATCAGTTGGGCCGACAAACGCGTCGAAGGCGACTTGCGCGCCTGGCTGTTCTCGATTCTCTATCGGCAGTTCCTCGACGCCCATCGCCGCACCCGGCGCTACGCTCGCATGCTCGAATTTTTCACCGGACGCGACGATGCGCAGCCGTCGGTCGAACGTACGGTGATCGCCCAGTCAACCCTGCAAGCCTTCGATCAACTCAACACCGAGCAGCGCGCCCTGCTGCTGTGGGTCTCGGTCGAAGGCTTGAGCTACAAGGAGGTCGCCGAAATCCTCGATGTGCCCATCGGCACCGTGATGTCGCGCCTGTCCCGGGCACGCCAAGCCCTGCGTCAACTCAGTGATGGCGAAATTGCCAGCCCTTCCCTGCGGATACTCAAATGATCAGCCTGCCTCCCAGCGAACGCGATTTGCATGCCTACGTCGATCACCAACTGCTGGAAAGTGATCGCCGTGTCCTGGAAACCTATCTGGCGGCCCATCCGGACGTCGCAGCCCAGGTCCACGCCTGGCAGCACGACGCGCAATTGCTGCGCGCCGCGTTGGGCGGTGCCCTGCAACAGCCGGCTAACCCGGACCTGGACCCGGCACTGATTCGCCAGCGCATCAAGCGCCAATCGCGCCGCCATTTCGCTACGGCAGCCATGCTATTGATCGCCGTCAGCCTCGGTGGCCTGGGTGGCTGGCACGCCCGTGAAGCCACTCAGCCTCCCCTGTTGCCGATGGCCGATGCGATGCAAGCCTTCCGCCTGTTTGCGCAGGACGGCATCATGCCCGCCGACTACAAAGTCCAGGGCAACGGCACGATGCAGGCTTGGCTCGACCGCTACTTCAACCAGGCCCACCGCCTGCCCGACTTGAGCGCATCAGGCTTCATGCCGGTCAGCGGCCGCCTGCTCACTACCGAGCAAGGTGCCGCCGCCATGGTGCTATACGAAGACCCACAGGGGCGGCGCATCAGTTTCTACATCCGCCCACCGGGCCCGGAAAACGGCTTCCTGCCCCGTGGCAGTCGCAGTGCCGATGGCTTGCAGGCCCAATACTGGTCCGGCGCTGGCTACAACTATGCGGTGGTCAGCCCAGTGGACCAGCCCACCCCGCAGATGCTGAAGTTCTAGAAGCCCACGCCCAGCACGACGCTATCGAGACAGGTGCCGGCAAGCGGCACCCTTCTCTATTGGTCAAATCGCCGCGGGCGCCCTACAGTAAGCGACCACTGAAATACAGAGTGACTTGCATTGGCCGTGCTTCCCCTTATCCGTCGCCTCCTCGGTAAAAGAACCGACAGCCTCGACGACTCGCCCATCCCTGCATTCTTTCAGCAAAAAGCCGAGCAACAGGGCTTTACCCTGAGCACTGGTCAAACCCGCGCCATTGCCGCCCTGGCCCGTGAAACCAAGACCCTGCTCGCCGGCCAGTCCACCCGCAGCCTGTATTTGCACGGGCCGGTGGGGCGCGGCAAAAGCTGGCTGCTGGATGGTTTTTTTCAGGCGTTGCCGATTACCGAGAAGCAACGTGTGCACTTCCATGACTTTTTTGCCCAACTGCATCGCGGCATGTTCAAGCATCGCGGGCAAGACGATGCCCTGGCCTTGACCCTGGATGAACTGCTGACGGACTGCCGGGTGCTGTGTTTCGACGAATTCCACGTCCACGACATCGGCGATGCCATGCTGATATCGCGGCTGTTCAAGGCGCTGTTCGGACGCGGTGTGCTGGTGCTGGTAACGTCCAACTATGCGCCGCAAGACTTGCTACCCAACCCCCTGTATCACGAGCGTTTCAAACCGGTGATCGACCTGATCGCCGCGCGTATGGAGGTGCTGGAAGTCAGCTCGCCCCAGGATTTTCGCAGCCTGCCCCAGACTCGGAGCGCGCAACGCTTTACCAGCGGTCACTATGTCTGGCCGGGGACCGCGAGCCAGCGCGAAGCACTCGGTTTGCCTCCTGTAAACTGCACGCCTCAGCCCTTGCCCGTCGGCACTCGAACCTTGATATGTCGCCGCCATACAGGCCGCTCCATTGCCTTCACCTTCAACGACCTGTGCGAACAGTTGACGGCAGTGATGGACTACTTGCTGCTGTGCCAGGACTACGATTACTGGGTCATCGACGGCTTGCCACCACTGGCGGAGTGCCCGATTGCCGTGCAGCAGCGATTCATCAATCTGGTGGACGTACTCTACGACCGGGACAAGCAACTGATTCTGATCGGCGAGCAGCCCCTCAACATTGCCTTGGGTGGCCAAGCCATCGACCTCGCCCGCACCGCCAGCCGTCTCGGACAATTGCAACAGGCCAGCCCGCAACGCTCGCGCGACCCGGTATCATGAACGCCATTCACGCCCCCTTGCCGAGTGACTGCGCCGTTCATGAATACCCTCGCCCAACTCAAGGCCGGCCAACTGGCCGGTATCACACGGCTGGACCTGTCCTGCGGACTGGCCGAATTCCCCCAGGAAATTTTCGAACTGGCCGACTCGCTGGAGATCCTCAACCTCAGCGGTAACGCCCTGAGCAGCCTGCCCGACGACCTGCACCGCCTGCCTCACCTGCGCGTGCTGTTTTGCTCGGATAACCTCTTTACTGAACTGCCAGCCTGCCTGGGCGAATGCACCAGACTGAGCATGATCGGCTTCAAGGCCAACCAGATCCGCCACGTGCCTGCCGCCGCGTTGCCGCCGTTGTTGCGCTGGCTGATCCTGACCGATAACCAGATCAGCGAGCTGCCTGACGAGTTGGGCGAACGGCCATTGCTGCAAAAACTGATGCTGGCCGGCAACCGACTGACGCACCTGCCGGAAAGCCTGACCCACTGCCACAACCTCGAATTGCTGCGCATCGCCTCCAACCGCTTCACCCAGCTGCCGCGATGGCTACTGGCCCTGCCAAGCCTGACCTGGCTGGCCTATGCCGGTAACCCGGTGGAAATGGCGATGCAGGTGGCAGGTGATGACGCCACACCACATATTCCCTGGTCCGAACTGGAACTGGCCGAAGTCCTTGGCGAAGGCGCTTCCGGCGTTATCCGCAAAGCGCTGTGGAAACCGTCAGGCAAACCCGTCGCTGTCAAACTCTATAAAGGCACCATCACCAGCGACGGCTCACCGCTGCACGAAATGCAGGCCTGCATTGCTGCCGGGCTGCACCCCAACCTGATCAAGGTGCAAGGCCGGGTAGTCGGCCACCCCGATAACCAGGCCGCACTGGTGATGGACTTGATCGACCCGAGCTACCGCAACCTCGCGGCACTGCCGAGCCTGGCCTCGTGCACCCGGGATATCTACGAACCGGGCGTGCGCTTCAGCTTTGACGTTGCCTTGCGTATGGCACGGGGTATCGCTTCGGTGGGCGCGCATCTGCATCGGCACGGCATCACCCATGGCGATCTGTATGGCCACAACATTTTGTGGAATGAAGCCGGGGATTGTTTACTCGGGGACTTTGGCGCAGCGTCGTTCCATGCCACGGCGGACACCGTGGAAACCAGAGCGCTGCAACGGATTGAAGTGCGCGCGTTTGGGGTGTTGCTGGGGGAGTTGTTGGAGCGGGTTGAGTCGGGAGTGAACGCGCAGTGGAGGGAGCTGCAAAGAAATTGCTGTCAACCAGAGGTGATGGCACGGCCTGGCTTCGAGGAAATCGAAGCGCTGCTGAACCAGGGCTAAAACCCAATCCAACTGTGGGAGCTGGCTTGCCTGCGATGAGGTCGTGTCATTCACCTTTCCAGTGACTGATACACCGCCATCGCGGGCAAGCCAGCTCCCACATTTTTACCGCGTTTTAGCCAGCCAGGCCGACGAACATATCCTGCACGTCATCATGGTTGTCCAGGCCTTCCAGGAAGGCTTCGACTTCAGCCATCTGCTCGGCGCTCAAACCGCTCACCGGGTTTTTCGAGAGGTAACCCAGCTTGGCCGACAACACGGTAAAGCCCTGCTCCGGCAGCGCCTTCTGTACAGCATCCAGGTCGGTGGTTTCGGTGATGAACAGGGTGGTGCCCTCTTCCTCGCCGTCTTCGAAATCCTGGGCCCCGGCTTCAATCGCGGCCATTTCCGGATCGGCGTCCGGGCTGTCCGGCGAGGCTTCGATCAGGCCGACGTGGTTGAAGTCCCAAGCCACGGAGCCGGAGGCGCCCAGTTGGCCCTTGCGGAACGCCACACGGATTTCAGCCACCGTGCGGTTGATGTTGTCGGTCACGCACTCGACGATCAGCGGCACCTGGTGCGGCGCGAACCCTTCGTAGGTCACACGGTGGTATTGCACGGTCTCGCCGAGCAGACCGGCACCTTTCTTGATGGCGCGTTCCAGGGTTTCCTTGGGCATCGAGGCCTTTTTGGCCTGTTCCACCACCAGACGCAGGTGGGCGTTGGTCGCGGTGTCGGCGCCGTTGCGGGCGGCGATGGTGATTTCTTTCACCAGCTTGCCGAAGATCTTGCCCTTGGCATTGGATGCCGCTTCTTTATGTTTGACTTTCCACTGTGCGCCCATGACTCACTCTCTTTTCGTCCATCGCGCCGAAACGTCTACTGGCCGGCGCTTTGGGGGCAGAGTTTATAGCGCAAGAACGCATCGTTCCACCAAAAAACCGTCAGGGTGCCAACTCGAAAAATGCCTGGATCAAGCGCAATGAGCGCCGCCGCTCCATGCAACCAAGCATGTGGCGATTCAGCAGCCCTTCGCCCTGGATCGGCACGGCGCACGCGCGCGGGTCCGGGCTGACTTCCATCGACGACACCACGCCTACGCCCAACTCGGCAGCAACGGCCTCGGTCACCGCCTCACGGCTGTCGAGTTCCAGCAGCACCTTGGGCTGTACACCGGCAGCCAGGCAGGCGTCATCAAAGGTGCGCCGGGTGATGGAGCTGGGCTCGCGCAGCACCATGATCACGTCGTTAAGCTGACCCAGGCGGATACCCTTGGGCAGCGTCGCCCAGGGGTGACTTACAGGCACCAGCGCGCAGATCCGCGACTCGCTCAAAGGTTGCAAATGCAGGCCGTTGCGCGGCTCGACCTCGGTAAGTACCGCCACATCCGCATGCTCTGACAACAACGCGGCCAGGGTTTCCTGGGCGTTGCCCAAGCGCAGGTTGACGGTAATCCCAGGGTAACGCGCGCGCAGGCTGGCGATCATCGGCATCACCAGATGCGGGCCGTCCGCCGCCACTTCCAGGCGCCCGGTGAGCAATTGCTGGTTGGCCTCCAGCATCGCCTGCGCTTCATCTACCAGGCCGAAGATCGCCCGCGTGATCGCCGCCAGGCGCGCGCCCTCCTCCGTCACCTCTACCCGACGTGCGGTACGCCGCAGCAACGGGATCTGGTAGTGCTCTTCCAGCGCCTTGATATGCCCGGTTACCGCGGGTTGGCTGATGAACAGCCGCGCCGCCGCACGGGTAAAACTGCCCTCGCGGGCCACGGCATCGAATGCGCGCAATTGAAACAGATTCATAGCTATCGGCCTCACTGATAGCTCGCATAACAACAAACAATTTGATTGATGACAAGCCAAACTGCAATTTAGTCGCCGTAGCTTCAGCCCCCGATGCCTTGCGAGAATTTGAAATGACCACCGCGCCGATCCTGCTGACCCCTGGCCCCCTGACCACCTCCGCCCGGACCCGTCAGGCAATGATGGTGGATTGGGGTTCATGGGATGACCGGTTCAACCAGCTCACTGCCAGTGTGCGCGAGCACCTGCTGGCGATTCTCAACGGCGCCGACAGCCACCATTGCGTGCCCTTGCAAGGCAGCGGCACGTTCGCCGTCGAAGCCGCCATCGGCACCCTCGTACCGCGCGACGGCAAGGTGCTGGTGCTGATCAACGGCGCCTATGGCAAGCGCCTGGCCAAGATCTGCGACGTGCTCGGCCGCGATTTCAGCACCTTTGAAACCGCCGAAGACGAACCGACCACCGCCGCCGACGTCGACCGCCTGTTGCAAGCCGACAGGGCCATCACCCATGTCGCGCTGATCCACTGCGAAACCAGCACCGGCATTCTCAACCCACTGCCGGAAATCGCCCAGGTCATTAAAAACCACGGCAAGCGCTTGATCATCGACGCCATGAGCTCCTTTGGTGCGCTGCCGATCAACGCCCATGAAGTGCCGTTCGACGCACTGATTGCAGCCTCCGGCAAATGCCTGGAAGGCGTACCGGGGATGGGGTTTGTCTTCGCCGAAAAAACCGCGTTGGCCGCGGCCCAAGGAAACTGCCACTCCCTGGCGATGGACCTGTTTGACCAGCACAGCTACATGGCCAAGACCGGCCAATGGCGTTTCACCCCGCCGACCCACGTGGTCGCCGCCCTGCACGAAGCGCTGCTGCAATACGTTGAAGAAGGCGGCCTGCCCGCGCGCCATCGACGCTATGCACGCAACTGCCAGGTGCTGCTGGATGGCATGGCCGAACTGGGCCTGCGCAGCTTCCTGCCGGCGGCGATCCAGGCGCCGATCATCGTCACCTTCCATGCTCCGCAAGACCCGCACTATCAATTCAAGGATTTTTACGAGCGGGTCAAGGCGAAGGGTTTCATCCTGTATCCGGGCAAGTTGACCCAGGTGGAAACCTTTCGCGTGGGCTGCATCGGCCATGTCGACGCCACCGACATGCACGCCGCCGTCACCGCCATTGCCGAGGCACTGCAAGCCATGGGCATCACCCTTTCTTCCTTCGGAGCACACGCATGAACTACCAGAACCCCAATGCCCTGCAAGCTGTGATCCTCGACTGGGCAGGCACCGTGGTCGATTTCGGCTCCTTCGCACCCACGCAGATTTTTGTCGAAGCCTTTGCCGAGTTCGATGTGCAAGTCTCCATCGAAGAAGCCCGCGGCCCGATGGGCATGGGCAAGTGGGATCACATCCGCACCCTCTGCGACCAGCCGCAGGTCGCCGAGCGCTACCGCAAGGCGTTCGGCCGCACGCCGACCGATGACGACGTAACCGCCATCTACCAACGCTTCATGCCGTTGCAGATCGAGAAGATCGCCGAACACTCGGCGCTGATTCCCGGTGCCCTCGACACCATCGCACGCCTGCGCGTGCAAGGCATAAAGATCGGTTCCTGCTCCGGCTACCCCAAACAAGTGATGGATAAAGTCGTCGCCCTGGCGGCCACCAACGGTTATATCGCCGACCATGTAGTCGCGACCGATGAAGTGCCCAACGGCCGCCCATGGCCGGCCCAGGCGCTGGCGAATGTGATCGCGCTGGGCATCGATGATGTGGCAGCGTGCGTGAAAGTCGACGACACCGTGCCCGGCATCCTCGAAGGCCGCCGCGCCGGGATGTGGACCGTGGCCCTGACCTGCTCCGGCAACGCACTGGGATTGACCTACGCGCAGTTCCGCGCCCTTGACACCGCCACCCTGGCCAGCGAGCGCAAGCGCGTCGAAGCGATGTTCGAAGGCTCGCGCCCGCACTACCTGATCGACACCATCAACGACCTGCCTTCGGTGATCGCCGACATCAATGCGCGCCTGGCCCGTGGGGAAATGCCGCAGAGCCACTGATAGAGGTCAAAACAACGGCATTTGCGTGGGGCAAAACGCTCAAAATCGGCTTACAGTTAACGCACTGCGTCACCAAAGAACGCAATGTTGTTCCGTGAATAAACTGTACCTGATAAGTGAGGAACCCAGCGATGCCGTGGAAAAACTCCGATACGCGCTACAGCACCATGTCGATCGCGTTGCACTGGTTGATGGTGGTGCTGCTGGCGGTGGTCTACGCCTGCATTGAACTGCGTGGCCAGTTTCCGAAAGGCAGCGGTGCGCGAACGTTGATCGTCGAAATGCACTTTATGTTTGGCCTTACCGTGTTTGTGCTGGTGTGGCTACGGTTGTTTGCGCGCAGCCTGGGGGTTGCCCCCAAGATCGTGCCGGCACCGCCGCAATGGCAGAGCCTGCTGGCGACGCTGATGCATGTCGCGCTGTACGCGCTAATGATCGGCATGCCGATTGCCGGCTGGCTGATTGTGAGTGCCGAGGGGCATTCGGTGATGTTCTATGGCATGGAGTTGCCGCCGTTGATTGGCGAGAACAAGGACCTCGCCAAGCAGATTGAAGGCTGGCATGTCTGGTTCGGCAAGGTCGGTTATTGGCTGATCGGGCTGCATGCACTGGCGGGGATTGCCCACCATTACGTCCTGCGGGACAACACGGCGTTGCGGATGATGCCGGGGCGGTTTGCCAAGAAAACTGCTGAATGATGGAACGCGATTACGGCATGGGTAGCGTGCTGCGTCGTGCCTGTGACGGTCTGGCAGTCAAATAGGTTGGATCGAGGGTAACCGGTTCAAATGTGGGAGCTGGCTTGCCTGCGAATGCGGTAGGCCAGGTACAGATATGCCAATTGACACCCCTCTTCGCGAGCAAGCCCGCTCCCACAGGGGTTCTGTGTCAGGCATTGAACCCTCGGCGGCCTTGCAGGCCGCCGGTGTGCACGAAGATCAGGCGGGTGCCGGAAGTAAAGCGCCCTGCTTCGATCTGCGCCTTCAAGGCCAGTAACGCCTTGCCGGTGTAGAGCGGCTCCAATGGCAAGCCGCAGGCCCGCTCTGTGGTTTCGATAAACTCGAGCAGCAGCGGATCCACCTTGGCAAAGCCACCTCGGCTGGCGTCCACCAGCTCATACCCACCTTGCACGATAGACTCCACGTTCTGCGCCACACCGTGATCATCCGGCACCGCCATGGCGCCGTGCACCGTGTGTGCACCCGCCTCCGCCAGCACCAGACCGGCCAACGTGGTGCCAGTGCCTGCAGCTAACCACCAGCCGTCGTAGTCGGTCCACCCCAGTGCGGGCAACTGCGCCCGCACCTGCTCGACCAACACGGAGCAACCCGATGCACCCGCAATACCACCGCCGCCTTCAGGCACGGGATGCAGATGGGGATACTGCTCACGCCACGGCAGCCAAAAGTCCGGTTCATGGCGCGCGCGATAACCGCCATACCCCAGCCAATGCAATTGCATGCCAAATGCCTTCAAGTCGAGGACAGTAGGGGTGTCTTGTGGATGCCCGCGCAGCAGGCCTACGGTGGGGAAGTCAAAGCGCTTGCCGGCGGCGGCTAACGCGTGCAAATGGTTGGAGTAAGCGCCGCCCAGGCTGATGATGCCGCGGGCGTTTTGCGCCTGCGCTAAATGCCCGCTGAGCTTGAACCATTTGTTGCCACTGATCAGCGGGTCGATACAATCCAGGCGCAACACGGCCAGCTCGACACCTTGCAGCCAATCCAGCTGCAAGGGTTCAAGCGGTGCGCGGGGAAGCCAATCGAAGGGGCCCATCGGGACATCTGTATGAAAAACGGGGCGGTAGTCTAACACCGCCCCGTTTGGGTTCTTACAGTTCGGCAGCGAGGCGTGAACCCTGATTGATAGCGCGCTTGGCATCCAGCTCGGCCGCCACATCGGCGCCGCCGATCAGGTGCACGGTCTGGCCCGCCGCGACCAGGCCGTCCTGCAGTTCGCGCAGCGGGTCCTGGCCGGCGCAGATGACGATATTGTCCACCGCCAGCACTTGGGTTTCACCCTCGGCGCCAATGCGGATATGCAGGCCTTCATCGTCGATTTTCAAATACTCGACGCTGTTGAGCATCTGCACCTGCTTGTTCTTCAAACCGGTACGGTGGATCCAGCCGGTAGTCTTGCCCAGGCCGTCGCCCACCTTGGAAGTCTTGCGTTGCAGCAAGAACACTTCACGCGCCGGCGCATGGGGTTGCGGTTTGATACCGGCAACACCACCGCGGGCTTGCAGCTGGGTGTCGATGCCCCACTCTTTCCAGAACGCTTCGCGGTCCAGGCTGGTGGACACACCTTGGTGCACGAGGAATTCCGAGACATCGAAACCGATACCACCGGCGCCGATCACCGCTACGCGCTTGCCTACCGGTTTGCGTTCGAGGATCACATCCAAGTAGCTCAGCACCTTGGCACTCTCGACCCCCGGGATCGCCGGGGTACGCGGCGCGATGCCGGTGGCCAGGATGATCTCGTCATAACCACCCGCCGCCAGTTGCGCCACGTCCACACGGGTATTGAGGCAAAGCTCCACGTGGGTGGTCTGCAATTTGCGCTTGAAGTAGCGCAGGGTTTCGAAGAACTCCTCCTTGCCCGGCACGCGCTTGGCGATATTGAACTGGCCGCCGATCTCGCTGGCGGAGTCAAACAGCGTCACCTGATGGCCGCGCTCCGCAGCCACCGTTGCCGCCGCCAGACCGGCAGGACCGGCACCCACCACGGCGATCTTCTTGATTTGCTTCACGGGCAGGTAGTTGAGCTCAGTCTCATAGCACGCGCGCGGGTTGACCAAACAGGTGGTCAGCTTGCCGCCGAAGGTGTGATCCAGGCAGGCCTGATTGCAGCCGATACAGGTGTTGATTTCATCGGCACGGCCAGCGGCAGCCTTGTTGACGAATTCCGGGTCGGCCAGGAATGGGCGTGCCATGGACACCATGTCGGCATCGCCCTCGGCGAGGATCTGCTCGGCGATTTCCGGGGTGTTGATGCGGTTGGTAGTAATCAGCGGAATCTGCACCGCACCGCGCAGTTTGGCGGTGACTTTGCTGAACGCGCCGCGCGGCACCTTGGTGGCGATGGTCGGGATACGCGCTTCGTGCCAGCCAATCCCGGTGTTGATAAGGGTCGCACCGGCGCCTTCGATGGCCTTGGCCAACTGCACGATTTCTTCCCAGGTGCTGCCGCCCTCCACCAGATCGAGCATCGACAGGCGGAAGATAATGATGAAATTCGGGCCCACGGCCTCACGCACACGGCGCACGATATCCACCGCCAGGCGCATGCGGTTTTCGTAGCTACCGCCCCAGCGGTCGGTGCGATGGTTGGTGTGGGCGGCGAGGAACTGGTTAATGAAGTAGCCTTCGGACCCCATGATTTCCACACCGTCGTACTCGGCGACCTGGGCCAGCAACGAACAGGTGACAAAATCCTGGATCTGCTTTTCGATGCCTTCTTCGTCCAGCTCCTTGGGCTTGAACGGGTTGATCGGCGCCTGGATCGCGCTCGGTGCAACTTGTTTAGGGCTGTAGGCATAACGACCGGCATGGAGGATCTGCATGCAGATCTTGCCGCCCGCCTCATGCACGGCTTTGGTCACGATCTTGTGTTTTTGCGCTTCTTCGTCGGTGGTCAGCTTGGCCGCGCCGGCGTACACCCCGCCCTCGTCATTCGGGCCAATGCCGCCAGTGACCATCAGGCCAACGCCGCCACGGGCGCGCTCTGCAAAATAGGCGGCCATGCGTTCGAAGCCGCCGGGCTTTTCTTCAAGGCCCGTGTGCATCGAGCCCATCAGGGTACGGTTGCGCAAGGTGGTAAAACCCAGGTCCAACGGGGCCAGCAGGTGCGGGTAGGCAACAGCGGTCATGGTCAAGCTCCACAACGGATCATCACGGGGGCGTGACAGGCTCATGCGGCCCGCCATCGGTTTATGTCCCACAGACTAAGAGCCGGCGGACTACCGCTCAATGACTGAAACTGACAAGTTATTGATCCAAATGCACAGCGCCCCTTGGCAAGCCGGTCCATGGGCCCTACCCTAGTCGGCGAACCCTGCACACGGTCTGTTGTCTGTTGCCCCATGCGTAAACTTCTCGCTTTTACCGTCACCATGGCCCTGGTTGCCGCCGTCGCCGCGTATCTGGTCTGGACCCAGGAGCGCCCCGTGGCGCATTACCTGTCGGACCTGCGCATCACCCTTGCCGTCAACGAAGGCCTGCCGGCTGACCGTGGCAACTTGCTGGGCATCCAGCCGGAGCTGTTTCCGGCCGACTACCAGAGCCTGGAACGCCTGCACCTGAAGCTGTCGGCCTACCTGCAAAAAGCCCGCGACCAAGGGCTGATCAACGACAAGACCATCGTGGTACTGCCCGAACATATTGGCACCTGGCTGATGCTCATAGGCGAGAAGAACGAGGTCTACCAGGCTCTCCACGCGAAAGATGCGATGAATTGGCTGTCGGTCAGCAACCCACTGATGTTTGCGCGCGCGTGGATCAGCGCCACGGGCGACAACCGCACCGACGACGCCTACCTGCGCATGAAAGCCGATGGCATGGCGCGGGACTATCAGGTGTTGTTTGGCGGCCTGGCCAAGGAGTTTGGCGTGACCTTGGTGGCCGGCTCCATCACCCTGCCCAACCCAAGCGTCAGTCAGGGACAGCTGCAGGTCGGCCATGGTGCGCTGTATAACGCCAGCGTGGTCTTCAGCGCCGACGGTTTGCCCGTCGGCGAGCCGCAGCGTCAGCTCTACCCGATCTACAATGAACGTGGCTTTATCGAACCCGGTGATGAAAACGTCGTCAGCGTGGTCGACACCCCGGCCGGTCGCCTGGGCGTGCTGGTGGGCAGCGACAGCTGGTACCCGGAAAACTACCGCAAACTCAACGAACACGGCGCGCAGTTGATCGCAGTGCCGGCCTTTGTGCTGGGACGTGACACCTGGGACGGCCCATGGCGCGGTTTCAAAAGCGTGTCCACCCCGACTGAAATCAGCCTCAAGCCCGAAGAACTCAGTGAAGGCGAAGCCTGGCGCCGTCTCACGCTGATCAGCCAGCCCCCCGTCAGTCAGGCAAGCGCCGGCATGAGCGTGTTCCTGCGTGGACAATTCTGGGACCTGGGCACCGCTGGGCATAGCTTCCTCAGCAGCAACGGGCAAATCAGCGCAGATAGCGACGCCCGTGGTGCGCGCTTGTTGAATATCTGGCTGTGAAGCCCGTACGGCTGGGGGACCTGTCGGTGGGCTTCGTGCACACCCTGGCGGATGCCATCCACAGCCACGGCCAGGACCCGCAGCCGCTGCTGCTGCAATACGGCCTCGACCCGGCGCGCCTCGCCGAGGCCGGTGCACGCTTGTCGATCCCGCGTTACATGCGCCTTGGCCATGCGGCCATCCAGCTCACCGGCGACCCGGGCCTGGGTTTGCGCATGGGCCAGTTCAGCCGCCTGAGCCAGGCAGGGCTCGCGGGCGTCACCGCCGCCCAGGCGCCCAACGTACGCGAGGCTGCGCGCACATTGACTCGTTTCGAAGCACTGTACGGCTCCAATTATCGCGGGCAGTCGAGTTTTGTCGAAGATGCCGAAGGCGCCTGGCTCCGCTTCTACTCCATCAGCCCCTACAACGCCTTCAACCGCTTTGTGGTCGACTCGATCATCGCCGGCTGGCTGCATCAATTGTCGAGCCTGGCCCAACACCGGGTGCAGGCACAACGCATCGACATCGAATTTGAAACACCGGTGTATGCCGATCAGTACAACGCGCTCGGAGACATTCACTTCAGCGCCGAGGCCAACCAATTGCGCCTCAACCAGCAAACCCTGGCCCTGCGCAACCCGCAGCACTGCCCAAGTACCTGGAACCTGTTGTTACAACTTTGTGAGAGAGAGTTGGAGCAATTGACCCGCACCCGCAGCCTGCGCGAGCGCATTACCCGGTTGCTCGGGCCGATGCTCAATGGCGGCCGGGAACCCGACCTGGAAGAAGTGGCGGCACGCTTGAAGCTGCCGACCTGGACGCTACGCCGCAAACTGGCCGAAGAAGGCACTCAGTTCCGCGCCATTCTCAACGATACCCGCCGCGACCTGGCCATGACCTATATTCGCGATACGGAACTGGCGTTCGGCGAGATCGCCTACTTGCTCGGTTTTGCCTCCGCCCAAGCCTTCCAGCGGGCGTTCAGGCGGTGGAACAACCAGACCCCAGGGGAATTTCGCCGCAGTCAGCGGCATTCCGCCTGAAGTCGGTCTTACAGCTCGGTTGCATCGTCTGCGGGTTCCAGCGGGTCCCATTCAAAGGCCTGGTACTCGAGCAGCTCTTCCTGGTAATCGTCCATGGGGGACTCCTTTTTTGAATTAACAGCGGTTGCAAACAAATGACATTCATCAACAGCCTAAAGTGCCGTGATGACGAAAAAATGTCTGCGCCATGACGTTCCTGCACTCCAGGATTAAACGTAGCAGCGCTTTATGGATTTAGCCGCCAGGACTTGAGGTGCGATTGCAATCATTGCAATTGCAATCACATAATGGATTCGATTAGGGTAGGCGCATCCGTGACCAGGTGACTCGCCCATGCCCACCTCCACCCTTGACTGCGCGCAACGCTGCATCGACGTTTTGAGCGCCGCAGAAGACGCTCCCAACTCACCGCTGTACACCGTGATGACCATGGCCAACACGCTCGAATCCAGCCGACAGGCGTGGGTGATTCGCGGCCAGTCACGCTCCCGGCGCGTGGGGAACTGGCCCAGCTGGTTTGCGCGCAATACCGTCGAAAAACCCTTGCTGTACCTGCACAGTGCGCAATCATCGGCACAGTTGAGTGCGCTGGCGGACGTGACCCAGCAACGCGGCATCCTGTGCAACGACATCGAAAACCAGCCTTCGCCCTGGCCCAAAGGTGCACAACCTTCCCTGCCGCTGTGGCTCGCTACCCATCCACGTTGCACGCCGTACGACCCGGCTTCCGGTGAAGAAGCCCGGGCGATTGTGCTGGCAGGCTTGCACACGCTGTATGTCGACGGTGAACCGGGGTTTTATTACCTGGCGTTACATGATCAGCAAAGCGCAGGGGTGCTGAGCGCGCAGGATCGCGAGGACGCGCTCAAGGGCATGTACCCGATCAAGCGTGACCACACGGGCGACGTACGTTTGCTCGGTGCGGGCCGGGCACTGGAAGACGTGCTGCATGCCGCACGGTTATTGAAGCAGGACTGGGACATCACGGCGCAGGTGTGGAGTTGCCCCAGTTACACGCGACTGGCGCGTGAGGCTGCAGCGGCTGAACGCTGGAATCGGCTGCACCCCACAGCGCCCAAGCGCAGTTGCCATCTGCGTGAATGCCTGGCCGCAACTGCGGCGCCGGTGATTGCTGTCACCGGATATCCGCAGGCGATTGTCGATCAGTTGGCCGCTCATACGGATGCGCGGTTTGTGGCGCTGGGGGCCGGGTCGGTGCAGGCCGGGGCGCCGAGTCGGTATTGGATTGTGGTGATGGCGCTCAGGGCGCTGGCGGATGAGGGGCGTATTGATCTTCAGCAGGTGGAAACAGCGATGGCCCGGTACCCGCTCAAATGAATTGGAACGCCGTCAACTGTGGGAGCTGGCTTGCCTGCTCCCACATTGGATCTCCACTGAGTTTCAGGTTTTGCGCCGGCTGCGGGTCTGTACCCCGGCCTCCATCGCCAGCCCCGCCGTGCGCTCCAACGCATCCGCAAACCCCTGGCGCTGCTCCGGTTCGATCTGCGACAGGAACAACTCATCCACCGTGCTTTCGTAGATCTTCCACATTTTTTTACGCAACACCCGGCCGGCATCGGTGATCGAGGCAAACGCCGCGCGGCCGTCGCCATCGGAGCGCGAACGCACGACTAGGCCATCCTTTTCCAGGCGGTCGACCAGGCGCGTGAGGTTGTAGCGCTCGATGGCCAGCACATCCGCCAGCTCGTGCATGCGGCGGGTGCCATCGGGGCCGCTTTCCAGGCCCCACAATGCGTCGTACCAGGCATAGGGCGGCAGGTTCGCCTCGGCCAGGCGGCGTTCGATTTCACGGATGACCGTCCTGTGGGCCCTGACAAAACGGAACCATACATCAGGCTCTTTCGACGACATGCAACACCATCCGAGGGATTTCAAGAAGGTTGCAATAGTAGCTCATCCCGCGCTAGATTCGGCTATGTAGTTGCAATTGCAATTACATTGACGGCACTCCCACAAAGAGCCCGCCACTTGAATTCCGCCTACCCTGGAGCTCCACATGACCCCGAACAACGCAGTCAGACGCGACGACGATCCACAGGAAACCCGCGAGTGGCTGGAGTCCATCGAATCGGTGTTGTCCACCGAAGGCCGACCGCGCGCGCACTACTTGATCGATCAGTTGCTGGATTTCGACGTGGCGCGGCATGGCGACTTCTATGGGCGGGTGACCACCCCCTACGTCAACACCATCCCGGTGGACCGCCAACTGCCCTACCCTGGCAACCTGGCCATCGAACGCCGGACCAATGCGTTTATTCGCTGGAACGCCATGGCGATGGTATTGCGTGCAGGCAAACACTCCGGCGTTGGTGGGCATATTGCGACCTATGCGTCAGCTGCTGTGCTGTATGACGTAGGCTTCGATCACTTCTTCCGTGGGCGCACCGATACCTTTGACGGCGACCTGGTGTACATCCAGGGCCACTCCTCCCCTGGCATTTACGGCCGCGCCTACCTGGAAGGCCGCATCAGCGAAGCGCAACTCGACAACTTCCGCCGCGAGGCCGGTGGCGAGGGCATTTCGTCCTATCCGCACCCACGGCTGATGCCGGACTTCTGGCAATTCCCCACCGTGTCCATGGGCCTCGGCCCGATCACCGCCGCTTACCAGGCGCGCTTTATGCGCTATCTGGAATTGCGCGGCCTCAAGCAGCACCAAGGGCGCAAAGTCTGGGCCTTCCTCGGTGATGGCGAAATGGACCAGCCGGAATCCCTGGCCGCCATCTCCCTGGCGGGTCGCGAGAAACTCGACAACCTGATCTTCGTGGTCAACTGCAACCTGCAACGCCTGGACGGCCCCGTGCGCGGCAACGCCAAGGTGATCCAGGAGTTCGAAAGCCTGTACCGCGCCGCTGGCTGGAACGTGATCAAAGTGATCTGGGGCGGTGGCTGGGACGCGCTGCTGGAAAAAGATCAAAGCGGCCTGCTGCGCCAGCGCATGATGGAATGCGTGGACGGCGACTATCAGAACTACAAGTCCCAGAACGGCGCTTATGTGCGCGAACATTTCTTCGGCAAATATCCGGAATTGCTGGCGTTGGTTGCGGACATGTCCGACGACGATATCTGGAAACTTTCACGGGGCGGGCATGACCCGGACAAGGTCTACAACGCCTACGCCGCCGCCGTGCGCCACAACGGCCGACCTACCGTGATCCTGGCGAAAACCGTCAAGGGCTTTGGCATGGGCGAAGCTGGCGAAGGCCAGAACATCAACCACCAACTCAAGAAAATGGGCGCCGACGCTGTAAGAGCCTTCCGCGACCGCTTCGGCCTGGAAGTGGCCGACGACCAACTCGCCGAAATCCCATACATCAAGCCTGCCGCGGATAGCGAAGAAGCCCGCTACTTCGCTGCACGCCGCCAGGCCCTCGGCGGCTACGTACCGGCGCGACACAGTGCGGTCGAATCGTTGCAAATCCCTGAACTGAGCGCCTTTGCCACCCAGCTTAAAGACACCGGCGAACGCGCGATCTCCACTACCATGGCCTTCGTGCGCATCCTTGGCACCCTGCTCAAGGACCCGCACCTGGGCAAACTGATCGTGCCCATCGTGCCAGATGAATCGCGCACCTTCGGCATGGAAAGCCTGTTCCGTCAGATCGGTATCCATTCCGCCGTCGGCCAGCTCTATACCCCACAGGACGCCGGGCAACTGAGCTACTACAAGGAGAGCAAGGACGGACAGATCATGCAGGAAGGCCTGAATGAATCCGGCGCCATTTCCTCATGGATCGCGGCGAGTACGTCCTACAGCAACCACGGCCTGATGACCGTTCCGTTCTATATTTTCTACTCCATGTTCGGCTTCCAGCGCGTCGGTGACCTTGCCTGGGCGGCAGGCGATGCAAGGGCGCGCGGCTTCCTGCTCGGCGCCACGGCCGGCCGCACCACGCTGATGGGCGAAGGCTTGCAACATGACGATGGGCACAGCCATATCCTGTCGTCGGTGATTCCGTGCTGTGTGTCTTACGACCCGACGTTTGCCTACGAGCTGGCGGTGATCATTCGCGAAGGCATGCGGCGGATGTATGTCGACCAAGAGGACATTTACTACTACATCACCCTGCTCAACGAAAACTACCCGCACCCGGCGATGCCTGATGGCGTGGAAGATGGAATTCTCAAGGGTATGTACCGACTGAATGCCAGCGAGCAGGCCCAGGTGCAACTGATGGGCAGTGGCTCAATCCTGCGGGAAGTCATGGCGGCGGCTGAATTGCTGGAGAAAGACTTTGGCGTGCAAAGCAACGTGTGGAGCGCAACCAGCCTTACCGAATTGCGTCGCGATGGCCATGAGGCCGAGCGCTGGAACCTGCTGCACCCGGAGAGCGAGCCACGGCCAAGTTATGTGGAGCAATGCCTGGCCGGTGAAACGGGACCCGTGGTGGTGGCGACGGACTACATGAAGCTATTCGCCGATCAGATCCGCCCTTTCGTGCCTGGCCGGCGCTTTGTGGCACTGGGTACGGATGGCTTCGGGCAATCGGATACCCGAGAAACCCTGCGGGCATTTTTCGAAGTGGACCGGCACTTCATCGTGCTGGCGGCCTTGAAGGCGCTGGCGGATGACGGTGTGATCGGTCGCGATAAAGTCAGTGAGGCAATCAGCCGCTACGGGATCAACGTCGACAAGACGAACCCCGTAGCGGTCTGAGTTACTGTGCAGGCGTCGGCAGGGGCGGAATCGCTTCGGTCGGCGCAGGCAACTCCGGGTTGGTGGCAGCCGGTGCAGGCTCTGCTTGCGGGGCAATCGGCGCGGCCTCGGCAGGCGGCGTGACGGGTTGTGAAGCGGCAGGCGCGTCCTTCGGCGGCTCGACCTTCTCGGCAGCCGGGGCGGCTTTAGGTTCCGGCACCCCCAGGTCAGCCTTCGGCTTCTCAGGGATATTCTCGGCCTTCTTCACCTCTTGCGGCAGGAACACATCCACCAGCGCAAAGTAACGATCATAGAACTTCGGCGCGGACACGGTCTCACTGGCCACCTTCACCATCGAGTCATCGGTAGAGCCGATTGGCATCGACACGGACCCCAGCACACCCACCCCCACACTCGCGGAGTTGTTGACCTTCTTCAGCGCGTAGCGATCCTGCAAGGCGTTGGCAAACATCGTTGAATGGTTGGTGCCTTTGCCATCATCGGCACACACCACGTTGAAGCTGATCTGCAGGTGGCTCTCGCCCGTCTGCTGAAAGCTCTTGTTACCCACGACCACTTTCGAATCGTTACTGGTGATGATGTAGCCCTGGCTCAGCAGGGCACGCCGCGCGGCTTCGCACGCGGCGACATCACTGACCGGGTAATCCCGTGAAAACGTGCCGGAGTCGTCGAAGCTCTCATGTTCATAGATAGCGGTCTTGGGTGACGAGCAGCCCGCGGCGCCCGCCAACACCAGCGCCACCCCAAGGCCACGCAAGTAAAATGATGTCGACATTGAAAATCCCGAGGAAAACAGTCAGGGCCGTATTGTGCAACAGAACGAGGCCTTGGCGCGCGCATTCCTGTCGGTAAAACGTCACAGCCCTATGAGACGCCACCTGTAGGAAAAAGCCCGGCGCACATGTGATCAACAAATACGCGCAATTTAACCGACGCATGGCGACTTGATGGCCACAACATCCAGAAACTGCCCCGGTGTTCAAGGTAGTCATCCAGTACCCTTTGCAGGCGCCCCTCGCGCACAGCGCGGTTGACCATATAGTCCGGCAGGCAAGCGATACCCAACCCTTCGTGCACCACATGGTTGAGGGACTCGATGGTGGTACTGACCAGAGGCGCGCGTAAAAAGGGTTCCGAGGCGCCGGGGGCGATGCGCAGCGGCCAAGGTTCCAGTTTGCCTGTGGTACAGAACTTGTGGCGCAGGCAGGCATGCTCGCTCAACTGCTGCGGCTCTTTCGGCGTGCCATGCTGGCGAAAATAAGCCGGTGTACCGACCAGCACCAATTGGTAATGCCCCAGATGACGGGCCATCAGGCGCGAATCTTCCGGTTTGCCAGTGCGAATAACCGCGTCGAAACCTTCCTCGATCACGTCCACCATGCGGTCGGAAAAATCCACATCCAGCTCGATATCCGGGTAGGCCCGCATAAAATCGCTGAGCACCGGCATCAACAAACCGCGCACTTGCGGCACGCTGATGCGCAGCTTGCCCCGAGGCGTGGCGCTGGCTTCGGTCAGCTCGCGCTCAGCGGCCTCGACTTCGGCAAGGATACGCCGCGAACGCTCAAGGAACAGCGCGCCCTCGCTGGTCAAGGTGATGCTGCGGGTGCTGCGGTGAAACAGCCGCACACCCAAGCGCTCTTCCATCCGCGCGATGCTTTTGCCTACGGCCGAAGACGACACCCCCAGCGCACGCCCGGCGGCGGTGAAACTGCGAGTCTCCGCCACCTGCACGAATACCGAGAGTCTGCCAAGACTGTCCATGATGGGCCTTTGAAGATTGCGGACACTAAGGTCCGATAAGTTCGGAACCTTAGCCTGTTTTTCCGCCGACCACAGCCCCCTACTCTGCGTGCTCGACCTTTTGCATGGACAGAGCGCGATGACCTCCCTCACCGATTCCCCCGTCACAACCCGGCCTGAAACACTGCCGATGGCAGGCTTGCTGGCCCTGGCCAGTGCCGGCTTTATCACCATCCTCACCGAAGCCATGCCTGCCGGGCTCCTGCCGCAGATGGGCGAAGGCCTGGGCGTTTCGCCCGCGCTGGTTGGCCAATTGGTTACGCTTTACGCCCTGGGGTCACTGCTGGCGGCCATCCCGTTGACGCTGTTGACGCGAGGCTGGCGACGGCGGCCCTTGTTGCTGGTGGCCATTGGTGGCTTTGCGCTGGTCAACAGCGTGACCGCCCTTTCCAGCCACTATGGGCTGACCTTGGTGGCGCGCTTCTTCGCCGGCGTATTCGCCGGGCTGCTCTGGGCGTTACTGGCGGGTTATGCCAGCAGAATGGTTGCGCCACATCTGCAGGGCCGGGCGATTGCGGTGGCAATGCTGGGCGCCCCGTTGGCGCTGTCATTGGGTGTACCCGCCGGCACCTTTCTGGGCGCCGCGGTTGGCTGGCGCCTGAGTTTTGCGATCATGACCGGGCTGACCCTGGTGCTACTGATCTGGGCGCGCTGGCAGCTTCCGGATTTTGCCGGCGAACGCGGCGGAAAACGTTTGGGGCTGCATCAAGTGCTGACATTGCCGGGCATTCGTCCGGTGCTGTGGGTGACCTTCACCTACGTGCTGGCCCATAACATTCTCTATACCTATATCGCCCCGCTGTTGGTACCGGCGGGAATTGTTGCGGATATCGACCGGCTGCTGCTGGTGTTCGGCCTCGCCGCATTATTGAGCATCTGGCTGGCCGGCGTATTGATTGATCGGTGGTTGCGCGCACTGTTGCTGATCAGTTGCGCGCTGTTTGGCCTGATCGCCTTTGCGCTGGCGTTCTGGATTGACCTGCCAGCGGTCATCTACACCGCCGTCGCGCTATGGGGCCTGGCCTTCGGCGGACTGCCCGCGCTCCTGCAAACAGCGCTGGCCAAGTCGGCAGGCGAGTCGGCGGATGCCGCGCAGTCGATGCTGGTGACCGTTTGGAACCTGGGCATCGCGGGCGGCGGTTTGGCAGGCGGCGTGTTGCTCCAGGGGTGGGGTGTCGGCGCATTTCCGTGGGCGGTTGTGCTGCTGATGCTGCTGGCCCTGGCCGGCGCTCTACAGGCTGCGCCCCAACAACTGGCCCGGCCATCCCTCCAGGTCGAACGTTGAAATGCGCTCATAGCCACAGGACTCATAAAACCGCACCAGGTCGCCGGTCCCACCGCCGTAGCAGTCCACACGCAAACGCCTCACTCCCGCAGCACGGGCACGGTCGTCGGCGAAGGCCATGAGGCGCCGACCGATACCCCGTACACGCTGATCCCGCGCAGCGATCAGCAGCCGCACATAGACCTCCGGCTCTGTCGCTGCGGGCACATAAGCCATGGGCTCGCCCAACACGAGTGCGGCCAGGACCCGGCCGCCGCGTTCCTCTACCACCCACGCACCCGGCATCGCGCAGGCATCGGTTACTTGCGCAACCCGCCGCGGCGAGGCCGACCAAGGCTCGGTTCCCCATTGACCGTTATTGCCGATGGACACGAACCAGGCAATCACTTCGTCGAACACCTGCAAAACCGCCGGGGCATCCGCCACACTGGCCCGGCGGATCACCACCCCCTCACTTCCTTGATCGAACACGCTGAAAACTCCTTGGTCCGCGACAGTGAATGCCCAGTCTAGCGCACATAAAAAAACCCCCGGACTTTTCAGGCCGGGGGCTTCTTGTTCAAACCGACATCAGTACTTCTTGATGTCAGCCTTGGTTTCCAACTGCTTGCGGTACGCCGCGAAGTCCTGCTGCCCGACACGGGAAGCGAGGAAGCGGCGGTATTGCGCCTTTTCTTCATCCGTTGGTGCAGCGGCTTCGTTGACGCCGTTCAAGCGCACGATCACCAGGCTGCCGTCAGCCAGGGTCACGGTGGCGAAGGTCGGCTTGTCCTTGGCCGCAGGCTTGGGCATGCGGAACAGGGCTTGCAACACCGCAGGGTCGATCGCTTCCTGGCTACGGGTAGCCGCTTCAGTGACCTTCCAGGCCTGGCCGTCGACCGGCTGGTTCAGCGGGGTCTTGCCATCACGCAGGCTGGCGATCAATTCGTCAGCGTGAGTCTTGGCAGCCGCGCTGGCGCGCTCCTTGGCCATCTGCGTACGAATCGCGGCATTGACGCTTTCCAGCGGCAGTTGCGCAGGCTTCAGATGCTCCTTGGCACGCAGCACGATGATGGTTTCCGGGTCCAGCTCGATGGCGGCGCTGTTGGCACCCTCATCCAACACTTCCGGGCTGAAGGCAGCGGTGACCACGGCACGGTTGGCTGCAACAACTTCGCCACCTTCACGGCCAAACGGCGCGGAGGTATGCACGGTCAGCTTCAGGTCGGATGCCGGCTGGGCCAGGTCGGACGCTTCAAATGCCGCATCTTCCAATTGCTTGGTCGCTTCGACAAAACGCTGCTCGACTTGCTGCGCCTTGAGCTCTTTGGTCAACTTGTCTTTCAGGCTGGCAAACGTTGGCACTTGCGGTGCCTCAACGCCCAACAGCTTGATCAAGTGCCAACCGAAGGTGCTGCGCACTGGCGCCGAGACCTGGTCCTTGTTCAACGCGTACAACGCGGTTTCAAACTCCGGGTCGTAGACGCCTGGGCCGGCAAAGCCCAGATCGCCGCCACTGTTGGCCGAACCTGGATCCTGGGAGAACTCCTTGGCCAGGGCTTCGAACTTCTCCCCCTTGGCCAGGCGGGCCTGGATTTCTTCGATCTTGGCCTTGGCTTGCGCGTCGGTGACCTTGTCGTTGACTTCAATCAGGATGTGCGCCGCACGACGCTGTTCAGCGAGGTTGGCGGTTTCTTTCTGATAGGCAGCCTGCAGCTCATCGTCCTTGACGCTGACCTGGTCGAAGAAGGACGACTTCTTCAGTTCCAGGTAGTCGATAACCACTTGATCAGGGGTCATGAACTCTTTGGCGTGCTGATCGTAGTAAGCCTTGACCTCGTCGTCGGTGAGTTTCACCGCGGCAGGGTTGGCCTTGATGTTGACGGTGGCGAAGTCGCGGGTCTGTTTTTCCAGACGGGCGAATGCCAGCACTTCGGCGTCGGTGACGAAACCACTGCCGGCGATACCTGCGCGAACCTGACCGATGAGCATTTCCTGGGTCAGCATCTGACGGAATTGCATACGGCTGTAGCCCAGTTGACGAATCACCTGGTCAAAGCGTTCGGCGCTGAACTTGCCGTCCACCTGGAACTCCGGCGTCTGCAGGATCACCTGGTCCAGCGCAGCTTCAGAGAAGCCAAACTTGGAATCGGCCGCACCTTGCAGCAGCAGCTTGCGATCGATCAGACCCTTGAGGGCCGCCTCGCGCAGCAGTTTTTCGTCCAGCAGCGAAGCATCGAAATCCTTGCCCAGCTGTTGCATCAGCTGGCGACGTTGCATGTCGACGGCTTGGCTCAGCTCGGTCTGGGTGATCTCTTCACCGTTGACCTTGGCCACGTCCTGTTTACTGTTACCCGAAGCCTGGAAAATGGCTTCGATACCGGTGAACGCCATCAATGCGACGATGATCCCGATAATGGTCTTGGCAATCCAGCCTTGTGAATTGTCCCTGATATTTTGCAGCATGCGTCCCCCAGAAACGGTTGAACTTCAAAAATAGGCAACCGTGGAGCGTGGGTAGAGTCCGGATAGAAGAAAGGCGCATCCGAGGATGCGCCTTCTCGTAACTGGCGGAGCGGACGGGGGTTTGAACCCACACCCCCGGCGTAGCGACCCAATGGATACGTAGGTCAACTGCCGCTCCGCTGCCAGGCCAGACCTGCGTCCGACCCGGGTAGGTAAGGCTTGAGCGAAGCTTAGTTAACGGCTTCTTTCAGGGCTTTACCGGCTTTGAAACCTGGTTTCTTGGCAGCAGCGATTTGCAGTGCTTTGCCAGTCTGTGGGTTACGGCCAGTGCGAGCTGGGCGGTCAGTCACAGAGAAAGTACCGAAGCCTACCAGGACCACGGAGTCGCCGGCCTTCAGAGCGCCAGTGACGGATTCGATTACTGCATCCAGCGCACGGCCAGCAGCAGCTTTCGGGATATCAGCGGATGCAGCGATAGCATCAATCAGTTCCGACTTGTTCACTCTAAGTCCCCTTATATTTCTATTGAGTATGATTCTAAGTTTTTTGGTAAAAACAAAAGCCAGTGCTGAATGGCCTACAGACACTTAAGAGCCGCTTTATAACAAGGGCTCTAAAAAGCTGTCAAGGAAGCCACCCGGCTTAATCGCATTAATGCGTGCTAATTCTTTCCTTGGAATCTGACTCGCGTTTTTCATCCTTCGCGACAATCTCCGGAGCCACATCCGGCAAGGGCTCCGGCGCGTATTGCAGCGCAATTTGCAGGACCTCGTCAATCCATTTAACCGGTTTAATCTGAAGATCCTGCTTGATATTGTCAGGAATTTCTTTCAAGTCGCGAACATTCTCTTCAGGAATGATCACGGTCTTGATGCCACCCCGGTGTGCGGCGAGCAATTTCTCCTTCAGACCACCGATAGCCAGTACTTGACCACGCAGGGTAATTTCCCCGGTCATAGCGACATCGGCACGCACCGGAATGCCAGTCAATGCCGACACCAGGGCCGTGCACATCCCTACGCCTGCGCTAGGGCCGTCCTTCGGGGTCGCCCCTTCCGGCATGTGGATGTGCGTGTCGTGCTTCTCATGGAAGTCCAGGGGGATCCCCAGGCTCTTGGCGCGGCTGCGCACCACGGTCTGCGCGGCAGTGATGGACTCGACCATCACGTCACCCAGGGAACCGGTCTTGATCAGTTGGCCTTTGCCCGGGATCACCGCAGCTTCGATGGTCAGCAATTCGCCGCCCACTTGGGTCCACGCCAGGCCAGTGACCTGCCCTACCTGGTCCTGTTGCTCGGCCAGGCCGTAACTGAATTTACGCACGCCCAGGAAATGCTCCAGGGAGTCGGCGGTGACCTTCACCGAGAAGCGTTTTTCCAGCGCATGTTCCTTGACCGCTTTGCGGCAGATTTTCGCGATCTGGCGCTCCAGGCCCCGTACACCGGCCTCGCGGGTGTAATAACGCACGATGTCGCGGATCGTTTCGAGCTCGAACTCGATCTCGCCCTTCTTCAGGCCGTTGGCCGAAATCTGCTTGGGCGCGAGGTATTTGACCGCGATGTTGATCTTCTCGTCTTCGGTGTAGCCCGGCAGACGAATCACTTCCATCCGGTCCAGCAACGCTGGCGGGATGTTCATGGAGTTGGAGGTGCACAGGAACATTACGTCGGACAGGTCGTAATCGACTTCCAGGTAATGGTCGTTGAAATTGTGGTTCTGTTCCGGGTCGAGCACTTCGAGCAGGGCCGATGCCGGATCGCCACGCATGTCGCTGCCCATTTTGTCGATTTCATCGAGCAGGAACAGCGGGTTGCGCACACCCACTTTCGTCATCTTTTGAATCAATCTTCCTGGCATCGAACCGATGTAAGTCCGGCGATGACCACGAATTTCCGCTTCATCGCGCACACCGCCGAGGGCCATGCGCACGAATTTACGGTTGGTGGCATTGGCAATCGACTCAGCCAGGGAGGTTTTACCCACGCCAGGCGGCCCCACCAGGCACAACACCGGCCCACGAATTTTCTTCACGCGCTTTTGCACGGCGAGGTATTCGAGGATGCGTTCTTTGACTTCTTCGAGGCCGTAGTGATCGGCGTCGAGGATATCCTCAGCGCGAGCCAGGTCCAGGCGCACTTTGGTCTGGGCCTTCCACGGCACCTGCACCAGCCAGTCGATGTAGGAGCGCACCACGGTGGCTTCAGCCGACATCGGCGACATTTGCTTGAGCTTGTTCAGCTCGGCGTTAGCCTTGGTCAGGGCGTCTTTCGGCAGGCCGGCGGCATCGATGCGCTTTTTCAGCTCTTCGATTTCGTTGTGGCCTTCCTCGCTGTCGCCGAGTTCTTTCTGGATGGCCTTCATCTGCTCATTCAGGTAGTACTCGCGCTGGCTGCGCTCCATTTGTTTCTTCACACGGCCACGGATGCGTTTCTCAACCTGCAACAGGTCGATTTCGCCATCCAGCAGCGCTAGCACATGCTCAACACGGGCCGACAGGTCGATGATTTCGAGGATGTCTTGCTTCTGCTCGATTTTCAGCGCCATGTGCGCGGCCATGGTGTCGACCAGGCGGCTTGGCTCATCAATGCTGTTGAGGGAAGACAGGACTTCAGCCGGGACTTTCTTGCCCAACTGCACATACTGCTCGAATTGCGAGAGCAGGCTGCGTACAAAAACTTCCGACTCACGCTCAGGGGCTTCGACTTCGTCGATCAGCGCGACTTCGGCGCGCAGGTGGCCGTCCACCTCCATGAAGCGTTCGACCGCACCCCGTTGCTCACCTTCCACCAGCACCTTGACAGTGCCATCAGGCAGCTTGAGCAATTGCAGCACGGTAGCAATGGTGCCCACGCGATACAGGGCATCTTCGCCTGGATCATCATCAGCAGGATTTCTCTGGGCCAACAGCAGGATCTGCTTGTCGCCCGTCATCGCGGCCTCGAGGGCTTCGATAGACTTCTCGCGCCCCACGAACAGCGGGATAACCATGTGCGGATAGACGACGACATCACGCAACGGCAGGAGAGGCAATTCAATGGTTGTCTTCATGATTTCGCCTCTATGACAGTTGAAAAATAAACTTGAAACCAAGATGGGGGCTGCATGCAAAAAAAACAAGCTTATTGCCAGCAGTTAAACGCAGTAAACGCTTTGGAGTAAAAACGCTGTAAAAACAAAGGGGCCCCTGGAGGCCCCTTGTTTATACCGAAACTGCGAAACGCTTACGCGTCTGGCGCAGCCTTGGCAGCCGGCTCACTGTTTTCGTAGATATACAGTGGCTTGGACTTGCCTTCTATAACGCTTTCGTCGATCACCACTTTACTCACCTCGGACTGCGAGGGGATTTCGTACATGGTGTCGAGCAACACGCCTTCCAGAATCGAACGCAGGCCACGTGCACCGGTCTTGCGCTCCAGTGCCCGCTTGGCCACTGATTTGAGTGCGTCGGTACGGAACTCGAGGTCTACACCTTCCATCTCGAACAGCTTGGCGTATTGCTTGGTCAGGGCGTTTTTCGGCTCGGTGAGGATCTGAATCAGAGCAGCCTCATCCAATTCGTCCAACGTGGCCAGGACGGGCAGACGGCCAACGAATTCCGGGATCAGACCGAACTTGACCAGATCGTCAGGCTCGACTTCACGCAGGGACTCGCCCACCTTCTTGCCTTCTTCCTTGCTGCGTACTTCTGCACCGAAACCAATGCCGCCCCGGGTGGAACGTTGCTGGATAACTTTTTCCAGCCCGGAGAACGCACCGCCACAGATGAACAGGATGTTGCGCGTATCAACCTGAAGGAATTCCTGCTGCGGGTGCTTGCGGCCGCCTTGTGGCGGTACGGAAGCAACCGTGCCTTCGATCAGTTTCAACAGGGCTTGCTGCACGCCTTCACCGGAAACATCCCGAGTGATCGACGGGTTGTCAGACTTGCGCGAAATCTTATCGATTTCGTCGATGTAGACAATACCCATCTGGGCTTTCTCTACGTCGTAGTCGCACTTCTGCAGCAGCTTCTGAATGATGTTCTCGACGTCTTCACCCACGTATCCAGCCTCGGTGAGGGTGGTGGCGTCGGCGATAGTGAACGGAACGTTGAGCAGACGAGCGAGGGTTTCTGCAAGCAGGGTTTTACCCGAGCCTGTAGGACCGATCAGCAAGATGTTGCTCTTGCCGAGTTCGACTTCGTCGCCTTTCTTGTCACGCTGGTTCAAGCGCTTGTAGTGGTTGTATACCGCTACGGCCAAAACCTTCTTTGCACGCTCTTGACCAATCACGTATTGATCAAGGATGCCGCTGATTTCTTTAGGCGAAGGCAATTTATGCGCGCTGCTTTCGGCCTGGGCTTCCTGCACCTCCTCACGGATGATGTCATTGCACAGGTCGACGCACTCGTCGCAGATAAAGACCGAGGGGCCGGCAATCAATTTGCGTACTTCATGCTGGCTTTTGCCACAGAAGGAGCAATAGAGCAGCTTGCCGTTGTCCTCGCCGTTGCGGGTGTCAGTCATTCGTTCGATCCAAATCCGATAGGCTTGCAACACAAGATGAAGGCTTATGCGGGCTTTTTCAAGCCCGCCAGTGGTCGGACATGCCGACCGGCCCTATTTTGAGCGGCTTATATTAAGCGGGGCGCTTGTCGATCACGGCGTCGATCAGCCCGTAGTCACGCGCGGCCTCGGCACTCATGAAGTTGTCGCGGTTGGTATCGCGCTCGATTTCTTCCAGGGTGTGCCCGCTGTGCTTGGCCATCAACGTATTGAGACGCTCGCGAATGAACAGGATTTCCTTGGCGTGGATTTCGATGTCCGACGCCTGGCCCTGGAAACCGCCCAGTGGCTGGTGAATCATCACGCGCGAGTTAGGCAGGCAATAACGCTTGCCTTCGGCACCCGCAGTCAGCAGGAACGCGCCCATGCTGCAAGCCTGGCCAATGCAAGTGGTGGATACGTTCGGCTTGATGAATTGCATGGTGTCGTAGATCGACATGCCCGCAGTCACCGAACCGCCCGGTGAGTTGATGTAGAGATGGATGTCCTTGTCCGGGTTTTCCGCTTCAAGGAACAGCAGCTGCGCACAGATCAGGTTGGCCATGTAGTCCTCTACCGGGCCCACCAGAAAAATCACTCGCTCCTTGAGCAGGCGCGAGTAGATGTCGTAGGCGCGTTCGCCACGAGCGGACTGCTCGACAACCATCGGGACCAGGCCGCCAGCGGCCTGGATATCAGAGTTCTGCTGAATATAGGAATTACGGAACATGCTCTGCAGTTACTCCCAAATAGTCATGTCTTGAAAACGCATAAGCCAGCGCGAGGCTGGCTTATGGTTGAATTTCCAACGAGTTGGACAATCAGTCGGCTTGTGGTGCTTCCGCCGGTTTGACTGCTTCTTCGTAAGAGACCGCTTTATCGGTCACCTTAGCCTTCTGCAGAACAGTATCCACAACTTGTTCTTCCAGCACAACCGAACGTACTTCGTTCAGTTGCTGGTCGTTCTTGTAGTACCAAGCCACAACCTGCTCAGGCTCCTGGTAGGCCGAAGCCATTTCCTGGATCATTTCGCGAACGCGGTCTTCGTCAGGCTTGAGGTCGAACTGCTTGACCACTTCTGCCACGATCAGACCCAGGACGACGCGGCGCTTGGCTTGCTCTTCGAACAGCTCGGCCGGCAGTTGATCAGGCTTGATGTTGCCACCAAATTGCTGAACAGCTTGTACGCGCAGGCGATCCACTTCGTTGGACAGCAGTGCCTTAGGCACTTCGATCGGGTTGGCAGCCAGCAGACCGTCCATGACCTGGTTCTTGACCTTGGATTTGATGGCCTGACGCAGCTCGCGCTCCATGTTCTTGCGAACTTCGGTGCGGAAGCCTTCGATGCCGGTTTCCTTGATACCGAATTGAGCGAAGAACTCTTCGTTCAGCTCAGGCAGCTTAGGCTCGGAAACGCTGTTGACGGTCACGGTGAACTCGGCGGCTTTGCCAGCCAGGTCCAGGTTCTGGTAGTCAGCAGGGAATTCCAGGTTCAGAACACGCTCTTCGCCGGCTTTGGCGCCAACCAGGCCGTCTTCAAAGCCAGGGATCATGCGGTTGGAACCCAGCACCAGCTGAGTACCCTTGGCGGAGCCGCCAGCGAAGACTTCGCCGTCAACCTTGCCAACGAAATCGATGTTCAACTGGTCTTCGTTCTGGGCAGCACGCTCGGCTACTTCAAAACGGGTGTTCTGCTTGCGCAGGATTTCCAGCATGTTGTCCAGGTCCGAATCAGCCACTTCGGCGCTCAGGCGCTCGATAGCAATACCGTCGAAACCGGCCACTTCGAATTCTGGGAACACTTCGAATACGGCAACGTATTCCAGGTCCTTGCCCGCTTCGAGGGACTTAGGCTCGATCGACGGCGAACCTGCTGGGTTCAGCTTTTGCTCAACCACTGCTTCGTAGAAAGAAGCCTGGATTACGTCACCAACAGCTTCCTGGCGCGCATCAGCACCAAAACGGCGCTTGATTTCGCTCATTGGCACTTTGCCTGGACGGAAACCAGCGATCTTGGCCTTTTGGGCAGTCTGCTGCAGACGCTTGTTGACCGCAGTCTCAATACGCTCTGCCGGAACGGTGATGCTCAGGCGGCGCTCGAGAGCAGTAGTATTTTCAACAGAAACTTGCATGGATATTCCTCGTTGCACAGACGTTAGCCGGCCATTTCCGACCCCAATCAAGGGCATGCATTCTAGTGGGTCAAACTCAAGAAGTCACCCTACTGAAAATACGCCCGAAAACAGCCGGCAATTTATCGGTACGAAGGCACTGACGCACCTCGCCCCGGTGACAAATACAGCCAAGTACGCCAGGGCTCTGCGCCGCCTCTTCTATATATAGAAGAAGTCGTCTGCACCCCCTTGGCGGCCAACCCCTCAAACAGGGCCAGCAGGCAGTGCGGCATCATCGAGATACATAAATACGACGAAACGCCCTGCCGTTGCGACCCACTACCTGCAGCCGCCGAATATTCGTACCGCTGAAACCAAAAAAGGCGCCAGACTGTTAAATCTGGCGCCTTTCGAATATGGGGTGGACGAAGGGGATCGAACCCTCGACAACGGGAGTCACAATCCCGTGCTCTACCAACTGAGCTACGCCCACCATATTGCGTTAACAAAGAAACCAAACCACTTCTTTGTTTAGCCCTGCCCTGCCTTTCGACATGGCCAAGCCTTGTTTGGTGCGGATGAAGAGACTCGAACTCTTACGCCTCGCGGCGCTGGAACCTAAATCCAGTGTGTCTACCAATTCCACCACATCCGCGCTTGTAGCTCTTAAAGCAAAGGCGCCAGACGATTAATCTGGCGCCTTTTCAAAATATGGGGTGGACGAAGGGGATCGAACCCTCGACAACGGGAGTCACAATCCCGTGCTCTACCAACTGAGCTACGCCCACCAACTAGCGCTACTTGTGCCAAAGCTGCCTAATGGCGCACCCGGCAGGACTCGAACCTGCGACCATCCGCTTAGAAGGCGGATGCTCTATCCAGCTGAGCTACGGGCGCCTGATTAATCTGTACTCTTGGAGGATTACAAACTAAGTGCTTCCAGCCTTGCAGAACAACACTCTATTCTGCTCGACCTTCTTAACCAGTGCTAGGCTGTGCCCGACAAGTGCGACGAATAGTATAGAGGGCCTGGAAACCCGTCAAATCTTTTTTGAAAAAAACTGATTTTATTTAAGGGGTTAGGGCAATTTGCAGACCAAGCGCCTTTGCCCTCACGTCATGGCATGCGAGAATGCGCGCACTTTTCTTCCCCCTCTCGATGGTTAATCACGCGTAATGACTGCACAACTTATCGACGGCAAATCAATCGCCGCCAGCCTGCGCCAGCAGATCGCCAAACGCGTCACCGAGCGTGGCCAGCAAGGCCTGCGCACGCCTGGCCTCGCGGTGATCCTGGTCGGCAGCGATCCTGCGTCCCAGGTTTATGTCTCGCACAAGCGCAAAGACTGTGAAGAGGTCGGCTTTATTTCCAAAGCCTACGACTTACCTTCCGAGACCACCCAGCAGGCGCTTACTGACCTGATCGACGGTCTCAACGACGACCCGAAGATCGATGGCATCCTGCTCCAACTGCCTTTGCCCGAGCACCTGGACGCGTCCAAATTGCTGGAGCGCATCCGCCCGGACAAGGACGTCGACGGCTTCCACCCTTATAACGTCGGCCGCCTGGCCCAGCGTATCCCGCTGCTGCGCCCGTGCACGCCGAAAGGCATCATGACCCTGCTGGAAAGCACCGGTGTCGACCTGTATGGCCTTGATGCCGTGGTTGTCGGCGCGTCCAACATCGTCGGCCGCCCGATGGCCATGGAACTGCTGCTGGCCGGCTGCACCGTGACCGTCACCCACCGCTTCACCAAAGACCTCGCCGGCCACGTTGGCCGCGCCGATCTGGTCGTTGTCGCCGCCGGTAAGCCGGGCCTGGTCAAGGGTGAGTGGATCAAGCAAGGCGCCATCGTCATCGACGTGGGCATCAACCGCCAGGAAGACGGCAAACTGGTGGGGGACGTGGTGTACGAAACCGCCCTGCCCCGCGCCGGCTGGATTACTCCAGTACCGGGTGGAGTTGGCCCGATGACGCGTGCCTGCCTATTGGAAAACACCTTGTACGCCGCAGAAACCCTGCACGATTAATAACCAGGTGTACTGAAAAAGCCCTGTCTTATCGCAGGGCTTTTTATTGCCCGCAAAAAAACTCTTTTTTCTTAGTTTTTAGGAACTTTCATCTGGCTTTAGAAGAACATTCGACAGTTTCTGATCCATACTCCTAAAATGTAACGGCATTTATCAAAAACCCGTTCCCCAACGGTATTTCCTTACTTTTTTAGCGAGTTCATCCGCGTGAAAATTCGTCTCTCTATTGTCAGCCTATTTTTTGCTTTCACAGGCACCTTCGCGCAAGCAGCCGAAACCACCCAGGCTCCGCGTGATACCTCCAAGCTGCAGATCGCTTCAGGCAGCGCCATGCTGGTGGACCTGCAGACCAATAAGGTCATCTATTCCAGCAACCCCGACGTGGTGGTGCCCATTGCCTCGGTGAGCAAGCTGATGACCGGCCTGATCGTGCTCGAAGCCAAGCAGAACATGGATGAGTACATCGATATCAATATCAAGGACACGCCGGAAATGAAAGGTGTGTTCTCCCGCGTGAAAATCGGCAGCGAAATGCCGCGCAAAGAGATGTTGCTGATCGCCCTGATGTCGTCAGAAAACCGCGCCGCCGCCAGCCTGGCCCACCACTACCCAGGCGGCTATCCAGCGTTTATCGCGGCGATGAACGCCAAGGCCAAAGCGCTGGGCATGACCAGCACCCACTACGTCGAGCCTACTGGCCTGTCGATTCATAACGTGTCCACCGCCCGTGACCTGAGCAAATTGCTGGCCGCCGCGCGCCACTACCCGCTGCTCAGCCAACTGAGTACCACCAAGGAAAAGACCGTTTCGTTCCGCAAACCCAACTATACCCTGGGTTTCTCCAACACCGATCACCTGATCAACCGCGCCAACTGGGACATCAAGCTGACCAAGACCGGCTTCACCAACCAGGCCGGCCACTGCCTGGTGCTGGTGACCAGCATGGGTAACCGCCCGGTGTCGTTGGTGATCCTGGATGCCTTCGGCAAATTCACGCACTTTGCCGATGCCAGCCGGATTCGTAATTGGGTTGAAACCGGTAAGAGCGGCTCGGTGCCGGATGTGGCATTGCGCTACAAGGCGGACAAGAACCTGAAGAACCGTCCTAACGCTGCGGAAGTGCGTCGCTAAACACGCACTACCTATGTGGGAGCTGGCTTGTGTGGGAGTCGGGCTTGCCCGCGATGCAGACACTGCGGTGTTTCAGTGGCACCGCGGAGATGCTATCGCAGGCAAGCCAGCTCCCACACAAGCCCCACATTGGATCGTCGGTGTTTTCCTTACTTGCGTTCCGCCAACACTTTAAGTGCCTGCGCCGCCGCCCGTTCCTGCCCCGCCTGGGCCGTTGCATTAGCCGAATCCCGCCAGCGTTGCGCATCCACATTGGCCGGCAACTGGCTAGGGCGCTGGGTGAGGATTGCCCAACTCCCCGCGCTCTTCCACTTCGATTCAAAGTCGCTGAAGCTCATCAACAGGCGCCGGTCCATCCCGGAGCGCAGTAGCACGGTGCTTTTCTGCTGATTGAACCCGACCACGACCACATAATGCGCGTCAGACCACATCCCACCACCAATCCGCGCCATCACCGGGTAACCCGCCGCCACCTGCGCCAGCACCGCCGTCAGCTCTGCATCCAGCGGATACACCATGAGCCCGTATTCACGCGCCAGCACCTGCATGTTGCGTTCAAGGTCTGCCTCGGCGCCCGGTAAACGCAGCGGCTTATCCAGCAGGCCCGGTGTCATGACAATGCCTTGTTGCGACAGCATGCTGGCTAAAGCCGTAGGACCGCTCTGATAAGCCTCGCTCCGAAAAGTCGGCACGCCATTGAGCTCGACGCGCTCCGGCAGGCCCGCCAGCCTCGATGGGGTTGCAGAACAGGCCGCAAGCCCCAGGGCACAGGCGAGCAACACGGATGTTTTAAGGTTCGACCGTAACCGCAATTTTCTACTCTCTTGATCAACTGCCGGTGAGGGCCCTGATCATAGGACGCTCTGCCACGCGGGTATAGCCCGCAGGCTTAGTAAAGGGAGTGGATAGAGCAAAGAAGTTGGTCAGACACGACCATTGGTCAATAGCAGGCAACCGCCAGCTAGCTAGACTGTCCCTTGAGAAGACTGTGTGTGCCCCGAACGGGGCGAAAGGAGGCCCGAATGAGCCTTGCAACAACGATTTTCCTGTTGATCTGCGGCTGGCTGGCGGTAGCCGGCGCCATGTTGTGGGGGGTGTTGCGCATTACCCGCCGGCACCATCACCCCCACGCCAAACCCGCCAAGCCTCATAAGGCAGCGGTGCATCACGCCTAGCCAGGCATGCAATTGAAATCCTGAGTCGCCGCGACTTCCTTGCCGTGGCCATCCTCCAGGGATGCGCGCACGGTCGTGCCCAGGCTGGATTCCACCAAGGTGTAGTGCTCACCCGCCTTGAAGTCCTTGTACTCGACCCGGCCCTGGCAGTCCTGCTGGTTGTCGTCGCCTGGTTCTTCCTCGAATAACGTCACATCCAGGCGATGATCTCCCGGCGTCACTTCAAAAAAACGCCCATCATCCACGCGTTTTCCATCCACTCGCTCAGCCATCAGGTCGTTAGGCGCTTCTTCCTTCAAGCCGATCCAGGCTTCGCTCGGGTCGGCTTTTGGAATGGGGCCGGCGCAGGCCGATAACAGCAGCACAGCACCGAGGGCGGGAATCAACAACAGGGGTTTGAGTGACATGGCAGGGCTCCAAAAAAAGACGATGTGTCCGATGGGTTACAAGCTTGGTGAGCGCGCCTGTTTAGAACAAATGAATACATATGAAACGATCTTCAGCCCTTACCTAAATGTTCCTTCACCTGGCTGAAAGGTGCGTGTTAGGTGGGTCGGGCAAGACTGCCGGGGTTTGCAATCCTGCTCCTTTGGAGGTTCACGCATGCTCGGGCTGGTAAAGACCGCACTGCAAAAGCCGTACACGTTTATCGTGTTGGCCATATTCATCTGCATCATCGGGCCAATGGCGGCCCTGCGTACCCCCACTGACGTTTTCCCGGATATCGGCATCCCTGTGGTAGCGGTGGTGTGGCAGTACAACGGCCTGTCGCCGGACGCCATGGCCGGCCGGGTGATTTACACCTACGAACGCTCCCTGAGTACCACCGTCAACGACATCGAACACATCGAATCGCAATCGCTGCCCGGCATGGGCATCGTCAAGATCTTCTTCCAGCCCGGCGTGGATATCCGCACCGCCAACGCTCAGGTGACGGCAGTTTCTCAAACCGTACTCAAGCAGATGCCACCGGGCATCACGCCGCCGCTGATCCTCAACTACAGTGCCTCCACGGTGCCGATCCTGCAGATGGCATTCTCCAGCCCGAGCCTCTCGGAGGCGAAGATTCGCGACCTGGTGCAAAACAACATCCGCCTGCCTTTAAGCGCCCTGCCCGGCCTGGCGATGCCCACACCCATGGGAGGTAAACAACGCCAGATCACCCTCGACCTCGACCCGCAGGCGCTGGCCGCCAAAGGGCTGTCGGCCCAGGACGTGGGCAATGCACTCGCGTTGCAAAACCAGATCATCCCAGTGGGCACCGCCAAACTCGGTCCCAACGAATACACGATCCTGCTCAACAACAGCCCCAAGGCAATTGATGAACTCAACGATTTGCCAATCAAAACCGTCGACGGTGCGCTGATCACCATCGGCCAGGTGGCCCACGTACGTGACGGCTCGCCGCCGCAGACCAACATCGTACGCGTCGACGGCCACCGTGCGGTGCTGATGCCGGCATTGAAAAACGGCAGCATCTCTACCCTGTCGATCATCGACGGCATCCGGCAGATGCTGCCGCGCATCAACGAAACGCTGCCGCCGTCGCTGAAGACTTCGCTGCTGGGCGACGCCTCGGTGTTCGTCAAACAGTCGGTGGGCAGCGTGGCCCAGGAAGGCATCATTGCCGCGCTGCTGACGAGCGCGATGATCCTGCTGTTCCTTGGCAGCTGGCGTTCGACGCTGATCATCGCGGCGTCGATTCCCCTGGCCGTACTCTCGGCCATCGCGCTGCTGGCGGTGTCCGGGCAAACCCTCAACGTGATGACCCTCGGCGGGCTGGCGTTGGCCGTGGGCATCCTGGTGGACGACGCCACGGTCACCATCGAAAACATCAACTGGCACCTGGAACAAGGCAAGGCGGTAAAAACCGCGATCCTCGACGGCGCCGCGCAGATCGTCGGCCCGGCGTTCGTCTCGCTGCTGTGCATCTGCATCGTGTTTGTGCCGATGTTCTTGCTGCAAGGCATCGCCGGCTACCTGTTCCGCCCGATGGCCCTGGCGGTCATCTTTGCCATGGCCAGTTCGTTCATCCTCTCGCGTACGTTGGTACCGACACTGGCGATGTTCCTGCTCAAGCCGCACATGCCGGAGCCAGGCGCGGGGCATCACCCGGAAGATGAATTCATCAATCATCACGAAGGTGAGCAGCACACGAAACAGCGCAACGCCCTGCTGCAATCGATGCTGAATTTCCAACAGGGGTTCGAGCGCCATTTCTCGAATATCCGCGATACCTATTACGGCCTGCTGACCTTGGCGCTGGGCAATCGCAAACGCTTTATCGTCGGTTTCCTGGCCTGCGTACTCGCGTCATTCCTGCTGTTGCCTAGCCTGGGCCAGGACTTCTTCCCAGCCACCGACGCCGGTGCCCTCGCCCTTCACGTACGTTTACCACTGGGCACGCGCATCGAAGAAAGCGCCGCCGCTTTCGACCGCATCGAAGCGCGGATTCGTGAAGTGATTCCCGCCGAAGAACTCGACACCATTGTCGATAACATCGGCATCCCGCTGAGCGGCATCGACATGGCCTACAGCAGCAGCGGCACCATCGGCCCGCAGGATGGCGACATCCAGGTCACCTTGAAAAAAGACCACGCCCCCACCGCGGACTATGTGAAGAAACTGCGTGAAGCCTTGCCGCAAAGTTTTCCCGGCAGCCACTTTGCGTTCCTGCCGGCGGATATCAGCAGCCAGATCCTCAACTTTGGCGCGCCTGCCCCGCTGGACGTGAAGATCTCCGGGCGCAGCGACGAAGAAAACCGCGCCTATGCGGTAGAACTGGAGCGCCGCCTGCAGCACGTCCCGGGCATCGCCGACCTGCGTATCCAACAGTCCACCGGCTACCCGTCCTTGCAGGTGAATGTCGACCGGATGCGCGCCAACGGCCTGGGCATCACGGAGCGTGACGTGACCAACAGCATGGTCGCCTCCCTCGCCGGCAGCTCCCAGGTGGCGCCGACCTTCTGGCTCAACCCGGCCAACGGCGTGTCCTATTCCATCGTTGCCGCGACCCCGCAATACCGCCTCGACAGCCTGCCGTCACTGGAAGCGCTGCCGGTAACGGGTGCTGGCGGCCAGTCGCAAATCCTCGGCGGCGTGGCAACCATCTCCCGCGTGCAGAGCCCGGCGGTGGTGACTCACTACAACATCGAACCGACCCTGGACTTGTACGCCAATGTCCAAGGCCGCGACCTCGGCGGCGTAGCCCGTGATGTGCAAAAAGTGCTGGATGACACCGCGTCGATGCGCCCCAAAGGCGCGGTGATCAGCCTGCACGGGCAGATCGATGCGTTGCATGAAGCGTTCAGCGGTTTGAGCGTCGGCCTGCTCGGTGCGGTGGTGCTGATCTACCTGCTGATCGTGGTCAACTTCCAGTCGTGGGCCGACCCGTTCGTGATCATCACCGCCTTGCCGGCGGCCCTGGCGGGGATCGTGTGGATGCTGTTCCTCAGCGGCACCTCGCTGTCGGTGCCCGCGTTGACCGGCGCAATCCTGTGCATGGGCGTCGCCACCGCCAACTCGATCCTGGTCGTGAGCTTCTGCCGCGAACGCCTGGCCGAACATGGTGATGCGCTGAAGGCCGCGCTGGAAGCGGGCTACACGCGCTTTCGCCCAGTGTGCATGACCGCCCTGGCGATGATCATCGGCATGCTGCCACTGGCGATCTCCGAGGAGCAGAACGCACCGCTCGGCCGTGCGGTGATCGGTGGCTTGATCTTCGCCACCGTCGCCACCCTGTTGTTTGTTCCCGTGGTCTTCAGCCTGGTCCACGGTCGTCACTCTACTCGCGCAGTTGCAGGAGTTCCCCCACATGTCGTCTGATCAAAAACCCTCGCGCAAGCGTCTGATGCTCATGGGTGTCGGCGGCCTGACCCTGGCCGCCCTGTTGGTCGCCAACGGCCTGCACGCCCGTACGCTGCACGAACAATCGGTTGCCGCCTGGACCGAGACTGCCGCCATCGCTCAAGTGAGGGTGGTCCAACCGCAACAGAACGCCGCCGGCGATACCCTGCGTTTGCCCGCGCATTTGGAAGCCTGGAGCAAGGCGCCGATTCACGCCCGGGTCAGCGGCTACCTGAAAGACTGGAAAGCCGACATCGGCACTCAAGTCAAGGCCGGGCAGGTCCTCGCCGAGATCGACAGCCCGGACCTGGACCAGCAACTGGCCCAAACCCACGCACGCCTAGTGCAGGAACAAGCCAACGCACGCCTGGCCGAAACCACCGCCACCCGCTGGCAAAACCTGCTCGCCAGCCACTCGGTATCACGCCAGGAGGCCGATGAAAAAACCTCCAATGCCGCCGCGGCCAAGGCCAACGCCGAAGCCGCCGCTGCCGACTACGCGAGGCTCACCGCGCTGGAAAGCTACAAGACCCTTCGTGCGCCATTCGCCGGCACCATCACCGCGCGCAACACCGATATCGGCCAGTTGATCAAAGCCGATACCGACAGTGATCCCGAGTTGTTCAACATTGCTGACACCCACCAGTTGCGCCTGTATGTGCCGGTGCCACAGAACTACGCGGCCGTCATCCATCCCGGCCTTGAAGCCGAACTGACAGTGCCCGAGCATCCTGGCGAACACTTCAAGGCCCGCCTGATCGGCGACTCCACCGCCATCGACCGCCGCTCAGGCACCCTGCTCGCGCAGTTCGTGGCAGACAACCCCAACGGCGAATTGCTGCCCGGTGATTACGCCGAAGCCACCCTGCCGATTCCGGTGGACACCCATGGCGTGAGCATCCCGGCCAGCGCGTTGATCTTCCGCGCCCAAGGCACGCAAGTGGCGGTGCTGGACGCGCAGAATCACGTGCACCTGCAGAACATCCACATCGGATTGGATTTGGGCGAACGCTTGGTGATCGACCAGGGCCTGAAACGCGCCGACCGTGTCGTCGACAACCCACCTGACGCCCTGCGTGAAGGCGACCCGGTGCAACTGGCCAACGCCTCGGGAGGTGCACATGTGCCCAAGGCTTAAACCTGTCGCAGCCCTGATACTGCTGGCGTTGCAAGGTTGCTCAATGGCGCCGACCTACACCGTGCCTTCGGTAAACCTCCCGACGGGCTACCGCGAACAGACCCGTGACGGCCCGTGGCACAGCGCTCAACCCTGCGACCAACTGGCGCCCGAATGGTGGAAACTCTACAACGACCCACACCTGAATGACCTGCAACAGCAACTGCTCAAGGCCAATCCGGACCTGGATGCAGCGCTGGCGCACTTCGATGCGTCCCAGGCGTACGCCAGCCAACTGCATGCCGGGTTGTTCCCGCAAATCACTGCCAGCGCGCAGCCGTTGCGGCAACGGCAATCGGACTCGCGACCGTTGCGGGGGACGACTCAGCCGTCCGTGTATAACAGCAACACCGCAGGCTTTTTATTGAGCTACGACCTGGACCTGTGGGGCAAAATCCGCAACCAGGTGGCGGCGGGTGATGCTCAGGCGCAAGCGTCCGGCGATGACTTGGCGGTGGCACGCTTGAGCCTGCAGCACCAGTTGGCGACGTTGTATGTGCAGCTCAATGGGCTGGATGCGCAGGCGCGAATTCTCAACCGTTCGCTGGACGATTTCAGCCAAGCGCTGCAATTGACCCGCAGCCGGTATGAAGGCCAGATTGCTTCTGAGCTGGACCTGACCCGCGCGCAGAATCAGTTGGCAGAAGCCAAGGCGCAATTGGATGAGGTGCGCGGCCAGCGCAACCTTACTGAGCATGCCATTGGTGAACTGGTGGGTGTCGCAGCCAGTGATTTTACGTTGCCGCCGAGCCAACAGTTGATCGCGTTACCGGGAATTCCTACGCAGTTACCCAGCCAGTTGCTGCAGCGCCGCCCGGATATTGCGGCGGCGGAACGGCGGGTGTTTGCGGCCAATGCGAATATCGGGGTGGCCAAGGCCGCGTGGTATCCGGATTTCAGCTTGACCGGGTTGGTTGGCGGGCAGACGCAAGGCGTCGGCAATCTGCTTTCGGCGGGCAATCGGTATTGGGCGCTGGGGCCGCTGGTCAACTTGCCGATCTTTGATGGCGGCCGCTTGAGCGCCAATGAACATCAAGCCAAAGCGGAGTTTGAAGAAGCCTCGGCGCAATACCGGAGCCGCGTACTGAAAGCGGTGCGCGAGGTCGAAGATAACCTGGCGCAGCTTCGGGACTTGCAACAGGAAGCCCAGGACGAACAGGCGGCGGCGGATGCCGCGCAACATACGCAATCGCTGGCGATGAACAGCTACCAAGCCGGGGCCGTGAGTTACCTGGATGTAGTGACCGCACAAACGGCAGCCTTGCAGGCACAACAAACATTGCAGGCGGTGCAGACCCGTCAGTTACAGGCAAGCGTGGGATTGGTCACCGCGCTCGGTGGGGGCTGGCAATCTGGCGACCGGCTTTTGCCCCAATCAACTTCGCCTGCCCATCCTTCTGCTTCCCCGTCCGCGCCTCAGTGATCAACCCTGGGATCAACTTGCCCTCGGGCAAGTTCTTCCAGAACCGGCTCGGCAAGTGCCCTTCCATCACCTTGGGGTTCAACCGCGCCGGGTTGAAGATGTGGCTGTAATAGGTCAGCCACATCGCACTGTGCGGATCCTCCACATTCTGCGCCAGCTGCCGCCACGCCTCGGGGCACTCGCGCTGATGAATAAGCTGCTCTCCGTCGTAGTACACCCCGTCCAGCGGCGTGGCGATCATCCAACGATGACGGCCCATGCGCCCGACGAAATGCTGGCTGGCGGATTTCAGAATGTCGTGTGCAGGCTCGTGCCAGGCCACATATTCCGGCAGCTCCGCCCCCGCCCCGGCGGGTAATGCGATAAACCGCACAAACGCATGCAGGTGGTGCGCCTCGCGGCTGACCTGTTTGATCCGCCGCTGCAACTCGCTGCCCAGCTTGTCCCCCGCCAGCATCGCAGTACGATCGCCATGGCTCACACGCCACAACACTTCATACAGCAGGCTCCAGCGCTGGTCGCCGTGGTAGCAGGCGGCCGACTCCAGCAGATCCAACAGCGCCTTGGGCACGCGCGTCTGGAACGGCCCGAGGCCTTCGGGGATGGACTGGTCGGTGGCAAACAGATCGGCTACCTCGGCCTCACCCCAGCTCACCTGGCTGGGATCGACCTGATGGCTGAGCAGCCATCGCGCCTGGTCGCGCCAAGTGCTGAACAGGTTGTCGCATTCCAGGCTGATCATCCCCACAGCCCCATTTGCTGGGGTGCGGGGCGGTCGCGCAATTGTTCACGTAGCAGCACGCTGGTGCTTTCGGCCTGTTGCGGGTGATAGTCACTGGTGATGAAAAACGGCTTGGCCTTGGCCAGTACGCAGCGCATGCGCGCCAGGTCTTCGAAGCGGATCTTGCGTTCACGCCGCAGGTCCACCAGGCGCTGGGTGGTGCGCAGGCCAATGCCCGGAATGCGCGCAATCAAGGTCGGCTCGGCGCGGTTCAGGTCCAGGGGGAATACCTCGCGGTGTTCCAGGGCCCAGGCCAGCTTGGGGTCGATATCCAGGGCCAGGTGGCCGGGGCCTGCGAACAGTTCGTTGGCGCTGAACCCGTAGCTGCGCAGCAGGAAATCGGCCTGGTACAAGCGATGCTCGCGCATCAGCGGTGGTGCAGCCAGGGGCACGCTCTTCGGGCTGTTGGGGATGGGGCTGAACGCCGAGTAATACACACGCCGCAGCTTGAAATTGCCGTAAAGCGCCTCGGCACCGTGGAGGATGGTGCTGTCATCGGTGTCGTCGGCGCCGACGATCATTTGCGTACTCTGCCCTGCCGGGGCGAATCGCGGCGCGCGCGGCTCGTTGAGCACGGTCTGCTCGCCGGTGTAGATGGTCTGCATGGCCTGCTTGATCGAGACGATCTGTTTTTCCGGCGCCAGGGTCTGCAAGCTGGTCTCGGTAGGCAGTTCGATATTCACGCTCAGGCGGTCGGCATAACGCCCGGCTTCGGCGATCAGCGCCGGGTCCGCGTCGGGAATGGTCTTGAGGTGGATATAGCCGCGAAAGTCGTGCTCTTCGCGTAGAAGCTTGGCGACCCGCACCAACTGCTCCATGGTGTAGTCGGACGAACGGATGATGCCGGAGCTGAGAAACAGCCCGCTGACGCAATTGCGCCGGTAGAAGTCCAGGGTCAATGTGACCACCTCCTCCGGGCTGAAACGCGCGCGGGGCACGTCGCTGGAGCGGCGGTTGACGCAGTATTGGCAGTCGTAGAGACAGAAGTTGGTGAGCAACACCTTGAGCAATGACACGCATCGCCCATCGGGCGTATAGCTGTGGCAGATGCCCATGCCATCGGTAGAACCCAGCCCCGCCTTGCCCTCGGAGCTACGCTTGGGCGCGCCGCTGCTGGCGCACGACGCATCGTACTTGGCGGCGTCGGCGAGGATGCTGAGTTTTTCGATCAACTGCATGGAGGGCTACCGGCACTGGTTTTTTGTACAGTATCAGTAGCTCAACCATCACGCCAGTGCCGTCTGTAGGACAGAGATTTTGTGGCGAAGGAGCTTGCTCCCGCTGGGCTGCGCAGCGGTCCCAAAAAGCCGGCTCCAGCTGCGCTGTCGAACGGGAGCAAGCTCCCTCGCCACAGCAAGCTCCCTCGCCACAACGATCAGCTGGCGGTAGCGAGTAGCAAATCCTGCACCGACCGCCCCTTGCCGCGCCCACGGTCCAGCGCATACAACGACGCCGCGATCTCATCCGCCCGAATCGGCAGCACCGACAGCAAGGTGTCGCTCAATCCATGGCTGGCCTGGCTGAAACCCTGGATGTAGATCCCGGCGTTGCAACGCTCGTCGGTGACGATGCGGTAGTCGCGCGCCACGTCAAAGTCGCCCAGGTAGCCTTCCAGCGGCGCCAGCAAGGCGCGGTGCGTCTGGCGCTCGTAGCCGGTGGCGAGGATCACCGCATCGTAATGATTGACGCTGGTTTCGCCGCTGGCGTTATTGCGCAGCACCAGCTCGATGCCCAACGGACCAGGGGTGGCTTTCTCGACCACCGTCATGGTGCGGAACGCCTGGCGGGCGATGCCGGAGACTTTCTGGCGATAAAAGATGCCGTAGATACGCTCGATCAGGTCCAGGTCTACCACCGAATAATTGGTGTTCTGGTACTCGGCGACCAGGCGCTCACGCTCGGCGCCTTCCTGCTGGAACACCAGGTCGGTAAAGGCCGGCGAGAACACTTCGTTGACGAACGGGCTGTCATCGGCGGGCTTGAGCGCCGATCCGCGCAGGATCATGTCGACCTGCACCGACGGGAAGCTGTCGTTCAGGTCGATAAACGCTTCGGCTGCACTCTGGCCGCCGCCGATGATGGCGATGCGCATGGCCTTGCCCTCGACACACGGTTGCGTGGCCATGCGCTCCAGGTATTGAGAATGGTGGAACACCCGGCTGTCCCCTTTGAGCGCCTTGAACGCCTCCGGAATACGTGGTGTGCCGCCAGCGCTGACCACCACCGAACGGGTGGTGCGTACATGCTGCTCGCCCAGGGCATCGCGGGAAATCACGCGCAGCGCTTCAACCTGCTGCTGATGCAGGATCGGCTCGATGGCCAGCACTTCCTCGCCGTAGCGCGCCTGGGCCTGGAACTGCCCGGCGACCCAGCGCAGGTAGTCGTTGTACTCCATGCGGCACGGGTAAAAGGTGCCCAAGTTGATGAAGTCCACCAGGCGGTCGTGGGCTTTCAGGTAATTGACGAAGGAATACGGGCTGGTGGGGTTACGCAGAGTCACCAGGTCCTTGAGGAACGAGATCTGCAGTTCGCTCTGGGTCACCAGGGTATTGCCGTGCCAGCGGTAGTCGGCCTGTTTGTCGAGAAACAGCACGTCCAGTTTGCCCTGGGCCTTTTCGCGCTCCTGCAGGGCGATGGCCAGCGCCAGGTTCGAAGGGCCGAAACCGATACCGATCAGGTCGTGAACCGCGGGCGAAGCAATAGCCTGTGTCATTCCAGTGTCCTCTGGATAAGCCCCTTGGCGGTGGGGCGGGAATACCTTTCAAGACCTGCACAACAGGTCATCTGTTGATAGGAAACGAGGACAGTGAAATAAAATTTAACTAACAGGTGATCAGTGCGCTTCCCACTCTCGCATCCGCCCCCGGCAGTGCTTCATGGCGTTGACGATGTGTTTTTCCACCAGGGCGCGGGAAATGCACAGGCGCTCGGCGATTTGCAGGTGGGTCAGGCCGTCGAGCTTGCGCAGCAGAAAGCTGTCGCGGCAGGCAGGCGGCAGCTCGGCCAGGGCACGTTCGAGCAATTCCAGGCGCTGGCCGTGGTCGTGGTGGGTGTGGGGCGAGCAACTGGCGAAGCGCTCTTCGGCATCCAGCACATCCAGGGGTTCAACCTGGCGCAAGGCGTTGCGGCGATGACCGTCGATCACCAGGTTGAGCGCAGTGCGGTACAAAAAGGCGCGGGGTTGTTCGATGGGCGTGTCGCTGGAACGTTCCAGCACCCGGACATAAGCGTCATGCACCACATCCTCGGCCACCTGACGGTTGCCCAGCTTGGCGTTGAGGAAACACACCAGCTCGCGATAGTAGTTTTCCAACATGACTCCCGACCGCCGGGTGGCGGCATTAGGCCCTTGGGTGCAAAAAAGACAGCGTTTAGGTGATGGCAGTTTGAGTGCGTGCAATTTATAGTAATTCTCATCTACTTTTAAAGCACACTTGCATCAACGGACGATTATTTTTCTTCAAGGGAGCTGTAACTGCTTATGTAACAGCCTAAATCCCCGCGCAATTCCCTCGTCTACTTGTCAGCTCCCCGCAACTGCGGTCCGAACTTTCCTGGCTGGAACCAAAGCATGAAACGCCCTCGACCTGCCCGACGCGCCTTGCTTGTTATCGCGTGCCTGATCCCCGTCATCGCCATCGCGGCCTGGCAAGTGCTGCCGCCGGGGCCCGACACCCTCACCACTGTGAGCGTCACCCGCGGCAATATCGAAAACAGCGTGACGGCCCTGGGCACCCTGCAACCCAGGCGTTATGTCGATGTAGGCGCACAGGCGTCCGGGCAGATCCGCAAGATCCACGTCGAGGCCGGCGATCAGGTCCAGGAAGGTCAGTTGCTGGTGGAGATCGACCCTTCCACGCAAAAAGCCAAACTCGACGCCAGCCGCTACGCCATCGAAAACCTCAAGGCTCAGTTGCAGGAGCAAAACGCCCAGCATGAGTTGGCACGCCAGAAGTACCAGCGCCAGCAGCGCCTGGCCGCCGGTAATGCGACCCGCGAAGAAGATGTACAAACCGCCAAAGCTGAATTGAGCGCCACAGCGGCCCGGGTCAGCATGTTCCAGGCGCAGATCCGGCAAGCCCAGGCCAGCCTGCGCAGCGATGAAGCGGAGCTGGGCTACACGCGCATCTATGCGCCGATGACCGGCACCGTAGTGGCGGTGGACGCGCGCGTTGGCCAGACCCTGAACGCCCAGCAGCAGACACCGCTGATCCTGCGCATCGCCAAACTGTCACCGATGACCGTCTGGGCGGAAGTCTCGGAAGCCGATATCGGCCACGTCAAACCGGGCATGACCGCCTATTTCACCACCCTGAGCGGCGGCAACCGGCGCTGGACCAGCACCGTGCGGCAGATCCTGCCGATCCCGCCCAAGCCCTTGAATGAAACCCAAGGCAGCGGCAGCCCCAACAGTTCCAGCAAAAGCGGCAGTGGCCGTGTGGTGCTGTACACCGTGCTGCTGGACGTGGACAACAGCGACAACGCGTTGATGGCGGAGATGACCACCCAGGTGTTTTTCGTCGCCAGCCAGGTCAAGGACGCCCTCACTGCACCGGTTGCCGCGCTGCGGGGCACGTCCAGTGCCGACCGCCAGATCGCCCGGGTCCTGACCAAAAGCGGCCGTATCGAAGAACGCCACGTGCACCTGGGCATCAGTGACCGCCTGCGCGTCCAGGTGCTCGACGGCCTGAACGAGGGCGATCAATTGGTGATCGGCCCGGCCGACGGCAACGGGGGTTGAGTTGACCACGCCCCTGATCGAACTCAAGAACATCCGCAAATCCTACGGCGGCGGCGACAGCCCGCAGGTCGACGTGTTGCGCGGCATCGACCTGTCGATTCATGCCGGGGAGTTCGTTGCCATCGTCGGCGCCTCGGGCTCCGGCAAGTCCACGCTGATGAATATCCTCGGCTGCCTCGACCGCCCAAGCGTCGGTGACTACCTGTTCGCCGGGGAAAACGTCGCGCACCTGGACAGTGACGAACTGGCCTGGCTGCGCCGCGAAGCCTTTGGCTTCGTGTTCCAGGGCTACCACTTGATTCCCTCCGGCTCGGCCCAGGAAAACGTCGAGATGCCGGCGATCTATGCCGGCATCAGCGCCACCGAGCGCCATGCCCGCGCCAACGCGCTGCTCACGCGCCTGGGCCTGGCCGACCGCACCGGCAACCGCCCGCACCAGCTTTCCGGCGGCCAGCAGCAACGCGTGTCCATCGCTCGCGCGTTGATGAACGGTGGCCACATCATCCTGGCCGATGAACCCACCGGCGCCCTCGACAGCCACAGCGGCGCCGAGGTCATGACCCTGCTCGACGAACTGGCCAGCCAAGGCCACGTGGTGATCCTGATCACCCACGACCGCGAAGTGGCGGCGCGGGCCAACCGCATCATCGAGATTCGCGATGGCTTGATCATCAGTGACTCGGCCGATGGCAGCGAAGTTGCTCCTGCATTAGCCAACGGCGCCCTGCAAGCTGTTGACCTGCGCCAACGCCTGGCCGACGGCGCCGAGCACAATGGCGCGTGGAAAGCCGAATTGGTGGATGCCGTGCAAGCTGCCTGGCGGGTGATGTGGATCAACCGCTTCCGCACCGCGTTGACCCTGCTGGGCATCATTATCGGCGTGGCATCGGTGGTGGTGATGCTGGCGGTGGGCGAAGGCAGCAAGCGCCAGGTCATGGCGCAGATGGGCGCGTTCGGCTCCAACATCATCTACCTCAGTGGATCGTCGCCCAACCCGCGTACGCCGCCGGGGATCGTGACGCTCAATGACGTCCACGCACTGGCCGCCCTGCCTCAGGTGCAGCGCATCATGCCGGTCAACGGCAGCGAAGCCGGCGTGCGTTTTGGCAATGTCGACTACATGGCCTATGTGGGCGGCAATGACACCAACTTCCCGGAGATCTTCAATTGGCCGGTGGTCGAGGGCAATTATTTTACCGCCGAGGACGAGCGCGCCGCCGCCACGGTGGCGGTGATCGGGCATCGTGTGCGCGAGAAGCTGTTCAAGGGCGAGGTCGACCCCATCGGCCAGTACATCCTGATTGAGAACGTGCCGTTTCAGGTGATCGGCGTGCTGGCGGAAAAAGGCGCCAGCTCCGGCAACAAGGACAGCGACGACCGCATTGCCATTCCTTATACCGCCGCCAGCGTGCGGCTGTTCGGCAGCTATAACCCCGAATACGTGGTGATCGCGGCGGCTGATGCGCGCAAGGTCCACGAGGCCGAGCTGGCCATCGACCAGTTGATGCAAACGCTGCACAACGGCAAGCGCGATTACGAGCTGACCAACAACGCGGCGATGATCCAGGCCGAAGCCCACACGCAGAACACGCTGTCGTTGATGCTCGGTTCGATTGCCGCGATTTCCCTGTTGGTGGGCGGTATCGGCGTGATGAACATCATGTTGATGACCGTGCGCGAACGTACCCGCGAAATCGGTATCCGCATGGCCACCGGCGCACGCCAGCGCGACATCCTGCGCCAGTTCCTTACCGAAGCGGTGATGCTCTCGGTGGTCGGCGGCCTGTGCGGCATCGCCCTGGCCCTGCTGGTGGGTGGCGTGCTGGTACTGGCCGAGGTGGCGGTGCAGTTTTCCCTGGTGGCGGTGTGTGGCGCATTTGGTTGCGCGCTGGTCACCGGCGTCGTATTCGGCTTTATGCCGGCCCGTAAAGCTGCCCGGCTCGATCCGGTTAAGGCGTTGACCAGTGAATAAACGATCCATCTACTTGCCCGGTTTGTGTGTGTTGCTCAGCGCCTGCGCCGGCAACCCACCGGCCATCGACACGGCTATTGCGCCGCCTGCCGCCTGGCAATACGCCGAGCGCGACGCCGCCCAGGCCACCAACCAGCAATGGTGGACACACTTCGCCAGCCCGCAGTTGAACCGTCTTATCGAGCAGGCCCGCCGTGACAGTTTCGACGTTGCCGCCGCCACGGCCCGTGTGCGCCAGGCGCAGGCCAGTGCGGTGATAGCCGGTGCGCCATTGTTGCCCGAGGTGAAGTTCAACCTCGCGACCAGTCACCAGAAACTCATACGCGGCCCGGGTGGACCGGACCTGGATGCGTCCCAAAGCGACGACGCCGTCGACAACTTCGGCGCCAACCTCACCGCCAGCTACGAAGTGGACTTCTGGGGTGGCCGCGCCGCCGCCCGCGACAGCGCCCTGCACAGCCTGCGCGCCAGCGAGTTTGACCGGGCCACCGTGGAACTGACCCTGCTCAGCAGCGTGGCCGACCGCTACGCACAAACTCTCGCCGCCCACCAACGCCAGCAGATCGCCGAGCTGAACCTGGCCAATGCGCGCAACGTGCTCGACCTGGTACAGACGCGCTACGACGCCGGCTCCGCCACGGCCCTGGAACTGGCACAGCAAAAAAGCCTGGTGGCCAGCCAGCAACGCCAGTTGCCGCTGATCCAGCAACTGGCCGAAGAATCGCAGATCACCCTGGCCGCCCTACTCGGCCAACCGGTGCAGGCGTTGGACCTGGGCGCCGAGCCCTTTCAGGCACTGACCTGGCCGACCATCGGCGCCGGCCTGCCCAGCCAACTGCTCAGCCGCCGGCCCGATATCGCCAAGGCCGAGGCGCAACTGGCGGCAGCACAGGCCGACGTCACCGTGGCCCGCGCGGCCATGCTGCCCGCCGTCACCCTTGGTGCAACCTTGGGCTCCGACGCCTACAAGGCCATGGATGTGCTGCGCAGCCCCTACTACACGCTGACCGCCGGCCTCGTCGGCCCGATCTTCAACAACGGCCGTTTAAGTGCTGAACGTGACAAGGCTCGCGCACGCCAGGATGAACTGCTGCAAACCTATCGCGGCGCGATCATCAATGGCTTTGCCGATGTGGAAAAAGCCCTCAGCGGCATCACCCGCCTCGACCAGCAACGCGAATGGCAAAGTGAAGAGCTGAAACAGGCCCAGACCGCGTTCCAGATCGCCGAAAGCCGCTACCAGGCAGGTGCCGAAGACCTGCTCACGGTGCTGGAAACCCAGCGCACGCTGTACGCGGCCCAAGACCAGAATGTGCAACTGCGGCTGTCACGCCTGCAGGCCAGCATCGCGCTGTACAAGGCACTGGGCGGTGGCTGGCAGGCACAGATCCGATAAACAAAACTCCGATCTCGTACATTAGCTGTCTTTTCACCCTACATTCTTCGACCTGAGGTCCTTGGTAAAAAAGCCGCTATTACACGGCCGCCCAGGACCTCTCGATGACTGTTGCAAACTACCTGACGTGCGCCTGTCTCTGGCTGACGGCAAGCCTTGCCTCTGCCCAACCACTGATCCCTCCCACCACCATCGACTGGCTGCTGGACTGCCCCCTGCCCACCGTTGAGCGCCTGGACCCCGAGGTGCTGCAACGCACCCAATGCGGCATTGTGAACGTACCGCGCAATTACGCCGCGCCCCGGCAAGGCAGCTTGCGTCTCTACCTGACTCGCGTCGGCGCCCGTGACCCGCTGAACCGTGAAGGCGTGGTGTTTGCCCAGGCTGGCGACGCCGCCGCCAACAACCAGGGCGGCACCTTTGTCATTCACCTGACCAGCCTCTGGGGCGCCTACGCCAACCCCGCCTATCGCACGCTGGTCGACCGTTACGACGTGATCGAACTCAGCCCCCGCGACCTCAGCAACGACAACGGCATCGAACAGGCCGCCCAGGACATGGAGTACGTCCGCAGGCAACTTGGCGACGCCCAACTGCTCTACCTGGGCAATGACAACGCCGCCCGCCTGGGTAGCCGTTACGCTGCGCTGTTTCCCGATCGCGTGGCGCGCATGGTGCTGGTCAACGCGCAACAGGCCGAAGAAGCGGCTTCGCCGGTCGAGCAACTGCGGCTGAAAGAACCCGTCAAGCACGCCGCCAGCAGTTGCATCAACCGCTGGGTCGCAGACTTCCTGGTCTTTGGCAAGCAGCCACCGCCGTCCACCCGTTGCCTTGACTCAGGTAACCGCGGAGCAGCCACCCGTTTGCGACCTGTTGCCATCGAAAACGACACGTGGCGTTGACGCTGCATCCCGATCGCTATTAAGTGCTATTTATCCGCATTAATACGATAAATCGAACCCATGCTAAGTCGCCCGCTCCGACGCAAACGCCAGAAGCTGTCCGATGTGATTGTCGAGTCGGTCAAGCGCTCCATCGTCACCGACGCCTTGAAGCCCGGCGACCGTCTACCCACTGAACGTGAGCTGATGGAAAGCTTCCAGTGCTCCAAGGGCTCGGCCCGCGAAGCGCTCAAGGCCCTGGAAGTGGAAGGCCTGGTGAGCACACGCACCGGCCCCAGCGGTGGTGCTTACCTGAACCAGGCCGGCACTGAGCCCGCCAGCCGCGCGCTGCGCAACTACCTGCACTTCCAGCATTTGGATGGCGAGCAGGTGTACCAACTGCGCAAAGTCATCGAAGTGGAACTCGCGGTGTCGGTGCTCGGGCGCTTGAGCGAAGACGACTACCAGGCCCTGCAAGACAACGTGGATTTCTGCAGCGCCCCGGAAGACAGCGAGGCCGGCCAGCGCGAGCAACGCCTGGCGGAACTGGAGTTCCATAACCTGCTGGCCAAGGCCTGCCCCAATCCGTTGCTGAGTTTCATGGCGCAGTTTCTCAACGACCTGCTGCGCGACCTGGTGGTGTTGAAAAAGGCCTACAAGCCCAAGCGCAAGCAGTTCGACGCGGCCAACCTGGATTATCACAAACAGTTGCTGATCGCCTTTCGTGCCGGGGATGAACGCGCGGTGCGCGGTTTGATGCATGAGCACATGTGCGATGCGGAACACCATATGACGGCGCTGGAAGGTGAAGTCAGCCCGCATTTTCTGCTGGAGTTCGATCACAACCACTGAAAACACCGCGGTACCTACTGTGGAAACCCGATCAATGTGGGAGCTGGCTTGCCTGCGATGCAGGCACCTCGGTGTTCAGTTACACCGAGTCGATGCGATCGCAGGCAAGCCAGCTCCCACAGTTGACCGGGTTCCAACCCTCAGACCGTTTCACCCAATTCAATAACAGGCCTGCCCACAGGCCCTTGCTCCACCGTATCGCCCTTGCCACTCCTGCCAATAACTAAACCAGGGAGTCACCCCATGCAGCGTCGTACGTTGTTGAAAGCCAGTCTCACCGCAGCCGCCGCCCTCAGCCTCCCGCTGAGTATCCGGTCGGCATTCGCCGCCGAGCCCTTTACCTTTTACGGCCTCAAGTCCATGTCTGGCGCCTTTGCCAGCTATGGCAAATTTGCCGACATGGGTTCGCGCCTGGCGGTGGAACAGCACCCCGAACTGCTCGGCCGGCCACTGAACTACAAAGTCATCGACACCGAAGGCAACGCCGGCAAGGCCGTGCGCAAGGTGCAGGAAGCCATCCAGCAGGACGGCGCGCGGTTCTTCCAGGGCTGCACCTTGTCATCGTCAGCCTTGGCGGTGGCCAAGGAAGTCGACAAAGTCGGCGGTGTGTTCATGACCCCGGTCGGCGCCGACGAAGTCACCGGCAAGGATTGCAACCTCGCGACCTTCCGCTGGTCGGTGCCCACCTACGGTGCGATCCGCGAAACCATGGTGCCGCTGATCAAACTGCTGCCGGACGCCAAGCGCTGGTATACCATCACCCCGCAATACGTGTTCGGCGAAGCGCTGCTTGAAGGCGCAAAAACAGTGCTCAAGGAAAACGGCCTGGAACACATCGGCAACAGCTACCACTCACTGCAAGAACAAGAATTCTCCGGCTACCTGACCAACGCCATCACCGCCAAGCCCGATGTACTGGTGCTGCTCAACTTCGGCAGCCAGTCGTCCAACACCCTGCGCCAGGCGGTGAACTTCGGCATCAAGGAGCGCATGAAAGTGCTGCTGGTATGGTCCGCCGGCCTCGACCAATTCCAGGAGTTGGGCAGCGATGTGCTTGAAGGCGTGTACCTCGGCGCGCAGTACTGGCACCAGGTCGACACCCCGCTCAACCGCGAACTGGTCAAGCTGACCCAGGCCAAGTACGGCATCAACCCCACCTACCCGCTGGCCGCCGATTACATCAGCACCAAGGTCATGCTCGAAACCATCATTAGCACCGGCAGCTTCGACGGTAAAACCGTGGCCAAAGCCATGCAGGGCTTGAGTTTTGAAGGCCCGACCGGCAAGGAATCGATCCGCGCTGGCGACCACCAAGTGATCAAGGATTACTACCTGCTGATCGGCAAGGCCACCGGCGACATGGCCGACAAGGACGACCTGGCCAAAGTGCTCAGCGCCGGCCAGTCGTTCCCGCCAGTGGAAGCCACGGGCTGCACGCTCGGCTGATCCCCTGAATTTGGTAGCGCAGGGCCGTGCGAGCGGCCTCCTGCAGAGGGTTCCTGCATGCTTAATCTTTACCTGTTCCAGATACTCAACGGCCTTGGATTGGGGATGATCTACTTCCTGATCGCGGTCGGGCTGACGATCATTTTCGGCCTGCTCAACTTCGTCAACTTCGCCCACGGCGCGTTCTTCTTGCTGGGAGCCTACATCTGCTACACCGCCGTGAGCCTCACCGGCAATTTCTGGCTGGCGCTGTTGATCGCCCCGCTGGTGGTGGCCGCGTTGGCCTGGGCCATCGAGCGATTATTGATCCAGCGGATTTACCACTTGCCGCACATGTTCCAGATCCTGGTGACCTTGGGCATCGCGCTGATCATCCAGGAAGCCAGCGTGATGATCTGGGGGCCGGTGGGCAAGAGCGTCGCCGTGCCTGAGCTGCTGCGCGGCGTGCTGGTGGTGGGTGACTTCGTCTACCCCTATTACCGCCTATTCCTCATCGTGTTTTCCGGGCTGGTCGGCCTGGGCCTGTGGCTGCTGTTGGAACGCACGCGCTTCGGCGCCCTGGTACGGGCAGGCAGTGAGAGCACCGAAACCGTCTCGTTGCTGGGCACCAATATTTTCCGCCTGTTCTCCATGACCTTCGCCCTTGGCGTTGCCCTGGCCGGCATGGCCGGTGTGCTGTTCGCGCCGTTGCGCGGCGCCCAGCCCTTCGTCGGCCCGGAAATTCTCGGGGTGGCGTTTGTGGTCGTGGTGATCGGCGGCATGGGTTCGTTCAGCGGTGCGCTGGTCGGCGGTTTGCTGGTGGGCGTGGTGCAAAGCCTGATGACCACACTTTGGCCCCAGGGCGCGAGCCTGATGATCTACGGCGCAATGGCCGTGGTGATTCTGGTACGTCCTTACGGCCTGTTTGGGAGAGCCTGACATGAGCGAGAAAAACCCCCTGCCGTTTGCCAAGACGCAATCGCGCGCGATGTTGCTGTGGGTATTGGCAGTGCTGATTGGCCTGCCCTTGATACTGCCCTCGGCGACCCTGGCCACCGAGATCCTGATCTTTGCCATGGCCGCCCTCGCCTGCAACTTGCTGCTGGGTTACACCGGGCTACTGTCCTTCGGCCAAGGCATCTTCTTTGGTGCCGGCGCGTATTGTGCGGCGTTGCTGATGATCCACCTGCAAATGGGTTTGTTCACGGCGCTGCTCGGCGCCGCCGTTGCCGGTGGGTTCCTGGCCTTGTTGGTGGGCGCCCTGGCGATCCGCCGTACCGGCATCTACTTCGTGATGCTGACCCTGGCGTTCAGCCAAATGGCTTACTTCGTCGCCTATACGCTCAGTGACTGGACCGGCGGCGACAACGGCCTGCTCAGCGTGCCACGCCCGGAAATCCGCCTCGGTGACAGCGTGTTGCTATCGCTCGCCGACGCCCGCGCCTTCTACGGCTTTGTCGCGGTGCTGTTCCTGCTGATCTTTATCGGCGCACGCCGAGTGATCGCCTCACCGTTCGGCAGCACGCTGATGGCGATCCGCGAAAACGAAACCCGTGCCTCGGCCATCGGCTACGACACGCGGCATTTCAAAATCCTGGTGTTTGTACTGTCCGGCGCGGTCACCGGGGTTGCCGGCGCGCTGTACGCCATGCTGCTGCACTTTGTGCCGCTGTCGAATATCGACCTGATGATGTCCGAGAACATCCTGATCATGACCATCGTCGGCGGCACGGGCTCTTTGTTCGGCTCATTGCTGGGCGCCGGTTCCATCGTGCTGCTGGGGGATTTCCTCTCCGACCTGTGGCCGCGCTGGCTGATGCTGCTGGGGGTGATTTTGATCCTGGTGGTGATCTTCATGCGCGGTGGTTTGTGGGGCGGCCTGGTGTCGCTGTTTGAACGGGTGCGAGGCAGTCGCAAGGCCGCCGCTGTCGCCAAGGAGGACGTGCTATGAGCATCCTGCTGGAAACCAAAGACTTGGAACTGGCCTACGGTGCCTTCCATGCGGTGAATGGCGTAAACCTCAAGGTCGAAGCCGGCACCATCCACACCATCATTGGCCCCAACGGCGCGGGCAAGACCAGCCTGTTCCACTGCCTCACCGGTGAGCGCCAGGCCACCGCCGGGGCGATTCATTTCGACGGCAGGAACCTGATGCGCAAACCGGCCCATGCCCGTGTCGGCCTGGGCATGGCGCGCTCGTTCCAGCTTACCAGCCTGTTCCAGAACCTCAGCGTGCGCGAAAACCTGCGCCTGGCCGCCCAAGGCCGCGATGGTGTGCGCGCCCTGAATTTCTGGCGCCGCGTGGACAGCAAGCGCGAACACCTGGAGATGGCCGACCACGTGCTGGAACGCCTGCAACTCACCGCCCGCGCCGACACCCTGGCCGGCGAGTTGTCCCACGGCCAGCAACGCGTGCTGGAGGTGGGCATGTCGATCTGCTCCAAACCCAAACTGTTGATGCTCGACGAGCCCACCTCGGGCATGGGCATCGACGACATCCCGATCATGACCCAACTGATCAGCGACCTCGGCCGCGACCACACGGTGCTGTTGATCGAACACAACATGAGCATTGTCATGTCCATCAGCCAACGCATCACGGTGATGAGCCACGGGCAGATCCTGGTGGAAGGCACGCCGGAATTCGTGCGGGCCGATGAACGTGTGCGCAGTGCGTACCTTGGGGAGGCTGCCTGATGCTGATCGTCGAGAATATCCATTCCTACTACGACAAGAGCCACGTGCTGGAAGGCGTGTCGCTGACCGTAAACCCTGGCGAGCTGGTGACGCTGCTGGGCCGCAACGGCGCCGGCAAGACCACGACGCTGCGCAGCATCCTCGGGATTATTTGCCCACGCCAGGGCCAGATCCATTTCAACGGCCAGGCACTGGTGGGCCAGAAGATCTTTGAAATTGCTCGCCAGGGCCTGGCGCTGGTACCGGAGAACCGCGGAATTTTCCGCCTGCTGACCGTCGAAGAAAACCTGCGCATCGCCGCACGCAAGACCAGCCGCTGGCAGCTCGAAGACGTCTACGGCATGTTCCCGCGCCTCAAGGAACGTCGCAAAAACGCCGGCCATGCGCTTTCTGGCGGCGAGCAACAAATGCTCGCCATCGCCCGTGCGCTGCTCAACGATCCAAAGTTGCTGATCCTTGATGAGCCCACCGAAGGCCTGGCCCCGGTGATCGTCGACGAGTTGGTGAAGATCCTGCGCAAGGTCAAGGACGACGGCCTGCCGGTGTTGCTGGTGGAACAGAACCTGATGGTCTGCGACAAGCTCGCCGACCGCCATTACGTGCTCGAACAAGGCCGCGTGGTCTACGAGGGCAGCGCCGCCGCCTTTCGCGCCGACCCGACCATCAAAAACCGCTATTTGGCCCTGAGTGCCTGACCGGAGACTGCTGATGAATAGTTTTGCGCAACCGCTCAAGAGCAACGCCCCGCTGATCAACCGCGACCGCCTGTGGCAATCCTTGATGGACCTGGCCCAGCTTGGCGCCACGGCCAAAGCCGGCGTGTGCCGCCTGGCCCTCACCGATCTGGACCGCCAGGCCCGCGACCTGTTTGTGCAATGGTGTGAGGCGGCCGGGTGCAGCGTCAGTGTCGACGCCATCGGCAATATTTTCGCGCGCCGCGCCGGGCGCAATCCTGCCCTGCCCCCGGTGATGACCGGCAGCCATATCGACACCCAGCCCACCGGCGGCAAGTTCGACGGTTGCTACGGGGTGATGGCCGGGCTGGAAGTGATCCGCACCCTCAATGATTTGAACATCGAAACCGAAGCGCCGATTGAAGTGGTGGTATGGACCAACGAAGAAGGCTCGCGCTTCCCGCCGTGCATGATGGGTTCGGGGGTGTTTGCCGGTAAATTCGATTTACAGAACACCCTCGACAAGCTCGACGACCAAGGCCTGTCAGTGGGCGCCGAGTTGCAGCGCATCGGCTATGCCGGTGCCCGGGCGGTGCTGGGCCATCCGGTAGGCGCGTATTTCGAAGCCCATATCGAACAAGGTCCGGTGCTGGAAGACCAGGCCACCACGATTGGCGTGGTCATGGGTTGCCTGGGCCAGAAGTGGTTCGACCTGACCTTAACCGGCGTCGAAGCCCACGCCGGCCCGACGCCGATGCACCTGCGCAAGGACGCCCTGGTTGGCGCCGCCGAGGTGGTCAGCGCGGTCAACCGTATCGCCCATCAACAACAACCCCACGCCTGTGGCACGGTCGGTTGCCTGAGCCTGCACCCCGGTTCACGCAACGTGATTCCTGGCCAAGTGCACATGACCATCGACCTGCGCCACCTGCATGCGGACACGCTGCAAGCCATGGTCGATGAAGTGCGCGGCGTGATCGAAGCCACCGCCAAAACACACGGCCTCACCTTTGAGCTGACGCCGACGGCCGACTTCCCGCCGCTGGACTTCAACCCGGCCTGCGTCAACGCGGTGCGCGACGCGGCGGGTGTGTTGGGCTTGAGCCATATGGATATCGTCAGCGGCGCCGGGCACGACGCGATTTTCGTGGCCGAACTGGGCCCCGCCGGGATGATCTTTGTGCCGTGCGAGGGCGGCATCAGCCATAACGAAATCGAAAACGCCGCGCCGGATGACCTGGCGGCGGGCTGCGCGGTATTGCTGCGGGCCATGGTCAATGCGGCTCAGGGGGATGTGGCATGAGTGAGATCGGCGAACTGACGGCGGTGCAACTGCTGCAGCATTTTCGCGACAAGAGCCTGTCGCCGGTGGAAGTCACCGAGGATACCTTGCTGCGTATCGAACGCTATAACCCAGTGGTAAACGCCTACTGCCACGTGGACCCCGAAGGCGCGCTGAACGCAGCGCGTGCTTCCGAACAACGCTGGCTCGACGGCCAACCCTGCGGCGCGTTGGACGGCGTGCCGGCGTCGATCAAAGACCTCACGCTGACGATCGGCATGCCCACCCGCAAGGGCTCGCGCACCACATCCGCCGAGGGCCCATGGGACATCGACGCGCCCTTCACCGCCTTTATGCGCAAGGCCGGCGCGGTGCTGCTGGGCAAGACCACCACCCCGGAATTCGGCTGGAAAGGCGTCACCGACAACCCGCTCTACGGCGTCACCCGCAACCCCTGGGACACACGCACCACGGCCGGCGGTTCGTCCGGCGGCGCAGGGGCAGCGGCCGCATTGAACCTCGGTGTGTTGCACCAGGGCAGCGATGCGGGCGGTTCGATCCGGATTCCCTGTGCATTCACGGGCACCTTCGGGATCAAGCCCACCTTCGGTTATGTGCCGCAATGGCCGGCCAGCTCCATGACCATCCTCTCGCACCTGGGGCCGATGACCCGCACGGTGGAAGACAGCGTGTTGATGCTGCAGACCATCGCCCAGCCGGATGCGCGCGATGGCTTGGTCGGTGCGCCACGCACCACGCCATGGCTCATGCCGGGTACGGATCTGAAAGGTTTGCGGGTCGCCTATAGCCCGAACTTCGGTTACGTTGACGTCGACCCGCACGTGGCCAAGGTCGTCGCTCAAGCGGTGGCAGGGCTGGTGCAACTGGGCGCCCATGTCGAGCAAATCGACCCCGGCTTCAGTGACCCGCTGGAAGTCTTCAGCACCCTGTGGGCCGCCGGCGCCGCACGCCTGACCGGGAGCATGAGCGAGGCGCAAAAGCAGCTGCTCGATCCTGGTTTGCTGCGCATCGCACAACGCGGCGAACGCTTGAGCCTGGATGACTTCAACGCGGCCCTCGAAGCGCGCGCAGCCCTGGTGGCGCGCATGGCCGCATTCCATGAGCATTACGACGTGCTGGTGTCGCCGATGATGCCGATCACCGCGTTCGACGCCGGGCACGACGTGCCACCGGGTTCGGGTTTGCAGGAATGGACGCAGTGGACGCCGTTCACCTACCCCTTCAACCTGACGCAGCAACCGGCAGCTTCGGTGCCGTGCGGGTTGGCGGCGAATGGTTTGCCAGTGGGGTTGCACGTGGTGGGCGCGCGGTTTGCGGATGAAAAGGTTTTGCGGGTGTGCCAGGCGTACGCCAAAGCATTCCCTACCCCGCACTTGCAGGCACCAAAAAACCCAGTCTGAAATGCAATCTACTGTGGGAGCTGATTTGCCTGCGATAGCCGTGCATCAGTGACAACTGGATTGACTGAATCACCGCCATCGCAGCATAGGTATCTACACATCTTGGGGGCCCCCTCTGCGTAGCAGCTGTCGAGCCCTGGCGAGGCTGCGTTTGCGGGCTGTCTGACACACCGCTGACGCAGCCTCGCCAGGGCTCGACAGCTGCTACGCAATTTCACGTTGAAGATGTGTAGATACTTATGGCTATCGCAGCGGTTCGACGACTCGACAAGCCTGCTCCCACAGGTTTGACCACATTCCACTACAATGCCCCCCATTCATCCCCGGGGGCTTCATGGACATCGAACTGGCACGCACTTTCCTCGAAATCACCCGCTGCGGCAGCCTGGCTGCGGCGGCCGAGAAACTGCACGTCACCCAAACCGCTATCACCGCGCGGGTCAAGAGCCTCGAAAGCCAATTGGGCAGCACGCTGTTCATCCGCAACCGCGCCGGCGCACGCCTGACCGCCGACGGCGAAGCCTTCGTGGTGTACGCCAACCAATTGCTGCAAACCTGGGAAGCCGCGCGCCGCGACCTGCCGCTGCCGGATGGCTATCGCAATGTGCTGCACATCGGCGGTGAGGTCAGCCTGTGCAACCCGTTGATGCTCGGCTGGGCCCAGGCGCTGCGCCAACATATTCCGGGCCATGCGCTGCGTACCGAAATCCGCGAAGGCGAATACCTGCTGCGCCAGCTGGAACTCGGCGTGCTCGACGCCGCGCTGGTGTTCCAGCCGCAATACTGGCCGGGGTTGCAGGTGGAGCAGGTGCTGGAAGAAAAACTGATCCTGGTGCAGTTGGTGAGCAATCCGGCCCCCTACGTGTATATCGACTGGGGCCCAGGCTTTCGTCAGCAGCATGACGCCGCCCTGCCCGACAAGGCCCGCGCCGCGCTGAGTTTCAACCTCGGGCCACTGGCGTTGCAGTACATCCTCGAAAACGGCGGCGCCGGCTATTTCCGTACCCGCGTGGTGCAAAGCTACCTGGACAGTGGCGTGATGCAGCGCGTGCCCAAGGCGCCGGAGTTCAGCTTCCCCACTTACCTGGTGTATTCACGGGCGCGGGATTCGGCGGTGTTGCAACAGGCACTGGGGTTGTTGCGCGAAGTGGTCAAGGCTGAAACTGACTGGTCGCAGCGCTGGGACCCATTGATTTGAATCACCCTACCCCCGCGCGCATGCTAGCCTGCGGGTGTTTCCTTTTGCAGCCTTACCGATGAACAAGAAAAAGTCCGTCACCATCAGCGACATCGCCAAACGGGTCGGCATGACCACCATCACAGTGTCCCGCGCGCTGAGCAAACCCGACCTGGTCAAACCGGCCACCTTGGCGCGCATCCTCGAAGTAGCGCGGGAGCTGGACTACGTGCCCAACGCCTTCGCGCGCGGGCTCAAGCGCAGCGAAAGCCTGATCATCGGCGTGATCACCGCCTCAGTGGACAACCCGTTCTACAGCGAAATGATCAAGGCGATTTCCCGCGAGGCCAAGCAGCACGGCTACACCATCATGCTGGTAGACACCGACGAACTGGAAGAACTGGAAAGCAAAGCCGTGGACACCCTGTTGGGCTACCGCGTGGCGGGGATCATCCTGTCGCCGGTCTCGGACGAGCCGAGCTACCAGCCCGACTACCTTGAACGCCTGGGCAACGGCAAGACCCCGGTGGTGCTGCTCGATCGCACGATTCACGACAGCCCGTTCAGCCGCGTAGTGCTGGACAACTATCACAGCGGCATCCAGGCCGCGCACTACCTGCTGCGCCAGACACCCGCGCTCAAGCGCCTGCTGGTGCTGACGGGTCCCGAACACTCACGCATCACCGTCGAACGCCTCAAGGGCCTGCGTGAAGTGCTGGCCGAACATCCCCTGGTGCAGGTCGAGGTGCAGGCCGGCGACTACACGCTGATGCCGTCGTACCTGCACACCCTCGACTACCTGGCCGAACACTCGGCGCCGGATGCGATCATGGGCTTCAACCAGTTGATCACCCTCGGTGCCCTGCGCGCGTTGCGCATGCACAACATCCCCCACGACAGCCTGACCATTTGCGGCATCGATCGCCTGCCCTTCGCCGATATCTTCGGCGTGCCCATCGCCTGCGTGGCCCACGACGCGTCCTTGGCCGGCAGCAGCGCGGTACGCCTGTTGCTCGACCGCCTCGAAGACCCGTTCAAACCACGGGACAAGGTGGTGATAGCCGGCCGGTTGGAAAACGGCTAGCGGCTGGTGTAGCCACCGTCGATGGGCAGGCTGACGCCGCTGATCATGCTGGCGGCGCGGCTCAGCAGGAACAGCACCGGCAGCGCAACTTCCACGGTTTCAGCGAAGCGTCCCAAGGGAATAGCCGCCAGCGCCGGATCGCGCTTGGCCGGCTCGGACCAGGCCATGGTCGCCATCGGTGTGAGCGTGACCGTAGGATTGACGCTGTTGACGCGAATCCCAAAACGGCCCCACTCGGCGCATTGCACGCGGGTAATCGCATCCAGCGCGGCCTTGGACGCGCAGTAGCCGAGGTGATCGTCCAGGGCCACCAGCGAGGCCTGGCTGGAGACGTTGACGATGCTACCGGCGATGTGTGCCTCGATCATTTTGGCGGCCACGCGGCTGGCGACTTGCGCGGCGGCGCGAGCGTTGACGTTCATCACTTGGTCGAACGCGTCGGCGCTGATCGCGGCGGCGGGTTCCAGGCGCGAGATGCCGGCGCAGTTGACCAGGCCGTGCAGCGGCGGCAGGTCTTGCAGGGCTTTGTCGAGGGCGGTGCTGTCGGCGATGTCCAGGCAGAGGGTGTGGCAGCCGAGTTGGGCCAGGGCTTGGGCGTCTCGGCCGAGGGCAAAGACGTCGGCGCCGCTGGCAATCAGCTGCAGGGCGATCTCGCGGCCGATGCCACTGCTGGCGCCGGTGACGAGGATGCGGTGGTGGGTGAAGTCAAAGGCTGCGTTCATGAATAGAGATCTCAAAAACAATGAAGATCCAATGTGGGAGCTGGCAAGCCAGCTCCCACATTTGGACTGTGTTGAATCAGTTCGTTTGCAGGTTATGCATGATCGGTTTCAGGGCGGGATACAGCTTCAAATACTCGGCAAACGCCCGGTCATAAACCCCGACGTTTTCAACCTTTGGCTCCGCCCGCAGCGCCAGCTGCACCCACCCTTTATCCATCTCCCCATCACTCACCAACCCCACCGTATGCGCCGCCAACAACGCCGCACCCAACGCCGCTTCTACCTCCTGAACGATGGTGTACACCGGGTACTGCGTGATATCCGCGATGATCTGCATCCACAGATCCGAATGGCTCGCGCCACCCACCACGATCAAACGCGGGTCCAGGGAATGCGCCCCGCGCGTGCCCGCTTCGATGTTATGCCGCAGGGCAAAACTCACCCCCTCCAGCACCGCGCGGTACAGGTGAATGCGGCTGTGATACAGGTTCAAGCCGACAAAACTGCCACTCGCGCGGTCATCCCACACCGGGCTGCGCTCGCCCATCAGGTACGGCAGGAACAACAGGCCCTCACTGCCCGCCGGAATGCTCATCGCGCTCTGTTCCAGCAGCGCCAGGCTGTCCTGGCTGGTGGCCTTGGCCTGTAGCTCTTCAGCCTGGCAGAACTGCTCGCGAAACCAGCTGACCGAGGCACCGGCCGTGATCGCACCGCCGAATATGTACAGGTCCCGGTGGCCGTTATAGACGTGGGGCATGCTCACCAAGCCGTGGTGTGCATCCACCTGTTGGTTCAGGTAACCCCAGCACATGCTGGTGCCGATCATCGCCACGTGATTGCCCGGCTGAGTCACGCCCGCTGCCAAGGTGGCCATGGCCGCATCGACGCCACCGGCCAGGATCGGCGTGCCGGCTTGCAGGCCCAGGCGCAATGCCCAGTCTTGCAACAAGCCACCGACCAATTCACCGGAATACACCAGGCGTTCAGGCATCATCGCCTGCGGTATGCCCAGTGCATCAAGCATCTCGCCGGACCAATCACGCGCTTTCACATCGTAGACACCACCGATGTTGCCGGCGCTGCTATGGTCCACCGCCAACTCACCCGTGAGGCACCAGTTGATATAGCTGTTGGGCGGCAGCAGGTAGCGGGTTTTCGCCCACACCTGAGGCTGGTGCTGCTTGAGCCAGAGCATCTTGGTGAAACCGTAGTAGCTGTCCACCGAGTTGCCGGTGACCTCGAACAAACGCTCCAGGTCCACCTGCTCGCGCACCCAGGCCACCTGCTCGCCGGCGCGGCGGTCCATCCAGATCAGGCACGGGTGCAGCGGTGTGATCTGTGCATCCACCGCAATTCCCGAACCGCCATACAGGCTGCTGATGCACAGCGCCTTGACCTGCTGCGCCGCCACGCCCGCCTTGCCCATGCACTGCGCGACACAGGCTTCGACGGCGTCCAGCCAGACCTGCGGCCATTGTTCGGCCCAGCGCACTTTCGGGGTATCTACGCGATACCCCTGGCTGTGCTGGGCGATGATCGTGCCTTGACCATCCACCAGCAGCGCCTTGGTGCTCTGGGTTCCTATGTCGACACCCATCACGTAGTTCATGCTCAGGCCACCGGCTTCAACAGCACCTTGATTGACTTGGTCGAGTTGGCCAGCTCAAACGCTTCGGCGTAGTCATCCAACGGGAAATCGTGGGTAACGATGCCCTTGGAAGTGACCAGGCCACGTTCGAACAGGTCGATGGCGATCGGGTAGCAGTAAGGCCCGAGGTGGGCACCGCGCACGTCCAGCTCCTTGCGGTCGCCGATGATCGACCAGTCGACCGTGGTTTCGGCGCCAAACACGCTGAACTCGACGAAGCGCCCGAGCTTGCGGATCAAGTCCAGGCCCTGGGTGACGCCGGCCGGTACGCCGGTGGTTTCGATGTACACGTCGCAACCGTAATTGTCGGTGAGGCCATTGATGATCTCGCGGGCGTTGTCGCGTGACGGGTTGATCACCACGTCGGCGCCGAATTTTTTCGCCAGTTCCAGACGCTCGTCGACCATGTCGATCACCACCAGTTTCTTCGGGGTTTTCAACGCGGCAACCTGGACCATGCACAAGCCAAGGGTGCCGGCACCGGCGATGACCACCACGTCGTCAAGCTGGACATCGCCACGGTTGACGGTGTGGATCGAGCAGGCCATTGGCTCCACCAGAGCCGAGTCTTCCAGCGACACCGATTCAGGGATCTTGTGCACGATGGCGGTCTTGGGAATGCGCATGTACTGGGCCATGCCGCCTTCGGCCACTTCACGCTGGAAGCCGAAGATGTTGTGCACTTCGCACATCCAATACTTGCCGGATTTGCAGAAGCGGCACTTGCCGCAGGGCACGATCTGTTCGGCAATCACCTTGTCGCCTACCGCGACGTCGAAGTGCTCCTCGCCGCCCTCGCCGACCTCCACCACATAGCCAAAAAACTCGTGGCCCGGCACGACCGGCGCCTTGACCCACGGGTTGTCGCCCCCCCAGAACATGGCCGCGCCCGAGTGGCACTTGCAGTCACTGGCGCAGATGCCACAGGCGGCGATGCGGATCACCAGTTCATTGGCGCGTGCCTGAGGTTTGCCGATGCGTTCCAGGCGGTAGTCTTTGGGGCCGTGGCAGACGACGGCTTGCATTTCGGTGTGCTTATCCATGGTGTCTGATCCCGTTCTTGTAAGTAGTTTATTTATGGCGCTGACGGCTGATAAAAATCGCCAGCAAAATGATCCCGCCCTTGATCACGCTTTGGACGTAGGGCGAAACGCCGAGCATGTTCAGGCCGTTGTTCAATACGCCGAGCAGCATGGCGCCGAGCAACGTGCCGACGATTACCCCACGCCCGCCGGCAATCGACGCGCCGCCAAGGACCACGGCAGCGATCGCATCGAGCTCGAACGACACGCCGGCATTCGGCTGGCCGCTCATCAAGCGTGAGGTCAGCACCAGCCCGGCAATCGCCGCCGTGAGGCCGCTGATGCCGTACACCAGCAACTTGAAGCGCGCGGCGCGCACGCCGGACAAACGCACCGCTTCTTCATTGCCGCCGATGGCGTAGATGTAGCGGCCGATGCGCGTGTGTTGCAGCAGCACATAGGCGGCGGCGTAGGTAATCAGCATGATCAGGATCGGCACTTCTATGCCGAACAGACTCTGGCGGCCGAAGAAGCCGAACCACTCCGGCAACCCGGAAATCGGGTAGCCGTCGGTGTACATCAGGCCCAGGCCACGGGCGATGCCCATGGTCGCCAGGGTGACGATGATCGGCGGCATGTGCAGGTAGGCCACGAACAGACCGTTGCCGATGCCGAAGGCCACACCGATCAACATGCCCGCGCCAATCGCCAAACCTGGTGGCAGCCCCGCGACCATCAACCCGGCGGTAAGCGTGCCGGACAAGGCCATCACCGGCCCCACCGACAAATCGATGCCGCCAGTGAGAATCACGCAGGTCATGCCCACCGCGATAATCGCGTTGATCGACACCTGGCGGGCGATGTTCGACAGGTTGCTGGCGGTGAGGAACGTGTCGCTGGCGAGGATCATCACCAGGGTCACCACCACCAGCCCCACAAACGGATAAAACGCCGGCGAACGTACCAGCCGCGCCAGGTTCAGGCGCAGCCGGCTGCTGTCGCCGCTGCTAATGGACGTATTCACTTGAGCCCCCTGTTGCATGGCGCATGACCTCTTGAGGATTGACGGCAGACGCTTCGAGTACCTTGACGATGGCGCCCTTGTGGAACACGGCGACGCGGTCGCACATGCCGATGACTTCTGGCAATTCGGAGGAAATCATGATGATTGCGTAGCCCTGTTCGGTGAGGCTGCGCATCAGCGCGTAGATCTGCGCCTTGGCCCCCACGTCGATGCCACGGGTGGGTTCGTCGAACACCAGCACGTCGCAGTGGTGGTTGATCCAGCGGGCGATCACGACTTTCTGCTGGTTGCCGCCACTGAGATTGAACACCCGGCTTTCGCTGCTCGGGGCTTTGATCGACAGCTGTTTCATCAGGCCTTCGACGCTCGCACATTCGCGGCTTTTGTCGATCAGGCCGGAGGCGTTCTGGTATTTGGGCAGGTTGTTCAGCGAGATGTTTTCGCGAATGCTGAAATCGGTGATCAGCCCTTCGCTCTTGCGGCTTTCCGGGAGCAGGCCGATGCCGTGGGCCAACGCTTGGGCCGGGTCATCGAGGGTGATTTTTTCACCGCGCAGCCACACCTCTTTGCTCACTGACGGCAGCGCGCCCATCATGCCCAGGGCCAGTTCGGTACGGCCGGAGCCGACCAAGCCGGCAAAGCCGAGAATTTCGCCCTTGTGCAATTGGAAGCTGTTGTGGGGGCCGTTGCGCACCAACTGGATGTCCTTGACCTCCAGCAACAGCGGGCCGCGCGCGGTGGTCGGTTTGGGCGGAAAACTGCATTCCAGGCGACGGCCTACCATCATCTCGACCAGGCGGTCGATGTCGCTGTCGGCCACATCGGTGACGCCGACATTGCCGCCGTCACGCAGCACGCTGATGCGGTCGCACACCTGGAAAATCTCTTCCAGGTGATGCGAGATAAAAATCACCGCCACGCCCTGGCGCTTGAGTTCGCGCATGATCTCGAACAACAGCTCGGCTTCGCTGGGCGTAAGGGTTGCGGTGGGTTCATCAAGCACCAGCAGGCGCGCATCCAGGGCCAGGGCCTTGGCGATTTCGACAAACTGCTGCTCGGCCACGCTCAGGTGCTTGACCGCGCATTGCAGGTCGATGGTCACGCCCAGGCGCTTGAACAAGGCCTCGCTGGCCTCGACCATCTCGCGCTTGCGCAACAGGCCGAAGCGGTTGCTCAGCTCATGGCCGAGGAAGATGTTTTCCACCGCCGTGAGGTAGGGAATCAGGCTGAATTCCTGGAAAACGATACCGATACCGGCGGCAATCGCATCGCGATAGGTCGCGAACTGCTGCGCCTGGCCGTCGATCAGGATCTGACCTTCGTCTTGATGCTCGACGCCGCCGAGGATCTTCATCAAGGTCGATTTGCCCGCGCCGTTTTCGCCGAGCAGGGCGTGGATTTCGCCGCGCTCGACTTGCAGGTTGATGGACTTGAGGGCTTGTACGCCCGGGTACCGCTTACAGATGTTTTCCAGCTTCAGAAGACTGCTCATGCCGCCGACCTCGTATTCAGAAGGAAACCTTAAGCCCCACGGCTGGCGTGGGGCCTGGGCGATTTACCAGCTGAAATCCTTGGCTTTGGCCTGGTCGATCAGGGTGATGTCGACTGGAATGGTGGCCGGCACTTGCGAGCCCCACTTCTTCGCCAGGGCAATGCCCAGGGCGAGGCGGATCTGGTCGCGGGGGTATTGGGCCGAGGTTGCGATGAATTTGCTGCCGGGTTTCTGGATCGCCTTGATCGCCTCCGGCGCGCCGTCGACGCTGACCAGCTTCACGTCCAGGCCGCTGGCTTCGATGGCCGACAGAGCGCCGAGGGAGCCGTTGTCATTCACGCTGAAAATACCCTTGAGGGTGGGCTGGGCCTGCAGCATGTTCTCGGTGACGGTCAGTGCCTGGTCACGCTCCTGCTTGCCGTTCTGGATGCTGACAATCTTGATGTCCGGGTGCTTCGCAACGGCCTCTTTGCAACCGCGCACACGCTCCAGGATCGGCACCACGGCGATGCCATCTAGAATGGCGATATTGCCTTTGTTGCCAATGTTCTTGGCCAGGTATTCACAGGCCTGGAAGCCGGCGTCGAAGTTTTTCGAACCGACGAAAGAGTCGAGCGGGCCATCCGCCTGGGCGTCTACCGCGACCACCACCACACCGGCGGCGTGGGCAGATTTGACGGCCGACTGCACGCCCACCGAATCGGTGGGGTTGATCAGCAGGATATCGATGCCTTTTTGCAGCATGTCTTCGACGTCACTGACCTGCTTGGACACGTCATGGCGGGCGTCGGTGATGATCAATTTCGCGCCGATGGTTCCCCCGGCTTCTTCCAGGGCGTTTTTCATGGTGACGAAATAGGGGTTGTTGATTTCCTGGAAGGACGCGCCGATGCGGATCGGCTTGGCAGTGTCGGCAAACGCAGGGGAAGCGGTGCCGAGGGTGATGCTTACAGCCAATAAACACAGGGTTTTCGGAAGCATTTTCATGGCGTGGGTCTCTGTTTTGTTTTTATTTTTAGAGCAAATGTTATCGTTAACATTTTGCGAGAAGCTAGCAAGGAAATTAGGCGTGTGCAAGCCCCCACTGGTCGGTCGGGGTGCGATAACACTCAAGAGCGAACTCGGATAAGTGTGGGAGCTGGCTTGCCTGCGATGGGATCACCTTGGTCTGGCTGAAGGACCGAGGCGTCTGCATCGCAGGCAAGCCAGCTCCCACATTTGATTGGCCTTGCCTTCGAAAACTCGCACATTCCCCGCCGCCAACTAAGCTCACGTTCTAACAATAAAAACACCGAGCTGCCCGCCATGGCCCACCCCACCGAGACCTTTCGCGCCCGCTACCGCGCCAACGTCGCACGCCACTACAACCCCTGGCTTCATGCCAGTTTCGTGTTCGGCTACGGCGTTGCCTGCATCGGCCTGGCGTGGTCATCCACCGCCCACCTATCCGCATTGCAATGGCTGACCGTGCCCGTGACGCTGGTGTTCTTCAACCTCTGCATCTACCTGGTGCACCGCCACCTCGGCCACCATAAACATGCCTTGACTCGTTTGTTCTACGCGCGCCACACCGGTGATCACCACAGCTTCTTCACCCCCGGCCACATGACGTTCGACAGCCCCAGGGACTGGCGCGTCATCCTGTTCCCGGCCTGGCTGATCGTGTTGCACAGCCTGGCAATCACCTTGCCCGCCTGGTGGCTGCTTCAGCAACTGAGCCCCAACGTCGCCGGGCTGTTCGCCGGGTGCATGATCCTTGGGTATTTACTTTACGAAGTGTTTCACGCCTGCGAGCACTTGCCCGCCAACCACCCGGTGGCGCGCCTGCCGTGGATCCGCCAGATGCACCGGCTGCACGCCCTGCATCACCGCCGTGAGCTGATGCAGGGGCGTAATTTCAATATCGTGCTTCCCCTGATGGACTACCTGTTCGGCACCCTGCACTGGGAACCGACTCCCCACAGCAACCAGGAATCCACATGAGTACCCGCCCAAGAAAACTGCGCCATCTGCTGTTTGTGCTGTTTCTGGCAGTGATCGCCTTTTTGCTGTTGATGCCGACCAGGGTGCAACCGGTGAATTGGACGCCGCCCAAGGCGCCCTCGATGAAAGACGGCCCCTACGCCGAGAACCAGCGCCTCAAGGGTGTGCAGAAAATCGGCGCCCAGGACATCGCCGGGCCCGAGGCCTTGCTGCTGGATGCCCAGGGATTTCTGATCAGTGGCCTGCATGACGGACGCATCATCCGCACCTCGCCCGACAGCCGCAGCCTGGAAGTGCTGGCCAATACCGGCGGGCGCCCCCTGGGCATGGCGCTACACCCGGATGGTCGCCTGATCATTGCCGATGGGATCAAGGGGCTGCTTGCACTGGATGCCCAACGCCAACTCACCACCCTCAGCACCGGCGCCAATGACCTGCCGTTTGGCTTCACCGATGACGTTATCGTGGACGCCAGCGGACGTTATGCCTACTTCAGCGATGCATCGAGTCGCTGGGGTTACGGACAGGACGGTGAAGCGGTGATCGAGCATGGCGGTGATGGTCGGCTGCTGCGCTATGACTTCAGCAACGGCAACACCGATGTGCTACTGGAGCAGCTGCAATTCGCCAACGGCGTGGCGTTGGGTCCGAATGAAAGCTATGTACTGGTGAATGAGACCGGCGCCTATCGCATCAGCCGTTATTGGCTCAAAGGCAAACGAGCCGGCACCCATGATTTGTTCATCGACAACCTGCCGGGCCTGCCGGACAACCTCAGCTTCAACGGCAGGGACCGTTTCTGGGTGGCGCTGTACTCGCCGCGCAATCCACTGTTGGACAGCTTTGCCGGCTACCCCCTGCTGCGCAAGGTCATGGTAAGGGCGCTGCTGGTGGTGCCCAAACCCATCGAGCGCAAAGCTTTTGTGCTGGGGTTGGATACTGAGGGTAACGTCATCGCCAATCTGCAGGATGGCAGTGCTGGCAATTACTCGCCCATCACCACGGCCCGGGAGTATGGCAACTGGTTGTACCTGGGTTCGTTGAAAAGCACGAGCATGGCGCGCGTGCCATTGGCGCTGGCGTTGGCGCCCTGACGCAAAAAGGGCACACAGGCGCTCGGCCTGTATGCCCTCATTGCTTGCGGCTACACGCGTTTAGCTCTTAGTGCTGCTGAGCAAGGTTTGCTTGCACAGGTGACCAAAGCTGACGAACTCGGTGTTTTCACCGCCGACGCCAATGCCTGGGTATTCCAGCACCTCCATGCGCCACACGCCGTAGTTGAAGTCGGTACGCCAGGTGTTGTTGTAGCCCTGGGAGTAATCGACAAAGGTAGTCTGGAAGTCACCGGCGCACGTGCCCACGTTGATCGTGCCACCGGCTTGGCCGGAGCTGTCGGTCGCCGCCGAATACGCCTTGTAGACGATATTGCCGGTGTCCGGGTTGATGTGCTGGTCGAGATAAACAATCGGGTGCAGCCCCACCAGTGGCGCGCCGGTGCTGTCGGACAGGTTCATTTTCCAGGTCAGGTTTCGATAAGCCTGGGTGGTCATGTAGCCGTAGCCCACATCAGACGCGGAATATGGGATGCGCAACACGTTGGCCTCGCCTTTCATATCCGGGTTGTCGACACGTGGGTTGGAACCAAAGGACAGGGTGTATTTACCCGTCGCGCTCCACGGCTCGTTCGGGTGCTGGTTCGGGCGCACCCGCACCTTGACCACACCGCCCACACCCGGACTCGGGATCGACGTCGAGACGATATTGGCACCTACGGTGACCCACTGGCTGCCATCGAAGCGCTCAAGGATCCATTTGCCACGGGTGCTGCCGCTGCCGGCATCGGCCGACAGGGCAATGCCCACGCTCTGGCCACGCACGGCGGTGAAGTCGAAGTAGTCGACATCATCGAGGCTGTCGGCGTTGCCGCTGATGTAGTTCAGGGTGTCCGGCAGTTGAAAGGCCGTGTCCGGCGTGTCATTCGGTTCGAAGGCATCGATATTGGCATTGACCGCCACACCGAACTGGAAGCTCGAACCCGAGACAGCCGCATTGGCTTCCATGAACCAGTAGTAGTCACCCGCCGGCAATACGCCGCTGAGGCTTTCGTCACCGGTACCGGGGTTATTGGAAGTGCCCAGCGGGATCGGATTGCCTTGGCCATCGTCCTGGAACAGGGTCAAGGACATGTCGGTACCGGCCGTCTGGCCGACCAGCAGCGCATTGATCCGGGCCGTCTGCGGCAGGTTGAAGTGGTAGCACAGCAGGTCACCGGTTTGCACACCATTGACCGTGTACAACTCATTCACGTCCAGCGTGGTTTCACAGCCTTGGACCCGCGCCGCTTGCACGGCGGTGGCTGGCTGAGCGCCGGCTTTCTTGACCTGGGTTACCGGGGCAGGTGCGCTATGGTCTTCCACCACCGAGTCGGCCTTGGCCTTCGCGGCGAACACCGGCTTTTTCAGTTGGGCGCCTGCGTTCAGTTGCTTTTTCAGCGCCGCCGAAGCCTTGGTGGCCGGGACTTTGCCAGCGGCTTTCAGGCTTTGCTTGATGTCAGGTTTAACGGCTTGCGCAGCGAGGTGAGGGTATTGCTCGGCCAGGGCAAAGGCCGAAACGAAGCAGGAGGCCGCCATGGCCGCGCCCAACATAAAGGCTTTTTTCGATTTCATTTTTTATCCATCCATAGTTAAAAAGTGAAGCTCAGGTGACATCCGGTCACCTGGGATGGAATCTAGCCAACAACTGTATGCATGTCCAGTATTTTTACAGGGATCTTTTCGCCTAATACCCCGTCATCTCCAGATACCCCACCCCACCGTCAAACTGTACCGGCCCTTCCCAGTACGGAATACTCAGGTTCATCCAGGCGTTTGGGTTGACGGCCTGGGGGGTGATATCCAGCTGTTTTCCAGGAACTTTCAGCGACCAGCGTGTGGGAATCTTGCGGCCGTCAATGTCGGTGGTTTCCAGCGGTTTCAGCTCGATATCCGCGTTGTGCAGGGTTTGCGTACGCCCCTCGTGATCAATCCAAGTGCCGGTCATATACGACGCGCCATCGGTTTGTCGCACGCGGAACAGCATCAACTGCTCGCCTCGGTCCAGGTGCAGGGAGAACCAGTCCCAGCCGGTCTGGTTGGCGGTCAGCGGTTGGCTGCTCCACTCGCGGTCGAGCCAAGCCGGGCCGGTGACTTGGTAGGCCTTGCCGTCGATGCTGACGCTGCCCTTGGTGTTGAAAAACGGCTGGCTGTAGTAGTACGAGGCCTGGCCCTGCTCGGATTTGCGGCTGTAGCCGCCGTCGCCCTGCAGCACCAACGGGCGGCTGGAGGTGAGGTTCAAGTCATAGGCGAATTGCGCGCCGCTGGCCTTGAGCTGCATGTCCGCCAACGCGCTCGCGGCACCGGGGCGGGTGGCGAAACTCCAGTCGTCAATCCAGGCGTTGAACGGCACTGCTTGGACGCCGGCCTGGCCGACCCCGCCTCGGGCGTAGCGCTCCGCAGCGTAGTGGTGAGTGGCGGAAGTGACAGCGGCGTGCCCAAGCCAAATGGTCGAGTCGTGCCAGCCCGCTTGCGTCGGCCCGGCCTTGAGGGCGTTACGAAACAACGTCCATTGCACGCCGAATACATTGCCTTGTTCATCCTTCAGGTTAGCGGTGACGTACCACCACTCAATGCGAAAGCCTGCGTGCGGGCCGTGGTCCTCGGGAAAGCTGAAGACCTTGCCGGGCACCACTTGGGCGAAATCTGCTGCGTCACTGCCCAACCCGGCGAAGCTTTCCTGCGGTTCTGGGACTTTGTCGCAAGCGCCCAGTAACAATAAAAACGCCCACAACAGGCACTTAATCTTCATTGGCAAACGTCCTCAACAAATCCGCAGGACGGCTGCGGTATAACTGCCACAACGGCCAGGCCGAGGCCAGCAAGGTCGCGAGCATCGCCAACCCGAGCAATTGAGCGAGCTGCCACGGGAACACCTGCAACGGCAGGCGCCAACCAAAGGCCTGCACATTGATCACGGCGTCCAGGCACCAGGCCAACAGCAGGCCAAGCGGCAACGCCAGCACCAGCGTGAGTACCGCCAACAGCCAAGTCTGGCCCAAGTTGAGCAGCATCAATTGCCGGCGCGTGACACCCAATGCCCACAGCGGTGCAAGTTGGCCAAGGCGGCTCTGGCTCTGGGTCAACAGGCTGATAAACAGCGCGACACCGGCCACGCCCAACGTCAGGCTGTTCAACGCGGCAGTGGCGGCGAACGTACGTTCGAACACTTGGCTCGACCAGCCCTTGAGTTGCTGTTGGTCGACGATGCGACTGTCTTCCAGGGCAAAGGCGCGTTGCACCTCACGCACCAGCGGCGCCACGTCCGACGGTGAAACCCGCAGGTTGAAACGCGCCGGTGACAGCGTCGGCCAGTGGGCCAACAGGTGCTGGGCATTGACCAGCACGTGGCCCTTGGGGTTGCCGTAATCGGCGTAGATCCCCACCAGTTTGGGCGCCCACACGCCGTGTGGCGTGGGGATGCTCACGCTATCACCGAGCTGCACACCGAGCCTGCGCGCGAGTTGCTCGCTGAGCATCAAGGTGTCGCCTTGCTGCAACTGGTCCCACGGTTCATTCGTCGCCTCAAGCAACGGCCAGTGCTGGCGATAGGTCGGGTCGTCGACCACGCCAAACAGGTCCGCTGGCCAGCCCTGCAATTGCACCGCGACCTGCCAGGTGGGCAGCACCGTTTTTACCAACGGTTGTTGCGCCAGCCAATGACTGAGCTGCTGCGCCTGCGCCGGGTTTTGCGGGTTGAGGTACAGCTCGGCGGTGAGACGCTGCTCCAGCCAGTTATTGAATGTGTGACGAAAACCCGAGGTCATGGAACCCGCGCCAATATTCGCGGCCAGGGCCAATAGCAAAGCCATCAGCGCAAGGCTCAACGCCGGCAACTGCTGGCGGCAGTCCGCCAGAAACCATTGGCCGAGCACCGAACGGCTGCGCCCCAACACGGCTTTGAGCAGGCCATTGAGCACCACCGGCAAACCGAGGGCAGCGCCAAGCAACAAGGCGGCCATCAGCACAAAGCCGGCGGCCAGGCTATTGCCCAACCACAGCGCCAGCACCGCGATCAGCAGCGCAGCACTGGCCACCCAACCTTGACGGCGCAACCAGCGTCCATGCGCCTCATGCCAGGCCTGGGCGTTGGCCAGCGCCAGCAAGGGCAAGCGCGCCGCCCGCCATAAGCTGCTGGCGCCAGCGAGCAACGCGCCGAACAAGCTCAAGCCCAATCCCGCGCCCCACCACCACGGGCTCAGGCTTAACTGCCCCGCCACCTCGGCGCCATACAAGCCACGCAGGCTGGCCGCCACATCCGGCAGCAACAGACTGGCCAACAGGTAGCCGCTCGCCACGCCAAGCACGCCACCCAACAATGACAACACGCCCAGTTCGACACTCAGGCTGACGATCAACATCCGCACGCTGACCCCGCAGGCACGCAAGGTGCGCAACAGCCCGCGCCGCTGCTCCAGGGCCAGGCCGATGGCGGCGTGCACAATAAACAGCCCCACCACAAACGACAGGAAGCCCAGCGCATCGAGGTTCAGGTGAAAGCTATCGGTGAGGCGCGCGAGGTTGTTGTCCTCGCCCTGCTTGAGTTGCAATCCGGCGGGCGGCGTGGGGTGGCCGGCGGCAAAAGCCTTGTCCACCAGCAGGCGCGACAGGCGCTCGGGCAGCTCCAGCACAGGTTGGGCAAAACCAATATCGGTGAGCAACACGCCGGGCGCCATATCCGGTTGGGCTTGCAGCGGCGGCAGTGTATGGCCGCTCAGGGTAGTCGGCTGCTGGCCTTCGTGCAGCCCCAGGACCTGCAAGGTCTGCGGCGCGATCCACGTGCGCCCCGGCGGTTCGAAAAACGCCAGCATCTGCGCCTGGCTCAAGCGCTGACCCGCCACCGCGCCACTGCCGGGCAACGACACCGGGTCGATGCCCATCAACTGCAAGCGAACATCCTCCAGCCCCTTGAGCTGCACGCGCCCCTGCACCACCGGCGACACCGGCCAACCGGCACGACGCAGTTGGGCAAACACCGCCTGTGGGAAAGCGGCCTCGTCCGGCGCACTGAGGCTGGCCTGCGGCTCACCCCCGATCAATTGGCTGGCGCGGGCGTAGCTGTCGCGCGCCTGGCTGTTGAGCGCTTGCACGCCAATCAACAGCGCGGTGGCCAGCCACAGGCCGGTGAGCACGCTGAAGAACTGCACGGGATGCCGCCGCCAGTGGCTGAGCAGCGCGCGTAATGTCCAATAAAACACCGCCATCTCAAGCAGCGCCTGCCGGTACGACACGGCCGCGGTGCAGCACCACCTGCCGGTCCAGCCGTGCGGCAATGCGCGGGCTGTGGGTGACCATCAACAGGCTGGTGGGGCTGTCGCGCAGCAAATCGAGCAGCAGTTGCAGGACTTCATCGCTGGTGGCTTCGTCAAGGTTGCCGGTGGGTTCATCGGCCAACAACAGGCCCGGTCGTGACGCCAAAGCCCGCCCCACCGCGACCCGTTGCTGCTGACCACCGGAGAGTTGTTCCGGGTAGCGCTTGAGCAGATCACCCAGGCCCAGGCGTTCCACCAGTTGCGCCTGCCACTGGGGGTCAAACCGCCCCGCCAGCCGCGCCTGGAACGCCAGGTTGTCCTCGACCCGCAAGCTGCCGATCAGGTTGAACTGCTGGAATACCAGGCCGATTTGCGTACGCCGCCAATGCGCCAGTTGCGCCTCGCTGAGCTGATCGAGGCGCTGCTCACCCACCTGGATACTGCCGCCATCCACCCGATCCAGCCCGGCCACCAGGTGTAACAGGGTGCTCTTGCCGCTGCCCGATTCGCCCATCAACGCCAGGCTGCTGCGCTCGGCCAGGAGCAGATCGACGCCGGCCAACACCGCTAACGAACCCTGGGGGGTGGCATAGCTTTTAAACACTCCTTGCACCTGCAACATGGCAACACTCGTTTGATGGGCGGCAATCGAGAATAACGGCTGCTGCTCCCAACCACGCAAATTTTTCACATTGATTTCACCGGCTGCCCACTCACTGCACTTTAAATTGCCGGCCATGGGTCATTCGTCGGCAACTTGTTAGTTGCCACGCCTGACAACTTTTAACCACAACATGTTCAGCGAAAAGACAGCCCGCCTGTGACAGCCTCTGGCACCACTACGGGCATCCGCCAACACGTTGCGATCAACTAACACGACACTGCCAACAATGCCCATGGTGAATGAAGTGGTTGACCTTACCCTGACCAAACCGCGCTCGCGCCGAGCCTTGAGCAAGCGCCTGCGACCGCTATGGTTGGGGCTATTCGTGGTCGGCCTGCTGGTCGCCGGCAACCTGCTCTGGCACGCCTCGCCACGCGACCTGGGCGTCAGTGATCGCCTGCTGACTTCCCACGTGCTGCCCCTCTGGCGCGACGGTGACCTGATCGTACTGGTGCGCCACGAAGAGCGCTGCGACCGCTCGGCCAACCCTTGCCTGGGCCCCGTGGAAGGCTTGACGATCAACGGTAGCCAGCAGGCGGAAACCCTGGGCAACGCCTTTAAAACACTGGGCATGGAGGGCAGCGACGTACTGGCCAGCCCCGCGATCCGCACGGCTCAGACGCTGCGCTTCATGTTTGGCAAAAACGAAGTGACCTCCGGCCAGCAAGCCGTCTGCGGCGCGGCCATGGGTGAAGAGCTGCTCAGCCACAAAACCCCGGGACGCAACTTGGTTTTCGTCACCCACAGCGGCTGCATTGCCGACTTCGAAGCCACCCTCGGCTTTCCCCACGCCACGTTCCCCCAGTACGGCAGTGCGCTGTTCGTACAGGTATTGCCCCACGGCAAATTCAAGACCTTGGGCATCGTCAACAATCCCGACTGGCCCGCCGCTCTTAAACAACTCTATTAACTCACCCTTCGGCCTGTTCAGCAAAAAGACAGCCCTGTTCTGGCATGTTTAGTTGCGCCTTTTAATTAAGGACGTCATGACTATTTCCCGCAATTCAGTGAATGCTGTGACTATTCCCGTTATTAGTTCATTACTTCAAACGTCCGCCACTAAACGTCAAGGAGCGACGTTTTCATGAATCGATTAAAACCCCTGCCGGTAGTGTTGCTGGCGTTTGTCGCGTTTTACCTGTTGCCCCTGGGCCTGCACGGCTTGTGGACCCCGGACGAAACCCGTTACGCCCAGATCAGCCAGGAGATGCTGCAAAGCGGCAACTGGTTGGCGCCGCACTTCATGGGTATCCGCTATTTCGAAAAACCCGCCGGCGGCTACTGGTTGATCGCCCTGGGCCAGGCAGTGTTTGGCCAAAACCTGTTCGGTGTGCGCATCGCCTCAGCCGTGACCAGCGGCCTGAGCGTGCTGCTTGCCTACCTGATTGCCCGCCGTCTGTGGAATGATCCGCGCAAAAGTTTCGCCTGCGCCCTGCTCTACCTGAGTTTCGGGCTGGTGGCCGGGCAAGCGGGCTACTCCAACCTCGATCCGCAATTCACCTTGTGGGTCAACCTGAGCCTGGTCGCCCTGTGGTTTGCACTTGAAAGCGCCACGACGCGTGCTCGCCTATGCGCCTGGGGCGTGCTGGGCCTGGCCTGCGGCCTGGGTTTCCTGACCAAAGGCTTCCTGGCCTGGGCCCTGCCGGTGTTGATTGCCGTGCCCTACATGCTCTGGCAACGCCGGCTGGGCGAGTTGCTGCGCTATGGCCCGCTGGCCATGGCGGTTGCGGTGTTGGTGTGCCTGCCGTGGGCGCTGGCGATCCACCTTCAGGAACCCGACTTCTGGCGCTTCTTTTTCTGGAATGAACACATCCGCCGCTTCAGCGCCGACAACGCGCAACACGTGCGTCCGTGGTGGTTCTTTCTGCCGATCATCGCGGTGTCTTGCCTGCCGTGGGCAGGTCTGCTACCCGCCACCCTGCGCAAGACCTGGCAGGAAAAGCGCCAGCCGGCGATCACCTTCCTGGCCCTGTGGTTGCTGCTGCCGCTGGGCTTCTTCAGCCTGAGCAACGGCAAGCTGCCGACTTATATCATGCCGTGCCTGCTGCCCCTGGCATTGCTGATGGGGCATACCCTGGTCGACCTGATCCGCACCGGCCGCGCCCGCACAATCTGCCTCAATGGCCTGCTCAACTTCGTGATCGGCATGGTCGCCATGATCGGCTTGATCTATCTGCAGATCGCTCGGCCGCTGTACAGCAACAGCCACGCCGAGATGTTCAGCCTGTCCCTGGCTTTTATCGTGTTATTGGTGTGGATCCTCGCCAACTTGTTGCAAGCGTTTCGCCCGCTGACGTTGTGGGCAATGCCGGTGCTGGGCATCGGCCTGCTGGTGACCCTGCTGCCAGCGAGCATGCCGGCGTGGATCGCAGATAACGAAATGCCCGACCAGTTCGTGCTCGAACACCTTGAAGAACTGCAGCAGACCAACGCGCTGTTGAGCAATGAACTGAGCAATGCCAGCGCCCTGGCCTGGCGCCTGAAACGCCCGGAAGTGGCGCTGTATGACACCGAAGGCGAACTGCGCTACGGCTTGCAATACGCGGGGTCGGTACATCGCAAAGTCGAATTGGAGGAAGTAAAAACCTGGCTCAAGGACGCGCGCCAGCACGGCTCGGTAGGCGTGCTGATGCGGGTCAACAGCACCAGTGAAATGCGCGAAGCGGGGCAACTGCCGCCTGGGGGCAAACGCTACTACAAGGGTTGCCTGGAACTGATCATCTACCCGAAATCGGCCTGAGGGCGGCATTCTGGATAACTGAACGCGGTGATCCTGCTGCTGTTACTGGGCGTGGTCTATCCCTTTGGCAGGCTGGCGGCATGGATAAATGCCTCATCCAGGCTGTTACCACCGTACGTGCTCATGAAGCTTTGCGCGTCAGTGAAACGGTTGAATCGCCGCTGGCTAAGCATGTAAAAGTCATCGCAATGCGTGACGATCTCATCGACGTTGTGCGATGAAACCAACACCGCGACACCTTCCGCCGCCGCCCCCTCCAGGCATCGCCAAATGTGATAACGAAACTCAGGGTCTACACCCGCCGTGGGTTCGTCCAGTATCACCAGGTCCGCGTTGGCGCAGAGCAATGACAAAGTGAAAAACCAACGCTTTTCTCCGTAGCTACAGAGGGAGGATTTTTTGTTCCAAATGTCGCAATACCTTTCTGCAATGCCGGGGCTCCATTTTCCGATCCTCTCCAAAGCGTGTTGTTGAGTGACCTGTGTTTCAGAGCAAAAGAGCATGGTCATTTTGAAGATGTCGAACATGCGAAACACAGGGGGTGTGTTGATGATTTGCGACAGATAAAGCAGTTTGGAAAAGAGTTGTTTATCTCACCGCCCGCTATCTTCTTCAGGCCACAAATCACATCGAAAACGTGGTTTTTCCGGAGCCATTTGGTCCTAACAACCCTGAAATTGAACCCGCCTCAATTGTCAGAGTCGCATGCTGCAACAAAATGTGAGAGGCATACCTGACGTCAAGAGCGTTTACGATAAGCCGTTTCATCAATAACGACTCCATACGGGGTTAATACGTAAAAAGCGAAACATCAAAAAGAACGAAACTACCAACAACACGACAACCAGTAGAACAACCAACCAACACTCCGCCACCCCGACTAACATAACCTTGTTTGCCCACCCCATCGGATTAAAAAAACTGACAATGACAAAGGCTGGACTGGAAGAACCAGAACTCATAATCCCAAGCGCCAGCATCGCCAACGACAACATGGAAAAGACAGTACTCGCATTCTTGAAGCCCAGCGGCACCAGCGTCAGCAATAGCGAAGGTATGGAAAAAATAAGAAAACATATATAAAACCGCGCAACCACAACTAAGTACTCAGCGCCGTTAAAAACGCCAAAAGAATGACGCGCGAGCACATAGAAGACAGTGCAATACAGTACTGCAACAACCGAATACGCGAGAAACTGCCCAATAAGAAAGATAATTCTTGTTCGGCCCGTATAAACGAATGATCGCAGAAAGCCACTTTCCCTCCGACCCACTATGTAAAACGCCAGACCAAATAGCGCCACACTTGACGCTACAAACGCGTAAAACCAGAAAGCGCCAACTCAGATATTTTTTGTAGGATGAGGATTATTCCTACAAGCATGCATAAAACAATCCGACAAATGGCACAACTCATATCGCGCGCCCGAACAGATATGCAACCCTAACTTGACTCCGCTTCGTCGTTTAGTAGCGAGCTAGTCTTGTGGACTGGCAATCCCCTCACCTGCGCCTGCACGGCCCGCCCCTCGGCCCGATTGCGAATAAACCCAGCCCGAGTGAACCGTTCCAGAAACGGCACCGGCAACGCTTTGTCAGGGGTTATCGCAGAATGCTCGGCCACATCCCCAAACAAGGTGTAAGCCGCACTCGGCAAGTGCCGGGTGTTGAGGTCGCTGGTCAGCCGCCCTTCCTGCAATACGATCGCGCGGTTGGTGACCCGTTGCAGGTCGGACAGGCGCTGGGATATGTAGAGGATGGCCACGCCTTGTGCGCGCTGGCTGTCGATCAGGCCAAGCAGGCGTTCGGTGTCGGGTTCCGGCAAGGCCGCGGTGGGTTCGTCGAGGATCAGGAGCCTGGGTTGCAGGGCAAAAGCGCGGGCCAGTACCAGCAGTTGGCGATCCGCCTGGCCGAGGCGTTCGACCGGGTATTGCAGCGGCAGGTCCAGGCCCAGGCCGGCAGCGATGGCTTCGGCGCGTTGTAACAGGCTCTTGCGGTTGAGCAGAAAATCCACGTCAGGCTGCCCCAACTCATCGAGCAACAGGTTCTCAGCCACGCTCAGGCCAGGGGCGATGGCGTCGTCGGGCTGTTGGTGCACGGCCACAATGCCGACTCGGCGTGCCGACAAGGGCGAGGTAAAGCGTTGGCGTTGCCCATCCACCCACAGTTCGCCAGCATCCGGCGCCAGGATGCCGCTGAGGATGTTGACCAGGGTAGATTTTCCCGCCCCCGCAGCGCCGAGCAGCGCCACGCCCTCCCCCGGGTAGATATCCAGGTTGATCTGATCCAGTGCCCATTGGGCGCCAAAGCGCTTGCACAGGCCAAGCAGGCGGACCAGCGGCTCGGGGGCAACGGGGTTGCTCATGGCTAATCTCTAAGGCGGAACAATGACTCATTGCAACGCGCCAGGGCGCTGATTTATGCAAAACAACAATGAGTTAGGCACCAAATTAAATGCATTACCTCATGAACAATCCAATAGCTGAATCGCATATCAAAAATATTTTGAGTTATAAGGCCCTTGTCAGCAGCTCGTTGAGCGCTTGGCTGACGGCGATCCGCTGAAACGATTAAAGAGTTGTAGGACATTGGCTATGTTTGCCCGCTATTGGATTTCATGGCCGCCTAAAAATAGTAATTATTACTTAATTATCAACAAGTTAACGAAAATCAAAAAAACCTTTGGTTTTTTGCATCCGGAATTGCCTCTCAGAAACGTCGAATTAATGACGTTGTTTTTATGGCACTTTGTGTCCATCGTTTCTGCTACATGCGTAGGACGAATCCCCTAGCTAACTACAATTTCGAGTACCAACTCTGGTGTGTGAGCCACGGATCGCCCCGCAGAGGCCAGAGAATTTGCAGACGGTTTTCGACATCAAGGATGAGATGGCAATGAGCTTGACCCGCACTATTGCGAACACCCAAAGCCCGAATTTCTATGCCGAAATGGGCGAGTTGATTGCCAACAGTGGGCACGCCGACTTCGCCGCGCACATGCTGCACCTGGTGGACAAATGGGTACCGATCCACCTGGTGGACCTCAGCGAATGGACCCTCGACGAGCTACGCGACCGCGTGCTCGATATCACGTTGCTCGGCAGCGCTGGCCAGACGCAGGACCTGCCGCCGCCCCAGCCGCTGAACTCCATGGACGACCACCCGTTGCTGCGGGAAATGCTCGGCATGCAGGACCCGCTGCTGATCCAGCTAAAGGCCAAGGCCAAAAGCGCGTACCCACGCGGCACCTCGCACCAGTGCAACCTGGTGTCGCGCCAGGGCAAACGGCGCTGTGTGATTTCGTTTTATCGCCCGCCCAACCAGCGCGGGTTCTCCCTGGCCGAGTTGTCGTTTCTCAAGTGCCTGTCGGACACCCTGCTGCCACTTATCGAGTTCCATGCGCAGAGCCTGCGCCAGGCACCGCACGCCGAAGTCGAACCGGCCCACACGTTGCTGGAACAATCGCAATTGCAGCGTGAGTTCTACAAGCGCCTGTCCCTCGGCGACATCACCCTCTCGGCACGCGAGCAGGAGGTGTGCCTCGGTCTACTGACGGGCGGCACCGTGCCGCAGATGGCGGAAAAACTCAGCGTGAAGAACAGCTCCATCGAAACCTACTTCAAGCGCGCTGCTGCGAAGTTGGGCGTCAGTGGGCGACATGGTTTGGCCAAATGGATGATCGGTGTTTGATGAATAAATTGAGCGCATTCGCGAGGGTAGGCGCCTGAAGTGTCAGCGCAAACCCGACTGTCGCAGCCGATACTCTCCCGGCGTCAGCTGCGCATAACGAAGGAAAAACCGGCTGAAATACGCCGGGTCCTTGAAACCCAACTGGTAGCAGATTTCGTTCGCGGAGCTGCCGGTAAACAGCAGTAGGCGCTTGGCTTCCTGCATCACGCGTTCCAGGATCAGGCGCTTGGACGGTAGATCAGCCAGGCGTCGACAGACTTCATTCAGGCGTGCCTCGGTCACGCCAATCCCCTCGGCATACCGCACCAGCGGCCAGTGCTCCAGATAGTGGGCCTCGATCAATTCGTTGAAGCGATGGAAGATGCGCAGGTCCTCATGGCGGGTCGGGCGCGCGGGTAACGAGTGCGCGCACAGGCGCAGCAAGCGAATCATGATCAGCCGCGTGAGGCTCTCCAGCGCAGCGGCGCGCCCTGCCCGTTCAGCGTTGATCTCATCGTTCAAGTCTTCAAACAGTTGATCCAGGCCGTGGTCACCCGCCGTCAGCGCCACACAGGCTGCGCCAGAGGCAAGGCTGGGGTCGGCGTCAATCACTCCCCACACAAGTTGCTGGCGCACGGTCAGCACATGTCCGTCGGCATCCGCTTCGGTAACAAAAGCGTGCGGCACCGTGGGCGGAGTGAGGAAAAACATCGGCCCGGACTCCACGTACTGGCGGTCATCCAGATACACCCGCACCGCACCGCTCTTCACGTAATGCACCTGGAAAAAACGGTCATGCCGATGCACGGGCATGTTGCGCCCGAAAAAACCCGCCAGGTTGCCGAGCTTGTCGTAATGCACCTCGGCATCGCTGTAACGCTGGTCGTAGACCTGCCCGATGTTGATGTTGGGAATCGGCTGCACGTTGTCACCTGGTTCTTGTTTGAGTGCCGTTGGATTTTGCCACGCTTGACGGTAGTTAACATATTAATTATAACGTTAACAACTTAACGAACTGCCTATGCAGCAGTCGCCACCGTCAGGAGAAACGCATGAGCCGTACCCTGCATGATGTTGCCAGCGGCACCCTGTTCGGCGTTGCGCTGAACTACCGGGGCCTGCTGGACCAGCATCTCGCCGCCTTCCAGCAGGCGCCCTACCAGAAGCCGCCGACCAAGCCCGTGCTGTTTATCAAAACCCCGAATACGCGCAACGGGCACAACGCCGTGGTGCTGCATCCACAGGGTGAACGCCTGCAACCCGGCCCCGCCCTGGGTGTGGTGATCGGCCAGCGTGCGAGCCGCGTCAGCCTGGAAAATGCCATGGCTCATGTGGCGGGCTACGTGGTGGTCAACGAGTTCAGCCTGCCGGAAGACAGCTACTACCGCCCCGCCGTCAAAGCCAAATGCCGCGATGGCTTTTGCGTCCTCGGGCCACACCTTGTCCCGCGGGATCAGATTGCCAACCCAAACAAGCTGAGCCTCAAACTGTCGGTCAACGGCGAACTGCGCCAGGAAAACTCCACCGCCAATTGGGTCCGCGATATCCCGCAATTGATCGCCGAGATCAGCGAATTCATGACCCTGCATCCCGGCGATGTGCTGATCACAGGCACCCCTGAAGGCCGCGTGGATGTGCTGCCTGGCGACAAGGTTGAGGTCGAGATCAGCGGCGTGGGCCGCCTTTTTAGCCATATTCAAGCGGAGACTCAAGCATGAAACACGCCCGCATCCGCTTTGAAGATAATGTCCACGCTGTGCAGGTCGAGGCCGATAACGCCGTGCGCCTGAGCGATGGTCGCCTGCTCGCCGAGGATCAGGTGGAATGGCTGCCACCGGCCACCGGCACCATGTTCGCCCTCGGTTTGAACTACGCCGACCACGCCGCCGAGCTGGCCTTCACCCCACCCACGGAACCGCTGGCCTTTATCAAGTCCGTCGGCACCTACACCGGCCACCGCCAACTCACCTGGCGCCCGGACAACGTCGCCTACATGCACTACGAGTGCGAGCTCGTGGCAGTGATCGGCAAGGTCGCACGCAACGTCAAGCGCGCCGGCGCCCTGGATTACCTGGCCGGCTATACGGTGTGCAACGACTACGCGATCCGCGACTACCTGGAAAACTACTACCGCCCCAACCTGCGCGTAAAAAACCGCGACGCCACCACCCCGGTCGGCCCGTGGATCGTCGATGTCGCAGACGTACCCGACCCGAGCAACCTGAAGCTGCGCACGTGGATCAACGGTGAACTGCGCCAGGAAGGCAGCACCCGCGACATGATTTTCGATATCCCCTACCTCATCGAATACCTGTCCAGCTTCATGACTCTGCAACCCGGCGACATGATCGCCACCGGCACGCCCGAGGGCCTGGCCGATGTGGTGCCCGGCGATGAAGTGGTGGTGGAAGTCGAAGGCGTGGGCCGGCTGGTCAACCGAATTGTCAGCGAGACGGAATTCTTCTCCGTCCGTAAAGAGGCGTGAGAGACATGATCAAACACTGGATCAACGGCCGTGAAGTCGAAAGCAAAGACACCTTCATCAATTACAACCCGGCCACTGGCGAGGCGATTGGTGAAGTCGCCAGCGGCGGCCCGGAGGAAGTCGCGCAAGCCGTAGCGGCAGCCAAGGCAGCGTTCCCCAAGTGGGCCAACACCCCAGCCAAGGAACGTGCACGCCTGATGCGCAAGCTCGGTGAGCTGATCGAGCAGAACGTGCCGCACCTGGCCGAACTGGAAACCCTCGACACCGGGCTGCCGATCCACCAGACCAAAAACGTATTGATTCCGCGCGCCTCGCACAACTTCGACTTCTTCGCCGAAGTCTGCACACGTATGGACGGCCACAGTTATCCGGTGGACGACCAGATGCTCAACTACACCCTGTACCAACCGGTGGGCGTGTGCGGGTTGGTGTCGCCGTGGAACGTGCCGTTCATGACCGCCACCTGGAAGACCGCGCCGTGCCTTGCCCTGGGCAATACGGCGGTGTTGAAGATGTCGGAACTGTCGCCGCTGACCGCCAATGAACTGGGGCGCCTGGCGCTAGAAGCCGGGATTCCCAACGGCGTGCTCAACGTGATCCAGGGTTATGGCGCCACGGCGGGCGATGCCCTGGTACGTCACCCGGATGTGCGCGCTATTTCCTTTACCGGCGGCACCGCCACCGGCAAGAAAATCATGCAGACCGCAGGCCTGAAAAAGTACTCCATGGAGCTGGGCGGCAAGTCGCCGGTGCTGATCTTTGAAGACGCTGATCTGGAGCGGGCCCTCGACGCGGCGCTGTTCACGATCTTTTCGCTGAACGGCGAACGTTGCACCGCCGGCAGCCGCATTTTTATCCAGGAAAGCGTCTACCCGCAGTTTGTCGCCGAATTCGCCGCCCGCGCGAAACGCCTGATCGTAGGGGACCCGCAAGACCCGAAGACCCAGGTCGGCTCGATGATCACCCAGGCGCATTACGACAAGGTCACCGGCTACATCAGGATTGGTATCGAGGAAGGTGCGACCCTGCTCGCCGGTGGCCTGGAACGGCCAGCCAACTTGCCGGCGCACTTGAGCCGCGGCCAGTTTATCCAGCCGACGGTATTTGCCGACGTGAACAACAACATGCGCATCGCTCAGGAAGAAATCTTCGGCCCGGTGGTGTGCCTCATTCCCTTCAAGGACGAGGCCGAGGCCCTGCAACTGGCCAACGACACCGAGTACGGCCTGGCCTCCTACATCTGGACCCAGGACATCGGCAAGGCCCATCGCCTGGCGCGCGGTATTGAAGCCGGCATGGTATTTATCAACAGCCAGAACGTGCGCGATTTGCGTCAGCCGTTCGGTGGGGTGAAAGGTTCAGGTACCGGTCGCGAAGGTGGCCAGTACAGCTTTGAAGTGTTTGCCGAGATCAAGAACGTGTGCATTTCCATGGGCAGTCATCACATCCCGCGTTGGGGCGTGTAATTCGGGACATGCTAGCTGTCCTGTGGGAGCCGGGCTTGCCCGCGATGCGGTGCCTCAGGAGAACGCGTCGATGCCATCGCAGGCGAGCCAGCTCCCACAGGGATCTCATTGTCATTACAAGAATAATTATTCAGGAGAATCATCATGGGCGAAGTGGTCCTGGCGGCGAAGATCTGCCACGTACCGTCGATGTACCTGTCGGAACTGCCCGGCAAGCATCACGGCTGTCGCGACGCGGCGATTGCCGGGCACAAGGAAATCGGCCGCCGCGCCCGCGAGCTGGGCGCCGACACGGCGGTGGTGTTTGACGTGCACTGGCTGGTCAACAGCGGTTATCACATCAATTGCGGCGAGCAATTCCAGGGCACCTACACCAGCAACGAGCTGCCGCATTTCATCAAGAACATGGACTACGCCTACCCCGGTTGCCCGGAACTGGGCGAGCTGATCGCCGCCGAGGCCAACCTGGCCGGCGTGCGCAGCATGGCCCATAACATCCCGAGCCTGGAGCTGGAATACGGCACGCTGGTGCCCATGCGCTACATGCACATGGGCGTGCCGGAGGATGAGAAATTCAAGGTCATTTCGATCGCCGCGTGGTGCGCCTGGCACCGCCTGGAAGACAGCTTTGCCTTCGGTGCCGCCGTACGCCGGGCGATCGAGAAGAGCGATCGCAAGGTGCTGGTGCTGGCGTCCGGCTCGCTGTCCCACCGGTTTTCGGACGACCGCGAGGCCGAGGCGAATATCCACAACTGGACCCGCGAGTTCGACAAACAGATGGACCTGCACGTGGTGGAAATGTGGAAGCAAGGCCGTTTCAAAGAGTTCTGCGCGATGCTGCCGGACTACGCCGAACACTGCTTTGGCGAAGGCAAGATGCACGACACCGCCATGCTCCTGGGCCTGCTCGGCGGGCCGGAATATGCCCAGCCGGCGGAGATCATTACGCCGCCGTTCGGCAGTTCGGGCACCGGCCAGATCAACGCGATTTTCCCGCTATAGAACTGGGAGAAACCCATGCCGCATTTTATCGCCGAGTACACCGACAACATTGAACAGCAGGCCGACCTGCCTGGCCTGTTTGAAAAGGTTCACCGCGTGTTGGGAGACAGTGACGTGTTTCCCTTGGGCGGTATTCGCAGCCGCGGCGTGCGCCTGGACACCTGGCGCATGGCCGATGGCAAGCACGACTACGCCTTTGTGCACATGACCCTCAAGGTCGGCCATGGCCGCGACCTGGCCACGCGCCAGGCGGTGGCCGAGGCGTTGTTTGCGCTGATCACCGAACACTTCGCCCCGTTGCAGGCGCAACGCTTGCTGGCACTGTCATTCGAGATGGTCGAGTTACATCCGCAGCTCAACTACAAGCTGAACAATGTGCATGCGCTCCTGAACAACCCGGCGGGCTGAATCCCGCCGCTCCCCTCACGGCCACTCAGACAAAAAGTACAACATCATGAGCACAGCCCAATCCACTGCCAGCCGCGCGCTGGCCGAGCACGACCGCACCCATCGTTTGGTGACGTGGCGCCTGATGCCGCTGTTGCTGGTGTGTTACCTGTTCGCCCATCTGGACCGCATCAACATCGGCTTCGCCAAGATGCAGATGAGCAGCGACCTGCATTTCAGCGACACGGTCTACGGTTTCGGCGCCGGACTGTTCTTTATCGCCTACGCGCTGTTTGGCGTGCCGAGCAATATCGCACTCGACCGCGTCGGCCCCAGGCGTTGGATCGCCAGCCTGATGGTGGTGTGGGGCGTGTTGTCCACCGGCATGCTGTGGGTGGAGAGCGCGCGTGGTTTCTATGTACTGCGCTTTTTGCTGGGGGTTGCCGAGGCCGGTTTTTTCCCCGGGATCCTGGTGTTTCTCAACCGTTGGTACCCTGCGCGGCGCAGGGCCCAGGTCACGGCGTTGTTTGCGATTGCGGTACCGATGGCCGGTGTGTTGGGCGGGCCCTTGTCCGGGGCGATCCTCGAACATTTCCATAATGTGGGCGGCATGCGCGGCTGGCAGTGGATGTTCTTGATCGAAGGCCTGCCCGTGGTGTTGCTGGGGCTGGTGGTGCTCAAGTGGCTGCCGGATAGCTTTGACTCGGCGCGCTGGCTTACGCCTGAGCAGAAACAACAACTGTACGCCCAACTGCGCAGCGAAGAACAGCGCAAGACCATCACCTCGTTCGGCGGCATCCTGCGCGACCCGCAGGTGTGGTTGCTGGTGGCGGTGTATTTCGCCGTGATGCTGGCGGTCAACACGCTGGCGTTCTGGATGCCCACCCTGATCCACGGCGCCGGCATTGGCCGCGACAGCCAGGTCGGCCTGCTCAGCGCCGTGCCGTACCTGGCCGGGTGTTTCTTCATGATCGGCTGCGGGCGTTCATCCGACCGCCATCGCGAACGCCGCTGGCACCTGTGTGTGCCGCTGCTGATGGCCGCCGTCGGCATCGCCGTGGCCGGCCTGGCGCCGGGAAATCCATTGCTGGTGATGGGCGGGCTGGTGGTCGCCGGCATGGGCGCCAGTGCAGCGTTGCCGATGTTCTGGCAACTGCCGCCGGCGTTTCTGTCCAACACGACCCAAGCGGCCGGCATCGCCATGATCAGCTCGTTCGGCAGCATCGCCGCGTTCCTCGCGCCGTATCTGATCGGCTGGATGCGCGACGCCACCCATAGCGCCAGCCTGGCCCTTTACGTACTCGCCCTGTTTATCGCCCTCGGCGGCCTGCTGGTGCTGCGCACCCACGCTGCCATCGTTAACCCACACTAAGGACGCTTGCCATGCTCGACTCCCAGCAAATCCTCCAGGCCGCTGCCAACCTGGACCGCGCCGAACGCAGCCGCGAACAGGTCCGCCAGTTTTCCCTCGACTATCCGGGCATCACGATTGACGACGCCTACGCCATCCAGCGCGCCTGGGTGGCGCAGAAGATCAAGGACGGGCGTACGTTGAAGGGCCACAAGATCGGCCTCACGTCGCGGGCCATGCAAGTGTCGTCGAACATCACCGAGCCCGACTACGGGGCTCTGCTCGATGACATGTTTTTCGACGAAGGCAGCGACATTCCCTTCGAACGCTTCATCGTGCCGCGGGTGGAGGTGGAACTCGCGTTTATCCTCGGCAAACCGCTCAAGGGCCCGAACTGCACGGTGCTCGATGTGCTCGACGCGACCGAATGGGTGATCCCGGCGCTGGAAATCATTGACGCGCGCATCCAGCAGGTCGACCCGCAGACCAACGCTACCCGCAAAGTCTTCGACACCATCTCCGACAACGCCGCCAATGCCGGTGTGGTGCTGGGCGGCCGCGCCGTGCGGCCTACCGAGATCGACCTGCGCAAAGTACCCGCTGTGCTGTACCGCAATGGCGTAATCGAAGAATCTGGTGTATCGGCGGCGGTGCTGAATCACCCGGCAAAAGGCGTCGCCTGGCTGGCAAACAAGCTGGCAGCCTATGACGTGACGCTGTTGCCGGGGCAAATCATTCTTGGCGGCTCTTTCACCCGGCCGGTCGCGGCCAGGCCTGGCGACACCTTTCATGTCGACTACGACATGCTCGGCTCGATTGCCTGCCGCTTCGTCTGAACCCTGGAGGATCGTCATGGACATGCCCGTCAACCACTTCAAACAACGCCTGCACAAGGGCGAGGTACAGATCGGCCTGTGGCTCGGCCTCGCCAACGCTTGCAGTGCGGAATTGGCCGCCAACGCCGGTTTCGACTGGCTGCTGATCGACGGCGAACACGCGCCCAATCACCTGCACGGCATGCTCGGCCAGTTGCAGGCGGTAGCGCCCTACCCTAGCCAGGCGTTGATTCGTCCGGTGATTGGTGACAGCGCGCTCATCAAGCAGCTGTTGGATATCGGCGCCCAGACACTGCTGGTGCCCATGGTGGAAAGCGCCGCCCAGGCCCGCGAACTGGTACGCGCCATGCGTTATCCGCCACAGGGTATTCGCGGTGTGGGCAGCGCCCTGGCCCGGGCTTCGCGCTGGAACAGCATTCCCGGTTACCTCGATCAGGCGGATGCACAGATGTGCCTGCTGGTGCAGATTGAAAACCGTGAAGGCCTGGCGAATCTGGATGAGATTGCCGCCATTGAGGGGGTGGACGGCGTGTTCATCGGCCCGGCGGATTTGAGTGCGTCGATGGGGCATCGGGGCAATCCTGGGCATCCGGAGGTGCAGGTGGCGATTGAACAGGCAATCGCGCGCATCGTGCAGTCGGGCAAGGCGGCGGGGATTCTCAGTGCTGATGAAAGCCTGGCGCGCCGTTATATCGAGCTGGGTGCGACGTTTGTGGCAGTGGGAGTGGATACCACGGTGTTGATGCGTGGGTTGCAGGCGCTGGCGGGGAAATTCAAAGGCATTCCCGAGGCCACCCCAGGAGGAGGAGTCTACTGAGATCTCCTGTGGGAGCTGGCTTGCCAGCTCCCACCTTTGGCCTGTAGTGGGCCATGCATTGATTCAGCGCTTGAGGTTGATGTTCTTCAGGTCATCCAACAGGCCCAGCAACGTCTGCAACTTCTCCTCTCCCAACTGATCCTGCAAACGCTGGTAGTTGGCCTCCATGCAATGGCTCATCGATTCGAAACTCGCCTTGCCCTTATCGGCCAACGTCACCAAGACCCGGCGCTGGTCCTGCTCGGCCTTGCGCCGATGCACCATGCCGGCGGTTTCCATGCGCACCAGCACGCCGGTCATGCTCGGCTTGAGGATGCACGCCAGTTCCGCCAGTTGATAAATCTCCAGTTCACCGTGCTGCTCGAGGATGCGGATGATCCGCCATTGCTGTTCGGTCAGGCCGTGTTCGTTCAAGGACGGGCGGAAGAAACTCATCGCGGCTTCGCGGGCTTGCAGCAGGGTCAAGGTCAGGGACTGGCGAGGTTTGAGCATAGGAATCAGGGTCACGACGTATTTAGTTAATAATTTAACGAAACTCTAGCATTCCCTGCCAGCGAGCGCGCTATAACTTGTTGATCGCACCGCCCATGGCGCGCTCGATCAAAAGCCTGGGCACGCAGGATCAAGACTTCCATCCCGTCAGGGCCCCTAATGGAGGCATCCGCTTTAGAGCCTTCCTTCACCTTTTCAGGCTGCGCCATGATCAACATCGAAACCCCCACGTATTACACTGCCACCAAGAAATACAACCTCAGCTTCCCCACCCTGGAGCAGGACATCGACGCCGACGTCGTGGTGATCGGCGGCGGTTTCTCCGGCATCAACACGGCCCTGGAACTGGCGGAAAAAGGCATCACCAATATCGTCGTGCTCGAAGCACGCTACCTGGGCTTTGGCGGCACCGGCCGCAACGGCGGCCAGATCATGGCGGGCATCGGCCATGACCTTGAGAAAATCAAGAAAGACGTCGGCGAAGACGGCCTGCGCCAGGTGTTCGAGATCAGCGACCTGGGCGCCGACATCATCAAGAACCGCATCGCCAAGTACAACATCGACGCAGACTTCTGCTACGGCTACGGCTATATGGGCTTCAACGCGCGCCAAGAGAAAACCCTGCGCGCCTGGGAAAAGGACTTCAAGTCGGTCAACAGCCAGCACGAGATCCGCTTTCTTGGCGGCTCCGACGTGCAGCAAATCATCGGCTCCAAAGCCTATAGCAGTGCCCTCCTGCACATGGGCGGCGGGCATGTGCACTCGCTGAACCTGCTATTGGGCGAAGCCACTGCGTTGGCCAGCCATGGCGTGCGGATTTTCGAGAACAGCCCGGCGCTGGAAGTCAGCTACGGCGAGCGCATCACCGTGCGCACCGGCCGTGGCTCGGTACGCGCCAGCAAGTTGCTGTGGGCCTGCGACAGCTTCCTCAACAAGCTGGAGCCGGAGCTGCACCGCTCAACCATCAACACCTACGCGTTCCAGATGATGACCGAGCCGTTGTCCGAGGAGCTTATCCAGCGCATCAGCCCGATTCGCGGCGCCTACAGCGATATCCGCCCGGTGATCGATTACTACCGCGTCACCAACGAGAACCGCCTGCTGTTCGGCGCTGCCACACCGCTGGTGGAGCATATTCCCGGCGACCTCAAGGCATGGAACCGCCACCTCATGCTGAAGATTTTCCCTTATCTCAAAGACGTGAAAATCGACCTGGCCTGGGGCGGTCCTATGGCGTGCAGCCCCAACCTGTTCCCACAGATCGGCACCTTGCCGGGGCGCAGCAATGCGTTTTTCGTGCAGGGTTATTCGGGCTTCGGCGTGACCCCCAGCCACATCATCTGCAAGGTCCTGGCCGAGGGCATGAGCGAAGGCTCGGCGCGCTATGACCTGATCAGCTCTATTCATCGCCCGTCCATCATCGGCAAGGACGCGATCCGCCCCTTGCTGCTGACGGCGGGTAAATCCTGGCACCAACTATCCGGTTACTGGAACGGGCGCCGTTAACCCCATTTTTTCTCATCAGGAGCAACTGCCATGACCCTTACCACCCTCAAGCACAATACCCAGCTGTCGGAACTCGACGCCTGGGGCACCGTGGCCGACCTCGGTTCCGAGATTCTCGAAGGTGAAGTCCGCGCTTTCGGCAAGATGACCTTTGGCGCACCCACCGATGCCGTCAGCAGCGCCTACTTCGGCACCACCCAAGGCAAATTCCGCATGGTCTACCCGTTCGCCGAACAGGCCACCGTGGTCACCGGTGAAGTGCTGCTGACCGACGAATCCACAGGCAAAACCACGCGCTACAAGGCCGGTGACAGCTGGTTCGTGACCAAAGGCACGCCGGTGCTGTGGGAAGTGGTCAGCGAAAGCTTCGTCAAACACTACTTCGCCGTCGTGTAAGGAGGCATTGCCATGACGAGTTCGTCCGATTGGATCACCGTGGGCGCCCTCGCCGACGGTTTTGCCCCAGAAGCGTTCATCCTGCCCAACCTCGCCGAGCTGGCAGGCCAGGCCTTCACCCTGCACTTCGCCAATGGCTGGCAGATCGAGCATCGTTTCGAGCAGGACCGCCTGGCCTGGCACGCCGCGGATGGCCACTCCAGCGGCAGCGCGGCGTACCGTGCCACCTCGATTCGCCCAGGCCTGTACCTGGTCGACTTCGTCAAGCATGAGGCCGGGCACAGCTGGTCGATCAGCCTGGTGCTGGACACCGCGCACGCCTCATTCACCGCCGTGATCGGCCGTCTGCCGGATCAGGCTGAGACCCACGAAGGCCTCTACCACCGCGCCCTCGCCGGTAAACCGCTGACCTCGGTAGAAGTCGACTTCCTGCATGGCAGCCTCGACCGCCCATGGCAGGACGGCCATTGCCTGCATGCACCGACCGATGAACTGATCGGCCTGCGCAACCTATACCGCTACAGCCCCAGCGAAGTCTACGAACACATCTATCTCAACGAACGCTTCTACGCCTGGCAATGCTTGAAGGGTGTGGAGCAAGGCTTGTGCGACACCGACCGCTGCCATTACTACAAAATCGCCGAGCAGCTGTACCTGTTCGTGTGGCAGGAGAAGATCGTGCCCACGCTCGGTTTGGTGCTGATCGACCTGCAACAACACCGCAGTGACGGCAAGATCTTCGGTTATGCGGGGGCGTCCTTTGACGCGCTGTCAAACTTCCCGATCAGCTCGTACTGCCAGGTACTCAACCGCACGGAATACCCCCGTGACTGAGCCGCGCACGGTGGTGATCACCGGGGCCGGCACGGGCATCGGTGCCGCGTGTGCTCGGCTGTATGCGCAGGAAGGCGCGCGTCTGGTGCTGATCGGCCGGCGGCGTGAGCCACTGGAGCAGGTGGCGCGGGACACCGGCGGGCTGATTTTGGTGGGTGACGCCGCCTGTCCGACTACGTGGGACGGGTTTATCCGCCAGATCCACGAGCATTACGGGCGCCTCGATGTGCTGCTGGCCTGTGCCGGCGGCCATGGCCTGGGCAGCGCAACCCAGACCAGCCCGGCCACGTGGGAAGGCGCGCTGCGCAGCAATCTGGACAGCGCGTTCTACAGTGCCCGTGCTTGCCTGCCGCTTTTGCAGGAAAGCGCCGGGAATATCGTGTTGATCGGCTCCATCGCCTCCCTCGCGGCGGGCCCTGAGGTGTGCAGTTACACCACGGCCAAGCATGCGTTGCTCGGGCTTAATCGCTCGCTCGCGCGGGATTTCGGGCCGCGCGGCGTGCGGGTAAACACGGTCTGCCCGGGCTGGGTGCACACACCCATGGCCGATGCGGAGATGCAGCCGCTGATGGACGCTTATGGCGACACGTTGCAGCAGGCCTATGCGCGGGTCTGTGCCGATGTGCCGCTGCGCCGTGCCGCGCGTGCCGAAGAGATCGCCAAGGTCTGTCGATTCCTGGCCTCCAGTGAGGCATCGATCATTACCGGAGCAACGCTGGTGGCGGACGGCGGTTCAAGCATCGTCGATGTGCCAACATTGGCTTTCACGCGCCTGGAGCCCACGTATGCCGAATGATCTGGATTTCAGCGGGCAAGTGGTGCTTGTTACCGGCGGCGCCCAGGGCATTGGCCGGGGCATCGTCGAGGCGTTTGCCCAGCGTGGCGCACGGGTGGTGATCGCCGACCGTCTGCTGGCGCAGGCCCAGGACGTGGCCGCAGCGCTATCGGCGCAGGGGTATTGGGTTGAAGCCGTGGGTGTCGATCTGGCAGAGGCACAGGCTATTTTTGACTGCGTTCAAGGGCTGCCACAACTGGATATCCTGGTGCACAACGCCGGGTATTTTCCGCTGACGGCGTTTGAAGACATCACCCCGCAGATCCTGCAGCGCACGTTGGCGGTCAACCTGTCGGCGTTGTTCTGGCTGACCCAGGCTGCATTGCCGACGTTTCGCGAACAGGGTCGGGGTTGCGTGCTGGTGACGTCTTCGGTGACCGGCAACCGGGTCGGTTATCCGGGGCTCAGCCATTACGCAGCGTCCAAGGCCGGGGTCAATGGCTTTATCCGCAATGCGGCTTTGGAACTGGCAGCGTTGAATGTGCGGGTGAATGGTGTGGAGCCGGGCATGATCGCAACCCCGGCGATGGGCAACCTGGGTGACGCCGCGCTGAATGACACGATCGCCAGCCGTGTGCCCCTGGGTCGTTTGGGCGCGGCGGTGGATATCGCCGGAGCCATGTTGTTCCTGGCATCTGACCTGGCCAGCTACATCACCGGGCAGACCCTGGTGGTGGACGGTGGGTCCACCCTGCCAGAAGTCTGAAAATCGATTCAAATGTGGCTACGCACCGACCGCCTGCATCCGGCTGGAGCGGAAATCCTTGGGCGACACCTCGAATTGCTTCTTGAACGAACGGCTGAAATGCGCCGAATCGGTAAAGCCCCATTTGTAGGCAATCGAGGTGATCGACTCGCTGCGCAGGAACGGGTTGGTCAAGTCATCCGCACTGCGTTTGAGCCGCGCCCGCTGGATATAGCGGCAGACGCTGTCGTCCTGCTCTTCGAACAAGCGATACAGGTGCCGCACTGAAATATTCAGCCGATTGGCCAGGCCGATCGGGCTAAGCCCAGGCTGACTCAGCGATTCATCAATAATCTTCTGCACATAGCTGCGCAGGTTGTTGCCCTGCAACGACGCCATGCCTTCGCGGCACTCATCTCCCTGTTCCAGGGCCGAACCCAGCAACGAAACGAAGGCCGTTTGCAGCGCCTCCACTTCCCCCGCGCCGTCTTCGGTGTCGTCCTTGCACAGCTGATCCATCAGCACATGCAACATACGCCCGCAGGCTTTGGTCGAGGATATCTTGCCGAAAGCCCGTGCGTCGCCGCCCAGGTGCTTGCACACCTGCAGGCGCGACAGTGACAACGAGGCGTGCTCGATCAGGCCGAAGGGTGTGATTTCGATGGAACCCACAGAGTCCATCAACAACATTTCGCCGGGGGCCAGTTGCAGCGTCTGGCCGTTCTGCACGATTTGCGAGTAACCGCTGCGCTGGCTCACCAGGAAACAGTCCTGGTCGTTATCGTGGTCGGCGTGGTGCGCCGGGCGTTTGATCAGCCCGGCATTGGTGCGCAGGAGGGCCACGCCGCGCGGCAAGTCTCTGATCTCGCCGATAAACAGCGAGCGGTTGAACGCCAGTTCCGTATCGAAGTGACCGCACGCGGCGCGTAGCTCGCGGTTCCAAGTGTCCAGCCCGTCGTGCGCATGCTGTGGGATGCTCATGGGGTGTCTCCGCAATGGCTTCTTTTTGTTGTTCTGGTGCAATAGTTAACATGTTATCTATATGCACGCAACAACAACCTGTTTGCCCTTTACAGAAGCACTAATGATGCCAATCAGAGGTCTGACAACACCCGTTTCAAGCCCGCCAGCGTCGCAAGCAAATGGCTGCGCTGCATAGGGCTCAGGGCAATGTAACGCCGAAAGGCCGGCAGGCGATTGACCACCTCGCTACCGCCCATGTGCTCTAGCCGCACGCACCATTGCTGGCCTTGCAGCTCGATGCGCAGGCGCTTGAAGTCCAGCGGCATCAGCGCTTGGAATAGCGCGTCGTCTGCCAGGATGCGCGCGTGCAATTCATGGCCCAACGCCTGGTTGCCGCAACGGCGGCGCACACGAATGCCATGGCGGCGAATCGCGCCGCCATGGTGCACCTCGAAGCTACCTGTGCTTCCTGCGAGAGCAGGTACGTGCAGCACAAATTTGGTCATCACCACATGCATCAACAACTGCGACTCGGTGCGCTCGACAATCTCAAACGGCATGCCCTCCACTTCCAGCTTTTCCAGCCCGAGGTTGCGCCGCAAACGCTCCAGGGTCACGCCCGGTCGATAGCCCGCCGGGGCACGATCAGCGCGAAACAGCTCAAACAGTTTTTGCCGCAAAGTCGCTGTAGACATGGTCGGCCTGCTCCGGATAGTTGCTGAATTCCCTTGCCAACACCTCCTCCACGGAGGCCGGCTTGAAGGGGCTGACCTTCTGCACCACCAGGGTCCAGAACAACGCATACACTGCCGTGCCGCCCAACATCACGCCAAACGGCACATAGATGTCTGCCGGGTTCATGCCCGGGGGCGTGATAAACCACATGCCCAGGAGGATGCCGATGCTCGAGACGATCTGTGGTAGCGGAAACCACGGCGAACGGTAGGCCCGTGGCAAATCCGGCCGACGAATACGCAGGCTCACCACCGAGATCGTCACCAGCAGGTAGGCGAAACTCCACGCACACACCGCCGCCAGCACCAGGTGCATGATGTTGTCAGTGTTGCCGCCCAGGTACAGCGCGTGCAGGCACGGAATCAGCATCGCCACCAGGATGCACAGCAGCGGCGTCTTGAAGCGCGGGTGCAGGTAGGTGAACACCTTGGGCAGCGCGCCGTCCACGGCCATGCCGTACAGAATGCGCGGCACGCCCGCCATCAAGGTATTGATAGTGGCCGCACCGGCAAATAGAAAACCAATGCCCAGCCACAGCGGGCCGATATGCCCCATCACCTGCTCGGCGAACTTGGGGATGGCCATGGGCGTGTCCAGCAAGTGCACACCCGAAGCGGCGTCAAGCAGCACGTTTTCCACCTGGCGTTTCATCGCCGCACCGTAGATGAACATGCACGTGGCCACGCCCAGCAGCCCCAGCATCATTGCACGCGGCATCACCTTGGCCGATTGGCGCAGGTCCGGCGCCAGTGGCGTGACAAATTCGCAGCCGACAAACATGAACATTGCCATGCCCACCAACGACAACACGGTGATCAGGTCGGTGCCCACCAGCGACTCACCGAACCAGCCGTCCAACTGCACGGCGGGCGCGGCGATCAAGCCCAGCACGCCAAACACCATCAGGGTGGTCCACATGCCAAAGGTGAGGATGATTTCCGCGCGGCCGAACGCACTGACGCCAAACGCATTCAGCACACCGAATACGATTACAAAACCCACGCCGAGCAGCCACGAGCCGCCAGCGGATTCAGCCAGGGTATTGAGGTGTTCGAAGTTCACCAGGGCCATGACCCCGGCCAGGATAGTTTCGGCGGTTCCGGCAAATACATGCACGATCAGGTAGGCCGATAGGGTGCCGGTAATCGCGAAAAACCGCCCCATGCCGCAGTTGATGTAGTCGTACACCGAGCCAGTGGTAGGCAGGATCGACGCGGCCTCGGCGAAAGTGGTCGCTTGGGCCAGCATCATCACGACAGCAATCAACATCGCCAGGGCAAACGCGCTGCCACCGATGCCAAAGCCCATGGTGGCGGTGAGAATGACCGGACTGGCCATGATCAGGCCAATGGTGCTGGCCAACGCGGTGGGGAAACCTACCGTGCCACGGTTGAGGTGCGCGGTGAGTCGGTCGTTGATCGACATGGTGGGGTCCTCGAAGACGGTTTTTTTAATGTGTCAGTACTCTGCGCCCCACTCGAGTTAGTCGTCTTGCCCCTGTCTGCCGCCGGTTTTGTTGCTCCCTGCCATCGTGTAAAGCTTGGCGGCCTCGGTCAATTCCCTGGCACGCAGAGAAAAGACTTGGGCCCCCAGTGCTCGCCCTAATGCGCCCTCACTCTTAACCAAGCTGGGGACAATAACAATGGAGCACACACTGAAAAATCGCCGCCTGCGCCAGGCGGTCGGCCTGGGCGTTGCCCTGCTGGTGGGCCAGGTCCAGGCAGTCGAGTTATATGCCGACGCAGACACTAAGGTCACCGGCAACTTCCTCTCCGTGTACGGGATGTTCAACAGCCCGAAGAACTACGATGGACGCAGCGGTGGTTCCACCTGGCGCGAGGCCTTTATCAAGTACGGCCTGAGCGTGGAGCAAATCCTGGGCACCTTTGGCGGTGTGTACGGCACGGCCAACCTGGTGAGTTCCGGGACTTGGGGCGATGGTGATGCGTCTGGGGTCACCACGGGCAAGGAGCGCACCACCAAGTTTGACGAAGCCTTTGCCGGCTGGCGCTCCGGCGACCTGTTCCCGGTGCTGGGCAAGGATGGCGTGGACCTGTCGTTTGGCCGGCAGGTCATCACGCTGGGCGACGGTTTTATCGTCAACGATGACGGGCCCAACCTGGGCAAGGGCGTGGGAGACGGTGAATTCAACCGTGGCGGCGCCTATTACATCGCCGCACGCCATGCCTTCGACAAGACCGCCGTGGTCCGCCTGGGGGGCAAGGATGGCGTGCACGGCAGCCTGATGTGGATCAAATCTGACAACCCCGCCCAGGCCATGACCGAAATGGCCGTCGGCACCCTGGAATACAGCGCCGCGCCGGGCACCCTGGGGCTGACCTATCTTCACGGGGTCGATGTGGATGAACGCTTCGCCAGTGACGTACAACGCCAGCGCAAAGGCATGAACCTCTACAGCCTGCGCGGTGCGGGTAACGCAGGGATCGACAACGCGCATTTCGCGTTTGAACTGGCTCGCCAGGACCGCCGTGACAGCCAGGAAAACGCCGGCTACGCCGAAGCCGGCTACACCTTCGCCGACCTTCCCTGGTCACCGGACCTGACCTACCGTTACGCGCGCTATTCAAAAAACTGGGACGCGATGTTCGCCGGCTTCAACCGTGGCTACGGCACCTGGGTGCAGGGTGAAGTGACGGGCAATTACTCCGGCCCGTACAACACCAATACAGCGGTGCAACACGTGGCGTTCAAGGTCAAGCCGCTGGAGAACGTCACCCTCGGTGCGCTGTTTTTCGACTACAACACCGTCAGCACCCGTGGCCAACTGAACCTGGATGGCCGCGAGCTGGACCTGTACGTCGAGTGGGCGGTGAACGAGCACCTGATCATCACGCCGCTGCTCGGCCTCTACAAACCGAATAAGGATGCAGAGACCGGTGGCAACCAGGTCGGTGGCAACGGCACTAACGTCTACAGTCAGTTAGTGGTCGCCGTGCCGTTCTGAATCGTCTCGGGCGCGCACGGACGCAGCGCCTGGACCTCGGCATACGCCCCTTGATGGTAGAGCAGTGGCGCCCGGCCGAAGTCATCAAAGGCCACCACCTTGCCGATCATGATCCAATGATCACCACCGTCCAGCTGCTGGTATTTCTCACAATGAAACCGCGCCGAGCAATCGGCGAACACCGGTGAGCCACCCTCCCCCGGTTCATATTCGACCAGGGCAAAGCGGTCCTCACGCGGGCGCGCAAAGTTGTTGGACAGGTGCACCTGGTCTGCCGCCAGCACGTTCACCGCAAAGTGGCTGGCCTCCTCGAATACTTCGTGGCTGTTGGAGCGTTTGTCGATGCTCCACAGCACCAGCGGCGGGTCGAGGGACACCGAGTTGAAACTGTTGGCGGTCACGCCCACCTTGCGCCCGGACGCGGTGGCGGCGGTGACCACGGTCACCCCGGTGGCGAAGTTACCCAAGGCACGGCGAAACGCCCGTGGGTCGAAAACGCTGCTGTCAGACATGCAAGACTCCCAGGCGTCCTCGAACGGGCGCCCTGATTGTTGTTGAGGAAGAACGTGTCACACCATGCTTGGGTCCGGCTCCAGGCCCATCAGCTCACGGCCGAGGATCTGAGCGCAGACGTCGTAGTCGGTGTAGGCATGGGCGCCTGTCATATGGGAATCACGGAACAGGCGCTGCATTTCGTTGTGTTCAAACCAGGCATTACCGCCAGCTGCGGCGAACAACCGGTCCACAGCCTCGATGCACATTTTGGTCGCGTAAGCCTGGTTGGTGCGCCAGAACGCCAGGGTTTCGCGGCTCGGGTAACGGTGCGCGGCGCTGTGTTCGGCGTGGTCCTGCCAGGTTTTTTCCAGAAACGCGCGGGCGGCGGCCACCTGGTGGGTGGATTCGGCCAGACGCATCAATGCCGGTGTTGCAGCACCGACGGCGGCACCGGTGTAGGCGCGCACGCGAGTTTTGGTTTTTTCGCGGAACACCTCCAACATGCGTTCGGCCACGCCAAGGCTGACGGTGGAAAAACCACTGGCGAAATACGGCCGGTACGGCGCGTAGAAAATCTGGCTGTCGGGGTAAAGGCCAAAGCCTGCGGACCTGCCTTCCATCATGTCCTTGGCTTTCTGGATACGGTGCTCGGGCACCCAGGCGTTGTCGATGATCAGGGTCTTGGTGCCACTGCCTTTCATACCGGCGGCGAACCAGTCATCACGGATCTGGTAGTCGCTGCGAGGCAGCACGGCAAAACAATAATCCTGGGTGCCTTCGGCGTTCTGCCGACGGCAGCCGACAATCGCCCATTCACCATGGTCACAGCCGCTGCTCCAGCCCATTTCGCCGCTGAAATACACACCCCCCTCGCCCTCTACCACGCGCCCGAACGGCGCGATGCTGCTGCTGGCGGTGGCATCCGGGTTTTCGCCCCAGATTTCCTGCTGCAGTTCTGCCGAAAACAGGGCCAGTTGGTGGCTGTGGGTGCACAACAAGCTCATGGCCCAGGCAGTGCTGGCGCAACTGCCGGCGAGAGAAGCAATGCAGTCGGCGAACTCGGGCAGCGACAGTTCCAGGCCACCAAACGCCTTGGGTTGAAACGCGCGGTGCAGGCCGATGCTTCTGAGCAAGGCGATATTTTCATCCGGCACCTGGCGCATCTGTTCGGCCCGCGTGGCATTCGCGGCGATGGTCGGCAAGAGAGGCTTGAGGTCTTCGAGCAGCGGGTTTGGCTTTTTCATGGAGGGCCCTGCTTATTATTGGGAGTCCGGCAGGCGCTCCGGTTTGAGGAGCGGCGCCTGATGCAGGGCGAGTATCAAATGGGACACGCGGATGGGAAATGCACGTTCCGCAGGCAAGATTGTACTTTTCATAGGGTGGCAGGCACAGACATAGCGTGCGGCAGGCACAGTCAAGCGACCCTGCCCACCGTTGGTTACCCTCGGGTTTTCTCAGAACTGCCAGGAACCTGCCATGAGTGATATCCCGCTGCTGCCTCAAGTCGAAGCTTTCCTGCGTCGACCCCATGGGCTGTTTATCGATGGCGTCACCGTGCGCAGCCATTCCAGCCAGACCCTCGCCGTGACCAACCCGGCGACGGGGCAGGTGATCGCCCAAGTGGCCGATGCGGACCTGGCGGACATCGATGCGGCAGTGGATTCTGCCAACCGGGGCTTTCAGCGCTGGTCGCAAGCCGCTCCGGCGACGCGGGGCAATGTGCTGCTCAAACTCGCCGACCTGCTGGAACGCAACCGCGAAGAACTGGCGCAGATCGAGACCTGCCAGTCGGGCAAGATCATCCAGATTTCCCGCGCCTTCGAAGTCGACCAGGCCGCGCATTTCCTGCGGTATTACGCGGGCTGGGCGACCAAGCTCAGCGGCCAGACCCTTACCCCTTCGCTGCCCTCGTTCAACGGCGAGCGCTACACCGCGTTCACTCTGCGCGAACCGGTGGGCGTGGTGGTGGGCATCGTGCCGTGGAATTTTTCCACCATGATCGCCATCTGGAAACTCGCCTCGGCGTTGGTGACTGGCTGCAGCATCATCATCAAGCCCAGCGAATTCACCCCGCTGACTCTCCTGCGCATTGCCGAGCTGGCCATCGAAGCCGGGTTGCCGGCCGGCGTGCTCAACGTGCTCACCGGTGGCGGCCATGTCGGCAAAGGCCTGGTGGAACACCCCGGCACTCACAAAGTGTCGTTCACCGGTTCCGTGCCCACCGGCATCGCCGTCGGCCGCAGCGCCATGGGCGCCGGCCTGACCCGCGCAACGCTGGAACTGGGCGGCAAGAACGCCGCGGGTTTCCTGCGCGACGTGGACGTGGACAAGGCGGTGGACGGCATTATCGAAGCGGGCTTTTTGCACTCCGGGCAAATCTGCGCAGCGGCCGAACGCTTCTTCGTGCACCGCTCACAGATTGACGCAGTGCTGGAGAAACTCAAACTTCGCCTCAGTCGCCTGAACATCGGCTCGCCGCTGGACGAACACACCGAATTCGGCCCGGTCACCCACCATCAGCACCAACTCAAACTGCTCGGCTACTTCACCCAGGCCCGCGCCGAAAACAACACGATCATCCACGGCGGTACCCTCATCGACCGCCCCGGCTGCTACGTCGAGCCCACGGTGATCCTTGCCAACAGCATCAACGACACCCTGCTCAACGAAGAAACCTTCGGCCCCATCGCCACCTTCCTGCCCTACGACAGCGAAGAAGAACTGCTCGCCCTGATGAACAACGGCCCTTACGGTCTCAGCGCCAGCCTGTGGACCAACGACCTCGGCAAAGCCCTGCGCATGGTGCCGGCCATCCATGCCGGCACCGTGTGGGTGAACATGCACACCTTGCTCGACCCAGCGGTGCCGTTTGGGGGCAGTCGGTCTTCGGGGGTTGGGCGAGAATTTGGCAGTGCGTTTATCGAGGATTACACCGAGCTTAAATCGGTGATGATTCGGTATTGAGCTCCCACCTTTGAGCCTCGTGTGCTCAAAAGAGTGATCGCTTAACTGAAAGGAATCACAGCCTCAGCCTCGATCTCGATCAACCATTCCGGCAATGACAACCCACTGACGATGATCCACGAAGACGGCGGTGGGTTGTGCGGGAAGCGCTCACGCAGCGCTTGGGCAATCGGCTCCTGCTGATCACGGGCGGACTCGACGATATACAGCCGCAATATCACCACATGGGATAGATCACCGCCGACCTCGGCCAGAACCTTTTCAATATTGTCGAGGGCGGTCGCGGTCTGCTCAGCGATGCCAGGGCCGACACTACGTTCCTGGGCATCCACGCCCACCTGACCGGAAAGCAGGATGCGCCGGCCTTCCGGCACTTCGAGGGCCTGGCTGAAGCCGTATTGCAGGGAGTTGAACACGGTTGTGGGATTGATGACTTTTCGCAGCATGACGAGTCCTTGTTGTCGGTGGGAAAACAAGGCTAACGCACTGGGTTGGCGCAATCTGGTGATTCAACATCTGGCAACATTTCAACCATCGTGCCCGGGACCCTTGTAGTGAGCGGGCTCGCCCCGCGCTGGGGGGCGAAGCCGCCCCAAACAAGGCAACGCAAAACTCACCTGACACACCGCGGGGATCCGTTTTGGGGCGGCTTCGCCCCCCAGCGCGGGGCAAGCCCGCTCACTACAAATATTCAGTGACCAAATCGCGGAGGTTCACTGTAAATCGCGAGCTAGCGTTAATGTTCCTAAGCACTATTCCAGGAGCAACGGATTGCGCCCAAAACCTCAAACACATCGCCTGCGTCACGGTCGCTACTCAGAACACGGACGTAGCTATCTCATTACCATCGTCGTTCACCACCGCCAGCGTTTGTTCGCCGACCTGTTCCTGGGTCGCCTGCTGGTTGCCGAGTTCCGACAAGTTCATGAACTTGGGTTGGTCGATTCCACGGCATGGGTAATTATGCCTGACCATATTCATTGGCTGTTTGAGTTGAAACAGCAGACGTTGGCCGACGTTGTCCGGCGCATCAAGTCACGCAGTACGCTGACGATTAACAGGCGTCGCAGAAGCAAGGAACGCGTCTGGCAACCTGGTTATTACGATAGGGCTGTGCGTGTAGAGGATGATATTCGTACGATGGCGCGCTACATGGTGGCTAACCCGTTGCGAGCAGGCCTGGTTGAGCGGGTAGGCGATTACTCACTGTGGGATGCTGCCTGGCTCTGACAGCGCATGTAGTGAGCGGGCTTGCCCCGCGCTGGGTGGCGAAGCCGCCCTAACCCAGGCGCCGCAAGATTCACTGACACACTGCGGCGATCCGGTTTGGGGCGGCTTCGCCACCCAGCGCGGGGCAAGCCCGCTCACTACAGGGGCGGCGCGCCGATGGGAAATCATCGAGATGACCAATCAGTTGTTCCCCAACGCGACCTACTCCACAACCCCGCCTACCAGCGCCCCATCGCCAGACTGAACGGCGAAAATTCCGCGAACTGCCACCTCAGCGCCAACGCCGCCGGGCGGCGGACCACGTGTTCGACGGTCACTGTCCACAAGCGCTGGGCGCCTTCAAACAAGGCCACTTGCGGGCCGTCGAGGATCAGCGAAGTCCGCCCGGCAACCTGCAACACATCCCCCGAGGCAAAATCGAAAAACAGCAACCCCGCCACCGGGTTCCTCTGCAAGTTGCCCAGGGTGTTGAAGAACAGGTTGCCGGCGAAGTCGGGGATGGTCAGTACGTTGCCTTCAACCCGCACAAAGCCGGTGTTACCGCCGCGATGGGAGACGTCCACCGAGCGTTGGCCGTCCAGGTCCACGTAGCTGGCGACGAAAAACGTGTCGGCGTCGCGGATCATCGTTTGTGCCGCGTCGTCCAGGTCATTGAAGCGTTCCACCTGCGTGCCGGGCTTGCGCGCGATGGAATCGACCGGCCGCCGTTGGATGTACTTGGGGCAATTGCCGAAGGTGTGCACCACGTCGACCGAAAAACCCTCGTGATCGAGCCTGCTGATTCGCCCATTCATGCGGTTGCGACGGCGGGTGCTGAGGTCGATGCCCAGCACGCCCACCGACGCGCCGTTGAGCAAGGCGTTACGGGCCGGATCGCCCGCAGACGGCAGGCTGTCGATCTGCAAGGTCTGTGGGTCTGGCGAGTGGGCAAAGCCCGGCGCCCCTTCCACCATCGTCGCCCAGGGAATGCCCTGCTCGTCCACCGCGCCCAGCATCAGGTAAGGCAACAAGGGATAGAAATCACGATGCTGCTCCGGCAGGTGATCACGAATCACCTTGGGCCCGATCACGGCCATGCGTTCGGCCACGCCAACCGCAGCTTGCATCTGCCGTTCGCCAGCATGCCAGGGACTTTGTTCGATCAGGTTCATGGCGAGCACCTCATGTTGGATACCTCGATGCTGCGCCCTGCCAGCCACCGAGGGAATAACCACGCCGGGCAATCCACTATTACGCCAGCTGAAAGGCTGGATGCTCGCGCAGCGCTGTCACGCAGTGATCGACAAAACTGCGCACACGCATCGGTGCATTGCGGCCTTCGCGATACACCACGTGCACGGGCAGCGGCGGCGGTTCGTAGCCCGGCAACACCTGCCGCAGGTGACCCTTGAGCAGATGCTCGTGAACCGGATAGCTCAGGCAGCGAATCAGCCCCGCCCCATGCACGGCCGCATTGATCGTGCCCTGCACCGTGGCGCAGCTCAGGCGCGCGCGGGTCTTGAGCTGATAGCCATGGAAATCCCAATACACCTGAGCGGCGCTGGCAATCAGCCGATGTTGCTTGAGGTCATCCGGGTGCAGGGGTTCGCCGTGGGCCACAAGGTAATCGGGACTGGCACAAAGGATATGCCGCACCCGCCCCACCGGCCGTGCAATCAACGATGAGCTGGGCAGTTCGCCGACGAGGATCGCCACATCCAGTCCCTCTTCATGCAGGTTCGGGTAATAGTCATGGTAATGAGCGACGACGCGCACCTCAGGGTAGCGGTCCATGTAGTCGGCCAACACCGGCGCCATCACATAGCGGCTGAACAGGAATGGCAAAAACACCCGCAGATTGCCCTCGGCCTGCACATGCAACCCTTTGGCTGACGCTTCGGCGGCGTCCACGGCGGTGATCAGGCGCACGCAGTCGGCCAGGTAGGCGCTGCCGGCGTCGGTCAGGCTAACGCCGCGCGTACTGCGCTCAAGCAACGGCACGCGCAAACGCGCTTCCAGGCGTGCAATCGCCCGCACCAGGGTCGGCCCCGACACCTGCGCATCCCGCGCTGCCGAGGCCAGGCTCGGTTGTCCGGCCAGCGCGGCGAACAGTTGCATATCGCGATAACGCTCCATCAGCTGCGCCGTTTCATCGCCGGGTTCAGGGCGGCGTCCTGGCTCAGGCGATGGCTGAGAAAGTCGACAAAGGTGTTGATCTTGGCAGGCACGCGGCCGCTTTTCTGGAACACCACCTGGATGGGCAAGGGGGCCGGTTCGAAGGCTTCCAGAACAATTTCCAGCTCCCCGGCGGCCACCGAGGCTGCGACTTGATAGGACAGCACCCGCGTCATGCCCCAGCCCAGCCTCGCCAGGTTGATCGCGGCATTGTTCGCCGAGACGACCAGGCGCGGCTCAATAGGCACCGTCAGCGGCTGATCCGCGTCGACAAAATTCCACTCGCTCACCAATTGGCTGGACGACGACGTGGCAATCTTGGCCTCACGCAAGTGCGTCGGATGCCGGGGCCGCCCGTGCCGGTCGAGATAGGCCGGCGCTGCACACACCACCCGACGCACTTCGCCGACCTTGATCGCCTGTTGCCCCGGCTCGTGCAGATCGCCAATACGCACCGCCACATCGACGCCTTCGTCGGTCATGTTGACCACGCGGTCGACCAGCAAGGCGTTGATGTTGACCAAGGGAAACCGGTCGAGGTACTCCCCCAGCACCGGCGCCACATACAGCTCGCCAAATAGCACCGGCGCGGTCACCGTCAGGTGGCCACAAGGGATGGAATAACTGCCCGCCGCCGCTTCCTCGGCTTCATTGAGTTCCGCCAGGATGCGCCGACAATCTTCCAGGTAACCCTGGCCGGCTTCAGTCAGGTGCAGGCTGCGGGTGGTGCGCGCCAGCAGTTGAGTGCCGATGCGCGCCTCCATCGCGGCGATGGCCCGGGTCACGCTCGGGGGTGAGGTTTTCAGGCGGCGCGCGGCGGCGGCAAAGCCCTCCTCCTCGGCCACCGCCAGGAACACCTGCATTTCATGAAATCGATCCATCGGTGGCCCTCTTGAACGTTACTGTGACTGCAAACCTACCGCCGTGCGCGGCATGCCGACAAAGCCCGGCAACGCCTCGATGCTCGCGAGCCAGGCACGCACATGAGGGTAGTCGGCCAGCGATACATTGCCTTCCGGCGCGTGGGACACGTAGGTGTAAAAGGCGATATCGGCAATGGTCGGTTGCTCACTGGCCAGGAACCGGCTTTGGCTCAGTTGCGCTTCGATCAACGTCAGCAAAGCGTGGGATTTGGTAATGGCAGTGACAGTGTCGACCTCGGCACCAAACACGAGGGCCAGGCGTGCGGTGGCGGGCCCGGCGTGAAGTTGACCGGCGGCGGCCGAAAGCCAACGCTGCACGCGGGCCTGCCCCCGGGGGTCGCTCGGCAGCCATTTTCCGTTGCCGTATTGGGTCGCCAGGTAGACCAGGATTGCGTTGGAATCGGCCAACACAGTGCCGTTGTCATCAATCGCTGGCACTTGGCCGAAGCTGTTGACCTTGGCAATAAAGTCGGGGGCTTTGTGGGCGCCTTGCTTGAGGTCCACGAGGATGTAGTCGGTGGGCAGCCCCAGCAGGGACAGCATCAGCTCGACCCGGTGGGAGTGGCCGGACAACGGGAAACCGTAGAGTTTGATCATGAGAAGCTCCAGAAGAATGGGGTCGACGCTCTGCATGTTCTACCCCTGCCCCGAGCGTTGGAATCACCAGGATTTACAATCCAGCATTTCATCTGGCGAAACAATCACTCGCCGGACAATTCCACGATCAGGTTGAACAAGGTGGTCTTCACCGCGCTGTCCAGCTCGGTCCAAGCCAAACCAGTAGTGGCCTGAAAGGCGCCCAGCTCCATATGCCGCGACACGCAATTGGACGGCAGCGCCCGTGCCGCCTGCTGCGGCAGCACCCCAACACCCAGCCCCGCGGAGACCAGCGCGAGCATGGTGGTAAATTCGCCCAGCTCAGAAGCGATCTCCAGGGGCATGCCCACGGCTTGGATAAATTCGTCGTAGAAACCCGGCGCATAGCGTCGCGCGAGAATGTACACCGGCACCCGGAGCAGATCGGTGGGGTGGATCGACGTTTTCAATGCCAAGGGATGATCCATCGGCAACGCCACACAGAAATGCTCGTGCAACACCGCACGGGTCTGTACGCCGGGGTGACTGGCGGGCAGGCGCATCAGGCCGAAGTCCAGCAGGCCGTTCTTCAGCGCGGCAGCCTGGTCGGGCCCGGGCATGTCCTTGAGCTCCAGCTCGATACGCGGGTATCGCTGGTGCACCGTGCGAATCAATTCCGGCAACAGCTGCGGCAGCACCGACGACACAAACCCCAGGCGCACCCGGCCGATTTCGCCGCGATTGGACGCCCGCGCCGCATCCGCTGCACGCGCCGCCTGATGCAAAGTGGCCTGGGCCTCAGGCAGAAACACGCGACCCGCATCGGTCAGGGTCACCGAATGGCGATTGCGATCCAGCAGGCGTACGCCCAGGCCACTTTCCAGCAATTTGATCTGCATGCTCAACGCCGGTTGCACAATCGACAGCTGCGCCGCCGCCCTGCCGAAATGCAGCTCCTGGGCGAGCACCACAAAGGCGCGCAAGTGCTTTAGCTCCATCAGGCCTCCCCGGTTATCACAAATGTTGATCACCCGATCATAAATGAACATTGGACCCACTGCCTGTACCGGAGTGAACTTAGGCCAACCAAGCAGGACATCATCGGATTTTGCTTATAACAATGAGCGCGCCAGGAGCAACGGCCCCATGCACAACGTTTTAGACCACTTTCGCCTGGATGGCCGGCTTGCGCTGGTCACTGGCTCCAGCGCCGGTATCGGCCTGGCGATCGCCCGCGGCCTGGCCCAGGCCGGTGCGCGGGTGGTGCTCAACGGGCGCAACCGCAGTACCTTGCGCGACACCGCCGCACTGTTGACGCTGGAAGGCCTCGACGTGCACACACAGGCGTTTGATGTGACCGACAGCGCGGCCATCCAGGCCGCCGTAGCGAACATCGAAGAACGCCTCGGCCCGCTGGATATCCTGGTGAACAACGCCGGCATGCAACGCCGTGGGCCGTTGGAAGACTACAGCGAGCAGCACTGGCGCGAACTGATCAGCACCAACCTCGACAGCGCCTTTTTGGTCGGCCAGGCCGTGGCGCGGGCGATGATCCCGCGCAAGCGTGGGCGCATCATTAATATCTGCTCGGTGCAAAGTGAGTTGGGCCGCCCGGGTATTGCGCCGTACGCGGCGAGCAAGGGCGCGCTGAAAATGCTTACCAAGGGCATGGCCATCGATTGGGGCCCCCATGGGCTGACGGTCAACGGGATCGGGCCTGGGTATTTCAAGACCGATCTGAACGCCAATCTGGTCGCCAATCCGGAATTCAGCGACTGGCTGGTGCAACGCACACCCAGCCGCCGCTGGGGTGAGGTGGACGAGCTGGCCGGCGCCGCCGTATTCCTCGCCAGTGACGCCGCCAGCTTCGTCAACGGTCATATTCTTTACGTCGACGGTGGCATCACCGCGTCGCTGTAACCCTGGAGAATTGTATGCACGCCATTGTCTGCCATGCCTCGAAAGACTTGCGAGTCGACCGCCTGGACGAACCACAGACCCTCGCCCCCGCCCAACTGCGGGTACGCATCGCACGGGGCGGTATCTGCGGCTCCGATTTGCACTACTACCAGCACGGCGGCTTCGGCACCGTGCGTCTGCGCGAGCCGATGGTGCTCGGCCATGAAGTGTCGGCGGTGATCGACGCGGTGGGCAGCGATGCCGGGTTGTTCAAGGTAGGGCAACGCGTGGCGGTGTCCCCGTCGCGACCCTGCGGCGGTTGCCGTTACTGTCATCAGGGTTTGCCCAACCATTGCCTGAACATGCGCTTCTACGGCAGCGCCATGCCTTTCCCGCATATCCAGGGCGCGTTTCGCCAAAGCCTGGTGATCGAGACCCACCAAGCCCATCTGCTGGCCGATGATGTCAGCCTGGCCGAAGGTGCGTTGGCCGAACCCTTGTCGGTGGGTTTGCACGCGATCCAACGGGCCGGCGCGGTGTTCGGCAAGCGCGTGCTGGTGACCGGCTGCGGTCCCATCGGCAACCTGTTGATCGGTAGCCTGCGCGCTGCTGGAGCCGCTGAAATTGTCGCCGTAGACCTGTCCACCAGCGCCCTCGCCTGCGCTGAAAAAATGGGTGCCACGCGCACCCACAACCTCGCCAGCGGTGCTGATGCGCTCAAACGCTACACCACTGAAAAAGGCTATTTCGACGTCATGTTCGAAGTCTCCGGCAGCGCCCAGGCCCTGCGCAACGGCCTGGAATGCATCGCGCCGCGAGGCGTGCTGGTCACCGTGGGCTTGGGCGGCGACGTGTCGCTGCCGCTCAATCTGCTGGTGAGCCGCGAGATCGACCTGCGCGGCACCTTCCGCTTCCACCCGGAATTCGCCCAGGCGGTGGACTTGCTCAACCGCCGGATCATCGACGTGCGCCCCGTGATATCCCATACGGTGCCATTTGAGCAGGCGGCGCAGGCGTTTGAACTGGCAGCGGACAAGACGCAGGCGATGAAGGTGGTGTTGGATTTCGGCGTGCCTGATCCAGGAATGCAGGCCTCCCAACAACACTGATCCCCTGTGGGAGCTGTCGAGCTTTAGCGAGGCTGCGAAAGCGGAGTGTCAGGCGACGAACATGCTTGCAGTACTGCCGCCTTCGCAGCCTCGCTGGGGCTCGACAGCTCCCACAGGGGATCTTCGTCACTGCTGAAATTGCGCCCGTAGCCAAGACCGAATTCCAGCCAACACCACAGATGCAGACGCACGATTTTTTCATGAAAAAATTCAAACTATCGCCATCCACGTCGTTCACACCTTCACGTGCAACGTTTAGTAGGAGGCAACATGCAATACCGACAACTGGGCCATTCCGGCCTGCTGGTGTCCGAAATCATCCTGGGCACCGTGCCTTTTGGCGGTCGCGCAGAGTTTGAAAAATGCGGATCGGTGGACGTGCCCCAGGCCAAGCGCATGTTCGATATCGCGTTCGACGCGGGTGTGAACATGGTCGACACCGCCGATCTTTACTCCCACGGGCTGGCCGAAAAAGTGGTCGGTAAAGCCCTGGGCGACAAGCGCCACGACATCCTCCTGGCCACTAAGGGCCGCAGCCCCGTGGACAAGAACCCGAACAACTCCGGTTCCTCGCGCTATCACTTGATCCGTGCGTGCGAGGCCAGTTTAAAACGCTTGGGTACCGACCATATCGACCTTTACCAATTGCACAATTGGGACGGTATGACGCCCATCGAGGAAACCCTCGAAGCGCTGCGGTTGCTGGTGGGCTCGGGCAAAATCCGCTACTTCGGCACCAGCAACTTCACCGCCTGGCAGATGATGAAAACCCTGGGCAAGGCCGAGCTGCACGGCATGCTCAAGCCCATCACCCAGCAGATCTACTACACCCCGGAATCCCGCGAAGCCGAGTATGAGTTGCTGCCACTGGCGCTGGATCAGTCGGTGGGCACCCTGGTATGGGGCCCGATGGGCGAGGGTTTGCTGACCGGTTCCACCCGTCGCGGGCAAAAACCGCCTGCCAACACCCGTCAGGGCAGCGATTGGCCGGAACCTTATGTGCACGACCAGGAGCGCGCCCTGGACATTATTGAAACCCTCGCGGCTGTCGGTGATGAACACGGCGTCTCGGTTGCCCGCACGTGCCTGGCATGGCTCAAGGATCGACCGGGGATCACCTCGCTGATTGTCGGCGCGCGCACCGAAGAGCACCTGCGTGACAACCTTGCGGCGACTGAACTGAAACTCACCGAAGAGCAGTCTTTGCGCATCGAGGCGGTGACGCGTCGCCAGCCGTTGTACCCGTACTGGCATCGTTTTACCGCCGGGATCGACCGCTTTGATCCGGCGGAACAGCCGTTTCTGGCGGAGCATCAGAAGACCCTGGATGCGCGCACCGACAAGTAGCGCGGGCATGTGACACACCGCAGAGCAAAAACTGTGGGAGCGGGCTTGCTCCCACACTGTTAACCGAGTACAGCCCACGCAAACCCGATTCAGTGCCGCAGCAACTTGCGCAGCGGCACACCGTCCTTGAGCACCGGCGACTTGATCACGATGTAGCTGAAGTACTTGGAAATCCCGATATTCTTGTCCAGCAAACTCTCGACCACTTCCTGATAGTGCTGGATGCTGCGCGTCATGAAGCGCACCAGGTAGTCATAGCCGCCGCTGATCAGGTGGCATTCGAGCACTTCGTCAACCAGGCGGATGTTGGATTCGAACTTGGCGAAATCCTCGCGTTTGTGGTCGCTGAGGGTGATCTCGGTGAATACCGTGACCGAGTCGGTGATCTTGGCCAGGTTCAAATGCGCCTTGTAGCTGGAAATATACCCGGCCGACTCCAACCGCTTGACCCGTTGCAGGCAGGGGCTGGCAGACAGGCCCACGGCGTCGGCAAGGCTGACATTGGTCATCCGGCCGTCCTTTTGCAGTTCAACCAGAATGCTGATGTCGATCCGGTCCAGCTTGACTTGCCCTTCCATTGCGTACCTCTTGACTGCCGTTTGTAAGACAATCTTCTAGCAAAATCAGCGCCGTAAAGACAGCTGATGCTGCGCCACCAGATCCGCCATGCTGTTGATGCAGTACTCCGCCGCGCAAGGCGAAGGCTGTCTGGCCCGTTGGCGGCCGATCAAACAGCGGTCCAGCGCGTGCTCTGCGCCGACCGACGGACGCGTCACGTGCAGAATCGGCTGCTCATCAAAGGCTTGAGGATTGTGCCATTGCGGGTCATCGGCCAGGGAAATGAAATCTTCCGGTGCAATCCCCAGGCGCTCGCACAACATCCCGCGATCCTCGGCATCGCGGTCGCCACGCACCAGCAGGCGATAAAACTTACGCAGGTACAGCATCGCCCCCGGCGCATCCTCGAACAGCGACCAATTGCCCGCGGAACGGGCAAAGCTCATGCCCTCCTCCCAACTGGCATGCAGGCCCCACTTTTCAGCCAGCTGGCGATGAGCGAAACACAACACGCCACTGAAGCCTAGCTCAGCAAACCGCGGGTAGAGCGCGGCAACGACCGCGTCGTATTCGGCCAGCACGGCCTCCCGGGTTGGCTGCCCACCACGGCTGTCGAGCAGCGGTTGCAACGCCGCCCACACCCCCGAATCCCGATCCACCAGCACTTCATCGCAGTCAATCAGCAACGCCCGATAATCTGTCAGCCCCATGGTGGGTCAAGCCTCCCTTGATGCATTTCGCCCCTAGCGGGCACAGCCTCAATTCAAGACCCGTGCCAAGGCCGCGTCGAGAATCTGCAAGGCTTCGTCGACCTGCGCCTCGGTGGTCACCAACGGCGCGAGGAAGCGCAGTACGTTGCGGTGTACGCCGCACTTGATCACCAGCAAACCACCGGCGCGGGCGGCGTCGATCACCCGTTGATTGAGGTCGGCATCCGGGGTGCGCTCAGGGTCATTCTTGATCAGCTCGATGGCCAGCATAAAACCGGTGCCGCGTACGTCGCCGATGTTCGCGAAGCGCGCCTGCAAACCGAGTAAACCCTGACGCAAACGCTCGCCCAGCACTTGGCTGCGCGCCAGCAACTGCTCGTGCTCAAACGCTTCGATGACCGCCAGCGCCGCCGCACAGGCCAGGGCGTTACCGCCATAGGTACCGCCGAGGCCGCCGGGCAGCGGCGCATCCATGATGTGCGCCTTGCCGACCACGCCGGACAACGGCAAGCCTCCGGCCAGGCTCTTGGCCACGGTGACCAGGTCGGGCCTGATGCCGGCGTGCTGGAAACCGAACCAGGTGCCGGTGCGACCGAAGCCGGTCTGGATCTCGTCGAGGATCAATACAATGCCGTGCTTGTCGGCCAACGCGCGCAGCGCCTGCAGAAACTCCGGCGGCGCCGTGAGGAAACCACCGTCGCCCTGCACGGGTTCAATGATGATCGCCGCAACGCGCTCCGGCGCGACCTGGGTTGCCAGCAACTCATCCAGCGCCTTGAGCGCGACCTCGCTGGTCACCCCGCGATAAGCGTTCGGGTAGGGGGTGTGGAATACCTCCGGCGCGAACGGGCCGAAGTTTTGTTTGTAAGGCTGGCTCATCCCCGTGAGCGTAGTGCCCAGCAACGTACGGCCATGGAAGCCGCCACGAAAGGCGATCACCGCCGAACGATTGGTGTGGGCGCGGGCGATCTTCACCGCATTTTCTACCGCTTCGGCGCCGGAGGTGAAGAACGCGGCTTTATAGGCCTCCTCACCGCCAACCATTTCACACAAGCGCTGGGCCAGGTCGAGATAAGGCTGGTAAGCCACAACCTGGAAACACGCGTGGGACACCTTCTGCAATTGGGCCTGCACAGCCGCCACGACTTTAGGGTGGTTGTGGCCGATATTCAGCACGCCAATGCCGCCAACGAAGTCCAGGTAACGCTTGCCATCCACGTCCCACAACTCAGCGCCTTGGGCGCGGTCGATCACCAGCGGATGCGCGGTCACCAGACCACGGGGCACGAACTGCTCGCGCTGACGGAGCAAATGAGGGGTTTCGTCGACTTTGCTATTCATGGCATTTCCCATCGTGAGTCCGGCAACCTGGAGGTGGTTGCGATGCTGTTCAGATTACGGCCTGCGGGCAACGCACTCAGCCGAACTTGCCCCGTGAGAAATTCGGATCAACTGTTTTGCCCCCGCCTTTCAACAGATCCTGCGCCGGGGTATGGGCGATGATGAAGCTTCCCTTTATCCAGCAGGAAATGCCCATGGCCTTGCTCTACAAAGCTGATCCGGTGCGCGGCCAACAGTGGCAGGCGCTCTTTGCCCACCATGCCCCGGATATCGAATGGCGTGCCTGGCCAGACATCGGCAACCCCGAAGAGGTCGAGTACCTCGCCGCCTGGACAGCCCCGGAGGATGTGGCGCAATTGCTGCCCAACCTCAAAGTGCTGTTTGCGCTGTCGGCCGGTGTCGATCAACTGGACCTGTCTCGCTTGCCGCCGGCGCTGCCGGTGGCGCGCCTGCTCGACCCGGGCATCACCCGTGGCATGTGCGAATACGCCAGCTGGGCCGTGCTCAGCCTGCACCGGGATATGTTGCGTTATCGCCAGCAGCAGGTTGCGCGCTGCTGGCAGGCGCACCTGTTGCAACCGGCGGTGAATCGGCGGGTTGGGGTGATGGGGCTGGGCGCCCAGGCGCGAGAGATTCTAGCGACGTTGGCGCCGCTGGGGTTTGCGTTGTCGGGATGGGCACGCAGCGCGCACCAGGTTTCAGGGGTGGAGTGTTATGCAGGAGAAGCGCAACTGCCGGCGTTTCTCAGTCAGTGCGACATTCTGCTGTGTGTGCTGCCGCTGACCGAGCAGACGCAGGGCATCCTCAATCGGCGCGTGTTTGCGCAACTGCCACAGGGGGCGGCGTTGATCAATATGGGCCGTGGGGGGCATCTGGTTGAAGCGGATTTGCTGGAGGCATTGGGCAGCGGCCGGTTGAGTGGCGCTGTGTTGGATGTGTTGCAGGAGGAGCCTGCACCGGCGAGTCATCCGTTTTGGGATCATCCGCAGATTGTGCTGACGCCGCATATTGCGGCGATGACCCAGCCGGCGAGTGCGTTTGGGGTGTTGTTGGAAAATATCCGCCGGTTTGAGCGCGGCGAGCGCATGGTCGGCGAAGTGGATCGTTCACTGGGCTACTGATGTATGAAGATCAAAATGTGGGAACGGGCTTGCTCGCGAATGCGGTGATTCAGTCAGTACATCTTTGACTGATACACCGCATTCGCGAGCAAGCCCGCTCCCACATTTTTGACCGTGCTCTGCTTAGAAATCGAGCCTTTCAGTGATCGCCAGCCCGACATCCTGCGTCGAGCCCTGCCCGCCCAGATCCGGCGGAATCGGCCCTTCGGCAATCACCTGTTCAATCGCCCGCAAAATCCCATCATGCGCCGCGCGATAGCGCTCATCCCCATTCCCCAGGAAATCCAGCATCAGCGCCCCCGACCAGATCATCGCAATCGGGTTGGCAATGTTCTGCCCATAAATATCCGGCGCCGAGCCATGCACCGGCTCGAACAACGAGGGAAACCGCCGCTGCGGGTCCAGGTTCGCCGACGGCGCAATCCCGATCGTGCCCGCACACGCCGGCCCCAGGTCAGACAGGATGTCGCCAAACAGATTCGACGCCACCACCACGTCAAACCGGTCCGGCTGCAACACAAACCGCGCACACAGGATGTCGATGTGCTGCTTGTCCCACGTCACGTCGGGGTAGTTCGCCGCCATCAACGCCGTGCGCTCATCCCAGTACGGCATGCTGATGGAAATCCCGTTGGACTTGGTCGCCGCCGTCAACCGCTTGCGCGGGCGGGTCTGGGCCAGGTCGAAGGCAAATTTGAGAATGCGGTCGACCCCACGCCGGGTAAACACGGACTCCTGCAACACAAACTCATGCTCGGTGCCCTCAAACATCTTGCCGCCGACCGACGAATACTCGCCCTCGGTGTTCTCACGGATCACCACAAAATCAATATCCCCAGGCTCGCGCCCGGCCAGCGGGCACGGCACGCCGGGGAACAGCCGCACCGGGCGGATGTTCACGTACTGGTCGAAGTCGCGGCGAAATTTGAGCAGCGAGCCCCACAGGGAAATATGGTCCGGGACTTTTTCTGGCCAACCGACCGCGCCGAAGTAGATAGCGTCAAAGCCCTTGAGTTGCTCGAACCAGTCCTCGGGCATCATCTGCCCGTGCTCCAGGTAGTAATCGCAGTGGGCCCAATCAAGCACCTCAATGCTCAGGTTCAGGTCCCAGATTTTCGCGGCCTGTTCCAGTACCCGCAGCCCTTCGGGCAACACTTCCTTGCCAATGCCATCGCCGGCAATCGCGGCGATCCTGAATGCCTTGTTCATGCACCACTCCTCACTGACTGTCAGTTCAAGCCGCCGATGTGGAAGGCTTTGACTTCAAGGTACTCGTCCAGGCCGTACTTGCTGCCCTCACGCCCCAGCCCCGATTGCTTGATGCCGCCAAATGGCGCGACTTCCATCGAGATAATCCCGGTATTGAGCCCGACCATGCCGAACTCAAGGGCCTCGCCAAAGCGCCACGAACGCTTCAAGTCCTGGGTGAAATAGTAGGCACCCAGGCCGTACGGCGTCGCGTTGGCCAGGGCCAGCGCGTCGGCTTCATCGGTAAAGCGCATCAGCGGCGCCACCGGGCCGAAGGTTTCTTCATTGGCCAGCAACATCCCGGCATGGGCGTCCCCGAGTACCGTGGGCTGCACAAACTGGTTGTCGCCAGCAGGGATCGCACCACACAACAATCGAGCGCCCTGGCTGAGGGCATCGTCGATATGCCGCGCCACTTTGTTTACCGCAGCGGGGTTGATCAGCGGGCCGATGGTCACGCCGTCTTCCAGGCCGTTGCCCACCTTGAGCTTGCCCACCTCTTCCACCAGGCGCGCGGCAAAACGCTCGTAGATGCCGTCTTGCACGAGGATGCGGTTGGCGCACACGCAGGTTTGCCCGGCGTTGCGGAATTTGCTGATCATCACGCCGGCCACCGCCTGTTCCAGGTCGGCGTCATCGAACACAACAAACGGCGCATTGCCGCCCAATTCCAGGCTCAGGCGCTTGATGTGCTCGGCGCTCTGGCGCATCAACAAGCGGCCCACCGCCGTGGAGCCGGTGAAGGAAATCTTGCGCACCGCCGGGTTGCCGGTCAGCTCTGCGCCGATGTCGGCGGGCAGCCCGGTGATCACATTGAACACCCCTGCAGGAATGCCGACGCGCTCAGCCAGCACCGCCAGGGCCAGGGCCGACAGCGGTGTAAGGTCCGACGGTTTGACGATGATCGGGCACCCGGCCGCCAGCGCGGGTGCGCATTTGCGGGTGATCATCGCGTTGGGGAAATTCCACGGGGTGATGGCGGCGCATACGCCCACCGGTTGCTTGAGGGTCAGCAGGCGGCGATCGCCACTGGGCGCCGGCATGGTTTCGCCGTAGACCCGGCGCGCTTCCTCGGCGAACCATTTGACGAAACCGGCACCGTAGCGCACCTCGCCGCGCGCTTCGTTGAGCGGCTTGCCCTGCTCGCTGGTCATGATCAGTGCGAGGTCGTCGAGGTTGTCGAGCATCGCCTGGTACCAGCGATCCAGCAGCGCCGCGCGCTCTGCCGCCGGGCGCGCACGCCAGGCGGGCCAGGCGCTTTCGGCAGCTTCGATGGCACGGCGGGTATCTACCGCATCCATCGCCGGGACCTGCGCGAGCAGGCCGCCAGTAGCGGGGTCGCGGACGTCCAGGGTGGCGCCGCTGTCGGCAGCAATCCATTGGCCATCCACGTAGGCGAGTTCAGCCAGCAGGCTGGGGTCTTGCAAGCGATTCTTGAGCATGGTCGAGTCCTGATCCGAGACAGGTTCCAGTCTAGGGAGCTACCACGGATGAGGATGCCGAAAGTGCGGTTACAGCAGCGTGCCGTGCTGAAATTCACCCCAGGACGGCAGGCTCTGCTAGGCCTTGAGCGAGCCTAGCAAGCCCTGCAAAAAGCGCTCGCCGGCGTCCATCTGGCTGATCTCGATAAACTCATCGGGCTTGTGCGCCTGCTCGATAGAGCCTGGCCCGCACACCACCACTGGCACATCCAGACGCTGCTTGAACAGGCCGCCTTCGGTGCCGAACGAGACCTTGGAGGTGCCGGTGTCCGGCGCCGCGAACTGTTTGAGGAAGCGCACCGCTTCGACGCTGGGATGCGTGTCGAGGCCAGGGTAGACGTTGACGGTTTCAATCTCGATGGCGGCCACGCTGGACAGCTTCTGCGCCTCACGCACGATCACTTCGGCACGCTCGCGCATCTGCTCCAGAAACTGATCCAGATCGTCGGCCGGCAGGTTGCGGACCTCGAAATCCAAGGTGCACAGGTTGGGCACGATGTTCAGCGCCTTGCCGCCGACAATCTGCCCGACGTGCACCGTGCTGTAGGGCACGTCGTAGTCATGGTCCTGGGCGCCCTGTTGTTGCAGCTGCTGCTGGCTCTCACGCAGGGCGGCGATAAAGTCGCAGGCGACATGGATCGCGTTGACAGAACGCGGCGCCAGCGAAGAATGCGCCTCCTGCCCACGGCAATAAGTGCGGTAGGACCCCTTGCCCTTGTGGCCGAGTACAAACTGCATATTGGTCGGTTCACCAATCACGCACAAAAAGGGTCGCATCGGTGCCAGGTGCAACACGTCGAGCAAGCGCCGCACCCCGACGCAACCGATCTCTTCGTCATGGGACAGGGCCAGTTGCAGGGGGCGGTTCAGGTTGTAGTCGGCGGCATCGAGCATGGCGTCGATGGCCAGGGCGATAAAACCTTTCATGTCGCAACTGCCCCGACCATAGATGCGCCCGTCCTGCACGGTGGCGGCAAAGGCGGGAAAGGTCCACGCCTGCCCTGCTGCCGGCACTACGTCGGTGTGCCCGGACAGCAACACGCCAGGCTGATCCTTGGGCCCGGTGCTGGCGAACAGGTTGGCCTTCTTGCCGCTCTGGTCCTTGACGATCAACGACTCGATGCCTTTGCCCAGCAGCAGGCCGCGCACGTAGTCGATCAGGGCCATGTTCGATTCCGATGACACCGTGTCGAAGGCCATCAGTTGTTTGAGAATCTCGAGGACGCGGGGTTTCATGAGGCCTGGCTCCGGTGTTCGGCAGGGACCGCAAAGCGGGTGATGGAGAACGGCTCGATGGGCGTGCTGGTGCTGCCGGTGCTGAGCAGTTCGGCCATCACATCCCCCACGCCAGGGCCGAGCTGGAAGCCGTGGCCGCAAAAACCGAAGGCATAGAACAGCCCGTCGACGGTGCCGCTGGGACCCATTATCGGCAACGAATCCGGCAGGTAGCCTTCGATGCCGCTCCACACGCGGATGATGCTCAGGTTGCCTACGCCCGGCAGCAGGCGGCGCATCTGGTTGACCTGATTGAGGATGCTGCGCGGTTCCACATAGGCGCGGCGGTTAAGCATGTCGGGTTTGCTGCGGTAGCCGCCGCCAATGACGATATTGCCTCGGGGAATCTGGCGGAAGTAGATCACTTCCTCGGGAATCTTGGTGTACACGCCGATCACTGTTGGCAATGCATAGGGCACCGGCTCAGTCACCGCCATTTGCGGGCCGTGGGTGTCCAGCGGTACCGGCTCGCCGAACTGCGCCGAGAGTTTCTGGCCCCAGGCGCCGGCGGTGATCAGCAGTTGCGCGGCCTGGAACTGGCGGCCGTCGGTGGTGGTGATATGGAAGTCGGCGCCGACTTTCTGAACCTCGGCCACTTCGGTGCGCTCTTCGATCTGCGCGCCCAGGCGCTTGGCGGCCCGGGCAAACGCCGGTGCAGCCAGCCGTGGGTTGGCGTGGCCGTCGTGGGGCGCGTAGGAGCCACCCTTGACGTCCGGCCCCAGAAAACCGAAACGTTGACGCAACTCGGCGCCACGATAGATTTTCAGGTCCAGTTGCACCGCTTCCGGCGCGGCGGCATAGGCCTCCAACTCGGCGATTTCATCGTCGCGATAACACACGCGCATATGCCCGCTGGGGATGAACTCCAGGTCATCGTCGATCAGCTCCGGCAGGCGTTTCCACAAGGCCCAGGAACGGTTGGCCAGGGCCAGTTGGCCGAGAAACCGCCCTTGCCGGCGCACATTGCCAAAATTGACGCCGCTGGCGTACTGACCGATCTGGTCGCGCTCCAGCAGGATCACCGACTGCCCGCGACGCCGCAGGAAAAACGCGGTCGCCGAGCCCATCAGGCCACCGCCGACAATCACCACATCGGCTTTTTGCACGCTCATGACGACACCTCCTCGGTGAGCATCGACAACGGCTTGACCGGTGCCTGGCCGCGCTGGCGACCGACTTCCTGGACCTGCACACCGGCGGCGGCGGCGATCACTTCTGCGCCGGCCTGGGAGCAATAGCGCCCCTGGCAACGGCCCATGCCCACGCGGCTGAACGCCTTGGCGCGGTTAACCTCGCAGGCGCCCTTCTCGCTCACCGTGCGGCGCAGTTCACCGGCGCTGATCATTTCGCAGCGGCACACAATGGCGCTGTCCGGCAGCGCCTTGGCCTGTTCGCTGGGCCACGGGAACGCTTCGGCCAAGCCAAGGCGGAATTGATCCATCACGGCCAGGGCCTGCTGTTGTTCATCACGCAGGCCGGCATTGATCGGTTGCTGCAGGTCTTCCAGCAGTGCCAACGCCACCAGGCGCCCGGCGTGCTCAGCGGCATCCGCACCACGAATTTTCGAACCGTCGCCAGCCGCATACACGCCCTTTACCGACGTGCGCCCGGCCTCATCGGTCGCCAGCCACCACTGGCTGGACGCATGATCAAACGCCATGGCGCACCCGGCGAGGTCGCCCAGTTGGGTTTCCGGGCGCAGGTGGTAACCCAGCGCGACGGCATCGGCTTGCACCGTCTCAGTCCGCCCGCTGCCCGTGGTGAACCGCACGCCCATCACGCCATTGGCCGCATCGCCCATGACTTGCAGCGGCTTGATCCCCAGGTGCACCGCGACCTTGGCCCGATACAGTTGTGCCAGCAGCTTGATCCCGGTGAACAGCACCGCCGGGCGCGCCAGCAGTTTGGGCAAGGCTTTGAGGCGCAGGCTCAGCGGCGAAGTGTCGAGCACCGCTGCCACTTCGGCGCCGGCTTTGACGTATTGGCTCGCGACCAGATACAGCAACGGCCCGCTGCCCATGAACACCACGCGATGACCAATGGACACGGCCTGGTTTTTCAGCGCGATCTGCGCGCCGCCCAGGCTGTAGGTGCCCGCCAACTGCCAACCTTCGATGGGCATCAAGCGGTCGGTGGCGCCGGTGCAAAGAATCAGCGCGTCGTAATCCACCGTGCTGTGGCGGCCCTGGCTCACGCAGCACAACTGCCCCGGCGTGAGGTTCCACACCAGGGTGTCGGGGCGGTAGTCGATGGCGCCGCGCAGGCGGTCGAAACTCAGGTGCAGGTCCTGGGCCTTGGCAGCTTCAGTGCCGTACAGCGTCGTGTAATCGCGGGTAAAGCCGTCTGGCTGGCGACGGTAGATCTGCCCGCCGTCGCGGCGATTTTCATCGATCACGATCGGCTTGATGCCGGCCGCCAGCAAGGTTTCCGCGCAGCGAACGCCGGCCGGCCCGGCGCCGACAATAATTACCCGTGCAGTGGCCATGTCGCCTCCGGTTGTGTGGTGACAATGTCCAGTCCGTCACGGACCTCATTGGAGCAAGCCCGCAGGCGTTCGCCGCTGCGGGTCCACACCCAGCAATCCTGGCACGCGCCCATCAGGCAGAAGCCGGCGCGGCGCCCGCTGTCGAATTCCGATTGGCGCAAGGCGTTGCCCTGGGTCAGCAGCGCGACCATCAAGGTATCGCCTTGCAAGGCTTCGACCGGTGCGCCATCCACGGTCAGGCTGACCGTCGGCCGGCCCTGCTCGGCCAGCCTCACAAAACGCCCTTTCATGCATACGCTCCCAAGGTCATGGTCGTGACGCCCTGCTGGGTGTTCAGCAGCTGGGCGCTGTCGTGGTGGCAGAGAATTTCACCGCCGTTGTCCAGGGTGCGGCGGTTCGGCGCGGTGCGGTTGCACAGGCCGTCGACCCGTACCGGGCAGCGACTGAGGAAGGTGCAGAGTTCCGGTACGTTGGCCCGCTCGCCAATCGGCGGCAGTGTCGCGCAGGTGGTGGCGCGGCTTTCCAGCCAGCCCTGACGCAACTCGGGTACCGAGTGAATCAACAGGTCGGTATACGGATGGAACGGTGGTTCGGCGAACGACTGCCGGCTGCCGGCCTGCACCTTGTGGCCGCTGTACATCACCACGATGTCATCGCACAGCGCGCGCACGGTGGAGATGTCGTGGCTGATAAACAGGTAGGACACACCCAGTTGCTGGCGCAGGTCGCGCAGCAGTTCGAGGATCGCCGCGCCGACCACGGTGTCGAGGGCCGAGGTGACTTCATCGCACAGGATCAGGTCAGGCTTGGCGGCGAGCGCGCGGGCCAGGTTGACCCGTTGTTTTTGCCCGCCGGAAAGTTCATTGGGCCGACGTTCAGCCAGGGTGCGCGGCAGCCGCACCAGGTCGAGCAGTTCGCCGATACGCGCCTGTAGCGCTGCGCCTTTGAGGCCGAAATACATCTTCAGCGGGCGGCTGAGGATGGTCGCCACACTGTGCATCGGGTTGAGGGCGGTGTCGGCGTTCTGGAACACCATCTGGATGCGCCGAAATTGCTCCGGGGTACGCTCAGACAGGCTGCCGCCCAGCGGCTGGCCGTCAAACGTCAGCCCACCGATGGCCGGGGTCAACAGCCCCGCGACCACACGCGCCAGCGTGGATTTGCCGGAGCCCGACTCACCGATCACACCGATGGCCTGGCCGCGACGCACCGTCAGGTCGATGTCTTCCAGCACCCGAATCGCCGGCATGCCCTGCATGTTCTTGTTGCCGTAACCGGCGGTGAGGCCGCTGATGGTCAGTAGCGGTACGTCTTCGGCAATCCCGCAAGGCGGGCGAATGGTGGTATCCGGCCGCGCGGCGGCCAGCAGACTGCGTGTGTACTCATGGGCCGGGGTCTTGAGCAGCGGCGCGGTGGCGCTCTGCTCGAGGATTTGCCCACCGTTGAGCACCACAATCTGGTCGGCCATTTGCGCAACCACGGCCAGGTCGTGGGACACGTACACCGCCGTCGCGCCACGCTCGCGCACCACGCGTTTGAATGCGCGCAGCACGTCGATCTGGGTGGTCACGTCCAGCGCGGTGGTCGGCTCGTCGAGCACCACCAGCAGCGGGTCGCTGATCAGCGCCATCGCCGCCATCACCCGTTGCAGTTGCCCGCCGGAGACCTGGTGCGGGTAACGCCGGCCGATGCGCTCGGGATTGGGCAGGGCCAGGTCACGAAACAAGCCGATGGCCTTGGCTTGCAACTCGGACCGGGTGCCCAGGCCATGGATCAACGCGCCCTCTACCACTTGGTCGATGAGTTTTTTCGCCGGGTTGAACGCGGCGGCGGCGCTTTGGGCGATATAGGACACGCGGTTTCCACGCAGGCCCTGCAGCTGTTTTTCACTCAGGGCGAGCATGTCGTGTTCACCCACCTGCACCACCCCGCCGGACAAGCGACAGCCACGCCGTGCATAGCCGAGCAATGCCAGGGCGATGGTGGTCTTGCCTGAGCCGGACTCGCCGATCAGCGCCAGCACTTCACCTTTTTCCAGGGAAAAGCTCACGCCTTTGACGATTTCTACCTCGCTGCCTTCGTCGCCAGCAACGACGCGCAGGTCTTCGACGCGAATCAATTGGGTCATTTCAATGGCCTCCCGTGCGTCGACTGCGTCGTGAGGACAGGTAGTCGATCAACAGATTTACACCGATGGTCAGTGTGCCAATGGCCAACGCTGGAATAATGATGGCCAGCGCGCCCTGATTGAGGCCGCCGATGTTTTCGCGCACCAGCGAGCCAAGGTCGGCGTCTGGCGGTTGCACGCCCAGGCCGAGAAAACTCATGCCACTGAGCAACAGCACGATGTAGCCGAAACGCAGCCCCAGGTCGGTCAGCACCGGGTTGAGCATATTCGGCAGGATTTCCATGCACGCCACGTACAAACGGCCTTCGCCGCGCGTACGCGCCACCTGCACATATTCCAGGGCCTCGATATTGACCGCCATGCTGCGGGCAACGCGGAACGAGCCGGGGATATAACTGATCACCGCCGTGCAGATCAGCAGCGTGACTGACGAGCCAAACGCCGAGACCATGATCAGTGCAAGCATTTTGCTTGGGATCGAGATAAAGGCATCCATGATGCGGCTGATGATCTCGTCCAGCCACTTGGGCGACACCACCGACAGCAGCGCACACCCGGTGCCAAAGGTACTGGCCAACAACGCCGCCACCAACGCCAGCCCGACCGTGAATCGCGCACCCACCAATACCCGGCTGAGCATGTCGCGACCCAGGTAATCAGTGCCGAACGGATGAGTGAGGCTGAAGCCTTCGAAGATGTTATCGGACACCACTTCACCCACGGGGTGTGGCGCCAGCCAGGGGCCCAACAGCGCCACCAGCAACCAGGCGACGCACACAACGGCGCCCAAAAGGCCCAGCCACGACGGGCCGCTGGACACCTTGGCGAGGGCCAGGGCGGAGGACGCGGGCTTGGATTTCGCAATGAGCGGGTTCATTGGTTTCTCAGCCTCGGATTGGACAGGATTGCGCACAGGTCGGCGAGCAGCACCAACGCCAGGTAGGCCGCGCAGAACAACATGGTGCACGCTTGCACCAGCGCCATGTCACGGTTGGTCACGGCATCGACCATCAAGCTGGCAATGCCGGGGTAGTTAAAGATGGTTTCGACGATCACCACCCCGCCCAACAGGTACGACAGGCTCAGGGCGATGGCATTGGCAATCGGCCCGATCGCATTGGGCAGGGCATGGCGCAGCACGATGCGTATGGGGCTGACGCCTTTGAGCCGGGCCATTTCCACGTAGGGGCTGTCGAGCTGGTCGATCACGGCGGCGCGGGTCATGCGCGCCATTTGCGCGACGATCACGCAGCACAGCGTCATCACCGGCAACGCATAGGTACGCATGAATTGCAGCGGCGAGGTGATGTCGCTGGCGTAAGACAGTGCCGACAACCAACCCAGGTTGACCGCGAAGATCAGCACCGCCAGGGTCGCCACCAGGAACTCCGGCACCGCGACCATGGCCAGGGTGACAAAGCTCAGGCAGCTGTCAATGCGCCCGCCCCGGCCCATCGCCGAGCCGATACCGAGTACCAGCGCCACCGGCACCGAGACCAGTGCCGTGGCGCCCGCCAGCATCAGGGTGTTAGGCACGCGACCGGCCATCAGTTCACCCACCGGCATCTCGTTGGAGACCGACACGCCCATGTCGCCGGTGAGCAGGCTCATCAACCAGTGCAGGTACCGCAATACACCGGGCTGGTCCAACCCCAGCTTCAGGCGCAGTGCCGCCACCTGCTCAGGGGTCGCGAACTGGCCGAGGGATTGTTGCGCCGCGTCCCCCGGCAGTACCGCCGTGATCGCAAACACGACCATGGACACGATCAACAAGGTCACGGCCCCGGCGCCGACGCGCCGGGCGATCAACCACAGTGTATTGCTATTCATCGTACCGCCCTCCTCACGCGTCCAACCACACCTGCTCGGCAAACATGTAGCCCATGAAACCGCCCAACGGGTTGGTGCCGTAGCCTTTGACGCGCTGGTCCACGCCGTCGATGTTGCTGATGAACACCGGCACGCCGATACCGCAGTGGTCGTGCACCAGCGCCTGCATGTCGCCATACATTTTGGCGCGCTTGGCGTCGTCGGTTTCGCCACGGGCGAGCATCAGCAGTTGGTCAAACTGGTCGTTCTGCCAGCCGGACTCGTTCCACGGCGCCTTGGACTGGAAGAACTGCGAGAACATCACGTCGGCATTCGGCCGTGGGTTGATGTTGCCGAAGCTCAGCGGGTGTTTCATCCAGTGGTTGGACCAGTAGCCATCGCTCGGTAAGCGGTTCACGTCGAGCTTGAGCCCGGCCTGTTTGGCCGATTGCTGCAACAGCACAGCAATGTCCACCGAACCGGTGGCGGCAGGCGATGCCATGACGGGCATGGTGATGCTTTCCATGCCGGCTTTCTTCAACAGGAACTTGGCTTTTTCCGGGTCGTAGACCGTCTGCGGCAAGTCGGTGTTGAAGTAACGCGAACCCGGCGCAATCGGATGATCGTTGCCGACCACGGCAAACCCACGGAACACCGCGGACTTGACCTGCTCACGGTCGAGCAGCAGCTTCATGGCCTGAGTGAATTCCGGACTTTTGCCGGGCAACTGGTCCTGGCGAATGATCAAGTCAGTGTAGTTGCCCGACGGCGCATCCACGACCCGGTGTTTGGCACTCGCGGCGATGCGCGTGGTGGAGCGCGGGTTGACCTCGTTGATCATGTGCACGTCGCCCGACAACAGCGCGTTGACCCGCGACGGTTCGTCGGCGATGGCGATGAATTCGATCTCGTCGAGGTACGGCAGGCCCGGTTTCCAGTAGTTCTTGTTGCGCACGGCAATCGAGCGCACACCTGGCTTGAACTCGCCCACGGTGAACGGTCCGGTGCCGATGCCTTTACCGAAATCGGTGGTGCCTTCGGGCACGATCAGCAGGTGCGACACCGCCAGGATCGACGGCAGCTCGGCGTTTGGCGCGCTGAGGCGAATCTGCACTTCGTTCGGGCCGCTGGCCTTGATCTCGGCGAACTGCTCCATCAGCGGCATGACTTTGGAGCCGGTGAGCGGGTCTTTGTGGCGGTTCAGCGAGAACACCACGTCGGCGGCCGTCAGGGCCTTGCCGTTGTGGAAGGTCACGTCTTTGCGCAGGGTGATCGTCCACACGGTCGCGTCGGTATTGTCGATGCGCTCAGCCAGTTCCAGTTGCGGCACCAGGTGCTTATCGAAACGGGTCAGGCCGTTGTAGAACATGTAGTGGCGTGCGTAGTCGGTGGACAGTGCGCCCTTGGCCGGGTCAAGGGTATCGGCGGTGGAGCTGGACATGCCGGCGACACGGATCTTGCCACCGGGCTTGCCTTTGCCCTCAACGGCGGCTTCATCGGCGAACAACTGACCGGCGCTGCCGAACAGGCTGCCCGCACCGGCGGCGGCCACACCGGCAACGCCGAGCATTTGCAAAGCGTTGCGGCGTGACATGCCGCGGTTGAGACTTTCAAACACCCGCAGGCTTTCCTGGCCGGAAATGAGCTCGGGTGTGTTTTTTTTGTCAGTCATAGCAAGGCTACCTGTCGATAATCGGAAGAATCGAGTGCTCACGGATGTCCGGAGCGTCCTGGAAACGCAAACGACGGTGACGCAACAACGGCAACTCAGTGCAAATAGTCCTGGAAACGGTAATAGGCGCCCACGAACGGCAGGAACCAGGGTTTGCCGAAATGCCCGGGAATCGCCGGCCATTCGAGTTCACGCCACGGATTGGCCGCCGTGTTGCCAGCCATGACGTCGGCCATGACCTGGCCCATGTGCACCGACATCTGCACGCCATGGCCGCTGTAGCCCATGGAATGGAACACGCCGCCATGCTGGCCGGCGCGGGGCAGGCGGTCGGACGTCATGTCCACGAGCCCACCCCAGCAGTAGTCGATTTTTACCCCCGCCAACTGCGGGAATATGTTCAGCATCGCCGCTTGCAGCACCTTGCCGCTCTTGGCGTCGGAGACGCTGTCGGACATGGCAAACCGCGCACGCCCACCAAACAGCAGGCGGTTGTCCGGGGTCAGGCGAAAGTAGTTGCCGATCATGCGGCTGGTGACGTACGCACGGCGCTGCGGCAACAATTGGTCGATCAACGCCTGGGGCAAGACTTCGGTAGCAATCACGAAGCTACCCACCGGCACGATGCGCCGGCGGTACCAGCCAAGGTCGCCATGCTGACAGGCGCCGGTGGCCAGCAAGACTTGCCCGGCGTGCAGCGACCCCTTGGCGGTATTGACCTGATAACCGCCGGCCTGGGCCTTCCAATCCTTGACGGCCGTGTGCTCGTAAATCATCGCACCACGCCGCGCCGCCGCTTCGGCCAACCCGACGCCAAAGCGCCCGACATGCATCTGCACGCCGTTGCGTTGCAGCAAACCGCCATGGAACTGCGCCGAGTTGACTTCGGCGTGGGTCTGTTCGGCGCTGAGCAGCTCGACATCGGCATCCACCTCCTGGCGGATCAGCTCGCACGTGCGGGCCAGGCCTTCGTAATGCATGGGCTTGGCCGCCAGCTTGAGCTTGCCGTTGCGCACCATGTCGCAGGCAATCCCTTCCTGCTCGACCAGCGACACCACGCTCTGTACCGCGCGCTCATACGCCTGGTAATAAGCGCGCGCCTTGGCGGCACCGAGGCTGGCGTGCAGCCCGGCGTAATCCTGGGCCACGCCAGTGTTGCACTGCCCACCGTTACGCCCCGAGGCTTCACCGATCACGCGCCCGGCGTCCAGCACCACGACGCTGGCGCCCTTGAGCGCCAAGGCCCGCGCAGCCGCCAGGCCGGTAAACCCACCGCCGACCACGGCCACGTCGACCTGCTTGGGCAAGCCGCCCAGCTGGGCACCGGTAAACGCCGGTGCGGTGTCGAGCCAATAGGATTCACTGCCCATGTCTTACCCTCAAGGTGCGCGTTTACAGACCGACCAACGCCGGCAACCCACCGATATCGGTGATCTGCTGGTAACCGTAGAACGCATTGGCCGGCACTTCGTGGCCACGGGCAACAAAGGCCTTGTTCTTGATCTTCATGTCATGGGCCGACATCAGGTCATAACGGAAGCTGGAAGATACATGCAAGATGTCTTCCGGACCGCACCCGAGGTTGTCGAGCATGAATTCAAACGCCGCCAGCCGCGGCTTGTAGGCCTGGGCCTGTTGAGCCGTGAACACTTTATGGAACGGCGCGCCGAGCTTGTCGACGTTGGACATGATTTGACTGTCCATGGCATTGGAGAAGATCACCAAGGGGATCTTGTCGGCAATCTTCGACAGACCGGCCGGCACGTCCGCATGGGGCCCCCAGGTCGGCACAGCGTCGTAATACAGCTGGCCTTCTTCGCGGTAGTCGATACCCCAGCGCTTGCAGGTACGGGCCAGGGCGGTCTTGAGAATTTCATCGTACGGGCGCCAGTCGCCCATGACCTGGTCAAGACGGTAGGCCGAGAAGTCCTTGACGAACTGGTCCATCTGCTCAGGAGTGATGCGGTCAGCGAACAGCTCGCGGGTCATGGTGCCCATATGAAAGTTGGTGAGCGTGCCGTAGCAGTCGAACGTAATGAATTTGGGGCGAAGAAAGCTCATTGAGTGCGGTCCTGGAGTCAGTTGAATGTGACAAGCGTTCGCTGCCCTGGCGGCGCGTCGGCCTCGTTGCAGCACAGGTTCATTACACCACTGTGAAATCAGCATATGCCGTCTAAAACGACCCGCGCTCAATACAAACCACCGTTTTGGGGGTTGGGCTCAGCAGAGTTTGCGGTGCGCGCCAGGCTTGGGCAGGGCCTTTGTTTGTGCGCTTTTATGGGGATTTCCAGGGCCAGGGCCTCAAGAATAGGGGGTGTGGGCGGCAGAAAGTGTGGCGGGCTGATTGACCCGCCACCTGTAGTGAGCGGCTTGCCTCGCGCGGGTGGCGAAGCCGCCCCAATAAGGACACCACCGAGTATCAGGATAAATCCAGGTCGCCTGGTTTGGGGCGGCGTCGCCACCCAGCGCGGGGCAAGCCCGCTCACTACAGGAAGCATTTGCTGCTGCGCACCTGCACCAATTAAGTAGCAACTGTGGTCCCGCCTTGAACAGCTCGGGGAATCTACCGAATGTGCCCGCCCCTCTTGCCAGCCTCCAGGCCAGGTGGGATACAAGCACCCTCGCCGTGCTAAAAACCACGTTCCCTGGAGGCTCGCCATGTCCACCCTGCCACACCCCGCTTATACCTACCGCCCGATGACAGTGGCCGACCTCCCCGCCGCCCATGCCTTGTCAGTGCAACTGAAATGGCCCCACCGCCTGGAAGACTGGGCGATGTTGCAACGGGTCAGCGACGGCTTCGTGGTGATGGACGGCGAACGCCTGATCGGCAGCGCTTTCACCTGCCCCCAAGGCGATTACGCGACCATCGGCCTGGTGATCGTCAGCAATGACTATCAAGGACAAGGCATCGGCCGTCGTTTGATGGAAAAGGCCCTCGCCGCCTGCGATTCACGCACGCCCCTGCTCAACGCCACCCTCGCCGGCGCGCCGCTGTATGCCAGCCAGGGCTTCGTCGAGTTCGGCCGGGTCCAGCAGCATCAAGGCCAAGCGTTGGTGCCCGACCTTGTGGCCTTGGCACCCGGCGAAAGCTGCCGTGCGCTGGGCGCCGATGACCACGCCACGCTGCTGGCCCTGGCCAAGGCCGCCAGCGGCCTGGACCGCCGCAAAGTGCTGCGCGACCTGCAGGTCGAGCACGCCGTGGGCATCGAGCGCGACGGCCAGTTACGCGGCTTCGCCCTGCTGCGCCCGTTTGGCCGTGGCCGCTGCATCGGCCCGGTGGTCGCCGAGAACCTCAACCAGGCCAAGCACCTGATCGCGGCGTTACTGGCGCAGGTCCCCGACACCTTTGTGCGCATCGATATCCCCGTAGTCTGCGGCCTCAGCGACTGGCTCGAGAGCGCCGGCCTGAAAAACATCGACACCGTCGCACAGATGTCCCTGGGCACGCCGCCCCAGGCCAGCCAAGGCGTATACCCGTTTGCCCTGATCACCCAGGCGATCGGCTGACTTTCCTCCCGGAGCACTCCACATGTCATCTCCCCAAATCCTGCTGTTGGCTCGCGCCGACGGCAGTAGCGTTGCCACGTCTTTCAACAACGCAGCGTTGAGCGCACTTGACCCCTTCGGCGACAGCCGCCAACTCGCCTGGCGGGGCGACGACGGTGTGTCCGCAGGCCGGGTGCAGTTCAGCGGCGAAGCCGTGATCGAAGATTTCCCCCATAGCGAGACGCTGGTGGTGCACGCCGGCCAAGTGGTACTCAGCAGCGCAGGACAAACACTGAAACTGGGTGTCGGCGCCAGTGCCGTGATCGGCCGTGGCACCCACCTCACCGTACAGGCGAGTGCCAACAGTGAATGGGCGTTTTGCGCCCTCGACCTGTCCGACGTCCCTGCCTGCCCCGGCCTGACCTTCCTCGACCCGTACACCCTGCTCAACCCCTCGGCCGCCCCGGAACCTGCGATCCTGATCGGCCCCACGCCGCAGTGCCGCGCACTCAACCTGTTCGACGACGCGGCCACCGAGTTGCGCATCGGCGTCTGGGACTCGACGCCTTACGCCCGCCACGGCCGCCCGCACAAACTGCACGAATTGATGCACCTGCTTGAGGGCAGTGTCACGCTGCAGGATGACAAAGGTATCGACGTGACCGTCAACACCGGCGACACCGTATTCGTCGCCAAAAACGCACCCTGCGCCTGGACCAGTACGGTTTACGTACGCAAGGTGTATGCGGTGAAATAACGGAGATCAGCGCAAGCTGATCACACCTTCAACGCCTCTTCCAGAAACGCCACCAACGCCTGCACGCGCGGGCTGCGAAGCTTGCGCGACGGCACCAGCAGGTTGACCGGCGCGCTGTCGAAACTCCAATCGGCCAGTACCCGTACCAGGCTGCCGTTGGCGATGGCGTCGCTCACGTCCCACTGCGAACGCAGCACCAACCCCAGCCCTTGCTCGGCCCAGCGCCGGGCGACGCTGCCATCGTTGCTCAACAAGACGGGCTCGATGCGCAGCGTCTTGCGCCCCTGGCCCTTGCGCATATGCCACAGCGTGACGTCTTCATCATTTTCACGAATGCAAATGCAGCGATGCGCCGTGAGCTCGTCCGGCGTCGACGGCACGCCCTGCGCTTGCAGATAAGCCGGGCTCGCGCATAACCAGCGTTGGTTCGGCGACAGTTGCCGGGCCGTCCACAGGCTGTCATTGAGGTGGCCGATGTGAATCACTGCGTCGCTGTCATGCCGGTCAGGCCAGGGCGTCTCACGCAAATCCAAGTGCAGGCAAAGCTGCGGATGCAAGCGTATAAAACGCGCCAGCAACGGCGCGAGTCGCTGTCGACCAAAGCCAAACGGCGCCGCCAGCCGCAACGTGCCCACCAGCCTCTCGTCCTTTTGCCTGAACGACTCCGGGAGCGCCTCGAGTTGTTCCAGCAGCAGCGCGCTTTCACGCGAAAACCGCTCGCCATCGGCGGTAAGGCTAAGGCGCCGCGCATCGCGATTGGCCAGGGTCAGCCCCAGCAGCGTCTCCAACTTACGCAGGCGCATGGAGAGCGCCGGCGGCGAGACGTTCAGCGCCCTGGCCGCTGCACTCAGCGACTCCGAACGTGCAAGCGTCACGGCGAGACGCAGGTCTTCGATGGAGATCATTCAATTTTACTTAATGATTGATGAGCCTGGATTGAACCACACCTTAAGGATGCCTGAGTAGAGTGTTGCCGTACCCAGCCATCCGAGTCCCGTCATGCCCACGCCGATTGCCTCTCTCGACACGCCAGCAGCGCTCATCGATGTCCCGCGAATGCAGCGCAATATCCAGCGTATGCAGCAACGCATGGACAGCCTCGGCGTGCGCTTGCGCCCCCACATCAAAACCAGCAAGTGCCTGCCCGTGATCGAGGCGCAGCTCGCTGCGGGGGCCAGCGGCGTCACGGTTTCCACCTTGAAAGAAGCGGAGCATTGCTTCACCCAAGGCATCCGCGATGTGTTCTACGCCGTTGCCATTGCACCGGGCAAATTACCCCAGGCGTTGGCACTGCGGCGCAACGGTTGCGACCTGAGCGTGCTCACCGACAGCGTCAGAGGTGCCCAGGCCATCGTCGCGTTCGCCCAGCAACACGATGAACGCTTCGACGTGTGGATTGAAATCGACTGCGACGGCCATCGCTCCGGCCTGGCCGCTGAAGACCCTGCGCTTATCGATGTCGCGTCCATCCTCAGCGGCGGCGGCGGTATGCGCCTGCGCGGTGTGATGACCCACGCCGGTTCCAGTTACGAACTGGACACCCTTGAAGCCCTGCAAGCGTTGGCCGAACAGGAACGCGACCTTTGCGTGCGCGCCGCCGAGAGCATCCGCGCAGCCGGGTTGGCGTGCCCTGAAGTCAGCATCGGTTCCACGCCCACCGCGCTATCGGCGCTCAACCTCGACGGCGTCACCGAAGTGCGCGCAGGCGTCTATGTGTTCTTCGACCTGGTCATGCACAACATTGGCGTATGCCGGGCAGACGAATTGGCGTTGAGCGTGCTGACCACCGTGATCGGCCATCAGCCGGACAAAGGCTGGATCATCACGGACGCCGGCTGGATGGCCATGAGCCGTGACCGCGGCACGCAGCGTCAGCGCCAGGACTTTGGCTATGGCCAAGTGTGTACCGAAGCGGGCGACTGGATCGACGGGGCGCTGGTCACGGGCGCCAACCAGGAACATGGCATCATCACCCTGGGCGCCGCCAACAGTGACGCGCTTGCCGCGCGCTTCCCTATCGGCAGTCGCCTGCGCATCCTGCCCAACCATGCCTGCGCCACCGGCGCGCAGTTCCCGGACTATCACGCCCTCGACGCCGACGGCGCGGTGCATACATGGAGTCGCTTGCATGGCTGGTAATCCAGAGGTGATTCATACCGCAGACGCGGCAGCGCCGGGCGGGCACTATTCGCAGGCGGTGGTCCACGCCGGCGTGATGTACGTGTCCGGGCAATTGCCGGTACGCGCCAATGGCGAGCACAGCGCCGATCAACCGTTTGAGATTCAGGCGTCGATTGCCCTCGACAACCTGATAGCGATCCTCAGGGAAGCCAGGCTGAGCCCCCGCGACCTGCTCAAAGTGACGGTGTATGTGGTCGGGATAGAACATTGGCCGGCGTTTGACCGCATTTATGCACACTATTTGGGCGAGCACCGGCCAGCCCGCGCCGTGGTACCGGTCCCGATGTTGCACCATGGTTACCTGATCGAAATCGAAGCCGTGGCCCGAGGCGCACAAGAGGAGCCTTCATGAACGCGCAAAAAAGTGATGTCTTGATCATTGGCGGCGGCATCATGGGCGCCTCATCGGCGTTTTTCCTGAGCCGGCGCGGCCGTGCGGTGACGCTGCTGGAGCGCGATCAGATTGGTCAATACGCCAGCGGCGTCAACTTCGGCAACGTCCGTCGCCAGGGGCGCTACCTGGGGCAGCTTGAATTGGCCAACCGTTCCTGGGCGCTGTGGAAGCGCCTGCCGGAACTGATCGACGATGACCTCGAATTCATCCCCAGTGGCCACATGCGCGTGTGTTACCGCGAAGACGAAATCGCCGAGTTGGAGGCCTATGCCGCCGCGCCGGAAGCGGTGCAACTGGACTTGAAAATCTATCGCGGCGCCGAGCTGCATCAACGCTTCGGCTTCCTTGGCCCGGAGGTCAAGGGCGGTTCCTACGCGCCCCACGACGGTCACGCCAACCCACGCCTGGCCGCCCCGGCGTTTGCCCGTGCGGCGCGTCGCCTAGGGGCGCGAATCGAGGAAAGAACCGAAGTGGCCGACGTGCAGAAGGTCAACGGCCTGTTCCACGTCACCACCACCGATGGGCAGTTGTTCGCCGCCGAGCAATTGCTGATTACCGCCGGCGCCTGGGCAGCCCGGTTGTCCGAGCAATTCGGTGAGCCGGTGCCGCTGGAACCCAACGGCCCGCAGATGTCCGTCACTGAACCAGTGCCCTACGCCTTGCCGACCGTGATTGGCGTGTTCACCAAAATCAAGGAAGAGGTGATCTACTTCCGGCAGATCCCACGTGGCAACATCATCATCGGGGGTGGTAACCGTTGCGCCCCGGATATGGTCAACCGACGGGCGTTTTTCAAGCCGGAAAGTTTGCTTAACCAAATGCGGCAGATGCGCCGACTTTTGCCAGGCGCCGAGAATCTCAACATCATCCGCGTGTGGAGCGGCATCGAGAGCTACACACCGGACTCGCTGCCGGTGATGGGCCCAAGCGGTATGGTGGACGGGCTGTTTTATGCGTTTGGTTTCTGCGGCCATGGCTTCCAGCTCGGCCCCGGCGTCGGCGATGTCATGGCCGAATTGATCAGCACCGGCAGTACCAGCACCTTGATCAGTCCCTTCGATATCCGCCGGTTCACGCAGCCATCGCTTACAGCGCAGCTGTCCACAAGCCTTCTCAGCACAGGAAAACTCATATGACCCACGCCTATGCGTACCGCACGGCTACCGCGGCAGACATGCCCGCCGCCCACGCGCTCTCGGTGCACCTTAAATGGCCGCACCGCGAGGAAGACTGGGCCATGGTGCAGCGCACGTCGGAAGGCTTTGTCGCCGAGCATGCGGGGCAGTTGGTGGGCGTAGCGTTCGCTTGCCACCAAGGCGCCTATTCCTCCATCGGCCTGGTGATCGTGAGCGATCAACATCAAGGCAAAGGCATCGGCCGCCAGTTGATGCAGCGGTGCCTGGACGCCGCGGCGCCGCGCACGCCGATCCTCAACGCCACCGAGTCAGGCGCGCCGCTGTATGCAAGCATGGGGTTCGTTGACTTCGCGCGTATTCAGCAACACCAAGGGGTGCCGCAGACGCCGGCGCCCTTTGCAAAATGTCGTGCGTTAAACCTGGCCGATTACCCTCAGGTGATTGAATTGGCCAATGCCGGCAGTGGACTGGACCGTACCGCAGTCCTCAACGATCTGCTGCCAACGGCCGAGCACGTCGTCGGCATCGATGTAGACGGGCACCTGAAGGGTTGCGCCCTGCTCCGTCGCTTTGGTCGCGGCCATATCATTGGTCCGGTGGTCGCGCAGGACCTGGACCACCCGACAGTTGATCAGCCACCTGCTGCAGTTGATTCCTGGTGCGTTTGTGCGCTTCGACATTCTCAGCGAGTGCGGGTTGGCCGACTGGTTGGAAAGCCTGGGGCTGCCGTGCGTTGATCGGGCGCCGCGGATGGTACTGGGCGTGCCGCCGCAATCGCGCGACGGGATCCAACAATTTGCGCTGGTGACTCAAGCGATCGGCTAGGGCTCAGCATGATGCAAGGCCAGCCCGCCGGATACGGCAGATTATTCCTTGCAGGCTTGAACAACGGCATCTTTTGCCTGGGCCGTTTTGGTAGCGTATCCAGACGCCCGGCCCCGCTGTTCGCAGCGCTTATCACCGCTCCAAGGAGCTCGTTGGATGACCACACACTCTTCGAATAACGACCGCGTTGATCTGCCAACGTCTCAGCAGTTTTATATCAACGGCCGTTGGACGCCCCCTGCCGTCCCGGCCAGTTTGCCGGTGGTCAACCCGGCCACTGAAGAGGTGGTAGCCGAGGTAGCGCGCGGCTCGGCCGAGGATGTCGACCGTGCGGTCGCGGCGGCGCGTGCAGCGTTCCCCGAGTGGTCGGCGCGCTCCGTCGAGTCGCGCGCGCAAATCCTCGGGAAAATCCATGAGTTGATCCTTGAGCGCAAAGAGGCGCTGGCGCAGGCGCTTTCTCTGGAGATGGGCGCTGCCATCAGTTTTGCGCGGGCCATGCAGGTGCCGCTGGCGGCCGAGCACGTTCGCGTCGCACGTGACCTGCTGGCCAGCTACCGCTTTCGGACGGTGGAAGACGGCACGGCGATCGAACGCGAACCTATCGGGGTGTGCGGTCTCATCACGCCGTGGAATTGGCCGCTGTATCAAATCACCGCAAAAGTCGCCCCGGCCATCGCCGCCGGGTGCACCGTGGTCTTGAAACCCAGCGAACTGTCCCCCCTGAGCGCCCTGCTCTTTGCACAACTATTGCACGACGCCGGCTTGCCGCCCGGTGTGTTCAACCTAGTCAACGGCAGCGGTCCCGACGTGGGTGCAGCCATCGCGGCCCACCCCGATATCGACATGATTTCAATCACCGGCTCAAACCGCGCCGGCGCACTGGTTGCACAAGCCGCCGCGCCTACAGTGAAACGGGTCACACAGGAATTGGGCGGCAAGTCGCCAAACCTGCTATTGCCCGATGCAGATTTCGCCAAGGCTGTGCCGCTGGGCGTGATGTCAGCGTTTCGCAATGTCGGGCAATCGTGCAGCGCGCCGACCCGAATGATTGTGCCCAGAAACCGCCTGGCGGAGGTCGAGGCACTGGCCGCGCAGACTGCCAATGCACTCATCGTGGGTGACCCGCAATTGGAAGAGACGCAACTGGGCCCCATCGCCAACCGCGCACAATTCGATCGCGTGCAAGCAATGATCGCCGCTGGCCTCGACGAGGGTGCAAAACTGCTGTGCGGTGGGCCAGGGCGTGTGCGGGGTTTTGCAAAGGGCTTCTATACCCGACCGACTGTGTTCTCTGAAGTGGCCACTGCCATGCGCATTGCTCAAGAGGAAATATTCGGCCCGGTGCTCTGCATCATTGCGTATGACACAGTCGATGAAGCAGTCGCTATCGCCAACGACACGGTTTACGGGCTGGGTGCCCATGTTCAGGGGCAAGACCTTGAGCTTGCGCGTGCCGTCGCCTCGCGCATTCGCGCCGGGCAAGTGCACCTGAACTACCCGGCCTGGAACCCCATGGCGCCCTTCGGCGGTTACAAGCGCTCGGGAAATGGGCGCGAGTACGGTATCTATGGTTTTGAGGAATACCTGGAAACCAAAGCCATCGTTGGCTTCGGCTGATACACGTTACCGACTGGCAAGCGTCAAGTCCGAGAGCGGCAGTGCCGCTCCCGGTTCATGGGCATGCCGCGCCGGGGCGCGACAACTGCCACATCGAACAACCCGCCCGCTTAGCGACGAGCGCTGACCGCCGACGCATCGTTGGACACAATCACTTCCACACGGCGATTCAACTGGCGTGACGGCGCGCTGAGGTTATCGGCGACCGGGAACTGCTTGCCGTAGCCCATCACTGCAATACGTTCAGCCCCGACGCCGAGGCGTTGCAGGCCACGGGCAACCGCTTGGGCACGGCGCTCGGACAAGCTCTGGTTGTAAGCATCGCCACCGGTGCTGTCGGTAAAACCTTCAACGCGTACCTGGCGCTCCGGGTTCTGCAACAGGAAGTTCGCCAGCCCCTGGAAATCCCGTTGGCTGCCCGGCTTCAACTCAGCCTTGCCGGTATCGAACAGCACATCGCCAAAGGTGACGACCTGGCCACGTTCGGTAGGCTGCGCTTTCATCGCCTGCAAGGCCTTGAGCTGCGCAGTGCGAACGTCGAGTTGCACCTGGGTACGGTCGACCGCGATGTTGTCGAGTTGCGCATCGGTTTTGCGACCGACGATGGTCTGCTCAGCCAGGGCGATTTTCTGCGTCGCGAGGTACGCGAGCTGATCGATCTGCGGGTCAGTACGGCTGTGCAGTGACAACTGGTTGGCGCGGTCCAGTGCGTTGGAGGCGATGCGCGTTTCAACCGCCGCCAGGGTGTTGGACTCAGGCTTTTGCTGCAGGCTGGAGAACTGGCTGCGCGCTTGCAGCAGTTGCGGGTTTTCCGGTGGCGTAGCGCAGCCGGCCAAGGCCAGGCCCAGGGCCGAAAGAACAGGAATGACGAGAGTGGTACGCATGGCAAGATCCTCAGTGAGTAGTCGCGGGGGCGTTGAGCATTTCCTGCTTGAGCACCTGGATGCCCTCCCGCGCCTGCTTCAAGACCTGTTGTTTACGCACCGCAGTGGCCTTGGCTTCGGCCAGGCCGGCATCGGCTTCGATCTGATCGGCCAAGGCGTCGACCTGGACGTAATTTTTTTCGCCGATGGCTTGCTCCATGCGTGCCAGTTTGTCCTGGGCGGTTTTCATCTCCAGCGGGGCGAACTGGGTCGCTTGCGCCGCCAAGGCGCGCCCAACCGAATCACGCGCCAGGGAGATTTTTGCCGCAGGCGGCTGCGGCGTAGCACAGCCTGCCAATGCACCGGCGACGATCACGGCCCAGGCCGAGCGGCGCAGGCGTTTGCTCACACTGGTCATCTTCATGTGTTGACTCCTAAGCATGTTCTTATGGCTGCAGGACCGATGGAGCGGCCCTTGCCGTCTCGCTTGCGATCAAGCGAGCGCGCCATCCTAGGAGGAAAAATATCGACTAGAAGAATGAAAAATCCCGCCTATCTGTAGGATTTTTCTCATAAAAATAACAACAGGCAGGTGTACTATTTGTTCAATGAGTTGTTCGCCATTCGACACAACAAGGCCATATGGAAATGAAAATAGTGTTCATCGCTTCGCTCGGCATTTTATCGCTGGCACACACATCCCTGGCCTTCGCAGATAACACCAACGGACGAAATCTCTATGTGCAGCGCTGTGCGATGTGCCACGGAGCGGATATCAAAGGTACTGGGCCACTGGCCAATAAAAGCAACCCGCCTACACCTGACCTGACAACAGCCGCTTTCAAAAAGCGACTGCATGATTATCCGGGCGTGATCGTCTCTTCGATCATACTTCGCCCCAATGGAGACTTGATCCCCAGAACGTTGCGAGAGAACGGCGTAAAGCTACCGCCGTTCACTTGGAGGGTTAACGATTTCCGCGATTTGAATCAATACATGGGCGAAGTGATTGCCAAGAGTCGATGATTTTCAGTCAATTGATCACGTTCCTTCAGTTAGCCGGCTTCAACAACTGCATCTGCTGCCGATAATCATCCGTCACCTGCCGCGCCTGGCTGCTACTGGTGATGACCCGCGGAGTAATAAGCACAATCAACTCGGTCCGATCCTTGGACTTACTGGTATTCCCAAACAACCACCGCAACCCCGGAATCTTCCCCAGATACGGCACCGCACTCACCGACTCCGCATTGTCCTGCTTGATCAACCCCCCCAGCAGCACCGTCTGCCCACTCTGCACGGCCACCTGAGTCGACACCGACCGCGTGGAAATACGCGGATTAGTCTGCGTGTCATTACTCGACGACGCCTGATCCTGCGCATCACTGACCTGCTGCTGAATATCCATGTACACCAGGCCACCCGGATTGATCCGCGGCACGACGTCGAGGATCACCCCGGTCTGCACATATTCAACGCTGCTCAAGGTGGTGTCGGAGGTGCCGGTGTTGACCGTGGTCTGGCTGATGGGAATGTTGTCGCCCACCTGAATCTGCGCCGGCTGGTTGTTCATCACCACCAGCGACGGCGCCGACAGCACTTGGGTGCTGCCGTTGGTTTCGAGGGCGTGCAAGGCGACTTGCAGGTTGGAGCTGACAAAGGAGTAGAACAACGAGTCCGCTGCCCCCAGGCCCGCGCCGCCACCGCCAAGGGCGCCCTGGCTGCCGGCGGTGTTGCCCACGGTGGTGCTGGTGGAATTGCCGGCCAGGCGGCCCAGGTACCACTGCACGCCAAGGTCCAGTTCGCCGGTAAGCTTGACTTCGAGGATGCGCGTCTCGATCTGCACTTGCAGCGGCGGGTTGTCGAGACGTTTGATCGCCGATTCAATCTCTTTCCACTGCACCGGGCGCGTGCGTACCAGCAGTTGGTTACTGCTTTTCTGCGCGGTGATGCGGGTGCCGGCGTCGAGGCTTTTGGCCGGAGCGTCTTCGCCCATGCCCTGCTCGGCGCTGCCCTGCTCGGCTTCCGGTTCCTGATCCTCATCATCAGCGGCGGGCTGGCTGTTATTCAGGTTGTTACTCAGGCCACCAGGCGTGCTGCCGGACGTGCTGTTGGTGCCCGGCGAAGACAGGGTCGCCGTGCGCAAACCGGGGGCAACCTTGGCCGGCGTGTCATCCTTGATCGCGCCCGTGCCGTAGATCTGCCGCAGGTACTTGGCGAGGTCGGTGGCCTTCATATTGCGCACATCGTAGACGTACATCTGCGGCTCGTTGCCGCCGCCTTCATCGATGGTGTGAATCCAGTCACCCACTTCACTGAGGTACTGCGGCTGTGACGAGATCGCGACCACCGAGTTGGTCCGCTCGATCGGCAGGAACCGCACCATGCCCGCCAGGGGCATGCCGCTGTCGGGCCCGAACATTTTCTGCAGCTCGGGCATCAGCTCGGCCACCGACGCACGTTGCAGGCCGAACACGCCCACCGACATGCCCTTGAGCCAGTCCACATCAAAGGTGTCGATGGTGTCCTGGTAATTAGCCAATTCTTCTGGAGTACCGGCCAGGCTCAGCACATTGCGCGCCGGGTCGACCAGCAAAAATGCATTTTCGCGGGCGAACGGCTTGAGCAGTTTCTGCATCTCGGTGGCCGAGATATAGCGCAGCGGAAACAGCCGCGCCGACAGGCCGCTGGACGGCTGCGACACGCGCATCTCTGGCACCAGCTTGCCCGCCACCGCCTGGTTGGCGGGCAGGATCACGTAGCGGTTGCCTTGCTTGATCATCGCGTTGTCGGTCCACGACAACAGGGTTTCCAGAATCGACAAGGCCTGTTGCTTGTTCACCGGTTTGGAGGTGGAAAAGCTGACGTTGCCTTTCACACCCTGGGCGATGCTGTAGTTTTCGTGCAGCAGGTCGCCCATCACGCTGTTGATCACCGCTTCGATCGGCTGGTCGGCGAAGTTGAACACGATGTCACCGCTGCCCTCCTCCTTCCTTGCCGGCGCTGCTGCCGGCGCGCGCACGAACTGCTGATTGCCACGAATCAACTGGCGTTGAGGGGGCGTCTTCGCCTGGGGTTGGCCGCTGTCGACCGGGGCCTGTTCGCTGGCCGGGTCCACTGGCGGGCGTTGCGAACCAGTGCCTTGCATCGCCTCGTGCAACAGGGCTTCGTCCGGGTCGAGGTGCTCAGGAAATGTCCCGCAGCCACCGAGGGAAACGGCGGTAGCCAGGCAAAACACGGTGGTGCGCAAAGCGCCGGGGAAGGTATCGATCAAGGGGCGGACTCGTGAGGAAGGGTAATCGGGGGTGTCGTGGACGGCGCGGGCAAACGCGGCGCGCGCAGGCTCAGGGTCTGCGTGCGGCCGTCAAGCACAAAGCGCGCTTCGCGGGGTGTCAGTTGTTCCAGGCGCCAGCCGTTGGGCAGGGTCTGGTCCTGGTGGACTTTCAGCGGCGGGCCGTCGCTGCGTTTGAGCAGTGCAACGCGCAGGTTGCCCTCCAGGACGATGCCGGTCAGCGTCAGGCTCGACAGGCTGGAGACGGCCGCCTGGCCGACCGCGCGATCAGGGCTGCGGTCGGGGCTGAACAAGGGGGCTTGCCAGGTGCCGGCGAGGCTTTCCAGGGTCGCACTCGGGGCCACCAGCGCGTTGGCCGAGGTGTTAGCGCGCGCATCAGGGTCAGGCGGCGGCAACCACTGCGGCGCATCGCCAATGCTGCTGAGGATGCCGACCATCAACAGGCCGAGCAGCGCGGACACACCGAGCAACAGCCATTCCAGAGGACGCAATGCAGGGATCATTGGCGCACCTGCTGTGCGGCGGCCGGCTGCAGGTAGCCGCGCACCAGCAAATGCACGATCAGCTGGCCGGCACCGCCACTGGCAGGTGCGTTGGGCGGGCGGCGGATACTCATCTCATCGACAAACAGGAACGGCCGCTGGTACTCCAGTTCATGCAGGATCGCGGTCAAGGGTTCGATGGCGCAGTTGAGGGTCAGGCTGACTTTGACCTGGCGATACGGCTCGGCGTCATCCTGCTCCGGGGTGATGGGCATGCGTTGGGTCAGGCTGCAGCCGCCACCGAGGCCGGCGCGGCTGTTGATCAGGTCGGCGATGCGCTGCATCAGGTCGGCCGCGACGGCGCTGGGGTCATCGCCGGGCAACAGGCTGGTGCTGCTGGCCGGGTCCTGCCGTGCGAGCTCAAGCTGTTGGCGCAGGCTGGCGCCCTGGCGCAACACGCCGGCGTAGCGTTGTTGTTGCTCACGTAGCTGCTCGGCCTGCTCGCCCATGTCGCGCAAGGGACCGGCGAACCAGCTGTCGATCAACAGCCAATAACCGAGGCCGAGCACCAGGGCCAGGCCGATCAGGGCGGCGCCACGGCGTTCACGGGGTGTCAGTGGTCGGCGCATCGGCGGCCTCCTGGTGCAGGTGGGCGCGCAAGGAAAACTGATCCTTGCCGGTTTGCGCATCGGGTTGGATAACCCCTTCGAACTGGGCGTTTTCCAGGCTGTGGCAGCCCTTGATCCGCGTGATCAAGGCACTGGCCTTGGCGCTTTGCCCGGAGAAGGACACGTCGGCGCCGTCATTGACCTCCAACTGGTCGATCCAGGTGTCGGATGGCAGGCAAGCGGTCAGCTCGTTGAGCAGCGCCGACAACGGCGGTTGGGCTGCCTTGCGGCGGATCAGGTACTGCGCCGCGCCACGGGTGGTGAGCAGTTGCTGACGCAGGGCCTGGACCTCGGCAACCTGGGCTTTCTGCTCGCGCACGCTGTGCTGCATGGCCTCCAGCACGCGCTGGCGGTCGTTGAGCCACAGCAGCATCGCGGCAATCAGTAAGGCACCGCACAGCCACGGCAGGCTGCGCTGCAAGCCCTTGCCCTGTGGGCGCTGGCGCGGGCGCAAGGGTGCCGGCAGCAAGTCGATGCCCATGGGCGCGCCTGCGCCAGTGTCCACATCCACCGCATGGGGGTGCAATCCGAGGGCCGCACACTCATTGAGAATCGGGTCCAGGCGCTCGCGCAGGATCGCCACCAGCGTGACGTGCACGTGCGTGGGTGTGCGGCGTTCCTGGCGCGCGACAAAGTACAGTTGGGCGGCGTCAAACGGAGTAAAGCGGTCCAGCTCATAGCCGACCACCGTCGCCAGGTTGCGCGCTGCCGCCGGGGGCAATTGCAGGGTTTGCACCAGCACCGCATCGGGTGCCAGCAGCAACACCTGGCGTGCTTCGCCAGCGGGTTTTGCCACGGGTGCGGTCAACGGCCAGCGATAGCAATGCTCGGGAATGTCCTGCAGCGACAGCCACGCCGGCAGGCAGCCACGCAGTTCCTTGAGCCACAGGCGCCAGCCCAGTTGCAGCAGGCTGCCGCGCCAGCGTTGGGTGATGGGCTCCGTCAGCCACTGAAGCCGTGCGGTTAAGTGATCGTTCATTCTTGCCAACGTAGGACTCGATAAGGTTGTGCGCTGCCTTGCGCGGGGCTCAATAACACCGTGGCTTGCAATCGGGCGTGGTAACCGCCGGGCCGTTGCGCGCGGCTGCTGACCACCAGCACTTCGCCGGGGTCGGCTCCTACCGCGCTCTGGTGCGGCAGGTTCAGCGCGCGGCGCATCAAAGCACTGGCGAACGCCGGATCAGGCCGATCCAGGCCGCTCCACAGGCTGATCTCGGGCACCAGTGCGCTGTAGAGCGCCTGGGTCATGCCCGGCAGTTGCCGCAGTTCTTCGACTACCCGAAACGGCGCCAGGCCTTGGTTGCGCCGCACGTCCAAGTCCCTGGCGAGCTGGTTGGCCTGGGTTTGGGTGGCACCGCAGGCCAGGGCCAGGCGGGCGAAGTCGGCGACCTCGGCGCTGTTCAAGTACAACTTGCCGCGCTCGCTGTGCAGGCTCACGTGCAGCTGTGCATCGTCAAACACCAGCGGGATTTCTCGCCCGTCGGCCACCCACTGCTTACGTTGCATCGGGTCGGCCAGCCCTTGCATCGCAAGCGCCACGCCTGCCTCGGCGGCCAACACGGCCTGGGTGTGCTGGCGGTGCCAGGCGGCCTGGCGCGTTTCCAGTTGCACCCAGCCGGCCAGGCCGCCCAGCAACAGGCTGAGCAACGCCAGCACCCACAGCACCACCAACAGGGCCACGCCACGCTGATGCCTGATCATTCCGGTGCCCCGCCCGACAGGTTCAAGCGCAACGCAACCACTTGGGTCACCCAGGGCACCGGTCCATTCACACGGGCCGCGATGCGCACCGCATACGGCAAGCGCTTGGTCCACGGCCACTCGCTGATCCAGCCGGTGGCCTGGCCCTTGGGCGACAGGCCGCGGTAGCTGAATTGCAGGTCCTCGACCCCCTTCAACAACACCTGCGGCTCACTGCGCGAGGCCGGCACGCTGACCTGCGCCGCAGACTCAAACTGCGCGAACGCCACCTGCAAATCGCGCTGCGCCTCGGCGCCGGCCAACTGCAAGGTGAAGCGCTGGATCCCGCCACCGAGCACGCCGGGCAAGGTCGCGACAAACTGCATGCGCTGCGGGCCACCGGCGAAAAACCCATCGGTCTGGCTGTCGTCCTCGGTGACGTCCAAGGGCAGCGCCTCGCTGATGGAGGTACGCAAAAACTGCTGCGCGGCGCGCATTTCATCCAGGCTGACCGTGTAGCGCTGCGCCTTGAGCACCGCACGATTGGCCCCCAGCAACGCGCCGCCGACCAGCACCAGCAAGACGCCCAGCAAGCTCAGCACGATCATGATCTCGAGCAAGGTGAAGCCCTGCTGACGCGGCTTCACAGGCCTGCCTTGTCGCTGGCTGCGCGCAGTTTCAAGGTACTGAAACTGGCGTTGCGCGGGCCTTCACTGACGCTGAGGTCGAGGCGAAACAGCTGTGGCTGGCCGATACGGGTGGGCTGCTGGGCAATGCGCAATTGCCAGGCGACGCCGTCCAGATCGCCGTGGCGCACACCATTGGCCAGCGGCCCCGTGGCTTCCTGGTCCAGCACGCTGACGGCGGCGTGGGTAAGCCGGTCGCTGTGCGCAACCTGCAACAGCGAACGCGCGCTCTGGCCGAACGCAACCAGCAGCACGCTGCTGCAGATCGCCATGAGCGTCAGCGCGGCGAGCATCTCCAGCAACGTGAAACCGCCCTGGTGCTTCATGGCAGCGCCTTGGACTGCACGCTGCCGGTCAGCCAGCCGATATCGATGCGCCAACGCCGGCTGCCATTGGTCAGCAGCAGGTTGCCGCCGGTGGAGCTGCCATCGGGGTAGAACTCGATCGCGGCGCCTGCGTGCTCGGCGGTGTGCAGGGTCACTTGCAGGTCGGCCGGCCAGTGTTTCAACGGTCGACCCGGCGCCTGGAAGCTCAACGCGTGCAGGTCGAACAGGGTTTTTTCTGTACTGCCGCTGACAATCGCCCGCGCCCGCGTAGCCCGCAACGCCTCGACCATCTGCCCCACGGCCTGGCGCTCTTTCGCCGCACGCAGGCCTTGTTGCAGGCCAAACCCCACCAACCCGGCCGCGATGCTGATCAAAACGATCACCACCAGCATTTCCAGGAGGGTAAAGCCGCGTTGGGGGCTGATCATGTTAGCGGGTTATTCCCAGTTGCCCAGGTCGGCGCTGTAGCCTTCGCCACCGGGTTGGCCGTCCTGACCGTAGAAGATCAGGTCAAAGGCGCCGTGTTCACCGGGGAAGCGGTAGCCGAAGGCATGGCCGAACGGGTCTTTGAGGTCTGACGGCTTGGCGTACGGCCCGGCCCAGCCGGCGCTGTTGCCGGGTTTGTCGACCAATTGCTGCAGGGTCTTGGGCGGCGAACCGACGTCCAGGCCATAGCTTTCGATCTTCATGCTCAGGCTGGCGAGTTGCGCCTTGCCCGCGCCATATTTGCCCTTGTCCACATTGCCGCCGACCTGGCGCACCACGATGGTCGCGACGATGCCCAGCAGCACGATCACCGCGAGCATTTCCAGCAAGGTAAAACCGCCCTGGCGGCGGGCGGGTTTGAATCGGGTATGGCGCATAGGTGCAGTCCTCAAGGGTTCATATATTGCTGGTCAAGCTCATCAGCGGCAGCATGATCGCCAGCATGATCACCGCCACCAGCACCGCCATGACCACGGTCAGGGATGGCACAAGGGCGGCCAGCAAGCGGTCGATGCCGCGCTTGGCTTCGACGTCGAACACATCGGCGACCTTGAGCAGCATGCTGTCGAGTTCGCCGGCCTGTTCGCCGACTTCAATCATTTGCAGGGCCAGATCGGGCAGCAGCGGCTCGCTGCCGAAGGCACTCGCCAGGGTGCCGCCGCCCTTCACCGACTCGGCAGCCTGGGCGACTTGCGCTTGCAGGGCGCGGTTGGTGCAAACCTGCCGGGCGATCACCAAGGCTTGCAGCAGGGCCACGCCGTTGCTGAGCAAGGTGCCAAGGGTGCGGGCCAGTCGCGCGGCTTCGACCCGCTGCAGCAGCGGGCCGATGATGCGAATGCCCAACACGCGGCGGTCGTATTTTTCGCGGCGCTGCGGGTCGCGCAGGCGGGCGGCGAGTGTCCAGATCGTCACGATCAAACCGGCCAACACCGCAAGGCCATAGGCACCGAGGAATTGGCCAAGCGCCAGAATCACTTCAGTGATCAGCGGAATCGGCACGCCCAGGTCCTTGAAGATCGGCACGAACTGCGGCACCACGTAGGCCAGCAACAGGGCCAGCGAACCGAGCACGCCCACGACCAGGAAGGCCGGGTAGATCAGGGCGTTGATCACCTCGCCCCTGAGCAACTGGCTACGCTCCAGGTAATCGCTGAGCTGGCGCAGGGTGTCCTCCAGGGCGCCGCCCGCCTCACCCGCACGCACCATGCTCAGGTACAACGGCGAGAACTGGCCGCCCTCCTCCTCCAGCGCCTTGGATAACGGTCGGCCGGCCTTGACGTGTTCGCGGATGCGCTCGATCAACGCGCGGGTCTGCGGCTGGCCAGGCTGCTTGAGCAGGATGCCCAGCGAGCGCTCCAACGGTTGGCCGGCGCCCAACAGCGTGGCCAGTTGCTGGGTGAAACTGACCAGTGCCGCGCCGTTCAACTGGCCACGGCCAAAGGCCTTGCGCAGCCCCTGGCCCCCCGCCGCATCGATCTGCAACAACAGCAAGCCGCGCTTGTGCAAGGCGGCGACGGCAGCGGCGTGGTCCTTGGCTTCCAGGGTGCCGTTTTGCGCCTGGCCCTGGCTGTCGAGGGCGCGGTATTTGAACAGGCTCACGCGCCCTCCCCACGGGTGACGCGCAGCACTTCTTCGAGCGAGGTGACACCCGCCACGGCCTGGCGCAGGCCCTCTTCGTGCAAGGTCCGCAGGCCGCCACGGCGGGCGGCCTGTTCAAGGGTGGCGGCGTCGGCCTGGCGCATCAACAGGCTGCGCAGTTCGTCGTTCATCACCAGCAGTTCGGTGATTGCGCTGCGACCGTGGTAGCCACCGCCCGCTGCATCGGCGCGGGGGCGATAGAGCATGATCGGGCGCTGCTCGGTAAACCGATCCAGGCCATGTTCGGCGATCAACTCCGCGGGTGCTTCGAACGCTTCGCGCGTGGTCGGGTCCAGGCGCCGCACCAGACGCTGGGCGAGGATGCCATTGACCGTCGAGGCGATCAGGTAGCTCTCGACGCCCATATCCAGCAGCCGCGTGATACTCGCCGCCGCGCTATTCGTGTGCAGGGTCGACAGCACCAGGTGGCCGGTGAGGGACGATTGGATCGCGATGCGGCAGGTTTCCAGGTCGCGGATTTCACCGATCATGATCACGTCCGGGTCCTGACGCACGATGGAGCGCAGCGCGCCGGCAAAGTCCAGGCCGATGGCGGGTTTGACCTGGATCTGGTTGATGCCTTCAAGCTGGTATTCCACCGGGTCTTCGACCGTGATGATCTTGCGCTCGGCGGTGTTGAGGCGCGACAGCGCGGTGTACAACGTGGTGGTCTTGCCCGAGCCAGTGGGCCCGGTGACGAGCAGGATGCCGTGGGGCCGTTCGAGCACTTCCAGGAAGGTTTCCAGGCGCTGGCCATCGAAGCCCAGGCTCTGGAAATCGAACTGCACGGTCTGCCGGTCGAGCAGGCGCATGACCACCGACTCGCCAAAACTGGTGGGCACCGTGGACACCCGTAAGTCCAGCTCCTTGCCCTGGATACGCAGCATGATCCGCCCGTCCTGCGGCAGGCGCCGCTCGGCAATGTCCAGGCGCGCCATGATTTTCACCCGCGAAATCACCGCCGCTGAGGAACTCGACGGCGGCGCCTCGGCTTCGTGCAGCACGCCGTCGATGCGATAGCGCACCTTCAACTGGTTTTCGAACGGCTCGATATGAATGTCCGAGGCGCGCTGTTCCACCGCGCGCTGCAGGATCAGGTTGACCAGGCGAATCACCGGCGCCTCGGAGGCCATGTCCTTGAGGTGTTCGATGTCTTCCAGTGCACCGCCCTGCTCATCGAGGTTTTCGATCAAGGTGCCCATGGCTGAGCGGCCCTGGCCGTAGTAGCGCTCGATCAGCGTCTCGACTTCATTGCGCGGCCCCACGGCCAACCACACCGGCACACCACAGGCATAGGCCACAGCCTGGAACGGGTACACCAGCGACGGGTTCGCCGCCAGAACCCGCAGGCCGCCCTGGCTCCAGCCCACGGGCACCACCTGGTAGTGGCGCATGAAACGCTCGGTCAGTTGTGGCAACGGGTCCAGCAGCGGCGGCGCGGCATCCGCCAGCAGCAGCGGTGCGCCGAGCAAGTCTGCCCAGGCGCGGGCCAATTCCACTTCGGAGACCAGCCCGAGGCGCGTCAGCAAGCCGAGCAACTCGCTGTCGCCGCCTTCCTGGGACAGGCGTCGGGCGCGCTCCAGGTCGACGGTTTTCAAGCCGGCCTGTTGCATCAACCACGCGCACACCTGTTCGGTGTTCGGGATATGCAGTTGGCAGGCATTGATGGGCGTTGAAAGGCTGGGCTGGGACATGGGTAAAAATCTGAGGGGCGATGTGCTAAAGGGCTGTGTAAACCCCTTGTGGGAGCGGGCTTGCCCGCGATGGCAGTGGATCAGGGCCGAATATGCTGGCTGATACACCGCTATCGCGGGCAAGCCCGCTCCCACAGGAGTCCGCGTTTTCCCGTCAGTTGGACGTTTTCGGCGCGGTCGTCTGGCTGCTGTTCAGCGGCCGGCCACCCTTGGTGGTTTCAGCCTTCTGTTTTTTTGCCGCCTTGGCGTCGTGGGCCTGGGTCAGCACGGTGGAATCGGTGGCCCCGGATGTCGCATCAGCGTCCGTGGACTCAGCCGCCATCGCCGCGCCACTCAGCGCGACGCTCAGTACAACACCGGCACCCAGCAAGGAAATCTTCATCAACTTTCTCCAGATCAAAAACAGCAGATAGCCCAAGTGGCGCCTTGAACTCGATCAAGACCCTACACCAAAGCAGTGTGTATTACAGCTTGTATAAGACATGGCACTTTAGAACTACCGAGCAATGCCACTAGTTAGCCATGCCACGACATATTTCCTTAAACCAATCGACTAGTAGGTTTAACACAAGTTCCAAAACGTAAGAAATTATTTCTTATTTCACGCAAAAATTAGCTTTCGTTTGACTTATAACCGCAAGAATTGCCTTAATTATGCGGTTTTCGCGGTTCAAAATGCCATCTCGTGATATCGCTTAGACACTACTTACAACAATAACCACTACAATTATTACACTTATAAAACTGCGTAATTCGCCAAATAGTTGCAATTAGCCATCGGTTAAAAATTGCGATCACGGGTAACTATTGCCCAGAAAAAAGTGACGAGCGTGCACAGCAACCCGCACTTCTCGGCGCGCCATGTTTACTGAACAGTTGTCGGAGAGACCCATGAATAAACGCAAAATGATCGGTGCACAGTCGGCATTCGCCCTGCTGGCACTGGCCGTGTCCCAGGTGCACGCGGCGACCAGCCCTGCCCTGGATGAAGGTCGTGTGAGCCGTGCGGAAAACGCCGCAGACAAAACCCTGGCCAAGATGACCATGGAAGAAAAACTCGCCTACATCGGCGGCACCGGTGGCTGGGATGTCAAGCCGCTGACCCAGTACGGTGTCCCGCAGATTCACGGCGCCGATGGCGGCGTGGGTGTGCGCTACACTAGCGAAGGCAACGCACAAGGCGTGGTCTACCCGTCCGGGCCAAACCTGGCCGCCAGCTGGAACCCGCGCCGCGCCATCGACCTGGGCCGTGCCCTGGGTTATGACACTGCCAGCGGCGGTTATCAGTTTGTCACCGGCCCCGGCGTGAACCTGTATCGCATGCCATACAGCGGCCGTGCGTTCGAGTATTTGTCCGGTGAAGACCCGTTCCTCGGCGCCAGCCTCGGGCCGGCGTTGATCAACGGTATTCAGTCACGCGGGGTGTGGGCCAATGCCAAGCATTTCGCCGCCAACGACCAGGAAAGCAACCGCTTCCACCTTGATGAAATCATCAGCGAGCGCGTGCTGCGCGAAATGACCTTGCCGCCGTTCGAGTCCGCCTCGAAGAACAGCAAAGTCGCGATGATGATGTGCGCGTTCCAAAAGGTGAACGGCGAATTCGCGTGCCAGAACAAGCACCTGATGCGCGATATTCTGAAAACCGAATGGGGCTACCCCGGCTTCGTGCAGAGTGACTACAACGCTGTGGTCAGCGGTTTGCCAGCGGCACAGGCCGGCACCGACCTGGACATGATGGGCTACCAGATGAACAGCACCATCCTCAAGCCGTACCTGGACAGCGGCGAGCTGAGCAGCGCGACCATCGATGACAAGGTGCGCCGCATTCTCAAGCAGATCTACCTGTACAAGTTCGACAGCAAGGCACCGCTGACCAGCCACAACATGAACAGCGCCACCAGCAATCGCGTAGCGCTGAACGCCGCCCGTGAAGGCATCGTGCTGCTGAAAAACCAGAACAACCTGCTGCCGCTGGACGCGAAAAAGGTCAAGCGCATCGCCGTGGTCGGCACCCTGGCCAAGTACGCGCCACCCACCGGTTTTGGCAGTGCCAACGTCATGGCCGCTAACTACATCAGCGAGCTGAGCGGCCTGCAGCAACTGGCGCCGGGCGCCAAGGTCGAGTTCATCGACGGGCTGTCCCTGGACCCGGCCACTTCGACCTGGACCCATGCCGACAGCAATGGCAACAGCGCCAAAGGCTTGAAGACCGAGTTCTTCAGCAACACCAACTGGTCCGGTGACCCGGCCGCCAGCCGCACTGACACGCATGTCGACCTGGACTGGTCCACCGACAGCCTGCCGGTGAACGGCGATACCGCCGCCACTTCGATTCGCTACAGCGGCCAGATCACCCCAGCCGTCAGCGGCGAACAGGTGTTCAAGATCCGCGCCGACGGTGCGGTGCGCCTCTATGTCAACGGCAAGAAAGTCCTCGATAACGGCGACGGCAAGCCGCTGCCAAACAACAGCATCCCGCCGACCATCCCGGTGTTTGCCAAGGTCAACCTGGAGGCCGGCAAACCCGTCGATATCAAGCTGGAATACTCGCGTCGCAACGGCTACCTCTCGACCATGGGCGGCCTGGTCGGCGTGCAAATGAGCTGGGCCTCGCTGGTCGCGCCCAAGGATCTGGCGCAGTACGACGCCGTGCTGGTGGCAGCCGGTAACAGCAACGAATACGAGGGTGAAGGCTTCGACCACAGCTTCGATTTGCCGGAGTACCAGAACCTGCTGATCCAGAGCATCGCCAAGGTCAACCCGAACACCGTGGTCACGCTGCACGGCGGTACCGGTTTGAAGATGAGCGACTGGATCGACCAGGTACCGGCCGCGCTGCATGCGTTCTACCCTGGGCAAAACGGCGGCCAGGCCCTGGCGGAGATTCTGCTGGGCAAGGTAAACCCGTCGGCCAAGCTGCCGATCAGTATCGAACGCAACATCGAAGACAACCCGATCTACGCGACCTTCCCAAAATTCGACAACCAGGAAACCCTGGCCGAGATGAGCTACAAGGATGACCTGTTCCTGGGCTATCGCGGCTATGAGAAGAAAGGCATCAAGCCGCTCTACCCGTTCGGTTATGGCTTGTCGTACACCACCTTCGGCTACAGCAATATCAGCGTGACCCCTGGGGTGGCGGTGGCCGGTGCACCGATCAAGGTGTCGTTCGACCTGGCCAACACCGGCAAAGTGGCAGGCGCCGAAGTCGCCGAGTTGTACGTGGGCCAGAACAACCCGAAAGTGGAGCGCGCCATCAAGGAACTCAAGGGCTACAAGAAGGTGTTCTTGAAGCCTGGCGAGAGCAAGCGCGTGACCATCGAGCTCAACGACCGCTCGCTGGCTTACTACGACGTGGCGAGCAAGCAATGGGTGGTGGATGCGGACAGTTTCAACCTGTCGGTGGGGGCGTCGTCCCAGGATATTCGCCTGAACGCCAAGCTGGTCAACCCGTTCCGCCAGGAACTGTCGACCACCACCAGCAACCCGCTGCCGCGCTCAGCGCTCAATTCGACGCTGCGTGAATCGACGGTGAAGACCGGTGGCGTGCTGCATCAGAATGAAGGTGACAGCGGCACCAGCGACGGTGATGGCTATGACATGAGCGATGACAGCAGCCAGGGCAGTGCCAACGGTAACTAACAGATAAGAGGAGTGCTTTTTGTGGGAGCGGGCTTGCTGTGGCGAGGGAGCTTGCTCCCGCTGATTGCGTAGCAATCTCCGGCTTTTTTTTGGGGGCGCTTCACACCCCAGCGCAAGCAAGCTTGCTCGCCACAACAAGCCCGCTCCCACATTTGGATCTTCATACATCAGGTGGGTGCGTGTGCGACTCAGGTTCTGATGGCCGCTTCGACCCGCGCAATGTAGGTATCGAAACGCGCCACCAGGTCCACCCGCTCGGGAAAGCGCAGCCATTGGACCTGCAACCCATCCATCATGGCCAGAATCTCTTCCACCAGCCCGGCGATGTCCACATCACCGCGCACCTCCCCCGCCGCCACCAGTTCGTCAAACTGTCCCTGCATCCGCTGATGAATCGCCGCATAGCGCTCCTGGAACCACGTCCACGCCGGGTGGGTGTCCAGCAAACTTTCGGCATTCAGAATCGTAAACGCCCGCACCACCCCCGGTGCCGTTGCGTTCGAGCGGTTAATGGCACGCAGGCTGCCGAGCAAGCCATTGAGGGTTTTTTCAGCTCGCACTTCGTCGGCAATCCGTTGATTGACCTCGTCGCGACGCTGCAACACGCCCATCAATAGCGAAATTTTGCTGGGAAAGTGGTGCAACAAGCCGGCCACTGAAATGCCGACAATCGCTGCCACCTGGGCCATCGAGGCGCCGCTGTAACCTTCCAGGGAAAACACCTGCAAGGCTGCGTCCAGCAGTTCTTCGCGGCGTTTTTCACCTTTGGGTGCGCGACGGGTCTTGGGGGCGGGTTCTTTCATGAGGACGTCCTTGTGGGCAGGCTTGCACCGTATCCAAATCGGCCCTGAGCCGCAAATAAAGCTCAGGTGCTCTCCCGTTCGATCAAGCGGCAGCCCAACAGGTTCAAGCGCTGCACCTCACCCTTGCGTCAGGCGGAATGGCGGGTGCTTTTTTCGACCACGCACATGGGCGTGCCCGACACCGGTTCGTTCATGATCTGCACCTGCACCTCAAACACCTGCCGCATCAGCTCGGCACTGATCACGTCCCCCGGCGCGCCGTCGGCCACCAGCTTGCCACCGTGCATCACCGCCAGGTGGTCGGCATAACGGCAAGCCTGGTTGATATCGTGCAGCACGGTAATCACCGTCTTCCCTTCAGCGGCCAGTTCGCCCATCAAGTCGAGCAGTTCAACCTGGTGGCTGATGTCCAGGTAGGTCGTGGGCTCATCCAGCAACACCACCGGCGCGTTCTGCGCCAACACCATGGCCAGCCAGGCACGTTGGCGTTGACCACCGGATAGATCTGCCAGGGCGCGGTCGGCCAGGCTGTCCAGTTCCAGGCGTTGCATGGCCTGGGTCACATGGGATTGATCGTTGCCGCTCAGGCGCCCCCACAATGAGTTGTGCGGGCTGCGACCATAGGCGACCAATTGGCGCACGCTGACACCTTCCGGCACCGGCAATACTTGAGGCAAAAACGCAATCTGCCGCGCCAATTGGCGAGCGGACAGGCCGGCGTAGGCCTGGCCATCCAGGGTCAATTCGCCCTGGGTCGGCTTGAGGATGCGCGCAAAGGCCTTGAGCAAGGTGGATTTGCCGCAGCCGTTCGGCCCGATCAGCGCAGTGACCTTTCCGGCGGGTGGCGTGAATGACAACCCTTGCACGATGCGTGTCGCGCCGTAGCCAATATCGAGTTGATGTGCTTGAAGAATACTCATGTCATCAGCCCTTGAACCGTGCCAGCAGCCAAAGAAAATACGGCGCGCCAATCACCGCCGTGAGCACCCCGGCGGGAATTTCGCTGGGCGCGATCAACGTGCGTCCCAACGTGTCGGCCAGCACCAGTAACAGTGCACCGATCAGCATCGACGCCGGCAGCAGGTACTGGTGATGCCCGCCCACCAACCGCCGCGCCATATGCGGTGCGACCAGGCCGATAAACCCAATCGGCCCGATCACGCCCACGCCCAGGCTGGTCAGCAGCACCGCGCAGGCCATTGCCAGCCAGCGCGTGCGGTTCAGTGCCGTGCCGAGGCTGTGGGCGGCCTCATCGCCGAGGGCGACCAGGTTCAGCGGCTTGGCCAGGCACAGGCCCACGGGGATCAACACCAGGAACGGCAGCAGCAGCGCCACATGGTGCCAATTGCGGCTCCACAGGCTACCGGTCAGCGCGAGCAATGCGGTGTTGATATCCAGCGGGTGGGACAGGATCAGAAACTCGGTGACGCTGGATAAGGTCACCGCAATCGCCACCCCGGACAACGCAAAGCGCACCCCGGAAAAACTCACCCCGGTGTTGTACAGCGCCAGCAGCAACGCGCCAGCCGCCCCGCCCAAACAGGCCACCAGCGGCAGCCAGGCAATTGGCAAGTGCGGCCAGCTGATGATCACCACGGTCAGCGCCAGCCCCGCGCCCTGGGTCACGCCGAGAATTTCCGGCGAAGCCAGCGGGTTGCGGATCACGCCCTGCACAATCGCCCCGGCCAGGCCAAAGGCTGCACCTGCGAGGATCGCGATCAGGCTGCGTGGCAGGCGGTGGTTCCATACTTCGAAGTCGAGTGCATCGTGGGCCAGCAGGCGGTCCAGCACGGTGTCGAGCGTGAGCCACAGGGTGCCGGCGCTGAGGCTGACGAAGGTCGCCAGCAGCAACAGGCCGAGCAGCAGCCATAGGCGTAATCGTGGCCGGATCATAAGGCGCGCCTGGCAAGAAAGAGAAAGAACGGTGCGCCGATCAACGCGGTGACCACGCCAGCCGGCGTTTCCACCGGGAAAGCCACGGCGCGGCTGAGCAGGTCAGCCCCCAGCACGATCACCGCGCCCAACGCTGCGCTCAGCGGGATCAGCCAGCGGTAGTCATTACCGAGGAACTGGCGAAGAATATTCGGCGCGATCAACCCGACAAAACCGATCGGCCCCACGGCACAGACACTCGCCCCCACCAGCAACAGGCTGGCGATAAACACCTGCAAACGCAGGCTGGCGATGCCCACGCCCAACGAACGTGCGGCGTCTTCGCCAAGGTTGATCAGGTTCAGGCGCGGTGCACACCAGAGCGCCCACAGCCCGCCAATCAAGGTGCACGGCCAGAGCAACTGCACTTGCGCGGCGCCCACATTGGCCAGGGAGCCGGCCAGCCAGTTGAGCACGCTTTGCGCCTGGGCCTCGACCAGAATCACCGTGAGCCGGGTCAGTGCCGCACACAATGCCGCTACCGCAACGCCGGCCAAGACCAGACGACCCTGGGCCGTGGTCGGCGACCAGGCGCCGCCAAGGCTGAATACCGTGATCCAGGCCAACGCGCCGCCCAGGCAGGTCATCAACAATGCACCACCGGCAAACGGCGGCGCGACCAGGCCGGTGGAAAACAGGGCCAAGCCCAACGCCGCGCCCGCTGTCACACCAAACAAGGACGGCGAGGCCAGACGGTTGCGCGTAATGCCCTGCATCAGCGCGCCGGCCAGGCCCAGGCAGGCGCCGACCAAGGCGGCACACACGGCACGCGGCACGCGCAACTGGGCGACGATATACGCCATGTTGCCGCCTACGCTGCCTTGATGGAACAGCCCATTCCACGCGTCCGCCGCCGTGAGCGTGAACGGCGACCAGCTGTACAGCGAGAGCCAGAACAACAACGCGCCCAGCAATACAATGCCTGCCGCCGCAAAACCGCGTTGCACGCTTACTGGCTCAACACAGCTTTGCCGCCTTTAAGAATCGCCAACGCATCTTCGGCGATCTGCTCCGAGGCCAGCACGCCACGGTTGCGCGCCCAGCTGTCGCCATCGACTTCGGCTACCTGCTTGTTACGCACGGCGCTGAGCACTTGCCACAACGGCTGCTTGCTCCAGCTGTCGACGATGCTGGGGCGACGGTAATGGCCGACCAGCAACCAGCCCGGGTCGAGGGCGAGCAGTTGCTCCAGGCTGACAAATTCGGTGGGCGCGGCGTTGGCGCGTACCGATGGGACTTTCAGGCCGATGGCCTGCAACACGCTGCCGGCGTAGGAGTCTGGGCCGTGCACGGAGAAGCTGTCTTCACGGGCGACGCCAAACAGCACGCTGGCGCCAGCGGGAATCTGTTGCGCGATGGCTTTGAGGTTTTCACGGTTCTTCTGGATACGCGCTTCCATCTGCGCGCTCTTGCCTAGCGCCTTGCCGATCAGCTCGGCAGATTTCAGGCTGCCTTGGTAATCCTCACCACGCGAGGGCAACAACAGCGTCGGCGCGATGCTCGCCAAGTCGCTGTACAACGCCTGGTGGCGATTGAGGTCGGCGACGATCAGGTCGGGCTTGAGCCGGGCGATTTCCTCGATGCTCGGCTGCGAGCGCAGGCCTACGGACTTCCACTCACCGATAGCCTGGCGCACACGGGGCAACACGCGGTTGGCATCACCATCATCGGCGGCGCCAACGGGCGTTACGTCAACGGCAGCCAAACTGTCGAGAAAGGAAAACTCCAGCACCACCACACGCTTGGGCGCGTCCGGCAGATGCACCGCGTGCTGGCCGTCATTGAGGTCGATCGGGGCGGCGCTCAGCAGGCTTGAAGAGAACGCCAAGAGGCAGGCGGCAACGGTGGGGATGGAGCGCAACATTCGCATGACAAGGACCTCGGCGTTGGAACACCCCAGCTAGACCTGTTGGGGAAAACGGCGGGTACTATTCCATATTGGGGCGGCGCGATCAAAAAACATTCTCATTAAGGTGATCCCCGCCGACACCGCCGATCAAATGTGGGAGCGGGCTTGCTCGCGAATACGGAGGGTCAGTCGAAGATGTTCCAACTGGGCCACCGCTTTCGCGAGCAAGCCCGCTCCCACATTTTGATCGGTGTACACCCGCTAGAAGTCGACGGTGGCTGACAGCAGGTAGGTACGCGGTGTCGACAAGGTCAACCCCGGCTCACTGTCATCCGACGCCCCGGCCGAGCTCCAGTAGCGCTTATCGGCGACGTTCTCCACATTCGCCCGCAAGGTGATGTGCTTGTCATCCACTTTGAACCCATACCGCGCGCCGACATCGACGCGGTTCCACGCATCGATTTCCTTGACGTTGGACTGGTCCAGGTACTGCGAGCTGGAATAGATGCCACGGCTGGTCAACGTCAGGCCTTCAAGGCCCGGCACATCCCATTCGGCGCCCAGGTTAACGTTGTATTTAGGCGTCGCCGGGGCGCGGTTGCCGTCCCAGGCGCCGTTGGTGGTGTCCTTCAGCTCGCTGTCGATGTACATCACCCCGCCCAGCAGGCGCACGCCCTTGAGCGGCTCGCCGAATACACTCAGCTCCACACCGGAGTTCTGACGCTTGCCGTTGGGGCCGAACAACCGCGAGGTGGCGTTGGTTTCATAGGCCGGCTGCTTGATGCGAAACACAGCGGCGGTCACGGCAAAGGCGCCGGCGTCGTATTTGGCGCCCACTTCCACCTGGCGGCTGATGAACGGCGGGAAGATTTCGTCCTCGTTGCTCGAGGTCGACGGCGCGATCTTGCCCTGGCTCAGGCCTTCCATGTAGTTGGCGTACAGCGACAGCTTGTCGGTGGCCTTGAACAGGAGGCCACCGGACGGCGAGACCTTTTCTTCGTCGTAGCCGGTCTTGCCTTTGACGCCGTCGCTCCAGTCATCCACCTTGACGCGCTGCCAACGCGCGCCGAGGGTCAGCAGCAGGCGGTCGTCGAAGAACCCCAGGGTGTCGGACAAGGCCACGCCGCTGAATTTGTTTTCGGTGTAGACCTTGGCGTCCTGGCGTATCGCCGTGGACGGCGTCGGCGTTTGCACCGGGTTGTAGAGGTTGCTCGTCGCCGTCCCGTAGCGGGCGCCGCCGTTGGTGAAGTCCATGTCGAAGTAGCTGGCCGCCAGGTTGACCTCATGGCTCACCGGCCCGGTATGGAACCAGTTGCGCACGCCGGCGGTGTAGGTGCGTACGTTTTCATCGCGGGTGAAATCCCGCGGCTGCACAGTGAACGCGCCAGCCGCATTGGTGACGGACACCGCATGACGCAGGAAGTCGTGGTTGCTTTTACGCGCGCCCATGCCGCCATACAGCATCACGTTATCGCTGAGGTCGTACTCAGCGTTGACCGTGCCGAAGGTGTCGTTGGTGCTGGCCTTGCTCCAGGATTGCGCGTAGTTGCGGCGCACATCGTTGGCGCTGGGCACCGGCGCTGCGGCCGCCACCTGCACGCGCTCTTGCGGTGCATCGGTGTCGCGTTCGGTGTGGCCGATATCGGTGGAAAGGCGCAGGCGCTCGCCGCGAAAGTCCAGGCCCAACACAGCCATTTCGCGGTCGACGCTCTGGTGGTCCCACTCGGTGTCGCCGGACTGCTTCACGCCGTTGAAGCGGATGCCGAACTTGTTGTCCTCACCGAAGCGTCTGCCCACATCCACTGCGCCGCCAGCCTGGCTGTCGGAGGCCCAGTTGCCGGTAAACGAGTTGATGTCCTTGTCGGTGGCGCGCTTGGGCACTACGTTGATGCCGCCACCGACGCTGCCGCGCGGTGAGATGCCGTTGATCAACTGGGTGGGGCCTTTGAAGATGTCGACGCGGTCGGCCATTTCCATGTCGATGGTGTAGGTCGGCAGTACGCCATAGAGACCGTTGTACGACACATCGCTGTTGAACAGGCTGAAACCGCGAATGGTGAACTGCTCATAACGCCCACCGGCCGGGTTGGTGGCGCGTACCGACGGGTCGCTGGCGATCAGGTCGCCCAAGGTGCGCGCCTGCTGGTTTTTCACCGCGTCAGCGGTGTAGGTGGTCATGCTGAACGGGGTTTCCATAAAGTCCCGCGTGCCCAGCAAACCCTGCGAGCCACGGCGCGCCACTTGCCCACCGGCGTAAGTGTCGCCGTCATACAGGCCGGTGGTGCCAAGGATTGAGGTCGGCGCCAGTTCCAGGCTGCTGCCATCCGGCACCGGCACCAACATGTAGGCCTGTGCCCCCATGGGTTGCAGTTGCAGGCCGGAGCCTTGCAGCAAGCGGGCGAAGCCCTCCTCTACGGCGTACTCACCGGACAAACCACTGCTGGTGCGACCGCTGACCAGGGCCGGGTCTACCGACAGGTTGACGCCTGCCAACCCGGCAAACCGGGTGAGTGCCGCGCTCAGGCTGCCGGCCGGCACCTGGTAGCTGCGGCGGGCGGCAGTGTCTTCGGCATAGCTGACGGCAGCGAATAACGGGCTGGCACTGAGGCTCAGCAGCAGGCTCAGTTTCAGCAAGGGGCGGACTACAGGCATTGGCGGAAGCTCTCGATATTGTTCACTTGCCTGGAATGACAGGCGAGATGAAAAAAAGGGACAAGCTCCGCCAATTTTTTTCGCTTACCACACTGCGATCGTTGAATCCGCCCTGGGCTCGGTGCCGCCGCACAATACACCACTGACCGGATCACGCAGGATGATCTGCCCGCGCCCGAAGTCGGTGAGGTCGCTGGCGACTTGTACCTGATGCCCGCGCCGCGCCAGGGCATTGGCCAGGTCGCGGGAGGCGCCCTGCTCGATGCCGACTTTCATGTCGCCCAGCCATTGCCAGCGCGGCGCGTCCAAGGCCGCTTGCGGGTTGAGGCCGAAGTCCACCAGGTTCATCACCATCTGCACATGGCCCTGGGGCTGCATATAGCCGCCCATCACACCGAACGGGCCGAGCGCCTGGCCGTCCTTGGTGAGGAAGCCGGGAATGATGGTGTGGAAGGTTTTCTTGCCCGGCGCCAGGCAGTTGGCGTGGGCAGGATCGAGGCTGAATTCCTGGCCACGGTTCTGCAGGGCGATGCCGCTGTCGGGCAGCACCACACCGGAGCCAAAGCCGTGGTAGTTGCTCTGGATGAAGGAGACCATATTGCCTTCGGCGTCCGCCGTGGCCAGATAGACCGTGCCACTGGCGTGGGGGTCACCGGGCTTCGGGGGCTGGGCTTGTTCACCGATCTGGCTACGGCGACGGGTGCTGTAGTCATCGCTGAGCAGATCGGCGACGGCCAAGCGCATGTGCAGCGGGTCGGTGATGTAGTGCAGGCCGTCGCTGTAGGCGAGTTTCATCGCCTCCAACTGGCGGTGCCAGGTTTGTTGACTGTCGCGGTGATCGAAGCAGAAGCCTTCGAGGATATTCAGCGCCATCAGCGCCACAAGGCCCTGGCCGCTGGGTGGGATTTCCCAGACATCCACGCCCCGGTAGTTGATGTGGATCGGCTCCACCCACTGGGCGCGGTAGTCCTTGAGGTCGCTGGCGCGCAGGTAGCCGCCGCTGGCGCGGGAGTGGGCGTCCAGGCGTTCGGCCAGGGCGCCGCGATACAGGCTTTCGCAGCGAGTGGCGGCGAGTTCTTCCAGGGTGCGGGCCTGGGCCGGGTTGCGGAAAATCTCCCCCGCTCGCGGCGCGCAACCGTCGATCAGGAAGGTGTCGAACCAGGCAGCCAGCACTGGGTCGCGATGAGGCGTGAACTCATCCAGCGCAATCTGCCATTGATGAGCAACCACCGGCGACAGCGGGAAACCGTCCCGCGCCAGGCTGATCGCCGGTTGCAGCAACTCGGCAAACGGTAACTTGCCGAAGCGTTGCGACAGCTCGGCCCAAGCCGATGGGCAGCCCGGTACGGTGACGGGGGTCCACCCGTACAGCGGCATTTGATCGTGCCCCGCCGCCTTGACCGTCTCGATACTCAGGGCCGCCGGCGCATGGCCGTTGCCGTTCAGGCCGTGCAACTGGCCTTTGCACCAGACCAGGGCAAACGCATCGCCGCCCAGGCCGCAGCCAGTGGGCTCGACCACCGTCAACGCGGCCGCCGTGGCGATGGCGGCATCAATAGCGTTGCCGCCCTTTTGCATGATCTCGATGCCGGCCTGGGCGGCCAGGGGCTGGGACGCCGCGACCATGCCACGCTTGGCAAACACGCTTTGGCGTTGCGAGGGATAGGGGTACTCGTGAGCGGAGAATTTCAACATGGCAAAGGCTCTTCAACACAAAGGTTTATTAGCGGGCTCATAACACGCGGCTGAGAAAGGCCCGGGTACGGGGGTGGCTGGGGTGGCTGAAAATCTGTTCCGGCGGCCCTTGTTCGATGAGTTCGCCCTGGTCGAGCACCACCACGCGGTCCGCCACTTCACGGGCAAAGCCCATTTCATGGGTGACCACCACCATGGTCATGCCCTCCTCGGCAAGCTCCTTCATCACCTGCAGCACTTCGCCGACGGTTTCAGGGTCGAGGGCGCTGGTGGGTTCGTCGAACAACATGGCCTGGGGTTTCATCGCCAGGGCGCGGGCGATGGCGACCCGTTGCTGCTGGCCGCCGGAAAGCATCGATGGGTAGTGGCTGGCCTTGTCCGCCAAGCCGACTCGCGCCAGCAGGCCACGCGCCTGTTCCAGCGCTTCGGCACGTGGCGTGCCGAGGACCTGGATCGGCGCTTCGATGATGTTTTCCAGCGCAGTCATATGGGGGAACAAGTTGAAGCGCTGGAATACCATGCCAATGTCGCGGCGCTGGCGGGCAATGTTGCGCTCCGAATCGCGTACCAGGCTGCCGTCGCTGCGCTCGCGATAGCCCATGGCGCGGCCGTTGACGCGGATGCGCCCGCCCTGGATGTCTTCCAGCAGGTTGATGCAACGGATAAAGGTGGTCTTGCCAGAGCCCGAGGCGCCGATCAGCACTACCACTTCGCCGCGCCGTACTTGCAGCGAGATGCCCTTGAGGATCTGCAGCGTGCCAAACGACTTGTGGATATCCAGCGCTTCAATGATCAGTTCTTCACTTTGGTGCGCCATGGTTAGCGTCCCCTCAGCAATTTAAGGGTGTTGCGCCCGAACATGCGGCTGGCTGCCGGCGGTGGCGCGGAAGGCCGATCGGACTGGCCGAAACGCGCCTCCAGCCAGCGCTGGAAAAAGCCCCACAGCGTGGTGAGCATCAGGAAGTAGATCGCCACCACCAGGTACAGCTCGAACACGCGGAACGTTGCCGAGGTGACCATTTGAGTGCTGAGCAGCAGCTCCTGCACGCCGATCACGCTGACCAGGGTGGTGTTCTTGAGCATCACGTTGAACTCGTTGCCCAGCGGCGGCACGATCACCCGGAACGCCTGGGGCAGCACAATGCGCCGCATCAGCTTGGCGAAACCCATGCCGAGTGAACGTCCGGCCTCGTACTGGCCCTTGTCCACCGCGCCGATGCCGGCCCGGATGATCTCAGCCATGTACGCTCCTTCATTCAGGCCCAACGCAATGATCGCCGCCTGGATGTTGCCGGGGACAACCAGGCCAAACAGATCGATATCCTCAAAGCGGAAAATCCCGCCCGCCGCCAGCGCCGTGTACAGGAACACAATCTGCACCAGCAACGGCGTGCCGCGCATCAACCACACATAAAAACGCACCGGCAGGTGCAGCAGCGGGTTCTTTGACAAGCGCAACAACGCCGCCGCCAGCCCCAGCGCGCAGCCCAGCAGCATCGCCGACACGGCGATCAGGCAGGTTAGCCAAAGCCCGGTGAGGTACACCCCGCTGGGCTGCAACAGGTACTGCCAGAACACATCCCAATTGAAGTTCATTGCGGGAAACCTCAGTCGAGAGTGTCGCTGCTGACATGCCATTTATTCAGCAACGCGACGTAGCTGCCATCGCTGCGCATGTCGCTGATCACTTGCTGCACGGCGGCGGTCAGTTGCGGGTCGTCCTTGCGCATGCCCAGGCCAGTGAGGATCCGGCTGAACGCCGGCACGCCTTCCTGGAACAGGTCCGGGGCCATCGCGGCGTAGTAGCCGGCCGTTTCCACGGTGGTGCCGTAGGCGTCCACTTGGCTGATGCGCAGGGCCTGGAACGCATCGGTGTCGGTGTTGTAGACCACCAGTTTCATCGGCGGCTTGCCGGCCTTGGCCAGGTTGTCGTTTTGCGTGTCCAGCAGGGTCTTGATGGTAGAACCGTTGAGTACGGCAACCTTGTGCCCGGACAGGTCATCGAGGGTCTTGATGCCTTTGGGATTACCCTTGGGCACCACTACCGACTGGCTGGAATACATGTAGTTGACGATGTCGATCACTTGGCGGCGTTCGGGCTTGTCGAACAGCTGGTCGACGATCATGTCGCACTGCTGGGCGAGCAGCGCCGGCACCAGCCCGGAGAAAGGGATGACCCGCCACTGCACCTTTTTATCGCCCAGGCGCTTGGCGATCTCCAGGCCGAGGTCGACCGTGAGCCCACGCGGTTTCTGCGCTTCGTCGAAGGACACCAGGGGCGGAGAATCCATCCCCGAGCAGTAGGTGAGTTTGTCGACCGTTAACAGGCGATCCGGCACCGGCGGTGCAGCGCAGGCCCATTGGGTACAGAGACCGAGGGAGACAGCCACCAGCAAGGCGCGGCGTTTATGCATGACCAGACACTCCAGTTCGTGGGTACAACGGGGGGCAGGACTCAACGTCAAAACACAGCAGGTCTTTGTTATTTTTCGGCTTGCAGGAACTGGATCAGCGCCGGCACGGTGCCTTCGATGTGCTCGCGCACCACGGCTTCGGCGCGGACGGCGTCACCGGCGCGAATCGCATCGAGGATCACCGCGTGTTCCTGGCGTGCGCTGAGGGGTTTTTCGCCGTGTTGCAGCCACAGGCGCATGGGCGCTTCCACCAGGGAATAGAGCGCCGATATCTGCTTTAACAGGCGCGGCCGGCCGCTGAGGCTGCACAGGTATTCGTGGAAGGCGCGGTGGCGGCTGACCCACGCGGCGCTTTCGTCGCGGTAGTCGTCCATCTCATCGAGCATGCGCTCCAGCGCCGCCAACTGACGCTCGCCGATACGACCCACCGCGACGCGCACTGCCAGGCCTTCGAGGGCACTGCGCATTTCGAAGACCTCGTGCAATTCGTCGATATCCAGCCCGCTGACGATGGCGCCACGGTTCGGTCGCAACGTCACCAGGCCCTGTGCATCCAGGCGGCGGAAGGCTTCGCGTACCGGCATGCGGCTCATGCCGATCTCGCTGGCGATGTCTTCGGCGATCAGCCGGTCGCCTTTGCGATAGCGACCACCACAAATAGCATCGAGCAGGAAGTTGTAGGCCTCCTCCTCCGCGGTGAGAGGCTGACGGTCAACATAAGCAGGGGCAAATTGCATCGGCAGCACCTTTTGAATTTTTGTATCCAATTATCCACGGATACAAAAAAGCAGAATGTGTGCCAACTTTGCCGAGATGAGCCAAGTGATTGATTCAGAGTGAATAGATTGGAAATGCCGAAGGATAGAAGGAAGGCTTACGTAGGAAATTGCTACGAAATGGCTCATGAACGCCCCATCCGTGGGCACAAGTAACACGTACGGTTGGATGGCAACATCCTGATCACCGGTGGCACGGAAACGTATTTCCGGTGCCGTATCAAGGACAACAAATCGGTGCGCACCTCAGTGTTCTGAGAGGTGGGCACGGTGTAAAGGGAACTCAGTAGCCGTCATCGGGTCGGCTGATATACGTACTTACATTTAGCCGCAAGGTAGGGCCCGATGAAACAGACGTCCCTCGTCAATGCGAAGCCTGTGGGCAACATCAAGCAGGCTTTGCACACGCCAGATTCAGCGCGACAGCGTTCAAACAAACGTTGCCTGACTACGCAGGATTTCGGTTCTTGTCGGCACATTGAGACAGGTGCCGTTTTCATCATTGCTTCAGGCGCATCGGCAAAGTCGTTTCCTCTCGAGAAATTTGCGCACGTGCCGATGATCACGATGAATGGCGCTATCTCCATGTTTCAGGACACCGACGTCAAACCGTATTTTTATGCCTGCACGGATAGAAGTTTTTCCGAACAGCAGCCGGAATTATTCAAACACGCCATGGCGATCAGCCAGAGGGTCGCGCTTTGGGAAGACCACGCGCGATCGTCGCGTGCTCTCCCAGCAGGACGGTTATACCCGCTGACCAAAGCTAAAAGACCTTCCTGGCTGGATTCGATACTGGGTAGACGCCGCACGCTGGTCGTCAATCATCCCTTGCTGCCCCATCGCAAAAGACCGCTGGGATTCAGTAAAGACATGAGCCAGGGCTTTTTTGATGCACGAACCGTGGCCTATCTGGCGATACAGTTGGCATTCCACGTTGGATTCAACAAGGTTTTTCTTGTCGGGGTGGATCTGGACCAAAACGCTGGAAGGTTTTACGAGACCCAGGAATCGAAAAACTCTCCCTGCGGACTGGACCAACACTACTTCACACGCATACTGCCGTCGCTTGAGTTGATGTCCAAAAAGGTCATGGGCGAGGACTTCATGGTTTATAACCTGTCTGACATTTCAAGAATTCCGGACAGTGTGGTCCCGCAGGTCACGCTTGCAGAGGTTGAGGCGATGCTCGGGTAGCAGGCGCCAGGTTTATGGTCAGGTGCCCGCCCTCACTCAAAAACCAAAACCTCACACCCCTTAGCCTCAATGATCTGCGCAAACTCCGGCATCCGCGCTACAAACGCTGTTTCAAACGCCAGATACCGATCCTGCGCCCTGAGGTAACGAATCTGCGGTTTCACCCGCACAATATCCTTGGAAGACAGTTTCACCACTTCATTGCTGACCTGATTCCAAAACCACGCCAACGTCTGCGTGCCAGAACTATGAGTCCGGTAATTCCACACCCACCAATCCCCATGTCCACGGGCAACCTGAAGCTGCCCATGAAACGTACGCAACGTGATGACCTGCTTGGGCTGTGTGACGAGCAGGCGGGTGTCCTGGCACAGCTCGCTGCCAAAGCCGTCCAACACCGCCTTTGTCGTGGCACCCGTGATGAAGTTGAAGCGCCACGCCAACAGCACAGTCTCCTGGTAGCCCGTGTGCTCAGGGTTCTGCCGCTCGCCTTCGCTGAACAACAGGACCTCGTCACCTCCCAGGTACGCAGTAGACGCCCGTAATTTATAAGCATGAGCCGGCATCGGTTGGGCAGCAACAGCCTGGTGTGCTGCGTCTTGATTCCAAATCCAGCACAGCGCACCGTTGTGCTGCATGAACAGCAAACGGCGCGGGCCGATGGGCAGGATTGTCAGTTCATCCGAGTGCTCGAAAATGACCTCGCTGGCATGCATCGTGATCCGCCAGATCCGCGTCAACTGCTCGGGCTGGTAGAGGCGTTGACGTTCGAAAACCTGCGCATCGACCACCACGCAGGGGTCTTCGAATTCCGGCCATTCCATCTCGGCGGCGCCGAAGCCCTGAATGTCATCGCCTTGATGAATTTCGTACCGGTAACGATCATCCGAAGGGTAAGCACCGCTTGTAGCCCGACGCTTCCACAGGCTGCGCTGAGCGTTGGCATCGATGAGTTGCAAGTCAGCGCCGTCTACACCGTCGCTCCGGCGCTCAAGCATGTCCTGCTCGGTGGGCGGCCATCGATTGTAATCAATCAGAAAGCACAGCCACTGGTCTTCGTCCTGCTCGGTAATGGCGGCCCAACCGTTGCGATAGTTGTATTCATCCACATAGGTGGGCCCGGGATAGTCATGGACGTCCTGCAGCCATTTCAATTTGCTGCGCTTGGGCTTGGTGGGTTTGCGTTCAGTGGCAAGAGGCTTTTTCAGCCCAATCAACGTTGGGGTGAATTGTGGTTCTGCGTTTTGTTGTTGCCAATGCTGTGCAAAAGCCTGGCGCTGATCGGTCGGAAAAATGACCGGTCGGTAATCATCGCCACCGGCGTCCAGATTCCACAGGTCGAAGCCGTGGCGCGCCAACACGGCTGCCAACGCCTCAAAGCAGACCTCCGGCATTTCGTTGGAGAGCTCATCCAACAGCGCCTCGAATGGCGCGCCGGAAAACACACTGATATCGGGATAGTAATGCTGGAGCAGCACAAGCAACTCGCCGCCGGGGGTTTTCCAATCGATATGGACCCATGGATCAAAACGAGCTGCCATCGCGAGTGCCTTCCCCTGTGATGTTTTACCTGCGTCATCTTAACCGTAAGCCGAGAAAACAAGCGCCATAGCCGTGTCATCGAGCACGCTGACGACGCACAGGTCCTGAAGGATCAACCTCAGGGGCATAATCATCCGACTCGAAAGGTTCAAGAGGCCCGGAATGGCTTGTAAAGGTAGACACGTTAAAAACAAAAAGGGGCCGCGAGATTAATCTCGCGACCCCTTTGAATTATATGGTCGGGACGGAGTGATTCGAACACTCGACCCCTAGCACCCCATGCTAGCGGACGTTCCGAAATGCCTTAAACAGCAACACCTTACGTAGGCGCCCACTGCAATCGACGCCTAACGATGTTGGACGGGGATTCACTAATCCCCGCAATTCTCCCTACAAGCTTTCGCCAAGAAAGTCCCTGCCCTCGGCGTCCTGCCGCACCAACTCGGCCCAGTGCTGAATCAAATGCTACGCTGTTCATTCCAAGGAGGAACAGCCATGCCGAACACCGACCTACTCCCTTCCCTGCTTTCAAAACTCTACGAAAATCAACTTGCGCTCGAGGCTTCCATAATGGAGCTCTCGAACTGGTTGGAACAGCGTGGCTCAGCCGAGGTGGCTGAGAACATCCGCGGCGCGCTGCACACCATCGATGAGAACGAGGAGTTCATTAAGCTCACCCTGGCCGTCCTGATGTCCCCGGAATAATCCGGCCCTACAGCTCGTCGCCTCAAATCGCATCCTGAGCAAAGCTCTATTACTGTATGCACATACAGCATTTGAGCTATCCCACCATGAACATCGACGAAGACACATCCGAGTGGCTTGGCTGCCCTACGCCCCTGGAAATGTACCAACACCAGTGCGCCCTGTTGGAGGACGAACTCAGCCATACCGAAGCTATGCTGCGTAAAGCTCGGGCCAATGTTGCCGGCCTGGTGCAGATGAATGACCTGCTCGCCACGGGCAAAGCATTAGCAGAGATGGCACTGAGGGAAGCCCTTGAGCGAATATCGCCCAAGAGCAATGAGTCGTCTGACACAGGAAGCTTTCGAAGCATTGACCTGGTGACCGGCCAGCGAGACCACCTCTTCAGGGAGAATCAACGGCTCCTGATGGAGTTGAAAATCTTGAAAGAGGCATCAGCCTAGCTCGTCTGCGTATACAGTCAGAGCTCTATCTGACAAGTCGATCCAGCCGGCCCTGTCAATGAGGCCATGCGACCGCAAAACGTTCGCAGCGGACATGCTCATGTCGTATCGCTCTTCATGGGATAGAGATCTGGTCGCTGCGCTAATGCTAGGCGGGGCTGATCCCTCTAATGCATTGTCTTGCCCATTACCGATCGTCATGACTAATTCTCTTGTCCAGTGTCTACCCTGTAGAGGCTGATCGAAGCCTGGCTGTTCACCAGCCCCGACGAGCGGAGACGACCATGTGCGGAAGACTGACGCAGTACCGTGGCATCCATGACTTTGTTGCAGTCCTGAGCATGCCCAATGCCCTGGCTAACTCTGTGGGTGATCAACCGATCGAGCGCTACAACGTTGCGCCAACGACTCAAGTTGCGCTGCTGCACCTACAGGGCGATCTGCTGCACGCCGACCCGGTGCGCTGGGGCTGGCGACCACATTGGGCGAAAGACCGTGCTGCGCCAATCAACGCGCGCGTAGAGAAAGTCGCACATGGCCCGTTCTTCCGGGCCATCTGGCCACATCGGGCGATCACGCCCATAGACAGCTGGTTTGAATGGGTAGATGAAGGCGGACCGAAGAAACAGCCCTACCTGATCCGCCGGCGAGATGGAGAACCGATATTCTGCGCGGCTATCGGCCAGCTACCTGACGCAGACGAAGGACCTAGTGAGCACGACGGTTTCGTGATTATCACTGCAGACAGTGCAGGCGGGATGGTGGACATTCACGACCGCCGGCCAGTGGTACTTTCGCCGGAGCTGGCGCGCGAATGGCTCGACCCGGCCACGCCAAAGGAGCGAGCCGAGCAGATGGTGCTGCTTCAGGGTGAACCGTCCAATGCCTTCGAATGGTTTAAGGTCAATGTGGCCGTGGGCAATGTGCGCAATCAAGGGCCGGAATTGATTCAGCGGGTGGCCGAGATCTAGTAGAAATACCAGATCACCGAAGCCACGCTCACTGCCCAGACGAGCGTTAGCAGAATTGAAAGACCCGCCAACCGCTTATCCATGGCTCCCCACTGGGGTTTTATTGACCCGCTTATGATTGTCACGGTGAAGGGTAGTTCAACGCCCTCCCCATGCAACCTGTCTCGAAAATACCGGAGGATGTTGATGAGCCGTTGGGAGCAGAGGCCAGCCGTTATTGTGTGACGGTGAAGCTAACCTCCCGAAAATCGAACCGGCCGTTGCCTGCCGTGTTGTTCCCGCCCGTGTAGATGGTAAACCCGGTTGTTAGCTTCAGGCCTGTCGGGATGTGCAGCGTGCGAGGCGTCGACGCCGCACTGAAGTCGTCCACCGCGTTGCTATCAGTAGAGTACGACGCTGATACGCTGTAATTTCGGTTAGGTCGTGGAGTGTTGAACACCACGACATATATGCCTGCCCCGGTTCGGGTAATAGTGCATTCGTAAGTGGATAGCACAGCGAACACTGCACCGTTAAAGCAACCGAGTGCCCTGGTTCTTGGAAGTTGCTCAACCACGCTGATCCGTGAAGCCAACGAAGCATACGCCGTCGCAAGACTTGCGGCCTCAGCCGAGCCTAGCGGAGTGATGATTCCGAACAGGCGGGTCATCCAGGCACCAGTTGCGTGCATGGGGTAAGTCTCAGACCCTACGCGGGGTGTACCATTCACACCGTCGCTACCGATCTGGAGGAACTCAGACGTCACTTTACGTCCGTAAACACCCCGAATCGCGTCATCCAGTGCGTTGGCTGTGGGGTAGTTCACGTTATGCGATAGCTGGTATCCATCTGCCGACCCGAACCGGTGGCCCTGGAATTGGTCCCGCCGGAGCACTGGAGACGTCCCAGTGCTGCCCCGGAGGAACGCACCGCCCGCTACAAGTGATCCGGCAGATACGCCGTTTAGGTCACGCATACGGAACTTGCCAGTACTGGAGTTAGCCACGAAGCATGCCCGATTACCGGGATCTGCATTCCACTGCGCCTGCGTCACTGTCGGCAGCAGACCAGCATCCAGCGCCGCAGCAAACGCAGGATAAACGGCCCGTTCCAACTCCTGCCCATCATCCAGCGCAAAGCCCTGGAACGGTTGAGGTCGATGCCCCCATGTCGACATACCGAGCTGTAGCGCGGCGAACGCCACTGATTCAGCCGATGCGGCAGCGGCGGCAGCGGCAGCGGCGGATTCATCCGCAGAGGTGCCGGCGGCCACCTCAGAATCCCCAGCCGCTTCGGCAGAGGCTGCTGCCTGGGCGGCGGCCTCTAATGCGAGTGCTGGTTGTTGCTCGATCTGCTCAAGGGACAGATTCGAAACAACAGGTTCGCCGTCCTGGTCGAACCCCAGCACTTTTCCGGCGCGCGCAACTGAGCCTGGCAGCACTAGATCAATACCCAAAGGATCAGCGACCGGAACTGTCAGCCCCCTGCCCTGACTATCAATGGTCTGCTGCACAAGCATTACCAGCTTATCGAACGCGTCTTCATGGATCTCCGCGAAGAACTCGCCCTGGTTGCGGAAGGAAGTCAGCTGTGTGGCCACCATGATCCGCGACACAACCAGCAGCCCGTTAGGTAGTGGGGTTCCAATGGTGGTGATACTGCCGCCAGCGTCATTGCCGACGCCCTGCACCGTGTAGTTGCTGTTTAGCACCAGTAGCTGGATTGTTCCGTCCGGCTTCTGCCAGAACACCTTCAAGTCAGTGGCTGCGAAAAAGCGGAAGGCGAACGGAAAATTGATGGTGACCCCGTTCGGGTCGAATTGCGCTGTACTGGTAATGGTTGAAACCGTCATGGCGGAAACCTTTTCTATAGGCAAAAAAAGCCCCACTCAATGGCGGGGCGCTGTTGGCGTGACTGCTATCGGGCTATGCCCAGTGGGTCGAGGTAGCTTTGTGACGGTTTGACCAGGAACTTTTGCCCGCTTTCCTGCTGGATTCTCTGTTCAGTCCGGCGAAGCGATCCGGGGTTCATGGCCTCTTGCACTGACCAAAGGAACAGGTGGTCCATGGCAATCCGCGTATAGAACAGGTTCAGGAATGGGGTGTTGTTTTGCCCCTCGGCGATGCAGGCGATGGACTCGACGAAGCCGTCTGTGTCGTGCCAATGCCAGCCCACCAGTTGCTGTTCCGGGAGGTAGGTCAGCCCCAGCAGCACGCCGTCATCGCGTACGTACCAGACGATGGAGTCAGGGATTTTCTGATAGGCCACGCTGGTCAGCTCTTTACCCTTGAACAGATGGGCACTGAAAAGCGTCAGGTCAGCTGCGGCGAACCCGTCGTCGTTGATCGAGTAGCCGAAGGACGAAACCCGGTTGCCCCGCGCCTGCACGTACACGGCACTGTTGCCGACCACCACGGGCGGAACGATGGACGAACCGTCGTAACCTTCCTGGCTCGCTTGGATGGTCTTGGCAGTCAAGCCGGTGTCAGCGCCGGTGAACGTCCATTCGCCGCCCGAGGTGAGGCCCAGCAGCTTGCGCAGCCCCAGCAGGTGGCGCATGCGGTTCACTTCCTTGCTGGCAATGGTGAACGTGATGGCGTCGTCGTCCTTGTTGGGGATCGAGTAGCCGAAGTTCTTGAACAGACCTGTCTTGCTCATCCAAACGGTCTGGGGGCTTTTGTCGCTGCCGGCGAACACCAGGCGCTGCTGGTAGTAGCCCACGGCACCCGGGTAGTTGCCCGCTCCCACAAATGGATCCTTGCCGTTCGGTGGTGTGTCCGTCTTCACGGCGGTGATGTTCTGGTCGGTGAACGTGGTCCCGGTAGCCCGGCCGATGAAGCCGTAGATGCCGGCGCCGGCGTTGTCCTTGTAAATGATGTAATAGGTCGCACCCGCGACGGCAGGCCAGGTAATGGTGCCGGCCATGGTGTTGCTGAACACCGTGATGGCATTGGAGGTGACGGGTAGAGACTCATCCAGGGTGTTGCCGTCATCGAGTACAGCGGTGACCTGGTAGGTCCATACCTGGGTTACGCCCGAACCGCCACCGCTCACAGCAGTAGCCGACGCCGGCGCAGCAATACGCGGCGCAAGGCTGATCTCTGCGGTGGTCCAGTTGTCGTGCGCTAAACGTCTTCGCCCAGCACATCCCAGCGCGGCGCCATGACCGGAAACACCTTGAAGCCGGATTCACGCAGCATCAAATCCTTGTCTCCGCCCTTCTCCCAGTACACGGACCTGAAAGGCATGTTGGTGTTGTCTTTGCGGCCCTTCTCACGGGTGTCGTTGGGCTCGATACCATGGCAAATGTCGATCCAGGCGTCGGGCTTGCTGTTAAGCAGGTTCTTGGACGCGGTGTCCATCTTGTCCTTGCCGAACTGCTGCTCCATCTGGCGGGCGGTCATGCGGAAGTCGCGGTAAAGCGTGTCCACCTGGTTGCGGCTGTTGTTGGCGAGCATGTAGCTACCGACAGCCAGTGGGTACGAACGCAGCAAGTCGCTGTCGTCTGGCATCACCACCATGGGGGCGGTGCCAAAAATGCCTTCTTCGCTGTAGCGGTTGGGCAGCACGCTGTACAGGTTGCCCCTGGCCAGGACTTCGCGCATGGCCTTCTCGGCTGCAAACAGCCAGGCCTTGACCGGGGCGAAGTCCATCAGGCTTGGGTCAGGCGTGCCGAACTTCACCCAGGGCGCTGCAGGGTTGGTCATGCCGGTGTGCATGCCAGCGCCCAACGTACGGGCTGCAAAAGTAGCCTGCGGGTTGATGATCTTCTGATCGCGGCGTTTGCCGTCGTTGGTGTCGGTGTTGTACCAACGACCAGAGCGCGGGCTGATGAAGTCGCCCAGTTCCTTCCACTCGGGTAGCCAGTTGCTGTCGCGCTCGCTCTTGAGAGCGGTGTAGCGCTTCTCGCAGCGTTCGCGTAGGGAGTCGGCCAACTTACACCCCCAGCAGCGTTTTCTGGCTGGTGCTGGCATTGCCAAGCACGCCAGATGCACCGGTCAGAATGGTTCCGCTTTGGCCGGACTGGGCCAGGCGCCGCTTGCGTTCAGCCTCAACGGCTGCCTGTACGGAGTCGCTTGAGGTCGTGGCCGCCGTGGTGCCAGCCGTGTTGATGGAACCCGCCTGCTCTGCAGCCGCTTCCTTTGCTTCCTTGGCCCGGTCGGCGGCGCCCAGCATGCCGGTGTTTTCGCCCGTAAGGTTGGGCAAGCCCAGGCCTTCAAGGATCACGTCACCGCCGCGCAGCGGGTCGAGGTCGATCACCTTGTTCATCAGTTTTTTGATCTTCTTTCCGCACATGTCAGTTACTCGCGTAAGGGTCGTATTCGGATTCAAGGCCGTTGTTGCTGGCCCCGGCCCCGCCGTATTCGTTGTATTGGCTCTTCATCACCGGCATGGCGTAGGTCAAGGCCAAGGCGTCGGCGTCATCAGGCGAGATGCCCAGGCGCTTCTTGATGTCGTCCTTCTTTTCCAGGGCGATCTGGTCACTGGCGTTGTGGGTGTACATCGGCGATGTCAGCTCGGCTTCAAGCTCTTCGCTGCTGTCGATGGCCAGCCGGTTCAGGACGTAGTCGGCATCGACCTTCGTACGCTGGTTGCGGGCCTCCATCGCTGCCTTGATTGCGGCGGTGATGGCCGGGCGCTGCATGAGCTGGTAGGCAGCCGCATTGACGCCCTTGGCTGCATACCCCGCCCTGATTGCTGCCTGGCTGGCATTGAGGTCAACTAGGTACTCAAGAACGAACGCCTGCTGTTTCGCGGTCAGGGCCATAGATTCACTGCCCCTTCTGTGTGGTAACGCCCAGGCAGACGGTGTTGATGTAGTCCTGTGCCGCGCGCAGGGCTATCAGTCCTTCGTCACCATCGTTGGCGATGGCGACAATTCGTTCAGCAGTCGCGGGGTCAAGTTCGGCTCGCGCTTCTGCATTACCCAGGCCGGCGGTGGCGGCAGGTCCAGTTGTGGCTGGACAGGTGGCCTTGACGGACAGCCGGTGAGCGCCAGTAGCGACAGCAGTACGGAGCTGATTGTTAGCGTTCTGCGCATCGGTCAGGGCCTTTGTGTGTTCGGTGTCGAGCTGGGCCAGCAGTCTCTGGGTGTTCTTGCGTGACGCGGCCTCAAGCTCAAGAGTGGTAATGCGATCCTTCGCAATGGCCATGTCCTTGGCCTGTCCCTTGATTTGGCTCCATCCACCGTAGATCAGCACCAGGCATGCAGCGAGTGCGGCAATGAGGTAACGGATCATGGCAAAACTCCTTATTCGGCCAGCTCGTAGGTGGCGGCGAATGCCTCGGGCTTCACGACCTTGAGCGAACCGTCGGCAGCCTTGACGATCCAGTCGCCAGGCAATGCACGGCGGGTGCCCGTTTCGGTGTTCATGACCACGACACCGTTCACGCGGTCGGTGAACCCGAAGCCGCCCGACTCGACCAGTTCAGGACAGAAGGCCATGACCTCATCGAGGTTGAGACCGGTGTACTGCATGGCATCGACGTTTTCGGCTGGCTTGCGATATTTCATTGGGCACCTATGCACTTGGCGTGACGCTCAAGCTGGCGAGTCCACACGCCGGCGCAGCGCTTGTTTCCAGGCGTCGAGCAATCGAAGCCAGCGGCAAACTTGTACTTGAGCAGGTCGTTGCAAGCCTGGACGTAGTCGCCAGCCAGCAAGTCGCGGCGGGGGGAGCCTTTCAACCAGGTGCCAATGCCGTACTGGCCCACGAAGTCCATGTAGATATCGAACTCGTCTTGGTACAGCTTCACCCCGGGCAGCGATGCGGCGAATTGCTTCTCGGCCTGGCTGTTCAGGTTACGGGCCAGGACTTCGGCGCGAGCCGGGGTGATGGTGTCACCCATGCGGACAGGCGAACCGTCTTCGTAACGTGTCGAGCCATGGCCAATGGTGGGAATGTCACCCTTGGTGGGGATGACAGCGTTGGTGGTCAGGCCTTCGCTGGCCTGCCAGGCGGTAAAGCCGGCAGCGCTGAGACTGAGCAGGCCCACGGCGATGCGCTTGCGCAGTTCAGGGCTCATCGCTGGCACTGCTCGCGCAAGGCCTTGATGCGCTCAATGCTCTCGGCGTGCTCGCGGCGATCCTTGCGCACCTGGAAGTACAGATTGATCAGCAGGCCTAGCACGGCCACCGCGACGCCGGCGATACCAATCCAGTTGACCTGGGATAGCGAGCCGACCATACCAGCAGCACCGCCCACCAACATGCCCTTGTTGGCCACTGACGCACCCACCACCTCTACGATGCTCTCGGGCGTCGGGTTGGCCATGTTTCTGCTCCTACCTGGGGCGTCCATATGGGCCTCCAGAAACGAAAAAGCTCCGGCAAATGCCAGGGCTCGGGGGGATTGTTCCAGGCAACAAAAAACCCGCACTTGGCGGGTTTCTGGGAGCTGGACGTAACTTTGCAACTTGCGAAAAATGTATCAGAACACTCGCCAAACGGTCAAGGACGGCAAAGACTTCATTCGTTTAGCCAAAAGATACAGTTCGCTTGGAAAATCACATTTTCGGCTTTTTGCCTGGTCTTTTCCCACTAGTAGGTGTATCAGGTTTGTCATTCTTCTGTGTGGCCGTGTTGGTAGGCTTTGGACTGTTGGTCGTAATAGTCAAGGCTCTATTTGCACGTTTAGCCAGATCAACAACCTTAGGATTATAGTCGCCCCTGGAACATGGCAAAATCCAATCGATCAAGTAATCATCAAGCGAAAATGGCGGTTTGATCAACGTATTGACTGGTCGAGTCTCATATACCTTTGGGACCGTTCTATCGAAAGGGCAGTCCATTACTACGTAACTGGAGGTAATCTTTGACATTTTTGCGCACTGAACGAATAAGGCTAATATCTCGGATGCATTTAGTGTATCGACGTGGTTTTTTGCCTGCATAAGCAGCGCCTTCTCGTAAACCACGCCATCGTTTACCCATTTCAAAATAAGCCCGATATCTATACCGGTTTTGAACTCCGCAGACCCGGGGCCACGGTCATTAGATATTGAAGCATCCAGTTGAACATACTCGCCACTCGGGAGCGAAAATCTTTCACCTTTAAGCTTCCCAAAAAAAGCGGCGGTGTAATTTGGTTCCTGTCCGAAGCTATCGCGGTCAATTAAATCCGCAGCCTTCTTAAACAGTCCTCGCAAATCATTCTTTAAAGATTCGTCCATTATCGCCCTGCTCCTAAAAAAGAAAAATCAAGCCAAACTTTAGAGTTGCACCCAGTGAAACAGCCTGACAAAACTCAAGGCAGGCCGCAGATACTGATCAGTACCACACACCTGGTCAACACCGCGCAGAGAAATCAAGCCGACAATGCCGCCAGATTCCCTACATCACCTACACGCTGGCGCTGTCTCCAGTACTCGCTGACTCGATCGCTGTAGATCAAGTGGCGTCCGGGATTCTCCTGCGTGTCTTTCCCCCACTCAGCGCGGTACGCCGCACCGTACATATTCATGCGGTGGAACCATCGGCGCAGATGCTCGGTGTCCATGGCGTTTAGGCGCCGCCGCAGCGAATTGCGCGCTACATCGCGGCGAGCATCATACGCTGCCGCCCTCAAGTCGGCAGCATGCTGCCGGTTGTGCAGGTCCCACCTGCTTGCGCCGTACACACGCCGCTCTGCCATTTTCAAGATAACAGCAGCCACCGGCTTCAACGCCTTCGCGTCCAGCGCATCCACAGTACTGGCGATGGTGGACCAGATCGTCGCCCAGTCGCGCGCCCAATGGCTGACGCTGACCTTCGTCCCGTACCAGTCGTGCACAAACTCAATCACACGGCCGGGGCCCCATGCTTCACGCCCATTGACGGCGGCCTGGTGGCTCTTGATAGCGGCCAGGGCCATCCAGTACGCCACTTCCTTGCGCTTGGCGGTGCACTCGCCGAAGTCCACGGTCAGCCAGACCAGGGCGTGCGCCACGTTGATGTCCTGGCCATTGGCGACAGGCGAGTACAGCGCGTGTCCGAAGTGCTGTAACGGCTTGGGCAACGTGCCTATCGCAGATTGCACAAGGCCGGCAGCGAGCATGTGCGCGCACCGGCCGTTGCTGTCACGCATTGAGGGCATGGTTTCTCCGATCACCCTGCCCCGTTTACCCAGCTTGATGCGCTCCTGAGCTGCTGCCAGCACAGAGTCCCGGCTTTCGTGCAACGCTTCCCGCCATGCTTGCCGTGCGCTGATCAGTCTCATAAATCCCCCTTGGTGCGTATTTTTGCGTATTGCTGGTCGATCACAGGCACAGCGGCACAATTCGTACGTGAACGCCCGGTATAGCGCCCCAGCGCCGTCTAAACGATCCGTCCGTAACCTGCACGTCATCCTTGAACACGACGCCGTTGAGAGCGTCACAGACGGCTTGCCGATACGCGCACGACCTTTGCCCTGGGGCTCGGTTGGGACTACGAAAGAAACAGGCTTGAGGTCGGTCATGGCTGCTCTCCCATGCTCATTGCATCGATAGCGTTGTCCACGTCCTGAGCGCGAAAGCGTACGCCCGTGAACCACAGCGGCACGCTCAGGTAGAACTGATGCACGGCCTCGCTCTTGTCCCTGAGCCATTGATACCGGTCAGAATCCTTACGCAGCGCCTTGTTCTCTGCGATCAGTTCAAGAACCACATCGGGTGCCAGGCTCACATCGGTAAACCCAACTGCAGCCTGGGCGATCAGCTCCAATTCGCTGTAATCACGCATGCTTGTCTCTCCGAATGCCGAGCGTTGCCAGCAGCTGTGCTCTGCACGCTTTGGGGTCTTTGGGAATTTCGAGGATGTCGACGATGCGGTCGGCTTCCTGGCGGGAGTACTCCAGCTGCACCTGCTCACGCGGACGCATGCTGTCGTGGCCAATGCCCTTGGCGATGCGCCCTTCCAGTGGCTGGCCGGTCTGTGCGCGGCGCATGACGATGGCGTAGTTGCGTTCGAAGCGTTGGCGCAAAGCCTTGTCGTTGTTCGAACCGCCGTGCAGATCGAACGTGCTGGTGGCTTCGGCGGCGATACGCACGGCCGGGTGGCTGTACTTGCCTGCGCGGGCTTCGTCCCATGCCTGGGCTTCACACGGAAGGCCCATCACCTCTGGCGGTGCGTTGCACCATGCAACGAACTGGCCGACGTTAGGCAGAAATGGGCTGGTGGACTTGCGGGCCTGCTGGAAACCGAAAGCCAGTTGCGCGTCCGAGTTGATTCCGCCCTGGATGAAACCTGCGATCCACTCGCGCTTGGCGTTGTACAGCGCTTTGTCGTCGGTCCATGCCTGGCGCCAAGCTGGGAAGATGCCCTGCAGCTTGTCGAATACGGTGTTGACGATGTCGGCGGTCTGCTTGTCCACCTTGATCGGCTGGGCGGCTGGGATCTGTGCCAACGCCTGCTGTGGGTCGAGACCATTGGTGATATCGGAAACGCGTTTCATAGAATCGGCTCCAGTGCCCAGGCGGTGCTGGACATATCCAGTGGCGGTTGGCTGGTGCGGTGTGGTTGCGTGGTACGGCGGTTGGCATCTTCCTGGGCCTTGAGCAGCCAGTTACGCCAAGTGGCGATCCAGTCGGCCTTGGTCTGGCCATTCCCACGCCAGTAGTTCACGAACTTCTCGGTTTCGTTGATCAGGCTCACGCCGGGGGCGCGATCTGCTGCCCACTTGCGCATGTCGCCGGACACGTTGAAGGGTTCGGGCAAGCGGCATTTGCGCTTGGGTTTCGGCTCAGGTGCTGTAACCGGGTTTTCTGGAAGGGGGGATAAAGGGGGTTTTAGATCTTCTTCTGTATTTGTATCTGTATCTCTTATCGTTGAGTTTTCGTTCAACGAATTTTCAACGGTCGTTGAACGGGCGTTGCCTTTTCGTTTAAGTGTCTGTTCTTTCTTGTTTTTTCTTGCGAGTGCCGACGCCTTTCCGGCCTCACTGCGCTGGTTTTGGGATGCATAAACGGCGTCTAGGTCACGTTCAATCCGGGTGTGAACCCAGTCCTCTCCATCGTCCGTGAAGAATTCCTGCAACGACCGTTCAACGTCCGTCCAACGGTCGTTGGAAAGCCGTGCAATGCGCGCCAGGCGTGGCTTAGGAATCGATTTCCCGGTCTGCCAGTAATTGAATATCAGCAACAGGTATGCACCGTGCTCCTCGGTGGTCAGGTGCATGGTGTCAGCCAGGTAATCGGCGACGTACAGCTGCATGTACGGAAGCGCGGCCACGATCAACCCTCCTCAAGCTGATCAACGCCCTGGATATGCTCCATCCAACGCTTTGATCCATGGATGAACATGGCGATGTCCTGCTCGTTAAAGCAGCGCATTTCCTCGGGAACGATCTTCAACCCCAGCACGGCAAGGATTTCAGCGAACTGCTGGAACTTCTCCGGCTTCATGCGGCTGATGGTTGCTTCATCGCAACCCACTGCAAGCGCGACAGGGCCGTTGCCGATCGATGCAAGCTTCTGCATGAGGACCACATAGTTCTTGCGGGCCCTTACGGTCTGCTCTTGGTTCAATGGGCTCGTCGACATGGCTATGCCACCGACTGAGACCGGCTTTCTCGGCCGGCCTTCAGTGCTCCATTCGTGAGCTTTTCCAGCTGGTACTGGCGCAACTCGGGGACTTCATCCCCCCACTGCCGCACGGCCTCATAAGTGATTTTGAGTGCCCGTGCGAGCTTGGGGATGGAGCCGTAATAATCAATCGCTGTTTGGCGTTTCATAGGCACCTCCAATGCTCTTACGCCAAATTCAAGCATGCTTGTATTTAATAAGCAAGCATGCTTGACAAGCCAACTTGTAGATTGGGCAGATGAACATCACTGATCGAATGACAAAACTTGTACTGGCACGGAAGCCTGAAACCGGCGTACGTGGCGTAAAACGGCTGATCGCAACTACATGCGATGTCAGTTATGAAGCCGTGCGCCAGTGGTTCGCTGGGGATACCGGGAACATAAAAAACCACAACCTGCTGGCGCTGGCCCGTGGACTGGATACGACGGTCGACTGGCTACTGGATGGCGTCGGCGATCCACCGAGGCGGCGTGCCATGGACAACGTAGTGATAGGCGACTTCTCCCGACAGCAGAGGGACGACGAAATTGATATTCCTCAGTACGATGTGGTCGCCTCAATGGGTCCTGGCCAGGTTCTTCCGAAGGAATATATCGAGACGGTCCGCAATATCACCGTTCGAACTGAGTACCTACGTGAGCAAGGCATCACCTACACCAACGGCGACAACCTGTCAGTGATCACCGGCTTCGGTGAAAGCATGGGTGCGACCTTCTCAAGTGGTGACCCACTGATCGTTGACCAGGGCATCAACGAAGTGGTGGTAGATGGGGTATACGTCTTTACTCTGGATGGGATGCTTTACATCAAGCGCCTGCAACGCCTGCCCAAGATGCTGCGCATGATTTCCGATAATGAGACGTTCCCTCCCTATGACATCAAAGGCGCTGAACTGGCCGAAATGATCATTCACGCCCGCGTGCTGCTGGCCTGGAACGCAAGGAAGCTTTAAGGAGTGCCGACCTTGAACGAGGCTGATCGGAAAATCTATAAGGCTCACGAGAAGCACGCCTGGACACTTGCATTCTTAGTGTTCGGCGCATTTGGCCTGGCGGTGTATTGGCTTGATGGATGGCTGAGTACAAAGCGGGGTGGATGGGCAGAGGTCGCGTATTTCCTGCTGTACATCGTTTCGTTCTTCGCAGTATTCGGCCTTGGAACTGTTAAAGACTGGTTCCTCTATCGCCTTTACAAGCCGAGAGATATCCAATGAAACCGTAACCTAACGGCTTCTGCACAAGCTGCGATCAGTGCATACCGTGCAGGCAAATACAGCATGCCATGCTGCAAGAGTTATGACCGAAGCCGATACCGGCCTCGACTAAAAAATCGGGATTACTTTGATGCATACGAAGCTTTTGAAAACTTCAGCGGTCGCGGTGGCACTGTGCTCCGTGATCCTCACACCAACGACGTCAAACGCTGAAACGAAATTTGCTATAAGCGGTATAGGGGCAACGTCTTGCGGAAAATTCATGAAGCCGCCTAAAGGGCAAAAAGAGCTTACGGACGCTTTGACTGTAACGTGGTTACAGGGCTATCTGAGTGGGACAAACACCCAACGCTTCATGGACTCTAAAACAGCTATGAAGCTGCAACCAGATAGCGAGTCGATGACTGCCTTCGTTGAAAAATATTGCCGCGACAACCCACTGAAAACCGTATACGACGCCGCTCTATGGCTCGATTCAAGCTACTAAAACCTACGAATTTCAAAAGCCCGCCGATGAGCGGGCTTTTTTTCGCCCCAAGGAAAATACACAAGTGAACTTGCATATCAGATACAAGCATGCTTTTATAAGTGCAAGTCTGCTTGCATATGCAGCGAGACGGCGAAAGCCACCGCTCTTTAGCTCCACCGCCTCACCTTGCCGGATCACCACCGGCCCAGTTTCACAGGCAAGCGATGGACCGGCCTCAACGGTCCAGAGGGATGGCAACTGTCCCAGGGTGCGCAGCGCAAAGCCCCGAATCAGTTTTCCAGCGGACAGTGTCGCGGCTGGGTGTTGGGCCCCGAAGGCCCCCGAGAAAGTAATCGCCCAGTCCGCAGGTGGCGTGTAACAGCGGCCAGCAACACCGGAACCTTTCACTGATGCACCTGGCGACGGGTGCATTGGGAAAACAACCGGAGCTACAGCGATGACTGAAAACCAGACGAAGCAGATCGAAGAAATAGTGCAGAAATCTGCCGATGATGAAGGCATCAGTTTTCAGGATGCCTTCGATATTGCGATTGCTATTTTGAAGCTACATGCCCTCAGTTCACCAAGCGGAGAAGGTCGGGCTTTAGATCCACGTCAGATCGTATAGAGGAATCCCGACCACTGATCAGGCTGAACGGAGCAAGCAAAGACAGCAGCGTTTTTGAATGGTGATAACGCGTTTGCAACGGTACATACCTTTTCCCTCAAAGGTACAACGCTAAGGCTGCTTGAGCCGAAATAGGTACCTATCGGCATTACATACGTTTTGCCATCGCTGAAAGGGATTGTCCTTTTCATCCCTAATGCTTCCATCTTCTCATGAAGACTTTCATAGCCTTCCCCAGTTGCCCCGAACAACTCAACTCGCACCAAGTATTCCGACATAACGACATCCTATTTTTCGACTGTGGAATAAGCAGCATATGGCTTTACCTCGACTGTGGAAAGCGAGGAAACAGGGAGCCTGTCCCTGTAAAAACAGGCACTTTTCCCATCCCCGCCTATGGAGGCGACCATGGAACACGAAATAGTTGTTGAGGGGTTTGTCCTCCAGGTGGAGGTGACCGTACTCGCAGATGACCCGCCCTGCCCCGGCAGCAGCAACAGCGACTGGGACGCCCAGGGCGAACGGGAACTGGAATTCAAGATTGTGTCTGCCGTCACCTATGACGATGACGGCGTGCGCATGAGTTGCAGCCGGGAATGGTCGTTTGCGTCCCTGGCGCATTGCTACCGCAAGCAGATTGAACTGGCGCTCTGGCATGAAATCGACGCCCGCAAGCGCCGGGAACGGTGGGCAGCATGAGCAGCCAACACGAACTGGCCGCAGCCAACCACGAACTGGCAGTCGGCATGCTGGAGGGGTTCATCGCTCGCGTGATTGACCCCGAGTGCAGCGCGGTCGCGGTCAAGGCTTCGGCCAACACCGCCCTCCTGATCTTCCGCACCCTTGGCGTGATCGACGCAGCCGAGGACGCCTACTACACCGAACGCCTGCACCGTGTTTACGAGCGCCGGCAAGGACGGGATGCATGACGATCATCTGCCGAACCGTTAACGAACTCAGAGACGCCCTGCACTTGCAGGGCTTTTTTCTGGTCACCGATCTACCCCGGCCGCTGCGCATTGAGATTCGCCGCGGCATGTTGGTTGCGAGGTTTACATGAAATATCGCCGGTTCGACGCGACGGACACCGCCAACATTCGCGCCGCCGAGGCCAAGCGCCACAGCCGGATAGAGCGCAACTACCGCAATGAGGCTGCTCAAGATCGTGAGCCAGATGGCTTGCAGCGGATTGGCAACACGTGGCAGGCCGATTGCAGATCGTGCGGCTGCAGCTACGTGTTCGACTGTGACGCCCGCGAGTTCAACCCGGATTACAGCTACTGCGGGCGCAGCGACAGGTGCATCCCATGACCACCCGACAGCGTGACCGGCGGCGCGCCATCCGCTGGACCTCGGCCATCGTCGGCGTGACCTTCCTCACCATCGTTCTACTGGGCCCCGCCATCGGCGGCCTGATCACTCAATAACCCCTTAAACCCCTCAATGCTGCGCACGTCGCGGCAAGGAAACTCTTGTGTCCGAATTAGCCATCAAGCAGACGTTCAGTCTTGCGCCGCAGAACCTCGACGAGGCGTTGAAGTTCGCCGACTTCCTCGCGGCCTCCGACATTGTCCCGAAGGACTTTCAGAAAAAGCCCGCCAACATCCTGGTGGCCGTGCAGTGGGGCATGGAGCTGGGCCTGCAGCCCATGCAAGCCATGCAAAGCATTGCAGTCATCAACGGGCGCCCATCGCTCTGGGGTGACGCGGTCATCGCCCTGGTCCGCAGCTCGCCGCTGTGTGAGTACGTGTATGAGACCGACGACGGTGAGACGGCTTCCTGCCGGGTGAAGCGTGTCGGCGAAGACGAACAGACCCGCACGTTCAGCATGACCGACGCCCAGCAAGCCGGCCTCAAGGGCAAGCAAGGCCCCTGGGCGCAATACCCGAAACGTATGCGCCAAATGCGTGCCCGGTCGTTTGCCCTGCGAGACGTGTTCCCCGACGTGCTGCGCGGCATGCCGATGGCCGAAGAGGTCCAGGACATCCCAACCGAGCGCGAGCTCAACCAGTCCCTACCCCGCAAGACCGAAGAGCCGAAGGTGCTGCCGGCCTACCCCGACAGCAAGCTCGAGGAAAACGCGGAGAAGTGGCGGGGGATGATCGCGCAGAACCGCACCAGCCCGGAACACCTGCTGGTGACCCTAACCAGCAAATACATCGTTACCCCTGAGCAAGAACAGCGCATTCGCGACCTTGCCCCAATCGAAGGAGAAGCCACCAATGAAAGTGCATAACGTCCAGCAGGGAACGCCGGAATGGCTGGCCCTTCGCGCAAGTCACTTCACCGCTTCGGAGGCGCCCGCGATGAAGGGCGTTTCGAAGTTCCAGACCCGCAACGATCTACTGGCGATGAAAAAGACCGGCATTGTTCCGGACGTCACGCCGCAGCAACAGGCCGCGTTCGACCGTGGCCACGCCACCGAGGAAATGGCGCGTCCCCTGGCCGAGGAAGATATAGGCGAAGAGCTGTACCCAATCGTCGGCACCAGCGGCAACCTGCTGGCCTCGATGGACGGCGCCACGATGCTGGGGGACGTTCTGTTCGAACACAAACTGTGGAACGAGAAGGTAGCGACGCAGATCCGCGCCGGCGAGCTAGAGCCCCACTACTACTGGCAGCTTGAGCAGCAACTGCTGGTGAGCGGTGCCGAACGCGTGCTGTTCGTCTGCTCGGATGGCACCCGCGACAAGTACGTCAGCATGTATTACAGCCCGGTACCGGGGCGCCGTGAAGAACTGATCGCCGGCTGGGCCCAGTTCGAACAGGACCTGGGTGAATTCGTCCCGCAGGAAACCAAGGTCGAGGCAATCGGTGCCGCCCCTGATCAACTGCCTGCGCTTCGCATCGACGTTACGGGCATGGTCACCGCCAGCAACCTTGACGCCTTCAAGTCGCACGCCCTCACCGTTATCAGCAACATCAGCACCGAGCTAAAGACCGACCAGGACTTCGCTGATGCTGACGCCACGGTCAAGTGGTGCAGCGAGGTTGAGGACAAACTCAAGGCCGCGAAAGAACACGCCCTGAGCCAGACCGAAAGCATCGACGTGCTGTTCAAGGCGATTGATGACATCACGGCCGAGACCCGGCGCAAGCGCCTAGAACTGGAAAAGCTGGTCAAGGCGCGCAAGGAAATGATCCGCAGCGACATCGTCATGGATGCGGCCAAGGCGTTGCAGGATCACATCGACCAGATCAACGGAACGCTCGGTGGTCGCATCCGCATGCCGCGTGTGGCCTCGGACTTTGCAGGCGCCATCAAGGGCAAGAAGTCGGTGTCCAGCCTGCAGGAAGCGGCGGACGCCGAACTGGCCAGGGCGAAGATCGAAGCCAGCCGGATCGCCGACGGCATCCGGGTCAACCAAGCCAGCCTTAATGAGCTGGCAGCTGACTACAAGTTCCTGTTCCACGACTTCCAGGAACTGGCGCTCAAGGCCAACGATGACCTGGTGGCGCTGATCAAGGTCCGGATCAACGATCACGAACAGCAGCAGGCCGATCTCAAACGCCTAGAGGATGAAAAGGCGCAGCAGCTCGCCGCCCATCAGCAACAGCAGGTCGTTGAACCGGTTGTTGAACCTCCTGCGAAGGTTACGGAACAACCGGCACAGGTCGCCGCCACGCCGATCAAGACGGCTGCAGCAGTTCAACAGCCCGTCGACGATGGCCGGCACTTCAAGCTTGGAGACCTGAGCGACCGCCTCGGCTTCGTCGTTTCGGCCAGCTTCATGGGCTCGCTTGGGTTTGAACCTGCCGCCCGTGAGCGCGGGGCAACGCTGTACCGCGAATGCGACTTCTCGCGCATCTGTACCGCCCTGGTAAACCACATCCAGGCAGTGCAGGCCCAACTGGTAGCAGCCTGATCATGGCTGCTCAATCCATCCTCGACATCTACGACAGTGTCGAGGAGTTCGCCGGAATCTTGGCCTCCGCTGAGCTGGACGCCAGCGGGGAATGGGAACTGGAATTCGTCGAGAACATACGCGCCAGCTTCAAGCGTTACGGCGCCCATACCAACCTGAGCCCCGCTCAACAATCGAAGCTTGAGCGCATCGCCAAGCACTGAGGACACTCTATGAAAACTGAACACCGCGACATCATCGAGCGCGCCAAGCTGGCGGGCTTTGAACCGTCCATGCTCGCGCATGAATTGCTGGTTCACGACCTGGTGAACATGGTCCTGTTCGAAGTGAAGAACATCCACTCCCCATGGAGCAAGCTGAACGAAGGTTGCCAGCAGGAAGTGATTGACCGCGCAGTCAAGAGCGCCACCGAGGCTGCTCACACCGCGATCAACATCATCAGCTCGCGCAACGTTGAAGTGGTCGAAGTGAAGGTGATCGACGCCAAGTTCAAAGAAAAGGCAATCACCATCACCGCGAACATTGATGCAAACGACCCCAACGGTGGTGCCCTGGCGAAGGTGCCCGGCAAGATGTGTCTACTGGTGCTGGCACCGACCGACTACGACGACGGGCTCGACTACATCCGTCCAGACCGTGACCAGCCAGACCTACCGCTGCACGTAAGCGACCTGACCGGCAGCCTGTTCCCGGCCGGTGGTGCTGGACCAGACGAGCCGGACGGCCAGCACCCGCTGGGCACCGCCGATGAATTGGCGCAGCGCACCGGCGGTGCTGGCGACACCGGCGCGGACCTGGGCAAAGAGTTCGGCGAGTTCACCTACGACGATGCCAAGCAGTTGATCGTGCTCAAGTCCAACAGCAAGGCGTTCAAGGGCCATTGGGTCCAGAGCCGCCTGGCCATCGATAGCGACAAGACAGCCACCCTGCTGTTGCGCCTGCTCGATGACAAAGTGGTCGAGATCGAAACCGAGGGCGAATCGGCGTTTGATCACAGCTTCAAGGTCATCGCCACGCTGGACGAGGTCGTTTAACCCATCCCGAAACACCACAAGGCGCCTACGGGTGCCTTGTTTTTGATCAAATGAATAGGCCAAGTAATAGCTCCCATAAACATCAACCTATCTTTTTTATCTTCAATTTCGTTCCTTCAGAAAAACATACTTCAGCCTCAAATTTCTGGCTTCCGGCAAGTCCATCAGCTCGAAAATAATTAACCGTTAAACTAAGTTTTACCGACTTATCAAAATCATAAACCTCCATACTAAAACTCAAGGTAGAAGATCGACCCAAAGACGAAAGCTCACACAGCTCCCTGTGTTTACTGTTCGAAAAAGCGGTTACCAATAGACGTTCACAATACGCACCATAATTAGTGATATCGATCTCAAATCTCAAGAAATGCACGCCGTCACGAATCCAATTTCCATGTTCTACATACTTAAGCTGCAACAAAGGCTCCAAGGACTGCAGATAGTTCTGGAGAGATTTATTAATCACTTTAACTAAATCGTCTTGCTTAGTAACTGACGACTTTAACTCGTCAGCCTGAGATTGCAGCGCTCTGGAACTTAACTGCAGCTCTCGACCTTGCTGCATGTAGCCAAGTACTAGCCAGAGAAAAGCGACTGGACCGAATACACCTGCGAGGAAATCACCGATCGCGTTCAGTTCTAACGTTTGCAATGAGTCCCTTTTCAAATAAACAAGAAATGCGACTCCGACCAAATAAATTGCCGTAACAACCCCGCCAATCACTTCCGACTTTAACTTCATACAGATCGCTCCTTCGAATAATGCCGAGATCTTAAAGACTCGGCCTTTGCGTTGCGAGCGTTTTGCCACTCTCCGATAAGGAAACCGCCGCATGATGCTCAAGCGAATTTTCAAGCACTTCCATTTTTGCTGCGGCCTCGGCGGCGGCGCCAAAGGGTTCAACAAAGCCAAGCCCGTGGTGGGCAACATGCAGGCCGAGTGGCAGTGCATTGGTGGCATCGACGTTGACCCGGCCGGGTTGCGTGACTTCCAGCGCCTATCTGGCGTGCCCGGCACCCTGATGGACCTGTTCACCCTGGGCATGTACACCGCGTTCCACGGTAAGCAGCCACCGCCGGGTTGGGTTGAGGCTGGTCCAGGCGACGTGCGCTGTGCCGCCGGCTATGAACGCCCCGACGCCGTGTTCATCAGCAGCCCCTGCAAAGGCGCCTCGGGCTTGCTGTCTGAGACGATGAGCTTGACCCCGAAGTACCAGGCCCTCAACGAACTGACGCTGCGCTGCGTGTGGCTGATGTGCGAAGCCTGGAAGGATGACCCGGTATCGTTGATCGTTTTCGAGAACGTGCCGCGCCTGGCCACCCGTGGCCGGCACCTGCTGGACCAGATCAACAAGCTGCTGAATCACTACGGTTATGCAGTTGCAGAAACAACCCACGACTGCGGCGTCATCGGCGGCCTGGCCCAGAGCCGCAAGCGTTTCTTGCTGGTGGCCAGACACATCGAGAAGGTGCCGCCCTTCCTGTACGAGCCCGAAAAGAAAACCCTCAAGTCCGTCGGTTCGATCTTGGGCCGCATGCCCATGGCCGGCGACGTGGAAGCTGCTGGCCCTATGCATCGGGTTCCAGCGCTGCAATGGAAAACATGGGTGCGACTTGCCCTGGTCGAAGCCGGGAAAGACTGGCGCTGTCTGAATGATTTAGCGATCGAGGACGGCTACCTGCGCGACCTGGTCATTGTTCCGCAATTCCGGGACGGCTTCTTGGGTGTGCACGACTGGAACGAAACCGCCGGTACCGTTGCTGCGCGCAGCGGGCCAACGAACGGAAAGTTCTCGGTAGCAGATCCACGGGCAAGAGCTGGCGCCCTGCAATACCAGCAATACGGTGTTCGCCGCTGGGACGAAACCAGCGGCGCGGTGATCGGCGTCAAGTCACCCGGGCAAGGGACGTTCAGCGTTGCAGACCCCCGCGACCCTGGCATTGGGCACGCCAAGTACAACGTGGCCCAGTGGGATGGCATATCGCGCACGGTTATCTCAGGCAGCACCACAGGCCAGGGAGCTTTCGCTGTTCAGGACCCACGCCCAGGCATGAAGCGCACGAAAGGAGACGCCTACCTCACCGGTGGGCACTACGGCGTCACCAGCTGGAACGATCAGTGCGGCGCCGTTTCCGCCAGTGCCCGCCAGGACAACGGCCGGTGGTCTGTCGCAGATCCCCGCATGCCGGAAGCCAGCGAGCGCTTGACCTGCGTTATCGAAAGCCTCGACGGCACCTGGCACCGGCCATTCACCACGCTAGAGCTGGCCGCCCTGCAAAGTCTGGTTGAGCCAGAGGAATGGTTTGAACTGGACGGCCTGAGCGACCAGGCCTGGCGCGAGCGGATCGGTAATGCAGTTCCACCGGCAGCCGCCGAAGCAATTGCCCATGTGATGGGCACCACCCTGTTGCTGGCCGAGGCCGGCGAAACCTTCATGCTCAATAGCATGCCGATCTGGGTTCAACCCGTGGCGGTGGCGCTGAGCGTTTCCATATCCCAACCGTAAAAAGCGCTCCTCGCCCCGATGCGCCGGACCGAACAATGAGTACAGAATCGCCTTTATGATTTTTTGCTGTGCTCTGTCCGTGATGTAATCGCCGGAACTGCATCGGAAGGCGAAATTATCGTTTGGATAGCAACATCACTCTCGCTATAAAACTCATGCAGGAGTGAAGCCATGCTTCTCCCGGTGGATTTACTCTCTTGCATCAAGTTATATATATCCTCTCCCCTCATAGGTTTGTCAGCAGAAAATGCGACAGTGGACATATGGAATGCTGAACTCTCCTCTTCTTCCGTACGAAGGGTCGCGTTAACTATAGCTTCAGGTTCTATATTAATTGCATCTTGCATTCCCGCTCCATGAGTACCGAACCCAGGATGCATTCCCGGAACGTTCATACACTCAAGACCAAATAGATCGTTTCGACTAAATGGCAGATGAAAATCGTTGAAGTTTATGAACTGACGGCCATCTATCCGCATTTGAAAATGATAATGAGGATAGTCAGAGTGACTCCCTGCGTGACCGGCCAAATCGTTTGGTGAACAATCGAACGACCATTCGATATTTTTCCACTTGATGGTGGAGCTTAGGATTTTACCGGCAGGCGCTTCCTCGACAAGATCATTGACATTCGCCATAAACTTTTCTTCGTTGGCGCACCATCTTAAATAAGCGGCTATTTGAAAGTAACCGTATTTATTGGCTATCAGTTTTATATCTTTATTTTTAAATTTTCCCCGGCGAAGCAGCCAGTGAAGACATGGCTCCTCTTTGCTGACCGTCTTGATATCTCGGCCACATAGATAGCATGTTTGAGCATGGTAGCCTGCCCTGAACTCTGCATGTTGTCTCTGATGCTCATCATGTTGCGCTTGATTCCACCGAGTTTTTTCGTCATCGGTCATCGAATCAAAATGAAGCCTCGCGTTGGCTACTGCGCGCTGAACGTCTAATGCCATAGCAACTTTCCCTTGTTTCGGCAAAACGCCGGAATCGCTACAAATACTCCATAACCCACTGTCACGCCAGCTCGGCGAGGGCCCCCCCCATGAACTCATTTGCACAGCAGGCGCTTGATCGTGCCCGCCAGGCGCCCGCGCGCGCTTCCAAACTACTCCCGCCAGTCCTGGCCAACGAGCCTTTGCCCGAACTGGTCATCACCGGCCCCATCAACCGCGTCATGGAGCTGGCGGGCAAGCGGTGGGCCATCGAATTCGTGCAGGGCCTGGGCGCATCGATCCGGCGCGAGCCGGTTCGGGCAAAGGCCATTGCCGACCTGACCCGGTACGCCGTGCAGCAACCGGCCAGCGTGGCCAGCGGCGTGAAGATCGTTATTGATTTGTTGAAGGAGGCGGGATGAACCAACACACCATCCTTATCGGTGACTGCATCGAGCTTATGCGGCAGATGCCGGAGAACTCCGTTGACAGCGTCGTGACCGATCCGCCCTACGGCATCCGCTTCATGGGCAAAAGCTGGGATGGCCAGGACATTGAATCGCGAGCGGCCTACCGCGACAGCATGCCGTCGGCTGATCCTGCTTGCGGTGTCACTGGCGGGCATCGGTCGACAGCTTCGGAAGCTGGAAAGTACGACTTAACACCTAGTGGTATGAAGGCGTTTCAGTCGTTCACGTTTGAGTGGGCCACCGAATGCCTGCGTGTTCTCAAGCCTGGCGGTCACCTGCTGTCATTTGCTGCAGCTCGCACCTACCACCACATGGCGGTGGGCATTGAGATGGCCGGGTTTGAGATCCGCGACCAGATTATGTGGGTGTTCGGGAGCGGCTTCCCCAAGTCGCACAACCTCAAGGGCGCACACCAGGGATGGGGCACCGCGTTGAAACCAGCGCATGAACCGATCTGTGTAGCGCGCAAGCCGTTCAGCGGGACCGTGGCGACTAACGTTGCCCAGTGGGGCACTGGCGCGTTGAACGTCGACGGTTGCCGCATCGGCGTGACCGACGAGACCTATGCCCGCAACTGTTCCGGCGACCGGGGCTCCGCTGGCACTCGATCGATCGAGCAGCATGGAGCAACCAACATTCGCGCTGGCGGCGGGGCAGCTGGATCGGGCCGCTGGCCAGCGAACCTGATTCATGACGGCAGCCAGGAAGTGGTGGCCATGTTTCCCGCCGAAGCCGGAGCAAGTGCACCGGTGCTTGGAACCGAGCCCACGTCCAACGGTTTCAGCGGCTCGGTGAAGTACTCCGGCATGCGCGAGCGAGTGGCCGGCGCCTTTCACGGCGACAGTGGGAGCGCTGCCCGCTTCTTCTACTGCGCCAAGACAAGCCGCACCGACAGGCATGAAGGACTGAGCAACCCCGGGCACCAGTTTAAGATGGGCACCACCCTCCGCAAAGTCCAGACCACGGACACGAAGGGCAACAACCACCCCACCGTCAAGCCAACGGACCTGATGGCATACCTATGCCGCCTGGTGACCCCAGCCGGCGGTGTAGTGCTGGATCCGTTCATGGGCAGCGGAAGCACGGGCAAGGCTGCCATACGCGAAGGGTTCCAGTTCGTTGGGTGCGAGATCGATCTCCAGTATGCAGCTATTGCTCAAGCGCGCATTGAGCACGAACAGGAACAGCCACGGCAGTTGGCGCTATGAGCAGCACGGCAAGCTGTCCGCCGGAGTGCTGGGGTTCCTGGCCAAAGGCGCCAAATGCAACAGGCCCCGCAACAGCGGGGACCACGACAAGTGCAGCAAGGCCGGGCAAGTATAAAAAATGTGATCTAAGGAGACGGATCCAACACAAACTCGGAGCCAACCCGCCACTCCAAACGGTCATATAACTGATTATACTTCTTCTGCAATGGGTCTTTATGAATTGCGTGACAACACACATATGCAAGCACGTCAGCAACATCTAGAAGTTGAGGATATTTGCCGCCACCTATTATTGGTTCAACTTTATCGACCTTGCCAATATTGCGTCCATCGTCAATATAGCCAGAAGTCAAATAATGTGCCTGCGTGCTTCTGGGCCCTATGAATTTTGTCATCGTTGGGTCAGGAGATATAAAAATTTGGCAATCAGCTGCACACGGCCCATTGGGGCCTCCTTGGGGGCCATTGGCAAAACACATTTGGGCCAAAAAGCCAAGGATGCCTTTTGGATTCGGAGCAATAGGAAGAGCAATATCAGCCTCACCTATCGTTGACTGCATCACCAACTCGCCCGAACTGAAAGCACCCAAGGACTTATCTGTAAACGCGTAACCGAACCGCGCAAGTCCTTGGTAACGATTCACGACAGTTATGACATTATTGAGGACTGAGTTTATATCTTCTTCTGAGAGGTGATCTAATCCCTTTTTCTTTCTGATTTGCCCACTATTAAGTTCTCGACAATGTATCCCTACGCCAAGAGGAAACTTAAAGCGTCTTTTTATATCATCTATATCCCGAACGATTGACTTTAGTTTTGTTCGCTTGAAAATAAAAAAAGTAAATACAAGAGCGTCGTTGTACCCGCTGTCGTCGCCATAGGCGATATATTTAGAATCCTCGCTCGAACCGACCACCGAAACATTGCTCACCATTGCAATCTCCCTTTGAAATAGAACTTAACTCTAAACCCTATCCAAGCTGATCACACCACCTATAAATAGAGTGGCGAGGCATTCCTATGTCCAGAGCAAACGCGGCACCGGCCGCAGATATCACGCCGCGCTTCATCCGGGCGTCGGCTGCACCCGCCTACCTCGGCATGTGCCGGGAAGAGTTCAAGAACACCGTCCGCCCCCACGTCCGCGAATTCCCCATTGGAAAACAGGGCGTTGCCTTCGACCGCCATGAGCTGGACCAGTGGGCAGACGCCTACATCGAACGCATGGCAATTGAAAAGCAGACCGATCAGGACAACAATCCGCCCCGCAGTGGGCGCCAAGGAGCAAAACAATGGCGCGAAAAACAATGTCGGGCCTCTACCAGAGGAACGGGATTTGGCACATCGACAAAGTCGTCAGAGGTAGCCGACTTCAAGAAAGCACTGGAGCAAGCGAGAGGGAAGAAGCCGAGCAGTACTTGATTCATCGGCTGGAAAAGCTGCGGCAGGAAAAGATTTACGGCGTGCGCCAGGTGCGAACCTGGCGCGAGGCTGCCACCCGGTTCCTGGTCGAGTTCAAAGACCAGGCATCAATCGGCCTTTCCGCTTCCCACATCGAACAACTCGACCCATACATCGGCGATCTGCTGATAACGCACATCGATGATGGGAGCCTGGCTACGTTCATTCGTGACCGGCAGCGGCCGAGCAAGACCGACAAAGGAAAGGTCAAGCCAGGCGTATCGAACAGGACGGTCAATATCGCCCTACAGCGAGTGGTCAGGATCTTGAACCTGTGTCACCGCAAGTGGCGCGATGCTGAAAAGCGGCCGTGGCTGGAGAGCGTGCCGATGATATCGATGCTTGAGGAAAAGAAGTCGAGCCGCAAACCCTACCCGATGTCCTGGGAAGAGCAGGCCCTGTTATTCCCTGAGCTGCCCGACCACCTGTTGAGGATGGCCCTCTATAAGGTGAACACGGGTTGCCGGGAGCAGGAAGTGTGCAAGTTGCGGTGGGATTGGGAAATACGGGTGCCGGACCTGAACACCAGCGTGTTTCTGATACCTGCCGGATTCGGCGGGCGGAGTGAAAACGCAGGGGTGAAGAACGGCGATGAACGCCTGGTGATCTTGAACAACGTGGCGATGTCCATCATCGATGGCCAGCGCGGTCTACACCAATGCCTGGTGTTCCCGTATGGGCAACCAGATCAGTTCGGGCCAACGGCGATGCATCGAATGAACGACTCGGCCTGGAAGAAAGCCAGGGTGCGCGCAGCGGACAAATGGGAGAAGGCCCACCAATCGCCGGCACACCCCGGATTCAGGTCGATCAGGATTCACGACTTAAAGCACACCTTTGGCAGAAGGCTACGTGCGGCGAGCGTGACAGAGGAAGATCGGAAAGCGTTGTTGGGGCATAAGAACGGCAGCATTACGAGCCACTATTCTACCCCGGAGTTGCAGCACTTGATTGAGGCTGCGAACAAAGTGTCGGCTACTGACTCTCGCGGGCCAGCGCTGACCATTTTGAGGAGGAAATTGGGATGATCCCCCGCAAAAGTCCCTACGCGTAAAAAAGCCGAACTGGCTAGAGTTCGGCTAAGTCACTGAAAAATATGGTCGGGACGGAGTGATTCGAACACTCGACCCCTAGCACCCCATGCTAGTGCGCTACCGGACTGCGCTACGCCCCGACTAGGCGTGTTACTGGGTTCGCTTCTTAACGAAGCGAACCGGAATATACCGCAAGCTTTTGAAATGTGGAAGTATTTTAAAAGCCGGAATTACTTCTTCAAAACCACCAGTACATCTTCGAGTTCGGAGATCATCTGGCGGATCATTTGCTTGTATTGGGTCGTGTCGTCTTTGGCTTCATCACCGGACATACGCTGGCGCGCACCGCTGATGGTGAACCCCTGATCGTAAAGCAACGCGCGGATCTGTCGGATCATCAGCACATCCTGGCGCTGATAATACCGACGGTTCCCGGTGCGTTTGACGGGGTTGAGTTGAGGAAACTCCTGCTCCCAATAGCGCAACACGTGCGGTTTTACCGCACAGAGCTCGCTGACTTCACCAATGGTGAAGTAGCGTTTGCCTGGGATGACGGGTAGCTCGTCGTTATGACTTGGTTCCAGCATAAGCCTCAACTCGGGCCTTCAACTTCTGCCCTGGACGAAAGGTGACCACACGGCGAGCCGTGATCGGGATTTCTTCTCCCGTTTTTGGATTGCGGCCAGGCCGCTGGCGTTTGTCCCGCAGGTCAAAATTGCCGAAACCGGACAATTTGACCTGTTCGTTGTCTTCCAGAGCGTGTCTGATTTCTTCAAAAAACAGCTCGACCAATTCCTTGGCCTCGCGCTTGTTCAGACCCAACTCTTCGTACAGACGTTCCGCCATCTCAGCTTTCGTCAAAGCCCCCATACGTCACTTCCTTAACGTGGCGTTCAACCTTTGTTCGAGCGAGGTGAGGATATTTTGTGTCGTGGTATTCACCTCATCGTCATTAAGAGTGCGCGATGGATGCTGCCAGGTCAAGCCAACTGCTAGGCTTTTTCTATGCGGATCAATACCTTTACCCTGATAGACGTCAAATAGCCTGAGGTCTGTCAGCCATTCCCCTGCATTTTCAAGGATTACATCCAGAACCGCAGTGGCGGCCACTTCACGGTCGGCAATCAGAGCCAGGTCGCGGCGCACTTCAGGGAAGCGCGACAGCTCGCTGAATTTAGGCATTTTGCCCGAGGCGACTTCAGCCAGGACCAGTTCGAACACGAAGACCGGACGGTCGAGACCGAGGGTTTTCGACAGTTCAGGGTGAATGGCACCGACGAAGCCCACCAAACGCCCGTCGCGCTCGATACGTGCCGTCTGGCCCGGGTGCAATGCCGGATGGCTACCAGGAACGAAGGTGAAGGCATCCAGAGCACCGGCAAAGCCCAGCACCGCTTCTACGTCAGCCTTGACGTCGAAGAAGTCCACGGCATCGCGGCCCTGCGCCCAGCCTTCCGGCAGACGGCTACCGCACACCACGCCAGCGAGCATTGGCTCTTGTTTCAGGCCGTCGAGTTGGCCGACAAAACGCAGGCCGCTTTCGAACATGCGCACGCGGTCTTGCTGACGGTTCAGGTTATGGGAAAGGGCTTTCACCAGGCCTGGCCACAATGACGAGCGCATGGCGGCCATGTCATTGGAGATCGGATTGGCCAGCAGCAGCGGCTCGACACCGGGATTGAACAGTTCGAACTGCTTTGGATCGATGAAGCTGTAGGTCACCGCTTCCTGGTAGCCACGGGCAACCAGCAGGCGGCGCAGCTCAGGCAGGTGCGCACGCGCCTCAGCCTTGGGTTGCGGTGCCAGGCGCGCTTGCGGGTAACGAACCGGCAGACGGTTGTAGCCGTAAAGGCGGGCCAGTTCTTCGATAAGGTCGACTTCCAGGCTGATGTCGAAGCGGTGACTTGGCACCTCAACGTTCCACTGCCCTTCCCCGCTCGAGGAAATACCCAGGCCGAGGGCCGACAGCAGTTGTTCGATTTCAGCCGGCGCGATCACCAGGCCGAGCATTTGCTCAACGCTCTTCGCGCGCAGGGTGATCGGGGCAACGGACGGCAGGTACTGTTCGTTGACGGTTTCGGTGATCGGACCCGCTTCGCCGCCGGTGATTTCCAGCAGCAGGCCCGTGGCGCGCTCCATGGCTTCACGGGCGAGTTTCCAGTCCACACCACGCTCGTAGCGGTGCGAGGCATCGGTGTGCAGGCCGTAGGAACGGGCCTTGCCGGCGATGGCGATCTGGTCGAAGAAGGCACTCTCAAGGAATACGTCGCGGGTGGTCTCGGACACACCGCTGTGCTCGCCACCCATCACGCCGGCAATCGCCAGGGCGCGGGAGTGGTCGGCGATGACCAGGGTGTCGGCACGCAGGCTGACTTCCTGGCCGTCGAGCAGCACCAGCTTCTCACCTTCTTCCGCCATGCGTACGCGGATGCCGCCGTTGATTTCGGCGAGGTCGAACGCATGCAGCGGTTGGCCCAGCTCCAGCATCACGTAGTTGGTAATGTCGACAGCCGCGTCGATGCTGCGCACGTCAGCACGGCGCAGGCGTTCAACCATCCACAACGGGGTTGGCTTGGACAGGTCGACGTTACGGATCACACGACCCAGGTAACGCGGGCAGGCGTTTGGCGCCAGCACGTCGATCGGGCGTACTTCATCGTGTACCGCAGGCACAGCGGCAACCACAGGGCGGGTGACCGGAGCGTTGTACAACGCGCCCACTTCACGGGCCAGGCCGGCCAGGGACAGGCAGTCGCCACGGTTCGGGGTCAGGTCGACCTCGATGCTGGCGTCTTCCAGTTCCAGATAAACGCGGATGTCCTCGCCCACTGGTGCGTCGGCCGGCAATTCCATCAGGCCATCATTGCCCTCGCCGACCTGCAGCTCCGCCTGGGAGCACAGCATGCCGTTGGACTCGACACCACGCAGCTTGGCTTTCTTGATCTTGAAGTCGCCTGGCAGCTCGGCACCGATCATGGCGAATGGGATCTTCAGGCCCGGGCGCACGTTAGGCGCTCCGCACACGACCTGGAAGGTTTCCGCGCCATTGCTGACCTGGCACACACGCAACTTGTCAGCATCAGGGTGCTGCTCGGTGCTCAGCACCTCGCCCACTACGACGCCGCTGAAAACACCGGCGGCCGGAGTGACGCTATCGACCTCAAGACCGGCCATCGACAGACGAGCAACCAGCTCGTCGCGATCTACCTGCGGGCTTACCCAGCCGCGCAGCCATTGTTCACTGAATTTCATCCTGCTCTCCTAAAGATTCGTTACGACTAGCGAAATTGCGCGAGGAACCGCAAGTCGTTGTCGAAGAACAGACGCAAGTCGTTCACGCCGTAACGCAGCATGGCCAGACGCTCAACGCCCATGCCGAAGGCAAAGCCCGAGAACTCTTCCGGATCGATGCCGGACATGCGCAGCACGTTGGGGTGAACCATGCCGCAGCCCATCACTTCCAGCCAGCCAGTCTGCTTGCAGACGCGGCAGCCTTTACCGCTGCACATTACGCATTCCATGTCGACTTCAGCGGACGGCTCGGTGAACGGGAAAAACGATGGACGGAAACGCACCGCCAACTCCTTCTCGAAGAACACGCGGAGGAATTCTTCGATGGTGCCTTTGAGGTCGGCGAAGTTGATGTCGCGATCAACCAGCAGGCCTTCGACCTGGTGGAACATCGGCGAGTGAGTGATATCCGAGTCGCTGCGGTACACACGGCCTGGGCAGACAATGCGGATCGGCGGCTTGTTCGCTTCCATGGTGCGGACCTGTACCGGCGAGGTATGGGTGCGCAACAGCATGTTCGCGTTGAAATAGAAGGTGTCGTGCATCGACCGGGCCGGGTGATGACCTGGGATGTTGAGCGCCTCGAAGTTGTGATAGTCGTCTTCGACCTCAGGGCCTTCGGCGATGCCGTAGCCGATGTGGGTGAAGAACTGCTCGATACGTTCCAGAGTCCGGGTGATCGGGTGCAGACCGCCCGAGGTCTGGCCACGGCCAGGCAGGGTGACGTCAATGGACTCGGCCGCGAGCTTGGCCGCAAGATCGGCCTCCTCGAGCGACGCCTTGCGCGCATTGAGAACCTCTGTGACACGCTCCTTGGCGACGTTGATCAGCGCACCGACTTGCGGACGCTCTTCTGCCGGCAAATTCCCCAGGGTCTTCATCACCTGAGTCAATTCACCCTTTTTGCCAAGGTAGTGAACCCGGATTTGCTCCAGGGCATTGATATCTTCAGCGCTTTGCACAGCCTCGAGAGCTTGAGCGACGAGCGCGTCCAGGTTTTCCATGTACAGACTCCAGATACAAAATAGGGGAAGAGCTTGAAGGCTCTTCCCCTATTTATGACGTTTACCACCTAGGGCTGCAGGAGCAACCCAGGGTGACTGTCGGGGGTACTTAAGCCAAGGTGGCTTTAGCTTTCTCGACAATCGCAGCAAACACCGCTTTTTCGTTCACGGCCAGTTCAGCCAGAACCTTACGGTCGATTTCGATGGACGCTTTTTTCAGGCCAGCGATGAAACGGCTGTAGGACAGACCGTTAACACGTGCACCAGCGTTGATACGAGCGATCCACAGAGCGCGGAACTGACGTTTTTTCTGACGACGGTCACGGTAGGCGTATTGGCCTGCCTTGATTACCGCTTGCTTGGCAACACGGAATACGCGTGAACGCGCGCCGTAGTAGCCTTTAGCGAGTTTCAGAATTTTTTTGTGACGTTTACGGGCAATGACGCCACGCTTTACACGAGCCATGAGTTACTTCCTCTATCTTGATCCAAAAATTAACGAAGGCGCAGCATGCGCTCGACTTTTGCCACGTCAGACGGATGCAGCAAGCTGCTACCGCGCAGTTGACGCTTACGCTTGGTCGACATTTTGGTCAGGATGTGGCTCTTGAAAGCGTGCTTGTGCTTGATACCGTTAGCAGTTTTCAGAAACCGCTTAGCAGCACCACTTTTAGTCTTCATCTTTGGCATGTTCGGATACTCCGCATTCAGTTGATAAACATAATCAGAAGGCCTGCCGTGCCCTGTTGATTACTTCTTCTTTTTCGGGGCGATGACCATGATCAGTTGGCGTCCTTCCATCTTAGGATGCTGTTCGACCGAACCGTACTCGAGCAGGTCAGCTTCAACCCGCTTGAGGAGTTCCATCCCCAGCTCCTGGTGGGCCATCTCACGGCCGCGGAATCGCAAGGATACCTTGGCCCTGTCCCCATCACTCAGGAAACGTACCAGGTTGCGCAGTTTTACCTGGTAATCCCCTTCCTCCGTCCCTGGACGAAACTTGATTTCTTTTACTTGAATCTGCTTCTGGTTCTTCTTCGCTGCGGCAACCTGCTTCTTCTTTTCGAAGATAGATTTGCCGTAGTCCATCACCCGACAAACAGGTGGGATTGCATCGGCGGAAATTTCCACCAGGTCCAGCTTGGACTCTTCTGCAATACGAAGCGCTTCATCAATCGAGACGATGCCAATCTGCTCGCCATCAGCGCCAATTAACCGAACCTCGCGTGCCGAGATATTCTCGTTGATCGGGGCTTTCGGTGCAGCTCGTTTATCTTGTCTCATTTCACGCTTAATAATAATTACTCCGAATCTGGGCGACCACGCCGGGAAACCGCTTGCGCGAGGAACTCAGCGAACTGGGCGACGGGCATCGAGCCCAGGTCAGCACCTTCACGAGTACGCACAGCGACAGTCTGCATCTCGACTTCCCGATCTCCAATAACCAAAAGATAGGGAACCTTGAGCAAAGTATGCTCGCGGATTTTAAAGCCGATCTTTTCATTTCTCAAGTCGGACTTGGCACGAAATCCGCTTTCGTTGAGAGTTTTTTCAACTTCAGCGGCAAAATCTGCCTGTTTATCAGTGATATTCATGATCACTGCCTGGGTCGGAGCCAACCACGCGGGGAATGCACCCTCGTAGTGCTCGATCAGGATCCCGACGAACCGCTCGAACGAGCCGAGGATCGCCCGGTGCAGCATAACCGGGTGTTTACGGCTGTTGTCTTCGGAGACATATTCGGCTCCCAGACGGATCGGCAGGTTAAAATCGAGCTGCAGGGTACCACACTGCCAGACGCGGCCAAGGCAATCTTTCAGTGAGAACTCGATCTTCGGACCGTAGAACGCCCCCTCACCCGGCTGCAGATCGTACGCAAGGCCCGCGCTGTCGAGCGCTGCGGCCAGTGCAGCTTCGGCGCGATCCCATAGTTCGTCGGAGCCAACGCGTTTTTCCGGACGAGTGGACAGCTTCATTTCGACTTCGGTGAAGCCGAAATCGCGGTAAACGTCCATGGTCAGCTTGATGAAAGCAGCGGATTCAGCCTGCATCTGCTCTTCGGTGCAGAAGATGTGGGCATCGTCCTGAGTGAAGCCGCGCACGCGCATGATGCCGTGCAGCGCACCCGATGGCTCGTTACGGTGGCAGGCACCGAACTCGGCCAGGCGCATTGGCAACTCGCGGTAGCTCTTCAGGCCCTGGTTGAACACCTGCACGTGGCATGGGCAGTTCATTGGCTTGATGGCGTAGTCGCGGTTTTCCGACTGGGTGGTGAACATATTGTCGGCATAGTTGGCCCAGTGCCCGGATTTCTCCCACAGGCTACGGTCAACAACCTGAGGCGTCTTGATCTCCAGGTAGCCGTTCTCGCGCTGCACCTTGCGCATGTACTGCTCAAGCACTTGGTACAGGGTCCAGCCGTTCGGGTGCCAGAACACCATCCCCGGCGCTTCTTCCTGGAGGTGGAACAGGTTCAGGCGCTTGCCAATCTTACGGTGGTCACGTTTTTCGGCTTCCTCGATGCGCTGAATGTAGGCAGCCAGCTGCTTCTTGTCAGCCCAAGCGGTGCCGTAGATCCGCTGCAGTTGCTCGTTCTTCGCGTCGCCGCGCCAGTAGGCGCCGGACAGCTTGGTCAGCTTGAACGACTTGAGGAAGCGCGTGTTCGGCACGTGCGGGCCGCGGCACATGTCGACATATTCTTCGTGGTAGTACAGGCCCATGGCCTGCTCGTCCGGCATGTCTTCCACCAGACGCAGCTTGTAGTCCTCGCCACGGGCGGTGAACACGTCGATCACTTCGGCGCGCGGCGTGACCTTCTTGATCACGTCGTAATCTTTTTCGATCAGCGCGTGCATACGCTGCTCGATGGCCGCCAGGTCGTCCGGCGTAAAAGGACGCTCGTAGGCGATGTCGTAATAGAAACCTTCGTCAATGACCGGGCCGATCACCATTTTCGCGGTGGGGTACAGCTGCTTGACCGCATGGCCAATCAGGTGAGCGCAAGAGTGGCGAATGATCTCGAGCCCCTCTTGGTCCTTGGGCGTGATGATTTGCAGGCTGGCATCGGAGGTGATCAGGTCGCTGGCGTCAACCAGCTTGCCGTCGACTTTACCGGCCACAGTGGCCTTGGCCAGGCCAGCACCAATGGATGCGGCGACCTCGGCTACGGATACCGAATGATCGAAAGAACGTTGACTGCCATCGGGAAGAGTAATAGTTGGCATGGCGCCTCCTCTCCTAGTGGTGACCCCTACCAAAGGTCACGTGGGTTGGGATTAGCCAGTACAAGATCCAACACCAGGCCGTTCAATAATGAACGCCTGCCTTACAGCGGCAGGAGCCTTTCGGCCAACCGATAATCAGACCAGAGTGACTGGAGTGAGCTAAAAAGAACATGGCAAGACGGCAAATGGCGCGCCTGGAAATAGCCAGGACGAGGATGCTAGCACAGATGAACGGTCATCGCGCCGCCGCCATCTTGCCTAAACACAAATTCCGGCCTTTATAGCTGCAAAAGTGAACTTGAGCTGTACGCAATGCCTCAAACCCACTGAGAATCGCCGTTCGTCCTCGACCCAAAGGAGCATCCTCATGATGCGTTTCACCTCTACCCTCGCTCTCGCCGCTTCCCTGACCCTCCTTTCCCTCGGCGCACAGGCAGCTGCCCCGTCGAACTGGCCAGCCGGTGCTCGCGACAGCTTCGTCAGCGATTGCAGCGCAGCTGCCAGCCAGAACGTGGATGCCAAAACTGCCAAAGCCCATTGCGAATGTGGCGCTGACAAGATCAACGCCGAATTGAGCACTGCAGAGATCAAGGAACTCATGACCAACCAGAACGCCAGCCCGGAGCTCAAAAACAAAGCAGTCGCGGCTATTTCGTCCTGCAAAGTCGTGAAGAAAAAGTAAGATTTTCGTCCGATCACATGCCTGTTTTGCCGGAAAAACGGCCCGAAAACTGCCGTTTCTCACAAATTACGCAGCTTTTACGGCTTTTTTTACGAGCTGATATTTCGAGCTAAAGCCCCGTAAACCGGGGCTTTCAGCCGATCAGAGCATCAAACGTAACGCTATTGATTAGCAAACAATGCCTTGGGGGGGCTCCCAAGCCGAACATTTCGACTATGATAGCCCTGTGTGCCCAGTTGGCCTGAGCAGCACAGCACTACTGAAAATATATGTTTCTTGGAGATACACCATGTCTAATCGCCAAACCGGCACCGTTAAATGGTTCAACGATGAAAAAGGCTTCGGCTTCATCACTCCTCAAGGTGGCGGTGACGACCTGTTCGTACACTTCAAAGCTATCGAAAGCGACGGTTTCAAAAGCCTGAAAGAAGGCCAAACCGTTTCCTTCGTGGCTGAGAAAGGCCAAAAGGGTATGCAAGCAGCACAAGTTCGCGGCGAGTAATTCTCCGCTGAGCTAAAAAAACCCCGTCCATGTGACGGGGTTTTTTGTGGGCGCTGCAAAAACCAGGAGAGGCTTAGCCGCAATTGACCCGTGTGATCACCAGGTTGTCGTCGGTGTTCAGGTTCAAGCGGTCGGAGCGGTATTCCAGGGTAATCATGTCGTTCGGCTTGAGGATTCGTGCGTTCTGCGCACCGGCACGGGTACGCGCCTGCTCCAGCAACTGGGGCGAGGCTTTCTGGCCTACGGTGAATTCGGCGGCCTTCGACTCACAGCGGCTGTGACCGGCATCGGCCACGGCGGCGTCTTTGGCTGGCTCAGAGGCACCCGGGGTGCTGCAACCCGCCAACGCGAGTGCTGCCAACAAAGTACCGAATGATGCGAGCTTCCAAGGCATGAAGCCTCCTATGATAAAAAATGGACAGAGATCGTGCGACAGCGATTGGGCGGATTGGTTTCAAGACGTAAACCGCCGCCAGGCAAGTCTGCCTGAGTCTCGACAGGCATTCGCCCGGTCAATCGTGACCAGATATGAATGAAATCAGTAGATGTCGATGTAGGCGAATTCTGGCTCTGGCCAGTTCTGTTTTAACGCGTTGAAAATCTGCGTCACCCAGACCTCGTCGCTGGCGGCCACATTCCCTACGTATCCGGAACCTTTGGCCCAAGTCTCCAGGCGAAACAGCAGCCCGTCGATATCCGCACCGCCTACAGCGCTGCCTGAAGAGATAAAAGCGATTCCGGCTTTGGTCACCCGCAACTGGGTATGCTCGTCGTCACTGGCACTGGCGAGCAGTTGGCGCACATTCGCCAGGGTCAGGTTCTCGGGGTTGTTCAGGTCGATCTGCACGTGGTGTTCCCCGGCAATTAAACAGGCCGACAGTGTCGCACAGCGCCGACCTCATTCCGAGGCGCCTCATGCCTAAGTATCAGTGCCAAACGCAACGTAAGATGGTTAACTGCCCCGGTAAGAACCGCGTTCCAGCGCACTACACAGCACTTTCAGCCCCGCGAGATAGTCATGACCACCGTAACGCTCCAAGCCGACATCAAAGCCAAGTGGCCCCAGGGACAGAGCTCCTACAGCCCCGGCAGCCCGGAGGAATTGGCGATCATCGGTATCGACCTGCTGGTCAAGGAACTGGGCACACAAGCGGCGCAAGCGTTCATCGGCCAGGTATTCGAGAAATACCCGGCCGATCACATGGGGGCACACAACCCCGAACGTGAATAAGAACCGGCCGCCGAACGCCGACCAGTCAACACATTACTTCAGACGCGCGAGACGCTCGGTCAACAGATCGAAAAAGCCCTGCGCATCACCGTTCTCAACCCAGAACACGTTCTTCTCCTGCTTCAGGCCGTCGTACCAGTCGACGATGGTCTGGCCGAAGGTCGGGCCTTCTCGGCTGTCCACCACCACATTGGCCTGACGACCGCTGAACAGCGAAGGCTTGAGCAGGTACGCAATGACGGTAGCGTCATGCACCGGGCCGCCTGGGATGCCGTAGTGCTCCATGTCGCCCTTGACGTACTCGTTAAGAATGTCGCCGACAACCTTGCTCGCGTTGTTATTGATGTCGGCAATCTTTTTCAGGCGCGCCTCGCTGGTCAGTACCTTGTGAGTCACGTCCAGCGGCAGGTAGGTCAGCTTGACGCCACTTTTGAGCACAATCTCGGCCGCGACCGGGTCAGCGAACAGGTTGAACTCTGCCACCGGCGTGATATTGCCGCCATTGAAGTGCGCCCCGCCCATCACCACTACTTCCTTGATGCCTTGGGTGATTTCCGGCGCCTGGGTCAGTGCCAGCGCCAGGTTGGTCTGCGGGCCGAGCATGGCGATAGTGATGCTGTGAGGCTTGGCAGTGCTCAGGGTCTTGATCAGGTAATCAACGGCATTGCCGTCAGCCAGGCCTTTTTTGGGCTCGTGCACGGTGACGCCGGAAATACCTTCCTTGCCATGGATATTCTCAGCGTAGATCGGCGTACGCAGCAGCGGCGCTGGCGCACCGGCGTAGACCGGGATTTCCTCGCGCCCTGCCCACTCGCGGGCCAGGCGTGCGTTGCGGGAGGTCTTGTCCAGGCGCACGTTACCAGCGACGGTGGTCAGCGCACGAATGTTCAGCTCCTCCGGCGAAGCCATGGCGAAGAGCAATGCCACCACATCATCGGCGCCTGGGTCGGTGTCGATGATCAGGTCGATTTTTTCCGCCGCGTGGGCGCTGGCGGCTGTGAGTGCGGACAAAAGCAGGACACTCCGGAACAGATTTTTCAGGGTTGGGAGACCACGTTGCATAAAACACTCCTTGTCGTTGGGAACTCTAGAAGGTTACGCCGGACACCAGCGCGATATTGCAGTAAGGCTGGCATTCGCCGGTGCGCACCACGGCGCGCGCCTTGCGGCTGAGCAGCTTGAATTCTTCATGGCTGGCCAGGCGCCGCTCACCAAGGGCTGCCTGCTCTGTGAGCGCATTGAGGTCGGCCAGCGCCGGCGGCTGCTTGAGCAGGATTTCTTCGGCCAGCACATGGCTTTCCACCTGCATTTCGCTGAGCACGATACGCAAGGTGCTGATGAAGTCCGGGATGCCCTGGGTCAACGCCAGGTCAATCAGTTCGACGCCCGGCGGCACCGGCAGGCCGGCATCGCCAATCACCAGGATGTCGCCATGCCCCAGGGAGGCGATCACACGCGACAGTGCGATATTCAGCAGAGGTGTCTTTTTCATGAGGGTACAAAACCTTGTACGTCGTGCAGCGTTGGAATAGAGGGTTGCGCACCGGCGCGGGTGACCGACAACGCCGCCGCGACCTGACCAAAACGAATCGCCTCGGCCTCGCTTTTGCCACTGGCCAACGCCGCGGCAAAACCACCGACAAAGGTATCGCCAGCCGCCGTGGTATCCACCGCCTTGACCTTCGGCGCCAGCAGATGCTCAAAGCCCTGGCCGTCGGCAAACAGCGCGCCCTGAGAGCCCAGCGTAATGATGACCTTGCCGGCGCCCGCCTGAATCAGCCGGGTCGCCGCCACCCTGGCACTCTCAATGGAGTCGACCGTCACACCGCTCAGAGCGGTGGCTTCGCTTTCATTGGGGATCAGGTAGTCGATCGAGGCATACCACTCAGCCGGCAATGGGCCGCTGGCCGGAGCTGGGTTGAGGATCACCGTCTTGCCCAATTCATGCCCGCGCTTGAGGGTATAGCCCACAGTGTCCATCGGCACTTCCAGCTGGCAGATGATCACTTCGGCCGCTTGCAGGACCGCGTCGAACGCCTGTAACGAGGCCGGCGTGAGTTCGCCGTTACTGCCCGCGACAATCACAATCGCGTTCTGGCTGCTGTCATCCACCACGATCAACGCCACGCCACTGGAGCCGTCCACGCTGCTGACGGCCTGGCAGTCGATGCCTTCCACCAACAGCGCGTCACGCAATTGGGCGCCATAGGCATCGGTACCGACACAACCTATCATCGAAACATCGGCGCCCAGTCGCGCCGACGCTACAGCCTGGTTCGCACCCTTACCGCCAGGCACTGTGGAAAACGTTTGGCCGATGAGTGTTTCACCGGCACGCGGCAACCGGCTGGCGCGGGTGACCAGGTCCATGTTCAAACTGCCCACTACCACTACTTTTGCTGGCATACATCAGTACTCATCAATTCGGTTCAGCGGTATTGCGCGAACGTACCGGCGACGGGCGCCGTCGACTCACGCAATACGATGCTCGGCGTCACGATCCGTTGATCGATCGGCAGTTGGGGTGTTGCAATTCTTTGCAGTAAAAGCTCGGCCGCTGTTTCGCCCAGTTGCACGATCGATTGCCCCACCGTGGTCAGCGCCGGATAGACGTAGCGGCCCATTTGAATGTCATCGAAACCGATTACCGACAGCTCGCCCGGCACGCGGATATTACGCTCCGCCGCTGCGCGCAACACGCCGAAACCAATCATGTCGTTGCTGGCAAAAATGGCGCTGGGCGGATTTTGCGCCAGTAATTGCACGGCGGCGGCATAACCGCCAGTGCTGGTGAAATCACTTTCTTGGGTGCGATTGGCCGCCACCGCCACGCCCGCCTCGCTCAACGCGCGGTGATAACCCGCCAGACGCATCTGCGCGACGCGGGTATGGGCCGGGCCGCCGATGCAGGCGATATCGCGATGGCCCAGCTCGAGCAAGTGCCGGGTCGCCAGGTAGGCGCCCTCCTCGTGATCGATACGCACCAAGTCCACGTCAATGCCATCCAGCGCCCGGTCAACAATCACCATGGGCGTACGCACCGCGCTCAAGCCTGCGGCGAGGCCACTGTCGTCGCCACCCACCGACGTCACGATCAAGCCGTCGATACGCTTCTCCAGCAACACGCGCAGATAGCTGCGCTGCTTTTCAGCGTTGTCGTCGGAGTTACAGAGGATCACGCAATAGCCATTGCGCTCGCAGTAATCCTCGATGCCCCGGGCCAGCTCCGCAAAATAGGGGTTAAGGCTATTGGGCACCAGCAAACCGATGGTGGCCGTGGTCTTGGCTTTGAGCGAACGCGCGACAGCGCTGGGCACATAGTCGAGCTGCTTGATGGCCGCCTCGACCTTGATGCGTACCGGCTCGCTGACCGGGCGAGTCTTGTTCACCACATGGGACACCGTGGTGTAGGAAATACCGGCAAGCGCGGCCACATCCTTGATCGTTGCCATGGTTCAGCCTCGTCGACTGGCGCGCTGGCTGCGGTAGGTATCCAGAACCACGGCAATCACGATCACGGCACCGGTGATAATGCGCTTAGTGGGTTCCGTGGCACCGATCTGCGCCAGGCCAGCGGCCAATACCGAAATAATCAACACACCAAAAAAAGTACTGATCACCGAACCACGTCCACCCATCAGGCTGGTACCACCGATGACTACCGCAGCGATCACTTGCAGCTCCAGGCCGGAACCCGCGTTCGGGTCCGCCGCTTCAAGGCGCGAGATCTGGAACAACGCCGCCACACCGGCCAGCAGGCCCATAAGGCTGAACACCAGGATCTTGTAGGGCTTGGGATTGATCCCGGCCAGGCGTACGGCTTCTTCGTTGGTGCCGATACCGATCAGGTAGCGACCAAACACAGTACGCGTCAGTACAAGCTGCGCGGCGATGATCACCAGCAAGGCAATGATGAACGACGGCGAGATACCAAAGGCAATCGGGTTGGACAGCCAGGCAAACGAATCACCGATGTAAGCCGTGCGCGATCCGGTCATCTGGTACGCCACACCACGGGCCATTTCCAACACGCCGAGGGATACGATAAATGAAGGAATACGCCAGGCCACGGTGATCGAGCCGGTGATGGTGCCGGCCAATGCCGCGCAGCCCATGCCCAGCACAGCGGCCGGCAATACACTCCAGCCCCAACTGAGAATTGCCACGCTGACGGCCGATGCCGCCAGTGCCAGCACCGAGCCCACTGACAGGTCGATACCGCCGATGATCAGGATGAAGGTCATGCCCACCGCCAGAACCATCAGGTCCGGAATCTGGTTGGCCAGGGTGCTGAAGGTGTCGTAGGACAGGAAGTGGTCGCTGAGCACCGAAAACAGCGCAATCATCGCCAGCAAAGCACCCGCCAGGCCCAGGTAAGTGCCCAGACCATAGAAGTTGCCGCCGGTTTTACCGGGTGAAGTGGTGGTTTTCATGGGGTATCCCTAAGCACTGCGTCGTTGAGCAGCGCATCACGTTTTTGATAGCCGGCAAAGGCGGCGGCGAGCAATTCGTCCTGAGTCCAGCTGTCACGCTCGAAGGTGTCGATCAGACGCCCGGCGGACAACACACCGATACGATCACAGATCAGCATGAGTTCACGCAGATCGCTGGACACCACCACCAGCGCTTTGCCCTGGCGGGTCAATTCGCCGAGCAAGGCATAGATGTCGAATTTGGCACCGACATCGATACCGCGAGTCGGCTCATCGAACAGCATTACCGAGCAATCGCGCTCCAGCCAGCGGCCAATCACCACTTTCTGCTGGTTACCGCCAGACAACTCGGACACCAACTGCGCCGGGCTGGAACTGCGAATGCGCATGGCATCGATCTGGCGCTTGGCCAGTGCAGTTTCGTTGCGGCTGTTGACCACGCCGCCTCCGGAAATTTCCGGCATGTTGCCCAGGGCAATGTTGGCGCTGATGGACTGGGTCAGCAGCAGGCCTTCGCCCTTGCGGTCCTCGGTGATCAAAGCAATGCCATGGCCCACCGCGTCCGCCGGCGAGCGGATGCTCACCACTTGAGCCGGCGAACCGAGTGCCACAGTGCCGCTGTCGGCCAGGTCGGCGCCGAAGATCAGACGCAGCAATTCGGTACGACCGGCGCCGATCAGGCCGGAGATGCCGTAAATCTCACCTGCGCGCACTTCAAAGGACACGTCGCGGACTTTGTCCGAGCGGGTCAAGCCTTTTACCGTCAGGGCCGGGCCACCTATGGTGCGTGGGCCCAGGTCAATGTGTTCGCCCAACTCACGGCCGACCATCAAGGTGACCAGTTGCTCGCTGTTGTAGTTGGCCATCGGCTCGACACACACCAGCTTGCCGTCGCGCAATACCGCGATGCGCTGGGCGACACGGGCCAGCTCTTCCAGCCGGTGTGAAATGTAAATGATCGCCACGCCCCGGGCCTGCAGACGGGTGATTTGTTCAAACAGCATCTCGACTTCACGGGCGGTAAGCATCGCCGTGGGTTCGTCGAGGATCAATACGTGGCAATCGCCGATCAGGTTGCGGGCGATCTCGACCATTTGCTGATGGCCAATGCCCAGGGTGCCGACCAAGGTATCCGGGTCGATGGCGTCCAGGCCGACCTGGGCCATGGCCTCAATCGCAGCCTTGCGCAGTTGCTTGCGGCTGATCCAGCCACACTGGCTGGGCAGGTTATCCAGAAACAGATTTTCGGCCACGGTCAACGTGGGCAGCAGGTTGAGTTCCTGCATAACCATGCGCACGCCCAGCTCTTCGGCCTGGGTGCGGCTGCCTGGACGGTAGCCCTGGCCATTGAACTGCATGTGCCCGGTGGTGGGTGTGACCAGCCCGCCGATGATCTTCGACAAGGTACTTTTGCCTGCGCCGTTTTCACCGGTCAGCGCCAGCACTTCGCCGCGATTGAGCGTCAGGGTGATGTCGGACAGAACCGGTTGGGCATAGGTCTTGCCGATACCGCTGACCGAGAGGACAGCGTTCGGGGCGGAAGATGACATAGGAAAATCTCCAGGCGCCCGCTCAGGACGAGCGGACGCTGTTGGGTGCTGCCAGGATTACTTCTTGAGGACGAGTTCGACCGGGGTTTCGATCACGCCGTCTTTGGAATCGACTTTCTCACCCTTGACCAGCTTGAGCGCGTTCTGGATACCGAACACGGCTTGCTGAGCAGCGGCCTGGTCAGCGGTCGCCAGCACACGACCGTCCTGCAGCATCGGCTTGATGGCTTCGATATTGTCGTAACCCACGACCAACACCTTGCCGGCCTTGCCTGCCGCACGTACGGCGGAGACAGCGCCCAGGGCCATGTTGTCGTTACCGGCCAACAGGGCCTTGAGGTCCGGGTACTCGCTCAGCATGGCGGACGCCACTTTCTGGCCCTGGTCGATTTCCCAGTTGCCGGATTGGGTGGAGACGATCTTCATGCCGGCAGCATCCATCGCGTCCTTGTAGCCCGCGGTACGTTGCTGGGCGTTGGTGGTGGTCGGTACACCTTCAATGATGCCGACCTTGTCACCCGAGGCCAGTTGCTTGGCCAGGTAGTCGCCCACCAGCTTGGAACCTTTGCGGTTGTCCGGGCCTACGAATGGAATATTGAGGTTTTTGCTTTTGAGCACGTCCGGGTCCAGGCGGTTGTCGATGTTGACGACCTTGATACCGGCATCCGAAGCCTTCTTCAGCACGGTCACCAACGCCTTGGAGTCGGCGGGTGCGATGACGATAGCGTTGACCTTGGCGAGGATCATCTGGTTGACGATGTCGATCTGCGCGCTGGTGTCGGTTTCGTTCTTGATCCCGTTGGTGATCATGTCGAACTCGGCGGCGTGATCTTTCTGATAGGCCTTGGCGCCATCTTGCATGGTCACGAAAAATTCGTTGGCGAGGGACTTCATCACCAGGCCGACCTTGGGTTTGGCGGCGGCGTCATCAGCAAATGCAGAGGAAAGAGGCAAAGCGGCGGATGCGGCAGCAAGCACAGCGACAGCAAGAAGACGTCCAGCGAATGGCAGCTTCATGGGTTCACTCCGATCTTATGATTATTGTGAGCAACGCTTGCACCGAAGAGTGCTTCGGCAGCCTTCCCACCCGGGTGGCTGATACGAGCTGTCACGACACTTCAGGCGTGTTACGTGAAACATCTCGCAAACGTTTGCGTTATCCAAACTATGAGAACCTTGTCGAGATTTGTCAACGGTTGAAAACAGCCTTTCATTCAAGCCATACAGCACCTCGCTCGCGCCTGACAAAGAATGTGATTAAACATCGCCCTCCTCCGGCCGTTCTCTAAAACGACAGGCCGTGCCGCGCCACGCCTACCAACTCAAAGGCCCGACCGCCAACTTTTTTCGGACAACCGAACGCAATACAGCCCGATGTTCGGAAAGCCGGACGCGCACTTGGGCATAACAGGCTACGAAAATAATATAAATCGTTATAAATCAATAAGTTATTTTATGTTCGCGCGCACAATCGGCCTGGTACAGATCCTGCTCTACTCAACCACCTCGTGGCATTCAGAACTGCCCGGGTGTTCTAGATGAACCTGCTACAGCACTCATCAAAAACCAGAGAGAAAAATAATGAAATCTGCACTGAAGACTTTTGTTCCGGGCGCGTTGGCCCTCCTGCTGCTGTTCCCCGTTGCCGTCCAGGCAAAGGAAGTTGAAACCAAGACCAAACTGTCCAACGTTGTGATCCTCGCCACCGGCGGCACGATTGCCGGTGCTGGCGCCTCCGCCGCCAACAGCGCCACCTACCAGGCCGCCAAGGTCGGCATCGAGCAATTGATCGCCGGTGTTCCTGAGCTTAGCCAGATCGCCAATGTACGCGGCGAGCAAGTAATGCAAATTGCGTCCGAAAGCATCAACAACGAAAACCTGCTGCAACTGGGTCGTCGCGTCGCCGAACTGGCGGACAGCAAGGACGTGGATGGCATCGTGATCACTCACGGTACCGACACCTTGGAAGAAACCGCTTACTTCCTGAACCTGGTAGAAAAAACCGACAAGCCCATCGTGGTGGTCGGCTCCATGCGTCCAGGCACCGCGATGTCGGCAGACGGCATGCTCAACCTGTACAACGCCGTGGCCGTGGCCAGCAGCAAAGAGGCACGCGGTAAAGGCGTGCTGGTAACCATGAACGACGAGATCCAGTCGGGTCGCGACGTCAGCAAGATGATCAATATCAAGACAGAAGCGTTCAAGAGCCCATGGGGTCCACTGGGCATGGTGGTTGAAGGCAAATCCTACTGGTTCCGCTTGCCAGCCAAGCGTCACACCATGGATTCGGAATTCGATATCAAAAACATCAAGAGCCTGCCCGATGTTGAGATCGCCTATGGCTATGGCAATGTGAGCGACACCGCCTACAAGGCCCTGGCTCAAGCGGGCGCCAAAGCCATCATCCACGCCGGTACCGGCAACGGCTCGGTATCGTCCAAAGTCGTACCTGCACTGGTGGAGCTGCGCAAGCAAGGCGTGCAGATCATTCGTTCTTCCCACGTCAATGCCGGCGGCATGGTTTTGCGTAACGCCGAACAGCCTGACGACAAGTACGACTGGGTCGCAGCACTCGACCTGAACCCGCAGAAAGCGCGCATCCTGGCGATGGTCGCCCTGACCAAGACTCAGGACAGCAAAGAGCTGCAACGGATGTTCTGGGAGTATTGATTCCCGGTGATACCTCGGCAGGGTCGGTTTGCCCGCCCCTGCCTCCTCGCAAAACCCTTCGATAAAAATACCTGCGCCCTACACCAAATTGCCTGAATTGCTGTCAGACGGACTTCTTGAAGTTTAAGCAGTTGCGAAATCGCCTACAGTTAAATACTGTATGTGCGTACAGCAAACTAAGGAATATTCCGTGGCAAAGTCCTCTCCTGCAGTGCCAACCCCACCTGGTGCCTACGAACGCCTGGCCATTCGTGTGCAAAAAATCATCAATTCGACCAACGCCCAGAAAGCCAAGGCGGCTTTGATTTTTCGTTTGCCGGAAGAGCCGGAGGATGAGTGGGCGCGCTTGCTGGAGGAAATCGCGGAGAACGACAACGTCACCCTCGCCTATCGCGACGATGGCGGTGTGCAGATTTTCTGGGTTGTGCCGAAGGAAGATTGATTCAATGAGTGTCCGTTTTATCGCTGTGTGTTGCCTGTTTTTCGCCGTTACCGCCCACGCCCAAGCGCCTCGAACCTTCAGCGAAGCCAAGAAAGTCGCGTGGAAACTGTACGCCCCACAATCCACCGAGTTTTATTGCGGCTGCAAATACACCGGCAACCGCGTGGACCTGAAAGCCTGTGGCTACATCCCACGCAAGAACGCCAACCGTGCCGCGCGGATCGAGTGGGAGCACATCGTTCCGGCCTGGCAAATCGGGCATCAGCGCCAGTGCTGGCAGGACGGCGGGCGCAAGAACTGCACGCGCCATGATGACGTGTTCAAACGCGCCGAAGCCGACCTGCACAACCTGGTACCGAGCATCGGCGAGGTCAATGGTGACCGTAATAACTTCAGTTTTGGCTGGCTGCCCGTGCAAAGCGGGCAGTACGGCTCATGCTTGACCCAGGTGGACTTCAAAGCAAAGAAGGTGATGCCACGCCCTTCTATTCGGGGAATGATCGCTCGCACGTACTTCTACATGAGCAAGCGATACGGCTTGCGCCTGTCGAAACAGGATCGCCAGTTATACGAAGCCTGGAACAAGACCTACCCGGTACAGGCCTGGGAACGTCAGCGTAACCAGACCGTGGCATGCGTAATGGGACGCGGCAATGAGTTTGTCGGCCCGGTGAACCTTAAAGCCTGCGGTTGAAAAAGGGCGGAAACCCCGCCCATCCAAGTCGTTACTGCGCAGCCTTGTGTTCAATGATTTCTGAAACAGTATCGGTTTTCTTGGCACGGGCCATTTTCTCGTTGAGCAACGTTTGCTTGGCCTCAGCCTCAGCCTTGGTTGCGAACGGCCCCAACAGGACTTCGTCCTTGCCGTCGACCTTCACGATATAAAAATTGAAACCATGTTCCAGCAACCAGGCGGTGAGGTCGGTGATCGCCTGCAACTTGTGGTCCGGCGGGCCAACCCGCACGTCCCATTCCTGGGCGGCAATCGCGCCGGTCTGGGGCTGGCTTTCGGTCACGACAGGCTTGGCCTTGGGCGCATCGACGCTTTTGCCTTCACCGCAACCGGCCAATGCCAACACCGCAATTGCCATCGCTACTTTACGCACTGCCCTGCTCCTTTAAAGATAAAGAGGCGACTTTATCATTCACTGTCTATTCTGGCCGTCATAAACATTGGCTTAAACAATGCGAATGATGTATCGCAGACCTGTATGATGCCGCCATGGGAATTAATGTCGCCTCTATGCGTCCTAAAAAGAGGCAGTCACAGGGAAGCGCTAAGCAGTACGCTACACACATCCGACACCTGCCCTGTCTGAAACATGTGTCCTTAAAAGTAATCAAGGAGAAGTCCATGCTTATACTCACCCGCAAAGTTGGTGAAAGCATAAACATCGGTGATGACATCACGATCACCATCCTGGGCGTCAGCGGCCAGCAAGTACGAATCGGCATCAACGCCCCTAAGGATGTTGCCGTGCATCGCGAGGAGATCTACCAGCGCATCCAGGCCGGCCTGACGGCTCCGGACAAAAACCAGACGCCTTGAAGTGCCTCCAGTAGCCAGCCCTTTCGTTCACTGTAACGGCTGGCGAAAACTCCTTGGAACTGCTTTTGTCTTTATTGCGTGAGTGACGTCGCCAATGTGTTCATCTTCGTGGAAAGATGAAACTGTCTTCACGCTTGGAACTTGTTGTTTCATTCACGGCCGAATCTCCTGACTGACTCTCAGCCATTCGTGTGCATTCAGGAGCACGTCGATGAGGCCTACGACCACACACCCATTTGCCTACAGGTCTTGGTTGATCGCCCTATTGATAGGGTTGGTCTTCGTCGGGCTGGCCTATGGCTTGAGGTACGCAATCGAAGGCACTGGCTCCACCGATCCCCATTCGTGGCTGGACCTGACGCTGCTGCTCGGCGGCTACCTGTTCCTGTTCTGCCTCAAACCTATCCAGCGGGCCGTGCAACGTCGGTTGTGCCGACAAATGACACGCTGATACCGCATTCCTTGCTATCAGATCGCCGGTATTTACAGCGCCACAACTCGACCTATGCTTGGGCGTGCATGATCAGTAAAAGGGCCTGAAGCAAGATGGACACCCTGAGTAAATCGCAAATCGAGTCCGCACTGGCAGCCCGTCTGCCCAGCTACCAGGTGACCTGCACGTTGCACGCGGACGGAACGCTTTCGGCAGTGCTCAGCGGCCCGGAAACCGACCACTTTGCAATTACCGGGATCGTGCGCGCCCATTATCGGGGCGCCGAGGCAATCGCGCGGCTGGCCAATGAAATTCTTCGGGAGATGGTGCTGTCACGCCAAGGCATGAGGAATAATCGGATGCAGCCCCCCGATCAAGCCAATGCCGAACAAGGCCGAGGCCGTTAACGGGCTCGGCTTTTTTATATCAGGCCGCCCCGCTCTGCACATACAACAAGCCGTCCGTGTCGCACTGCACCTTCAACGGTTCATACCCGTCAATCGAAGGATGCTCGGTGACCATAGGCGTGTGATGTGTCGACGTCACGACCATCACATCCGCCCCTGCTGCCTCTGCCGCCCGGATGCCTACCGTCGCGTCTTCAAATACCAGGCAATCCTTCACCGGTACACCCAGGCGTTGCGCGCCCAGCACGTAACACGCGGGGTTCGGCTTGCCGAGGGCAACATCTTCAGCCGTCACCAGCACCGCCGGCGGCGCAATACCTGCCGCTTGCAGCCGACGCAACGCCAGTTCCCTGGGTGCGGAGGTGACCAGCGCCCACTGATCACCCGGCAGGCTGTTCAAAAACGTGACCGCGCCGGGAATCGCAACAACACCGTCCACATCATTGATTTCAGCCTCGGTAATCCATTGCGCCTCCACCTCAGGATCGACGCCGGGCAATGCCTGGCGTGTGATGGTATCGATCGCTCGAGCACCGTGAATGGTCTTCAAAAACGCTGCCACATCCAGGCCATGGCGTTCAGCCCAGATGCTCCACACCCGTTCGGCAGCGGCAATGGAATTGAGCAACGTCCCATCCATATCAAACAGAAAGGCACGGTAACGGCGGTTGAATACAGCTGAACCTCGGATGGACACTGCTTGGTTTCCTCATCGGTTTTAACAAATATCGGCCCAATGCAATCTACGGATCACCTCGGCGCTTGTAAACGCAACCGACGTCGAATGCATTACAGGTTTGTAATGCAGCCGTAAGTGTTGGCAGCACCCTCACTTCATACAGTGAAGTCGTCAGTCACCCACGCCGGATGACACCACTTCCTACTGATGAAAAGGGTCCCACCATGAAACCTGCAAGCAAACTCTGCCTGATCGCCGCCAGCCTGCTGATGCTGGGTACTGGCACCGCCATGGCCGGCACGGTCGCACCGATCAAAGCCAATAACGTGGTGCTGGTACACGGCTCATGGGCTGACGGTTCGAGCTGGTCCGAGGTAATCACCCGGCTTCAGGCCGCCGGTTTGCACGTCACCGCCGTGCAGAACCCGCTGACCTCGGTGGCCGACGACGTCGCCGCCACCAACCGCGTGCTGGACCAACAAGACGGCCCTACCGTGCTGGTCGGTCATTCCTACGCTGGCACGGTGGTCAGCGACGCCGGGGTCAACCCGAAGGTCAGCTCGCTGGTGTACGTCGCCGCGCGCGCGCCGGACGCCAATGAAGACTTCGTCGCACTTTCGGCCAAGTTCCCGACCATGCCGGTACGGTCCGGTGTCGAAGACCACGACGGTTACCTCACCCTGAGCCAGGATGCCTTCCTCAAGTACTTCGCCGCCGATGTGCCACACGCCAAGGCCCTTGAGCTGTATGCCGTGCAGCAACCCATCACTAAAACCCTGTTCAACGGTCGCACCGTCAATGCCGCCTGGCACACCAAGCCGTCCTGGTACGCGGTGTCGACGAATGACCAGACCATCAACCCGGATCTTGAGCGCTTTCTTGCCAAACGTATGAACGCCACCACCATCGAGTTGCCTTCGAGCCACTTGTCACTGGTGTCCCACGCCAAGGAAATCACCGACCTGATCCTCGAGGCCTCCGGCCGCCAACCCTGAGCCCCGCATTACAAACTTGTCATCATCCTGTTGGTGGGCTGTTCGGGACGGCTGGTTACCGTGTACCCACTGCCACGACGTGACAGCCAACCCTTTTAGAGAGATACCGTCATGAAACTGTTTATCCTCGGCTTTGCCGCTCTGCTCGCAACCGGTTCCGTGTTTGCCGCCGAACCCGTGATCCACGACAAAACCGGCTTCTTCGTGCACCTGGATGTGGCCAAAGTACTGTCAAGCACCGACACCTACGGCCAATGCGGCATCGTCCCGGCGCAACTCAACTACCTGGACAGCCAAGGCCGTGAACACGTGTTGGACTACCAAGTCCAGGCCATCGGTTGCCCCAGTGATAATTGATCGGGCTACACTTGCGCCACGCATAGAGACAAGGCACTTCCCATGAACATTCTTGTAGTCGAAGACGAACCCAAAGCCGGCAATTACTTGCTCAATGGCCTTCAGGAATTGGGTTACTCCGTCAGCCTTGCCCGTGATGGCGTGGACGGCCTGCACCAGGCCCTGGAGACGCCGTTCGACGTCATCGTGCTGGATGTGATGATGCCGAAAATGGACGGCTGGGAAGTGCTGCGCCGCCTGCGCAAGGAAGCCGACACACCGGTGCTTTTTCTTACAGCCCGCGACGACATTGCCGACCGTATCAAAGGCCTGGAACTGGGCGCCGATGATTACCTGATCAAGCCGTTTTCCTTCGCTGAACTGGTGGCACGCTTGCGTACCCTGACGCGCCGCGGCCCGAGCCGGGAAGAGGAGCAGCTACAGATCGCCGACCTGCACATCGACGTACTGAAGCGCCGCGTCACCCGCGCCGGCACACGCATCACCCTGACCAACAAAGAGTTCGCCCTGCTGCACCTGTTCGCGACCCATCAGGACCAGGTGCTGTCCCGTTCGCTGATCGCCTCGCGCGTGTGGGACATGAACTTCGACAGCGACACCAACGTAGTCGACGTGGCCGTGCGGCGCCTGCGCTTGAAAATCGACGACCCGTTCCAGCTCAAGCTGATCCACAGTGTGCGGGGCATCGGCTACCGCTTCGATACCCAGCCATGAGCGGGCGCAGTCATTATTCCTTGACCCTGCGCCTGGCGTTGATCTTCGCGCTGCTCGCCTTCGCCCTGCTGGCTACCCTGGGCGTGGCGCTGTACCGCGAGCTCGAACGGGAACTGATCATGCGCGACGATGCCGCATTGATTTCCCGTGTCGATCAACTGCGCAACTTGCTCAACGACAGCAACACGCTCGACCTGATCAAGACCAAGCCGGAACTGTTCCAGAACATGCTGGGTAACCACGAGTCGGTACTGAGCATCGCCGCGCCGGGACAGAAACCGCTGCTGCTGGTGAACCCGGGTAATATCGATTTGCCGTCCGTGCCCCCCGTCGCGAAGGATCACGCGCTGGGACTCGCCGACGTGCACCATCTGCCTGGCGTCAATGGCGTGCCCTTCTCCACCGTCGCCGCCTCCATCGACTCCGGCGACCTGGGCAGCCTGCAAGTCACCAGCGGGCGCCTGATGACCGAGCGCACCGCGGTGCTCGCCAGCTATCGCTTGAGCGTTTATATCTTGGCGAGTATTGCCGCAATCCTCCTGGCAGTGGTCGGTTACCTGCTTGTTCATCGCGGGCTTTTACCGTTGCGCCGCCTGGCCCGGCACGCCCAGGGCATTGGTGTCGGCAACCTCGCCGAACGCCTCGACAGCCATGGCGCACCGAAAGAACTGCTGCCGATGATTGATTCGTTCAACACCATGCTTGAGCGGCTGGCCAAGGGCTTTGTGCAACTGGGCCAGGTGTCCACCGACATGGCCCACGAACTGCGCACGCCGATCAATAACCTACTGGGCGAAACCCAAGTCGCCCTGCAACAGAACCGCAGCATCGAAAGCTATCAGCAACTGCTGGCGTCCAATGTCGAAGAACTTGAACGCCTGGCGCGGATGCTCGACAACATGCTGTTCCTGGCCCGCACCGACCCGGCCAGCGCCCTGCGCCAACGCCAGGAGCTCAGTGCCACGGATGAGGTTGAACGCATTGCCGAGTACTTTGAAGGCTTGGCGGGCGATGTGGACATCAGCATTCAGGCTAGAGGTGAAGGGGTGATCTGGGCTGAGCCAATGTTGTTGCGCAGGGCCCTGGCGAACCTATGCGCCAATGCCATCAAATATGGTGCGCCGGGGACTGAGTTGGTGATTCAGGCGGTTCCTGATGCCGAGGGCATTTACCTGAGGGTCAGCAACCAGGGCGAAACCATAGCGGCCGAACATCTGCCGCGACTGTTCGAACGGTTTTACCGGGTGGATGAGTCACGGGAACGCTCGGCGCAGTCCAATGGGTTGGGCTTGTCGATTGTGGCGACCATCATGCAGTTGCACACCGGGCGGTACAGCGTGAGCAGCCACGACGGCGTGACCTGCTTTGAGCTGTTTTTCCCAGGACGCGTGGCGTAACGTTTGCCCCGTCAGTCAAAGGCCCCACTGAGTACTTCGTAAATGATGCCCGACGCGATGGTCACCAATATCAGATCGGTACCTGCTTGCTGCCATTCATACCCATCATAACGGGGCAACTGGCCCAATAAACGGCCATCCAGCTTTTTGGCGATGCCCGGCGGCAATGGCTTACCGCGTGCGAGGTTCTTCTGGATACCAGGGGGCAACGCTGGCCCCGGGCTCCAGTAGTTGCGGTAGCCACCCAATACATTCAGTACCCTGCCGCGATCGACGCTGGGGCCGTGATTACCCGATGCGCCTTTGCCTTTGGGTTTGTCATGCCCCTGCCCGCCCGAGCCGTTGCCGTTGCCGTTGCCTTTATCGTTGCCCTGCCCCTTGCCATTACCAGGATCGGCCAGGGCCATACCACTGCCAGCAAACAAGACAAGCGAAAGCACGACAGACACGCACTTCAGAGAGTTGATCATCGCAATTACCGTGGAATGGGTGTCCCTGAACTGTAGTTGAAGGTTGGCGCTCACGCCCTGCCCTCAACTGACCTGACCGCCCACTTCGACGATATCCATCGGGGTTTGCCATGCCGCAGACACCGCGATGCGCAACCCCTCGACCAGGGTCGACAGCACCATCGGCGGCTGGCATGCCCCGTAAACATCGGGGACGTGGATAAAGCCACTGCGCACGCCCGATCCCGCCAACTGGTGTTGCAACCGATAGAACACCTGGTTGCACACAAAGGTGCCCGCCGTTTGCGATACCGATACCGCAATTCCCGCTTTGCCCACAGCCTTGACCATCGCCTTGATCGGCAGCGTCGTGAAGTAGGCTGCCGGGCCGCCAGCCACGACTGCCGTATCAATTGGCTGCTCACCCAGATTATCGGGGATGCGTGCATCGTTGATGTTGATCGCCACCCGCTCCATCGAGATAGTGCTACGCCCCGGCGCCAGGCCGGTGGCGATCACCATCATTGGGTGCAGCTCATCGATCAACTGGGTCAGGCACTCGCCAGCGGTCGCAAACGCGCAAGGCAGGCGGCGCGCAACAATCTGCACATCGCCTTCCAGCAGCACGCCATCCAGTTGGCGCACAGCTTCCCAGGACGGATTCACCGGGTCTTGATCAAAGGGCTCGAAGCCCGTCAGCAGTACAGTTTGCATCTCGACCTCACATCAACAGGTAAAGCAGTACGATATTGACCACCAGCATCATCAACGCGGTCGGCAACTGGGCCTTGATTACAGCGTTCTTGTCCGGCAACTCCAGTAACGCAGCCGGCACAATATTGAAGTTGGCGGCCATGGGCGTCATCAAGGTCCCGCAGTAGCCGGAGAACATGCCGATCGCTGCCATCACCGCCGGGTTACCGCCGTAGATTCCCACCAGTACCGGCACGCCGACGCCGCCGGTCATCACCGGGAACGCCGCAAAGCCGTTCCCCATGATCACCGTAAACAAGGCCATGCCCAACACGTAGACCATCACCGCCACCAACTTGAAATCCAGGTTGATATAGGTGGTAGTGACATGCGCTACAGCCGTGCCGACCCCAGCTTCGTTAAACAGCAAGCCGAGCATCGCCAGCATTTGCGGCAGCACCATGGCCCAGCCCAGGGCTTCTGTGAGGCGGCGGGATTCGCGCAAGGCTTGTACTGGCGTATCGCGGGTCAGCCAGCAGGCAAGGCCAAGGGCGATCAGGCAGCCGATACCGAGGGAGACGAAGGTGGTGTTTTTCGGGTCCAGCAGCGGTACGCCGCCGATTTCGGTGTGTTTGAGCAACACCGAGCCGATCACCGTGGTCAAGGGGATGGCCAGCGCCGGGATAAACAGTTTGTGACCTAGCCGACCGGCACTGGCACGCGAAGCCTTGTCATGCAGCTCGGCATGCTTGCCACGGCCGACGCCGCCCATGCCGGCGATCAATGCCATGACCACGACGCCGACACCGATAACCACCGACGGCAAACGCTCACCGATCAGGAACGGAATGGCGAACAACAACCAGAACAATGCACTGGACCAGCGCTTGGGATGGGTTTTGTCCATCACGATCATGCCCGCCGTGATCAGCAGCAGAACGCCGGCCAGCCAGTAGAGGTATTGAATGGAAATGATCATTGCGCGACCTCCACGGGTGTGGCGGCAGGCGTCATCTCACGGGTGAGCCTTCGGTCAAACCGGTGCAGGCGGATCGCATGGATGATAAACGCGCAGATCGCCGTAGGAATGCCCCACACCGCGATGTGCAGAGGTTCCACATCAATCCCTGAGCCGAGCAGGAAGGTGTGCATCAATGCGATGGCGCCAAAGGCGACAAAGATGTCTTCACCAAAAAACAGCCCGACGTTGTCTGTCGCGGCGCACATAGCTAACACTTTGTGGCGCAATTTGTCTGGTAGCTTGCCGTAGCGTTTTTCGGCGGCACCCTCGGCCATTGGAGCCAGTAACGGGCGCACCATCTGCGGGTGCCCGCCCAGACTGGTCAAGCCCATGGCGGCGGTGGATTCGCGCACAAACAGGTAGATGATCAACAAGCGCCCGACCGTGGCGCGCTCGAACCGTGCAATCCAGTTCTGCGCATGCAGGCGCAGCCCATGGCGCTCCAATAGGCCGATGACCGCCAGGGGCAATAACAGAATCAACTGCAGGGCTCGGGTCTGAAGAAAGCCATCGCCCATGGTGGCAAGGATTTTTTCCAGTGGGAAATGGGCGGCGAAACCGGTGGCGATAGCTGCAGCGGTGACCACCAGCAGAGGGTTGATGCGCAAGACAAAGCCAACCACGATCACAAGTACGCCGATCAACGGCCATAAGTTCACAACAGTTTGCATGGCGAAGAGGTCCTTTAGTGCGCGCTGCGGCGCCATTACAGCAGGATGTGAACAAAGGGCTCACAGCAAGAAGCGGCGTGCAGTCGGCTCGGTTTTTTATTGTTGACCCGGAAGGTCGAGCTTCAGTGGCGGCAACTTTGCTGCCTGGGGCGGGAGGTGTCCAACAAGAAAAATTGTTGCTGCAAACCAATAAATTTTGTGGGTGATTGAGCCGCGCGTACGTAACAAGATGTGGACAGACGCGGAAGGATTCGCGCATCTTAGCGCCGCCCGTTTATCAAGCGTGTGCGGGCAACCCGCGCACGCTTCACCCAATACTGCTGTGGATATGGAAATTCAATGAAAGCCCAAAAAGTCCTGATCGCCCTCTCCTGCGCCGTTGCTTTATCCATGCTGGGTGGCTGCGCCGCCAAGGTAAAAAGTGGTGGCAGCGCCGCGCTGGTCATCTCGGATTCCGCCAAACACAACCTTGTGGTCAGCATCAAGGGCGAAGGCCCGGTCGAGCAAAATCCGGATTGGAACCTGCTCAAGCGCGACTGGAACAACGCGCTCCAAGTCGAAGCCCGTCAGGCCGGCTTAAATGTCATCGAAAGCCCTGCGGTAGCACCGCGTGGTGAGGAAGGTGTCGCCATCAGCATCAACGTGAGCAAGTTCCGCTACATCGAGCCGGGTTCGCGGTATGTCGCCGGTGCGTTGGTCGGTAACGCCTGGGTCTTCTCCCGCGCCGACTACTCCGACCTGAAATCCGGCGCGCCGATTGGTTCGCGCACTTACGACACCTCATCGTCCGCCTGGGAAGGGGTTGCCTCGGCCATGACGCAAAAGCAGGTGCAGGCAATTGCCAAGCAGATGATCAGCGATATCAAGAGTGCCAAGGCCAAGTAAGCCGTCCTTGTGAGCGAATTTTTCGAGTTGATCTGGAAGCTGATCGACCTGGTGCTCAGATTTCTAGATGCCGCGAGCGACTACACCCCGCCACGTCGGAAACGCGTGTTCTCATTCGGGTTCGTGATGTTTTTGCTGTTGGTGGCGGTGGTTGAACTGGTGGTGCTGCAGGCATTTCTTGGAGGGAACGGCTGAGGCTAGCGCTTCGGTTCCCGGCGTTCCCGTCGCCCTTCAACGGCGCTGACCGACCTCAAAAATCCGTGTTTATAGTGACCGGATACTTGCGGGGTGCAACATGCAAAAAGCCCAGCGTGTGGCTGGGCTTGCATCAAAACACCTACTCTGCAGATGACTCGGAGGCTGGCGAAACCTCCTTGAGTGCGAGTTTCGGATCAGCCACCTCCACCCAGCCCTTCTTCAAATACTCATCCGCCACAATTTTACGTATCAAAAAGCAGTAGATGATTGGCAACAGAAACAAAAAAAGGCCCACCTTTCGGTGAGCCCTTCTAGACCGCCCAGCAGAGCGGATTTTGTTTGGTAGGCGCGATTGGACTCGAACCAACGACCCCCACCATGTCAAGGTGGTGCTCTAACCAACTGAGCTACGTGCCTGCTGTGAGGCGGCATTCTACGGAATTCCGGAGGGGTGTCAACATCTTTTTTGCAGCTAACCCTATGAATATGCGAATTTTTTATTGGCGTGGAGCCCACCCGTGAATTTCGGGTGGCTGGCAGGCAATTTTCAACTCAGGTAGGATCGGCGCACTCGTAAAAAATATAAAACAGAGGTTCCAGGATGGCGAACACCCCCTATCCCCAGTCGTATTACGCCGCTTCCGCGAATACCGTTCCACCTCGCCCGGCACTGCAAGGCGAAGTCGAAACCGATGTGTGCGTGATTGGCGCCGGCTATACCGGCCTTTCCAGCGCGCTGTTTCTGCTGGAGAACGGTTTTCGCGTGACGGTACTGGAAGCCGCCAAGGTGGGGTTTGGCGCCTCGGGCCGCAACGGCGGGCAGATCGTTAATAGCTACAGCCGTGATATCGACGTGATCGAGCGTAGCGTCGGGCCGCAGCAGGCGCAATTGCTGGGGCAGATGGCGTTTGAGGGCGGCAGGATCATTCGTGAACGCGTCGCCAAGTATCAGATCCAGTGCGACCTAAAGGACGGCGGGGTATTCGCCGCGCTTAACAGCAAGCACATGGGCCATCTGGAGTCGCAAAAGCGCCTGTGGGAACGCTACGGCCACACGCAGCTGGAGTTGCTGGACGAACGCCGCATCCGCGAAGTGGTGGCCTGTGACAACTACGTCGGCGGTTTGCTGGACATGAGTGGCGGGCACATCCACCCGCTCAACCTGGCCTTGGGCGAAGCAGCAGCGGTTGAATCGCTGGGCGGAACGATCTACGAGCAATCGGCAGCAGTGCGCATCGAGCGCGGCGCCAACCCAGTGGTGCATACCGCCGAGGGCAAGGTCAGCGCCAAGTTCATCATCGTCGCGGGCAATGCCTACCTGGGCAACCTGGTACCGGAACTGGCCGCCAAATCAATGCCATGTGGCACGCAAGTCATCACCACGGCGCCGCTGGGCGATGACTTGGCGAAGACGTTGCTGCCGCAGGATTACTGCGTCGAAGACTGTAACTATCTGCTCGACTACTACCGCCTCACCCGCGACAAGCGCCTGATCTTCGGGGGTGGCGTGGTGTATGGCGCACGCGACCCGGCAAACATCGAGGCAATCATCCGTCCGAAGATGCTCAAGGCCTTTCCGCAGCTCAAAGACGTGAAAATCGATTACGCCTGGACCGGCAATTTCCTGCTGACCTTATCGCGCTTGCCGCAAGTCGGTCGGCTGGGTGACAACATTTACTACTCGCAAGGCTGCAGCGGCCATGGCGTGACGTACACGCACCTGGCGGGCAAGGTACTGGCGGAGGCGCTGAGAGGCCAGGCAGAGCGTTTTGATGCGTTTGCGGACCTGCCGCACTACCCGTTCCCGGGTGGGCAACTGTTACGCACGCCGTTTGCGGCGCTCGGGGCCTGGTATTACGGGCTGCGCGACAAGTTGGGCTTCTAACGCTATCCAACTGTAGGAGCGGGCTTGCTCGCGAATGCGGTGGTTCAGTCACTGGAAATATTGACTGACGAACCGCCTTCGCGAGCAAGCCCGCTTCCCACATAAGCCAAATCCCAGACACAAAAAACCCCGGCCTTTCGACCAGGGTCTTTGCTATCGGATCAAAGTAGCCAGAGGCTTTCTTTGTGCTTCAAGGCGTTCAGTGGGCCTTGAGGCAGATATGGCGCAGCGGACGGGACTCGAACCCGCGACCCCCGGCGTGACAGGCCGGTATTCTAACCGACTGAACTACCGCTGCGTATCGCTTGACCAGTTGAACGTAAACCCTCAACTGTCTTTAAACATCTGATCGATCAGCCTTGGCTGTTCAATCTCAAGCCTGATAAATCAAGCCCGGAAATATGGCGCAGCGGACGGGACTCGAACCCGCGACCCCCGGCGTGACAGGCCGGTATTCTAACCGACTGAACTACCGCTGCGCGTCGGTGCAACCTTTAACGTTGCGTCTTGCCCTGGGGCAAAACTCTCAAGAAGTGGTGGGTGATGACGGGATCGAACCGCCGACCCTCTGCTTGTAAGGCAGATGCTCTCCCAGCTGAGCTAATCACCCTTTGCTTCGTTGAGGCCGCGAAATTTACGCAGATAGCGGACCTAAGTCAATAGCCCGCTTGAAGTTTTTCTGAAAAAGACAAAATTGCTTCAAGACAGCTACCGGCCCTACTCGCTGTAAATCATCTTCTTGCTCATGCCACCGTCCACCACAAACTCTTGCCCGGTGACAAACCCCGCTTGGCGCGACAGCAACCATGCCACCATCGCCGCCACGTCCTCGACCGTACCCACCCTGCCCGCCGGATGCTGGGCGTGATCGGTATCACTCAGCGGCTCGGCGCGACGGGCTGCGGGATCACGCGCATCGATCCAGCCTGGGCTGACCGCATTGACCCGCACTTCCGGCCCAAGGCTCATGGCCAGGGCGTGAGTCAGCGCCAGCAGGCCACCCTTGCTCGCCGCATAGGCTTCGGTGTCCGGCTCCGATTGACGCGCCCGGGTCGACGCCAGGTTGACGATGGCGCCACCATGCGCACGAAGATACGGAGCGCAGTGCTTGGCCAACAGCATCGGCCCACTGAGATTCACGGCCAACACTCGATTCCAGTAGGCCAGATCCAGGCTTTCCAGGGTAATGTTGCGCGGGTCGGCGACCGCCGCATTGCACACCAGTGCGTCCAGGCGCCCGAACTGCCCGAGCACTTCGGCGACGCCTTGGGCCACTTGCTTCTCGTCGGCCACATCCATGGTGATAAACCAGGCGTTTTCGCCCAACACCTTGGACACCCTGGAACCACGCTCGCGGTCCAGGTCGGTCAACACGACTTGCCAGCCTTCGCTGATCAGCCACGCGGCAATCCCGAGGCCAATGCCCCGCGCCGCGCCTGTCACCAGCGCGACACGCCCGTTACTGGCTGCCGCCGTGTCCATGGACCACTCGATCACAAGGCCGCCAGCCCGCGAGCCAGGTCAGCCTGCAAGTCGGCAACGTCTTCCAGGCCCACCGCAACGCGGATCAGGCTGTCACGGATACCCGCCGCCTCGCGCTCCTGTGGCGCCAGGCGCCCATGGGAGGTGGTGCTCGGGTGAGTAATGGTGGTCTTGCTGTCACCCAGGTTGGCAGTGATGGAGATCAGGCGAGTGGCATCGATAAAGCGCCAGGCGCCGTCTTTGCCGCCCTTCACTTCAAAGCTCACCACGGCACCGAAACCACGCTGCTGGCGCTGGGCCAACTCGTGTTGCGGGTGGCTCTTGAGACCGGCGTAGTGCACTTTCTCGATACCGTCCTGTTGCTCCAACCACTCGGCCAGCGCTTGGGCGTTGGCGCAATGGGCCTTCATACGCAGGCTGAGGGTTTCCAGGCCTTTGAGGAAGATCCAGGCATTGAACGGGCTCAAGGTCGGGCCAGCGGTGCGCAGGAAGCCGACGACCTCTTTCATCTGCTCACCGCGACCGGCGACCACACCGCCCATGCAACGACCCTGGCCGTCGATGAACTTGGTGGCCGAGTGCACGACAATGTCCGCGCCCAGCTTCAACGGCTGTTGCAACGCCGGGGTGCAGAAGCAATTGTCGACCACCAGCATCGCGCCCTTGGCGTGAGCGACTTCGGCCAACGCGGCGATATCCACCAGCTCAGCCAAAGGGTTGGATGGCGACTCGACGAACAGCAACTTGGTGTTGGCCTTGATCGCCGCGTCCCAGCCGGACAGGTCCGCCAGAGGCACGTAGTCCACTTCGATGCCAAAGCGCTTGAAGTACTTTTCGAACAGGCTGATGGTCGAGCCAAACACGCTGCGCGACACCAGCACATGGTCGCCAGCGCTGCACAGGCTCATCACCACCGCCAGGATTGCCGCCATGCCGGTCGCCGTGGCCACCGCCTGCTCAGCACCTTCAAGCGCCGCGATACGTTCTTCGAACGCGCGCACGGTCGGGTTGGTGTAACGCGAATAGACGTTACCCGGCACTTCGCCAGCAAAGCGCGCAGCGGCGTCGGCCGCCGTGCGGAACACGTAGCTGGACGTGAAAAACATCGGATCACCGTGCTCACCTTCCGGCGTGCGGTGTTGGCCGGCGCGCACAGCCAGGGTATCGAAAGCTACGCCATCGAGGTCGCTGTCCAACCGACCGGCATCCCATTCCTGACTCATGCTGCCACTCCTTACTCAATTCTTTATTTAAGATACAAAACCGGCCCCTCAGGGCCGGTTGTCACTCAGTTGTTGTACAGATCGATAATCGCGCTGACCGCCTGCGTCTTGATCTTCGACGAGTCATTACGCGCCTGCTCGATCTTGTTCAGGTAGGCCTCGTCGACATCCCCGGTCACGTACTTGCCGTCGAACACGGCGCAGTCGAACTGGTCGATCTTGATCTTGCCACCGCCGACCGCTTCGATCAGGTCCGGCAGGTCCTGGTAGATCAACCAATCCGCGCCGATCAGATCGGCAACGTCCTGGGTCGAACGGTTGTGGGCGATCAGTTCATGGGCGCTCGGCATGTCGATACCGTACACGTTCGGGTAACGCACGGCAGGCGCGGCGGAACAGAAGTACACGTTCTTCGCGCCGGCTTCGCGGGCCATCTGGATGATCTGCTTGCAGGTGGTGCCACGCACGATGGAGTCATCCACCAGCATCACGTTCTTGCCGCGGAACTCCAGCTCGATCGCATTGAGCTTCTGGCGAACCGACTTCTTGCGCGCCGCCTGGCCCGGCATGATGAAGGTACGGCCGATGTAGCGGTTTTTCACGAAGCCTTCGCGGAACTTGACGCCCAGGTGGTTGGCCAATTCCAGCGCAGCGGTACGGCTGGTGTCTGGAATCGGGATTACCACGTCGATGTCATGCTCAGGACGCTCGCGCAGGATCTTCTCGGCGAGCTTCTCGCCCATGCGCAGGCGTGCCTTGTACACCGAAACACCGTCGATGATCGAGTCCGGACGCGCCAGGTAGACGTGTTCGAAGATGCACGGGGTGAGTTTCGGCGCCACGGCGCACTGGCGGGTGTGCAGCTTGCCGTCTTCGGTGATGTACACCGCTTCACCTGGCGCGAGGTCGCGAATCAAGGTGAAGCCCAGCACATCCAGGGACACGCTTTCGGACGCGATCATGTACTCGACGCCTTCGTCGGTGTGACGCTGGCCGAACACGATCGGGCGAATGCCGTGCGGGTCGCGGAAGCCGACGATGCCATAACCGGTGATCATGGCGACCACGGCGTAACCACCGACGCAACGGTTGTGCACGTCAGTCACGGCAGCGAACACATCTTCTTCGGTCGGCTGCAGCTTGCCACGCTGGGCCAGCTCGTGGGCAAACACGTTGAGCAGCACTTCCGAGTCGGAGTTGGTGTTGACGTGGCGCAGGTCAGATTCGTAAATCTCCTTGGCCAACTGTTCAACGTTGGTCAGGTTACCGTTGTGCGCCAGCGTGATGCCGTAAGGCGAGTTGACGTAAAACGGCTGAGCTTCGGCCGACGTCGAGCTGCCGGCAGTCGGGTAACGCACATGGCCAATGCCCATGTGCCCGACCAGGCGCTGCATGTGACGCTGGTGGAACACGTCACGTACCAGGCCATTGTCCTTGCGCAGGAATAACCGGCCGTCGTGGCTGGTCACAATACCGGCAGCGTCCTGGCCGCGGTGCTGGAGGACGGTTAGCGCGTCATACAGCGCCTGATTGACGTTCGACTTACCGACGATACCGACGATGCCACACATGCGACGCAACCCCTACTTAATGAATCTTGACTGAACACAACTTACTGAGGCGTTTTGGCCGGTAAGAGGTGTTCCTTGAACGGAAGATCAGCGGGTACGCTGATTCCGCTGGCCAGCCACTGACTGCTCCACCCCAGAATGAGGTTCTTGGACCAATCTGCAACCAATAGAAATTTTGGCACGAGTACCGACTCCTGCCACCATGCATCCTGCTGTACCGGCCCCAGGCTCAACAGCCCGACCGCCACGACCACCAGCAACGCGCCACGCGCAGCGCCGAAGGCCATGCCGAGAAATCGATCGGTCCCGGAGAGGCCGGTGACACGTATCAACTCGCCAATAAGATAATTGACCATTGCCCCCACCAGCAGCGTGGCGATGAACATGATGGCGCAGCCCGCGATGACGCGAGCCGAAGGTGTCTCGATGTATCCGGCCAGGTAGACCGACAATGAGCCGCCGAACATCCAGGCTACGACTCCTGCGATGATCCAGGTCAGCAACGACAGTGCTTCTTTTACGAAGCCGCGGCTTAGACTGATCAAAGCGGAGATGGCGACAATTGCAACAATCGCCCAATCAACCCAGGTAAATGGCACAGTGCAGCCTACGGACAGATGAGGCGGCGCATTTTAGCAGAGCGCTGGGCTGTCGGTAAGCTGTGATTGCGGCTGCTTTGCAAATCAATAGTTTGTGGCAAGCCAACGCGATTTCAAGCCACCACAAAACAAATGTGGGAGCTGGCTTGCCTGCGATGGGGCCGGCACATTCAACATCTCTGTTGATTAGCCCACCGTCATCGCAGGCAAGCCAGCCCCCACACTTGGCTTGCATTCCAACCAGAGGCTGGCGGTATCAGCCGCGCTCAGGCTGGAAACGGGTGACAAAACCCTTCAGGTTCTGCTGGCGATCCAGCAAGTCCCGCAGGCGATCCGCCTCTGCACGCTCGATCAGCGGCCCGATAAACACGCGGTTCTTGCCGTCGGCGCTGCGGATATAGGCGTTATAGCCCTGGCTACGCAGCTTTTTTTGCAACGCGTCGGCGCCTTCGCGGTTGCCCAGGCTGGCCACTTGAATCGACCAACTGATCGGCAAGCCATTCGGGTCGATACGACTCTGGCCCACATCAGGCTTGCCTGGTGCGGCGGGTTGCGGTGCTACCGGCTTGGGCGCGGGTGCAGGCGCGACGGGCTTGGCAGCCGCGACCGGCGCAGCGGGTGCTGGCTTGACCACTGGCACGCTGGGTTGCACCGGCATTGACGGTGCTTGCTGCGCAGCTACTTCATCATCCGTCGGCACAGGTTCTTCTTCCGGCAACGCCTGAGGCTCAGGCACGACCACCGGCTCAACCTGAACCTGCGGCACCGCCGGGGCTTGTGGCGCGGCCGGAGCCTCAACCACCACCTGACGCTCTTCGTCCTGGCGAGAAAACAGCATCGGCAGGAAAATCACCGCCAGCGCTACCAGAACCAAGGCTCCGACCATTCGCTGCTTGTATGCGCTATCCAGTAATGCCATGTGCAGCTTCCTCCGTGGAGCGCCGGGCTAACCACTCAAGCGCCTCGGCAACGCAATAAAATGACCCGAACAATAGAATTTCATCGTCGGGTGTGGCAACGGCGCACTGCGCTTCAAGGGCCTCGGTGACGCTTGCATATGACGCCACAGGTGCACCAAGGTTCTGCAAGGCCAGTTCCAGCTCAGCAGCCGTGCGACTGCGCGAAGTATCCAGCGGCGCCACAGCCCAGGCCTGGACACTGCCCAACAAGGGCGCGACCACGCCATCCAGGTCCTTATCCGCCAGCAGACCGAATACGGCAAGGCGACGACCGACCGGCGGCGTGCGTGACAGGCGCCGCGCCAGGTACTCGGCCGCATGGGGGTTATGTCCCACATCCAACAGCAAGTTCAGGCGCTTGCCCTGCCATTCGAACGCACGACGATCCAGGCGCCCTACCACGCGGGTAGCCAGCAATGTGGCAGCAATCTGCTCGGCATTCCACGGCAGATCCAGCAGCAGATAGGCTTGCAGCGCGAGCGAGGCGTTTTCCATTGGCAGGTTCAATAGCGGCAGGTCACGCAGTTCCACCGCCTGGCCACGGGCATCGCGCCCACGCCATTGCCAGTGCTGTTCACCGATCTCAAGATTGAATTCGCGGCCGCGCAGGAAGAACGGGCAACCCAGCTCGCGCACCTTGTCCAGCAAGGTGTGCGGCGGATCCAGGTCACCACACAGCGCAGGCTTGCCCTGGCGGAAGATCCCGGCTTTTTCATAAGCCACAGACTCACGAGTGTTTCCCAGGTAGTCGGCGTGATCCACGCCAATGCTGGTAACCAGCGCCAGGTCAGCATCCACCACGTTAACCGTGTCCAGACGCCCGCCCAGACCGACTTCCAGCACCACCACATCCAGTTGCGCACGCTCAAACAGCCAGAACGCCGCCAGGGTGCCCATCTCGAAGTAAGTCAGGGAAGTTTCGCCTCGGCCCGCATCGAGTGCAGCGAAGGCTTCGCAGAGTTGCGCATCAGTGGCTTCGACGCCATTGAGTTGCACCCGCTCGTTGTAACGCAGCAGGTGCGGGGAACTGTAGACGCCGACTTTCAGCCCTTGGGCCTGCAGCAGCGCCGCGACAAAGGCACAGGTAGAGCCTTTGCCGTTGGTGCCGGTTACCGTAATCACGCGCGGTGCCGGACGGCCCAACCCGAGGCGGGCCGCTACCTGTTGCGAGCGCCCCAGACCCATGTCGATGGCGGACGGATGCAACTGCTCAAGGTAGGCAAGCCATTCGCCCAGGGTGCGCTGGGTCATAGGTTTGCTGGCACCGGCGGCACCACGATCGGCTCGACTTTAGGCGCGACGTATACAGGCGTCGGCAGGCCCATCATTTGTGCCAGCAGGTTGCCCAGGCGTGGACGCAGCTCACCGCGCGGGATGATCAGGTCAATCGCACCGTGCTCCAGCAGGAACTCGCTGCGCTGGAAACCTTCCGGCAGCTTTTCGCGTACGGTTTGCTCGATCACGCGCGGGCCGGCAAAGCCGATCAGGGCCTTTGGCTCGCCGACGATCACGTCACCCAGCATTGCCAGGCTGGCGGAAACGCCGCCGTAGACGGGGTCGGTCAACACGGAGATGAACGGGATGCCTTCTTCGCGCAGACGCGCCAGTACCGCGGAGGTCTTGGCCATTTGCATCAGGGAAATCAGGGCTTCCTGCATACGTGCGCCACCGGAAGCGGCGAAGCAGATCATCGGGCAACGGTTTTCCAGGGCGTAGTTGGCCGCGCGGACAAAGCGCTCACCGACGATGGCACCCATGGACCCCCCCATGAAGGAGAACTCAAACGCCGACACCACAACTGGCATGCCCAGCAATTTGCCGCTGACGGAAATCAGCGCGTCTTTCTCACCGGTCTGCTTTTGCGCAGCGGTCAGGCGGTCCTTGTACTTCTTGCCATCGCGGAACTTGAGACGGTCAACCGGCTCCAGGTCGGCGCCCAGCTCGTTACGGCCATCAGCATCCAGGAAAATGTCGATGCGGGCGCGCGCGCCGATACGCATGTGATGGTTGCACTTGGGGCAAACGTCCAGGGTCTTTTCCAGCTCCGGGCGATACAGCACCGCGTCGCAGGATGGGCACTTGTGCCACAGACCTTCAGGAACCGAGCTTTTCTTCACCTCGGAACGCATGATCGAAGGGATCAGTTTGTCTACTAACCAGTTGCTCATGCTTTCTTTCTCCAGTACCGGTGGCTTGAACACAGCCCCGCGTATGCCCTTGAGCTAAATTCATATGTGGCGATGACACATGCTGGACGGGGTCAGACGTTCGACCGGCCATTTCCTGCATGCATCCTCAGCCTTCCAGACAACCTGCCAGCGCAGGGTTGCCACTTCAATTCCGGGCCACCCACAGGCGGCGCCGGGCTGTTTTACACAGTGGTAGTTATGGACGGCGGCAGACTGCCAGCCGTCACATCCCACCACCGCTGTTGCGCACGGCCTGCATGAATGCGCGAATCTTGCTGTGGTCCTTGATGCCCTTGCCCTGCTCTACCCCTCCGCTGACATCCACGGCATACGGCCGAACCTGCTCGATCGCCGCCGCGATATTCGCAGGGTTGAGCCCGCCAGCCAGGATGATCGGCTTGCTCAAGCCTGCGGGAATCAGCGACCAATCAAACGCTTCGCCGGTACCGCCGGGCACGCCTTCGACGTAGGTGTCGAGCAGAATCCCGCGAGCGCCATCATAGTCGGCACACGCCGCCGCGATGTCATCCCCGGCCTTGACCCGCAACGCCTTGATATACGGGCGCTGGTAGCTTTCACATTCTTCCGCCGTTTCGTCGCCATGGAACTGCAACATGTCCAACGGTACGGCATCCAGGGTTTCGTTGAGCTCACACCGGCTGGCGTTGACGAACAGACCCACGGTGGTCACGAACGGCGGCAATGCGGCAATGATCGCCCGCGCCTGCAACACATTCACCGCCCGCGGGCTCTTGGCGTAAAACACGAAACCGATGGCATCCGCGCCTGCCTCGACTGCCGCCAGCGCGTCTTCTATGCGGGTAATCCCGCAAATCTTGCTGCGAACGGCTGACATGTCGTGAAAACCTCGGGGTTGGAACCAGAAAGTCCCGGATGGTAACAAAAGCTTTTCCGGGCGTCAGCCGCCAAGTTCGCTGAAACCTGTGAGGAAGTGTGGCCCGATGAAACGTTCCGGCAATTCGAACTCGTCGCGGTACTCCACATCCACCAGGTACAGGCCGAACGGATGTGCCGTGACCCCGCCCGTGCGGCGGATGCGGCTTTCCAGTACTTCCTTGGCCCACTCCACCGGGCGCTCGCCCGTGCCGATGGTCATCAGCACCCCGGCAATGTTTCGAACCATATGGTGCAGGAAGGCCCCGGCGCGGATATCCAGCACAATCATCTTGCCGTGTCGGGTCACCCGCAGGTGGTGGACTTCCTTGATCGGCGACTTGGCCTGGCACTGGCCGGCACGAAAGGCACTGAAGTCATGCACGCCCACCAGGTGCTGCGCAGCTTCGGCCATGCGCTCAGCGTCCAGCGGGCGGTGGTTCCAGGTAATTTCTTCGTTGAGGTGCGCCGGGCGGATCTGATCGTTGTAGATCACGTAGCGATAACGCCGGGCGATCGCCTTGAAGCGCGCATGAAAGTGCGCCGGCATCACCTTGGCCCAGCTGACACTGACGTCATGGGGCAGATTGATGTTGGCGCCCATCACCCACGCTTTCATTGACCGTTCAGCCTGTGTGTCGAAGTGCACCACCTGGCCGCAGGCGTGCACGCCTGCGTCGGTGCGCCCGGCGCACATCAGCGATACCGGTGAATCGGCGACTTTGGACAGGGCCTTTTCCAGGGTTTCCTGCACCGTCAGCACACCGGAGGCCTGGCGCTGCCAGCCGCGATAGCGCGAGCCTTTGTATTCCACGCCAAGGGCGATGCGGTAAAAGCCTGCGGCCGCCATTTCGGCGGCCGCGTTATCTATATTTGCCAAGAACTGAGAGCCTGATGAGTTGCGCAGAGGGGGTCATTATGCCGGTTTGTGCGGGAGCCCACAAAAGCAAAACGGCGCCCCGAAGGGCGCCGCTGCTTTAACAATTGACGATCACGCCAGCCGGCCGAGCATTTCCTTGGCCTCGCCACGCTGGGTCTCATCACCTTCGGTCAGCACTTCAGAGAGGATGTCCCGCGCGCCGTCCGCATCGCCCATGTCGATATAGGCTTGGGCCAGGTCGAGCTTGGTCGCCACCTCATCCGTGCCGGAGAGGAAGTCGAATTCCGGCTCATCGTCGCCCAGCGCAGCGTCTTCCGCAGTAAAGGACGGCTCGATGGACGGATGTTCCAGGCTCTGGGACAGGCGATCCAGCTCGGCATTGACATCATCGAGCTCCGACGCAAAAGCATCAGGCTTGGCGCTTGCTTGCGGCTCATCGGCCAGGGACAGGTCGAAATCTTCCGGCAGATCGAAATCGTCCAGCGCCGCAGGGGTCAGGGTCGGCGGCTCGACAGCAGGCACGTCCTTCATCTGCTCTTCCAGGCCCGAGAGGAAGTCATCATCGGATTGCGCCGAAGCCGGTGCATCAGGTTGCAGGCCCAGGTCAAAGTCCGAAAGGTCATCCGGAGCGGCGTTGGCTTCGGTCTGTTGCTGCAGGAGCGACTCGAATGTCTGCTGATCGCCCTTGACCTCAGCCGGGGATGCCTCTTCCAGATCGTCCAGGCTCAAATCGAAATCGGTGTCGAAGGCCTCTGGCGCAGGCTCAGTCGGCTTGTCTTCGAGCAAATCCTTGACGTATTGAGCGTCCAGAGCGGCGGCGGCAACCGCAGCGCTGACGCCCGCCGCCAACACGGCCATGGCCGGGAAGCGGCTTTTGAGCTGCTCGACCTGGGCGTGGTTTTCACCATTGGCTACCAGCTGACGCTCTTGGGTGACGAAGCCGTCCTTGTCGTTTTGCAGGCCGTAGACTTCCATCAGCTTCAAACGCAGGTCGCTGCGCTTGGGCTCATGCTTGATTGCCTGCTGCAGCACATCGGCGGCCTGGTTCAGGTGGCCACGGTCGATATGGGATTGGGCCTGGGCCAGCGAATCGCTGGAGTTTGCCGGGGCGACAGCAACAGCCAGCGGCGCAAGTACAGAGGCAACGGTCGGCACAACAACTGCCGGCTCAACGACTGGGGCCACCGCTGGAGCAGCGGCCAACTTGACGCTTGGCGGCGGCACTTCCAGGCCTTCGAAACTGTCCGGCGGCAGGTCGTGGTCGATGTTGGAGGTGAACTCCGGCTCTTCAGCCAGGGCCCGCGCCATGCGCAGGTGCTTTTCCTCTTCGCGGCGAGCATTGCGATGGCGCGCCCACAGCAGCAGAAGCAACAGCACCAACAAAATAGCCGCACCGCCGAGCACGCCGAGCACGACAGGGTTCGTCAGCAAGTCGTTGAATTTGCCCTCGGTGGTGGCAGGCGCTGCATCCGTCTTGACTGGTTCAGCCGCTGGCACAGGCGCTGCTGTCGCTGCATCGGGCACTGCCGGGGCAGCAGCCGGCTCACCTGCCAACTGAGCGGGCATTGCTGCAGTGGCCGGAGCGACCGGAGCGCCCTTTTCAGCCTGTAAACGGGCAAGCTGATCGTTTTTCAGTTGAATCAGTTTTTGCAGCTTGTCCAACTGGCTTTGCAGGTCGGCCGCGCGGCTTTTCAGCTCTTCGTTGTCGCGACGGGTAGTGTCCAGTTGCTCCTGGGTCATCGCCAGTTTGTCGCTCAGTACCGCGCTGTCGCCGGCCTTGCCTTTGGCGCCCTTCTTGGCCGCTTCGGCCGAAACCAGGCTCAGGTTGTCCTTAGCGTTGGTACTCGCTGGCGCGTTGCCAGCTTGGGTGCGCTTGGTGGCGTCCAGTTGCTGCTTGCCCGCCGCAGGGTTGGTGGCGACGCGCCGGCCCTGGCGCCAGGCGGCATTCTGCGCGCGGACTTCGGCTATCGCCTGAGGTTGTGGCAGCGCGGTGCTTTCTACGGTATCCGGCAGGCGCAGGACCTGGCCGGTTTTCAGGCGGTTGATATTGCCGTCGATAAACGCGTCCGGGTTGAGCGCCTGGATCGCCAGCATGGTCTGCTGGACCGAGCCGCCATTGCGATTCTTCGCGGCAATTTCCCACAAGGTGTCGCGGGGGGTGGTGGTGTGCTGCGCCGCTTTGCTCACGGCTGGCGCGGTGCTGGCCGGCGCCGCCACACGCGGGGCAGGTGCGGCGGCCGTCGGTGCCGGCTGGTCGAACTTGGCCGGGTCGAGCAATACGCTGTAATCGCGCATCAAACGGCCATTGGGCCATTGCACCTGCAGCAGGAAGCGTACGTAGGAGTCCGGCAGCGGCTTGCTTGAGGTGACACGCACCACGCTGCGGCCGTTGGGATTGACCACCGGGGTAAACGTCAGGTCATTGAGGAACGCCTGGCGATCGACGCCCGCATCCACAAACGCCTGGGATGAGGCCAGGCTCGGCGTGATCTCTGAAGCCGTGAGGCCACCGACATCGAGCAATTCGATCTCCACCGCCAACGGCTGGTTCAACTTCGACTTGAGGGTCATCTCCCCCAGCTGCAGCGCCTGCGCCATACCGGAGGACAGCGCCGAGGCGGCCGCTATTGCTAACACCAGTTTGCGAACTTGAACCATAGCCTCATCCTTTGTTTGAACACTCCCCGGCCTGCGAGAAGGTTGGTAACCGCTGCCATAAGGCATGGCGAGCCGATAGGTTACCGACGCGCTTCTGTTCTGCTTTGGGCCAAGCATAGCGCCTGGCTAGAATCAATCTACAAATTGCCGCCAAGTATCTTTTACACAAGGTCTTTTATCAACAACTGCGCCAGCTGTACGGCGTTCAGTGCGGCGCCTTTGCGTACGTTATCTGACGTCAGCCACAGATTTAGTTCCGCCGAGTCATCCACGCCCCTGCGGACCCGCCCTACATAAATAACATCCTGGCCTACTGCGTCGCCCACTGCGGTGGGATAGTCGCCCTCGTCCACAAGCTCTATACTTGGCGCTGCGTCGAGTGCGCGGGTCACGGCGGCGAGATCGACCGCTGCGCCCAGTTGCAGAGACACAGTCAGGCTATCGCCAAAAAACACCGGGGCTTGAACGCACGTTGCGGAAATCTTTAGCAAAGGTAATTCCAGCACTGCACGCAGTTCATGGACCAGGCGCTTTTCCAAGGCTGTATGACCCTGGGCGTCTGGCGTGCCGACTTGCGCCAACACATTGAAGGCCACCTGACGATCAAAGAACGTCGGTTCCAGCGGGCGCATGTTCAGCAGCTCGGCGGTTTGCCGTGCCAGCTCGCTGACCGCCTCACGCCCCTGGGCCGACATCGCCAGGTTGGCGGTGACGCTCACGCGCTGGATATCCAGCAGGCCACGCAAGGGCGCCAGGACCACCGCCAGGTTGGTCGCCGACGGGCTTGGGCTGCCGAGTTGGAACGGTTTTACCAGGCCATCAAGCACATGGGCGTTGGCTTCCGGCACCACTTGCGGCGCTTGCGCGGCCGGCAAGGCGCCAGACAAGTCGATCACCGAGCAACCCGCCGCCGTGGCACGCGGGGCGAAACTCAAGGTCACCGCCGGCCCCGCCGCAAAAAACGCCAGCTGCACTTTGCTGAAGTCGAACTCATCGACCTCCCTCACCCGCACGTTCTTGCCGCGAAACGGCACGGACGCGCCAGCCGAGTTGTTGCCCGCCAGCAAATGCAGGGTGCCCACCGGGAAGCTCAACTCTTCAAGGATCTGCACCAGGGTTTCGCCAACGGTGCCGGTGGCGCCGATTACGGCGATATCAAAGGTCTGGGTCATGGGGGCTGCCTCGGGCATTGCGGGGGAGCGGCACTTTACCGGGTGGTGGGGGGTGAGGCAATTAACCCAGCTTTTGTGGTGTGGCTGATGGCCCCTTCGCGAGCAAGCCCGCTCCAACATTCGACCGAGTTTCGTCAGTTGAAATGCAATCAAATGTGGGAGCTGGCTTGCCTGCGATAGCGCCCGAAAGAACAATAAAAAACCCGCGCCTGTCACCAGAACGCGGGTTTCTCATCTTGCCTCAAGCGATCAACGCTCCAGCAAAATCCGCAACATACGACGCAACGGCTCAGCCGCGCCCCACAGCAGTTGGTCACCAACGGTGAACGCGCCCAGGTACTGGGTACCCATGTTCAGCTTACGCAGACGCCCCACCGGTACATTCAGGGTGCCGGTGACCTTGGTCGGGCTCAGCTCCTGCATGCTGATATCACGGTTGTTCGGCACCAGCTTGACCCATGGGTTGTGCTGGCTGATCAGCCCTTCGATATCGGCAATCGGCACGTCTTTGTTCAGTTTGATGGTCAGCGCCTGGCTGTGGCAGCGCATCGCGCCGATACGCACGCAGATGCCATCCACCGGGATCGGGCTCTTGAAGCGACCGAGGATCTTGTTGGTCTCGGCCTGGGCCTTCCACTCTTCGCGGCTCTGGCCGTTCGGCAGTTCTTTGTCGATCCATGGGATCAGGCTGCCAGCCAATGGCACGCCGAAGTTCTCGGTCGGGTACGCATCGCTGCGCATGGCTTCGGCCACACGACGGTCGATATCGAGGATCGCACTGGCCGGGTCCGCCAGTTGATCGGCGACGGCTGCGTGGGTGGCGCCCATTTGCTTGATCAGTTCACGCATGTTCTGCGCGCCGGCACCGGAGGCCGCCTGATAGGTCATGGCACTCATCCACTCGACCAGGCCGGCTTCAAACAAACCACCCAGGCCCATCAGCATCAGGCTGACGGTGCAATTGCCGCCGATGTAGTTCTTGGTGCCGGCGTCCAGTTGCTGGTCGATGACCTTGCGGTTCACTGGGTCCAGGACGATTACCGCATCATCCTGCATGCGCAGGCTCGAGGCGGCGTCGATCCAGTAACCCTGCCAGCCGGCTTCGCGCAGCTTGGGGAAGACTTCGCTGGTGTAGTCGCCACCCTGACAGGTCAGAATCACGTCGAGGGTCTTCAGCTCTTCAATGTTGTAGGCGTCTTTGAGCGGGGCAATATCCTTGCCCACGGACGGCCCTTGGCCACCCACGTTCGAAGTGGTGAAAAACACCGGCTCAATAAGATCGAAATCCTGCTCTTCCAGCATCCGCTGCATGAGCACGGAACCGACCATACCGCGCCAACCGATCAGACCTACACGTTTCATCGCAACTACACCTTGTTAAAAAGTGGGCCGCCTTGCAGCAACAACTGCAAGCGGGCCCGAGAGATTACAGATTCCGCAGCGCGGCGACTACTGCGTCGCCCATTTCTTGCGTACCGACCTTGGTGCAACCCTGCGACAAGATGTCGCCAGTGCGTAAACCCTGGTCCAGCACCAGGCTCACGGCTTTCTCGATGGCGTCTGCGGCGTCGCCCAGGTTGAAGCTGTAACGCAGCATCATCGACACTGACAGAATCGTCGCCAGCGGGTTGGCAATGCCCTGGCCCGCGATGTCCGGCGCCGAGCCGTGGCAAGGCTCGTACATGCCCTTGTTGTTGGTGTCCAGGGACGCCGACGGCAGCATGCCGATGGAACCGGTGAGCATCGACGCCTGGTCGGACAGGATGTCGCCGAACAGGTTGTCGGTGACGATCACGTCGAACTGCTTCGGCGCGCGCACCAGTTGCATGGCGGCGTTGTCGACGTACATGTGGCTCAGTTCGACGTCCGGGTAGTCCTTGGCCACTTCTTCGACGATTTCGCGCCACAGCTGGCTGGAAGCCAATACGTTGGCTTTATCCACCGAGCAAACCTTTTTGCCACGCACGCGGGCCATGTCGAAGCCGACACGGGCGATACGGCGGATTTCGCTCTCGCTGTACGGCAGTGTGTCGTAGGCCTGGCGCTCACCATTCTCCAACTCACGCACGCCGCGTGGCGAGCCGAAATAGATACCGCCGGTCAGCTCACGCACGATCAGGATATCCAGGCCCGCCACCACTTCCGGTTTGAGGCTCGAGGCATCGGCCAGTTGCGGATAGAGGATCGCCGGGCGCAGGTTGCCGAACAGGCCCAGTTGCGCGCGGATTTTCAGCAGGCCGCGCTCAGGGCGGATGTCACGTTCGATCTTGTCCCATTTCGGGCCACCCACGGCACCGAGCAGTACGGCGTCAGCCGCGCGGGCGCGGTCCAGGGTTTCGTCGGCCAGCGGCACGCCGTGCTTGTCGATGGCCGCGCCGCCGATCACGTCGTGGCTCAGCTCAAAGCCCAGGCTGTACTTGCTGTTGGCGAGTTCCAGGACCTTGACCGCTTCGGCCATGATTTCCGGACCAATACCGTCGCCAGGGAGAATCAGAATCTGCTTGCTCATGCGTTCCTCATTTCATCAAGCGACCCGCCCGTGGGCAGGTCGGGAAAAATCAATCAGCGTTCGGCCCAGACCACCAGCACGTCGGTGCTGAAGGTGCCGTCGGCTTGAATTTCGTAATAGTCGCGCACTTCCTGGCCCATCGCCGTTTGCAGCTCAAGGATTGCGGCGCGCAATACCTCTGGCGTGCGCATGCGCTCGACCCACGAGGTGTATTCCAGGCGCAGGCGCTGACGGCTGCTGTTGCGTACGTGCAAACCGGCTTCGCTGAGCTGGCGCATCCATTCGGCGGCGGAGTAATCGCGCACGTGGCTGGTGTCGCGCAGTACTTCGACGGTTTGCAGGTAAGTGTCCAACAGCGGGCTGCCCGGTGACAAGACGTCCACGAAGGCCACCACGCCGCCTGGCTTGAGCACCCGGCGCACTTCACGCAGGGCCAGGCCAAGGTCGCTCCAGTGGTGGGCCGAATAGCGGCTGAACACGAAGTCGAACTCGCCGTCGGCGAACGGCAGGCGTTCAGCGGCGCCCAGTACGGTGCGGATGTTGTCCAGGCCGCGATCTACAGCTGCGCCGGCAACTACGTCGAGCATCTGCTGGGAAAGGTCGTAGGCCACGACTTCTTTGACCAGCGGCGCCACATTGAAACTCACATGACCGGCGCCGCAGCCCAAATCCAGCAGTCGCGCACTGCCCTGCCCGGCCAGTTCGGCCTGGAGCAGCGCGAATTCGGTGCCTTGGGCGTGCACGGCACTGCTCAGGTAGGCCGAGGCTTGCTCGCCGAATTGTTTTTGCACGACTTGGGTGTGGGCGGTGGTGGTCATGGTGGTTTTCCTTGGGTTTTGGGGTGTTGGTACGGGCGCTATCGCAGCGATGCGGCGACCCGACAAGCCAGCTCCCACACTTGACCGTGTTCACAGGTCAAAATGTGGGAGCGGGCTTGCCCGCGATGGGGCCCGCACGGCCTACCTCATATCAGGCATCACGAAACAACCAAGGCTGGCTAGCCCGGTGCTTGGCCTCAAACGCCGCAATCGCATCCCCGTCCTGCAAGGTCAGGCCAATGTCATCCAGGCCGTTGATCAGGCAGTGCTTACGGAACGCGTCGACTTCAAAGTGATACACCTTGCCGTCCGGACGGGTCACGGTTTGCGCGGCCAGGTCGACGGTCAGCTGGTAGCCCTCCTCGGCTTCCACTTGTTTGAACAGTTCGTCGACTTCGTCATCGGTGAGGATGATCGGCAACAAGCCGTTCTTGAAGCTGTTATTGAAGAAGATGTCGGCATAGCTCGGCGCGATGATGCTGCGAAAGCCATATTCTTCCAGCGCCCACGGCGCGTGCTCACGGCTGGAGCCGCAGCCGAAGTTTTCCCGGGCGAGCAACACGCTGGCGCCTTGGTAGCGTTCGGCGTTGAGCACGAAGTCCTTGTTCAACGGACGCTTGGAGTTGTCCTGGTAGGCATAGCCCACGTCCAGGTAGCGCCACTCGTCGAACAGGTTCGGGCCGAAACCGGTGCGCTTGATCGACTTCAAGAACTGCTTGGGGATGATCTGGTCGGTGTCCACGTTGGCACGGTCCAACGGCGCGACTAAACCTGTGTGTTGTGTAAAAGCACGCATCGGGTATTCCTCAGATCAATTCGCGAACGTCGATGAAACGACCGTTGACGGCAGCCGCAGCGGCCATGGCCGGGCTGACCAGGTGGGTGCGCCCACCGGCACCCTGGCGCCCTTCGAAGTTACGGTTGGAGGTGGACGCGCAATGCTCGCCCGACTCCAAACGGTCCGGGTTCATCGCCAGGCACATCGAACAGCCCGGCTCACGCCATTCAAAGCCGGCCTCGAGGAAGATCTTGTCCAGGCCTTCCGCCTCGGCTTGCGCCTTCACCAGGCCCGAACCTGGCACCACGATGGCTTGCTTGATGGTCGAAGCGACTTTGCGGCCTTTGGCGATCACCGCTGCGGCGCGCAAGTCTTCGATCCGAGAGTTGGTGCAGGAACCGATAAACACGCGATCCAGCTGAATATCGGTAATCGCCTGGTTGGCTTTCAGACCCATGTACTTCAAGGCGCGCTCGATGGAACCGCGCTTGACCAGGTCGGCTTCTTTGGCCGGGTCTGGCACGTTCTGATCGACGGCCAGAACCATTTCCGGCGAAGTGCCCCAGCTGACTTGCGGCTTGATCTGGGCAGCGTCGAGCTCAACCACAGTGTCGAACACTGCATCGGCGTCGGACACCAGGTCTTTCCAGGCTTCGACCGCAGCGTCCCAGTCAGCACCTGCTGGTGCGAACGGACGGCCTTTGACGTATTCGACGGTCTTCTCGTCCGCCGCCACCATGCCCACGCGGGCACCGGCTTCGATGGACATGTTGCAGATGGTCATGCGGCCTTCGATGGACAGGTCGCGAATCGCACTGCCAGCGAACTCGATGGCATGGCCGTTACCGCCGGCGGTGCCAATCTTGCCGATTACCGCCAGCACGATGTCTTTAGCGGTCACGCCGAACGGCAATTTGCCTTCAACGCGCACCAGCATGTTCTTCATTTTCTTGGCGACCAGGCACTGGGTGGCGAACACATGTTCCACCTCGGATGTGCCGATGCCGTGGGCCAAGGCGCCAAACGCGCCATGGGTGGAGGTATGGGAGTCGCCGCACACCACGGTCATGCCCGGCAAGGTCGCGCCCTGCTCCGGACCAATCACGTGGACGATGCCTTGACGCACGTCATTCATCTTGAATTCAGTGATGCCATATTCGTCGCAGTAGTCGTCGAGGGTCTGCACCTGCAAACGCGACACGGTGTCGACGATGGCGTCGATGCCGCCCTTGCGCTCAGGGGTGGTCGGTACGTTGTGGTCCGGGGTGGCGATGATGGAATCGACGCGCCAAGGCTTGCGCCCGGCCAGTCGCAGACCTTCGAACGCTTGGGGCGAGGTCACTTCATGGATGATGTGACGGTCGATATAGATCAGCGACGAGCCATCGTCGCGCCGTTTCACTTCATGGGAATCCCAAAGCTTGTCGTAAAGCGTTTTGCCGGCCATCAGTCGGTCCTCATCATCGGTGCTTCTATACGCCGGGCTTTTCAATAACCCTTTGGCTTGTGAGGCTGATGGTATGGCGCTACATTAAATAACTCAAATTCATATTTTTTATGCTTTGGATTACCAACTGGAATACCACCATGGATCTGGCCAACCTCAATGCTTTTATCGCCATCGCCGAGACCGGCAGCTTCTCCGGCGCCGGTGAACGCCTGCACCTGACCCAACCCGCCATCAGCAAACGCATTGCCGGCCTGGAGCAACAGTTAAAGGTGCGATTGTTCGACCGCCTGGGCCGTGAAGTCGGCCTGACGGAAGCCGGGCGGGCCTTGCTGCCGCGCGCCTATCAGATCCTCAACGTGCTGGACGATACGCGCCGCGCACTGACTAACCTGACCGGCGAAGTCAGCGGTCGCCTGACCCTGGCCACCAGTCACCATATCGGCCTGCACCGCCTGCCGCCGGTGCTGCGCACTTTTACCCGGGAATACCCGAATGTGGCGCTGGATATTCAGTTCCTCGATTCGGAAGTGGCCTACGAAGAAATCCTCCACGGCCGCGCCGAAGTGGCGGTCATTACCCTGGCGCCCGATCCGCACCATCTTGTACGTGCCACCCCGGTGTGGGACGACCCGCTGGATTTCGTGGTGGCACCGGAGCACAGCCTGATCAGCAATGGCCGCGTCAACCTGGCCGATATCGCCGGCCACCCGGCGGTTTTCCCGGGCGGCAACACCTTTACTCACCATATTGTCAGCCGGCTGTTCGAGGCCCAGGGCCTCACGCCGAACATCGCAATGAGCACTAACTATTTGGAAACTATCAAGATGATGGTGTCGATCGGCCTGGCCTGGAGCGTTTTACCGCGCACCATGCTCGATGACCAGGTGGCAAGTATCGCTTTGCCGGGCATACAGCTCAGTCGCCAGCTAGGCTATATCGTGCACACCGAAAGGACGCTGTCGAACGCTGCGCGGGCTTTCATGAGCCTATTGGATGCACAGGTCGATCTGCCAGGGATACCGGCATGACACCGTGCGGCCTCAAGGTCTGAAAGAAACCGCGCCTTACGCCCATCGAGCCAAGGCCCTTTGATAATGCGCAACCCCGTCGATTCCCTGCCACCCCTGCCCCGCATCTACGCCCTTGATCCTCAAGAGGCGGAGCAAAGCTGGGACAGTGCCCCACAACTGCTGGCAGCGCTCAATGCCGCCAGGCTGGGTGCATGGTGCTGGGAGATCGACAGCGGCAGGATAAGCTGGTCGCGGGGCACCCAGGCGCTGTTCGGCTTTGACCCGCGCCAACCGTTGGCCAAGGACCTGGACTATCTCGACCTGCTGGCGCCGCAGGATCGCGCCCGTGTAGTGCGGGCCTTTCACGCCGTACTGGCCGGCGAGCCATTCGAGCAGGCCATGCACCACCACATCCAGTGGCCGGACGGCACCCATCACTGGCTGGAGATCAACGGCAGCCTGGCGCCAGACAAAGCCGGTCGGCGCCGCATGATCGGGGTGATCCGCGAGACCACCCGCCAGCGCGAACGCGAGCACGCGCTCAGCCACTCCGAAAAACGCTTTGCCACCTTGTTCCACCTGTGCCCCAACATGGTATTGCTGACCCGCCAGTCCGACGGCTTGATCAGCGAGGCCAACCAGTATTTCGAAATGCTCTTTGGCTGGCCGCTGGCCGATGCCATCGGCCGCAGCACCCTGGAGCTCGGCCTGTGGCGCCACCCGGAGCAACGTGCGTTGCTGGTCAAGGCCACGCAGCGCAAGGGCCGGCCCATCACCATGGAGGTGCAATTTTGTGCCAGCAACGGCCAGGTCCACGATGGCACCCTCAGCGCGCAAAAGGTCGAGCTGGAGGGTGAGGCGTATTTACTCAGCACCTTTCTCGATACCACCGAGCGCAAAAACGCCGAGCAAGCCCTCAAGGACAGCCAGGAACGCCTCGACCTCGCGCTGGACTCGGCGCAACTGGGCACCTGGGACTGGCACATCCCCACCGGCATGCTCTATGGCTCGGCGCGCGCCGCCCAACTGCACGGCCTGCCGCCCGAACCGTTCCATGAGTCTTTCGACGCGTTTTTCGAAGGCATGCCCAATGAAGAACGCGAAAGCATGCGCAACGCCTACCGCACCCTGCGCGAGGGGCCGGCCGGCAACTATCAACTGACCTACCGCGTGCCCATGGAAGACGGCAGCTCGCGCTACCTTGAAAGCCGTGCCCGCCTGTACCGCGATGATAAAGGCGCGCCGCTGCGGATGGCCGGCACCTTGCTGGACATCACCGACCAAGTGGAACGCGAACAACGCCTGACCGCCTCCGAAGAAAAATTCGCCAGCCTGTTCCAGGCCAGCCCGGACCCCATCTGCGTGACCTGCCTGGACAGCGGCGTGTTTATGGAGATCAACCCTGCCTTTACCCAAACCTTTGGCTGGACCGCCGCCGAGGTGATCGACAAAAGTGCCGAGCAGATCGGCCTGTGGGACGAGTCGAGCAAACGCCTGCAGCGAATCGAGCGGGTAATCCGCGAGCAAACGCTGAGCAATGTGGCGATTGTGGCGCATCACAAAAACGGACAGAGCCTGACGTGCGTGATTTCCAGCCGTTTGATCAAGGTCGGCGACCAGCCATGCATCGTCACCACGCTGCGGGACATCACTCAGCAACAACGCTCGGAAGCTGCACTCAAAGCCAGCGAGGAGAAGTTCGCCAAGGCCTTCCACTCCAGCCCCGACGCGATTTCCATCACCGAGCGCGACACCGGCCGTTATGTGGAGGTCAACGACGGTTTCTGCCGCCTGACCGGCTATCGCGCCGAGGACGCCATAGGCCTGACCCTTTACCAGATCGGTATCTGGGCCGATGAAAACCAACGCGCGGCGCTATTGGCCGAATTGCAGATCAAAGGGCGCATCCACCACCTGGAAATGCTCTGGCACAACAAGCGCGGCGAGTTACTGGCGGTGGAAGTCTCGGTGGAGCCCATCACCCTGAATGAAACCCCGTGCCTGCTGCTGACGGCGCGGGACGTGAGCCTGCTGAAAAACGCCCAGGCACAGATCCGCCACCTGGCCTACCACGACCCGTTGACCAACCTGCCCAATCGCGCCCTACTGATGGACCGCCTGAGCCAGCAGATTGCCCTGCTCAAGCGCCACAATTTGCGCGGTGCGCTGCTGTTCCTGGACCTTGACCACTTCAAGCACATCAACGACTCCCTCGGCCATCCGGTCGGCGACTCGGTGCTGAAGATCGTCACCGCACGCCTGGAGGCCAGCGTGCGCATGGAAGACACCGTGGCGCGCCTGGGCGGCGATGAGTTCGTGGTGCTGCTCAGTGGGCTGGACGGTTCGCGCATGGAAGTCAGCAATCAGGTGCAAGAACTGGCCGACACCCTGCGCGAATTACTCTCGGAGCCGATGTTCCTCGATGGCCATCGTTTGCAGGTCACGCCGAGTATTGGCGTGGCGCTGATTCCCGACCATGGCACCACGCCGGCGGACTTGCTCAAGCGCGCCGACATCGCCCTGTATCGCGCCAAGGACTCAGGGCGCAACACCACGCAGATGTTCCATAACAGCATGCAAAAAACCGCCAGCGAACGCCTGCGCATGGAGACCGACTTACGCCTGGCGCTGTCGCGCGGTGAGTTCAGCGTGCATTACCAGCCGCAAGTGGATGCACGCGGCAACAAGATCGTCGGCGCCGAGGCGTTGGTGCGCTGGCAGCACCCGCAGCTGGGCGCGCAGTCGCCGTCCGAATTCATCAAGGTACTGGAGGACAGCGGCCTGATCCTTGAAGTCGGCACCTGGATCCTTGATGAAGCCTGCGCGGCCTTTCAACAACTGATCGCGGAAGGCCTGGTAGACCCGTTGAACTTCAGCCTATGCGTGAACATCAGCCCTCGGCAGTTTCGCCAGAACGATTTTGTGGAGCGGGTGGAGCGCAGCCTCAAGCAGCACCAATTGCCGTTCAGCCTGCTGAAACTGGAAATCACCGAAGGCATCGTGATTCAGAACCTGGACGACACCATCAGCAAAATGCGCCGCTTAAAAAAACTCGGCGTGAGCTTTGCGATGGATGACTTCGGCACCGGTTACTCATCGCTCACTTACCTCAAGCGCCTGCCGGTGGATGCGCTGAAGATCGACCAATCCTTTGTGCGTGACGCCACTCACGACCCCAACGACGCCGAGATCATCCGCGCCATTGTGGCGATGGCTCGCAGCCTGAACCTGGTGGTGATCGCCGAGGGTGTGGAAACCCAGGATCAACTGACATTTCTGCAGGGCTTGGGTTGCCATCTGTACCAAGGCTATTGGCACAGCCGACCACTGCCGATGATCGGATTCAGGGAGCTGTTGACCGCCGACAAGGGTCGGGTTTAAACCAGTTTCAGTGAAACCCTGCAACACCGCGGCGGCCTGGGGGCGGACACTCGTCGTGACCATGGGCATTAAGCGAGGAGAAGGTTCAATGGCAGACGTACTCATATCATTAACGCTTAATGAAATAGGTGGATGCGTCCACAGCGAAAAACGCTAAAACTTTATAAAGCAGTGTCTGAAATAAAAAAGCACGTTGATCCTGCGGCAGATTAATCGGCCAGTTGAATCACACAACTAAGCCTTCACAAGTGCGTAGTCGTTCAACCTTTCAAAGCGTGCATACAGGTCAACGTGCTAAACCACGAACTACAGTTAAAGTGGCATCCATGCGAACATTCCGTGGTGAGCCCTTTGCGGCTACATGGGTCAAATCGGACAGTTATCGGCGTTATCAGACCAGCGCAATCGCCTGCCCACCGGTGGGCCGGCCACCTCTGCGCCCGTAATACTCTTCACTTCCATCCACCACCGCAACCGAGTGCCCGCGTCTGTTGACCATACCGATCAACGACCTGTCGGCCAAGTCACGCGCCGACACGCGTTGCATATGATCCTTTAACCCCAAACGCTTAAGGCCCTCCCCCGGCCCACTTTCATCCTCTCGATCGTTAAGACTTCTTATGGCTGCATCAAAGCTTCTGTTCGCGAATCCATCGTTATTCTCTATTTGCGCACGCTTGGCAGAGCACGCAAAAAGGAAGTGTGCATCCTTGAGCATTTCCCGATCATTCATGCGAACAAAGTCGGCACCGCGAATAGCGCTGTCCAACTCAGATTCTTTCAACGTCAACGCGAACCCATCGCGCATAACAACTTTATAAGCGTCTGCAACCTTCTCAACAGACTTATAGATGTCCGTTGGGCTTTGGCCAAACTTCGCCATCGCCGCCTTGATCGCCGAGACCGTTACGCAGTTACCTTTGCTTCCCTGCCTAAAGCCATTCCAGATGTTGTTGGGTTTTGCACCGTTACGCTTATTAGACAGTTCGGGAATGGGCTATTTTGGCTTGTTGACGGGTGTCGTATCGGGAGCGGGCTGCACACGCGGCTGAGGTAGAGGTAAGTCGTTGCTTTTTGGCTCCGGCGGGCGCACGTCTCCCTGCAGAAGACTCTGCAATTGGCTGAAGAGCTGCTTGAACAGTTCGGTCAGCATGCCCATCAAGGCAATTGGGGTGGGGTTATTTGCGAAGCTACCGGGCTTGATCTCTGTGCGGGGGGCTGGTGGTGCGGTACGAACGTTATTCTGGAGCCCTGAATCACACGAGGCACGAACAGAATAGTCAGGTGCCCGGTAAGGATTGATAGTGGGTTGCGTAGCGTGGCTATGGCTTATTGATGACATGCTTCAAATCTCTTTGAGTGTTCCCTGACCTAACGGGTCAGGGAACGGACATTTATGTTCAACGCTTCAAGACAGCAGGCTCAGAAACGTGAACGCAGGCTTGGCCTGGCAGCGCGATGGTCGTCGAATCGGCTCCGGGAGTGCCTGCTGGAATCGTTCACCAAGTCATCCGGTGCGGGGGCTGTAAGGTCCGGAGCAGGCCGGGTCTCAGGCTTCGGATCAGCCGTGGTAGTGTTAGGTTCGACCGGCGTTGCAGGCGCTTTGGGTTCGGGTTTGTTAACGGTCGCCGGAGTGACTTGAGGCTGTAGCAACGGCGAGGTATCGAGCTTCGGAATGACCGTTGATGTCAGCGACGGTTGTTTATCGACCTTCGGGTTCACCACTGTTGGCGACTGGGGTTGGGCATCGACCTTTGGCGTGACCAATGCCGGTAGCGCGGGCTGCACATCGACCTTAGGGATGAGCACGGGCTGTGGCGCAATTTTTTCGCCTGTATGGGGGCAGTGACAGCCCTGGACCTGCACCGTCACATTGATTTCGGAAGACAACTTATTATTTTGCGCAGTATCAGTGACTGAAGTCATAGTCGGTTTTGCGGCGAGCTTGCCGTCAGGTGTCATGGTCATCTGGGTCTGCCCATCCGGCTTTACCTTCACGTCCGGGCCCGGCTTGACCGGTGTCTTGGCATCCGCAAGCGGCTCGATCCCAGGTTTAACGTTCGTATCCGCAACGACTTTAAGATCAGGACCAGGCTTCACCGGCGTCCTGGCATCCACTTGCGGTTCCATCTTGGGTTTAACGCTTTTATCTGCAATGACTTTAGGATCAGAGCTAGGCTTCACCGGCGTCCTGGCATCCGTTTGCGGTTCCATCTTGGGTTTAACGCTTGTATCTGCAATGACTTTAGGATCAGAGCCAGGCTTCACCGGCGTCCTGGCATCCGTTTGCGGCTCGATCTTGGGTTTACCATTTGTATCTGCAACGACCTTTGGATCAGGGCCAGGCTTCAGTTGGGATTGAGCATCCAGTTCACCGGGCATCTTGGGCAGTACGCCCATACCCGCAAGCATGCTTCGCATCGCCTTGACCGCAAACTCAAACATGGCGAACAACTTTTCCAGCGATTCTTTATTAACGGTCAGATTATTTTCTTTTGGCGCCGGGCTGCTGTCTTTCAGAAACTTACTTACATTGTCCGCCGCCGGAGATAGTTCGAGCGGTTTATTCACCTGTACGGACGGCTGACTAAGGTGTGCATATTCTGCGTTCATTGGCACAAACGGTTTGGTCGATACATTAGACATATTTCTATTCCTTAGACCACGCTCAACCCTGCGCTGACAGGAGAGCGAGTTATTGATGTGGAGTGTGAATCAACGGTGAGTTCGACAAACTCGAAAGATTCGTGGGGCGAAACGGCAACGAGTTCCGAAAAATCGAGGCTTATATAAGGAAACCAAATAACCAGTCGAGCATTTAGCCTATGGACATCCAGTATAAAACCGCGAAGGTGTACGGCCTGCGCGCCTCAAGATATGACACTAAAGGCAACACCCTGACAGAAAGTAACTTCAGGAAAACAACAAACCTTTTTGATGCGCGCAACTTATGCTAACTAACGCGCACGCAAGTACTTCAACACCCTTCCATCAAGGCCAACCTGTTAAAACCTCGTAGCAGTCGAACCCGACACTCATGCTTATTTGCATATATCTCGCGACAACATGGCAACCCTCCAAGCGCCATCCAGGCTGAACACTGCCCTGAACAGGGCGCATTGTCGCTACACCGTTATTTTTCAGACAAAAAAAGGCGCCTTTCGGCGCCCCTTACAGCAAAAGATGAAACACTTATATATGTAAACCTAATCTTGCAACGCCATCGACCGCTCACGCTGGCTGGGCATACCCAGCAAACGTCCGACCTGCTCCAGATCAGTTTCCCTACGCATCAACGTAAACAACTCCACCGCTTCAGGGTAATTGCGGGTGAGCATCGCTAGCCATTGCTTCAAACGCCCCGGCGCTTGGCGCTCGGTCAGTTGCGCCACTGACTGGGTCCAGAAGTCTTGGAGCATGGGCTGCATGTCTGCCCAAGTCATCTCAACCACGTCCTCGCCCGCCCGCGCCGCAGCGATCTGCCGTGCCAGGTCAGGACGCGCGACCAGGCCGCGGCCCAGCATGATGTCTTCGGCGCCGCTGATTTCGCGGCAACGCTTCCAGTCGTCGACACTCCAGATATCGCCATTGGCGAACACCGGCACCTTGACCACGTCCTGCACCCGCGGGATCCACTCCCAGTGGGCGGGCGGTTTGTAGCCATCGGTCTTGGTGCGTGCATGCACCACGATATGCGCAGCGCCGCCTTCCGCCAGGGCCGTGGCGCAAACCAGGGCGCCGTCCGGGCTGTCGAAGCCCAGGCGCATCTTGGCGGTTACCGGGATATGGGCAGGCACAGCGCGACGGACGTGTTCGACAATCTGGTTGAGCAGCTCCGGTTCCTTGAGCAGCACCGCACCACCGCGCGACTTGTTGACGGTCTTGGCTGGGCAGCCGAAATTCAGGTCTATGACCTGCGAACCCAATTCGCAGGCCAAGGCCGCATTTTCGGCCAGGCACACCGGGTCGGAGCCGAGCAATTGCACGCGCAGCGGTACGCCCGCGGCGGTGTGGGCACCGTGCAGCAGTTCCGGGGCGAGCTTGTGGAAATACGCAGGGGTGAGCAGGCGGTCATTGACGCGGATGAACTCGGTCACGCACCAGTCAATACCGCCGACTCGGGTCAGCACGTCCCGCAGGATGTTGTCGACCAACCCCTCCATGGGCGCCAAAGCAATTTGCATGGAAAACACTCAACAAAAATCGTGGCGCAGTTTACTGGGTTTCCCACAGCAACCGTTAACCCCCTGTCAGGGCGGGGCCATAACCGTCGAGAAACTCCGCGGGCATGCGCTTGGGCTTGCCGCTGGACAGCTCGATGCAGACAAAGGTGGTGTGTGCGCGCAACAAAGTGACGCCGTCACGCGGGCGTACCAGTTGGAAGCGCCGGGTCATCTTCAGGCGTTGGTCCCAGTCGACGATCCAGGTGGCCAGTTGCAGCTCATCGCCTTCGTAGCCTGCGGCCAGGTAATCGATCTCGTGCCGCACCACGGCCATGGCGCGGTCAAGTCGACGATATTCGGTCAGGTCCAGCCCCAGGCGCTGGGAATGGCGCCAGGCGCAGCGCTCCAGCCAAGACACATACACCGCGTTATTGGCGTGCCCCAGGCCGTCGATGTCTTCAGGGGCGACCTGCAGATCGATGATAAACGGCGTTGCCAAATCCCAGCCCATGCCTTGCTCCAGTCGATTAATGTCGGCGGGAGGAGTGTATCAGGCGCTTTGCCGCTCCTGTAGACAGCAGCCGGCCAGCAATGCCAGCACACCGTCGATCACCCGTGGATCGGCCAGCACTTTCTGGTGACCGCCCTGCTCCAGGCGCAGCAGGCGGCTGTCGAACCAGGCTTCGTGAATGGCTTGCGACGCCTTGACCGGGACGAACGTATCGTCTTCGGCATGCACGATCAGGCCGGGGATATTCATCTGGTAGTGGGCCACATCCAAGTGTTTGAGCGGCATGCCGAACGTCAACTCGACCTCCTGGATAAACGCCGACCGCGCCCGCGCTGGCAAACCGACCATCTTGGTAAAGCCGCGTAGCGCATCCAGAAAGCGTGACGGCGCGGCAATACTCACCAACGCCTCGGTACGCAAGCCCAACTGCACTGCCAGCATCGCACTGGCACCGCCCATTGAATGGCCGATCACGGCATGCAGCGGCGGCAACTCTGCCGCCGCCTCAAGCATGGCGCGAGCAAAGAGCAGCACATGGGCTTCGCGCCCCGGCGAACGGCCATGGGCGGGACCGTCCAGGGCAATCACCGAATAACCATTGTCGACCAACGCAGTGATCAGGCTCGCGAACTGAGTGGGCCGCCCTTCCCAACCGTGCATCAACAACACCGCAGGCCCCTGGCCCCAACGCAAGGCAGACAAACCGAAACGCAAGGTAATGCGCTCCGATTGCGCCAGCAGCGGCAGCTCCCAATCGCGCGGCGGTAGATGGCGCGGCGTCATGAAGGCGCGACGCATCTTATTGGCCACCATTTGCGGAGCGAGGTGTCCCAGCGTACCGTTGAAGCGACGAGTCCAGGTTAGCGTGCCCATCATGAGAGCCCTCTTCTAGCGCACCGCCGACTTGGCGGCGCGCAGCACACGGTCAGACAATTCACCAGGACCCAGCGCGCGGGCCAGGGCCAGGCCACCGATCATCAGCGCCATGTCAGCCAGGGCTTTGTCAGTGTCTTCAGGGCTGGCGGCGAGCTGCGCAGCCATCAACTCGCAGTGCTCATTAAGTGCCTGGCGGAACTCATCCGGCAGACGGCTCATTTCGCCCACCGTGGCCGGGATCGGGCATGCCTGGGCGGTTGAGTCACGGTGCTTGCGCGACAAGTAGAACGCCGCCACCAGGCTTCTGCGCTCTTCCCCGGTCAGCTGTGGATCGATGTCGTCGATCGAGGCGCGACGCTTGGCCAGCAACTGTGTAAAGGCCTCCAGCATCAGCGCGTCCTTGCTTTCGAAGTGCGCGTAGAAACCACCGACGGTCAGCCCCGCGGCCCCCATGACCTCACCCACACTTGGTTCTGCCGGGCCACGCTGGATCAACGCGGCGCTGGCAGCCTGCAGAATGCGTTCGCGGGTTTGCGCTTTTTTATCGCTCATCATTGCCTCCGATGTTCATGGGTTGAATATTATTACCATAATAATATTTGGCAAGCGACAGGCGTGACCATTGGTCAGAAGATATAAAGGGAATTGAGAGAGGAATTGGCCAAACGCCAGACAAACAAAAGGGCCATTCAATAATTGAATGACCCTTAAAAATCCCGCAGAGCGGGTAATCGTGGCGTCCCCTAGGGGACTCGAACCCCTGTTACCGCCGTGAAAGGGCGGTGTCCTAGGCCACTAGAC
>NZ_JAHZMS010000028.1:0-280 GCF_019456785.1 Pseudomonas sp. LAP_36
CAACTGGACAAGATGGCCAATATGGAGGCTTTTGGCGGTTGGATCAAAGCCCACATAGAAGGTGACGGGTCCTTGGGCGAGGTGAGCCTCCAACGCCTCACGGTCGGTGGAGTCAGCGACGAGGCCCCTCCACTCCAGGTCGTCCAACAGATCCGACACGTCATCTTCCTCTCGTCAACGACCTCGTGCGAAGCCGACTGACTATAAGTCTAGCGATGGGCCCGACCAGACAGTCTGTGTGTTCAAGCAAATTCCTCACGCACCGAGCGCGACAGGATCT
>NZ_JAHZMS010000029.1:0-279 GCF_019456785.1 Pseudomonas sp. LAP_36
TAGCACATCGGGGTCAGTTTCACCATTAATTAAAGCCTCGATCATGGCTCGACCCGATTTGCCCAGCACATTGGTCGCCACCGAGGAGAGTTTGATGTTAGCCCCTTCCAGTACCTTCTGGATGCGGTTGATTTCGCGAGCCCGCTCTTCAATCAGGCTGCGACGATAACGGATGAGTTCCCTCAACTCCCGTTGCTGGCGGTCAGGGATGTAACTACCTTGTAGCAATCCATGGCGTAAGAGTCCAGCGATCCACTCGGCATCCTTTACATCTGTTTT
>NZ_JAHZMS010000030.1:0-278 GCF_019456785.1 Pseudomonas sp. LAP_36
TTCGCCACTGGTGTTCCTCCAAATCTCTACGCATTTCACCGCTACACTTGGAATTCCACTATCCTCTTCTGCACTCAAGTCTCCCAGTTTCCAATGACCCTCCACGGTTGAGCCGTGGGCTTTCACATCAGACTTAAGAAACCACCTGCGCGCGCTTTACGCCCAATAATTCCGGACAACGCTTGCCACCTACGTATTACCGCGGCTGCTGGCACGTAGTTAGCCGTGGCTTTCTAATAAGGTACCGTCAAGGTACAGCCAGTTACTACTGTACTTGT
>NZ_JAHZMS010000031.1:0-270 GCF_019456785.1 Pseudomonas sp. LAP_36
TCCTCATAAACCGGGAAGATCTCGAGGGTGTCCCCGCGCACCCGGAAGGTGCCGCGCTCCCCCGATATGTCGTTACGAATGTACTGGTTGGTGACGAGGTCGCGCAGCAACTCATCGCGATCCCACTCCTGGCCGACCTCCAGTGGAATCATCCGGTCCACGTATTCCTGTGGCGTGCCCAGGCCATAGATAGCTGAAACGGTTGACACCACGATGACGTCGCGACGGGTAAGCAGGGAGTTCGTCGCGGAGTGGCGCAACCTCTCAACT
>NZ_JAHZMS010000032.1:0-268 GCF_019456785.1 Pseudomonas sp. LAP_36
TCAGCACATTGGTGTCAAAAGCGTCAAATTTGCCCGCGATTGAGACGGCACTCAAAAAAGCCAACGTGCTGGAAAGTCATGTGGTGGAGATGTCCCAGGGCCAAAAGCAAAGCCGTTTCGTGGCCTGGACTTTCCAGACCAAGAACGAGCAGCAGATCTGGCGCCAGCGCTGGGTTCGCGACTAGCCCTTCATCACAGTAAACCGCAGGCAACAAAAAACCGTGCCCGGATCGCTCCGAAGCACGGTTTTTTTTGCTGCGTCTTACTT
>NZ_JAHZMS010000003.1:0-429739 GCF_019456785.1 Pseudomonas sp. LAP_36
GCATAACTCTTTGTTTACCAAGGAGTTTTCCGTTTCGACTGCGCCGGAAGTGGGGCGAATTATAGACAGATATAAATCGCCGTCAACACTTAATTTCAGGTTTATTCGGATTTAAGCGTAATACGCGCAAATGCCTTCTTTCCAGCCTGGCAAACGTGGGTAGCGCCCAGCTCGTATATAAAGGTTCGATCTACAACCTCACCATCTATACGCACACCACCGGAACCCAACAGATCACGCGCAACCGCCGAGTTCTTCACCAAGCCCGCCTTATTAAGGACAGCAGCGATCGGCATCGCCTCGGCTGCGGACAGCTCAATCTCCGGCAGATCATCCGGCAGCTCGCCATCCTTCATACGGTTACCCGCCGCACGGTGAGCATTGGCCGCAGCCTCTTCACCATGGAAGCGCGCAACGATCTCTTCCGCCAGCTTGATTTTCACGTCACGCGGGTTAGCGCCCGCCTCTACCTCAGCACGCAGCGCGTTGATCTCGTCCATCGAGCGGAAGCTCAGCAACTCGAAGTAGCGCCACATCAGCGCATCAGGAATCGAAACCAGCTTGCCGTACATCACACCCGGCGCTTCCTGGATACCGACATAGTTACCCAGGGACTTGGACATCTTCTTGACGCCATCCAACCCCTCCAGCAACGGCATGGTCAGAATGCACTGAGCCTCCTGCCCATACGCACGCTGCAGTTCACGCCCCATCAAGAGGTTGAATTTCTGATCAGTACCACCCAGCTCAACATCAGCACGTAACGCTACCGAGTCGTAGCCCTGAACCAGCGGATAGAGGAACTCATGAATAGCGATCGGTTGGTTGGTGGAGTAACGCTTGTCGAAGTCATCACGCTCAAGCATGCGCGCAACGGTGTACTGGGAGGTCAAGCGAATGAAGTCCGCCGGCCCCATCTGATCCATCCAAGTGGAATTGAACGCCACCTCGGTCTTGGCCGGATCAAGAATCTTGAATACTTGTGTCTTGTAGGTCTCGGCGTTATCGAGTACCTGTTCACGGGTCAACGGCGGGCGCGTGGCACTCTTGCCACTTGGGTCACCGATCATCCCGGTGAAATCACCTATAAGGAAGATGACCTGATGCCCCAGCTCCTGGAACTGACGCAGCTTATTAATAAGCACGGTGTGACCCAGGTGCAGATCCGGCGCGGTCGGATCAAAGCCAGCCTTAATACGCAGGGGCTGACCACGCTTGAGCTTTTCGATCAGCTCAGCTTCGACCAACAGTTCTTCCGCACCACGTTTTATCAGCGCTAGCTGCTCTTCAACCGACTTCATAACAGACCCGCAAGGCTCAGATTCAAAAGGGAACCAACCATACAAGATCAGGGACTAATTACAAGTTTTGCCCTGCGAACGGACACCGTTCAGCAAGCCCAGCGTTCGCGAGCTTGCGCCACAGATGATTTGGTTATATTTTATACAGTTATTTCATCTTCATCATGTCATTCATCTTTTCCATTTCATCTTCAAAGTCAAAATTACCTATGACCACTGAACCGTCTAAAGCGCCGCCGCTTTACCCGAAGACCCACTTGCTCGCCGCAAGTGGCATCGCCGCCCTTCTCAGCCTGGCACTCCTGGTATTCCCTTCCAGTGACGTAGAAGCCAAACGAACATCCCTGAGCCTTGACCTGGAAAGTCCAGTTGAACAACTGACACAAGATCAAGACGCTTCCGACGCGCAACAAGCCACAAATGCACCCGCCGACTCACCGTTCGCCCAGATAGAAAACAGCCCGGAAGACACACAGCAAGCTGCCGCGACGCAGTCTGCGCCGACTGTTGAGGTGGCCAAGAGTCCTCAGCACCGCGAAGTCATCGTGGGTAAGGGCGATACACTTTCGACACTGTTCGAGAAAGTCGGCCTGCCTGCCGCTACCGTCAACGACGTACTGGCAAGCGACAAACAAGCCAAGCAATTCACCCAGCTCAAACGCGGTCAAAAACTTGAATTCGAACTGACCCCCGACGGCCAGCTCAACAACCTCCACAGTACCGTCAGCGACCTTGAAAGCATCACGCTGACCAAAGGCGCCAAGGGCTTTGCCTTCAACCGCATCACCACCAAACCGGTGATGCGCTCCGCTTACGTTCACGGCGTGATCAACAGCTCCCTGTCGCAATCTGCCGCCCGCGCCGGACTGTCCCACAGCATGACCATGGACATGGCCAGTGTGTTTGGCTACGACATCGACTTCGCACAGGACATCCGTCAAGGCGACGAATTTGATGTGATCTACGAGCAGAAAGTCGCCAACGGCAAAGTGGTCGGCACTGGCAACATCCTCTCCGCACGCTTCACCAACCGCGGCAAGACCTACACCGCCGTGCGCTACACCAACAAGCAAGGCAATAGCAGCTACTACACCGCCGACGGCAATAGCATGCGCAAGGCCTTCATCCGTACTCCGGTAGACTTCGCTCGCATTAGCTCGCGTTTCTCCATGGGTCGCAAGCATCCAATTCTGAACAAAATCCGCGCCCACAAAGGCGTCGACTATGCCGCGCCACGTGGCACGCCGATCAAGGCAGCAGGCGACGGCAAAGTGCTGCTGGCCGGCCGTCGTGGTGGCTACGGCAATACCGTGATCATCCAGCACGGCAACACCTACCGTACGCTGTATGGCCACATGCAAGGCTTTGCCAAGGGTGTGCAAACCGGCGGCACCGTGAAGCAAGGCCAAGTGATCGGCTATATCGGTACCACTGGCCTCTCTACCGGGCCGCACTTGCACTATGAGTTCCAAGTCAATGGCGTACACGTCGACCCGCTCGGCCAGAAGCTGCCGATGGCCGACCCGATCGCCAAGGCCGAGCGTGCACGCTTCATGCAACAGAGCCAGCCATTGATGGCACGCATGGACCAGGAGCGCTCCACCCTGTTGGCTTCGGCGAAGCGTTAAGGTATGGCGCTCTATTTAGGCGTGATGTCCGGGACCAGCCTCGATGGACTGGACATTGCCTTGATCGAGCAAGATCCGGCGATCAAGCTGATCGCCACGCACTACATTCCCATGCCGGAAACCCTGCGCGCGGAGTTGCTTGCTCTGTGCGCCAGCGGCCCAGATGAGATCGCCCGTTCAGCCATTGCCCAACAGAACTGGGTGAGTCTTGCTGCTCAAGGCATTCACACGCTGCTCGATCAACAAAACCTCAAGCCTCAGGACATTCGCGCAATTGGCAGCCATGGCCAGACCATCCGCCATGAACCCGCCCGGGGCTTCACCGTGCAAATCGGCAACCCAGCCCTGCTCACCGAGCTGACGGGTATCACCGTGGTCAGCGACTTCCGCAGTCGTGATGTTGCCGCCGGCGGCCAGGGCGCCCCGCTGGTGCCTGCATTCCATGAAGCACTGTTCGGTGAACACACCGGTAACCGCGCGGTATTGAATGTGGGAGGTTTCAGCAATCTCAGCCTGATCGAGACCGGCAAACCTGTAGCCGGCTTCGACTGCGGCCCAGGCAATGTCCTGCTGGATGCATGGATACACCAACAACGCGGCGAACACTTTGATCGTGATGGACAGTGGGCGGCGAGCGGCAAAGTAGAGCCTCAACTACTCAACGACTTGCTCAGTGACCCATTCTTCGTGACCAAGGGCCCTAAAAGCACCGGGCGCGAAGTGTTCAACCTGGGATGGCTGCACCAACACCTCGGCCACTTACCCGCTTTCGAGCCTGAGGATGTGCAGGCCACGCTGCTGGAGCTGACCGCCCTGACCATTGTCGATTCCCTACAGTCCGCCCAGCCCCAGACAGAAACGCTGCTGGTGTGTGGTGGCGGCGCTCACAACGCCACGCTGATGAGTCGGCTGGCCGCGTTGTTGCCATCAACCCAGGTCAGCAGCACCGCCACCTACGGCGTGGACCCCGACTGGGTAGAAGCCATGGCCTTCGCCTGGCTGGCCCATTGCTGCCTTGAAGGCATTGCCGCCAACCGCCCCAGCGTCACCGGTGCACGCGGGCTTCGGGTACTGGGCGCGATCTACCCTGCCTGACCGCTTCCAGGATCCGCAGACAGCAAAACGCCGCTTGGCCTATCACAGCCAAGCGGCGTTTTTGCATGCCCTGTCGATCAGATCGAGAACGAAGACCCGCAACCACAGGTGGTGGTAGCGTTAGGGTTCTTGATCACGAAACGCGAACCTTCCAGACCTTCCTGATAATCCACCTCGGCGCCTGCCAAATATTGGAAGCTCATCGGGTCCACGACCAAACTCACGCCTTCGCGCTCAACGATGGTGTCATCATCGGCTACATCTTCATCGAAGGTAAAACCGTACTGAAACCCTGAACAACCGCCGCCCGTAACAAATACGCGCAGCTTCAAGCGATCATTACCCTCTTCATCGACCAGGCTCTTCACCTTGTGCGCAGCACCGTGGGTGAATTGCAAAGCCGTGGGGGTGAAGGATTCAACGCTCATGCTGATAATCTCCCGGCGTACCGCCGCCATATGCGTAATGGCGGGCATTATCCGCTTCTCCTAGAAAAGCGGTCAACTATTGTTACGGTATATCAATCTGCGCTGCCGCCATTAAAAACACAAAAGGCCCGATCACGGGCCTTTTGCTTAACCGCTGAACAGCGTTAAGGCAGCATGCCTGCGTGGGACAAGCCCAGCTTCTCATCCAGGCCAAACAAGATGTTCATGTTCTGCACCGCCTGGCCCGACGCGCCCTTGACCAGGTTATCGATCACCGACAGCACCACGACCAGATCGCCATCCTGCGGACGATGCACGGCAATCCGGCACACATTGGCGCCGCGCACGCTGCGGGTTTCCGGATGGCTGCCGGCGGGCATAACGTCGACGAACGGTTCGTTGGCATAACGTTTTTCGAACAGCGCCTGCAGGTCTACCGAGCGATCAACCACCGTTGCGTACAACGTAGAGTGAATGCCGCGAATCATCGGCGTCAGGTGCGGTACGAACGTCAGGCCCACGTCTTTACCGGCCGCGCGACGCAGCCCCTGGCGGATTTCCGGCAAGTGACGATGCCCTTTTACCGCATAGGCCTTCATGCTTTCCGCCGTCTCGGAGTAAAGCGAACCGACCGCCGCGCCACGACCAGCGCCGCTCACGCCCGACTTGCAGTCTGCGATCAAGCGCGAAGCGTCCGCCAACCCAGCTTCCAGCAATGGCAGGAAACCCAGCTGAGTCGCTGTCGGATAGCAACCCGGTACCGCGATTAAACGCGCTTGCTTGATCTGCTCACGATTGACTTCCGGCAGGCCATAGACAGCCTCTTTCAGCAATTCCGGCGCACCGTGAGGCTGGCCATACCACTTGGCCCACTCATCAGCGTCCTGCAAACGGAAATCCGCCGACAGATCGATCACCTTGGTGCCCGCGGCCAGCAGCTCACCGGCCAAGGCATGGGCAACACCATGAGGGGTGGCGAAGAACACCACGTCGCAGGCACCCAGGGTCTTGATGTCCGGAACGCTGAACGCCAGGCCATCGTAATGGCCTCGCAGGTTCGGATACATGTCGGCCACGGCCAGGCCGGCCTCGGATCGGGAGGTGATGACCACCACCTCAGCTTGCGGATGTTGAGCCAACAGACGCAGCAATTCGACACCGGTGTAACCCGTGCCGCCGACGATACCGACCTTGACCATAAACCTGCCCTCAACGAACCACTGGAAAGCCGTCGATAATAGGGGCCGTATCGTCCTGCGACAACCGTCAACGTGACGTACGGGCGCATGAGCCACTACTATCTTCAGTTACCGTGAACCTGGGAATAACTAGAAATGCTCTATCTATGGATCAAAGCCTTCCACATTGTCAGCATCGTCTGCTGGTTTGCCGGGCTGTTCTACCTGCCACGCCTGTTCGTCTACCACGCCCAAAGCGAGGACACCGTCAGCAAGGAACGCTTCAGCGTCATGGAGCGCAAGTTGTATCGCGGCATCATGGGACCGGCGATGGTGGCCAGCCTGGTATTCGGTATCTGGCTGATCGCCCTTAACCCTGGCATCTTTCAATCGGGCGCCTGGATCCACGCCAAGCTGACGCTGGTGGTGTTGCTGATCGGCTACCACCATATGTGCGGTGCGCAGGTAAAACGTTTCGCCCGTGGCGAAAACACCCGCAGCCATGTCTTTTATCGCTGGTTCAACGAAGTACCCGTTCTGATATTGCTGGCTATCGTAATTTTGGTCGTGGTCAAACCGTTCTAACTTCAATTACCCGGGGTACCTCCAATGTCGCTGCCCGCTCTGCTTGAACAACGTCTGCGCCTGCCCGTCGTGGTTGCGCCGATGTTTCTGATTTCCAACCCGCAACTGGTCCTGGCGTGCTGTCGCAATGGGGTGGTCGGGAGCTTCCCGGCGCTTAACCAACGCGAAAGCAGCGGGTTCAAGGCATGGCTGGAGGAAATCGAAGCGGGCCTGGCAGCGCTGGACAATCCTGCGCCCTACGCCGTCAACCTGATCGTGCACAACAGCAACCCGCGCCTGGAGGCAGACCTGGCGATCTGCGTTGAACACAAAGTGCCGATCGTCATTACCAGCCTGGGCGCTGTGAAGGAATTGGTAGACGCCGTGCACAGCTACGGTGGCCTGGTGTTCCACGACGTCACCACTCGGCGCCACGCTGAGAAAGCGGCCGAAGCCGGCGTGGATGGCCTGATCGCCGTAGCTGCAGGTGCCGGCGGCCATGCTGGCACTTGGAGCCCCTTCGCACTGATCGCCGAGATTCGCCAGTTCTTCGACAAAACACTACTGCTGGCCGGCTGCCTCAACCACGGGCACGAGATGCTCGCCGCCCAACTGCTCGGCGCCGACCTGGCCTATTTCGGCACTCGCTTTATCGGTACCACCGAAAGCCATGCCCCGGATGCCTATAAAGAGATGCTGCTCACATCGCGCGCCGCCGACATCGTGCACACTCCTGCTGTCTCCGGCGTCCCCGCCAGCTTTATGCGCCAGAGCCTGGAAAACGCCGGTTTCGACCTCGCAGCCCTGCAAGGCAAAGGCGAAGTCAATTTCGGCTCCAAGCTCAAACCGTTGAGCGACGAGGCTAAAGCATGGAAGACTGTATGGTCTGCCGGCCAAGGCGTCGGTGAAATTGATGATTTGCCAAGCGTCGATGAACTGGTTGCGCGCCTCGATGCCGAATACCGCAAGGCACGCGAACAGGCCGCTCAACTGCGCTGGCCACGCTGACCCAACCGCAAGTCCCGCCAATTGAGCGGGCCTGCACCACCTCCCTGAACAAGTGACAAGGAAGCCCGCATGAGCGACAACCGTTTCAAGATTGTGTTTGATGGGGCCTTGCTCCCGGGTGTCGAAAGCACCACGGCCAAACTGAACCTGGCCGAGCTGTTCAAGAGCGAAGTTGAAGCCATCGAGAAGCTCTTCACCGGCCGCCCGGTTGCGCTCAAACGTGACCTGTCGCGCCCGGATGCGGAAACCTACCTCACCGCGCTGAAAAACGCCGGGGTCGACGCACGCATCGAAGCCGAACAACCCGTAGCCTTCAGCCTCGCCGAAACCCATGAGACGGATTCCGGCGCTTCCGACTTCTCCCGCCCGGCCGCTTCACCCTATGCACCGCCGCGCGCTGCCGTAGGTGAAAACCTGCCGGAGTATTCCACTCTTAAAGTCTTCACTATCCACGGGCGCATCGGGCGACTGCGGTATCTCGCCTGGACCCTGGTGTTGACCCTAGCGATGCTGGTCGCGGGTGGCATCATCAGCACCGTCAGCTTTGCGGTAGCCACCGCCTCGCCAACCGCAGGTACCATCCTTGGGGTGTTGCTGGGTCTCGCGTTGTTTGTTGCGCTTGTGTGGGTCAGTGTACAAATCGGTGTGCAGCGCCTGCACGATCTGGGGTGGTCAGGCTGGCTGTATTTCCTCAACCTGGTACCGCTGGTGAACAGCGTCTTCCCGATCCTGTTGCTGGTATTGCCAGGGAATGCAGGCGCCAATCAATACGGCGCGCCACCACCCCGCAACTCCACGGCGGTAAAAGTCCTGGCCACGCTGTGGTTGGCGTTTATCCCAGTCATGCTCGCCATCGTGGTGACCCTGGGCATGAACGGTTACCTGAACCAACTCGAAGCCAACATGGACAGCAGCTACGAAAGCAGCTCCATCACCGCCGATGAAGATGCCGACCAAGCCACGGCCGTAGAAGAAGACGAAGCGCAAAGTGCTGACGAAGCGGGCGAACCTGTAGACTCTCCAGAACAGTAAAGAAACGCCCCGGCCTGTGATGCCTTTGTCACAGGCGCGGCGGTGGTGCGATGGAGAAAGGCATGACCCGTTACGCTCTGATCACCGGCGCCTCCAGCGGCATCGGCCTGGCCTTGGCCGAAGCGCTGGCCCGTCGCGGCCGCAGCTTGATTCTGGTGGCCCGCCAGCGTGATCAGTTGGAAAGCATTGCAATCGAATTGACTCAACGCTTCGGTGTCGAGGTGCTGTTCCGGGCCTGCGACCTGGGCGAGCCACTGCGCTTGTCCGGGTTCCTGCTGGAGCTTGAAGAAGGCGAACGGCAGATCGACTTGCTGGTGAACTGCGCCGGCATCGGCACCAGCGGCCCCTTCCTGGCTCAGGACTGGATGACCGAGCAGGACCTCATGGAGGTCAACATCCTGGCCCTGACCCGTATGTGCCATGCCCTGGGTAACACCATGGCCCTGCAAGGCGGCGGGCAGATTCTCAATGTGGCGTCCGTCGCGGCATTCCAGCCAGGCCCGTGGATGAGCACCTACTACGCCAGCAAAGCCTACGTACTGCACTTTTCCGAAGGTCTGCGCGAAGAATTGAAGACCTGCGGCATCAAGGTCTCGGTCCTCTGCCCCGGCCCGACACGCACCGCATTCTTCGGCACCGCGCAAATGGACACCGCCAAGCTCGACGGCAGCCAACAACTGATGAGCCCCGAAGAAGTGGCGCTTTATACCGTGCGCGCCCTGGAAAAGAACAAAGCCATCATCATTCCCGGCCGACGCAACCGCTGGATCGCCTTCAGCCCACGTTTCAGCCCCCGATGGCTGACCCGCAAGATCGCCGGTGCCATTAACAAGGCCTATTGCCCGCGCTGACCGGCTGAGTACACTCACCCTGCACATTCATAATGGAGAAACAGCTGTGGATACTCTGTTCACCAAGATCATCAACAGAGAAATACCCGCGAAGATTATCTACGAGGATGACCAGGTCCTGGCCTTCCACGATATTGCACCGCAGGCACCCGTGCATTTTCTGGTCATTCCTAAGAAACCTATCCGCACGTTGAACGACCTGACTGAAGACGACAAAGCCCTAGCAGGCCATATTCTGTTCACCGCCCAGCGCCTGGCCGTTGAGCAAGGCTGCGAAAAAGGTTTTCGTGTGGTGATGAACTGCAACGAAGACGGCGGGCAGACCGTTTATCACATCCATATGCACGTGCTGGGTCAGCGCCAGATGAACTGGCCGCCGGGCTGATCGGCCCTCGAGCAAGGGTCGTGCCCCAGGCTGCGACCCCATGCCCTTGACGCGGCGCAAACGCTTCCCCCTCTCTTGCGGTAAACTGGCCGCCGAGATTCTTCCCGGAGGTCAGCATGACTACCCAACGTCACTACTCGCCGATTGACCGTTTGTTGCTGCAAGCCGACACGGCCATGCGCACGCTGCTGCCATTCAGCGGCCAACCGTATCGCCCCTCGCCCGCCATCGTGCGTCCCGACGCACAGATGAGTGAGACCGAGACCCGCCACGTCGCCGGCCTGATGCGCATCAACCACACCGGTGAAGTCTGTGCCCAGGCGCTGTACCAGGGCCAGGCGCTGACCGCCAAGTTGCCGCAGGTACGCGCCGCCATGGAACATGCCGCCGAAGAGGAAATCGATCACCTGGCCTGGTGCGAGCAGCGCATTCGCCAACTCGGCAGCCATCCCAGCGTGCTGAACCCGCTGTTTTATGGCTTGTCGTTTGGTATCGGCGCTGCTGCCGGACTGATCAGCGACAAGGTCAGCCTGGGTTTTGTCGCGGCGACCGAGCGTCAGGTGTGCAAGCATCTGGATGAGCATCTGGAACAACTGCCGGCCGAAGACGAAAAGTCCCGGGCGATTCTTGAGCAGATGCGTATCGATGAAGAACACCACGCCGAAAGCGCACTGGATGCTGGCGGTTTCCGCTTCCCGGCGCCGGTGAGGTTAGGCATGAGCCTCTTGGCCAAGGTCATGACCAAAAGCACCTATCGTATCTAAGCGTATAAAATCCAGGCCAAAAAAAGGGCGCCGTCACAGCGCCCTTTCTTTTTGCCTGCCGATTGAGCGATCAGCCCAATTCGATGATTTCGTAATCATGGGTGATGGCCACACCGGCCGCGCCGAGCATGATCGATGCCGAGCAGTACTTCTCAGCCGACAGCTCGATAGCACGCTTGACCTGGGCTTCCTTCAACGCCCGGCCCTTCACCACGAAATGCATATGGATCTTGGTGAAGACCTTGGGATCTTCGGTGGCGCGCTCGGCTTCCAGGAAGGCTTCGCAGCTTTCCACGGCCTGGCGAGACTTTTTCAGAATGCTGACCACGTCGAAATTGCTGCAACCGCCTACACCGAGCAGGAGCATTTCCATCGGGCGTACGCCCAGGTTACGGCCACCGGCTTCCGGCGGGCCGTCCATGACCACCACGTGGCCACTGCCCGACTCACCGAGGAACATGGCTTCGCCCGCCCATTGGATGCGTGCCTTCATCGCCCAGACTCCACTGCTAAAAAAGGGTCGCCAGCTTAGCACAGGGCCCGCACGCGTCAGCGTTTCACGCAAAAGCGATCAATAGCAGGGTTTGCGCTGAAAATGAGCTAATCGAGACAGGATGTGTCTGTTAAGCTGGCGCCAAATGAGTGGCGCATCGCCACCATTTATACAACGTGTATCAATGCCGATACCGACGAATACAACAACTCCAACTACCTCGCGCAGTTTTTTCGGGATACAACCATGGTTGCCCTTACTCCCATATCCAAGATCAAGAATCTCGACAAACTGTTGATGCACTGCCAGCGCCGTCGCCATCCGGCCAAGCACAACATCATCTGCGCCGGCGAACGTTCAGAAACACTGTTCTTCATTATCAAAGGCTCGGTCACCATTCTGATCGAGGATGAAGACGGCCGCGAAATGATCATCGCCTACCTGAACACCGGAGATTTTTTTGGGGAGCTGGGGCTGTTCGAACAAGCCGGCAAGGAACAGAAACGCAGCGCCTGGGTGCGTGCCAAGATCGAGTGCGAAGTGGCTGAGATCAGCTACGCCAAATTCCGCGAACTGGCCCAGCAGGATCCCGACATCCTCTACGCCCTCAGCGGGCAGATTGCCCAGCGCCTGCGTGACACCACGCGCAAGGTCGGCGACCTGGCATTCTTTGATGTCACCGGCCGAGTAGCGCGCTGCCTGCTGGAGTTGTGCAAACAGCCCGACGCCATGACTCACCCCGACGGCATGCAGATCAAGGTCACACGCCAGGAAATCGGGCGCATTGTCGGCTGTTCACGGGAGATGGTCGGTCGCGTGCTCAAGGACTTGGAAGAGCGCAGTCTGGTGCACGTCAAAGGCAAGACGATGGTGGTGTTCGGCACCCGTTAACCCGGCAGGACGCTGGCCAGCATTTGACGATACAAGGTATCCAGCCGGCTGATCGCATCCGGTGCTGGGAAGGCTTCGTGCAGAGCGATATGGCTGTCGGCGCGAACCCGCTGCTCGAGACCGCAGGCTTCGTTGAAGCGGTTGACCGCCGCGATCAACGCATCCCGGTCGTTATCCAGCAACAAGGCACCGTGCACCAACCCCACCGGGCGGCCACCGCTTTGGCGCCAGCGCTGCGCGGTGCCGACCATTTTGCGGCCGTTAAGGTTGACGTTGTAGCGACCGTCGCAAAATGCCCCGTCGATTTCGCCGACAGAGGCGTCGCCACCCAGCTCGATCAGCAAGTCGCAGATCGGCTGGCATAAACGCAAGTAGCCGGTTTCGATGCGGTTCTGATCGCCCTCGCTGCGCGGTGGCGCGTAGACCAGGGCGATATTGACCGTGGCACTTGATTGCGGCACCGGCTCACCACCGGTCTCGCGTAGCAATACAGGCCAACCGGCGGCGGCCGAAACCTGGCTAGCGGTTTCGAACGCCGGCAGCCGACTTAAACGACGCGGCATCACCAAGGCTTGATCGCTGGGTTGCCAGAACAGCAGGCCGAATTCCTGCTCACCAGCGCAAACGGCTGCCAGCAAGGCTTGCTCGGCGGCCAGCCCAGCTTCAACAGTCATCGACACCGGCTTAGCCATCAAACACCTATATCCCTAGGTAAACACAAAACCAAATGTGGGAGCCGGGCTTGCCCGCGATGCAGGCACCTCGGTCCTTCAGTTACTCCGAGGTGATGCTATCGCAGGCAAGCCAGCTCCCACATTTAGACCGCACTTCAAATCCTGACCGTGTTCACGTCAGTCTAATGTCGAACCACTGACCGCCACACCACGCTCCGGGAAGAACAGACGCTGCAACTCCGCCCCAGGGTTCTCGGCACGCATGAAGGTCTCACCCACCAGGAACGAATACACACCACTGATCTCCATCAACTCCACATCAGCACGGTTGGCGATGCCACTCTCGGTGATCACCAATCGGTCGCGCGGAATTCGCGGCAGCAGGTCCAGTGTGTTTTCCAGGCTGACTTCGAAGGTGTGCAGGTTACGGTTGTTGACGCCCACCAGCGGTGTGTCGAGGGTTTTAAGTGCGCGTTCCAGCTCATCGCCGTCGTGCACTTCCACCAACACATCCAGGCCGACGCTTTTGGCCACGGCCGCCAGTTCGGCCATCTTCACGTCATCCAGGGCGGAAACGATCAGCAACACGCAGTCAGCGCCCAACGCACGGGCTTCGACGATCTGGTACGGGTCGACCATGAAGTCCTTGCGGATCACCGGCAACTTGCACGCGGCGCGGGCTTGCTGCAAGAACAGGTCGGAACCCTGGAAGTAGTCGATATCGGTCAGTACTGACAGGCAGGTGGCCCCGCCCTTCTCATAGCTCTTGGCAATGTCTTCAGGAATGAAGATCTCGCGAATCACGCCCTTGCTGGGCGAAGCCTTTTTGATTTCAGCAATGACGGCGGGCTGCTTTTCCCTGGCCTGCTTGATAAGCGCATTGGCGAAGCCACGCGGCGCATCAGCGATCTTTGCCTGAGCTTCCAGTTCGGCGAGGCTCACTCGGGCGCGGCGCTCGGCGACTTCTTCAGCCTTGCGCGCCAGGATCTTTTCCAGAACGGTTGGCACACTCATCCTTCATTCTCCATCTTGAATACCGCGGTGAATGCTCCCAGCTCTTCCAGCTTCTCGCGAGCCAGGCCGGTGTGCAGCGCATCGTGGGCCAAGGCGACCCCTTCCTTAAGACTATAGGCATGGTCGGCTGCATAAAGTGCCGCGCCAGCATTCAAAACGATCATCTCAGCGGCTTTTTGACCATTCTCGGTCTTGCGACGCCCCAAGGCATCGCGGATCAGCTCGAGGGACGCCGCCGGGCTTTCCACTGCCAGGCCGTGCAGGCTCTGGCTCTTCATGCCCAAATCTTCCGGCTCGACCCAGTACTCTGTGACTTGGTCATCTTTGAGCTCCGCCACGAAGGTCGGTGCCGCCAGGCTGAATTCGTCCAGGCCATCCTTGGAATGCACCACCAGCACATGCTTGCTGCCCATGCGCTGCAACACTTCCGCCAACGGCCGGCACAGCGCCTGGCTGAATACGCCCACCACCTGGTGCTTCACACCGGCCGGATTCGTAAGCGGGCCGAGCATGTTGAACAGGGTGCGCAGGCCGAGGTCCTTGCGCGGGCCAGCAGCGTGTTTCATTGCGCCATGGTGGGATTGGGCAAACATGAAGCCGATGCCGACATTATCGATGCAACGCGCCACTTGGACCGGCGTCAGGTTCAGGTAGATGCCGGCAGCTTCCAGCAAGTCGGCACTGCCGCTCTTGCCAGACACTGCACGGTTGCCGTGCTTGGCCACGGTGCATCCGGCCGCCGCGACCACAAACGATGCGGCCGTCGACACGTTGAAGATGTTGGCACCATCACCGCCGGTGCCGACCACGTCGACCACGCCGTCGAGGGTCTTGAGCTCAACCTTGTCCGCCAGCTCGCGCATCACCGACACGGCGCCGACGATCTCGTCGATGCTCTCGCTCTTCATACGCATTGCCATCATGAAGGCGCCGATCTGCGCATCGGTGCATTGACCGGTCATGATCTCGCGCATCACATCGCTCATTTCAGCGGTGCTCAGGTCCAGATGGCCGACGATACGGCTCAGGGCAGTCTTGATATCCATGGAAAGTCCTTAGCGCGTGCCGCCGCTCTGCTTGAGAAAATTAGCGAACAGCTCGTAGCCCTGCTCGGTCAGGATCGACTCGGGGTGAAATTGCACCCCTTCGATATTCAGTGTCTTGTGGCGCAGGCCCATGATCTCGTCGACCGAGCCGTCTTCCAGCTGGGTCCAGGCGGTCAGTTCCAGGCACTCCGGCAGGGTTTCACGCTTGACCACCAACGAGTGGTAGCGGGTTACCGTCACCGGCAGGTTCAGCCCGTGAAACACACCCACGTCATTATGGAACACCGGGCTGGTCTTGCCGTGCATCACCTGGCGCGCGCGCACCACGTCACCGCCAAACGCCTGGCCGATGGACTGGTGGCCCAGGCACACGCCCAGGATCGGCAGCTTGCCGGCGAAATACTTGATCGCTTCGAGGGAAATACCCGCCTCGGTCGGCGTGCAGGGGCCTGGCGACACCACGATGCGCTCCGGATTCAGCGCAGCGATTTCAGCCACGGTCAGTTCGTCGTTGCGCACTACCTTGACCTCGGCACCGAGCTCACCCAGGTACTGCACAACGTTGTAGGTAAAGGAGTCGTAGTTATCAATCATCAGTAACATGGGGAAACCTCAAGAATTGGGGGTCTGTTCAGCCAGCGCAACGGCGCGGAACATCGCGCGGCGCTTGTTCAGGGTTTCTTCCCATTCGAGGGCCGGCACCGAGTCGGCGACAATCCCGCCACCGGCCTGCACGTGCAGCTCCCCGTCCTTGATCACGGCCGTGCGGATTGCAATGGCCGTGTCCATGTTGCCGTTCCAGGCGAAATACCCCACGGCGCCGCCGTAGACACCGCGCTTGACCGGCTCCAACTCGTCGATGATTTCCATCGCACGGATCTTCGGCGCGCCCGACAAGGTGCCCGCCGGCAGGATCGCGCGCAGTGCGTCCATCGCCGTCAAGCCGGCTTTCAGCTCGCCGGTGACGTTGGACACAATGTGCATCACGTTGGAATAACGCTCGATCACCATCTTCTCAGTGAGCTTGACCGAACCGATTTCCGAGACGCGCCCGGTGTCGTTACGGCCCAGGTCGATGAGCATCAGGTGCTCGGCAATTTCCTTGTCGTCGCTCAGCAGGTCTTCTTCCAGCGCCAAATCCGCCTCTTCAGTCGCGCCACGTGGGCGCGTCCCGGCGATCGGGCGCACGGTGATCAGGTTGTCTTCGACGCGCACCAGCACCTCCGGCGAACTGCCCACCACGTGGAAGTCACCAAAGTTGAAAAAGTACATGTACGGCGTCGGGTTAAAGCAGCGCAATGCGCGATACAGATCGATCGGCGCGGCCTTGAAGTCGATGGACATGCGTTGCGACGGCACCACCTGCATGCAGTCACCGGCGAGGATGTATTCCTTGATGGTATCGACGGCGCGCTCGTAGTCATCCTGGGTAAAGCTGGAGCGGAAAACCGGGTCGGCTGCCGGTGGACGACTGAGGTCCAGGCCGCGACGCGGGGTGATCGGCTGGCGCAGTTTTTCCAGCAGCGCTTCGAGGCTGGCCAGGCCGCTCTCGAAAGCGTCGGCCTGGGCCGGGTCGGCGAGCACAATCGCGTGCATTTTGCCGGCGAGGTTGTCGAACACCACCACCGCGTCGGAGACCATTAGCAGAATGTCCGGGACACCCAATGGATCCGGGTTCGGGCACTTGCCCAGGCGTTTTTCCACGTAACGCACACAGTCGTAACCGAAGTAACCCACCAGGCCACCGTTGAAACGCGGCAGACCCGGGATGGTCGGCACGTTGTAACGCGCTTTGAACGCCTCGACGAACGCCAGCGGGTCTTCTACATCGTGGCTTTCGATCTCGACGCCATCATGGGTAATGCTCACATGATGGTCGTGCACACGCAGCACGGTGCGGCACGGCAGGCCGATGATCGAGTAACGGCCCCACTTCTCGCCGCCCTGTACGGACTCGAGCAAGTAGGAATTGGGCTCGTCGGCCAGTTTCAGGTAGATCGACAGCGGCGTGTCGAAGTCGGCCAGCGTTTCGCAGGCCAGGGGAATGCGGTTGTAGCCGGCAGCGGCCAAACGCAGGAATTCTTCGCGGGTCATGATGTGCCTCGTGGCTTGAGGGTCTAACAGTCAGGTATGCAAACGTGCCGCATAGCGCGGCCAGGATCAGTCAGGCGCGCCAACGCCAGCGGGCCAGGGCCTTGATGACTTTCATCCAGAGTTTGCGAGTGACCACCACGATGGAATTTCCAGAAGGGGACGGATCGGTATCGGGCAACGTTATCTCAGCGCCCGCTCCCAAGCAACCGGGGATTAACAGGCGCAGGTCATCAATTACCAATGAAGGCGACTCTTCGGCAATCGGCCGCCCATGGTTGTAGCCGTAACTGAGGGCCACACACTGCACGCCCGCGGCCTTTGCCGCCAGCACATCACTGCGCGAATCACCCACAAACAGCGACTGCGAGGCCGGGATATTGGCCATTTTCATCACGAAAAACAGCGCCGCCGGGTCGGGTTTTTTCTGCGGCAAGGTATCGCCACCGATGATCCAGCGGAAATACCGGCCGATTTTCATCTGGTCCAACAGCGGCGCGACGAAGCGTTCCGGCTTGTTGGTGATGAGGGCCATTTCCACGCCCTGCTTGCTCAGCCACTTGAGGGTGTCGCGCACGCCGGGGTAAACCATGGTCAGTTCGTGGCCGTCTTCATAGGCGGCGTTGAACAGTTCCAGGGCGTGTTCGGCCTCCACCTCATCCACCCCTTGGGCATCAATGTTGTTGGCCAACGCACGGCGCACCAGCATCTGCGCGCCGTTGCCCACCCACTCGCGCACCGACTCGATCCCGGCGGGCTTGCGTCCCAGCTTGAGCAGCATCTCGTCCACCGCCGCAGCCAGGTCGGGCACCGAGTCGATCAAGGTACCGTCCAGATCGAACATCACCAGCCGTGGCAATTTGCCGGGGAACAGTTGCTCAAAGCCACTCACGGACGTGCCAGCGCCAATTCGGCGCGCATCTTGGCGATGACTTCCTGGTAGTCCGGCGCGTTGAAGATCGCCGAGCCGGCCACAAAGGTGTCGGCGCCAGCCGCTGCGATTTCGCGGATGTTATTGACGTTGACCCCGCCGTCGATTTCCAGGCGGATGTCACGGCCAGAAGCGTCGATCAACGCACGGGCTTCGCGCAGTTTGTCGAGGGTGCCGGGGATGAACTTCTGCCCGCCGAAGCCTGGGTTGACGCTCATCAGCAGGACCATGTCGACCTTGTCCATCACGTATTTGAGCACGTCCAGCGGGGTGGCCGGGTTGAACACCAGGCCCGCCTTGCAGCCGCCTTCGCGGATCAGTTGCAAGGTACGGTCGACGTGCAGCGAGGCTTCCGGGTGGAAAGTGATGTAGGTCGCGCCGGCTTCCACGAAGTCACCGATGATGCGGTCCACCGGGCTGACCATCAGGTGTGCATCAATGGGTGCAGTGATGCCGTACTTGCGCAGCGCGGCGCAGACCATCGGGCCGATGGTCAGGTTGGGCACGTAGTGGTTGTCCATGACATCGAAGTGTACGAAGTCGGCACCGGCGGCCAACACCTTGTCCACTTCCTCACCCAGGCGGGCGAAATCGGCGGAGAGAATCGATGGAGCAATGACGAAGGGCTGCATGACGCACCTTTTTTGAGCTAAATCACGATGGCGCGCATTGTATACCTCATGCTTTGCCGCGCGCACCGTGACCTGGCTCAATGGCTAGTACGCGGCCCGATAGATTTTCTCGATATCGGTTGCGCTGAGCTTGCGCGGGTTGTTGCGCATCAGCCGTTCAATCCCCGCCGCTTCAACAGCCATGGCCGGGATGGCGTCCTCAGGCACCCCGAAACTGTGGAGCCCCGCCGGGATCTCGACAGCGGCACACAGCCGCGTCATTGCCTCGACGGCTTGGTCGGCGGCATCGTTGACGCTCAACCCCGTGACATTCACGCCCATGGCCTGGGCAATGTCCTGCATGCGCTCCACGCAGGCCAACTTGTTCCAGTGCATGACATAGGGCAGCAACAGCGCGTTGCTCACGCCATGGGCGATATTGAAACGTCCACCCAGCGGGTACGCCAATGCATGCACCGCGCCGACCCCGGCATTCCCAAAGGCCATGCCCGCCATCAGGCTGGCGGTGGCCATGTCGTCGCGGGCCTGCAGGTTGGCCGGGTTGGCGTAGGCCTTGGGCAACGCGTTGGCAATCAGCTTGATGGCGCCAATGGCCAATGCATCGGTAATCGGCGAGGCGTTCAGCGACAGGTAGGATTCAATGGCATGCACCAGCGCATCCACGCCGCTGGCGGCGGTGACACTGCGCGGGCAGGTCAGGGTCATTTGCGGGCTGATCAGCGCCACATCCGGCAGTAGATAATCGCTGACGATGCCCTTTTTCAGCTGCGCGACCTTGTCGGAGAGGATCGCCACATTGGTGACTTCCGAGCCGGTGCCGGCTGTGGTGGGAATCGCGATCAGCGGCGGCCCCTTGCGCGGTACCTGGTCGACGCCGAACAAGTCCGCCAGGGCGCCGTGGTAGCCGGCATAGGCGGCCACGCTTTTGGCAATGTCGATGGCACTGCCGCCGCCCAGGCCGATCAAGCCGTCATGCCCGCCGTCGCGGTAGACGCGCATGCAATCTTCGACAATGGCGATTTCCGGGTCCGGCAGCACGCGGTCGAAGATTTCATAGCTGCGTTCGCCCAGGTGTTCGAGTGCCAACGCCACGGTGCCGGACTTGACCAGCGCGGCGTCGGTGACGATCAGCGGGTTATCCACATCCAGGCGCGTGAGCTCAAAGGCCAGTTGTTCGATGGCGCCCGCGCCGGTCAGCAGTTTATGGGCGATCTTGAATGAGGAAGTACTCATGTGCGCGGCCTCTTATTCGGAAATGGGCTGGGACAAGAGTAGCTGATTGAGGCTGGTTGTCTTGCATTCAGCAACTGAATAGACACAGAACCAATGTGGGAGCGGGCTTGCTCGCGAATGCGGTCTGTCAGTCACTAAATGTTTAGCTGACACACCGCGTTCGCGAGCAAGCCCGCTCCCACATTTTGATTTCTGTGTGGCATCAGACCTGCGCAGTACGCAGTTTCTCGCTTCGCCCACGCAGCCATTCCAGGGTCAGCAACAGCAACACCGAGAAGGCAATCAACAAGGTCGCCGCAGCAGCAATCGTCGGGCTGAGGTTTTCGCGGATGCCGCTGAACATCTGGCGCGGCAGGGTCGCTTGCTCGGGGCCGGCGAGAAACAGCGTGACCACCACCTCATCAAACGAAGTAGCGAAAGCAAACAGCGCCCCGGAAATCACCCCTGGTGCGATCAATGGCAAGGTCACCCGGCGAAACGCGGTCAATGGCGAAGCACCGAGACTGGCCGCCGCCCGCACCAGGTTATGGTTGAACCCCTGCAAGGTCGCCGACACGGTGATGATCACAAATGGCACGCCCAACACCGCGTGCACCACGATCAGCGAGAAAAAGCTGTTGCCCAGGCCCAGTGGCGCAAAGAACAGGTAACTGGCCACGCCAATGATCACCACCGGCACCACCATCGGCGAAATCACCAGCGCCATAACCAGCGCCTTACCGGGGAAATTCCCACGGGTCAGGCCAATCGCTGCCAAGGTGCCGAACACCATGGCCAGCACCGTGGCCGCTGGCGCAACGATGATGCTGTTCTTGAGTGCACGCATCCACTCGGCCGAGGCGAAGAAGTCGTGGTACCACTGCAGCGAGAAGCCTTGCAGCGGGTACACCAGGAAACTGCCGCTGTTGAACGACAGCGGGATGATCACCAGCACCGGCAGTATCAAAAACAACAGGATCAAGCCGCAGAGGATCCGCAAGCTGTAGAACCAGACCCGCTCAACGGGCGACATATAAGGGCTCAGCATCGCAAGGTCTCCTTAGCTCAGGCGCAGGCGACTGGCGCCCACCAGCCGGTTGTAGATCAGGTACAGCACCACGGTCGCCAGCAGCAGCAAGCCGCCCAACGCCGTCGCCATGCCCCAGTTAATGCTGGTGTTGGTGTAGAACGCCACGAAGTAGCTGACCATCTGGTCGTTCGGGCTGCCGAGCAGCGCCGGAGTGATGTAGTAACCAATTGCCAGGATGAACACCAACAGGCAACCGGCGCCCACGCCGGCGTAGGTCTGCGGGAAGTACACGCGCCAGAAGCTGGCGAACGGATGGCAGCCCAGGGAAATCGCTGCACGCATATAAGTGGGCGAAATACCCTTCATCACGCTGTAGATCGGCAAGATCATGAACGGCAGCAGGATGTGCACCATGGAGATGTAGACCCCGGTGCGGTTGAATACCAGTTCCAGAGGTGTATCGATCAGGCCCATGCCTATCAGTGCACTGTTGATCAGGCCGCCGGATTGCAGCAGTACGATCCATGCCGCTACCCGCACCAGGATCGAGGTCCAGAACGGCAGCAACACCAGGATCATCAGCAAGTTGCTTTTACGCGCCGGCAAATTGGCCAGCAAATAGGCCAAGGGATAAGCCAGCAGCAGGCAGATGGTGGTGATCACCAGGCCCATCCAGAAGGTGCGCGCAAAAATGTCCAGGTAGATCGCTTGGTCTGGCGTGGCCGGCGCCACTTCGCCGAGGTCATCGATACGGTGATCGACGGCCGCCAACAAATAGAACGGCGTCAGGCTGCTGGTGTTACGCCGGATCGCCTGCCAGTACGCCGGGTCGCCCCAGCGTTCGTCGAGGTTTTCCAACGCTTCTTTATAAGAGGCCGGCGTTTCGCTGAACGGCAGCGCCCGCGCGGTTTTGGTCAGCAGGCTGCGGTAGCCGGCCAGTTCCATGTTCAGGCGCTTGGACAGATCGCCCAGGGTCTGGTTTTTGCGCGCTTCGCCCAGGTCTTCACTGAGGGCCTGGTACACCGGCTCGCCCGGCAGGCCGCGACCATCCCAGGCCGTCACCGCCACCACGGTGCGCGGCAGACCGCCCACCACTTCCGGGTTGCCCACGCTTTTGTAGAGCAGCGCAACGATCGGCACCAGGAACACCAGCAGCAAAAACAGCACCAGCGGCGCAATCAAGGCCTGGGCCTTCCAGCGGTTAAGCCGCTCGGCACGCGCAAGACGCTGCTTGAGGGTGGGGCTGTTGACCTCGTTCGAGGGAACGGCGATGGCCATGGCTGACTCCGAAAATCTGAAAAAAGACTACACCTATGGCTGGGCTCTGATTTGTAGTGAGCGGGCTTGCCCCGCGCTGGCGGCGAAGCAGCCCCTATTACAGTCACCGCTTTCCGTCAGACAGAATGCAGTGCCTGGTTTGGGGCTGCTTCGCAGCCCAGCGCGGGGCAAGCCCGCTCACTACAACAAGCCTATCCACCACAGCAGGCGGTGTTACTTGGCAGCCCAGGAATTGAAGCGCTGCTCGAGCTGCTCACCGTTATCCGCCCAGAAGCTCACGTCGATCTGCACCTGGTTGGCGATGTTCTCCGGGGTGGTCGGCATATCCTTGAGGATGTCCTTGGCCAGCAACGGTACGGCTTGGGTGTTGGCCGGGCCGTAGGCGATGTTTTCCGAGTAGATCTTCTGCTGCTGCGGTTGCACCGAGAACGCGATGAATTTCTTCGCTGCTTCGGCACGGTCCTTGGCCAGGCCTTTAGGAATGGCCCATGCGTCGAAGTCGTAGATGCCGCCGTTCCACACCACTTTCAGGTTGCTTTCTTTTTGCACAGCGGCGATGCGACCGTTGTAGGCCGAGCTCATCACTACGTCACCCGAGGCCAGGTATTGCGGCGGTTGTGCACCCGCTTCCCACCACTGGATCGACGGTTTGAGTTCGTCGAGTTTCTTGAACGCACGGTCCTGGCCATCTTTGCCGGCCAACACTTTGTAGACGTCCTTCGGCGCGACGCCGTCGGCCATCAAAGCGAATTCCAGGGTGTACTTGGCGCCTTTACGCAGGCCACGCTTGCCGGGGAATTTCTTGGTGTCCCAGAAATCCGCCCAACTGGTTGGCGCGGAGATCAGTTTGTCAGCGTTGTAGGCCAGCACGGTCGACCATACGAAAAAGCCCACGCCGCAAGGCTGAATGGCGCCCTTCACGTAGTCGGCGGTATTGCCGAACAGTTTCGGGTCCAGCGGTTCGAACATGTCCTCGTCGCAGCCACGGGACAGCTCCGGGGATTCCACTTCCACCAGGTCCCAGGACACGCTCTTGGTGTCGACCATGGCTTTGACCTTGGCCATTTCACCGTTGTACTCACCGGCGACGATCTTGCCGTTGCCCGCGCTCTCCCACGGTGCGTAGAAAGCCTTGACCTGAGCGGCCTTATTCGCGCCACCAAAGGACACGACGGTCAGGTCCGGGCCTGCCATGGCCTGTGTCGCGCCCATCAAGCTCAAGGCCAGGGCTGAATATTTAAGGGATCTCAACATTGTTGTTCTCTCCACGTGCAGGGTTGGTGAAGCCATGGGGGCGATCAATTCGCCTCTAGAAGTGGGTCGAGTGCGCGAACGTGCTCGACTTGCCAGCCAATCGGTACCACGTCGCCGACCGCCAATGCTGGGTCCAGCTCGGCAATCGGTTGTTTCACAAAAAAATCGGCTTTGCCGCAGACTTCCAGGCGCACACGCACGTGGTCGCCCAGGTAGATGAATTCCGCCACCCGCCCAGAGAAGCGGTTGACGCAACTTTCGCTGGAACCATTGAGGCTGACGCGTTCCGGGCGCACCGACAGGGTCACCGGGCCGCCGATCTGGCCGACGTTGACCGCCAGTGCCTCGACCTTCTCGCCACGTGCCAGCTCCACCACGCAGCGCTCGCCGGTGTGGCTGTGCAGGCGACCATTGAGGCGGTTGTTCTCGCCGATGAAGTTGGCAACAAAGGTGTTCTTCGGTTCTTCGTACAAGGTGCGCGGCGAGGCGATCTGCTGGATTTCGCCCTGGTGGAACACCGCCACGCGGTCGGACATGGTCAGCGCTTCGCCTTGGTCGTGGGTCACGTACACCACGGTCACTCCGAGGCGCTGGTGCAGGTGCTTGATCTCCATCTGCATGTGTTCGCGCAGTTGCTTGTCGAGGGCGCCGAGAGGTTCGTCCATCAGTACCAGTTGCGGCTCGAACACCAACGCACGGGCCAGGGCCACGCGCTGTTGCTGGCCGCCGGAGAGTTGCGCCGGGTAGCGCTGGGCGAAGGCGTCGAGCTGGACCATGCTCAGCACGCGTTTGACCCGCTCACTGATATCGGTCTTGCTCAAGCCGCGCACCGACAGCGGGAACGCCAGGTTCTCGGCGACGGTCATGTGCGGGAACAGCGCGTAGTTCTGGAACACCATGCCGATGTCGCGCTTGTGCGGCGGCACGTTGTTGATCGAGCGCCCGGCCAGCTGGATCTCGCCTGCCGTCGGCGTTTCAAAGCCGGCCAGCATCATCAGGCTGGTGGTCTTGCCCGAACCGGAAGGCCCGAGCAAGGTGAGGAACTCGCCCTTGCGAATCTCCAGGTTGAGGTCTTTGACGATCAGGTTCTCGCCGTCGTAGCTCTTCTGCACGCCACGAAAGCTGACCAGCACATCATTTGAATCCACCTCGCTCATACCCGCACCTTTGTATTTTGGACTGCTGTGAGACAAGCGTAGTCCAGGCGCGCCCCCCCGGAAATCGGGGGCCAGGAGAGAATCGCATCAGCCGGATGGAAGGTTTGGGGTAGGGATCGCCCTACACCGATGGCGGGGATGGGACAGTGCAACGGCGCCATGCGCCGGGAATGGGTTCAGCGCCTCTCACCGGTAGTCGCAAACAGGCATGTCATCACAACAACTTGTGCTCCATGGCGTACTTCACCAGTTCAGCCAGCGAAGTGATATGGAGTTTTTGCATCAACCGCGCCTTGTGGGTGCTGATGGTCTTGCTGCTCAACGCCAACTGCTGGGCGATGTCGTTGACGTTGGCGCCCTGGGCCAAGCGTTCGAATACCGAGAACTCGCGCTCCGACAGCAGCGAGTGCAGCGGCCGGGTATCGGTGAGGCCGACTTCGAAAACCATGCGGTCGGCCAGGTCCGGGTCGATATAACGCCCACCGGCCGCCACCTTGCGAATCGCCGTGAGCAACAGCGCCGGATCGCTGTCCTTGGTGGCATAACCCGCGGCGCCGACCTTCAAGGCACGGGCGGCCATTTGCGCTTCGTCGTGCATCGACAGCACGAGGATCGCCGGCGGATTGTTCAGCGCACGGATGCGAGCAATCGCCTCCAAGCCGTTGACGCCAGGCATTGAGATATCCAGCAACACCACTTCACACGGCACATGGCGCAAGGTCTCCAGCAGTTGCTCGCCATTGCTCGCTTCGCCAACGACCAACAGGTCTTTGGCCAGGCCGATCAATTGCTTGATGCCTTCACGAACGATGGTGTGGTCTTCAGCTACCAGTACGCGGATCACAGGGACTTCCTCTTGGTGTTATGCATCCAACGGCACCGTGACACTCAGGGTGGTGCCCTCCCCCAATTCGCTGTCCAGGCTCAGTTGCCCGCCCATGATCAGCACCCGCTCGCGCATGCCCACCAGGCCAAACGACACCGGGCGCCCCTGGGCCTGGACGAAACCGACGCCATCGTCGCTGATGGTCAGCCGCAAATCGGTGCCCTCGACGGCGAGGGTCAGCTCCACAGTATGCGCCTGGGCATGACGCATCACATTGGTCAGCGCCTCCTGCAGGATCCGGAATAGGCCAATGGCCTTGGCATCGCTGAGGGCCGGCAGGTTATCCGGGACTTGTACCAGGCAGGGAATTTGCGTGCGGGCTTCGAAGCGCCGGGCCTGCCATTCGATGGCCGAGGCAATGCCGGCATCGAGAATCGGCGGGCGCAGCGCCGTCGCCACATCGCGCACCAGTTGGAATAGCTGCGCGATCAGGCGCTTCATGCTGTTCAAGCGATCATGCAAACCAGGGTCGAGTTGCGCATAGCTCAGCTCGCACATTGAGGTCTCGAGCTTGAGCACCGTGAGCATTTGCCCAAGTTCGTCGTGCACCTCACGGGCGATGCGCGCCTTTTCTTCTTCGCGCACGGTTTCCAGGTGGGCGGACAGCTCGCGCAATTGCGCTTCACTTTGCAGCAAGGCCGCCAGGGTACGGCGTAGCTCAGTGACATCGTTGAGGTAGACCACCAGGTATTCGGCCTCGGCAAAACGCAGGAAGCTCAAGGACACGTTTGTCGGCAGGATGCTGCCGTCTGCACGCAGGCAATCGGTGGCGAAATTCTGCGGACCGTCTTCGCTGGCCCGCGCGCGCTTCCACAGGTTGAGCCAGCGGTCCATATGCAGGCTTGGATCAAGGTCGACCAACGGCCGCTCGATCAACGCACCGGGGCCGTAGCCGAGCATGCTTTCGGCCGCCCGATTGGCGTAGCGCACATGGCTGTCCCAGTTGACCCAGAGGATGCCGACAGTGCTTTGGTCGATGGAAAACTGCGTCAAGCGCAAGGCTTCGGCACCGGCGGCGCGGGCCGCGCTTTCTTCGCGGGCGGCCAGCAAGCCGTGTTCCAGCACCCGCTGCTGGCGACGCTGCCAGAACACAGTGGCCAGGCTGGCGAGCAACAACAAGCTCAGCAACAGGCTTAGGTTTTGCCACAGTCCTGGGGATTCTGTGAGGTGTGGGTATTTGGGTTGCAGCCAGCGGCTGTGCAGTTGGTCCAGGTCGCGGGCTGGGATGGCGCGCAAGGCGCTTTCCATGATGCTGGCCAACTCTGGCCATTCCCGCCGCGTAGCCACCCGCAGCAATTGCGGCAGGCCAATATCGCCCACCACCGCCAGCCCGGCGAATTCCGCTTCGCCGGACAAACGGCTCAATTGCGCTTCGTCCACCACCGCGTAGCGTGCCTGCTGGCTCACCAGCAACTGCAGAGCCTGGCGCTCCATGGGCACGCCTTGCAGGTTGAGGCCGGGATAGGTGCTGCGCAGGTAATCGGCCACGGCGCTGGGCATGCGCACGGCGACGCGGGATTGCTCATCGAGTTTTTCCAACTCCACGGCCCCACCGCCATCGCGGATACCGACAATGTGCTGCGGCACGCGCATATAAGGGTCGGTGAACAACCACAGACGCAAACCGGCAGGGGTTTGTTGCAGGCCGGGGGCGATGTCCACTTCGCCGTCGCGTACGGCGGCCTCCAACTGCTCCTGATTGGGGAAGTTACGCCACGTCAGCTCGATGTTCAGCGCCTTGGCCAACCCTTGCATCAACTCGACATTGGCCCCGGACAGCCGCTGCAAACGCCGATCGTATTGCGCGTAAGGTGCCTGCAACACCAGGCCCACCCGCAGCTCCGGGTGTTGGGCCAGCCATTCGCGTTGCTGCACATCAAGCTGCGCCTGGGGAACGGCGGGCGCAGGGGCGGCGTTTGCCATCAAGGCAAGGCACAAACAGCCGATAACCAGCAGACAGCGAAAACCCATGATCCACGTCTCACATCACTGACAAACACTGACCAACCCATTAGGCTGCTGGAATCACTTCTGGCCGGGAATTAACGATGCCCTTTTTCCACCGTTCGGCACTGCCAGCATTGTGCCTGTCGCTGCTTTTTACCAGTGCCTTTTCTGTACAGGCCGCTGACGCCCCTGAGCCTGCCGCAGAAAAACCCGTCGAGCGCCAGCCTTTGCCTGAGCGCAGCCTCGCAGAAGCCAGCGCCCTGGAACGCAAAATCCCGCAACAGGAGCAGCAACAATTGCAGGCAGGCAGCGATTCATTCCTCGCCCTGTGGAAACCGGCCAACAGTGCCGAACCCGAAGGCGTGGTGATTATCGTACCGGGCGCCGGCGAGAATGCTGACTGGCCGCAAGCGATCAGTCCGTTGCGGCACAAATTGCCGGATGCCAACTGGGGTAGCCTCAGCCTGTCGTTGCCGGACGTGAGCGTGGATACCCTGCCGCCGCGCGTGATGGAAGCGCCCAAGGCCACCGTCGATACCAGCAGCAAGGAAGCGAGCACCGCCGACAAACCCATCGAACAGGCTGCCAGCGCTGAGGCCGAGGGCACTGACCCGGCAGTGGTTCCTGGGTCCGATGAGCAGGACAAAACCGATGCTTCGCGCATTTTTGCCCGCATCGACGCTGCCGTGGCCTTCGCCCAGACCCAGAGCGCGCGCAGTGTGGTGCTGGTCGGCCATGGCACCGGCGCCTGGTGGGCGGCGCGTTATTTGAGCGAGAAGCAGCCGTCCCAAGTGCAGAAGTTCGTCATGGTCGCGGCGCAGACGCCAACCGGGCGCCATCCGGACATCCAGCAGCTGGCCCCCGGCCTGAAGCTGCCGACCGCCGATGTGTTCTATCAAGATGACCCGCAGTTACGCAAAAACGCCCTGGCCCGCGCCCAGGCGGCCAAGCGTTTGAAGAATGACGGTTATAAACAGGTGTCGTTGACAGCCTTGCCCGGCAACAGCGCGGCTGAGCAGGAGCAGTTGTATCGACGGATTCGCGGGTGGTTGAGCCCGCAGGCGACAGCTGACTGAAACCGGATTGGCAACCCGGTCGAAATGTGGGAGCTGGCTTGCCTGCGATGGCGGGCTATCAGTGCCAAAGGCTTTGCTGACCCGCCGCTATCGCAGCCAAGCCAGCGCCCACAGTAGATCGGTTTTTCACGCAAAAATAATCAGCGAAAATCCCGCCGTTCGCGAATCAATGCATAGGCATTGTGCAGTTCGCGCGTGCGCTCGGTGGCTTCATGCACTTGCGCAGCGCTCGCGCCACTGCCGGCAACCTTGTCCGGGTGATGGCGGCTGAGCAGGCGGCGATAAGCGCGCTTGATCACCGACGGTTCGGTGGTGGCCGTCACACCCAGCAAGCGCAGCGCGTCCTGATAGGTGGGCCCACGACTGACCAGCGGCTTACGCTCCGGTGTGTAGTCGGCGGCCAGCGCCTGGAGCTGTTGCGGCGTCCAGCCCAGCCATTTGCCCCACAGGTCGATCAAGTCACGCTCGGCGTCATCGGCCTTGCCGTCTGCCCAGACCATGCGCCAGCACGCGCGCAATACCCCTTCCGCCGCATGGGGTTGCGCCTTGAGCACACGCAAATAGCGGCGCACCCGATCGGAGCCGGCCTTGCCACGATTGAACGCTGCGATGGCACGACGCTGGGCTGACTCGGTCATGTCCAGCGAGCGCATCTCCTGACGCGCCTGTTGAATATGTCCGTCCACCACTCGCCCATTGCTCTTGGCCAAACGCCCCAGCAACACAAACAACAGCTCGTCATTACGCAACGCCGGGCGCCCGCCCAGTCGCTCGCGCAACTGCGCCCAGCTTTGCAGTTGCAGGCGACGGTCCAGCGCCTGCCCCAACAGCGCACCCAACAAGGCCCCCGGAATACTGGCTATGGCAAAGCCAGCCCCCGCGCCGATCAGCGTCCCTGGCCACAGCATGTTACTGCCCCGCTGTCAGCAGGGTTTCGACTTGCGCCAGGCGCTCCAGCGTGCCGACATCAATCCAGCGTCCCGCCATGTGTTCCCCCGTTACCAGACCTTTAGCCATGGCCGCCCGCAACAGCGGCGCCAGCTTGAAGGCACCCGCACTGCAACCCGCGAACAGCTTGGGGTCGAGCACTGAAATGCCACTGAAGGTCAGGTTATCGGCACCGGCCGCAGCATCATGAAGCAAACCTTGATCAAGGTAGAAATCGCCACCTGAAGGGTGATGCGCCGGGTTGTCGACCATCACCAGATGGGCCAGGCCCTTGAGCGGTCGCTTGAGTTGGGTGAAGTCGTAGTCGGTCCAGATATCGCCATTGACCACCAGGAAGGGTTCGTCGCCCAACAACGGCAATGCCTGGAAAATCCCACCGCCGGTTTCCAGCGGCTCGCCCTCGGGGGAGTAACGGATGCGCAAGCCAAACTGCGCGCCGTCCCCCAGATAATGTTCAATCTGCTGGCCGAGCCAGGCATGGTTGATCACGATGTCAGTGAAGCCGGCCTTGGCCAACGCCTCCAAGTGATACTCGATCAGACGCTTGCCGCCGGCCTGCACCAGCGGCTTGGGCGTGTGCAACGTGAGCGGACGCATCCGCTCACCTTTGCCTGCGGCCAGGATCATCGCCTTCATACGCTTGCCTCGGCAGGTGGGCGCAGGCTGGCCAGCAATTCACCCAGTTCGCTCAACTCCGGGCGATCCGCCAATACCGCTTCTATATAAGCAAAGAAGCGCGGCACGTCGGCCAGGTAGCGTGGCTTGCCGTCGCGATGGCAGATGCGTGCGAAAATACCGATCACCTTGAGGTGGCGCTGCACGCCCATCAGGTCGCTGGCACACAGGAAGTCGTCGAAATCGGCCTGCACCGGGATGCCCAGTCGTCCCGCGCGCTCCCAATAGCCGCGCTGCCATTCCCGCACGCGGGCCTGGGGCCAACTGAGGAAGGCGTCCTTGAACAGGCAGGTGATGTCGTAGGTCACCGGGCCGTAGACCGCGTCCTGAAAATCCAGCACGCCGGGGTTCGGCTCGCTGATCATCAGGTTGCGTGGCATATAGTCGCGGTGCACCAGCACCTTCGGCTGCGCCAGGGCACTGTTGATCAGGTGGTCACTGACGCGCTGCCAGAGCGCCCGCTGTTGCGTATCGAGTTCGATACCCAGATGGCGACGCACGTACCACTCCGGGAACAATTCGAGCTCACGGCGCAGCAGAGCAACGTCATAGCTTGGCAATGGCGCGTCCATCGGCAACTGCTGGAAAGCCAGCAAGGCATCGATGGCTTCGGCAAACAAGGGGTCGGCGTTTTTGTCGTCAATCACGTCCAGATAGGTTTTTCTGCCCAGGTCATTGAGCAAAAGAAAGCCTCGCGGCAAATCTTCTGCATAAATTTTTGGAACATTTATCCCTGACTTCGCCAGCAAATGTGCGATATCGACGAAAGGTTTGCAGTTTTCCTGGGGGGGGGGCGCATCCATTACCACGAATGTATGACCGCCACCTTCCCAACGGAAATAGCGCCTGAAACTCGCGTCGCTGCTGGCCGCGGTCAATGTGGCCGGGGGTACGGCACCCCAGCCTTGAGCGTTGAAAAGGATCGGCAACTGCTCATCCAGCCAGACTTCCAGCTGTTGTAAACGTAGATCTTGCTCGGGCATTACAAGGGTCTCCGACGGCGCTAGCCGTCAAGCGGGGCATGCTTTATTATCACGCATCTTTTTCAGACCATCGAGAGGCGTGCGGCCCAAACCGCGGGCAGATGGCACGCAGGAAGCCCGGACTAATAAGATGGCATTGAAATCCCCCGCGTTTCGTAGAAAATTTCCGTTGCTGGTAACCGGCAGTCTGCTGGCCTTGCAACCCTTCGCCACCTCATTCGTGGTCGCCGCGGAACAGTATGACTGCTCAGTCTCTGCTTCGGGTGCCTGGGATTGCGCGCCGAAAACCGCCGCAGCCCCTCTGCCACCACGCCCGGTGCATGACGGCGCAGCCGTCAGCTCCGCCAACAGCACGGCGCAAGCCGATGCTGGCGGCAAAGCCGAGGCCGTGCCGCAGACCGCACTGGTCACCGATTCCAAGGGCCGTGGCCTGCGCTCGCGCAGCGCCGACTACAGCCACCTGGACTGGGTACCGCGCGACAAACTGACCGCCGCACAGTTGGCCGAAACCGGCCCGTACTGCGGCGGTGCGTACATCGAGCCGATTCGTCCTGGCATGAACGACAAGACGAACAAGAGCGATGCGCCCACCTTCATCGGTGCCAAAGCCTCGCGTTACGAGCAGGAGTCGCAAGTCGCGACCCTGGCCGGTGACGTCGTCATGCGCCAAGGCAGCATGCAGCTGGAGTCCGAAGAAGCCAGCCTGTACCAGGCCGAGAACCGTGGCGAGCTGAATGGCAAAGTCCGTCTGCGCGACAACGGTGCACTGATCGTCGGCGACCATGCCGAAGTGCAACTCGACACCGGCGCGGCCCAAATCGACAACGCCGAATACGTGCTGCACAAGTCACGTATCCGCGGTAACGCGCTGTACGCCAAGCGTGCCGAAAACGCGATCATCCGTCTCAAGGACGGTACGTACACGACGTGCGAGCCAGACAGCAACGCCTGGCAGCTGCGAGGCAACAACATCACGTTGAACCCGGCCACCGGCTTCGGTACGGCTACCAACGCGACGTTGCGGATCAAGAACATCCCGATCCTGTACACCCCTTACATCTATTTCCCGATCGACGACCGTCGTCAATCCGGCTTCCTGCCACCGAGCTTCAGCAGCGGCAGCGAAACCGGCTTTACCCTGGTTACGCCGTACTACTTCAACCTGGCGCCGAACTACGACGCCACGTTGTACCCGCAATACATGACCAAGCGCGGCATGATGATGGAAGGCGAATTCCGCTACCTCACCAAGTCCAGCGAAGGCCAGTTCGGCGGCGCATACCTGAACGACGACAACGACGAGCGCAAGCGTCAGACCGATTACGAGAAAACCCGCTACATGCTCAACTGGCAACACCAGGGCGGGTTGGATTCGCGTGTAATGACCCAGGTCGACTACACAACGATCAGCGATCCTTACTACTTCCAGGACCTCAAGTCCTACCAGGAAGGCGTCGAGAGTCGCGACTACGTCAACCAGCAAGGCTCCGTGACGTATCGCGGCGACACCTTCCAGGCTCGCTTGAACCTGCAGGCCTACCAGCTGGCAACGATTTCCCAGGTCACCCCGTATGACCGCCTGCCGCAGATCACCTTCAACGGTACTCTGCCGTACCATCCAGGTGGCTTGAACTTCAGCTACGAGACCGAAGCCGTACGCTTCGACCGCGACCTGGAGAACGGCAACTTCACCAATGAAAACGGGGACATCGAGCGTCGCCTGGACACCTACGTCCGTGGCCTGACCCGTGCCAACGGTACCCGCCTGAACGTGGCGCCGGCCGTTGAATACCCGATGAACTGGACCTACGGCTTCGTCACGCCGAAGCTCAAGTACGTGTACACCAAGTACGACTTGGACCTGGACAACATCGGCAAGAACCAGATCGTTGCGGATCAGGCTGCAGCAACCGCAGCCAACCCGTACGCGGGCGGCACCTTCAAAAGCTCCCAGGACCGTGCGGTTCCGGTGGCCAGCGTCGACAGCGGCCTGTACTTCGACCGCAATACCAACTGGTTCGGCAAAGACTATCGCCAGACCCTCGAGCCGCGTGCGTTCTACCTGTACGTGCCGAACAAGGACCAGGCGGACATCCCGGTCTTCGACACCAGCGAGTACTCGTTCAGCTACGCGTCGTTGTTCCGCGACAACCGTTTCAGCGGCTCCGACCGTATCGGCGACGAGAACAAGCTGTCGCTGGGCTTGACCAGCCGCTGGATCGAAGACAACGGTTTCGAGCGCCAGCGCGTATCCGTGGGCCAGGCGCTGTACTTCAAGGATCGTGAAGTTCAACTGCCGGGCATCCTGGCCTCCGACCGTGCCGATGCACAGTCGGACGTATCGCCAGTCGCCCTGGACTACGAGTTCCGCTTCAACCGCGATTGGCGCGCCACGGCCGACTACAACTGGGACACAGAAGAACACAGTCCTCGTTCCGGCAGCGCGATGCTTCACTACCAGCCGGAAGACAACCCGAACAAGATCATCAACGTCGGTTATCGCTATCGTAACGACCAGGTCGTCTACAACCAGCTGACCGGCAAATGGCAGTTCGGTGGTGACTACGGCCAGCCAGGCGACGCGAACTACGTGAAGGATTACTACAAAATCCAACAACACGACTTCTCGATGATGTGGCCGATCATTCCTCAGTGGAACCTGATCACCCGCTGGCAGTATGACTACGCCCGCAACCGTACCCTGGAAGCCTTCGGTGGTTTCGAGTACGACAACTGCTGCTGGAAACTGCGCCTCATCAACCGTTACTGGGTTTCCAACGACGAATACAGCCAGATCGCCCCGCTTAACGAAAAGGGTGACCACGGGCTCTTCCTCCAGATCGTCCTTAAAGGACTCGGCGGCCTGACCGGCGCCAAGGTAGAGAGCTTCCTCGACAAAGGCATTGAAGGTTATCGTGAACGTGAAAACCAAGCTTTCTGATTGTCTGCGCCCGCTAGTGCTGGGCGCGCTGTTCCTGGGGACCGCATCGGCACACGCTGCGGTTCAACAGCTGGATAAGGTAGTGGCCATCGTCGATAACGACGTGATCATGCAGAGCCAACTGGACCAACGCGTCAAGGAAGTCCAGCAAACCATCGCCAAGCGTGGCGGTGGCGTGCCACCGACCAGCGTCCTGGACCAACAGGTTCTGGAGCGCCTGATCGTCGAAAACCTGCAATTGCAGATCGGTGATCGTTCCGGCATCCGTATTTCGGACGAAGAACTGAACCAGGCGGTAGGCACCATTGCCCAGCGCAACAACATGAGCATTGACCAGTTCCGTGCAGCCCTGGCCCACGACGGTTTGTCCTATGAGGACGCCCGTGACCAGATCCGCCGTGAAATGATCATCAGCCGTGTGCGTCAGCGCCGTGTCGCCGAGCGGGTTCAAGTGTCCGAGCAGGAAGTGAAGAACTTCCTGGCGTCGGACCTGGGCAAGATGCAGCTTTCCGAAGAACTGCACCTGGCCAACATCCTGATCCCGACACCGGACAGCGCCAACTCCGAGCAGCTCAATGCAGCCGCCGCTAAAACCCAGGCTATTTATGATCGCTTGAAGGCCGGTGCCGACTTCGCCCAAATGGCGATCGCCCAGTCCGGCAGCGACAACGCCCTCGAAGGCGGTGACATGGGCTGGCGTAAAGCCGCTCAATTGCCGCCTCCGTTCGACCGCGAGCTGAGCGCTATGGAAGTGGGTGGCATTACTCAACCAGCCCGTACCCCAGGCGGTTTCATCATTCTCAAGTTGCTGGAAAAACGCGGTGGCGAGACCTCACTGAAAGACGAAGTACATGTTCGTCACATCCTGGTCAAACCAAGCGAAATCCGCACCGAAGCGCAAACCAAGGAACTGGCCCAGAAGATCTATGACCGCATCGAAAGCGGTGAAGACTTTGCCACCCTGGCCAAAAGCTTCTCGGAAGACCCGGGTTCTGCCCTCAACGGCGGCGACCTGAACTGGATCGACCCGAAAGCCTTGGTGCCAGAGTTCCAGCAAGTGATGGCCGATACTCCGCAAGGTGTGCTGTCCAAGCCGTTCAAGACCCAATATGGCTGGCATGTGCTGGAAGTCCTTGGCCGTCGCGCCACCGACAACACCAACCAGGCCCGCGAGCAACAAGCACTGAACGTATTGCGTAACCGCAAATACGACGAAGAGCTGCAAACCTGGCTGCGTCAGATCCGCGATGAAGCCTACGTTGAGAACAAGCTGCCAGGCGCCGAGCAAACAGGCACCGACCAGGCTACTCAGTGAAACCCCAGCGTTTCGCGGTGACACCCGGCGAGCCGGCCGGCATTGGTCCTGACCTGTGCCTGCTGCTCGCCTCGCAATCCCAGCCACACCCCCTGATCGCCATTACCAGCCGTGACCTGCTCCTCGAGCGGGCCGCGCAGCTGGGTGTGGCCGTCAATTTGCTGGACGTGGCGCCGGGTTACTGGCCCGACCTGCCCGCTCCCGCCGGCAGCCTGTATGTGTGGGACACCCCGCTGCAGGCCAAGGTAGTGGCCGGGCAACTGGACAAGGCCAATGCGGCGTTCGTGCTGGAAACCCTGACTCGCGCAGGGCAAGGCTGCATCGACGGCGACTTCGCCGGCATGATCACCGCCCCAGTGCACAAGGGCGTGATCAATGAGTCTGGCATCGCCTTTTCCGGCCATACCGAATTCCTTGCCGAGCTGACCCACACCGCTCAAGTCGTCATGATGCTGGCCACGCGCGGCCTGCGAGTCGCCCTGGTGACCACGCACCTGCCCCTGCGTGAGATTGCGGACGCCATCACTGCCGAACGTTTGGAGCGTGTGACGCGCATCCTGCATGCCGACCTGCAACAGAAATTCGGCATTGCCCAGCCGCGCATCCTGGTCTGTGGGCTCAACCCCCACGCGGGTGAAGGCGGCCACTTGGGCCATGAAGAAATCGACATCATCGAACCAACCCTGGAGCGTCTGCGCCAAGAAGGCATGGACCTGCGTGGCCCACTGCCTGCGGACACTCTGTTTACCCCCAAATATCTGGAGCACTGCGATGCAGTGCTGGCGATGTACCACGACCAGGGGCTGCCGGTGCTTAAATACAAAGGCTTCGGCGCCGCCGTCAACGTGACACTGGGCCTGCCGATCATCCGGACGTCCGTCGACCATGGCACCGCCCTGGACCTGGCGGGCAGCGGCAAGATCGATACCGGCAGCCTGCACGTGGCCCTGGAAACCGCCTATCAGATGGCCGAGACCCGTATATGACCGAGCATTACCAACACCGGGCGCGTAAGCGCTTCGGGCAAAACTTCCTGCACGACGCTGGCGTGATCGACCGTATCCTGCGCTCTATCCATGCCAAGCCCGAAGACCGCCTGCTGGAAATCGGCCCGGGCCAGGGCGCACTGACCAAAGGCCTGCTTAACAGTGGCGGCCAACTGGATGTGGTTGAGTTGGACAAGGACCTGATCCCGATCCTCAACCAGCAGTTCGCCGACAAGCCCAACTTCAACCTGCATCAGGGCGATGCACTGAAGTTCGACTTCAACAGCCTCAACGCAGCGCCCAATAGCCTGCGGGTGGTGGGCAACCTGCCCTACAACATCTCCACGCCGCTGATCTTCCACCTGCTGAACAACGCCGGGATCATCCGCGACATGCACTTCATGCTGCAAAAGGAAGTGGTCGAGCGCCTGGCTGCAGGGCCTGGTGGTGGTGATTGGGGTCGTTTGTCAATCATGGTTCAGTACCACTGCCGCGTCGAACACCTGTTCAACGTCGGGCCCGGCGCGTTCAACCCACCGCCGAAGGTCGACTCGGCCATCGTGCGCCTGGTGCCTCACGCCGTGCTGCCCCACCCGGCCAAGGATCACAAATTGCTGGAGCGAGTCGTGCGCGAAGCGTTCAACCAGCGCCGCAAAACCTTGCGCAATACACTCAAGAACCTGCTGAGCACCGCTGAAATCGAAGCTGCTGGCGTCGACGGCAGCCTGCGCCCCGAGCAACTGGACCTGGCGGCGTTCGTGCGCCTGGCCGACCAGCTTGCCATCCAGCCTGCGCCAGCCGCGGACTGAAGCCGGCCGTACCTGGGCCAGACACCATGTCTGGCCTAGTGCCCCGTTCTTGGCCTAGACTGACCCGCATCTGCTGTCCTCCGCTTTTGCTTTTAAGGCCTCTTGCATGTCCGATCCTCGCTACCAGATCGACGTCAGCGTCGTCACCCGCTTCCTGGCGGATCAATCGCAACCTGAACAAAACCGCTTCGCCTTTGCCTACACCATCACGGTGAAAAACAACGGGCTGGTGCCGGCCAAGCTGCTGTCCCGCCACTGGGTGATCACCGACGGTGACGGCCAGGTCGAGGAAGTACGCGGCGCAGGCGTGGTAGGCCAGCAACCGCTGATCGACATCGGCGCGAGCCACACCTACAGCAGCGGCACGGTGATGACCTCCAAAGTCGGCACCATGCAGGGCTCCTATCAGATGAAGGCCACCGACGGTAAATTGTTCGACGCCATCATCCCGCCCTTCCGCCTCGCCGTGCCCGGAGCCCTGCACTGATGGCGACCTACGCGGTCGGAGACCTGCAAGGGTGCCTGGAGCCCCTCAAGTGCCTGCTTGACCGCGTAGCCTTCGACCCAGCGAAAGATCGCCTGTGGCTGGTCGGTGACTTGGTCAATCGCGGTCCCGAGTCCCTGGCGACGTTGCGCTACTTATATAGCCTGCGCGATTCCTTGGTGTGCGTACTGGGCAACCACGACCTGCACCTGCTCGCGGCCGGCCGTAACATTGAGCGTCTGAAAAAGGGCGATACCCTGCGGGAAATCCTCGAAGCACCGGATCGCACCGAGTTGCTCGACTGGCTTCGCCGGCAAAAAATCCTGCATTACGACGAAGGCCGCAATATGGCCTTGGTCCATGCTGGCATCCCGCCCCAGTGGACACTGAAGAAAGCGCTCAAGTGCGCCGCGGAAGTCGAAAGCGCCCTGGCCGATGACAACCTGTACACCGCCTACCTCGACGGCATGTACGGCAACGAGCCAGTGAAGTGGGACAACGATCTCACCGGCGTTGCGCGCCTGCGGGTGATCACAAACTACTTCACGCGCATGCGCTTCTGCACCGCCGAGGGCAAGCTGGACCTCAAAAGCAAGGAAGGCGCCGACACCGCATTGCCAGGCTACAAACCCTGGTTCGCGCACAAGGACCGCAAGGCCCGCGACACCCAGATCATTTTCGGTCACTGGGCGGCCCTTGAGGGCAAATGCGATGAGCCCGGCGTGTTCGCCCTAGACACCGGTTGCGTGTGGGGCGGCGCCATGACCCTGATGAATATCGATACCGGCGAGCGCCAGAGCTGCCAGTGCGAATCGCCCCAACCTATCACCGCCAAGCCCTAGGAGCCCGCCATGAGCGAATTCAAACGTATCCCTCCCGAACAAGCCCAGGCCCTGCGCGAAAAAGGCGCCGTAGTGGTCGACATCCGTGACCAGCCGACTTATCTGGCGGCCCACATCCGCGGCGCCCAGCACCTGGACAACGTCAACATCGCCGATTTTATCCGTGCCGCCGACCTCGACGCGCCCGTGATCGTGGCGTGCTACCACGGCAACTCCAGCCAGAGTGCAGCAGCCTATCTGATCAGCCAGGGCTTCTCCGACGTCTATAGCCTGGACGGTGGCTTTGAACTGTGGCGCGCGACTTATCCTGCGGAAATTTCTTCAGGCAATTCGCAATAATTTTTTTCAAACCCCGCTACCCCGCGTGACGCTTGGGCTCGCGCCGTTTCTGACGAACGGCGCAGCCAAACTAATTGCGCATCGCGCCTTGACCTCTCCGATTCCGAACTATCCTTAAGCGCAGGCCATCCGAATCAGGGGAGAGCCGGTACACCGGCGTGCGGGTCATCGGTAGTGTTTCAGGGTGTTTGGGGGGAAAACAGTCATTGGCGTCTGCCAATGTCTGCCAGCATCGACTGATTGATCCGGCGTCGGCTCCACGTATCGAGCGAGGTGACGACGTCATGAGTATCTTTAGCCACTTCCAACAACGCTTCGCGTCCACACAGCAAGAAGAACTCACGCTGCAAGAGTATCTCGAGCTGTGCAAACAGGACCGCAGCACCTACGCGTCTGCCGCCGAACGCCTGCTACTGGCAATTGGCGAGCCGGAGCTGGTGGAAACCGCCAACAACTCGCGGCTGTCGCGAATATTCTCCAACAAGGTGATCCGCCGCTATCCGGCCTTTGAAGACTTCCACGGCATGGAAGAATGCATTGACCAGATCGTCTCCTACTTCCGCCACGCCGCCCAGGGCCTGGAAGAGAAGAAACAGATCCTCTACCTGCTGGGCCCCGTCGGCGGCGGTAAGTCGTCCCTGGCCGAAAAGCTCAAACAACTGATCGAGAAGGTGCCTTTCTACGCCATCAAGGGATCACCGGTCTTCGAATCGCCCCTGGGCCTGTTCAACGCCACGGAAGATGGCGCAATCCTCGAAGAAGACTTCGGCATCCCGCGCCGTTACCTCAACACCATCATGTCGCCTTGGGCCACCAAGCGCCTGGCCGAATTCGGTGGTGACATCAGCCAATTCCGCGTGGTGAAACTCTACCCGTCCATCCTCAACCAGATCGGCGTGGCGAAGACCGAACCGGGTGACGAGAACAACCAGGACATCTCGGCACTGGTGGGTAAGGTCGATATCCGTAAACTCGAAGAATTCCCGCAGAACGACGCCGACGCCTACAGCTATTCAGGCGCACTGTGCCGGGCCAACCAGGGCCTGATGGAGTTCGTGGAGATGTTCAAGGCACCGATCAAGGTGCTGCACCCACTGCTTACCGCAACCCAGGAAGGCAACTACAACAGCACCGAAGGGCTGGGCGCGATTCCGTTCACCGGGATCCTGCTGGCCCACTCCAACGAATCGGAATGGCACACCTTCCGTAACAACAAGAACAACGAAGCCTTCATCGACAGGATCTACATCGTCAAGGTGCCGTACTGCCTGCGCGTCAGCGATGAAATCAAGATCTACGACAAGTTGCTGTTCAACAGCTCCCTGGCCAAGGCCCATTGCGCCCCCGACACCCTGAAGATGCTCGCCCAGTTCACCGTGCTGTCGCGCCTCAAGGAACCGGAGAACTCGAATATCTATTCGAAGATGCGCGTGTACGACGGCGAAAACCTCAAGGACACCGATCCCAAGGCCAAGTCGATCCAGGAATACCGCGACACGGCGGGTGTGGACGAGGGCATGAACGGCCTGTCGACGCGCTTCGCGTTCAAGATCCTGTCCAAGGTTTTCAACTTTGACCCCCACGAAATCGCTGCCAACCCGGTGCACTTGCTTTACGTGCTGGAACAGCAGATCGAACAGGAGCAATTCCAGGCGGAAACCCGCGAGCGCTACCTGCGCTTCCTCAAGGAGTACCTGGCGCCGCGCTACATTGAATTCATTGGCAAGGAAATCCAGACCGCGTACCTGGAGTCCTACAGCGAGTACGGCCAGAACATCTTCGACCGTTACGTGCTGTACGCCGACTTCTGGATCCAGGACCAGGAATACCGCGACCCGGAAACCGGCGAGATCCTCAACCGCGTCGCCCTCAACGAGGAACTGGAAAAAATCGAAAAACCGGCCGGCATCAGCAATCCGAAGGATTTCCGCAACGAAATCGTCAACTTCGTGCTGCGCGCCCGGGCCAACAACAATGGCAAGAACCCGACCTGGCTCAGCTACGAGAAGCTGCGAGTGGTCATCGAGAAGAAAATGTTCTCCAACACGGAGGATCTGCTGCCGGTCATCAGCTTCAACGCCAAGGCCAGCAAGGAGGATCAGCAAAAGCACAACGACTTCGTCACACGAATGGTCGAGCGCGGCTACACCGACAAACAGGTACGGCTGCTCTCCGAGTGGTACCTGCGGGTTCGCAAATCGCAGTAAGGCAGCGACAGGCGTGCGCTGCCGGGCCCCAGGCCTGGCAGCTGACCGCTTGTCTCTAAGCTTCCAGCTCGCGGCTTGAAGCTTGTAACGTGAAGCTGCCCGGAGGGCTCCCCATGAGCTATGTGATCGACCGACGCCTCAATGGCAAGAACAAGAGCACGGTAAACCGCCAGCGTTTCCTGCGGCGTTACCGTGACCACATCAAAAAAGCCGTCGAGGAGGCCGTCAGCCGCCGCTCCATCACGGATATGGAGCATGGCGAGCAAATCAGCATTCCCGGACGGGACATCGACGAACCGGTGCTGCACCACGGCCGGGGCGGCAAACAGACCGTCGTGCATCCGGGCAACAAGGAGTTCACCACCGGTGAGCACATCCAGCGCCCACAAGGCGGTGGCGGCGGTAAAGGCCCTGGCAAGGCGGGCAATTCCGGCGAAGGCATGGATGAGTTCGTGTTCCAGATTACCCAGGAGGAATTTCTCGAATTCATGTTCGAGGACCTGGAGCTGCCTAATCTGGTCAAGCGCAACTTGACCGGCACCGACACCTTCAAGACCGTTCGCGCCGGGATCAGCAACGAGGGCAACCCTTCCCGCATCAATATCATCCGTACCCTGCGCTCGGCCCATGCGCGGCGCATCGCCCTGTCAGGCAGCAGCCGCGCCAAACTCAGGGACGCCAAGGAAGAGCTGGCTCGACTGAAGCGTGAAGAACCGGACAACTTCGGCGATATCCAGGAAATAGAGGCGGAAATCGAGAAACTCAGCGCACGTATTCACCGCGTACCATTTCTCGACACCTTTGACTTGAAATACAACTTGCTGGTCAAACAACCCAACCCCAGCTCCAAGGCAGTGATGTTCTGCCTGATGGACGTGTCCGGCTCCATGACCCAGGCCACCAAGGACATCGCCAAGCGCTTCTTTATCCTGCTTTACCTGTTTCTCAAGCGGAACTACGACAAGATCGACGTAGTGTTCATCCGCCATCACACCAGCGCGCGGGAGGTCGACGAGGAGGAGTTTTTCTATTCACGGGAAACGGGCGGGACCATCGTCTCCAGTGCCTTGAAGCTGATGCAGGAGATCATGGCCGAACGCTACCCCGCCAACGAGTGGAACATCTACGTGGCCCAGGCCTCGGACGGTGACAACTGGAACGACGACTCGCCCATCTGCCGCGACATTCTGATCAACCAGATCATGCCTTTCGTGCAGTACTACACTTACGTTGAAATCACCCCCCGTGAGCATCAGGCCCTGTGGTTCGAATACGAGCGCATTGGCGAAGCCTTTGCCGACACATTCGCCCAACAGCAACTGGTCTCGGCCGGCGATATCTACCCGGTCTTCCGTGAACTCTTCCAGCGCAGGTTAGTGACATGACCGCCAAAAAAGAGCATAAGCGCCAACCCATATCCACGGGGTCCGAGTGGACCTTTGAACTGATCCAGGCCTATGACCGGGAAATCAGCCGCATCGCGGCGGGTTATGCCCTGGATACCTACCCCAACCAGATCGAAGTGATCACCGCGGAACAGATGATGGATGCCTACGCCTCGGTCGGCATGCCGTTGGGGTATCACCATTGGTCCTACGGCAAACACTTTCTCAGTACCGAGAAGTCCTACACCCGAGGCCAGATGGGCCTGGCGTACGAGATCGTGATCAACTCCGACCCGTGCATTGCCTACCTGATGGAAGAAAACACCATCTGCATGCAGGCGCTGGTGGTCGCACACGCCTGCTACGGACACAACAGCTTCTTCAAGGGCAACTACCTGTTCCGCACCTGGACCGATGCCAGCTCAATCATTGATTACCTGGTGTTCGCCAAGCAGTACATCATGCAATGCGAGGAACGCCACGGCATTGATGCGGTGGAAGACTTGCTCGACTCCTGCCATGCGCTGATGAACTACGGGGTCGACCGCTACAAACGCCCCTACCCGATTTCCGCCGAAGAAGAACGCCTGCGCCAGAAGGAACGCGAGGAACACCTGCAAAAGCAGATCAACGACCTGTGGCGCACTATTCCAAAACGTGCCGGTAAAAACAGCGACAAGGACAATGCGCGCTTCCCCGCCGAACCTCAGGAAAACATCCTGTACTTTCTGGAAAAACACGCACCACTGCTGGAACCGTGGCAACGGGAAATCGTGCGCATCGTGCGCAAGATCGCCCAGTACTTTTATCCACAGCGCCAGACCCAAGTGATGAACGAAGGCTGGGCGACGTTCTGGCACTACACGCTAATGAACGATCTGTACGACGAAGGCCTGGTCACTGACGGTTTCATGATGGAGTTCCTCACCTCCCACACCAGCGTGGTGTTCCAGCCGGGGTTCGACAGCCCGTACTACAGCGGTATCAACCCCTACGCACTGGGCTTCGCCATGTACCGCGATATCCGGCGTATGTGCGAACACCCTACCGAAGAAGACCGCCACTGGTTCCCGGAAATCGCTGGCACCGATTGGTTGTCCACCATCAAGTTCGCCATGAGCAGTTTCAAGGACGAGAGTTTTATCCTGCAGTACCTGTCACCCCAAGTGATTCGGGACCTCAAGCTGTTCAGCATCATGGATGACGACCTCAAGGATGACCTGGTGGTACCGGCCATCCACGACGAGCCCGGCTACCGCACCATCCGCGAAACGCTGGCGGCGCAGTACAACCTGGGCAACCGCGAGCCGAACGTGCAGATCTACAGCATCGATGTGCGCGGCGATCGCTCGTTGACCTTGCGCCATCAGCAACATGACCGCAAACCCCTGGGCGAATCCACCGAGGAAGTACTCAAGCACCTGCACCGCCTATGGGGCTTCGACATTCATTTAGAAACCCTGCAGGGCGACCAAGTGATGAAGACTCACCATGTACCGCCGCGCAGCGAGCATGGCGACAACGACTACGGCCGACTGGACCTGGCCGTCGTTCATCTCTGAAACAGCAAAGCCTCCATTGGCCAGGCACAGGCGGTATCCTGTGCTGCTAATGGAGGCTTTTTCATGAAAATCTACAAAGTCGGCGGTGCCGTGCGTGACCGCCTGCTGGGCATCAAGGTCACCGATGTTGACCGCGTCGTCGTGGGGGCGACCACCGAAGAGATGCTGGCCAAGGGTTTCAAACCCGTCGGCGCTGACTTCCCCGTGTTCCTCGACCCGAAAAATGGTGAAGAATACGCCCTTGCCCGCACAGAGCGCAAGAGTGGCCGGGGTTATGGCGGCTTTGTGTTTCATGCGAGCCCAGAAGTGACGCTGGAAGAAGACCTGATCCGTCGCGACCTGACCATCAACGCCATGGCGGAAGACGATGACGGTCATTTGACCGACCCTTATCACGGCCAACATGATCTTGAAGCGCGCATTCTGCGCCACGTTTCCCCGGCGTTCGCCGAAGATCCGCTACGAGTGCTCCGCGTTGCGCGCTTTGCTGCACGTTACGCGCACCTGGGTTTTACGGTCGCGCCGGAAACCCTGGCGCTGATGCGTCAACTCAGCGAATCCGGCGAACTGGAAGCGCTGACACCTGAGCGCAGCTGGAAAGAAATCTCCCGCGCGCTGATGGAAGACCAGCCCCAGGTGTTTATCCAAGTACTGCGCGACTGCGATGCATTGAAAACCTTGATGCCCGAGGTCGATGCACTGTTCGGCGTACCGCAACCCGAAGCCCATCACCCTGAAATCGACACCGGCATCCACACCTTGAGCGTGCTGCAACAAGCCGCCGTGCACAAACAGCCGCTGACCGTGCGCTGGGCCTGCCTACTGCATGACTTGGGCAAGGGTCTGACGCCGGCGGATAAGCTGCCGCAGCATATTGCTCACGAACACACCGGCTTGAAGCTGATCAAGGCTGTCAATGAACGCTTCAAAGTACCGAAGGACTGCCAGGAGCTGGCGCTGCTGGTGGGCCAATATCACACCCACGGCCATCGGGCGCTGGAGTTGAAAGCCTCGACGTTGCTGGAATTGCTGCACAGTTTCGATGTGTACCGTCGGCCGCAGCGCTTTGAAGAATTTGTGGTCGCCTGCGAGATGGATGCCCGAGGCCGAAAAGGCCTGGAGCAGCGAAGTTATCCACAGGCGGATTATTTGCGCGGGGCGGCGAAGGTGGCGCGCGAAGTGGCCGTCGCGCCCTTGCTGGAGAAGGGCTTCAAAGGCCCGGAACTGGGTGAGGCGCTGAAGCGCGAAAGGCTTAAGGCGTTGAAGGCCTACAAAGAACAGCCCATTCTCTAGACGCTGCCCATCCGTGGCGAGGGCGCTTGCTCCCTCGCCACAGGAAGCTCGGCGCCTATAAGAGTGCGTCTGGGGTGAGTTGCTGGCCTTGCCATTCAAACCCGACAGGCGCGAGCACCTGGTCAATTTGCGCATTGCGCCATAACTCAGCCAGGGTCTTGCCCACCTCAGGGTGCACGCGCTCTGGCGCCATCAACGACAGCGGCCACAGCACAAACGCGTTTTTCAGGATCTCTGCACGCGGCAGGACCAAGCCATCGAAGTTACCCACCAGCTCGCCATACAGCAGCACATCGATATCCAGCGGCAGGCCCTTGCGGTCCGGCGCATAGCGGCCATTGTCGGCTTCGATGAATTTCAACCGGCGATCCAGTTCCATCAGCGGCAGGTCGGTGTAGGCCGATACCACCAGATTGAAAAACGGACCGCTCTTGATGCCCACCGGCTGGCTTTCGAACACTGGCGAGCAGCGCACATCCGTCAAAAAGCTCGCCAGCGCGTCAAGGCCGGCGCGTAGATGGGATTCGCGCTCGATATTGCTGCCTAGGCCAAGGTATACCTGAGTTAGCGACATCCGCGCTCGATCTCCACGCCCACGCCCTTGGCAGCCGGCACGGCGCCGGGCTTGGTCAACTTGAGGTGCAACCAGGGAATCTGGAACTCACTCATCAGCACTTGCGCCAGGCGTTCGGCAAAGGTTTCCACCAACTGGTACTGGGATTGTTCGGCAAACGCCTGGATGCGCGCGGAGACGCTGGCGTAATCCAGTGCCAAGGTCAGGTCGTCACCGGCGGCGGCCGGGCGGTTATCCCAGGCGAAGCTCAGGTCCAGGCGCAGGCATTGGCGGATTCCGCGTTCCCAGTCGTAGGCCCCGATGACGGTGTCGACTTCCAGGCCTTCGATAAACACTCTGTCCAAGCACTCTTCTCCGCAGCACGACAAGGGCGCAATGCCCCGTTAGAATCAGGGCGTCCTCGCCCGGAATAGTTAGCATGTTTTGGTCACTGGCGATCCTCGCCTACCTGCTCGGCTCGCTGTCCTTCGCCATTTTGCTCAGCCGCCTGACGGGAAACCCCGATCCGCGAATGAGTGGCTCAGGCAATGCCGGCGCCACCAATATGTTGCGCCTGGCCGGTAAGAAACTCGCCGTACTCACGCTGCTGGGCGACGTGTGCAAGGGCTTGCTGCCCGTGCTGATCGCCAGCCTCGCCGGCCTTACCCTGCAACAACAGGCCTGGATCGGTGTATGCGCCGTCCTCGGCCATCTGTTTCCACTGTACTTCCGCTTTCGCGGTGGCAAAGGCGTCGCAACGGCAGCCGGCATGCTGCTGGGGATTTACCCACCGGCGGCATTGCTGGCCGTACTTGCCTGGCTCCTGACGTTCTACCTGACCCGCACCAGCTCACTCGCCGCGCTGATCGCCACCCCGCTCACCCTGCCGCTATTGGCCTGGCAAGAACCGGCGGCGTTGTTGCCGATGAGCGCACTGACACTGCTGATCGTCTGGCGCCACCGGGGCAATTTACGCGACCTGTTTGCCGGGCGCGAACGGCATTTTTAAATACGTCCGATGAGCCCGGCTCACGTTGCGGCCCTAGAGCGGCGACAACTGCTCCATCGGCCAGCGCGCCTGCACGCTGATCGCCAGGCTTTCGTGCTGACCCGCCTGCAAGCGTTGGCAACCGGCATAGGCGATCATCGCGCCATTGTCGGTGCAGAACTCTGGCCGCGCGTAGAACACGTCGCCCTTCATCTCGCCGAGCATTTTTTCCAGTGACGTGCGTAAAGCCTTGTTGGCACTGACGCCGCCTGCGATTACCAGGCGCTTCATGCCCGCCTGTTTCAGGGCGCGCTTGCACTTGATGGTCAAAGTCTCTACCACGGCCTGCTGGAACGCCAGCGCGATGTCGCAACGGGCTTGCTCACTGTCGTCCCCGGCGCTGACGCTTTGCTGCCAGGTGTTCAGCGCAGAGGTTTTCAAACCACTGAAACTGAACATCAGGCCAGGCCGATCGCACATCGGGCGTGGGAAGGTATAACGGCCGGCAACACCTTTTTCGGCAAGACGGGCGATTTCCGGACCGCCGGGATAATTGAGGCCCATCATCTTCGCAGTTTTGTCGAACGCTTCACCGGCGGCGTCATCCAGGGATTCACCCAAAAGGGTGTATTGGCCGATTCCATCCACCTGAACCAGCTGCGTATGGCCGCCGGAAACCAACAAAGCGACGAACGGGAACTCTGGTGGTGTTTTTTCCAGCATGGGCGCCAATAAATGGCCTTCCATGTGGTGCACACCAAGGGCTGGAATGCCCCAGGCAAAAGCCAGCGCCTGGGCGCAAGAGGCCCCAACCAGCAGGGCTCCGACCAATCCGGGGCCAGCAGTGTAGGCGATCGCGTCGATCTCGGTCGGCACGCAGCCGGCCTCATCCAGCACCTGGCGAATCAGGGGCAGCATGCGTTTGACGTGATCACGGCTGGCCAGCTCCGGCACCACGCCGCCATAGGCGCGGTGCAGGTCGATCTGACTGAACAGCGCATCGGCCAAGAGCCCGCGTTCACTGTCGTAAAGTGCGACACCGGTTTCGTCGCAGGAGGTTTCAAGTCCCAGTACTAGCATGGGTTTGCGCCTTGTAGAGGCTAGATTCGAAGGCGCGCATAATAGTCGCCACTCCCCCTCCCGACTAGCGGTTTTCGATCAGAGGCTTTGCATTCCGGGCAATGAGGGGTTAACATCCGCAACCCTTAAAAACCGACGACCTCAGCCGCGAATTTTTTGCGACGAGAACGTTGATCCCGGTAATGAAAGAAGGTAGCTCTGGATGCCAGCCGTCAAAGTTAAAGAGAACGAACCCTTCGACGTAGCTCTGCGTCGTTTCAAGCGCTCCTGCGAAAAAGCCGGTGTACTGGCTGAAGTTCGTAGCCGCGAATTTTACGAGAAGCCAACTTCTGAGCGTAAGCGTAAAGCAGCAGCCGCTGTTAAGCGTCACGCCAAGAAAGTTCAGCGCGAACAGCGCCGCGCCGTTCGTCTGTACTAATACACAGACGTCCGTAGCAAGCTTCTGCCAAGCCCGGCCCTCAGCCGGGCTAATGGCATTTGCGGATATCGCTTGATGCTTCACTGTTGACGCCGCACATGCGACCGAGACAACTGCTTCACACGTCAGGACTGGCTCTTTTGCCAGCGGTGCACGTCTCTTCTGACGAGCCTAACAAGGCTACTGACGCGCACACTTATTATTCAAGCAGGCGATCAACTGTATCGACTGTGCCCGACAATGCGCTTCCGAGGCCCGCCATTGGCCAAGACCGGAGGCCGGGGCAACATTTCCATGCCGAAAACCTGATTGAAATTAACGTCAGTGAACCATCGGCAGATACACTTCCTGAAAGCCCAAGCAGACAACCGATGATCGAGCCAGACGATACGTGCGCTTGAGCACTTAGCGGGCCCTCATTTACACGCAGTGATGACGAGAACGCCATGGCCGGGCTGATTCCCCAGAGCTTTATTGACGACCTTCTGAACCGCACCGACATCGTCGATGTTGTCAGCTCGCGCGTGCAGCTGAAAAAAGCCGGCAAGAACTACACCGCCTGCTGCCCGTTCCACAAAGAGAAAACCCCATCGTTCAGCGTCAGCCCCGACAAACAGTTCTACTACTGCTTCGGTTGCGGCGCAGGCGGTAACGCCCTGGGCTTTCTCATGGACCACGACAACCTGGATTTCCCCCAGGCGATCGAGGACCTGGCGAAAGCCGCCGGCATGGAAATCCCTCGCGAAGAAAGCGGCCGACCGCACAAACCGCGGCAACCCACCGATTCGCCGCTGTACCCGCTGCTGACCGCCGCTGCCGACTTTTACCGTCAGGCACTTAAAAGCCATCCGCAGCGCAAGGCCGCCGTCGATTACCTCAAGGGCCGCGGCCTCACCGGTGAAATCGCCCGTGACTTCGGCCTCGGCTTCGCCCCGCCCGGCTGGGACAACCTGTACAAGCACCTGAGCAGCGATACCCTCCAGCAAAAAGCCATGATCGACGCCGGCCTGCTGGTTGAAAACGCCGAAACCGGCAAACGCTATGACCGCTTTCGCGACCGCGTGATGTTCCCGATCCGCGACAGCCGTGGCCGCATCATCGCCTTTGGTGGTCGAGTACTGGGAGATGACAAGCCCAAGTACCTGAACTCCCCGGAAACCGCGGTATTCCACAAAGGCCAGGAACTCTACGGCCTGTTCGAGGCGCGCAAGAACAACCGCAACCTCGATGAGATCATCGTGGTTGAAGGCTATATGGACGTGATCGCGCTCGCCCAACAGGGCCTGCGCAACGCCGTGGCCACACTCGGCACCGCCACCAGCGAAGAACACATGAAACGCCTGTTCCGCGTGGTGCCCAGCGTACTGTTCTGCTTTGACGGCGATCAGGCCGGCCGCAACGCCGCCTGGCGCGCGCTTGAGGCAACGCTGTCGAGCCTGCAGGATGGGCGTCGCGCACGCTTCCTGTTCCTGCCTGAAGGCGAAGACCCGGACACCTTGGTGCGCTCCGAAGGCACCGACGCGTTCCGCGCGCGCATCAATCAACATGCACAGCCCCTGGCAGACTATTTTTTCCAGCAACTGACCGAAGAGGCCGACCCGCGCTCCCTCGAAGGCAAGGCACACATGGCCACCCTCGCGGCGCCGTTGATCGATAAAGTCCCAGGCGCCAACCTGAAATCACTGATGCGCATGCGCCTGCTGGAAATTACTGGGCTGAGCGGCGAAGCCGTCAGCCAGCTGGTGCACAACGCACCGCAGGAGGCGCCGCCGGCCTATGACCCAGGCATGGATTACGACGCCATGCCCGACTACGCCGACTTCCACCAACCGCAGGAGGCCTACACGCCCCAGCAGGAGTGGACACCGAAGAAGCCCGGCGCCGGCGGCAAGAAATGGGACAACAAACCCTGGAGCAAGAACGGCAAGCGCGGCGATCGCGATGAGGCCTTCGCCCCGCGAACGCCTGTGGCCGTTGAAGCGCCAACGCTCATTGCGTTGCGTACGCTCATCCATCACCCGCAACTGGCGGGCAAGGTCGAGAGCGCCGACCATTTTGCCAATGCGAGCAACACCTATGCTCAGGTTCTGATCGCCTTGATCGAGGCGGTACAGAAAAATCCTAAGCTAAACTCAATTCAGCTGATGGCTCGCTGGCATGGCACCGAGCAAGGCCGCCTATTGAAAGCCCTCGCGGAAAAGGAGTGGCTAATTGACGGCGATAACCTTGAACAACAGTTTTTAGACACCATTACTAGGTTATCCGCGGGTCAGCACACGCAGACCCTCGATGAACTCATCAAGAGAGCAAGGCAGCCTGGATTATCGGCTGAAGAGCAAATTCAGATAGCAAAACAGATGCGCGACCTCTTAAAACAGAATGTTTCCGCATCAAACCCGACCTCAGCTGGCGTGTGAGGTCATAGCTCGGGTATAATCCTCGGCTTGTTTTTTGCCCGCCAAGACCTTCAGTGGATAGGGTGTTATGTCCGGAAAAGCGCAACAGCAGTCTCGTATCAAAGAGTTGATCGTTCTCGGTCGTGAGCAGGGTTACCTGACTTACGCGGAGGTCAACGACCACCTGCCTGAGGATATTTCAGATCCAGAGCAGGTGGAAGACATCATCCGCATGATTAACGACATGGGGATCAACGTATTCGAAGCTGCGCCAGATAAGGATTCTCTTATGCTGGCGGACGCCGATACCGACGAGGCTGCAGCTGAAGAAGCTGCTGCCGCGCTGGCTGCTGTGGAGACCGATATCGGTCGTACCACCGACCCTGTGCGCATGTATATGCGTGAAATGGGTACCGTCGAGCTGCTGACACGCGAAGGCGAAATCGAAATCGCCAAGCGTATCGAAGAGGGCATCCGTGAAGTGATGGGCGCAATCGCGCACTTCCCTGGCACGGTTGACCATATTCTCTCCGAGTACACCCGCGTCACCACCGAAGGTGGTCGCCTGTCCGACGTGCTGAGTGGCTACATCGACCCGGACGACGGCATTGCGCCGCCTGCCGCCGAAGTGCCGCCGCCTGTCGACCCGAAAGCGGTGAAAGCCGACGACGATTCCGAAGACGACGATGCTGAAGCCAGCAGCGACGACGAAGATGAAGTTGAAAGCGGTCCGGATCCGATCGTGGCTGCCCAGCGTTTCGGTGCGGTTTCCGATCAAATGGAAATCACCCGCAAGGCGCTGAAAAAGCACGGTCGCGGCAATAAGCTGGTCATTGCCGAGCTGGTGGCGCTGGCCGAACTGTTCATGCCGATCAAGCTGGTACCGAAGCAATTCGAAGGCCTGGTTGAGCGTGTTCGCAGTGCCCTTGAGCGTCTGCGTGCACAAGAGCGTGCGATCATGCAGCTCTGTGTCCGTGATGCGCGCATGCCGCGTGCCGACTTCCTGCGCCAGTTCCCGGGCAACGAAGTTGACGAAAGCTGGTCCGACGGCCTCGCCAAAGGCAAAGGCAAATACGCCGAAGCCATTGGTCGCCTGCAGCCGGACATCATTCGCTGCCAGCAAAAGCTGATCGCACTGCAGACCGAAACCGGTCTGACGATTGCCGAGATCAAGGACATCAACCGTCGCATGTCGATCGGTGAGGCCAAGGCCCGCCGCGCGAAGAAAGAGATGGTCGAAGCGAACTTGCGTCTGGTGATTTCCATCGCCAAGAAGTACACCAACCGTGGCCTGCAATTCCTCGACTTGATCCAGGAAGGCAACATCGGCTTGATGAAGGCTGTGGACAAGTTTGAATACCGTCGTGGCTACAAATTCTCGACTTATGCCACCTGGTGGATCCGTCAGGCGATCACTCGCTCGATCGCCGACCAGGCCCGCACCATCCGTATTCCGGTGCACATGATCGAGACCATCAACAAGCTGAACCGCATTTCCCGGCAGATGTTGCAGGAAATGGGTCGTGAACCGACCCCGGAAGAGCTGGGCGAACGCATGGAAATGCCTGAGGACAAAATCCGCAAGGTATTGAAGATCGCTAAAGAGCCGATCTCCATGGAAACGCCGATTGGTGATGACGAAGACTCCCATCTGGGTGACTTCATCGAAGACTCGACTATGCAGTCGCCAATCGATGTCGCCACCGTTGAGAGCCTTAAAGAAGCGACTCGTGACGTACTCTCCGGCCTCACTGCTCGTGAAGCCAAGGTACTGCGCATGCGTTTCGGCATCGACATGAATACCGACCACACCCTTGAGGAAGTCGGTAAGCAGTTTGACGTGACCCGTGAACGGATCCGTCAGATCGAAGCCAAGGCGCTGCGCAAGTTGCGCCACCCGACGCGAAGCGAGCATCTACGCTCCTTCCTCGACGAGTGATACCAGAACCCCCGGCCCAGGCCGGGGGTTTTGTTTTGTATCGATAAAACCTTCCGCAACACCCCTCCCCCCGTAATGCCCGTCTACACTCGAAACATTCCCCGTGCCATAACGAGACCGTTATGCCCAGACTGCCGGCTGTGTTTTTACTGTGGCTGCTGACCTGGACCGCAACGGCTGGCGCGTTGAGTCTCAGCGATGATGAGCGCGGCTGGCTGGCGGACCATCAGGAGTTGCGCCTGGGAGTGGACGCGTCATGGCCACCCTTTGAATACCGTGACGAAGATGGCCGCTACCAAGGCCTGGCGGCGGATTACGTGCGCCTGATCCAGGATCGCCTCGGCGTGCGAGTCAAGTTGATCGAGCCGGCGAACTGGGGCGCCGTGCTGGAGCTGGCCCGGAACAACCAAATCGACCTGCTGCCTGGCATCATGTCCACGCCGGAACGCCAGAGCTACATGGCGTTTACCCGCCCGTACCTTGATTTCCCCATCGTCATCCTGGCCCACGAAGGCGGCGCGAAACCACGCACCCTTAAGGACCTCTACGGATTGAAGATTGCCGTGGTGGAAAACTACGCGCCCCATGAGTTGCTCCGCACCCACCATCCCGACCTCAATCTGGTGGCCATGCCGAATGTCAGCTCGACCCTGCAAGCCTTGGCCACCGATGAGGTGGATGCGGTGGTCGGCGACCTGGCCTCAAGTGTCTGGAACCTGCGCCAACTCAAGCTCGACGGTTTGTACGTCAGCGGTGAAACGCCCTACCGCTACCAACTGGCGATGGGCGTACCGCGCGACAACAAAGTACTGGTGGGCATCCTCGATAAGGTACTGGCCGACCTCAGCCCGGAAGAAACCGATGCGATCCAACAACATTGGGTTGGCAGCCTTACCGATCACCGCACCTTCTGGAGGGATCTGCTGACTTACGGCCTGCCTGCGGTACTGTTGCTGAGTACCGTGCTGGCCGTGGTGATTCGGATCAACCGCCGGCTCAGTTCGGAAATTTCCCGCCGCGGCGCCCTCGAACAGGAACTGCGCAGCAGCGAATATCACTACCGCGGCTTGGTGGAAAGCCTGTCCGCCATCGCCTGGGAAGCCAGTATCACCGATTTCACCTACAGCTATGTTTCGCCCCACGCGGAGGAATTACTGGGTTATCCGCGTGCCCACTGGCTGATCCCGGGGTTCTGGCGCAACATCATTCACCCCGCCGACCTGACCCGCACCGAGGCCTACTGCTACCGGGAAACCCGCGCCAATCGCGACCACAGCATCGACTACCGGGTGATCACCGCCGACGGGCGCTGCTTATGGGTGCGCGACATCGTCAGCCTGATTGAGCACGGCCATGAGCCCGTACTGCGCGGCTTGATGATCGATATCAGCGAGGCCAAGCGCACTGAAGAAGCCTTGCAACTGTCCGAGCAAAAATTTGCCTCGGTGTTCCAGCAATGCCCAGACATGCTAGTGATCGCACGGCTGTCTGATGGCTGCTTGCTGGAGGTGAACAAGGCGTTCGAAGACCAGATTGGCCTGACGGCGCAACAGGTCGTCGGCAAAACCGCCACCGAACTGAATATCTGGGGCATCCAGGGTGTCGGCCCCGACCTGCTGCAACAGGTGCAGACCACCAGCATCCGCAATCTCGAAATGCCCTTTCTGCGCAGCAATGGCCAAGCCTTCACCGGGCTGATTTCCGCCGAGCCGTTCCAATTGGACACCACCGAGGCCATCGTGGTGGCGGTGCGAGACATCACTCAACTCAAGGAAACCCAGCAACAACTGCAAACCTCCGAAGAGAAATTCGCCAAGGCCTTCCACGCCTCCCCCGACGGCTTGCTGCTGAGCCGACAGCATGATGGACTGTTGATTGAAGTGAACGATGGTTTCAGCCGAATCACGGGGTTCACTAGCGCAACATCCCTCGACCAATCAACCCTGGACCTGGGCATCTGGGTCGACCTCAACGAACGCAAAGACATGCTGGAACTGATGCAGCGCGATGGCTTTGTGCGTGATTTCATCTGCCATATTCGTCGCAACGATGGGCAGATTCGCCTGTGCGAATTGTCCAGCCGCCCGCTGCCTATCGGCGACGACGACTGCATGCTGACCATTGCGCGGGACATCACCGAACGCCAACTGATGCAGGAAAAACTGCAACAGGCCGCCACGGTGTTCGAGAGCACGGCCGAAGGCGTCTTGATCACTGATATCCGGCAGAACATCAGCGCCGTCAACCGCGCCTTCACCGAGATAACCGGCTACAGCGAGGCCGAAGCCCTTGGCCATACGCCGCGCCTGCTCGCCTCCGGCCTGCATGACAGCGCCTTCTACGCGGCGATGTGGCACCAACTGACAACTCAAGGGCATTGGCAGGGCGAGATCTCCAACCGACGCAAGAACGGCGAGCTGTACCCCAGCTGGCTGACGATCAGCGCAGTGCGTAATCGCGATCAGTTGATCACGCACTTCGTCGCGGTGTTTGCCGACATCTCCAGCCTCAAACTGGCCCAGGCCCGCCTAGATTACCAGGCGCATCACGATCCATTGACCGGCCTGCCCAACCGCACTTTGTTCGAAAACCGACTGCAGGCCGCCCTCAATGGGCATCAAGAAACCGGCAAACAGGGCGCCGTACTGTTTCTCGATCTGGACCGCTTCAAACACATCAACGACAGCCTCGGCCACCCGATCGGCGACTTGCTGCTCAAGGACATCGCGGTGCGCCTCAAGGAACAACTGCGCGACATCGACACCGTTGCTCGCCTGGGCGGCGACGAATTCATCATCCTGCTCCCCGGCTTGCAGCACCCCAGCGATGCCCAATACCTGGCCAATAAACTGCTGGCCTGCTTCACCCCACCCTTCCAGGCAGGTGAACACGAGTTCTTCATCAGCGCCAGCATCGGCACCAGCCTGTACCCGCAGGACGGTACCGACGTCGCGACGCTGGTCAAAAATGCCGACGCTGCGATGTACCGCTCCAAGGCCAAGGGACGTAACCGGGTCGAAAGCTATACCCGCGACCTGACTGCGCAGGCCAACGAACGCGTGGCACTCGAACATGAACTGCGCCGCGCCATCGAGCGCGATGAACTGACCCTGTACTACCAGCCAAAACTGAGCCTGAATACTCAAGCACTGATCGGCGCCGAAGCGCTGATCCGCTGGCGCCATCCCACCTTTGGCGACGTGCCGCCCGAACACTTCATTGCCCTCGCCGAAGAGAACGGCATGATCCTGCAGATCGGTGACTGGGTGCTGGAACAGGCCTGCCGACAAATGCATGCCTGGCAAGGCACTTTCGACGAATTCGGCCCCCTGTCGGTCAACCTGGCCGGCGCCCAACTGCGTCACCCCGGCTTGCTGGCTCGCATCGAACAGCTATTGCGCGACTACCGGCTCGACCCAGGCTGCCTGCAACTGGAGATCACCGAGAACTTCATCATGAGCCAGGCCGAAGAAGCGCTGGAGGTACTGCACCAGCTCAAAGACTTGGGCGTACAACTGGCCATCGATGATTTTGGCACCGGCTATTCATCCCTCAGCTACCTCAAACGCCTGCCGCTGGACTTCCTCAAGATCGATCAATCCTTCGTCCGCGGCCTGCCCGACGACCCCCACGACGCAGCGATCGTGCGCGCCATTATCGCCCTGGGCCACAGCATGCAATTCACCATCATCGCCGAAGGCGTGGAGAACCCCGCACAGCAAGCCTTCCTGGCTGCCGAAGGCTGCGAACAGATGCAAGGCTACATCGTCAGCCTGCCGCTACCGCCCGAGCTTTTTGCCGCGACTTTTCTTCGTATGAGCATTGAGGATTTTTCGGATAGCACAGCGGGGAAACCATCGCTATAATCCGCGACCTACTGAGGGCCTATAGCTCAGTTGGTTAGAGCAGGGGACTCATAATCCCTTGGTCGTAGGTTCGAGTCCTACTGGGCCCACCAAACTAGAAAGCCGCGCAATGCGCGGCTTTTGTGTGTCTGGAAGACTGTAATATGCTCCCATCGCCGCCCTTATCGGAGCCCCCCCTTGCCCGCCCTAGATGAAATCGACCGCCAGCTAATAGCCGCCCTGCAAATCAACGCGCGCGAAAGCGTGGCCATGCTTGCCCGGCAGCTCGGCATCGCGCGCACCACGGTAACGTCGCGCCTGGCGCGCCTGGAGAAAACCCAGGTGATCACCGGTTATGGTGTGCGTCTCGGCCAGCGGGTGGTGGATGGTGGTTTGCAGGCGTATGTTGGCATCACCGTGCAGGCACGCTCGGGTAAAGAAGTGTTACGCAGGCTGAGTGCCATCGCGCAGGTGCAACAATTGTGCGCGGTCAGTGGCGAGTTCGATTACGTGGCCTGGCTTCGCACTGACTCGCCGGAGCAGTTGGACCAATTACTCGACCAGATCGGCAGTGTGGACGGCGTGGAGAAAACCACGACCTCAATCATCTTGAGTAACAAATTGGATCGCGGACAGCCAATTTGACCACCAACTTCGTCATTATGACTAAAAACAATCCAATCCGACGACACTTTGCGTCTTATTAACGAACGCTACGCTCCCTAAACTGGCTGCCATCTTTTCCTATACTCAGCGGGCCACGTCCGCCCAGTCGCCAGTAAGGTCAGCCATGAGCATTCCGTCCAGCACCATCAGCAAGACCAATCGCCACCCTGCAGACGGTAAGAAACCCATCACCATCTTTGGCCCGGATTTTCCGTTTGCCTTTGATGACTGGATCGAGCACCCGGCCGGCCTGGGCAGCATTCCCGTCGCCAACCATGGCGCCGAAGTGGCGATCGTCGGCGCAGGGATCGCTGGCCTGGTTGCCGCCTACGAACTGATGAAACTGGGTCTCAAGCCGGTGGTGTATGAAGCTTCGAAAATGGGCGGCCGCCTGCGCTCCCAAGCCTTCGAAGGCGCCGAAGGCATCATCGCCGAGCTGGGTGGCATGCGCTTCCCGGTGTCGTCCACCGCGTTCTACCACTACGTGGACAAACTCGGCCTGGAAACCAAACCCTTCCCCAACCCGCTGACCCCAGCCTCCGGCAGCACGGTGATTGACCTGGAAGGCCAGACTCACTACGCACAAAAACTGTCCGATCTTCCTGCACTGTTTCAAGAAGTCGCCGACGCCTGGGCCGACGCCTTGGAAGCCGGCTCGCAGTTCGGCGATATCCAGCAAGCCATCCGCGACCGTGACGTGCCACGCCTCAAAGCGCTGTGGAATAAGCTGGTACCACTGTGGGACGACCGCACCTTCTACGACTTCGTTGCCACTTCCAAGGCTTTCGCCAAGTTGTCGTTTCACCATCGCGAAGTATTCGGCCAGGTCGGTTTCGGCACTGGCGGCTGGGATTCGGACTTCCCCAACTCGATGCTGGAAATCTTCCGCGTGGTGATGACCAACTGCGACGATCACCAACACTTGGTCGTCGGCGGCGTGGCCCAGGTGCCGATGGGCATTTGGCGCCATGTGCCGGAGCGTTGCGCCCACTGGCCGGCCGGCACCAGCCTCAGTTCGTTGCACCGTGGTGCGCCGCGGGCCGGGGTGAAACGCATCGCACACGCCGCCGATGGCCGCTTTGCCGTCACCGACAATTACGGTGACACCCGCGAATACGCCGCCGTGCTCACCACGTGCCAAAGCTGGCTGCTGACCACCCAGATCGAATGCGACGAAACCCTGTTCTCGCAAAAGATGTGGATGGCCCTGGACCGCACCCGCTACATGCAGTCATCAAAAACTTTCGTGATGGTTGACCGCCCGTTCTGGAAAGACAAAGACCCGGAAACCGGCCGCGACCTGATGAGCATGACCCTCACGGATCGCCTGACCCGTGGCACTTATCTGTTCGACAATGGTGACGATAAGCCGGGTGTGATTTGCCTGTCTTACTCGTGGATGAGCGATGCGCTGAAGATGCTGCCGCAGCCCATCGATAAACGCGTGAAACTGGCCCTCGACGCGCTGAACAAGATCTACCCGAAAGTCGACATCAAGGCACGCATCATCGGCGACCCGATCACGGTGTCCTGGGAAGCCGACCCGCATTTCCTCGGTGCCTTCAAAGGTGCATTGCCCGGCCACTATCGCTATAACCAGCGTATGTATGCGCACTTCATGCAGAAGGACATGCCCGCCGAGCAACGTGGGATTTTTATCGCGGGTGACGACGTTTCCTGGACCCCGGCCTGGGTCGAAGGCGCGGTGCAAACCTCATTGAACGCGGTATGGGGCATCATGACCCACTTCGGCGGCAGTACTCATCCGGAAAACCCAGGGCCTGGTGATGTGTTCGACGAAATCGGGCCGATCGCCCTGGCCGAATAAGGAGCTGAGCATGCGCGTTGCCCTGTACCAATGCCCACCACTGCCGCTGGACGTGGCCGGCAACCTCAAGCGCCTGCACCAACTGGCGCATGAAGCGTCCGGCGCCGATGTGCTGGTGCTGCCGGAGATGTTTCTCAGCGGCTACAACATCGGCGCTGAAGCGGTGGGCGCGTTAGCTGAAGCGCAAGACGGGCCGTCCGCACAGGCGATTGCCGAACTGGCCAAAGCCGCCGGGCTGGCAATCTTGTACGGTTACCCGGAACGTGCCGAGGACGGCCAGATCTACAACACCGTGCAGTTGATCGACGCCCACGGCCAGCGCCTGTGCAACTACCGCAAGACGCATCTGTTTGGCGATTTGGACCACTCGATGTTCAGTGCCGGCGACGACGATTTCCCGCTGGTGGAATTGAATGGGTGGAAGCTTGGCTTCCTGATCTGCTACGACCTGGAGTTCCCGGAAAACACCCGGCGCCTGGCCCTTGCTGGTGCCGAGTTGATACTGGTGCCTACCGCCAATATGGTGCCGTTCGACTTTGTGGCCGATGTCACCGTGCGGGCGCGGGCCTTCGAGAACCAATGTTATGTGGCCTACGCCAATTACTGCGGGCACGAAGGCGAGATCCAGTACTGCGGGCAAAGCAGCATCGCTGCACCGAACGGCGAGCGTATAGCCCAGGCTGGCCTGGATGAAGCCTTGATTGTCGGTACGCTGGAGCGCCAATCGATCATCAATGCGCGCGCCGCCAATCACTATCTGCAAGACCGCCGCCCCGAGTTGTACAGCGCGCTGTACAAGCCCTGACCCGGCGGGTTGGGTAGCGGTTTGTTAACATAGCCACTTCCTATGTTTCGGAAGTGCCCATGCCTGCGCCGGCCCACCCTCATCACCTTCACCTGACCCTGGCCAATGGCTTGCGGGTTTCCTTGCATCATGCCCCGCGTTTGAAGCGTTGCGCTGCCGTTTTGCGGGTGTCGGCCGGCAGCCATGACGTGCCATTGGCCTGGCCGGGGTTGGCGCACTTTCTGGAACATTTGTTGTTTCTCGGCACCGAGCGTTTTCCCACCACAGAGGGGTTGATGGCCTACGTGCAACGTCATGGGGGCCAAGTCAATGCGAGCACCCGTGCGCGCTCCACGGCGTTCTTCTTTGAGCTGCCGGCGTCAACGTTTACCGGTGGCCTGGAGCGCTTGGCAGACATGCTGTCCCAACCACGCTTGGCGCTGGAGGATCAGCTACGCGAACGCGAGGTGTTGCACGCAGAGTTCGTCGCCTGGTCCCAGGATGCAGGGGCGCAGCAGCAGATCGCGTTGCTGGAAGGCCTGGCCGCGGACCATCCGCTGCGGGGTTTTCATGCAGGCAACCGTGACAGCTTGCCGGTGGAGCGTGAGGCATTTCAGCAGGCATTGCGGGAATTCCACGCGCATTTCTATCAAAGCGGGCAGATGACGCTGAGCCTGGCCGGCCCACTGCCGCTGGAAGAACTGAAAACCCTGGCACAGCGGTTCAGTGAACAACTGACCTCAGGACCGCTACGCCCACAACCCGCGCCACCTGCATTGATGGAGGGGCAAGCGCGGAGCTATCAGCACATCGCCAATAACCACCTGCACCACGTCATCACGTGTGACGCGCCGCGTGAAGCGCTGGATTTTCTCTGTACCTGGCTTAACGCCTCGGCACCCGGCGGGTTACTGGATGAACTGAAAACGCGACAACTGGCGAGTGCACTGCAGGCGTCGGTGCTTTATCACTTCGCCGGGCAAGCCGTTTTGGATATCGACTTTACGCTCAGCGGCCAAGATAAATCGGCTACGCAAATAGAGACGTTGCTGCACGACTGGCTAAGCTTTTTCGCACAGAGCGATTGGACCTCTCTGCGGGAAGAATTCGCACTGTTGGCAGTTCGCCAACAACAGGTCCAAGGCGCGCTGGCATTGGCTAGACACGACAGCGAGGCGCTTTCGGAACAGGATGTCGTCGCCCTCAAAACCATGCTTGATTCCCTGCGCCTGCCGCCCTCCGCGCACACTTGGCAACTGCCGCCGAACAACCCGTTCCTACGACCATCAGTCAAGGAAGAACGCGCCGGCCTGATTCGCGGCCAGACCAGCGCCCACCGGGGGTTGCGCACCTTCGCCCAGGATCGCTCCCGCGGGCGTCGGGAGGTGTCGGCATTGAACTTCAGCCAGGCGCTGGCGGACGACAGTGGTGAAGGTGCCCTGTATGTGCAATGGCAGTCGGCCCCCACCGGCCTGGAGAGCGCATTGCAGGCGTTGTGTGAAAATGCGCGTCAGGCGGGTGTCGAATTGTCGTTCGAAAGCCTGGGCAATGACGCGCTGGTAAAAATGATAGGGCTGCTGGAACCCATACCCGCCGTGCTGGAGGTTTTGGCGCAGAGTCTGACTCAACCGCAAGAGGCGCAACCTGTCTCACCGCCGATGATCGCCATTCGAGAGTTGCTAAAGGCCCTGCCCGCTTGCTGCTCCGCCAGCACTCCTCGTTCTGAATCGTGGGCCACCGCACGTTGGAAAGGCCTGGGGATGGGTTTCCCCGCGACGTATGAATCCGCAATCAAAACAGCAGCGGCCCGCTTGCCAGGGCAGCCTGCGAGCCTCGATCAAGTACTCCCGTCCCTCAGCGGTCAACGCGTGTGGCATGAGGTGAAAATCGGCTCTGACGAAGCTGCGTTGCTGTTGTTTTGCCCAACACCCAGCCAATCCCTGGCAGACGAAGCCGCGTGGCGACTGCTCGGCCATCTGCTCCAAGGGCCGTTCTACCAAAAGCTGCGGGTAGAACTGCAAATCGGCTACGCCGTGTTCAGCGGCATCCGACAGATAAACGGCCAGACCGGCCTGCTATTCGGCGTACAGTCCCCCAGCGTTTCCCTGGAAGGCATCGCAGATCACCTGCAAACCTTCCTGGCGCAACTGCCAGCACTGATCAATGGCTGCGACGACCTCGGCAACCTGGATCTGGCGCAACAGTTTTCAGCCCAGGCACTGCCCAACGCTCAAGCTGCAGACCTGCTCTGGCATGCCCATCTGGCTGGCCATTCGTCGGGTTACCTGGAGCAGCTTCAATCCAGGATCCAAGCCTGTTCCCGCGAAATGCTGCAGCACGCCGCCCAGCAATTGAACGACGCCACAGGCGGCTGGCGCTGCGTCGCCAACGGCGCGCGCATCTCGGCGACCTGGCAAGCGGCAGACTGATCATTGCCGCCCCTGCAAAAGGCTTTTTCCACCAAGACAGCGCTAACTTGAAAATAATTGCGTAACATTCCCACGCACACCTCTGAACATCTCCGACTGGAGGTGGACTATATGTATTACTTGGTAGTGAACGTCCCATCCCTTCGTAGGAGTAAGAACATGACTTGGTCCAAACCTGCTTACACTGATCTGCGCATCGGTTTCGAAGTCACCATGTACTTCGCCAGCCGTTAATCCGCTGGGTAATACAACGCCTCGGTTCGCCCGGGGCGTTTTTGTTTTGAGCTTGATGGAGCGACCATGTTTGTCCAGATCTTAGGTTCCGCCGCCGGCGGTGGTTTCCCGCAGTGGAACTGCAACTGCGTGAACTGCGCTGGTTTCCGCGATGGCAGCCTGCGGGCGCAAGCGCGTACCCAGTCATCCATTGCGATCTCCGACGATGGCGTGAACTGGGTGCTGTGCAATGCCTCGCCGGATATCCGCGCGCAACTCCAGGGTTTCGCGCCGATGCAACCGGGCCGCGGCCTGCGTGACACCGGCATCAGCGCGATCATCCTGATGGACAGCCAGATCGACCACACCACCGGCCTGTTGAGCCTGCGCGAGGGTTGTCCGCACCAGGTGTGGTGCACCGACATGGTCCATGAAGACCTGAGCACCGGCTTCCCGCTGTTCACCATGCTGACCCACTGGAACGGCGGCCTGGCCTGGAACCGCATCGAGCTGGACGCCAGCTTCAGCATCCCGGCCTGCCCCAACCTGCGTTTCACCCCGCTGCCACTGCGCAGCGCCGCACCGCCTTATTCGCCGCACCGTTTCGACCCCCACCCCGGTGACAATATCGGCCTGATCGTCGAAGACCTGCGCACCGGCGGCAAACTGTTCTACGCCCCAGGGCTGGGCAAGGTCGACGCGCCACTGCTGGAAATCATGGCCGGCAGCGACTGCCTGTTGGTGGACGGCACGATGTGGGATGACGATGAAATGCAGCGCCGTGGTGTTGGCACCCGCACCGGCCGCGAGATGGGCCACCTGGCACAGAACGGCCCCGGTGGCATGCTCGAGGTGCTGGAGCAATTGCCCGAGCAGCGCAAGGTGCTTATCCATATCAACAACACCAACCCGATCCTCGATGAAGACTCCCCCGAGCGAGCGGAATTGGTGCGGCGCAATGTCGAAGTGGCCTACGACGGCATGAGCATTGAATTGTAGGAGCAGACAATATGACTGACGCACCGCTAACGCCCGCCGAATTTGAAGCAGCCCTGCGCGCCAAGGGCGCCTTCTACCATATCCATCACCCGTACCACGTGGCGATGTATGAAGGGCGCGCCACTCGCGAGCAGATCCAAGGCTGGGTCGCCAACCGTTTCTACTATCAGGTGAACATCCCGCTGAAGGACGCCGCGATCCTGGCCAACTGCCCGGACCGTGAAATCCGTCGCGAGTGGATCCAGCGCCTGCTCGACCACGATGGCGCACCGGGTGAGGACGGCGGTATCGAAGCCTGGCTGCGCCTGGGCCAAGCAGTCGGCCTCGACCCGGACCAACTGCGCTCCCAGGAACTGGTGTTGCCCGGCGTGCGTTTTGCGGTGGATGCCTACGTCAACTTCGCCCGCCGTGCCAGTTGGCAGGAGGCCGCCAGCAGTTCATTGACTGAGCTGTTTGCGCCGCAGATCCACCAGTCGCGCCTCGACAGTTGGCCACAGCATTACCCGTGGATCGACCCAGCCGGTTATGAGTATTTCCGCACCCGCCTGGGCCAGGCCCGGCGCGACGTGGAGCACGGCTTGGCGATCACCCTGCAGCACTACACCACCCGTGAAGGCCAAGCGCGCATGCTGGAAATTCTCCAGTTCAAACTGGACATCCTGTGGAGCATGCTGGATGCCATGAGCATGGCCTATGAACTGAAACGCCCGCCGTATCACAGCGTCACCGAGCAGCGGGTGTGGCATAAAGGGATCGCCCTATGAGCTTTGATCGCAGCAAAAAACCCACCTGGCGCCAGGGCTATCGTTACCAGTACGAGCCTGCGCAAAAAGGCCATGTGCTGCTGTATCCCGAGGGCATGATCAAGCTCAACGACAGCGCCGCACTGATTGGTGGTTTGATCGACGGCGAGCGCGACGTGGCCGCGATCATCGCCGAGCTGGATAAACAATTCCCCGGCGTGCCCGAGCTCGGCGAAGACATTGAGCAATTCATGGAGGTCGCCCGTGCTGAGCACTGGATCACCCTTGCCTGAGAAGCCAGCCATCGGCCTGCCGCTGTGGCTGCTGGCTGAACTGACCTACCGCTGCCCGTTGCAGTGCCCGTACTGCTCCAACCCGCTGGATTTTGCCGAGCAGGGCAAGGAGCTGAGTACCGAGCAGTGGATCAAGGTGTTTCGTGAGGCTCGCGAGATGGGTGCCGCACAACTGGGGTTTTCCGGCGGTGAGCCGCTGGTGCGCCAGGACCTCGCCGAACTGATCGCCGAGGCGCGCAAGTTGGGTTTCTACACCAACCTGATCACTTCCGGCATCGGCTTGACCGAGCAGAAGATCAGCGATTTCAAGAAGGCTGGCCTGGACCATATCCAGATCAGTTTCCAGGCCAGCGACGAACAGGTGAACAACCTGCTGGCCGGCTCAAAAAAAGCTTTCGCGCAAAAATTGGAAATGGCCCGTGCGGTGAAAGCCCACGGCTACCCGATGGTGCTGAACTTCGTCACCCATCGGCACAATATCGACAAGATCGACCGCATCATCGAGTTGTGCATTGCGCTTGAAGCGGACTTTGTCGAACTCGCCACCTGCCAGTTCTACGGCTGGGCGCAGCTCAATCGTGTGGGGTTGCTGCCGACCCGGGAACAGCTGGTGCGCGCCGAACGCATCACCAATGAATACCGCGCCAAGCTGGAAGCCGAAGGCCACCCATGCAAGCTGATCTTCGTCACCCCGGATTACTACGAGGAGCGTCCGAAAGCCTGCATGAACGGCTGGGGCAGTATCTTTCTGACAGTCACGCCAGACGGCACCGCCCTACCCTGCCACGGCGCCCGACAGATGCCGGTGCAATTTCCCAATGTGCGTGACCACAGCATGCAGCACATCTGGTACGACTCGTTTGGCTTCAACCGCTTTCGCGGCTACGACTGGATGCCCGAGCCGTGCCGTTCCTGCGATGAAAAGGAAAAGGACTTTGGCGGATGCCGTTGCCAGGCCTTCATGCTCACGGGGGATGCGAGCAATGCCGACCCGGTGTGCAGCAAGTCTGATCAGCACGGCATCATCCTGCAGGCGCGGGAAGAAGCCGAACACGCCACCCAGACCATCGAGCAGCTGGCCTTTCGCAATGAGCGCAACTCACGGCTCATCGCAAAAGGCTGACGGCCTCAGCGCTTGGCGATGATGTACACCGCGTGGATAACGCCAGGGAAGTAACCGCACAGGGTCAGCAGGATGTTCAGCCAGAACGCGCCGCCGAGACCCACTTGCAGGAACACACCCAGTGGCGGCAGCAGAATGGCGATGATGATACGAATGATGTCCATGGGTAAGCTCCAAAAAATCGGCTCGTGCGAGCCGTGTAGCTAATCGACCTTGGGCGTTCGTGAGGGTTCAGTGGATTCTGGCGTTGAGCCATCTTGAAATGAAGAACCAAAAAAATGCCCCCAGCCAAAATAATCAGGCCGGAGGCGCCGCGTATGCCGCGAGACGGTTCAGGAAAATAGGGGGTTAAACGGCGATGCCCTTGCGGCATTGCAGTTGCGCGGTGCGCACGCGGGAGAAGGCGCGGGCCAGGCGCAGGAGCATTTCGTCGATGTTGCTTTTGCTCACGGTTAAAGCAGGAGTGAATCGCAGGCAGTTGGGTTGTGGGGCGTTAAGGATCAGCCCTTCGTGCAGTGCTGCTTTTACGACAGCATCTGCGCAATCATCCGACAACATCAGCCCCCACATCAGGCCATCGCCGCGCAGTTGTCCATGGTCGTAGCGGTAGGCCAGGCGGGCGAGGCCTTCGCCGAGATAGACGCCGGACTCACGCACTTGCTCCAGAAAACCGTGTTGCAGCACCGTATCGAGCACCGCCAACCCCGCCGAGGCCATTAGCGCATTGCCATGATGGGTGCCTTCCAGCTCGCCCACTTCAAAACAGCACGCTTTGCCGCGTGCCAGCAGCGCTGCGAGGGGGACGCCGCCGCCCAGGCCTTTGCCAAGGGTGATGATGTCGGCGCGGACGCCGTATTGCTGTTCGGCGAGCAACGTGCCGCAGCGGCCAATGCCGGTTTGCACTTCGTCGAGAATCAGCAGGATCCCCAGTTCGCGACACAAACGTTCTACACCTTTGAGATAGTGCTCCGTCGCGGGAATCACCCCGGCTTCGCCCTGGATCGGCTCGAGCATGATCGCGACGGTTTGCGCGTCGACTGCGGCGTGCAGGGCTGGCAAGTCGTTGAAGGGGACATGGCTGAAGCCCGGCAACTGCGGTTCGAAACGGTTTTCTAAGGCACCCGCCGAGGCCGACATTGCCGCGAAGCTGCGACCGTGACAGGCACTGCTGGCGCTGATGATGCGGTAGGCACCGCCGCGATACAGCTGGCCCCACTTGCGCGCCAGTTTGATCGCGGCTTCGCAGGCTTCCGCACCACTGTTGAGCAGGTACGCCTGATCGCTGCCGGTGCGATGGCACAGGCGGTCGACGAGGTTGAGTTGGGCACGGTTGTGCAGGCCGTTGCCAGGGTTGATCAGTGTCTGAGTCTGGTCGGCCAGCGCTTTGATCAACACTTGCGGGCTGTGGCCGAGGCTGTTGGCGGCGCTGCCCTGGCTGAAATCCAGATAGGCACGGTCGTCGCTGTCCCACAACCAGGAGCCTTGGCCGCGCACAAATACTTGAGGCGGCCGGGCCACCGTGGGCATCAGAGCGGCGCTGGAAAGACTGTCGCGCGGGGCGTCGAGGATCAGGTCGTCCAGGCTCGGCACGGGGCGGCGCAGAGTGAACAGGTTCACAAGCCACCCCCTTTGGCAACCGGACCTTGGTCGGTACTCGCCGTGTAACCTGGTTGAAGATTGTTAGCCTTGCCTATGTAAACGCCATCAACATAAACACTGTTCATTGCCCGATCCGGCCCTGTAAGCCCTGCGAATAGGCGCTAGACTAGGCGGCTCGGGGGCCACCGGCCATTTCGTTTTTTCAGCTTTTTCGATAAGTAAGCCTTATGGATTTCAAGCAACTGCGTTATTTCGTCGCGGTGTATGAGGAAGGCCACGTAGGCCGTGCTGCGGAACGCCTGTCGATCTCCCAACCGGCACTGTCCCAGCAGATTCGCCAGTTGGAACAGAACCTCGATGTGAGCCTGTTCGAGCGCAGCAGCAAGCGGCTATTACCGACACTGGCGGCGCACACGCTGTACAACCATGCCCTGCCGCTGATTGATGGCTTGCAACAGGCGGTCGAGGCGTTGCGTAACTTCAAGGGCCAGGCAATGCGCACGTTGGCTATCGGTGTGCTGCAAACCGTGCACACCAGCCTGGTGCCGCAGATGCTCGAGCGCGTGCGCAAGGCCCAGCCGCACTTGGTGGTGCAGATCTACGAGTTGACCGGGATTGAAATTGAACGGCGCCTGCTCAACGGTTCGCTGGACATCGGTATCAGCTACCTGCCGCCCCGCCAGCCGGGGTTGCACGGCGTGTTGTTGTATGAAGACGAATTGAAGGTGGTCCTCCCGGAGGATCATCCCCTGCGGGAATTCAAGAAGGTTTCGCTGAAACAGGCGGCGGAGTTACCCATGTTGCTGCTGGGCGAGGAGTTCCAGGTGAGGCAGATCTGGCAGGGCCAACTGGCCAACCTCGGCCGTCGCCCGCAAGTGCAGGCCGAGCTCAATACCATGGTGGGGATTCTCGACAGCTTGCCTCACACAAAGCTTGCGACAGTACTGCCAGGGCGTTCCCAGGACGAACACAACAGCCAGTCGCTGTTGTGGAAACCCTTGAGTGAACCCAGGGTGCCGCTGAAAGTGGGCTTGGTGTGTCGCGACGTGCAACGTCAGCAAGCGACAATGGCGTTACTGCGCACCTTGCTGGAAGACGTGATGAATGCACCGCAGGCACCGGCATGACTTTTTCGCAGGCAAAAGAAAACCCCGCCGAAGCGGGGCTTTGCAGACTGTTTCCCTGACATCCATTTCACTCCGCCGTCCTGGCAGAATCCTACGTGTCCGTGTTGTTGCTTTGCGCTTCCTGCGCGACGTCCATGTGAAGTAGATTATCCGTGGATCCAATATGGCGATAGAGGACGAATAGCAGCACGTCATGTAAGAGAATGCTTACACGCCCTCCATTCCCTTAGAACAGGGCTTCATCCAGCAGAAACAGCGATTCGCTGCCGGCTTTTACCGACGCACTCAGCGAATGGATACGTGGCAACAGGCGCGCAAAGTAGAAGCGCGCAGTGCCCATCTTGCTGGCGTAGAAGTCTTCTTCAGACTCCTTGCCCAGCGCCGCCTTGGCCATGCGCGCCCACATATAGGCGTAGGCCATGTATCCAAATGCATGCAAATACTCAACGGACGCCGCGCCGATTTCATTCGGGTCTGTCTTGGCGCGATCCAGGACCCAGGCGGTCAGTTCATCCAGGTTATCCACCGCCGCGCTCAGCGGTGTGGTGAATTCAGCCAGCTCGGCACCGGCCGAGGCAATGAACGCGCGGATCTCATCGGCAAACAAGGTGTAGAACGCCCCGCCGCTGCCGACGATCTTGCGCCCCATCAGGTCCAGCGCCTGGATGCCGTTGGTGCCTTCGTAGATCTGGGTGATGCGCACATCGCGCACCAGTTGCTCCTGGCCCCACTCGCGAATGTAGCCGTGGCCGCCAAACACCTGCTGGCCAAGCACCGTGGTTTCCAGGCCCAGGTCGCTCAAGAACGCCTTGGCCACTGGGGTCAGCAACGCCACCAGGTTATCCGCACGTTCGCGGGCCGCGGCATCGTCGCTGAACTTGGCGATATCCAGTTGCGTCGCCACGTAGGTGGAGAAGGCACGCCCGCCTTCATTCGCAGCCTTCATGGTCAGCAGCATGCGGCGCACGTCCGGGTGCACGATGATCGGGTCAGCCGCTTTGTCCTTGGCCTGCGCGCCGGTCGGCGCACGGCTTTGTAAGCGGTCACGCGCGTATTCAATGGCATTCTGGTAAGAGCGCTCGCCGGATGCCAGGCCCTGGATACCCACACCCAAACGCTCGTAGTTCATCATGGTGAACATCGCCGCCAGACCACGGTTCGGTTCGCCCACCAGAAAACCCACGGCTTCGTCGAAATTCATCACACAGGTCGCGGACGCCTGGATCCCCATTTTATGCTCGATCGAGCCACAGCTCACCGGGTTGCGTGCGCCCAGGCTGCCGTCGGCATTCACCATGAACTTCGGCACCAGGAACAGCGAAATGCCCTTGGGACCGGCCGGCGCATCCGGCAGTTTGGCCAGCACCAGGTGAATGATGTTGTCGGTGAGGTCGTGTTCGCCACCGGTGATAAAGATCTTGGTGCCGCTGACTTTGTAGGAACCGTCCGCCTGCGGCTCCGCCTTGGTACGGATCATCCCCAAGTCGGTACCGGCATGGGATTCGGTCAGGCACATGGAGCCTGCCCATTCACCGGAATACATCTTCGGCAGGTAGGCGGCCTTGAGTGCTTCGCCGGCGTGCGTGGCAATCGACACGCAGGCGCCGGAGGTCAGCATCGGGTACAAACCGAATGCCAGGCTTGACGAGTTGATCATCTCTTCGACCTGGGCTGACACGGCCTTGGGCATGCCCATGCCACCGAAGGCAGGGTCGCCGCCTACGCCAACCCAACCGCCTTCGGCGTAGGTTTTGTAGGCCTGCGGGAAACCGTCCGGCGTAAACACCGCGGTGTTGTCCCAGCGGCAACCTTGTTCATCGCCACCGCGGCTGAGCGGGGCGATGGATTTGGCGGTGACCTTGCCGGCTTCTTCGAGGATGGCCTCTACGGTTTCGGCGTCAACGGTGTCTGCCAATGCCGGCAATTGGGCCCACGTGTCGGCGACCTCAAAGACTTCGTTGAGGACGAAGCGCATATCACGCAGCGGCGCTTTGTAATCAGCCATGGCAAACCTCGTAAGAACGTGAAAAGTGATTCGGTAGGATCGGTTTTACAGGCTCCGAGTGTACCCGAACAACTTTTCAGACACATAGGGTCCACTTGTGACTGATAGGTATTTTTAAGTCATCACAGCGCAAATGCCTCCGCAGGCAGACTCATCAGGCATTCGCTGCCCGCCTCCACCGCCGCGCGGTGCGTGGCAGTACGCGGCAGCAGGCGCTTGAAGTAGAAGTCGCAAGTGGCCAGCTTGGCCTTGGCGAAATAAGCGTCTTGCTGGTCAAGGGCAGCAATCGCCATGCGCAGCCACAGGTAAGCGAGCACCACGTAGCCGCTGTACATCAAGTAATCCACTGCCGCCGCACCGACTTCATCGGGGTTCTTCATCGCGGCCATACCGACCTGGGTGGTCAGTTCGCCCCATTCCCCGTTCAGTTGATTGAGCTGCGCTACATAGGCCCTGAGTTGCGGATGCTCGGCATGCGCGGCGCAGAACTTGTGCACGATTTTGGTAAACCCGCGCAGCAACTTGCCCTGGCTGCCCAGCACCTTGCGCCCCAGCAAGTCGAGGGCCTGGATGCCGTTGGTGCCTTCATAGATCGGCGCAATCCGCGCATCGCGGGCCAGTTGCTCCATGCCCCATTCGCGGATGTAACCGTGGCCGCCGAAGACCTGCATGCCGTGGTTGGTCACCTCCAACCCGGTATCGGTCATAAAGGCTTTGCAGATGGGCGTGAGGAACGCCAACAGGTCTTCGGCGTCCTGGCGTTGGGCGGCGTCGCTGCTCAGGTGTGCGGTGTCGAGCAATTGCGCGGTGAAGTAGGTCAGCGCGCGGTTGCCTTCGTTGAAGGCTTTCATGGTCAGCAACATGCGGCGCACATCGGGGTGCACGATGATAGGGTCGGCGGCTTTTTCCGGAGCCTTGGCGCCGGTCAGCGAGCGCATTTGCAAGCGATCGTTGGCGTACTTGATCGCCCCCTGGAAGCTTGCCTCGCCATTGCACAGGCCCTGCATGCCGGTGCCCAGGCGCGCATGGTTCATCATGGTGAACATGCAGTTGAGGCCTTTGTTCGCCTCGCCGATCAGGAAACCTCTGGCACCGTCGAAATTCAGCACACAGGTGGCCGAGGCCTTGATGCCCATCTTGTGTTCGATGGAGCCGCAGTGCACCGCGTTGCGCTCGCCGGAATCGGCATGGAACTTGGGCACGATAAACAGCGAGATGCCCTTGGTGCCCGCCGGCGCATCCGGCAGCTTGGCCAGCACCAAGTGGATAATGTTGGCACTCATGTCGTGTTCGCCGGCCGAGATGAAGATCTTGCTGCCGGTAACCGCATAGCTACCGTCCGCCTGGGGCACGGCGCGAGTCTTGATCAGGCCCAGGTCGGTGCCGCAGTGGGCTTCGGTGAGGCACATGGTGCCGGTCCATTCGCCGGCGGTGAGTTTGTTCAGGAACGTATCTTTTTGCTCGGCGGTGCCATGGGCATGGATCGCCGACATTGCGCCGTGGGTCAGCCCTGGGTACATGCCCCAGGAGGTGTTGCTGGAGCCGATCATTTCGCTGAGCACCAGGCCCAGCGACTGCGGCAAGCCTTGGCCGCCAAACGCCGGGTCCGCCGCCACACCGTGCCAGCCACCTTCCACGTACTGGGCGAAGGCTTCCTTGAAGCCCTTCGGCGTGGTGACGACGCCATTGTCGAAATGGCAGCCTTCTTCATCACCGCTGCGGTTGAGCGGCGACAGCACGTTCTCGCAAAATTTGGCGCCTTCTTCGAGGATCGCATTGACCATGTCCGGGCTGGCGTCGGTTGCTCCCAACGCGACGTAGTGGCCGTGGAAATCAAATACGTTGTCGATCAGAAAGCGCATGTCGCGCAGGGGAGCTTTGTAGTCAGGCATGGCGATGTCTCCGGCAGCAGATGGTTTAAACCTACTGCCGGCCACGGCCCTCGACAATCACTGTAGGGCTGCTGAATACAGCACCATTACTCAACCGGCAGCGCTTTCCCGCACCGCGCCACGGCGAGTCTGGCCAGCCGCGACCACACAGTTACGCCCGGCGCCCTTGGCAGCGTACAGCGCTTGGTCGGCAGACTTGAGGACTTCCTCCGGTGTGCGCTGCTCAGCCTGGCGTTCGGCCACGCCGATACTGATGGTCACCGAAACACTCGAGGCGCCACTGCCCGCCCGCCGCTGACGGCCTTGGTGGTCGTCTTGAGGGCGGTCCAGGTTGCGTAATTTGATAGCGTAATCGGCGATGATCTCGCGGATTTCTTCCAGGTGCGGCAAGCATTCCTCCACCGTCTTGCCGGCGAACACCACGGCAAACTCTTCACCGCCATACCGGTAGGCGCGCCCGCCGCCGTTGACCTTGGACAGCTTGCTTGCCACCAGGCGCAGCACCTGGTCGCCGACGTCATGGCCATGGGTGTCGTTGAAGCGCTTGAAGTGGTCGACGTCACTCATCGCCAGCACATAGTTGCGCCCCAATCGCTGCATACGCTCGTTCAGCGCACGTCGTCCCGGCAAGCCGGTCAGCTCATCGCGGAAGGCCATTTGATAGGCCTCGTGGGCGACGCCAGCGGCGATCATCAGCATCACCTGGCTGCACATGATATTCAGGGTGAACGGCAGGATGAACGTCTGCGGCAACATCCAGAACAACCCCAGCAAACCCACCAGTTGCGCGGCGTGCAGCGGGCGCGGCTGGTACCAGTACTGTGCGGCCAGGGTCAGGAAGCCGATCAGGAACATCGGATACGACAATTGGATCAGGCTCATCCAGGCGCCATGCAGCACGGGCCAGCGAATCTCCGCCAGCCAGTTCAGCACCGCCACGGGGAAACTCTGCTCGAGTGCCAGCGCCACACTGCCTATCGCCAGCAACACAGCGCCACGGGCGACGAAATCACGGAACAGGTGGGTCTTCTCCTGCCACAGCGCGTAAATGCTGAACAACAACGGCAGCAACAAGCAGCACAGGTGAAACACCACGGCCGCGTCTTCGCGCACGCGGCCGTGGTCGCGGTAGAAGTCGGTCTGGGTATCGAGCAGGAAGTAGGCGATATACACCGTGATCATCAGGAACAGTTCACGCTGACGGCGGTACACCGCGCAGTACGAACCGCCGAGCAACAGCACCAAGGTCGGCAACACATTGAACAGTGACGTGAAGAAAACGCTGAGGTCTTTGATATATGCAGCCGAGAGCCCGGCCAGCAACAGCAGTAACGAAGGGAGGAAATGACTGAAACTGACAGCGGACACGCGCGACAAGGGTAAAACTCCGACCCGCAAAAAATAATGGCAATGTGCCTCTACCCGGACAGTTAAGCACAACCCGTCGTGCATGTATCACATTGCCATCACTGTAACGGCAGCCGGCAGCAATCCCTGAGTGCTGTGCTGCGGTTTTTTATCGCGCACAAAAAAGCCGCTGCTCCTGTCACGGAGCAGCGGCTGTGAAAGTGAACCCGGTGAGGCTTAGTAAGCCAGGCCGAAGTCTTCTTCTTTCATGTCCATCAGGTTGTTGGCGCCCGACAGCATGGTGGCTTTATGGGTCTGGGTACGCGGCAGGATTCGCTGGAAGTAGAAGCGCGCGGTCTGCAGCTTGGCGGTGTAGAACGCCTCTTCGGTGGTGCCGGCAGCCAGTTTTTCGGCAGCCAGGCGCGCCATGTCGGCCCAGAAGTAAGCCAGGCACGCATAACCGGAGTACATCAGGTAGTCCACCGAGGCAGCACCCACTTCTTCACGGTCTTTCATCGCGGCCATGCCAACCTTCATGGTCAACTCGCCCCACTCTTTGTTCAGCGCGGCCAGCGGAGTAACAAACTCCTGAACGGCCTCGTTGCCTTCGTTGGCCTGGCAGAACTTGTGCACGATCTTGGTGAAGCCCTTGAGCGCTTCGCCCTGGGTCATCAGCACTTTACGGCCGAGCAGGTCCAGCGCCTGGATACCGGTGGTGCCTTCGTACAGCATCGAAATGCGGCTGTCGCGAACGTTCTGCTCCATGCCCCACTCGGCGATGAAGCCGTGGCCGCCGTAGATCTGTACGCCGTGGTTGGCAGACTCAAAACCGACTTCGGTCATGAACGCCTTGGCGATCGGGGTCATGAAGGCCAGCAGGCCGTCAGCCTGTTTCTTGGCTTCGTCGTCGGTGCCGTATTTGACGATGTCCACTTGCTTGGCGGTGAAGTACACCATCGCACGGTTGCCTTCGGCGAAGGCTTTCATGGTCAGCAGCATGCGGCGCACGTCTGGGTGCACGATGATCGGGTCAGCGGCCTTTTCCGGCGCTTTCGGGCCAGTCAGCGAGCGCATTTGCAAACGGTCGCGGGCGTATTTCAGGCCGCCCTGGAAGCCGATCTCGGCGTGGGCCAGGCCTTGCAGCGCGGTGCCCAGGCGAGCGGTGTTCATAAAGGTGAACATGCAGTTCAGACCTTTATTCGCCGGGCCGATCAGGAAACCGGTGGCCGCGTCGAAGTTCATCACGCAGGTGGCGTTGCCGTGGATACCCATCTTGTGTTCCAGGGAGCCACAGGTCACTGCGTTGCGCTCACCCACCGAACCATCGGCGTTTGGCATGAATTTCGGCACGATGAACAGCGAGATGCCTTTGGTGCCAGCCGGTGCGTCCGGCAGGCGGGCCAGTACGATGTGGACGATGTTGTCGGCCATGTCGTGTTCACCGGCCGAGATGAAGATCTTGGTGCCGGAGACTTTGTAGGAACCGTCAGCCTGAGGCTCGGCCTTGGTGCGCAGCATGCCCAGGTCGGTGCCGCAGTGTGGCTCGGTCAGGCACATGGTGCCGGTCCATTCACCCGACACCAGTTTGGTCAGGTAGGCCTCTTGCTGCTCAGGGGTGCCGTGCTCGGAAATGGTGTTCATCGCACCGTGGGATAGGCCCGGGTACATGCCCCACGACCAGTTGGCTTCGCCAACCATTTCGCTGACTGCCAGGCCCAGGGACTCCGGCAGGCCTTGGCCACCGTGCTCCACGTCGTGGGCCAGGCTTGGCCAGCCGCCTTCAACGAATTGTTTGTAGGCTTCTTTGAAACCAGCAGGGGTCTTAACGCCTGACTCACTCCAGGTGCACCCTTCGATGTCGCCCACGCGGTTCAGCGGTGCCAGCACTTGCTCACAGAACTTGGCGCCTTCTTCAAGGATGGCGTCAACCATGTCCGGGGTAGCGTCCTGGCAAGCCGGCAGGCTCTGATAGTGCGCTTCATAGCCGAGCAGTTCGTCACGAACGAAGCGAATATCACGCAAGGGGGCCTTGTAGTCAGGCATAGCGATAAACCTCTGCTGATGTATCTGGAATGAACAACCGCGTGGATGTGTTGTGGCGGTCAAACAGGTGTTTGAAACATACGTTTACCACCTAGGGATGTCAAGCGTCGTCCGGATGCCGTTTGTCATGACGTGGGTCAATGGCGCGCACGGCAACGCTTGCGGCAAGACGCCACATGATTAGAAGAGAGTAGAAGTTCAAAAGGAGAACGCAGGGCAAATGTGGGAGCTGGCTTGCCTGCGATACAGGCGCCGCGGTGTATCAGGATAACTGGGTAGATGCTATCGCAGTGATGCGGCGACCCGACAAGCCAGCTCCCACATAAGAGCCGGCATACCTTGCTAGAGGGAGTTAAGCGTAGGTATCGATCAACGTGCCGAGCATTTCATCCGAAGCCTTGGCGACTTTTACGCCGAGCTCGACTTGGAACTTGCCTTGGGCCATCTCCACCATGTTGCTGGCCGAGTTGGACGGCTGGGCGCGGTCGTTGGCTTGCAGACGGTCGCTTTGCGCATCCGATGGCTGGGTCGTCGCGGCGCTGGCAATCTTGCCCGCAGCCTGGTCGACACGGTTCTGCCCGGCCTGAATAGTACTCAGCCCCGAGTAAAACGCGCTGCTTCCAGAGATTTCCATGGCGTAAGCCTGCCTTTAGAGAATCGTGAGCGGTGATTGAAGCAGAGTTGCCCACAAAACGCCCGACAAAAACCCTAATGGCATAATGCCTTAGCGATAGCCAAAATCAGTCAAGCAGGTCTAATTGCAGGTACTCCGCCACCGTTTCAGCCCCCGCATGCTTAAGTTTCGGCACACGGCCCAGGCATGGCGCAGGCAACCGCTCTGCCAAGGTGGCGAGGTTTTCTTCCAGACGGGAGGTCTTGGGGTCGATGATATTCGCCACCCACCCGGCCAACTGCAAACCGTCTCGCGCGATGGCTTCGGCGGTAAGCAAGGCATGGCTGATGCACCCTAGCCGCACGCCCACCACCAGGATCACGGGCAGTTTGAGCGCCATGGCCAGGTCCGACAAATTCGCCTGATCGGCCAATGGCACACGCCATCCGCCGGCGCCTTCGATCAGGGTGAAATCCGCTTGCCTGGCCAGAACCTGCTGCATAGGTTTGAGCAAAGAGTGAACGGTGAGCGAGACACCCGCCTCCCGCGCCGCCAGATGGGGCGCGATGGCCGGCTCGAATGCCACCGGGTTGACCTCGGCATAACTCAGGGGCAATGAGCATTCGGCCAACAGTGCCAATGCATCGGCGTTGCGCAAGCCTTTGGGGGTGACCTGGCAGCCGGAGGCTACCGGTTTGCCGGCGGCGGTGCTTCTGCCGGCTTGTCGGGCTGCATGGAGCAGGCCTGCAGCGATGGTGGTTTTGCCGACATCGGTGTCGGTGCCGGTGATGAAGTAAGCGGCAGTCATAGCGGTTTCTCCAGTACGGCATACACCACTTGGTAAGTCGCCGGCAGGCCCTGGGCCTGACGGAACTGCTCATACGCTTGCACCAGTGCAACAATCCGCGCACGCCCCGTCAAGCCTCCCGGCCGGCCGGGGTTGAGGTTGTGCGCGCCCAACGCTTTCAGCTCGTGGGTCAGGCTGCGTACGTCCGGGTAGTGCAACACATGGGGGCGGCGCTCCAGGCTCACTACTCGCAGGCCACTGGCCGCGCACCGCTGCTGATAAGCCTCGAAGGTGCGAAAGCGGTTGACGTGGACCAAGCCATCCGCGGCGCGCCAGCTTTCGCGCAGTTCTTCCAGGGTGCCCACGCAAAGACTGGCAAACGCCAACACCCCCCCCGGTCGCAGCACACGATAGGCCTCACTGAGCACCGCCTCGAAGTTCGCGCACCATTGCACCGCCAGACTGGAGAAGATCAGCCCGCAACTGGCGTCTTGCAGCGGTAAACGCTCGGCGTCCCCCGCAATGAAATGTCCGGCGCCACCCAACGGCCGCGCGTGCTTGAGCATGCCTTCGGCGATATCCAGCGCCACGCCTTGGCTGGCGGGCAACCGTTCACTCAACACACGGCTGAAATAACCGGTGCCGCAGCCCATGTCCAGCCAGCGTTGAGGCGCAATGCCTGCTGGCAGACGCGTCAGCAATTGGCTGCCCACCGCCCGCTGCAACTCGGCAACGCTATCGTAACTGGCCGCCGCACGGGAAAAGGAGGCCGCCACCTGGCGCTTGTTCGGCAAGCCACCCGGCAACGGGGCGTGGGATAAATCAGTCATCGACGCACTCATGCAAAAAGGCCTGGATGGCCCCCGCTACACCGTGGGGGTCTTCCAGAAGAAAAGCGTGGCCGGCCTGTTCAATCAGGCCGATTTCAACATCGGGGAGCAGGGCCAGCAGGGCGCTGGCGGCTTCGGCCGGTACCAGTTCATCCATACCGGCAAACAGGTGCAGCTGCGGGCCACGGAAAGCCAGCAAAGCGTCGCGCGTATCGAGTTGGGCGAGCAACTCAAGCCCGGGCATCAACACACTCGAAGGCGTGTTCGGCGCACCACTGACCAGCAGGCGCGACAGCCCGCGTGGATCTTCCGCGCCCTTTGCGCACAACAGGCCGAAGCGTTTGAGGGTGACTTGGGAGTCGGCATGGCAGCCGGCGAGGAAGGCGTCAAAGGTCTCGGCGGGCATCGCGCTCGGCCAGCCGTCATGGGCAACGAAACAGGGGTTGCTGGCCAGGGTCAGCAGGCCGCAGCAGCGCTCTGCGCGTCGCGCCGCCAGCTCCGAAGCCAGCATGCCACCCAGCGACCAACCGCCCAGCCAGGCGTTGTCCGGCAGCGTGGCGTCGAGTTCGTCGAGCCATTCATTCAGGTCACTGGCGTCCAGCGCCGGCAACGGCTCGATCTGCACCCGCAGGTGCTCGTCCAGGCCTTGCAAGGCGGCGGCCAAAGGCTCCAGCGGCGATACGCCAAGGCCCCAGCCGGGCAGTAGTATCAGTCGATCACGCATGGCTGGGCTCCGAGGCGCCTAACAAGTGGAAACACTCTTCCAATGCATTTAACAATAGCCGCACCTGCGCCTCGCTGTGGGCTGCCGTCAAAGTCACGCGCAAACGCGCGCTGCCGGCCGGCACGGTAGGTGGGCGGATCGCGGTCACCATCAAGCCGCGTTCGCGCAACATGTGCGACAGGCGCATGGCTTTGGCACTGTCGCCAATCAGGATCGGCTGGATCGGCGTAAAGCTGTCCATCAAGTCCAGGCCGAGCTGCTCCGCGCCCTGGCGGAACTGGCGAATGAGGTTGTTGAGGTGCTCGCGCCGCCAGTGCTCGGTACGCAACAGCTCCAGGCTTTTCAAGGTGGCGCAGGCCAGGGCGGGCGGTTGGCTGGTGGTGTAGATGTAGGGCCGGGCGAATTGGATCAGGCTTTCGATCAGTTCTTCGCTGCCGGCCACAAAGGCCCCCGCCGTACCGAAGGCCTTGCCGAGGGTGCCGACCAGCACCGGCACGTCGTCCTGGCTGAGGCCGAAATGCTCGACGATCCCGCCGCCGTGGGCGCCCAAAGGGCCGAAACCGTGGGCGTCGTCCACCATCAGCCAGGCGCCTTTGGCCTTGGTTGCACGGGCCAGCGCGGGCAAATCCGCCAGGTCGCCGTCCATGCTGAACACACCGTCGGTGACCACCAGCGTATTACCGGTCGCCTTCTCCAGGCGCTTGGCCAGGCTATCGGCATCGTTATGCAGGTAGCGATTGAAGCGCGCACCGGACAGCAGGCCGGCATCCAGCAGCGAGGCGTGGTTAAGCCGGTCTTCCAGCACCGTGTCGCCCCGCCCCACCAACGCCGTGACTGCGCCGAGGTTGGCCATGTAGCCGGTGGTAAACAGCAACGCGCGCGGGCGCCCGGTCAGGTCCGCCAGGGCTTCTTCCAGTTCATGGTGCGGCGTGGCATGCCCGACCACCAAGTGCGAAGCCCCACCGCCGACGCCCCAACGGGACGCACCGGCGCGCCAGGCTTCGATCACCTGCGGGTGATTGGCCAGGCCCAGGTAATCGTTATTGCAAAACGCCAGCAGCGGCTGGCCGTCCACCACCACTTCCGGGCCTTGGGGGGTCTGGAGCAAGGGGCGTTGGCGGTAAAGATGTTCGGCACGGCGGGCAGCGAGGCGCGCGGCGAGATCAAAAGACATGCTGGCCTCGGATATAGCTGGATGAGCACAGTCTCAATGTGGGAGCTGGCTTGCCTGCGATGGCGGTGGCACATTCAGCATCAATGTGCCTGAAAGACCGCTATCGCAGGCAACCCAGCTCCCACACTGGATTGCATTCCAATAGAGAGATAGGCATCAAACCACTGCGTTATAGAACTGCTCGCTGCTCTTCTGCTCGACCAGCGCCTGCTCAATCGCCGCCTGGTGCACTTCATCCGCGTGCTCTTCCCGCGCTTCCGGCAGGATGCCCAGGCGCGAGAACAGTTGCATGTCCTTGTCAGCCTGCGGGTTGGCGGTGGTCAGCAATTTGTCGCCGTAGAAAATCGAGTTGGCACCGGCGAAAAACGCCAGGGCCTGCATCTGCTCGTTCATCGCCTCACGGCCGGCCGACAAGCGCACGTGGGATTGCGGCATCAGGATCCGCGCCACGGCGAGCATGCGAATGAAGTCGAAAGGGTCGATATCCTCGGCGTTTTCCAGCGGCGTACCGGCGACCTTCACCAGCATGTTGATCGGCACCGACTCCGGATGCTCCGGCAGGTTGGCCAGTTGGATCAGCAAATTGGCGCGGTCGTCGAGGGACTCGCCCATGCCGAGGATGCCACCGGAGCAGATCTTCATTCCCGAATCACGCACATAAGCCAGGGTTTGCAGACGCTCGCTGTAGGTGCGGGTAGTGATGATGCTGCCGTAGAACTCCGGCGAGGTATCGAGGTTGTGGTTGTAGTAGTCGAGGCCGGCCTGGGCCAGGGCTTCGGTCTGGTCCTGGTCGAGACGGCCGAGGGTCATGCAGGTTTCCAGGCCCATGGCCTTCACGCCTTTGACCATCTGCAGCACGTAGGGCATGTCTTTGGCCGACGGGTGCTTCCAGGCGGCGCCCATGCAGAAACGCGTCGAGCCGATGGCTTTGGCGCGAGCGGCCTCTTCGAGGACCTTCTGCACTTCCATCAGCTTTTCTTTTTCGAGGCCAGTGTTGTAGTGGCCCGACTGCGGACAATATTTGCAATCTTCCGGGCAGGCGCCGGTTTTGATCGAAAGCAGCGTCGACACTTGCACACGGTTGGCGTCGAAATGCGCGCGGTGCACGGTCTGCGCCTGGAACAACAGGTCATTGAACGGCTGCACGAACAGCGCTTTGACTTCGGCGAGGGACCAATCGTGACGCAAAGTGGCGGTGGTGCTGGCGCTCATGGGCGATTCCTTGATTATGCTTTGGCAAACGCTGTGGGAAGGGCAATACCCACAGGCACGACACGGATGCTCGGCATATTTAAGGAAGATTCATGCACTGTCAACCAGAGCACAAACACCAGGTTTACATCTGGTTAAAAACCGTACAAACCTGTTTAATCTGCGATGAAGCGACAGAATCCACCCATTGTGTGTGCAACGTCTGCGAAACCGAGCTGCCCTGGCTGCTGGAACACTGCGACGTGTGCGCCCTGCCGCTACCGATGGAGGGTTTGATATGCGGCCAATGCCAGACACAACCACCGGCCTTTAAACAGGTGATCGCCCCCTGGACCTACAGCTTTCCCATCGACAGCCTGATCAGCCGCTTCAAACACCAGGCGCGCTGGCCCTTCGGTCAGATGCTCGCGCGACTATTGGCGCAACACCTGCAACACCGCCTGGACAACACTGAACTCACACGCCCGGATTGTTTGCTGCCGGTGCCCATGGCGCGCAAACGCCTGCGCGAGCGCGGCTATAACCAGGCCTTGATGCTGACGCGTTGGCTCAGCAGCGAGCTGAACCTACCCCACGATGAACATCTGTTGTTACGCCCTCATGATACGGTCGCCCAGCAAGCCCTCGACGCCAAGACCCGTAAACGCAACCTGCTCGGCGCCTTTGCCCTGGCACCCGGCGCCCAGGTGCAAGGCCGGCACTTTGCCTTGGTGGACGACGTACTCACCACCGGCGCCACCGCCCACAGCCTGGCGCAGCTGTTGATGAAGGCCGGCGCGCGACAGGTCGATGTGTACTGCCTGGCGCGCACGCCCAAACCGGGCAGCTGACTTGACTCCAGCCAACCTTGCCCGCAACGTTCTGCCCATCTCATCGAAGCGTACCCACATGTCTCTGCCAGCCTCCCTCAGCCAGCACATCATCCGTCGCCCCCAGCGCATTGCTTTGCTGGCGCATATCGCCGAACAGGGCTCCATCACTCGCGCGGCGAAAAGCGCTGGTTTGAGTTACAAGGCGGCATGGGATGCCATCGACGAGTTGAACAACCTTGCGCAAAAACCGCTGGTGGAACGCAGCGTCGGCGGCAAGGGCGGCGGCGGTGCCAAGCTGACGGCCGAGGGTGAGCGCGTGTTGCGTCTTTACCAGCGCCTGCAAGTGTTACAAGCCGAAGTACTGGGCTCTGATGAAGCCGCCAGTGACTTCAATCTGCTCGGCCGCTTGATGCTGCGCACCAGCGCGCGTAATCAACTGCATGGTCAAGTCATCGCCATCGAGCAACATGGCCGCAATGATCTGGTGCGCCTGCAACTGGCTGGCGGGCTGACCCTGGATGCGCAAATCACCCACGACAGCACGCAGCGACTGGAGCTGGAAACTGGCGTGGAAGTGGTTGCGCTGATCAAGGCGGGCTGGTTGGAATTGCTGGCGCCCGAGGATTCCGCAACAACTGGACACAATTGCATGAGCGGCACCGTCGACGCCATTCTCGAGGCCGACGACGGCCCCAGCGAAGTCCGCATCGTGCTGCCCAACGGCCAGGTTCTATGCGCCCTGGCGCAGCCCGACGCACTCAACGCCATCGGCGCCGCCAGAGGCCAGGCGATCCAGGTGCAGTTCGCGCCGAGCAATGTGCTGCTGGGAACACCGGTGTAAGTCGCCACCTTCTTTTAACTGCAACAATTTCGTCACGCCCGCTCCTTAAGGTGTCTGCAAAAACCGCAGGGAGCCTGAGATGAGCCTATTAGAAGAAAACCAAGCCACCGACCTTGAACAGATGGTCGGCCTCACCCGTCGCCGTTTCATCGGCGCCGGTGCTTTATGCGGTGCCGCGATGTTCCTGGGCGGCAACCTGCTGACCCGCAGCGCCCTGGCCGTCAACGCCGCCACCGCCAGCCCGCTGCTGGGCTTTACCAGCATCGCCGCCGCTACCAGCGACGCTATCACTTTGCCGCCGGGCTACAGCGCGTCGGTGCTGATCAGCTGGGGCCAGCCGTTGAGCAAGAGCGCGCCGGCGTTTGACCCGTCCGGTAACGGCACGGCAAAAGCTCAGGAACAGCAGTTCGGTGACAACAACGACGGCATGAGCCTGTTCGCCTTCCCCGGCGACGACAACCGCGCGCTGATGGCGATCAACAACGAATACACCAACTACCGCTATCTCTTCGCCCACGGCGGCGCGCCGCAATCGGCCGAAGACGTGCGCAAGGCGCTGGCCAGCGAAGGCGTTTCGGTGATCGAAGTGCGGCGCAAGGGCGACACCTGGCAGTTCGTGCAGGACTCGCGCTACAACCGACGCATCCACGGCAACTCGCCGATCCGCCTGAGCGGCCCCGCCGCCGGTCACGAATGGCTGAAAACCAGCGCCGACAAATCCGGCAAGAAAGCCCTTGGTACATTCCAGAACTGCGCCAACGGTAAAACCCCGTGGGGCACTTATCTGACCTGTGAAGAGAACTTCACCGACTGCTTTGGCAGCAGCAACCCACAGCAAACGTTTGATGCCGGGCAGAAACGCTACGGCGCCGTCGCCGCCAGCAAAGACATCAACTGGCACCAGCACGACCCGCGCTTTGACCTGGCCAAGAACCCCAACGAGCTCAATCGCCATGGCTGGGTCGTGGAAATCGACCCGTTCGACCCGCAATCCACCCCTGCCAAGCGCACCGCGCTGGGCCGCTTCAAACACGAGAACGCCGCCCTCGCTGAAACCCGCGACGGCCGCGCCGTGGTGTACATGGGCGACGACGAGCGCGGTGAGTTCATCTATAAGTTCGTCAGCCGCGACAAGATCAACCACAAAAACCCCAAGGCCAACAAAGACCTGCTCGACCACGGCACCCTGTACGTGGCGATCTTCGACGCGGGCGACGGCAATGCCGACCACCCCAAAGGCAAGGGCCAGTGGGTCGAGCTGACCCATGGCAAAAACGGCATCGACGCCAGCAGCGGTTTCAACAGCCAGGCCGAAGTGCTGATCCACGCACGCCTCGCCGCCAGTGTGGTGAAAGCCACGCGCATGGACCGCCCGGAATGGATCGTGGTCAGCCCCACCGATGGCCAGGTCTATTGCACCCTCACCAACAACGCCAAGCGCGGTGAAGACGGCCAGCCCGTCGGCGGCCCCAACCCCCGTGAGAAAAACGTCTACGGCCAGATCCTGCGCTGGAAAGCCGACGCCGATAACCACGCCAGCATGGCATTTACTTGGGACCTGTTTGTGGTGGCCGGCAACCCTGGCGTTCACGCCGGCACGCCGAAGGGCGGTTCGTCGAATATCAACCCGCAAAATATGTTCAACAGCCCTGATGGCTTGGGTTTCGACAAGGCCGGGCGGCTGTGGATTCTGACCGATGGCGACTACAGCAACGCGGGTGATTTCGCGGGGATGGGCAATAACCAGATGCTCTGCGCTGACCCGACCACCGGGGAAATCCGTCGTTTCATGGTTGGCCCTGTGGCCTGTGAAGTAACGGGCATCAGCTTCTCGCCGGATCAGAAAACGTTGTTTGTGGGGATTCAGCATCCGGGTGAGACCGGCGGCTCCACCTGGCCGGAGCACCTGCCGAATGGCAAGCCGCGTTCGTCAGTGATGGCGATTCGACGGGATGACGGCGGTATCGTCGGCGCCTGATAGGGCCTCATCGCAGACAAGCCAGCTCCCACACTTGACCGCGTTGTCATGACTGACACGGACCAAATGTGGGAGCTGGCTTGCCTGCGATGGCGTCTGCACTGCCGCCCCCTATCTCAAGCCGTGTGCGTTACCATACCCGGCCGGACGCGGCGACCTGCTGCGCGCAGGAGTTCGCATGGCCCATCCGTTTGAAACACTCACCCCCGACCTGGTGCTCGACGCTGTCGAAAGTATCGGCTTCCTCAGCGATGCGCGCATTCTCGCGCTCAACAGCTACGAAAACCGCGTCTACCAAGTGGGCATCGAAGACTCAGAACCGTTGATCGCCAAGTTCTATCGCCCACAGCGTTGGACGAACGAGGCGATCCTTGAAGAACACCGTTTCACCTTCGAACTGGCCGAATGCGAAGTGCCGGTGGTGGCACCACTGATCCACAATGGCGAAAGCCTGTTCGAACACGCCGGTTTCCGCTTCACCTTGTTCCCACGCCGTGGCGGCCGTGCACCGGAGCCGGGCAATCTGGATCAGCTGTATCGCCTTGGGCAACTGCTTGGCCGTTTGCATGCGGTGGGTTCCACCCGCCCGTTCGAACACCGTGAAGCCTTGGGCGTGAAGAACTTCGGTCACGATTCCCTCACCACGCTGTTGGAAGGCAACTTCATTCCCAAGAGCCTGCTGCCGGCCTACGAGTCCGTGGCCCGCGACCTGCTCAAACGCGTGGAAGAGGTGTACACGGCCACGCCGCACAAGAACATCCGCATGCACGGCGATTGCCATCCCGGCAACATGATGTGCCGTGACGAGATGTTCCATATTGTCGACCTGGATGACTGCCGCATGGGCCCGGCGGTGCAGGACCTGTGGATGATGCTCGCCGGAGACCGTCAGGAATGTCTGGGACAGTTGTCGGAATTGATGGACGGCTATCAGGAATTCCATGACTTCGATCCGCGCGAACTGGCGTTGATCGAACCGTTGCGCGCCCTGCGCCTGATGCACTACAGCGCCTGGCTGGCACGGCGCTGGGATGACCCGGCGTTTCCCCACAGTTTTCCTTGGTTTGGCAGTGAGCGCTATTGGGGCGACCAGGTGCTGGCATTGCGCGAACAACTCTCGGCCCTGAACGAAGAACCCCTGAAACTCTTCTGACGGCTTCTCTGTGGGAGCCGGGCTCCCACAGAAAGCAGATCCCAATGCCTGAGAAATATCCCTACAATTGCGCTTTGTTAGCTGCCTAAGCAAGGATTCCGCATGCAAGCCGCCAACCCCCGCAAGGGATACATTCTAGGCCTGAGCGCCTATGTCATCTGGGGTCTGTTCCCGCTCTACTTCAAAGCCATCGCCAGCGTACCCGCCGCCGAGATCATCGTGCACCGCGTGCTGTGGTCAGCGCTGTTCGGCGGTTTGCTGCTGATGGTGTGGAAACACCCCGGCTGGTTCCGCGAACTGCGTGACAACCCCAAGCGCCTGGCGATCCTGGCCCTCAGCGGTTCGCTGATTGCGGCCAACTGGCTGACGTATGTGTGGTCGGTGAATACGGGGCGCATGCTGGAAGCGAGCCTGGGTTACTACATCAACCCGCTGGTCAATGTGCTGCTGGGCATGCTGATCCTGGGTGAACGCCTGCGCCGTCTGCAATGGGTCGCCGTCGGGCTGGCTGCAGCGGGTGTGGCGCAACAGGTGTGGCAGGTGGGCAGCTTGCCGTGGGTGTCGCTGGTGCTGGCGTTGACCTTTGGCTTTTACGGATTGATCCGTAAACAGGCGCCGGTGAAAGCATTGCCGGGGCTGGTGGTAGAAACCTGGATGCTGGTGCCCATTGCTCTCGCATGGCTGCTGTTCAACCCAACGGCCCACAGTGCGCAGCTGGCGTTTTGGAGCACCTCAGAAGCCTGGTGGCTGGTAGCTGCGGGCCCGGTGACGCTGATCCCGCTGGTGTGTTTCAACGCCGCCGCACGGCATTTGCCTTACACCGCGCTGGGCTTCCTGCAGTATGTGGCGCCGACGCTGGTGCTGCTGGAAGCCGTGCTGCTGTTCGGCGAACACCTGGCGCCGAGCACGTTGACTGCCTTCGCCTTCATCTGGGCGGGCCTGGTGGTGTACAGCGTGGATATCTGGCTGAGCGTGCGCAAACGCTGATCAAATAACGTACAAACCTCTGCAAGGCACGGTCGGCGTGACTTGCAGACACCCATCCCAAGGTTATCCACAACCTGATCCCCGCCATTTGTGCACAACCCCTTGAAACTGCTCGTTTTTTACTCAGTTTACGGAGAAGCCCGGCCGGTCTGGCCTGGCGCCGGGTCTCTACAGGTTATCCACAGGCCCATGCAAGATTTCCATGCATAACCTCGTGGAAAGATTATTCCTCGTAGTGCAGCTCCACCATCAGGTCATCCGCCAGGGTTTCCAGGGATAACTGCAATACATCCAGGGATAATGCTGTCGGCACCTGCAACAGCGCCTCGGCAGTGAACAACGGGTCACCGCTCATGGGAGCCGGGCGAACGTCAGTGCTCAGACTCGCCAGGTTGACCCCCTGCTGGCTCAGCAGCGCCGTGATCTCGCGCACGATGCCCGAACGGTCGTTACCCACCAGCGTCATCACAATCGATTTGGATGCTGAAGCCTGGCCAGTGCTGCCCTCACCCACCAGCACGCGAATGCCGTGTGTGGATAAATCCTCGAGCGCGCCCACCAAAGCCTGACGGCTCTCCGCCGGCACACTGACCCGCAGGATCCCGGCAAACTGCCCGGCCATGTGCGCCATGCGGCTTTCGAGCCAGTTGCCGCCGTGGGCGGCGATGTTCTGCGCAATGCGTTCAACCAGCCCGGGTTTGTCGGCGGCGATAATTGTGAGTACAAGATGGTCCATGGCAAAGCCCTCTGGAATTCAATCTACAAGGTGGACCCGGAAGCCCTTGAAAACAAATCGTGTACCATTTTTATATTTATCTGGAACAATCCAATAGTTTTTTGAGAACATCCGATTCTCCGCTGTGACCGTACGACCAAAGTGGGTCGCTAAACGACGTATTTAGTCTAATTTTCACAACCGCAAGTCATCATGTAGTATGCCCAACCGTGCACTACATAATGAAAATCTGAAAAAGCGCATTAGCTCCGCAGAGTGAGGCAAGCAATGACTGAACACGTTCAAGTCGGTGGCCTGCAGGTCGCCAAAGTCCTGTTCGACTTCGTGAACAACGAAGCCATTCCCGGTACGGGCATCACTGCCGACCAGTTCTGGGCCGGTGCCGACAAGGTCATCCATGACCTGGCACCGAAGAACAAAGCCCTACTCGCCAAACGCGACGATTTCCAGGCGCGCATCGATACCTGGCACCAGACCCACGCCGGCCAGGCTCACGACCCGGTGGCCTACAAAGCCTTCCTGCAAGACATCGGCTACCTGCTGCCAGAAGCTGCAGACTTCCAGGCCACAACCCAAAACGTCGATGACGAAATCGCCCGCATGGCCGGCCCGCAGTTGGTCGTGCCGGTGATGAATGCGCGCTTCGCACTAAACGCCTCGAATGCGCGCTGGGGTTCGTTGTATGACGCGCTGTATGGCACCGACGCCATCAGTGAAGCCGATGGCGCCGAGAAGGGCCAGGGCTACAACAAAGTGCGCGGCGACAAGGTCATCGCCTTCGCCCGCGCTTTCCTCGATGAGGCCGCCCCGCTCAGCGCCGGCAGCCACGCCGAGTCCACCGGCTACAAGATTGCCGATGGCAAGCTGATCGTCAGCCTCAAGGGCGGCAGCAACAGCGGCCTGCGTGACGACGCGCAGTTGATCGGTTTCCAAGGCCCTGCGGCTGAGCCGATTGCGATCCTGCTGAAACACAACGGCCTGCACTTCGAAATCCAGATCGACGCCAGCACCCCGGTCGGCCAGACCGATGCCGCCGGCGTCAAAGACGTGCTGATGGAAGCCGCGCTGACCACCATCATGGACTGCGAAGACTCCGTCGCCGCCGTCGATGCCGATGACAAGGTGGTGATCTACCGCAACTGGCTCGGCCTGATGAAGGGCGACCTGGCCGAAGAAGTAGCCAAGGGCGGCAAGACCTTCACCCGCACCATGAACGCCGACCGCGTCTACACTGGCGTGGATGGCAAGGACGTGACCCTGCACGGCCGTTCGCTGTTGTTCGTACGCAACGTGGGTCACCTGATGACCATCGACGCGATCCTCGACAAAAACGGCAACGAAGTGCCGGAAGGCATCCTCGACGGCCTGCTCACCAGCCTGGCCGCGATCCACAGCCTCAACGGCAACAGCAGCCGCAAGAACAGCCGCACCGGCTCTGTGTACATCGTTAAACCGAAAATGCACGGCCCCGAAGAAGCGGCGTTCACCAACGAGCTGTTCGGGCGCATCGAAGAGGTGCTGAACCTGCCGCGCAACACGCTGAAAGTCGGGATCATGGACGAGGAGCGCCGCACCACGGTCAACCTCAAGGCCTGTATCAAGGCGGCCAGCGAGCGTGTGGTGTTTATCAACACCGGCTTCCTCGACCGTACCGGCGATGAAATCCACACCTCCATGGAAGCCGGCGCGATGGTGCGCAAGGCCGCGATGAGGGCGGAAAAATGGATCGGCGCCTACGAGAACTGGAACGTCGATATCGGCCTGAGCACCGGCCTGCAAGGTCGCGCGCAGATCGGTAAAGGCATGTGGGCCATGCCCGACCTGATGGCCGCGATGCTCGAACAGAAAATCGCCCACCCACTGGCCGGTGCCAACACTGCCTGGGTGCCGTCGCCAACGGCAGCCGCATTGCACGCGTTGCACTACCACAAGGTCGACGTTTTCGCCCGCCAGGCCGAGCTGGCCAAGCGCGAGCGCGCCTCGGTGGACGACATCCTGACGATTCCTCTGGCCAGCAATACCGATTGGTCCGACGAAGAAATCCGCAACGAGCTGGACAACAATGCCCAAGGCATCCTTGGCTATGTCGTGCGCTGGATCGACCAGGGCGTCGGCTGCTCGAAAGTGCCGGACATCAACGATGTGGGCCTGATGGAAGACCGCGCCACCCTGCGCATCTCCAGCCAGCACATCGCTAACTGGCTGCGCCACGGCATCGTCACTCAGGATCAGGTGATGGAAAGCCTCAAGCGCATGGCGCCGGTGGTGGACCGTCAGAATGCGGGGGACAAGTTGTACCGTCCGTTGGCGCCGGATTTCGATAGCAATATCGCGTTCCAGGCGGCGGTGGAGTTGGTGGTTGAAGGGACCAAGCAGCCAAATGGATATACCGAGCCGGTGTTGCATCGTCGGCGGCGGGAGTTCAAGGCCAGGAATGGTCTGTAATTAATCGCGGATATGAAAAGCCTTGGTCGTAAGATCAGGGCTTTTTTCAAAACGGCCAAATCAATAATGGCTCAGTACTCATGACAAACTCCTGTTCATAGGGTTTCGAGGCACGGTCATCACACAATGCTCTCCAGACCACTGAACAAAAATTCCCTCTTAACGCCTACGGTCATAAATGACAGTCTCGACCAACGGTCCCTACTGCCCCATCCCCAACTCCCGCTTCACTAATTTCGCCAACTTCACGCTATCAATCGGCTTCAGCAAAAAGTCCACCACACTCAAATGCATCGCATCGATCACATCCGGCGCTTCCGCGTCCCCCGACATGATGATGATCGGCAAAGCCGCGCGAGTGGATTCGCGTACCTGCCTGATCAGCTCCAGGCCGCTGCTCGGCTGCATGCGCAGATCGGTGATCAACAATCCAATGGAGCTGCTGGACTTCAATAAATCCCACGCCGCCTCACCACTGTCGGCAGTCATGCAGCGAATACCGTCCAGCCCCAGGATCTCCGCCAACAATTCACGCGCGTCCTTGTCGTCGTCAACAATCAAAACGCGTTGTGGCGGTAAATCAGGCTCCAGCATCACGGCGCTCAGCGCCTCGCGCTCGGCATCGCTTAAAATATCGTGGTCGGACATACGGTTCTCAGCAGTTCTCATCAATCCCCTCCGCTCAGACGTCAGACATCACAGGAGGGTCGAACAATGTGCACTTCGTCGGAAAGTTTGACTAGTGGGCGTTCTACGGGGTTTGGACGATAGTCATGTAAGGTTTTTCCCTAGGTTTGTGCGGTCTGTATCGACCTAGACTTACGTCCAATGGGCACCCGCCGCGCGGGAGTCGACCATGAGGGACGATAACGACAAAAAACGCGGCCACTGTTATGAGTAAAGCTGATGCCTTCGCCCAGGCGGGGAAAACTGCTGTGTTGCAGAACATTCACGGCACCCTGCAGTTCTTGCAGCGCTTCCCGCCCTTCAACCAAATGGAAAACGCACACCTGGCGTTTTTGGTGGAACAGTGCCAGCTGCGCTTTTACGGCCCCGGCGACAGCATCCTTAAACCGTCGGGCGGGCCGGTTGAACATTTTTATATCGTCAAGCAGGGCAGGGTCGTGGGTGAGCGCCCGGACAGCGCAGAAACCACGTTTGAAATCGCGACGGGCGAGTGCTTTCCCCTCGCGGCACTGTTAGGTGAACGGGCAACCCGCACCGAGCACAAGGCGGCCGAAGACACCTTCTGCCTGCAACTGAACAAACCGGCGTTTATCAAACTGTTCGCGCTTTCCAGTCCGTTTCGCGACTTCGCCCTGCGTGGCGTCAGCAGCCTGTTGGACACGGTTAATCAACAGGTTCAACAAAAAGCCGTGGAAACCCTCGGCACTCAATACTCACTGAACACCCGCCTCGGCGAATTGGCCATGCGCCACCCTGTGATGTGCAGCCCAACCACGCCGCTGCGCGAGGCGGTGACGCTGATGCACGAACAACAGGTGGGCAGCATTGTGATCGTCGATGAGGGCCAGGCGCCCCTGGGAATTTTCACCCTGCGCGACCTGCGCCAAGTGGTGGCCGATGGCACCAGCGACTTCACCCAGGGCATCGAAGGCCACATGACCCAGGCGCCCTTCTTCTTGACCCCGGACCACAGCGCCTTCGACGCCGCCATCGCCATGACCGAACGGCATATCGCCCACGTGTGCCTGGTCAAAGACCAACGCCTGTGTGGCGTGGTGTCCGAGCGCGATCTGTTTTCCCTGCAACGGGTGGACCTGGTGCACCTGGCGCGCACCATCCGTAACGCGCCACGCGTGGAAAACCTGGTGGCGATTCGCGGCGAGATCGGCCAGTTGGTCGAACGCATGCTGGCCCATGGCGCGTCGTCTACCCAGATCACCCACATCATTACGCTGCTTAACGATCACACCGTATGCCGGGTGATCGAACTCACGCTGGCTGAAAAAGGCGACCCCGGCGTGCCATTCAGTTGGTTGTGTTTTGGCAGCGAAGGTCGTCGCGAGCAGACGCTGTACACCGACCAGGACAACGGCATTCTGTTCGATGCCAAGGACATCGCCGAAGCGGCGCAGATCCGTGGTCGCCTGTTGCCGCTGGCACAGCAGATCAACCAGAGCCTGGCGTTGTGCGGGTTCAGCCTGTGCGAGGGCAACATCATGGCCGGCAATCCAGAGCTTTGCCTGTCGCGGGCGGAATGGGCGCGGCGGTTTGCAGCCTTCATTCGCGAGGCGACGCCGGAGAATCTGCTGGGCTCCAGCATTTATTTCGACCTGCGCGTGGTGTGGGGCGATGAGCGCGGTTGCGAGCAATTGCGCCAGGGCATTCTTGACCAGGTCGCGGATAACCGCTTGTTTCAACGCATGCTGGCTGAGAACGCGTTGCGCCAGCGGCCGCCTGTGGGACGTTTCCGCGAGTTTGTGCTGACGCGTAAAGGCGGCGAAAAAGCCACCCTCGACCTCAAGGTGCAAGGCTTGACGCCGTTTGTCGACGGCGCGCGCCTGCTGGCCCTGGCCAACGGCATCCACGCCAATAACACCCTGGAGCGCTTGCGCCAACTGGTGGTCAAGGAAGTGATCGAGCCCCTGGACGGCGCCGCCTATGAAGAGGCCTACCACTTCATCCAGCAAACCCGCATGCAGCAGCACCAACTGCAAACCCGCGAGAACCAGCCGTACTCCAACCGCGTCGACCCGGACAGCCTCAACCACCTGGACCGGCGCATCCTGCGTGAGTCCCTGCGCCAGGCTCAACGCCTGCAAAGCAGCCTGACGTTGCGGTATCAGTTGTGAGCCTGTTCAGCTGGCTGCGTACGAAAAAGCCTGGGCTGGATACCGCGCAACAAAAACGCCTGGAGCAACTGCGCAAGCCCACCGCGCTGGGCGGCGGTTCCTTGCGCTGTCAGCGCTGGGTGGTGGTGGACCTGGAAACCAGCGGCCTGAACCTTAACCGTGATCAGGTGCTGTCCATCGGTGCGGTGGTGATCGAAGACGGCGCGGTGGACTTTTCTCAATTGTTCGAGCGCACGCTGCAACGCGCCGACACCAAACTCAGCCCCAGCGTATTGATCCACGGCCTCGGCCCCAGTGCCATTGCTGCCGGCAGCGACCCGGCCGAGGCGTTGCTGGACTTCATGGCGTTTGTCGGCGACAGCCCATTGCTGGCCTTCCACGCACCGTTCGATCAACACATGTTGTGTCGGGCGCTCAAGGACAGTCTGGGTTACCGCCTGACGCATCCGTTTCTTGATGTGGCCGACATCGCCCCGCTGCTGTGCCCCGAGGCGCATATACGCGAAGCCGGGCTGGACGACTGGATCAACCACTTCAACCTGCACGTGGGCGAGCGCCATCATGCCAGCGCCGATGCCCTGGCCACGGCGGAGCTGATGCTCATCCTGTTCAGCCGCGCACGCCAGCAACAGATCGACACCCCCCACACGCTGCAAGAGCGCTTGAGCCAATGGAAGCGGCGTAAACACGCGCCATCGTTTTAATACCATCTCCCGACAGACGCCAATTGCACCCACCCCACGGCTCTGACACAATCGCGAATAATTCTCGTTAGTTTAAACCTCTTGTTTATTCGGTGATGCCTTGTCGTCGGTCCAGAACCCACACAGTGAGCTTGTTGGCGCGTTGTATCGCGACCATCGTGGCTGGCTGCTGGCCTGGCTTCGACGCAACGTGGCCTGCCCAAGCCGCGCCGAAGACCTGAGCCAGGACACGTTCATGCGCTTGCTGGGCCGTGACGAGCTGCGCGAACCCCGCGAACCTCGGGCGTTCCTGGTCGCCATCGCCAAGGGCTTGCTGTTCGACTACTTCCGCCGCGCCGCGCTGGAACAGGCCTACCTCACCGAACTGATGCTGATCCCGGAAAGCGAGCACCCCTCGCCGGAAGAGCAGCAACTGATCCTCGAAGACCTCAAGGCCATCGACCGCCTGCTCGGCAAGCTGTCGAGCAAGGCCCGCGCCGCCTTCCTCTATAACCGCCTCGACGGCATGGGCCATGCAGAAATCGCCCAGCGCCTTGGCGTGTCCGTGCCGCGGGTGCGCCAGTACCTGGCCCAGGGTATTCGCCAGTGCTACATCGCCCTGTATGGCGAGCCGCTGTGAACGGTTCCAGACCGGTCTCGGCCCGTGTGCTGGATGCAGCCATTGCCTGGCAACTGTCCCTTGATTCAGGAGACGGCAGCGCTATTGAGCGCGAAGAGTTCAGCAAATGGCTGGCCAGCAATGACGAACACGCCCGCGCGTGGCGCCAGCTGGGCATGCTCGACCAGCGTTTCAGCGCCGCTTCGGGCCCGGCGCGGGTGGCGTTGTTGCAATCGCGGGAAGGCATTCGCCAGCGCGTGCGCAAGTTGGGCAGCGGCTTGGCGAGCATTGCACTGGTCATTGGCGTGGCGTTGTTTGCCGGTGAGCGCTATGTGCCGATCCACTATTGGCTGGCCGACCAACGTACCGCCACCGGTGAGCAGCGCACGCTGAAGCTGGCGGACGGTACGCTGATCAACCTCAATACCCACAGTGCTATCGACGTGCGTTTTGATCAGAAACGCCGGCTGATTGTGTTGCAGGAAGGCGAGATCCTCGTCGAGACCGGCCACAACGATGCGCGCCCGTTCTATGTACAAACCCGCGACGGCAGCCTGCGGGCGCTGGGCACGCGGTTTATCGTCAAGCGTGAAGACGACGCCACGCGCTTGAGCGTGTTGCAGTCCGCCGTGGCCGCACAGCCTGAGGCACTGCACCAGGAACAGATCTTCAAGGAAGGCCAGCAAGTGCTGATGCGCAGCGACGGCCTCGGCCCGCTGCTGGCTGTCACCCCCGCCACCGACGCCTGGACCCGCGGCATGCTGGTGGTCGACAACGCCCGCCTGGGGGATGTGGTCGAGGAGCTCGGCCGCTACCGCACCGGTTACCTGGGTGTGGATAAAGATGTGGCCGACTTGCGTATCACCGGCAGTTTCCCGTTGCACGACACCACGCTGGCGCTGAATGCGCTGCTGCCGACGTTGCCGGTGCAGATTGAGCAGCACACGCCGTGGTGGGTGACGGTGAAGGGCAAGCCTTAGGTTCGCGGTGCCCGTGCTATCGCTATTGCAGGCAAGCCAGCTCCCACCGTTGAAATGCATTCCAAGGTGGGAGCTGGCTTGCCTGCGATGAGGCCCTCAAGAACACCCTGGAAAAATATTTTCACCCCGCCCTATCACTTTTCGATTCTCGTTCGGCACCTAAGCAATTGAGAAATATTTCCATTCAGGAGCCGCCCTATGTCCCGCACCCTAGACACCTTGTTGCGCCCCAGCCTGTTAGCCGTGGCCATCGCCCTCAGCGCCCCGCTGACCAGCACTGTGCTGATCGCCGCCGAGCAGGCGTCCAGCGTGCGTGCTTACAACCTGCCGGCGGCGCCACTGGCCAGCACCCTGAACCAGATCGCCAGCCAGGGCGGCCTGGCGCTGACCCTCAGCCCGGCGCTCGCCGCCGGCAAGACCTCGGCACCGGTCCAGGGCCAGTTCGATGCGCCGGGTGCGCTGCGTGAAGCGTTGCGTGGGACGGGGTTGCAACTGGAGCAGAGCAGCGCGGGGACTTACACCTTGGTGGCGATTCCGGAGGGCGTGATGGCGCTGCCGGTCACCAACATCACTGGCCAAGACGGCAGCCAGGAAAGTGCCTGGGGCCCGGTGCAAGGCTATCTGGCCACGCGCACTGCCGCCGGCACCAAGACCGACACTGCGCTGGTTGAAGCGCCGCGCTCGATCTCTGTCGCCACCCGCGAGCAGATGCAGGACCGCAACGTGCAGAACCTGGATGACGCCGTCAAATACATGCCGGGCATCGTGTCTGCCAGCTACGGCAGCGACACCCGCTACGACTGGATGCGCGTGCGCGGTTTCGAACCGACCCAGTTCCTCGACGGCCTGCCGCTGCCACGCGGTGTGTACGCCAACCCGAAAGCCGAAACCTGGAACCTCGACCGCCTTGCCCTGCTGCGCGGCCCGGCCTCATCGGTGTACGGCCAGACGCCACCGGGCGGCCTGCTGGACATGGTCAGCCGGCGTCCCAGCGAAGAGTCCAGTCATGCCATCCAAGTGCAATACGGCAGTGACAACTACCGCCAGATCAACTTCGCCAGCACCGGCAAGATCGATGATGAAGGCCAGTTCCTGTATGGCGTCAGCGGTGTGGTACGCGATGCGGGCACCCAAGTCGACCACATCGACAACAAGCGCTACAACATTGCGCCGAGCCTGACCTGGAACATCGACACCGACACCAAGCTGACACTGCTCTCGCAGTTCACGCGTGACGATACGGGTACAACCAGCCAGTTCATGCCGATCCAGGGCACGAAGATCAAATCGTCGCTGGGCGAAGTGTCACACCATAAGAACCTGGGTGATCCGGATTACGAGTTCTATGACCGCACCTACTACGCGCTGGGGTATGCGTTTGAGCATCGCTTCAACGACACTTGGCAGTTCAAACAGAACCTGCGTTACACCAAGTCGGAACTGGACTTCCAGCAGTTGACCGTGGGCTCCTATGCATTCTCCCAAGCTAATGCAGCAGGCGATATCAGCCGGTCTACCACCAATGTTAACGAAAGCATTGGCCAGTTCGCGGTGGATAACAATTTCCAGGCTGACTTCGCCACGGGCGACATCACCCACACCCTGCTGCTGGGGCTGGATCATCAACGCACCGACACGTCCTATCGCGCGATTTACGGTACAGCGTCAAACATCAACATCTTTAACCCGATCAACACTCAGCCGACTCTACGCCCAACCGGCGTCCGGCCTTTTTACGACTACAACCAGAAAACCGTCCAGACTGGGCTCTACGTGCAGGACCAGATGGCCTTGGACAAGTGGCGCTTGACCCTGGGTGGCCGTGAAGACTGGGTGCATCAGGGCACTACCTACTTCAACGACAGCGATGCGACCAACACTGACCGCATCAAGCACTTCAGTGGCAACGCAGCACTGAGCTATGTGTTCGACTCGGGCTTCGTACCGTACTTGTCCTACGCAGAATCCTTCCAGCCGGCGAGCAACGCAGATACAACTGCCACCAAGACGTTTAAACCGACGGAAGGCCAACAATGGGAGATGGGTGTCAAGTATCAGCCGCCCGGCTCCAACACGCTGCTGAGCGCAGCGGTCTACGATCTGACGCAGAAAAATGTCCAGGTGACCACACTCGGCGCCGGGGGCCAGCAAATCAACAGCCAGACCGGCGAAGTGAAGGTCAAGGGCCTGGAGCTGGAAGCGGTGTCTGACGTCACAGAGAACCTCAAGGTCATCGCCGCCTACACCTTGGCGAAATCCGAGGTGCAAAAAGGCATTTACAAAGACAACCGACTGACACTGATGCCCAACCAGCAAGCCTCGCTTTGGACGGACTATACCTGGCACACCGGCCCGCTTGATGGCTTCGGTATTGGCTTCGGTGCGCGCTACACCGGCAACACCTACGGCGACCAGGCCAACACCTGGTTGGGCAAAGCCAACGCCTACACCGTGTTCGACGGCTCGGTGCATTACGACCTGGGCCGCCTGGACAACAGTCTCAAAGGTGCATCGGTAAAACTGAACGCCACCAACCTGTTCAACAAGGACTACCTGTCCACCTGTGACGGCAACTACTGCTACTTCGGCGACCAACGCAGCGTAGTCGCCAGCGCCACCTACCAGTGGTAATCGGCTGAGCCAACAACCAGGCCGCTCCCTTGAGCGGCTTGGGTGTGTCTGAAGGTTAGAAAATGAAAAGCAAGACCATCCGCCGCTGGTCCTTCATCCACACTTGGACCAGCCTGATCTGCACGGTATTCCTGCTGCTGCTCGCCCTGACTGGCCTGCCGCTGGTGTTTCACCATGAGATCGACCACCTGCTGGGCAATGAGCCTGAACTGGCGCAGATGCCCGCCGATACGCCACGGCTCAACCTCGAGCAGCTTGTGGCTAAAGCTCAGGCTCATCGCCCCGGCGAAGCCATGCAGTACCTGGCCTGGGACGAAGACGACCAGAACGGCGTGATCGCAATCATGGCCGCTACCGCCGGCACCGAACCCAACTCGTCGCACACTTTCATGCTGGATGCGCGCACCGGTGAAGCGGTGGAAACCCCGGCGGCCAACGGTGGGTTCACCCTGTTCCTGTTGCGTTTGCATGTGGATATGTTTGCCGGTCTGCCAGGCAAGTTGCTGCTGGCGTTCATGGGCATTCTGTTTGTGCTGGCGATTATCTCCGGCACGGTGCTGTACCTGCCGTTCATGCGCCGCCTGACATTCGCCACCGTGCGCCAGGACAAGTCCACCCGTCTGCGTTGGCTCGACTTGCATAACCTGATCGGTGTGGTCACGTTGACCTGGGCACTGGTGGTGGGCGTGACCGGCGTGATCAGCGCCTGCGCCGACCTGATCATCGCCGCCTGGCGCCAGGACAGCCTCAGCGCGATGATCGAGCCCTATAAAAGCGCGCCCCCCCTGACCCAACGCGCCCCGGCCACCGAGTTACTGACCATCGCAGCAAAGGCTGCGCCAGGCATGCAGCCGGACTTTATCGCCTTCCCCGGCACGCGCTTTTCCAGTGAGCACCACTACGCGGTGTTCATGAAGGGCAGCACCCACCTGACGTCGCACTTGCTCACACCGGTGCTGATCGACGCCAGTACCCTGGCCGTCACCGCCATCGCCGAACGGCCGTGGTACATGGACGCCATGGGCATGTCCCAACCGCTGCACTTTGGCGACTACGGCGGCATGCCGATGAAAATCCTCTGGGCCGTCTTGGATGTGCTGACCATCATCGTGCTGGTGAGCGGGATTTATTTGTGGATCGTGCGGCGCAAGGCGGGCAAGGCATGAAGCCGCGCCGGTCGAATTTCTGGAAGGTGTTTGGCATTCCCCTGGGGATTGGCGTGCTCAGCGCCGCCGGGTTGTTTGCGGCGTTGCTCGGCGATGGGCTGTGGGATTCGCTCAGTTGGGTGGGTTTAGGGCTGCCAGCAGTTATAGGCGTGTACGCGTTGTTCAAACGGCGCGGCTAAGGGCCTCGCCAGCCGTCTTGCAACCCTCTAGGCTAGCCACTGCCCATCTTGAGGAATGCCCATGTCCGCTCCCAGCATGACCCTGTTCCACAACTCTGCTTCACCGTTCGTGCGCAAGGTGCGTGTGCTGCTGGCCGAAACCGGCCAGCAAGATCGCGTGGCCCTGCACGGGTGCATGCCGACCCCGGTCAACCCGGACGCCCACGTGGTGCAAGGCAACCCGGTGGGCAAGATCCCGGCCCTGCGCCTGGCCGACGGCACGGTGCTGCACGACAGCCGGGTGATCCTTGATTACTTCGACCACCAGCACGTCGGCAACCCGCTGATCCCTCGCGACGGCTCGGCCCGCTGGCGCCGCCTGACCCTGGCCTCGATGGCCGACGGCATCATGGATGCCGCCGTGCTGGTGCGTTACGAGACCGCGCTGCGCCCAGCGGAAAAACACTGGGGCCAATGGCTCGATGAGCAGCGCAACAAGATCCGTCGCAGCCTCGCTGAGTTAGAAGCGGATGCGATCGCCGAACTGACCAGCCACTTCGACATCGCCGCCATCAGCGTGGCCTGCGCCTTGGGTTACCTGGATTTCCGTCATCCGGATATGCAATGGCGCTCGGATAACCCGCAGCTTGCCGCGTGGTACGCCGAAGTCAGCCAGCGGCCTTCGATGCTGGACACCCAGCCGCCCATCTAAGATTCACCGTCATTCCCCTGTGGGAGCGGGCTTGCTCGCGAATGCGGTGGCTCAGTTGAAACATCTGTGGCTGACATACCGCCTTCGCGAGCAAGCCCGCTCCCACATTGTGCGGCGGCGTTATTGAGGAAGTCGACCATCCTCGCCTTCATTTGCTGGTCCTCGCGCAACCCGATCATTGCACTGCCTCCAGGTCAAACTGCAGTGGCTCGGCCGCTTTGCGCTTGCCCACGCCATACCAGTCCAGTTTGCGCGTCAGCACCATCACCGTGCCCAACAAGCCGAACAGCAGCAACGACCCCATCAGCAACGCATAATCTTCGGCATTCAACAGCCCGTACAACAAGCCATACAACGCCGCCAACCCCGCCGAGAAACCCAACCCATGGGCCACGCTGCGCAGCACATGGCACACGTAGAAACCAATCAACAACACACAGGCACTGGCGGAGATGAGGTAGGCCATGGCGAAGCCTATGTGCTCGGACAACGACAACAGCAGCAGGTAGAAAAACGCCAGCGCAAAGCCCACCAAGGCGTACTGGATCGGGTGCACCGCCAGGCTCTTGAGCACTTCGAACAGGAAGAAACCGGCAAAGGTCAGGGCGATAAACAGCAACGCGTATTTGATCGCACGGTCGCTCTTGAGGTACTGGTCCACCGGGTCGATGAAGTTCACGCCGAAGCTGCGGTTGTTGAAGTCGTCACAGCCTTGCCCGTCCAGGCAGGTCTGCAGGGCTTGCTCGAGGTTGGTGGAGAAGAATGAAGTCTGCCAGTTGGCGCTAAAGCCTTTGTCGCTGATCTCGCGTTGCGCCGGCAGGAAGTTGCCGATAAAGCTTGGGTGCGGCCAGTTGGACGCGAGTGACACTTGGCTGGTCTTGCCCACCGGCACCACTTGCAGTTGCTCGGTGCCTTGCAGGCGCAGGTCAAAGGCGAAATCCACCACGTAGGGCTTTTTAGTGTCCTGCTCCGGCAGCGCCACGTGAACGCCCTCACCGAGCCAGTCGACCTGGGAGCCCGGTTCGAACTCCAGCTGCTGGCTGCCCAGCTCAAGCTTCAATGCGTTTTCAATGCCGCGAATATCGCTGATACCCACCGCCAGAAATGCCGGCTCAAAACGGTAATCGGCAAAGCTCTCGGTGATCCCCAACTGCGCAGGCAGCTCGAAACGCCCGCTGATGCGGTTATCGGCATGGAACAGCCGCGCCTGGTAGATACCCCGCGCACGCAGTTCGGTCTGCACTTTGCCGTCGAGCTCAAAACGATCCGGCAGGAAATACAGACGACCACGCTCTTCGCGGATGACTTCGTAGCGCTTGTTGAGCTTTTCATTGAGCTTCCACTCGCGCACGGTCTTGCGATACGGCACCACCATCACCGGGCCGGTGAGACGCTGGGCATAGCTGGAGCTGCGGGCGATGTCCATCAGTACGCCGTCGCGCAATTGCTGGCGGTCACTGATGATGCCGTTGATCATCAGCAACGGAATCAGCAACAGCAGGATCAGTAGCGCAATCGCGCCAAGTTTGAAAAGCAGGCTGCGGTTCATGGGTCTCTCCCTGTTTTGATGGGGAGAGTCTGGGCAGCATGTGTGGGGGATTTATGTGGGCAATGTGGAGACTGTGTGGAGATGCAGCACCACTTGCACGCCGCCTTGCACATTGCCGATCTGCAACGCGCCGCCGTGCAGCTTCATCACTTCCTCGACAAAGTTGAGGCCCAGGCCGGTGCTTTTGCGCCCGCTGGCCGGGCGTGGCAGTGAGTAGAAACGCTCGCTCAAGCGTGGCAGCGCGTAGTCGGGAATCGGCGCGGCCTGGTTGAACAGACTCACCTGCACGTCGTTGTGACGCGTCTGCGCGCTGAATTTCAACTGGCCACCGGGCGGTGTGAAGTCCAGGGCGTTGTCCAGCAGATTGCCCAAGGCCTGACGCAGCAGGAAGGGCTCGCCACACACCTGCACATCCGCCGCAATCGTCTGTTCAACGCACAATTGGGCGCCTTCAATGCGCGCGCATTGGGCCTTGATGACCTCATCGACCATCGCGGCCAACGGGATACTCGCCTGCTCTTCCAGGCCTTGGCGTTGCTCGACTTGCGCCAGGTTCAGCAAGCGCTCGATCAACTGCTGCAGGCGCGCACTTTCGCTGTCGATGTTGCCGACAAAACGCTGTTGTTGTTCGCGGGTCATATCGCCCTGCAACAACTCCGCCGCGCCGCGTATCGCCGCCAACGGGCTTTTCAATTCGTGGGTCAGGGTGTGCACGTAATGTTCGACATAGGCCTTGCCCTCCAACTGCGTACGCATGTGCTCCACGGCGGTGGATAACTGCTTGAGTTCGCCGCCCCTATAATGCGGCAACTCGGCACGCCGGCCTTCGCTGACCGCTTCGGCATAAGCCGTCAACCGGCGCAGCGCGGCGCTCAACCACCACGACAGCAGTGCGCCCAGCAGCAGACCCAGAATCACCAGGCCCGCGCCGTACCACAGCAGGCGCCGCTCGGTGCGGTCGACATAGGGCTGCAATGAGCTGTTCGGTTTGGCCACGGTGACCACGCCGATGATCTGGCCGTTGTCACGGATCGGCGCGCCCACGTGCATCACCGACGAGGTGGCGTCATCCGCTGCGCTGCGAGTGGACCGGGCGCCGTATTCACCGCGCAGGGTCAGGTACACGTCGTTCCACTTGGAATAGTCCTGGCCCACCGCGTCGCCCGTGGAGTCGAGCAACACGGTGCCCTTGGCGTCGGTCACATAGATGCGGTGGTTGACCTGGTTTTTCGGCAGACCCCAGATGGTCGCGCCCGGCTGGCGACTGCCGTAGGCCTTGAGCAAGGCCGGCCAGTGGCTTTGGCCGAGGGTGCCGTTCTTGACGTCATCGCGCAGTATCTCGGCCAGCAGGTTGGCGGTGTCCACCAGGGTTTCTTCGGTGGACTGGCGCACACCGGGACGGATTTCCTTCATGACAGTGCTGAGCACGAAGTAGCCGGTGAGGCCGATAAACAGCGCATACACCAGGAAAATCCGCAGCCCCAGGCGCATCAGCTATTGCTCGGGCTGTAGCTGTAGCCGAGGCCGCGATGGGTCTGGATCGGCTCGGCATCGGCAGCCACGCTGCGCAATTTGCTGCGCAGACTTTTGATATGGCTGTCGATATTGCGCTCGTAGCCGGCATCCGCCGCCACACCGACCGCGTCCAATAATTGCTCGCGGCTGAAGACACGCTCAGGTTGTTCCAGCAAGCTCTGCAGCAGGCGGAATTCATGGCGCGTCAGGCTCAAGGGCTGGCCGCGATAAGCAATCTGCATGCGTTCCAGATCAACCTGGAACACCGTGGGCGCAGCCCCTGGGCCAATCCGCTTGAGGATCGCCCTGACCCGCGCGGTCACCTCCCGAGGGCTGAAGGGCTTGACCACATAATCGTCGGCGCCGATCTCCAGCCCCACCACGCGGTCGATCTCGCCATCCCGCGCGCTGAGAAACATCACCGGTACTTCACTGAAGCGACGCAGTTGCTTGCAGGTTTCGAACCCCGTGATGTCCGGCAGGCCGATGTCGAGGATGACTAGGTCAGCCGGCGTCTGGCGCTGGTGGGCCAGCGCCTCCTGGCCAAGGCTCAGCCAGGTGGTGGTAAAGCCCTCGCCTTGCAGGGCGAATATCAGCGTGTCGGCTATCGCCGCTTCGTCTTCGACAATCAGGATATGCGCCATGGTGTTCCGTCAGCAGTCCGGTTTGTCAGCAGTGTAACGACGGGCCGGATTTACCGCAGCGCCGAATTCACGCAGGGCCTTGGCACCGATCAGCAACGGGTAGTTGAAGCTGCTGCGGTCGGTGAGGTTAACCTCGACGGTACGCTTGACGTTGCCCAGGCACATTTCCAAGTCGATCACCGGGCGCTTGGCCACGCTGGCTTCATCCTTGTCCTCGTCTTCGTCGGCGCGGCTCTTGATCTTGCTGATGCGCGAGACTTTGTGTTCGTAGACTTTGTTGGAGGCATCCTTGCCGCCGAGGCGGAAGCGCACCCAGTCGTCGCCATCACGGGTGAAGGTTTCGATATCACGCGCCGACAGCGAGGCGGTCAACGCGCCGGTGTCCATCTTGGCCTTGAAGGTTTCGCCGATCTCCGGCAATTGGATGTATTCGTAGCGACCGTAAAGGGTCGGTTCGGCGGCCATGACAGGCAGGGCAGCCAGGGCGAGGGAGGCAAGGAGCAGTTTCACGAAGTGATTTCCTCGGAAAGAAGTAGGCGGATTCTAGACCGCAAAGGCAGCACTTAGTTAGCTCGTCCCAGCATACCCGGCACATTGTGAAACATTCGTCCGGCCATTTGCGATTTGGCCTCTAGACTCAAGCTGCTTATCATGACCCGCCCACACGATTGCAAGAGTTGCTTATGCGCCGCCTGCTCACCGGCTGTTTTGTCTCATTGCTGTTATTGCTCAACACCCTGGTCCTGATCGGCCCGCTGATGGTGTTTGCCCTGCTCAAGGTGGCGGCCCCTGGTCGCGCTCGTGACGCCATGTCGTGGGCGGTCATGTGGATCGCCGAAACCTGGGCCGAGATCGACAAGCTGATCTTCGCGCTGTGCATCCCGACCCAATGGGACATTCGCGGTGGCGCAGACCTGCGCGGTGATACCTCCTACCTGGTCATCAGCAACCACCAATCCTGGGTGGATATTCCGGCGCTGATCCAAGCCCTCAACCGTCGCACGCCGTTCTTCAAATTCTTCCTGAAAAAAGAGCTGATCTGGGTGCCCTTCCTCGGCCTGGCCTGGTGGGCGCTGGATTATCCGTTCATGAAGCGCTACACCAAGGCATTCCTCGCCAAGCACCCGGAACTGGCCGGGCAGGATTTAAAGATCACCAAAGAGGCTTGCGAGCTGTTCAAGCGCCAGCCAGTGACGGTGGTCAATTATCTGGAAGGCACGCGGTTCACCGAAGCCAAGCGTAGGCAACAGGATTCGCCGTTTACCCGGCTACTCAAACCCAAGGCGGGTGGCGTGGCGTTTGTGCTGGCAGCCCTGGGAGAACAGCTGGATGCGGTACTCGACGTGACGGTTGTCTATCCGCAGCAAAAAATCCCTGGGTTCTGGGATTTGATCAGTGGCGCAGTGCCAAAGGTGATCATCGATATCCGTACCCGTGAGCTGGACCCGGCATTGTGGCAAGGGGATTACGAGAACGATCCGGCCTTTCGCCAGACCGTCCAGAACTGGGTAAACCAGCTCTGGAAGGAGAAGGATGCGCGCATCGAACAACTGCGCGCACAAAGTCGTTAGCTGCCAGTACCCCACGCCTGGGCCAACTTGCCCAGCAAGGAACTGTTGGCACCCTGCCCGCCGAGGTATTGCAGGATTACCGGCGCAAACTGGCTAACCATGCCGCTGTCCATGCCCAGGGCGCTGAACGCGGTGTTCAGGTCATTGGTGTTCTTCACGTTACCCAGCAGGCCGTCGAGGCCACTGGTCTTGCTGCCACCGGCCTGGCCGAGCATCCCGCTCAAGGCCCCGAGGCTGCCCAATGCGTTGTTGCCCGACAACTGGTCGAGGCCCGGCACACTATTGCCCAGTTGCGAGTAGTCATTCCCGCTCAGCTTGTTCTTGGCCAGGCCCAGCATGGCGCCAGTGCCGCCGACCGCTTGTTCGGGGGTGATGTTCAGTTGAGAGGTCAATGCACTCAGCAAACCGGCCGTCTCGGAAGACGGTGCGGCAGCGGCAGCCTTGTTGTTGCCACCCTGCATACCGGAAATGGCATTGGCCGCGTCGCCAAGGCTGAAACCTGCGGCGAGCACCGGGCCGGCTGCCAGGGTCATCAGGCAGGAAAGGGCGAAACCGCGTGAAATCTTCATCGAAACAACCTCTGGGTGTAGGGGTGAAAGCAGGCGTTTGACTGGGCATCCAGCCCATTGTTCCGGGCCGGCCGAGGAACCCAATGGCAGGGTGGCAGTCCATGGAATGAATTCAAAAAATGCCAGGAACAGCCGTATGAGCGCCAGCCGCCCCCAAGTGATTGAACAAAAACCCCCGTTCTGGAGCCGCCCGCGCGTGTTCATCGGCGTGTGCGTGGCCATCGTCACCGGGCTCGGCGGCGCGCTCTACACTCAGGACACCGTCAAATCCGCCGCGACCCTGGTGACCACCACCCAGCAGCCAGCAGCGCAGGTCATGGCGCACAAGGATTACCTCGAAGTTGAACCCATTGCCGCGGCGGCGCCTGAACCCGACCGAAGCCTGGAACTGTGGGCCATGCCAGAAGACGGCGCACCGGTTTCCCTGGGGCTGTTACCGGAAGATGGCAAGGGCATCATTGGATTGAACCCACGCCAGCAAGCCAGCATTCGCAAGCCAGTGGAATTGATGGTGAGCTCGGAGACCAAGGGTGGATCGTTGAGCAAGCAGCCAACCGGCCCGACGGTGTACCAAGGCGCTCTGGCCAATCGCTGACACGCAAACCATGTAGTGCGTCATCCAGGCTGATCACCTGTACGCGCGTCGTTTTTTCATATCTGGCAATAAAAAACCGCACCTTAATCTCGATTTCTTCTAAATCACTGTCACTTCTAACAGTAGCTGCCGCCCGCACACCACCTGCAGCATAGGGCCTTCCACGCCCCACAGGAGGTGGGCTATGAAAAGTGCACTGCTTGCAGGCGTGTTAGCCATGGTGTCACTGATGGACAGTACCCACGCGGCGACTTCCACCTGCCCGCCGATCCAAGACATCAAACAAACGGAGATGGCCAATGGAGGTTACCGCTATGAAGCGTCATATCCCGATGGTCGCACCTGGGTAGGCGCAAACCCGCAGGCGACAGCGTCGTACCTTATTGATTCGACGTTTCACGATGCCCGCTACGATGCAACCGACCAATCCGTCACCTGCACCTACAAAGGGCCAATGAACAACGACGCGAGCTTTTCGGTCACGCTCAAACCTGTCTTCCATTGGAACCTTCTCCCGATAGGCGATTGGAAAGGCACGTATTGCGAAGCCATGGAAGTTGCCAAGTGCTCATTTACGCATCGGTGAAAAACGCTACCGAGACATTCCTACAGTTACCGCCCACAAACCCACAGTCAGCGGACCAGGTTGTGGCGGAACTCATCCATCCAGACAGCCCACTCAAGGCAGCCTTCCCATTCACTTTCAACGGAGAGGCTCGGCCACAAAACAAGGAGCTGTAACGATCATGATCGGATTGATACCCAATTTTTATGCTGTCTTCAGCGCAATCAACAACCTGCATTCTCGCACGCGAGACCAGGCCTCACCGCACCAGGCCACGGGCCTCGACCAATGCCCGGCCACTCGCGACCTTCAATCCAAACCCTATACAGACCCTGACCTTCCGGCGCCCTATGGCAAGGGTTGTCAGTACACTGCCACGACCAACGACAAGGCGTGGACAGGGCAAACGGCAGCCACCAAGGACGACTATCTGGACCCGGAATACGCGCTCAAGGCCGAGGAGTTCAGTGAGCGCAACGGCAAGGTCTATTGCGACTACGGTGGCAAGCGCCTGATCAAAAACGGTGAGGTGGCCGATCCCTATCTGCGACTTTCAACCATCAGTGACCCATAAAAAATGGCGACCTCCGGGTCGCCATTTTTTTCAGCCTTGAACGTTATGCCGCGCTGAACAGCTTATGCGGATCAATCACAAACTTCTTCGGCACACCCGCATCGAACTCGCCATACCCGCGTGGCGCGTCATCCAGACTGATCACCTGCACGCCCACGATCTCGGCAATGTTGATGCGGTCCCACATGATCGCCTGCATAAGAGCGCGGTTGTACTTCATCACCGGGGTCTGGCCGGTGTGGAAGCTGTGGGATTTGGCCCAGCCCAAGCCGAAGCGAATGCTCAGGCTGCCCATTTTCGCAGCGGCATCCACGGCGCCCGGGTCTTCAGTTACGTAGAGGCCCGGGATACCGATCTTGCCCGCCACGCGCACTACGCCCATCAGCGAGTTGAGTACGGTGGCCGGGGCTTCCGCCTTGACGCCTTCATGGCCGTGGCCGCGCGCTTCGAAGCCTACGGCGTCGACGGCGCAATCCACTTCCGGCTCACCCAGCAGCGCAGCGATCTGTTCGTGCAGCGGAGTGTCCGTGGACAGGTCGGCAATCTCGAACCCTTGTGCCTTGGCGTGGGCCAGGCGGATTGGGTTGACGTCGCCGATGATCACCACCGCAGCGCCCAACAGGCGTGCAGAAGCGGCAGCGGCCAGGCCGACCGGACCAGCGCCGGCGATGTAGACGGTGCTGCCAGGGCCAACACCGGCAGTGACGGCGCCGTGGTAGCCGGTCGGGAGGATGTCGGAGAGGCACGTCAGGTCGCGGATTTTCTCCATGGCCTTGTCGCGGTCCGGCAGTTTCAGCAGGTTGAAGTCGGCGTACGGCACCAGCACGTATTCAGCCTGGCCGCCGGTCCAGTCGCCCATGTCGACGTAGCCGTAGGCGCCACCGGCACGGGCCGGGTTGACGGTCAGGCACACGCCGGTGTGTTGTTCTTTGCATGAGCGGCAACGGCCGCACGCGACGTTGAAGGGAACGGAAACCAGGTCGCCGATCTTCAGGTTCTCGACGTCGCTGCCCTTCTCGATCACTTCACCGGTAATTTCATGACCAAGCACCAGGCCGGTCTGGGCAGTGGTACGGCCGCGCACCATGTGTTGGTCGGAGCCGCAGATATTGGTGGAGACCACGCGCAGAATGACGCCGTGCTCAATCTTCCTGCCACGGGGGTCCTGCATTTTGGGATAGTCGATTTTCTGTACTTCGACCTTGCCGTTGCCGAGATACACGACACCACGATTACCAGACATGCTTTCACCTCGCTGTTGTTTTTATGGAACCGCGTTGCCCGTTGGGTGGGCAGCGCGTTTAAGTGCTCGGGTACAGATGCTGTTTTTGCGTTGCTAGTGAGGGCCTCATCGCGGGCAAGCCCGGCTCCCACATTTGATTGGGTTTACATACTCCCAATGTGGGAGCTGGCTTGCCTGCGATAGCGTCAGTCAGAGCACCACAGTTCTATTGGCGTTCAAGAACACCCTTCGCTCAATGTGATACCCCACTGCACGGGCCAGTGTCAGCCCTTCAATATCACGCCCCTTGGCAATCAAGTCCTCGGGGTAGTGACTGTGATCCACCACCTCCACACCCTGGGCAATGATCGGGCCTTCATCCAGGTCGTTGTTGATGTAATGCGCCGTGGCGCCAACCAATTTCACGCCCTTGTTGTACGCCTGGTGATACGGCTTGGCGCCCTTGAACCCCGGCAACAACGAGTGATGGATATTGATGGCCTTGCCATCCAGCTTGCGGCACAACTCCGGTGACAGCACTTGCATGTAGCGCGCAAGGATCACCAATTCGGCGCCGGTGTCTTCCACCACCTGCCACACCTGACGCTCCTGGGACGGTTTGTCGTTGGGGTCGAGGGGGAAATGGTAGTAGGGAATCTGGTGCCAGTCGGCCAAAGGTTGCAGATCGGGGTGATTGGACACCACCGCCACCACGTCCATCGACAGTTGACCGATACGCTGGCGGTACAGCAGGTCGTTCAGGCAGTGATCGGCCTTTGAGACCATGATTACTACTTTTGGCCGGTAGTTCGGCGCCGTCAGCTCGAAGATCATGCCAAAGGCTTCACCGCGAGAGGCCAGGCCATCGCGAAAACCTTGCTCGTCAAAACCGTCGGGCTGGCGAAATTCGACGCGAATAAAAAATCGCCCGGAAAGCCGATCATCGAACGAGTGGTGCTCGGTAACGTAGCAGCCCTGCTCGAACAGGTAGCGGGTGACCGCGTCCACCGTGCCGAGCACGCTGGGGCAGTCGGCGGTCAAAATCCATGTATCAGGTGCGCGGCTCATGGGTCACTCCTCAGGCTTGGACGCTCAGACCGAATTCAGCCGAGGCATCCTGCAACCACAACCACCAGTAATCCGAGAAGCTGCGACGAATCAGCAGCTCCCAGGTGTCTTCAGCGGTGTGGCGGATCACCAGTTGCGACTTGGCGAACACCGTGCCCACTGCCTTGCCCACCGGGAAATTGTTGGGGTGCACGTCGTAGCTGGTGGACTTCATCAGCACCTCGCGCACGTTCGGGCCGCTGAGCTCAAGGATCTGCTGGCCGCCGCTGACGTTGACGATCTGGATATGCAGGTCACCCAGGGCGGCACGCAGGTTTTGCTCGGCGGCGAATTCTTCACCGCTTGGCACGATCAAAAGCCACTCATCCGGACCGAGCCATTGCAGGCTGGTTTCGCCTTTGACGATCACCGTCAAAGCGGCTGGCAGCTCAATACCGAGAGCCTTGTGCACGCCGGCGGCAAAAGCAGCGTCATGGCCGTCGCCGCGGATAGTCAGGTGGCCGAGAAGTTTCTTTTCACGCACGGTCACACCGGCGTTCTTGCGGCCCTTGCCGACCAAGCTGGCGAGGTCGGCATGGTGCAGCGACGACTCGGCCTTGGCGCCGGTAGTGGGGCGTTGTTGGTAAACGTTGGCTGCTGTCATAAAGCACCTTTCCTGAATTCTGTTGTGCGGCTACTGACGTCATCGGGGGCAAGCCCCCTCCCACATTCTTGAAGGGTGAATGCATTCAAGTGTGGAAGCTGGCTTGCCTGCGATGCCGTCGATCAGATGTTCTGACGATCGCCTTTCGGGTCGAAGAACACCGAAGACACAATCTCCGCCTCGATCACACTGCCATCCGCCTGCGGTGAGAAGACCCGCTCGCCGACGCGCTTCAAGCCGCCCTTCACCACGCCCATGGCAAACGAATAACCCAGGGAGTTGTGCGCATAACTTGAGGTGACGTGACCCACCATCTTCATCGGAATCGACTGCTTCGGATCGAACACCAGCTGCGCGCCTTCCGGCAGCCAAACGGTCGGATCGATCGGTTTGAGCCCAACCAGCTGCTTACGCTCTTCACGCACGCAGTCTTCACGGTTCATGCCGCGCCAGCCGATCCACGAGAATGGCTTGGTGCGGCCTACGCACCAGCCCATGTTCAGGTCGTCCGGGGTCATCGAACCGTCGGTGTCTTGGCCGACGATGATGAAGCCCTTCTCGGCCCGCAGTACGTGCATGGTTTCGGTGCCGTACGGGGTCAGGTTGTACTTCTTGCCGGCCTCGACGATTTTTTCCAGCACGCCCATGGCGTAGTCGGCCTGCACGTTGACTTCGTACGACAGCTCACCGGTAAACGAAATCCGGAACACGCGAGCCGGTACCCCGCCGACCAGGCCTTCCTTCCAGGTCATGAACGGGAAGCCGTCCTTGTCCAGGTCGATGTCGGTCACTTCGGCCAGCAGCTTGCGGCTGTTGGGGCCGGACAGGGTCATGGTGGCCCAGTGGTCGGTGACCGAGGTGAAGTACACCTTGAGGTCTGGCCACTCGGTCTGTTGGTAGATTTCCAGCCATTGCAGCACACGGGCGGCGCCGCCAGTGGTGGTGGTCATCAGGAAGTGGTTGTCGGCGAGACAGGCGGTTACGCCGTCGTCGAAGACCATGCCGTCTTCCTTGCACATCAGGCCATAGCGCGCCTTGCCCACATCGAGCTTGGTCCAGGCGTTGGAGTAGATGCGGTTGAGGAACTCGCGGGCATCCGGGCCCTGGATATCGATCTTGCCGAGGGTCGACGCATCGAGCAGACCAACGCTGTCGCGCACGGCCAGGCATTCACGTTTTACTGCGGCGTGCAGGTCTTCACCATTGCGCGGGAAATACCAGGGGCGTTTCCACTGGCCGACGTCCTCAAACTCGGCGCCGTTTTTCACGTGCCAGGCTTGCAGCGCGGTGTAGCGCACCGGCTCGAAGATGTGCCCACAGTGACGGCCCGCCACCGCGCCGAACGTCACCGGCGTGTAGTTCGGGCGGAACATGGTGGTGCCCATCTGCGGGATGGTCACGTTCAGCGAGCGCGCGGCAATCGCCAGGCCGTTGACGTTACCCAGCTTGCCCTGGTCGGTGCCGAAGCCCAGCGCGGTGTAGCGTTTGACGTGCTCAACCGACTCGAAACCTTCGCGGGTCGCCAGTTCGATGGCGGCGGCAGTCACGTCGTTTTGCAGGTCGACAAATTGCTTTGGCGCCCGTGCGGTGGGTTTGTCGTGCGGCACTTGGTAAACAGCCAGCGTCGGTTCTTCCAGGCGGCTCAGAGCTTTTGGCAGTGTGCCTTCCACCGGCGCAAAACCGGCTTCGCTGGCCGCGCGCACGCCGCCTTCAAAACCATCCGCCAGGGAATCGCCAAGGCCGTAGACACCGTTGATACCGCCGACGCACACGCGTTTCTGCGGTGCTTCGCCCGGTACAAAACCGAGGATATCTTCACGCCAGGTCGGCTTGCCGCCCAGGTGTGAGGCCAGGTGGACCACCGGGCTGTAGCCGCCGGAGCTGGCCACCAGGTCGCAGTCCAGCCATTCGCCTGGGCTGGTGACTTTGTGTGCTTTCAGATCAATCGCGGCCACGCGGGCAGCGGTCACATGCTTGCTGCCACGGGCTTCGATCACGGCGCTGCCGGTGAGGATGCGAATGCCTTTGGCACGGGCTTCTTCAACCAGCGCGCCGCGTGGGTTATGGCGCACATCGGCCACGGCCACCACTTGCAGGCCGGCGTCGAGCCAGTCCAGCGCAACGCGATAGGCGTGGTCGTTGTTGGTCGACAGCACCAGTTTCTTGCCCGGTGCCACGCCGTAGCGGCGCACGTAGGTGGAAACTGCGCCGGCCAGCATGTTGCCCGGCACGTCGTTGTTGCCGTACACCAATGGACGCTCGCACGCACCGGTCGCGAGGACGACACGCTTGGCACGCACACGGTGAATACGCTGACGCACCACGCCAATCGGCGCACGGTCACCGAGGTGGTCGGTGAGGCGTTCGTGGATGGTCAGGAAGTTATGGTCGTGATAACCGTTGACGGTAGCGCGGGGCAGCAGCACCACGTCCGGCAGGGCTTTGAGTTCAGCGATCACGCTGGCAACCCAATCAGTAGCGGGTTTGCCATCGAGGCTTTCGCGCGAGTCGAGCAGCGAACCACCGAACTCTTCCTGCTCATCGGCGATGATCACACGTGCACCGCTGCGCGCAGCAGCCAGTGCAGCGGCCAAACCCGCAGGGCCTGCGCCGACCACCAGCACGTCGCAGTGACGGTTGAAGTTGTCGTAGGTGTCCGGGTCGTTCTCGGTCGGCGAGCGGCCAAGGCCAGCCGCCTTACGGATGTACTTCTCGTACGTCATCCAGAACGATTGCGGGTACATGAAGGTTTTGTAGTAGAAACCCGGTGGCATCAGCTTGCCGCCGACCTTGCCGAGAATGCCCATCACGTCGGTATTCACGTTTGGCCAGCCGTTGGTGCTGGTGGCGACCAAACCTTGGTACAGCGCTTGTTGCGTGGCGCGCACGTTGGGAATCTGGGTGGCTTCGGTGGCGCCGATCTGCAGCACCGCGTTCGGCTCTTCGGCGCCCGCGGCAAAGATGCCGCGTGGGCGCGAATACTTGAAGCTGCGGCCGATGATGTCGACGCCGTTGGCGAGCAAGGCCGCGGCCAGTGTGTCGCCTTCAAAGCCTTTGTAGCTCTGGCCGTTGAAGGTAAACGTGAGGACTTTATTGCGGTCGATCCGGCCACCGTTGGACAGGCGATTGGTCTGGCTCATACCTTCTCTCCAGCAGCCTTGGCGGTGAATTGCGGCTTGGTGCCGATCTTGTAGGTTTCAAGAATTTCGTAGGTCACGGTGTCGCGTGTGGCGTTGAAATACTGGCGGCAACCGGCGGCGTGAATCCACAGCTCGTGGTGCAGACCGCGCGGGTTGTCACGGAAGAACATGTAGTCGCCCCACTCTTCATCGGTGCAGGCGTTCGGGTCCAGCGGGCGCGGGATGTGCGCTTGGCCGGACGCGTGGAATTCCTCTTCGGAGCGCAGTTCGCCACAGTGAGGACAGAAGATATGCAACATAGGGAATTTCTCCTGTTAGTGGGCGACGGCCGCAGCGCCGTGTTCGTCGATCAACGCACCGTTGTGGAAACGGTCGATGGAAAAAGGTGCAGCCAACGGGTGCATTTCACCCTTGGCGAGGCTGGCGGCAAACACGTTGCCTGAGCCCGGAGTCGCTTTAAAACCACCGGTGCCCCAACCGCAGTTGAAGAACATGTTCGGAACCGGTGTCTTGGAGATGATCGGGCACGCATCCGGCGTGGTGTCGACGATGCCGCCCCACTGGCGGTTCATGCGCACGCGGGACAGCACTGGGAACATCTCGACGATGGCCTGGATGGTGTGCTCGATCACCGGGTACGAACCGCGCTGGCCGTAGCCGTTGTAGCCGTCGATACCGGCGCCGATCACCAGGTCGCCCTTGTCGGACTGGCTGATGTAACCGTGCACGGCATTGGACATGATCACGCTGTCGATAATCGGCTTGATCGGCTCCGACACCAACGCTTGCAGCGGATGGGATTCGATCGGCAGGCGGAAACCGGCCAGCGAGGCCATGTGCCCAGAGTTACCGGCCGTGACCACACCGACGCGCTTGGCGCCGATAAAGCCCTTGTTGGTTTCCACGCCAATGCACACGCCGTTTTCCTTACGGAAGCCGATCACTTCGGTCTGCTGGATCAAGTCCACACCGAGCGCGTCAGCCGCGCGGGCGAAGCCCCAGGCCACGGCATCGTGGCGGGCCACGCCGCCGCGACGTTGCACGGTGGCGCCGAGGACCGGGTAGCGGGTGTTTTTCGAGCAGTCGAGGTACGGGATCTCGTCCGCTACCTGTTTGGCGTTGAGCAGCTCGCCGTCCACGCCGTTGAGGCGGTTGGCGCTGACGCGGCGCTCGGAATCACGGATGTCTTGCAGGGTGTGGCACAGGTTGTACACGCCGCGCTGCGAGAACATCACGTTGTAGTTCAGGTCCTGGGACAGGCCTTCCCACAGTTTCATCGCGTGTTCGTAAAGGTGCGCCGACTCGTCCCACAGGTAGTTGGAACGCACGATGGTGGTGTTGCGCGCGGTGTTACCGCCGCCCAGCCAGCCTTTCTCGACCACGGCCACGTTGGTGATGCCGTGCTCCTTGGCCAGGTAGTAAGCGGTCGCCAGACCATGCCCGCCGCCGCCGACGATGACTACGTCGTAGACCTTTTTAGGGGTCGGCGTGCGCCACATCTTCTGCCAGTTTTCGTGGTGGCTGAGTGAGTGCTTGAAGAGGCCGAAGCCTGAGTAGCGTTGCATAGTCATTACTCCAAAACCGCGCTCAGCGATAAACCGGGAAATCAGCGCACAGGGCAGACACGTGCTTGGCCACGTTGGCCTCGACATCGGCGTCGCCGAGGTTGTCGAGGATGTCGCAGATCCAGCCCGCCAGTTCGATGCACTGCGGCACTTTGAAACCGCGCGTGGTCACCGCCGGGGTGCCGATGCGCAGGCCCGAGGTCACGAACGGCGACTGCGGGTCATTCGGCACGGCGTTCTTGTTGACGGTGATGTGGGCGCGTCCGAGAGCAGCGTCTGCCTCTTTACCGGTGAGGCCCTGACGGATCAGGCTGACCAGGAACAGGTGGTTGTCGGTGCCGCCGGACACTACGTCGTAGCCGCGCTTGATGAACACCTCGGCCATGGCCTGGGCGTTGTCGATCACCTGTTGCTGGTAGACCTTGAAGCCAGGCTCCTGGGCTTCCTTGAAGCACACGGCCTTGCCGGCGATGACGTGCATCAGCGGGCCGCCCTGGGCGCCGGGGAATACAGCGGCGTTGAGTTTCTTTTCAATGGCTTCGTTGGCCTTGGCCAGGATCAGGCCGCCACGCGGACCGCGCAGGGTCTTGTGGGTAGTGGTGGTGACCACATCGGCGTACGGCAGCGGGTTCGGGTACAGGCCGGCGGCAACCAGGCCGGCGACGTGGGCCATGTCGACAAACAACAGCGCGCCGACTTTGTCGGCAATCGCGCGAAAGCGTGGGAAATCCAGGGTCTTGGAGTAGGCGGAAAAACCGGCCACCACCATCTTCGGCTGGTGTTCCACGGCCAGGCGTTCGACTTCGTCGTAGTCGATCAGGCCGGTGTCGGTGTTGATGCCGTATTGCACCGCGTTGTACAGCTTGCCTGAGGACGACACTTTGGCGCCGTGGGTCAGGTGGCCGCCATGGGCCAGGCTCATGCCGAGGATGGTGTCACCGGCGTTCAGCAGGGCCAGGTACACCGCGCTGTTGGCGGACGAGCCGGAGTGCGGCTGCACGTTGGCGTAATCGGCACCGAACAGCTGCTTGGCGCGCTCGATGGCCAGGGTTTCGACCTTGTCCACGTGCTCGCAGCCACCGTAGTAGCGCTTGCCCGGGTAGCCTTCGGCGTATTTGTTGGTGAGGCCGCTGCCCTGGGCTTCCATCACGCGCTTGCTGGTGTAGTTCTCCGACGCGATCAGCTCGATATGATCTTCCTGACGCTGCTCCTCGGCATTCATGGCCGCCAGCAGTGCGTCGTCATATCCCTGGATCTGGTCTTGTTTGCTGAACATCGCGTCTCTCCCAGCCTTTCGTATTGTTGAGGCCCGTGCAGAGCCCTTTGATGCGATGGTAGGGCTGACGCCAGCAGGTCAAATGCCTACGGACGCCACGCAAAGGTGCGTTTACGACATGGCGTGAACAACACCGAAACAAATGTGGGAATGGGTTTGTGTGGGAGCTGGCTTGCCTGCGATGCAGACACCTCGGTCTATAAGCAGAACCGACGTAATGCCATCGCAGCGGTTCGACGATTCGACAAGCCAGCTCCCACAAGGGTTACGCGATGATCTTGCGAACGAGCAGCAGCAGGAGGAAATGCAGGGGGTAGAGGGCGTAAGCCCAACGGCGCATGGCCGGGGGCGCGACATCTTTGGCATGTCGCAACAGGACTAATCCCGCCAATGGCGCGATCAGGCAGGCGGCCAACCCCATCAACGCGACAGGCGTGCCGCTATTGAGCAATACCTGCCATTGATTGGCGGCCACACACACCAACCCCGGCAACACGCTTAAATACCAGGGCCGGCGAAACACCAACAGCATCGCCAGCGGCAGCAACACACCAAAAAAACCGAACATCAGGTGCGTGGAAAATACAGCGCCGATTACGACGGCAATCAACGCCAATCCTCGATCAAAAAGCGCCTTCTGCTGCCATCCTCGCGCAACCAGCAACCCCAACGCCAAGGTTGGCAGCACGTTCAACGTATCGGCATCATCGATAAACATCCGATACGGCACTTCGCTGATCACGCTGAACAGCAACAACCATCCCAGATACCGCCACTGGCCCGTGACAGGCGCGATTCTCGTCCGATGCAAATTCGCCGCAATCGCCAGGCAAAACCACGGAAACGCCAGGCGCCCCGGCACATACAAGCCATCCAGGTTCAAACCGACATAACGCAGGTGGTCCAGCACCATGCTCAACAGCGCCAGCCACTTGAGCAAATCCAAGGCGCCATCACGGACGCGTCCGACAGGAATCGTTTCAGTACCGTGCATAATTCCCCAGTGACTTTGCATTTACAGTGCGTGCGCACCCGCGACAATCTTGGTTACAGTGCGCACCAACATCGACCATAGGAATGGGCCATGACCGACAAGAGCCAACAATTCGCCAGTGACAACTATTCCGGCATCTGCCCGGAAGCCTGGGCCGCCATGGAACAAGCCAACCAAGGCCATCAGCGCGCCTACGGCGATGATGAATGGACCCACCGCGCCGCCGACGGTTTCCGCAACTTGTTCGAAACCGACTGCGAAGTGTTCTTCGCCTTCAACGGTACAGCGGCCAACTCCCTGGCGCTGTCCTCTTTGTGCCAGAGCTACCATAGCGTGATTTGCTCGGAAACCGCCCACGTCGAGACCGACGAATGCGGCGCGCCGGAGTTTTTCTCCAACGGCTCCAAGCTGCTCACCGCACGCACCGAAAACGGCAAACTGACCCCGGAGTCGATCCGCGAGATCGCCCTCAAGCGCCAGGACATCCACTACCCCAAGCCGCGCGTGGTCACGCTTACCCAGGCCACTGAAGTCGGCAGCGTGTACACCCCAGAAGAAATCCGCGCCATCAGCGCCACCTGCAAGGAACTGGGCCTGAACCTGCACATGGACGGCGCGCGTTTCTCCAACGCCTGCGCCTTCCTCGGCTGCTCGCCAGCGGACCTGACCTGGAAGGCCGGCGTAGATGTGCTGTGCTTTGGCGGTACCAAAAACGGCATGGCGGTGGGCGAAGCGATCCTGTTCTTCAACCACAAACTGGCGGAAGACTTCGACTATCGCTGCAAACAAGCGGGCCAGCTGGCCTCGAAAATGCGCTTCCTCTCCGCCCCCTGGGTAGGCCTGCTGGAAAACGACGCCTGGCTCAAACACGCCCGTCACGCCAACCACTGCGCACAACTGCTGAGCAGCCTGGTGGCGGATATTCCTGGCGTTGAGCTGATGTTCCCTGTGCAGGCCAATGGCGTATTCCTGCAACTCTCGGAACCGGCGATTGCCGCGTTGACCGCCAAGGGCTGGCGCTTCTACACCTTTATCGGCAAAGGCGGCGCACGCTTCATGTGTGCGTGGGATACCGAGGAAGAACGTGTAAGAGAATTGGCGGCGGATATTCGGAAAGTGATGGAGGCCTGAAACCACGGGGCTTTCAGCAGCGTTTCAGAGACTGTTTGTACGTATTTCTGACAGTATCTATCTACCCCCTTCCTTGAGTAGGATCTCGTCACCCCGAACAGACGGACGCGTTTTTCGGGGCTGACTGCCTGCCGAACAATCGGCTGGAAATGGAAATCCTATAGAGGGCAACATCATGGAAATTCAATGCTACACCACTGATTCTCAGCTGCGTGCCGACGTCGATGCTACATTCGTCAGCCTGGACGACCTCAGGAAGCTGGCCAACGTCGGCGACACCATCATCGAGCCGTCCAGAACCTTTACCGTGACTGGAAAAGAGTTCGAAATGACAGCATCCGGCGGATACATCATCAACCTTTTCGTGCGCTAACCACTAACGCCCGCGCCGCAGACTCATGACCTGCGACGCGGGACTGATGTGATTTCGCTCACAAGGCCTTCGGCTGAAGCGCTTGCCAATCATCAATGGGGCCGCGGTTTGTGAGAAAGGTCCCACCGTTGAATTTCAACGCCAGCTTATTGACGGCATTCAAGGCCGTCGTCACCGCTCCTTCTGCCCAGCCTCCCGTGAACGAAACGTCGTCACCCGCCAGAATGAACCCATCGGGTTTCGGACCCTGCACACCGTTCATAAACTGAGAAAACAGCAAGCGCTGGTACTCGTACTGGCCCGGCAGATTCATTTTGAACGCGCACAGGAAAAACGGCTGCTCCTCCCAGTTGATTTCGACAAAGGGGTTGGTCATGCCGAACTCAGCCGCCAGGTTCAACTGATGAGGGGCATACACGCTGTCCAGCAAGCTTGTGCACACCTGCACGTGGGACGGCTGCGGCGCACTGCGATCCCCCAGGAATTTGAGGCTGTCGTCATTCCAGGTATAAGACAAAAACATACCGCTCCCCCTGTAAGGCCCGAGGCCTTGACTGTAGTCCAGCAGGTAGGTGCCACGGGTGATGCGATCCGACAGGGTCACGCTCATCTTGTGTTGAAAATCTGCTTCCACATCAGTCCAGAAGGGCCGCTGGGTTTGCGCGAAGATTTTGGCGGATTGCATGTAGTGCGTGTACATCACCGCTTCCCATTCCTTTGGGGATAACAGGTCATTCATTTGATTGAAGCGGGCGGCCCCATCCATGTAGCGGAATTTGTCGAGGATCCGCTTGTGAGGGGTGTAGACCACGGCAGGAAAAGTGTATTGACGATCGTCTCCCAGATTATGGTCGTACACCCATACGTCGAACTCGCCATCCGGGCGACGTATAATCTGCCGCACCTCCTGCTTTAAAGGCTGGGCAATGACTTGGGTCGTCAGGCCTTGGACAGTGGTGCCCGCAGGCCAATGCGCCATGGCGTCACCAAAGGTATCCGGGGCGCGACTCCATAACCGTGTTGGCAGCTCGCTAGAACCGTCGAACATCAACTTATGGTTGGTATCCAGCCCGGTATACAGCACCCGCAGCACCTCCAGGAAACAATTGGGATAGTCGGTGTTCCAACCGCCGGTGCCGAAGCCGATCTGGCCGAACAGATCAATGTCTTCGCGACTCCACCCCGCCTGCTCGACCATCGCGGCAAAAAAACTGAGGTTGTCCCAACCCGCATCCAGGATTGCGTTCCACAAGGTCTTGATCTTGGCCTGATCAATGCTGCCCTCGGACATTGCCGCTTCCATCTCGGTGAACTTGATCGGGTCCTGCTCAAGGAACACCTCGAACAACAACCGCTCAATCTCGGCGTATTCCGGCGGCAGGTTATTGCCTTCGTAATAGGTCTGTTTTTGCTGGTAGTCGACTACCGTACTGGAGGTTGCCGCCGAACCAGGGTTGGGAAAATCCGCCGAGTTGGCCGTCATGCCGACCTTCTCGAAATAGTGCATCAACGCCTTGCCTGACACAGGAAAGCGCATCGCCCCCATTTCACAGATCACACTGTTCGCCGGATCTTGCGGATCACCCGCCACGTAGGAATACAGCCGCCCACCAATACGATCACTGGCCTCTACCACCACAGGGTGTAAACCCATGCGCATGGCTTCATAGGCCGCCACCATTCCCGCAACGCCTGCGCCGACGATCAACACCTTGCTGCCATACGCCAGGCTGGAAACCTGCGCCAACGGAGTGCCGTTACTCACGGCGGTATCAAGGAACCGACGGTAATGAAAAGGAAAGTCAGGAACCAGTGCACTGACATCGTTGGCAAGCAAGCGCGCAGCGCCTTTACTTCGGGAGGGAATAGCAGACATGGCAATCATCCTTGGTGTGCAAACAGGACGTCCACCTACTGCTTCACTGCGAAAGGTGACTACGACGAATGTGTTCTTCAGCGTAGTGACTCGTAGGAAATGTCTCTATATCCGTTGGAAATAAAAAAGTGAATCAGTAAGGCAAACCTTATTCCAGAGGGTTTTGCGCACTCAGTTCAGAGATTCATAAAGTGATTATTTGAAAATGCCGATTCAATTGTTTTTTTGCTTACAAGACTCTGCGCAACTCACTCAATAAAAACAGACCGTGATACCTATGAACATGCCCTCCGACCGATCGGCTGCTCCCGCCTCCAGCACGCTGAAAATCGAAACCCGCTCCATCGACTACGTGCCGCGCAATGAACGCCACGGCAAGGTGTGGCATCAGGCGCCGTTCTGGTTCACCGGCAACTTCGTGCTCACCACCATGGTCACCGGGTTTACCGGCGCAGCCTTGGGGCTGAGCCTGATGTACGCGATCCTGGCGATCGTAATCGGCGTGTGCCTGGGCACGTTCGCCATGGCGTTCCACGCCAACCAGGGACCGCGCATGGGCTTGCCGCAGATGATCCAGTCGCGCGCCCAGTTCGGCCTGCGTGGCGCCATCGTGCCGTTTGTCGCAGTGGTCTTCGTGTACATCGGTTTCAACGTGTTCAACGTCATCCTGGCCACCGACGCCATCAATACTGTGCTGCCCGGCCACCGCGCGCCCTGGTATGCATTGATGATCATCCTTGCGGTGGTGATCGCCGTCATCGGCCACGACCTCCTGCACACCGTGCAACGCTGGCTGACCTACGTGATGATCAGTGTCTTCGCGGTCCTGACCGTCGCGGCCTTGCTGCACCTGCAGGCCGATTCAGCCGTGGCCGACGCACATTTTTCCTGGTCGGCCTTCCTGATCCAATTGTCAGCCGCTGCGGGCTATCAGATCAGCTACGCCGTGTATGTCTCGGATTACTCGCGCTACCTGCCCCACAGCACGCCGTCGCGCAGTGTCATCCTCTGGACCTACCTGGGGGCTGCGGGCTCGGCGCTGTGGTTGATGTCGTTGGGCGCATTCCTGGCCTCGGCGCTGCCCTCACCCGACGCCATTGGCAGTGTCCAGGCCGTGGGCAACCAACTGTTGCCTGGGTTTGGCACCTTTACCGTGCTGATTGCCGTGCCGGCGCTGGTCGGCATCATGGCCGTCAACTGTTATGGCGCGATGCTCACCGGGATCAGCGCCATTGACGGTTTTGTCCCGATCAAACCCAGGATCAAGAGCCGCATCGTCGGGATCAGCCTGGTGGCCGCAATCATTTTCGTGATTGCCTTGAGCATCCCTGAGAGCTACCTGAGCAGCTTCAACACCTTCGTGCTCTTGATGCTGTATTTCCTGGTGCCCTGGACGGCCGTCAACCTCGCAGACTTCTACGTCGTACGAAAAGGGCACTACGCAATCAGCGACATATTCAACCCGGCCGGCATCTATGGGCGTTGGTCGGGTGCCGGGCTCACCGCGTACTTCCTCGGTTTAGCCGCTATGATTCCTTTTATGGCTCTGGATTTTTACCAAGGCCCCATCAGCACGATGTTGGGCGGCGCCGATATTGCGTTCGTGATAGGCCTGGCAGTCTCGGCGCTGGTTTACTGCGTGATGACTCGCCACCTCGACCACGCTGCCGAGTCGCTGGCCATGCAGGCCAGCGAACATCAATTAGAAGGAGACTAGTCATGGAGACGCTACGCGTCGTTTGCCATCAACTGGCGCCGCGTATCGGCGAGACCGACTACAACCGCGCGCTGACCGAACGCTCGATCCGCGCGGCCGCCAACCTCAACGCCCACGTAGTTGTCCTACCAGAGCTGATCCAAAGCGGTTACGTATTCACCGACCAGGACGAAGCTCACACGGTCTCCGAGACACTTGACGGCCCGACCCTTAGCCTGTGGAAAAGCCTGGCGCTTGAGCTGGGAATCATCATCGTCGCAGGGTTCTGCGAGCGCCTGAGCGCGGGACGCGTTGCCAACAGTGCCGCACTGGTCGAACCCACCGGGCGGCTGACGGTATACCGCAAGGCGCATTTGTGGGACCGCGAGAAGCTGATATTCACCCCCGGCGACTCGCCGCCGCCAGTGGTCGACACCGCCGTCGGACGGATCGGCGTGATGATCTGCTACGACCTGGAACTGCCCGAGTGGGTACGTCTGCCAGCGCTGGCCGGCGCGGACCTGCTTTGCGCGCCGGTGAACTGGCCAGAAGGCGCGCGGCCTGCAGGTGAAAGGCCGGCAGAGATCGTGCGGGTCCAGGCCAACGCGGCAGTCAACCGCATGTTCATCGCCGCGTGCGACCGCTATGGCGAGGAACGCGGCGTCAACTGGGTGGGCGGCTCGGTCATCGTCGACGCTGACGGCTACCCATTGGCCGGCGCGACCTCCCATCCGGAGGAACACCAGCTAGTGGCTGACTTGCCACTGGCGCAGGCCCGGGACAAGTCAATCAGCGGCCACAATCACGTTCATCAGGACCGTCGGCCTGGGCTGTATTGAGCATCAGAACTCAATGCGCACATCCCCCTTCGGCACACTGCAGCACGACAGGATGTAGCCTTCGGCTTCGTCTTCTTCGGTGATCCCGCCGTTGTGGTCCATCTCGACCTCGCCACCCAGCTTCATCACCTTGCACGTTCCGCAGATGCCCATGCCGCAGGCTTTCGGGATCAACAGCCCAAGCTTGGCCGCCGCCGCGTGCACGGTTTCGCCCGGTGCCACGCGAATGCTCTTGCCCGACGCGATGAACTCCACTTGGTGCAGATCCGCCAGATCGATTTCCGGCGCGTCGGCGGCTTGTTCGGCTTGTTCCACCGCATCCGCACGAGCTTCCGCTGGCGTCGCGCCAAAGGATTCTTCGTGGTAACGCGCCATGTCGAAACCCGCAGCTTCCAGCAAGCGTTTCACCGCGTTCATGTACGGCGTAGGGCCGCAGCAGAACACTTCGCGCTCCAGGAAGTCCGGCACCATCAGTTCGAGCATCTTGTGGTTCAGGTAACCGCGATACCCCGCCCACGGCTCACCCAACCCATGTTTCTCGCAGATCAGGTGCAGGCTGAAGTTGTCGATCCGCGATGCCATGTGCTCCAGCTCGCGGTGGTAGATGATGTCTTTGGGCGAACGGGCGCTGTGGATAAACGTCATGTCGACGTTGGCGTTGGTGTCATAGAACCAGCGCGCCATGGACATCACCGGCGTGATGCCGACGCCGCCGCTGAGGTACAACACTTTCGGGCTCGGGAAGTCGATGGCGTTGAACAAACCGACCGGCCCGTGCACCGCCAACTCTTGCCCTTCATGAAGGGTATCGTGCAGCCAGTTGGAAACCTTGCCGCCCGGCACACGCTTGATGGTCACCGAAAAGCTGTAAGGCACCGACGGTGAACTGGAAATAGTATAGGAGCGCATGATCGGCTGGCCTTCGATTTCCAGCTCCAGGGTGACGAACTGCCCTGGCTTGAAAAAGAACAGGATCGGCTGGTCGGCCATGAAACAGAAGGTGCGCACGTCCCAGGTTTCCTGGATGACTTTGACGCAACGGACAATGTGCCGACCATTGGCCCAGGTCTGGGTGGTTACCGGATTCAGGAAATTACTGGACATGTTGTTCTCCACCGCCGACGTCGGCCTTATGGTGGCGATTCTGCGTAACGCGAGAACCACCCATTTACCTATCTGCGACATTCACATACTTATCGCGACCAGCCCCCAGCGACCTAGGCTTGCGCGTCGGGATCAGGTTGGGCCATGTCGCCCATGGATAAGGTTCGGCGCATCGGCGGCCCCACACTCGCTCCCAACACAGACGCTTTCTTTACGCCTTGCTGCAAACCTGATTAGCCACTTATCTCGGCCACACAGAATGGCCATGAGGACCCACACGATGGACGTCACCGCAACCTTAAGCTTGGGCGATCCGCTGGAACCCGCACGCAAGGCCACCGCGCAGATGCTGCAAGAGCGCGAGCGCACCTTTTCACTGCCACAGCCGTTCTACTCTGATGAACGGCTGTTTGATATCGACATGCAGGAGATCTTCCAGAAAGAGTGGTTGATTGCCGGCATGACCTGCGAGATCCCCACCAAGGGCAACTACCTGACCCTGCAAGTGGGCAAGAACCCGATCATCGTGATCCGTGGCGCCGACGGCGTGGTGCATGCGTTCCACAACGTGTGCCGCCACCGTGGTTCACGTTTGTGCACCAGCGACAAGGGCAAGGTTGCCAAACTGGTCTGCCATTACCACCAGTGGACCTACGAACTGGACGGCCGCCTGCTGTTCGCCGGCACCGAGATGGGCGCCGACTTCGACATGAAGCAATACGGCCTCAAGCCGGTGAACGTAAAGACCGCCGGCGGCTACATCTTCATCAGCCTGGCCGAGAACCCGCCGGCCATCGATGACTTCCTGTCGACGCTGAGCCATTACATGGAACCCTACGACATGGAAAACACCAAGGTGGCCATTCAGACCACCTTGTTCGAAAAAGCCAACTGGAAACTGGTACTGGAAAACAACCGCGAGTGCTACCACTGCAACGCGTCGCACCCGGAACTGCTGAAAACCCTGCTGGAATGGGACGACGTCACCGACCCGCGCGCCGACCAGGCCTTCAAGGACCACGTGGCCGCCTCCGCTGCCGCCTGGGATGCCGAGAAAATCCCTTACGCACACGCCAGCTTTGGCCTGCGCAACCGCATCGTGCGCATGCCGCTGCTCAAGGGCACCGTGTCGATGACCCTGGATGGCAAACAGGGCTGCGCCAAACTCATGGGCCGCATCAAGAACCCGGACCTGGGCTCGATGCGCATCCTGCACCTGCCGCATTCGTGGAACCACTGCATGGGCGACCACATCATCGTGTTCACCGTGTGGCCGATCAGCGCCCAGGAAACCATGGTCACCACCAAGTGGATCGTGCACAAGGACGCCGTGGAAGGTGTGGACTACGACGTGGACCGCATGCGCCAGGTGTGGGACGCCACCAACGACCAGGACCGTCGCCTGGCCGAAGAGAACCAGCGCGGGATCAACTCCACCGCCTACCAGCCCGGCCCGTACTCCAAAACCTACGAGTTCGGTGTGGTGAACTTCGTTGACTGGTACAGCGAGCGCATGTTGAGCAACCTGGGCGCGGCGCCGGCGCCTTACCTCAAAGGCGTTGCCGCCCACGAGTAATTGACACCCACAGATCAAACGGTGGGAGCGGGCTTGCTCGTTCCCACCGTTGAATGTCTTAACTGTTCAAAATTTGAGCAAGCCTCGCTAGCGCCTGTAGATACCCGCCCTCCAGCCTTTACCCAACAACTTATCCACAGAGCCACCCACAGCAATTGTGGGCAAGTACGTCTCCCGCCTAAAATTAAATGAAGAAAATCCGTGACTTATTCAAGCCAGCGGTTTTCACCCGCTCCTGATCACTTATTGATCAACTCACTGAAAGCCACGAATCACGTGCCCTGTAGCGGTAGGCGAACACCTTATCCACAGAAGCACCAACAGACTTTGGGGGCAACTTTGACAGCGCTGTGGAAAACCACCTCAAACCTTCATAAATCGCGGTATGCAGGGATTTTATTTGCGTAAAAGCTTAAATCGATCAGACTTTGATCAATCTCATGAACGCCTTTAATCATAAGGGCTGTGGCCGATAGCGAACACCTTATCCACAGAAGCGCCAACAGAGTATGGGGGCAAGTCTGATGTGTTAAATGGCGGAGTGCAGGGAAAAACCCAAGCAAAAACGGCCAGTTAGCTTGGTTGTTTTTCGTACAGAGGGCTGGAGGGCTTGATTGACAGGGGCTGTGGACAACCGCGAACAGGTTATCCACAGACGGGTCAACAGGGATTGTGGGTAAGCCCAAGGGACGTTAAGAAGTGGGCGCTGGCTTCCCTGCTATAGCCCTTGGAATCTACACATCCTTGTGGTGAGCGGGCTTGCCCCGCGCTGGGGGGCGAAGCCGCCCCAAACTAGGCGACTTGGTTTTATCTGAAACTCAGCGGCGTATTTATTGGGGCGGCTTCGCCACCCAGCGCGGGCAAGCCCGCTCACTACAGGTACAGATACGCCAGCGCCCACAGGGGATCAGCGTACGACGCCTTCCTCAACCAACAACTTGAGAATGGCCTCGGCACCCGCTTCCGGGCTAAGGCCCTTGAGCACTTGCCCACCGCCGCCGCTGGCCTTGGCCGTGGCGGCTTTCATACGATCGGCGCCGCTCTTGGCCTTGATCACCTTGAGCCGCTTGGGGCGAGGCTTGGCCGGTTGCAGCACGGCCCCTGTGTATAACGCGTCCTGCTCGACTTCAACTTCGTGAGCCGCCAGTTCACCGCGCTGCGCCGGGCCATACGCACTTTGCCGAGGCTTGGGCGCGGCGTTATCCACGGTCGCCAGAAATGGCAAACGCACCTTCAACCGGCGCCGCTGGCCGCGTGGCAGGGCTTGCAGCACATGGGCCACGCCCGCTTCGATCGATTCAACCTGCGCCAGCCCGACTATCAGCGGCCAGCCCAACTGCTCGGCCAGCAAGAACGGCAACATGCCCGAGCCTTCACCGGTTTCGGCCTGGCTGCCGGTGAGCACCACCTGGGCACCGGCATCGCGCAAGTATTCACTGAGTACCGGCAACGCATCGCTGCCAGCCGGTTGCTCCAGTACATGTAACTCTGGCAAGCCCATGCCCAGGTAACTACGCAGGGTCGGTTCGGCGATGTTGCCGGCATGCAGCACCTGCAACTTATCCCCAGCCATCTGCAAACCCAGTTCGACAGCGCGGGCGTCCTGCTCCGCACGGCGCGGGCGCCCGGAGGTAGGGTGGGCGCCAATGGAAACCAAACTGATTACATTCGTGGTCATGGCCATATCCTTAAGCCGCATCGCGCTTGGCGCCGTTGCGGTAGGCCTCGACCGCATCGATCAAGGCTTGCAGTATCGCGTTACTTTCGCCAATGACCGAGAGGTCGGCCCGCTTGATCATGTCGCAGCCGGGGTCTAGGTTGATCGCCACCACCTTGTCGCAGGCACCGATGCCTTGCAGGTGCTGGATGGCCCCGGAAATACCCACGGCCACATACACCCGCGCGGTGACCCAGGTGCCGCTGGCGCCGACCTGGCGATCACGCGCCATAAAGCCGTCGTCCACGGCCACCCGCGAGGCGCCCTCGGTGGCACCCAATGCGGCGGCGGTCTGGTGGAAAAGCGTCCAGTCCTTCACGCCATTGCCGCCGGAGAAAATGAATTCCGCCTCGGCCATGGGAATCGCCGCCGGGTCAACCGCCACCGCGCCAAGATCTTCAATGCGCGGCAAGCTGCGCGCCAGGGCTGTGGATAACTCCACGGGCAACACTTCATGCCGGGTTTCGCTGACCGGTTCAGCGCACTCCACGGCCGCCAGGATCAGGCGCGCCAACGGCCGGGCCAAGTCTTCCTGGCCAGCCCCGGCGCGGCCGATGCACTCGTCGCCCTTGATCTGCCAGACCCGCGTGGCCGGGCGTTCCTTGAGGCTGGCGGCAAAGCGTCGGCCCAGTTCGCCACCACCGCTGCGGCTGTCCGGCAGCAACCAGTGGCGCGGGTTGAACTGGTTATCCACAGCGCGCAAACCTTGCACCCGTTGCTCCGGTGAATAACCGTCGAATTCGTGACCTTCCAGCACCAGCAGGCGGTCGACGCCCGCCGTGGCAAACGCATTTTCCTTGTGCTCGCCAAACACCACCGCCAACACCGCGCCATCGCTGCCAGCGAGTTGCCGCGCCAGGCCCAGCAGGTCGCGGTCGTGGCTGCTCAGGCGACCGCCGACCATGTCCGGCACCACGTTGATGTAGAACGCCGGCGCCGGCACCTGATGCAGTGGCAACTGCACTTCCACCGCTGCCGTACGCTTGGCCGCACCGCCCTGCTGGGCGCCGCTGCGGTCGATACGCTTGATGCCGTTGGGACCGATAAAACCAACACCGTGGACGTTCTTGCGGATGACGCCGTTAGGCCCCATCCAACTGTGTTGCACCGGCTGCATCGCCGCGTGCAGCGGGTGCAGACGGTTGCGGGCGATCCATTCGGCCCGTGGGTCGCGGCGGATAATGTCGCTCATCAATGCACCTCCGCAGACTTTTGTTGGACAGGGCGTTTAGTCGGCGAAGTGGCAGGCGCGGCGTCTTCCAATAAAGCGTCGGCCACCAATTCGGCGATGTCCTTGATCAATGGGCGCGGCTCGACTACACCTTCGAGCATTGCCGTGCACTGCGGGCAGCCCACAGCCACCAGCTCGGCGCCGGTTTCGCGGATGTCTTCCATGCGCATGTCCGGAATCCGTTGCTTGCCGGGAATGTCGGTGATCGGCGCACCGCCGCCGCCACCGCAGCAGCGTGAACGGAAGCCCGAACGTTGCATCTCTTTGACCTCAATGCCCAACGCCCGCAGCACTTGGCGCGGCGCCTCGTACTCGCCGTTGTAGCGGCCCAGGTAGCATGGGTCGTGGTAGGTCACGCTGTTGCCTTTGTGTTGGCCCAGGTTCAACGCGCCCTCGCCGATCAACTCGGCCATGAACGTACTGTGGTGTTGCACGAGGTAGTTGCCGTTAAAGGCGCCGTACTCGTTTTTCAGCACATGGAAACTGTGCGGGTCGCAGGTAACGATGCGCTTGAAGCTGTACTTGGCCAGGGTCTGGATATTGCGCGTGGCCAGCAACTGGAAGGTCGCTTCATCACCCAGGCGCCGCGCCACGTCGCCGCTGTCGCGTTCTTCCAGGCCAAGCACGGCAAAGTCGACGTTGGCCGCTTTGAGTACTTTGACGAACGCTCGCAGGGTACGTTGGTTGCGCATGTCGAAGGCACCGTCGCCAACCCAGAACAGTACCTCGGCGCTGCCCTTTTCGCTGAGCAGCGGCAGGTTCAGATCCGCCGCCCAGTTCAGGCGACCGCCCGGTGCAAAGCCGCCCGGGTTATCGGTGGCGATCAGGTTCTCGAGGACTTCGGCGCCCTTGTTCGGAGTCGCGCCTTTTTCCAGGGTGAGGTAGCGGCGCATGTCGACGATGGCGTCCACGTGCTCGATCATCATCGGGCACTCCTCCACGCAGGCGCGGCAGGTGGTGCAGGACCACAGGGTTTCGGCGTCCACCAGGCCGTTGACGATGGGCTGGTGCGGGTTGCCGCTGTGCTCGCCTACCGGTTTGCCTGGATAGGGGCTGCCGGCGAACTTGGCATCAGTGCCGCCAGCCAGGCCGACCACCATATCCTGGATCAGCTTTTTAGGGTTCAGCGGCTGGCCGGCGGCGAAGGCCGGGCACGCGGCTTCGCACTTGCCGCACTGCACGCAGGCGTCAAATCCGAGCAGTTGGTTCCAGGTGAAATCCTTTGGTTTTTCCACGCCCAGCGGCGCGGTTTTATCGCCGAGGTCCAGCGGCTTCAAACCGGTGGAACGGCCACCGCCAAAGCGCTCGGCGCGGCGGTGCCAGGCCAGGTGCAGGGCACCGGCGAAGGCGTGCTTCATCGGGCCGCCCCATGTCATGCCGAAAAACATTTCCGACACGCCCCACAGCACGCCCACACTGAGCAGCGCAGCCAACAGCCAGCCGCCGAAGTCGGCCGGCAGGATCCCGGCCACCGGCAGCGTCACCAGGAAAAAGCTCACCGAAAACGCCATCAGGCTTTTCGGCAGGCGCATCCAAGGGCCTTTCGACAGGCGTGATGGCGGGTTACGGCGGCGCAGATAGACAAACGTGGCGCCGACAAACATCAGCACCGAGGCCAACAGCAGGGCATAGCCGAGGATGCGGTTATGCAGGCCAAAACCGTGCACCAGAATCGCCAGCAGCGCTGACAGCACAAAGCCCAACGCCGTGGCGACGTGGGTATTGGCGATGTATTTGTCGCGGGCAACCACGTGGTGCAAGTCGACCATGTAGCGCTTGGGCATGGCCAGCAGGCCACCGAGCAGGTCGACTTTGGAGGCGCGGCCACGGCGCCACATGTTCACCCGGCGCAGGGCGCCGAGGACGGCAAGGCCCAGGGCTGCGAATAATAAAATGGGAAGCAAGGTGTTTAACATGGTGAAGCTCCCAAAGACCATACAGGTCTACTGTGAAACTGGCCCCCAATGTGGGAGCGGGCTTGCTCGCGAAAGCGGTGGGTCAGCCACCGGATGTATCGACTGACACACCGCCTTCGCGAGCAAGCCCGCTCCCACATTGGGCCGAGTTCACCTCGTCAGAAATCCTTGCACAGGCGCAGGGCGTCGTAGATCGCAGCGTGGGTATTTCGCTGCGCCACACAATCACCAATGCGGAACAGCAAGTAGCCCTCGCCCGCCTCGCTCAGGCACGGCTGCGGCTGGATCGCGAACAAGGCTTCAACGTCGATCTGGCCCTTGTTGCGCGATCCGTCTTTGAGCCCGTAGTAAAGGGCTTCATCCGGACGCACGCCGTTTTCCACCACCACCTGGTCCACCACCCGCTCCTCTTTGGCACCGGTGTATTCGTTCTCCAGCACCGCCACCAGCTTGTCGCCTTCGCGGTAGACCTTTTCCAGCATCATGTCGCCGGTCATGATCACTTCCTTGGGGTACATGCTGCGGTAGTAGGTCGGGAATGACGTACCGCCGATGGCCACACCGGGCTTGATATCGTCAGTGACGATCTCGACCTGGCAGCCTTTGTCCGCCAGGAAATCCGCCACCGACATGCCGGTGAATTCGCAAATGGTGTCGTACACCAGCACGTTCTTGCCCGGCGCAACCTTGCCGTCGAGCACGTCCCAGCTACTCACTACCAAGCCTTCGGCGGCGCCCCAGTGTTCGTTCTGTTCGATAAACGGATGCCCGCCCACCGCCAGCACCACCACGTCCGGGCGCAGGTCGAGGATGGTCTCGGCATCAGCGGCCACGCCCAGGCGCAAGTCGACTTTCAAGCGTGCCAACTCCAGCTGGAACCAGCGGGTGATACCGGCGATCTGGTCACGTTGCGGCGCTTTCGAGGCGGTAGTGATCTGCCCGCCGATAAATTCTTTCTTTTCCAACAGGGTCACATCGTGGCCACGTTCAGCGGCGACGCGCGCGGCTTCCATCCCTGCCGGGCCGGCACCCACGACCACGACTTTGCGCTTGGGCCCGGTGGACTTCTCGATGATGTGCGGCACGCCCATGTATTCACGGGAGGTCGCGGCGTTCTGGATGCACAGCACATCCAGGCCCTGGTACTGGCGGTCGATGCAGTAGTTGGCGCCGACGCACTGCTTGATCTGATCGATCTGGCCCATCTTGATCTTGGCGATCAGGTGCGGGTCGGCGATGTGCGCACGGGTCATGCCGACCATGTCCACATAACCGCCTTCGAGGATGCGCGTGGCCTGGTTCGGGTCCTTGATGTTCTGCGCGTGCAGCACCGGGACCTTGACCACTTCCTTGATCCCGGCGGCCAAGTGCAGGAACGGCTCCGGTGGATAACTCATGTTGGGGATAACGTTGGCCAGGGTGTTGTGGGTGTCGCACCCCGAACCCACTACGCCGATAAAATCGAGCATGCCGGTGTCGTCGTAATACTTGGCGATCTGCTTCATGTCCTCATGGGACAAGCCGTCCGGGTGGAACTCGTCACCGCACAGGCGCATGCCCACGCAGAAGTCGTCACCGACCTCGGCACGCACGGCTTTCAATACTTCCAGGCCGAACTTCATGCGCCCTTCAAAGGTGCCACCCCATTCGTCGGTACGCTTGTTGACCCGTGGGCTCCAGAACTGGTCGATCATGTGCTGGTGCACGGCGGACAGTTCCACGCCGTCGAGGCCACCGGCCTTGGCACGACGCGCGGCCTGGGCGTAGTTGCCGATCACGCGCCAGATTTCTTCCGGTTCGATGGTCTTGCAGGTAGCGCGGTGCACCGGCTCACGCACGCCGGACGGCGACATCAGGGTCGGCCAGTTAAAACCGTCCCAACGCGAGCGACGGCCCATGTGGGTAATCTGGATCATGATCTTGGCGCCATGCTTGTGCATGGCGTCAGCCAGGTTCTGGAAGTGCGGGATGATGCGGTCGGTGGACAGGTTGACCGAGCTCCACCACTCCTGCGGGCTGTCGATGGCCACCACTGAGGAGCCACCGCAGATCGCCAGGCCGATGCCGCCCTTGGCTTTCTCTTCGTAATATTTCACATAGCGGTCAGTCGTCATCCCGCCGTCGGTGGCATACACCTCGGCGTGGGCGGTACTGAGCACGCGGTTGCGGATGGTCAGTTTGCCGATTTGAATCGGCGCAAACATTGCTTCGAAAGCCATGGCACGGTCCTCGGCTTACAACGGCTTGACGGTGAACAGGCCGTCATCGTGGCCCTCTTCGGAGCCTCCGTAGACTTGTTCGGCGACGGTACGGATTTGGCTGCCACGCGCCTGCAGAATCTGGTCCATGGCACCGGCAAACCAGCCGGTGAACATGTAGTCGACCTTGCGCCCGACCTTGCCGTACACGTAGACAAACGCCGAGTGTTCAAGCGTGACGCTGGCAGTGCCTTTGTCGAGGTCGATGTCCTGGATCTTGAACAGGCCCCAGCCACGCTGCGACAGGCGCTTCATGTAGTGTTCGAACACTGCGACGCCTTCCAGGCCGTGGCATTCGGCTTCTTTTTCACACCAGTGCCAGGCGGACTTGTAGCCGGCTTTGTAAAGGATGTCGGCGTAGGCGTCAGCGCCGAGGACTTCTTCGATACCCATGTGGTTGTTGACGAAGAAATGGCGTGGCACGTACAGCATCGGCAGGGCGTCGGAGGTCCAGACACCGGTTTCGCTGTCGACTTCGATAGGCAATTGCGGGGCGATCTTGGCCATGGAAACTTAACTCCAGAAAATTCGTTGTGTTGATGTTCCGCGACAGTGCGGTGGCTTATTCGCCCCAGACGTCCTTGAGGACGTTGACCCAGTTCTCACCCATGATCTTGCGCACCACATGCTCAGGGTGACCGCGCTTGAGCAGGGTCTCGGTGAGGTTGGGGAACTCGCCCACGGTGCGGATGCCCAGCGGGTTGATGATCTTGCCGAAGCTGGTCAGGCGGCGGGCGTAACCCTTGTCATGGGTCAGCATTTCGAAGAAATCCTGGCCATGGCCCTGGGTGAAGTCGGTGCCGATGCCGATGGCGTCTTCGCCGACGATGTTCATGGTGTATTCGATGGCTTCGGCGTAATCGTCGATGGTCGAATCGATGCCCTTGGCCAGGAATGGCGCGAACATGGTCACGCCGACAAAACCACCGTGGTCGGCAATGAACTTGAGTTCTTCATCGGACTTGTTGCGCGGGTGCTCTTTAAGGCCCGACGGCAGGCAGTGGGAGTAGCACACCGGCTTTTTCGATTCGAGGATGACTTCTTCGCTGGTCTTGGAGCCCACGTGGGACAGGTCGCACATGATCCCGACGCGGTTCATCTCGGCCACGATTTCGCGACCAAAGCCCGACAGGCCGCCATCGCGCTCGTAGCAACCGGTGCCCACCAGGTTCTGGGTGTTGTAGCACATCTGCACTACGCCGACGCCGAGCTGCTTGAAGATTTCCACATAGCCAAGCTGGTCTTCAAAGGCATGGGCGTTCTGGAAGCCGAAGATGATGCCGGTCTTGCCCTGCTCCTTGGCTTTGCGGATATCGGCGGTGGTTTTCACCGGTATCACCAGGTCGCTGTTCTCACGGATCAGGGTCTGGCTGGCCACGATGTTGTTAATGGTGGCCTGGAAGCCTTCCCACACCGACACCGTGCAGTTGGCAGCGGTGAGGCCACCTTTGCGCATGTCCTCGAACAGGTCGCGGTTCCACTTGGCAATAATCAACCCGTCGATAACGATGCTGTCGGCGTGCAATTCGGCTGGGCTCATCAGGCGTCCCCTTATTGGCGATTCATGCGCCGAATCGTCTGCCGGCGCTTTGGGGCCAGCATATGCCCAGGGGCCGACAGAGCCGGGTGCAAAAACGACAGGGGAATTGCCGAAAGCGTCAATCCACGACAAAGGCTGTTAAGAGGTGTCTGACTGGCGGCTGTTATTTGTCTTACGCTTGGGCCAGAATTCAGCCATTACCTGATATGAGACGGCGCAATGAAATCGATTTTCCTGGCTTTGGCACTCATCGCAACCGGCGTCCACGCCGCCGAAGACACCGACAGCACGCCGTGCGACGGCATCGAAAACGACAAGCAAACCCTGGAATGCGCCACTTACAATAAAACCACCGCCGATCAGTTGCTCAAGGATAACTATCAGGGCCTGTTGGAACGCATGGCTTCGACCTACGGCAGCGACAAGACCAAGCTGGCGGACATTACCGCTCGTCTGAAGGATGCCCAACAGAAGTGGGAAAAGTTACGCGACGCCGATTGCGCCGTGGACACCTTCCCGGCGGTGAACGGCACCAAGGCGTACGCGATTGCGCAGAATGACTGCCTGGCGCGGATGAGTGATGAGCGGTCGGAGTTTTTGGAGTCGATTGGGCAGGAATAAGCAGGCTTTATCGTTTAACACCCTTGAAAAGGACTTCACATGTACTACCCACGCGAAGCGCAACGGGACTTCCTGTTCACGCGCGCCACGCTGCTGTTTTTCTTCATGCTCGTACTCTGCCTGATGCTATTTCTGTCCAAGGACCGGGGCGCACCCTACGCCTTGATCAAAGCGGCGCCCGTAGAAACAATGGGGCAGATCACCCAGCTTGAAAGTGTTGGCCTCCGAGCCTCTAGCACCAACGTTTATTACACGTTCACCCATGACGGCCAACGCGAAGAAGGCATGGTGAGCAACAGCAGCTACGTTGACGACCCAGGCTACGTAGTGGGCGGCCCGGTGCCAGTGGTGTATTCGAAGTGGTTTCCGACAGTGCATAACATCAAGGCAAACCTCAAATCGAGCTCGCCCAATTTCTACATCATGAGCGCAAGTGCTGGCCTGATGATTTTATGCTTGATGCTGATGTTCTGGACGGTGCACCGGATCTACCAGCACAAAGAAGAAGATCGGCATTACTGACACCCTCTCATCCCCATAGGCTTGAACATGACTATCTGCGGCATCGAAATCAAAGGCAGCGAAGCCATCATCGCCGTCGCCTCCCTGGACAACCAGGTGTTGACCCACATCGCTCTGGCCACGAAAAAAATCGCCCTTGAAGACGACGATGAAGCGGCCAACGTCAAAGCCTTCGCCGCTCAGGTGAAGGCGTTTGTGCAGTCAAATGCTATCGAACGTATCGCGATCAAGAAACGCAGCAAGAAAGGCGAATTCGCCGGTGGCCCGACCACGTTCAAGATTGAAGGGGTATTTCAGTTGCTGGACGGTGTTGAGGTGACGCTGTTGTCGCCGCAGACCATCAATGCACAGAACAAGAAGCACACCTTTGACTTGCCGGTGACGCTGAACAAATATCAGCATGAGGCGTACAAGGCGGCGTGTTCGGCACTGGTCAAGAAGTAAGCCACACTAAAAATCCACATTTGATCTCTGTGTTCTTCAGGCAGCTGTACGGCGCCGGTGCTGCAGCCAATCCCCGAAGGATTTGTCTTCCAGCGCATAGCCCCCCCGGCTCGACTTCCATACCAGCTCTTTATCGCGCAAGGCCTCGATACAGGCCTGAATGGTCTGGGTGCCCGGCACTACGTCGCTGCCCATGTCTTCCAACGCCTTGCTGACGGCCGTGATGGTGCTGTCGGTAAACGGCGCGAACGGTTCGTTGTTCTGGGAGCGCTCCACCATCACTTCCAGCACCGCACGCTGGGGAATGGTGAGGGCGTTCCAGGCACTTTCGAATTCGGTCCAAACGCCGGCGCGCAGCAGTTCGGCGCGACTGTGCAGCAGTTGGCCGAGATTGCTCGCCTCCCCCAGTTCCAATGCCACCTCACCAATAATGGTGCGCAACATTTCCGGACGACGGCCCACCAGCTCGAACGCTTCATCGATGTCGGCCGCATTGAACTGGTTGGTCTTGGCCAGAAGGCCGTTGAGGTACACGGTGTAGGCCTGTGTGAATGCTTTGCCCAGCAGTGGAAATGGCGTGATGCTGGACCCGAAGAACGGCTGGCTTTTACCTAATACCAGATGGGCAAGCTTGTCGCGATTTGACCCCGTGAACACCAGGCGCAACCCGCTGCCCTCGCCTTCACGACCTTGGTTGAGCTGGTCTCGGGCGGCCTTGAGGGCAAACATCGCGTTAACACCCGCTTCGGTGGTGAGCGCGTGCTGGGCTTCGTCGATCACCAGCACGACGGTTTTCTCGGCAGCGCTGTGAAGCAGCTCCAGCGCTTGCGTCAGTGTCGCGCCTGCAGGCAATTGCGGCTTGGTGAAATCCCAGGACAAGGTGCGTAGGAAGCTGAGCTTTTCAATGCCGATATTCTTGGCCAGTTTGCGGATGCCCTTTTCAAAGGGCACCAGGGCACCGGCAATGGCGCTGGAGATCAGGTCGGCGGGGTCTTTTTCCTTGTCGGCCCACAGGTCGACATACACCGCCAGCCAACCACGCGCCTGGCATTCAGGTACAAGGTCCTCACGCAAAAAAGTACTTTTGCCCGTGCGACGCGGCGCCGCGAGAAACAGGCCAGAGGTGAAATCCTGAATACCGGCCCCCACCAGGCCATCGGCAATGCTGCTTGCCAGGTCGGGGCGGCGGAACACAAAGCCGCTGTTCTTGGACATGCTTTTATACTCAATTATGGAAAGGGCTATAAATTATAGTCACGAGTATAATTGACTATAATCAGCCGTCAAACCACCTCCCGTCGCCGATCCTCCCTTGGGCATTTCGCAAACCGTGCCCGATAACTCCGCGTGAAATACGACGGTGACTCAAACCCGCAGGCAATACTCACTTCCAGCACACTCAGATCGCTCTGGCGCAGCAACTGCCGGGCTTTTTCCAGGCGCAGGCCGAGGTAGAAGTTGCTCGGGGTGTCGTTCAAATGCAGGCGAAACAGGCGCTCCAGCTGACGCCGCGTTACGTTGATCGCGTCGGCCAGCGCCAATGTGCTCAGGGGCGGCTCGGTGTGTTGCTCCATCTCGCCGATCACTTGCACCAGTTTTTTGTTGTTGATGCCGTAGCGCGTGGCGATCTGCATGCGCTGGTGGTCTTTGCGTGGGCGGATACGGCCGAGCACGAATTGTTCGGAAACCTGGATCGCCAGCTCCGAGCCATGAGCCTGGGCGATCAGGTCGAGCATCAGGTCGATGGACGCGGTGCCGCCGGCGCAGGTGATACGGCGACGGTCGATTTCGAAGAGTTCCTGGGTCACTGTGAGCTGCGGGTAGGATTCCTTGAACGCGTCGATGGCTTCCCAGTGCAGCGTCAGGCGGTGACCGTCGAGCAAACCTGCTTCGGCGAGCACGCAGGCGCCGGTGTCGATGGCGCCGAGGGTCACGCCGTCATGGTCGAGGCGGCGCAGCCAGTGTTCCAGCGCGGGCGTGGCGAACTGCAAGGGTTCAAAGCCCGCCACCACCAACAACGTCGCGCCTTTTTTCAGCGGTTCCAACGCGGCGTCGGCGTTGACCGACATGCCATTGCTCGCCAGCACCGCGCCGCCGTCCGCGCTCAATATGTGCCAGCGGTACAACTCGCCGCGAAAGCGGTTGGCCACTCGCAGCGGCTCCAGGGCGGAGATAAACCCGATGGCCGAAAAACCCGGCATCAGCAGAAAGTAGAAATCCTGGGACATGGTGGCGCTCTCGTAGTACGGGCAGCGTGCTCACTGTGATACGCCAGTTCAACGGGCCATTCAAGAGCACAGGTCGCTGCAGTGCAAGAGCGGGTCGCCGCCGTGCGTTTTGTCGCCCCCAAAGCTACGTAACGTGATCCCACGGCGCACAAAGACGCCGGCCCCCACAATAACGACCTGCCGAGGGATCCACCATGAACCGACTGATCCGCCGCTGCGTGCTCGCACTCAGCGCCAGCGCCATCTTGAGCACCCACGTAATGGCCGCCGATGCGGCGTCCTGCCAGAACGTGCGCATGGGTGTGGTGAACTGGACCGACGTAATCGCCACCAGCGCCATGACCCAAGTCTTGCTCGACGGCCTCGGCTACAAGACCAAACAGACCAGCGCCTCTCAGCAAATCATCTTTGCCGGCATCCGCGACCAGCGCCTGGATATGTTCCTGGGCTACTGGAACCCGCTGATGACCCAGACCATCACCCCATTCGTCGACGCCAAGCAAGTCAAGGTCCTCGACAAACCGAGCCTGGAAGACGCGCGCGCCACCCTCGCCGTGCCGACCTACCTGGCGGACAAGGGCCTGAAAACCTTCGCCGACATCGCCAAATTCGAAAAAGAGCTGGGCGGCAAGATCTACGGCATCGAGCCCGGCTCAGGCGCCAACACGCAGATCAAGGCGATGATCGCCAAGAACCAGTTCGGCCTGGGCAAGTTCCAACTGGTGGAATCCAGTGAAGCCGGCATGCTCGCCGCCGTCGACCGGGCGGTACGCCGCAAGGAGGCCGTAGTGTTCTTTGGCTGGGCGCCGCACCCGATGAACGTCAACGTCGCCATGACTTACCTCACCGGCAGCGACGACGCCCTGGGGCCGAACGAAGGCATGGCGACCGTGTGGACCGTGACCGCACCCACCTACGCCGAGCAGTGCCCCAACGTGCACAAACTGCTGACCAACCTCACCTTCACCGCCGCCGACGAGAGCCGGATGATGCAGCCGTTGCTGGATCACAAGGACGCCCTCGAATCCGCCAAACAGTGGCTCAAGGATCACCCGCAAGACCAGGCTCGTTGGCTGGAAGGTGTGACCACCTTCGATGGCAAACCGGCTGCGGCCAACCTGCAATTGACCAGCAAGTAACCCCTATTCAATCACCGTTTCGCAGCCACAAGCGGCTGCGAACGGCACCACTACGCCTGTAAGGAACCGCCCCATGAACCATGACGTCATCATCACCTGCGCACTCACCGGTGCTGGCGACACGACCAGCAGAAGCCCGCACGTGCCGGTCACCCCTAAACAAATCGCCGCCGCTGCGGTGGAAGCCGCCAAGGCCGGCGCCACCGTGGTCCACTGCCACGTGCGCGACCCCGAGACCGGCAAGTTCAGCCGTGACGTGGCCCTGTACCGCGAAGTGATGGAACGCATCCGTGAGGCCGACATCGACATCATCGTCAACCTCACCGCCGGCATGGGCGGCGACCTGGAGATCGGCGGCGGCGAGCACCCGATGGAGTTCGGCCCCAACACCGACCTGGTCGGCCCGTTGACCCGCCTGGCCCATGTGGAAGAGCTGCTGCCGGAAATCTGCACCCTGGACTGCGGCACCCTGAACTTCGGCGATGGCGACACCATTTACGTGTCCACCCCGGCGCAACTAAGGGCTGGCGCCAAGCGCATCCAAGAGCTGGGCGTTAAGCCCGAACTGGAAATTTTCGACACCGGTCACCTGTGGTTTGCCAAACAGATGATCAAGGAAGGCCTGCTCGACAACCCCCTGTTCCAGCTGTGCCTGGGCATTCCCTGGGGCGCGCCGGCCGACACCACCACCATGAAAGCCATGGTCGACAACCTGCCCGCCGACGCGGTGTGGGCCGGTTTCGGCATCGGTCGCATGCAAATGCCAATGGCCGCGCAAGCGGTGCTGCTGGGCGGCAACGTGAGGGTAGGCCTGGAAGACAACCTGTGGCTGGACAAAGGCGTGCTCGCCACCAACGGGCAACTGGTGGAGCGCGCGAGTGAAATCCTCAGCCGGTTGGGTGCTCGGGTCATGACCCCGGCGGAGGGCCGAATCAAGATGGGCCTGACCAAACGCGGCTGACTCCCAAACACCACAAAACCCTGTGGGAGCCGGGCTTGCCCGCGATTGCGGTACGTCAGCCGTCAAATACATCAACTGACACACCGCTATCGCAGGCAAGCCAGCTCCCACAGGTGATCACCGAACTCTTTAGGAATTTCCCATGCGTTTTATCACTGACATCAAAACCTTCGCCGCCCTCGGCAGCGGCGTTATCGGCAGCGGCTGGGTGTCCCGCGCCCTGGCCCACGGCCTGGATGTAATCGCCTGGGACCCGGCGCCCGGTGCCGAAGCCGCCCTGCGCAAGCGCGTCGCCAACGCCTGGGGCGCCCTTGAGAAACAAGGCCTGGCACCGGGCGCGTCCCAGGACCGCCTGCGCTTTGTCGACACTATCGAAGCGTGCGTGAAAGACGCCGACTTCATCCAGGAAAGCGCCCCGGAACGCCTGGAGCTGAAGCTGGCGTTACACAGCAAGATCAGCGCGGCAGCCAAGCCGAATGCGTTGATTGGTTCGAGTACCTCCGGCCTGTTGCCAAGCGAGTTCTACGAGAGCTCGACTCACCCTGAGCGTTGCGTGGTCGGCCACCCGTTCAACCCGGTATACCTGTTGCCGCTGGTGGAAGTCGTCGGCGGCAAGAACACTGCGCCTGAGGCCATTCAGGCGGCAATCAAGGTGTATGAATCCCTCGGCATGCGGCCCTTGCATGTGCGCAAGGAAGTGCCTGGATTTATCGCCGACCGCCTGCTGGAAGCGCTGTGGCGTGAGGCGCTGCACCTGGTCAATGACGGCGTGGCCACCACGGGCGAAATCGATGACGCCATCCGCTTTGGCGCGGGGCTACGATGGTCGTTCATGGGCACCTTCCTGACCTACACCCTGGCGGGTGGCGATGCCGGCATGCGGCACTTCATGGCGCAGTTCGGCCCGGCGCTGCAACTGCCGTGGACTTACCTACCGGCGCCGGAACTGACCGACAAGCTGATTGACGATGTGGTCGATGGCACCAGCGATCAGCTGGGTAAACACAGCATTTCTGCGCTGGAGCGCTATCGTGATGATTGCCTGCTGGCGGTGCTGGACGCGGTGAAAACCACTAAGGCCAAGCACGGCATGAGCTTCGCCGAATAACCAATGTGGGAGCTGGCTTGCCTGCGATAGCGATGTAAGCCTCACCACCGCTATCGCAGGCAAGCCAGCTCCCACATTTTTGACCGCGTACATCTTCGGAATTTATGTGATGCCTGCTCTGATGACCTACACGACCAAAATCCAGCCTGACTGGGTGGATTACAACGGCCACCTGCGCGATGCGTTCTACTTGCTGATCTTCAGCTACGCCACCGACGCGCTGATGGACACCCTGGGGCTTACCAGTGAAAACCGCGAAGCCAGCGGTCACTCACTGTTCACCCTGGAGTTGCACCTGAACTACCTGCACGAAGTGAAGCTCGGCGCCGACGTCGAGGTACGCACGCAACTGATCGCCCACGACGCCAAGCGCCTGCACCTCTATCACAGCCTGCATTCAGCCGGGGATGAGAAAGAGCTGGCCGGCAACGAACAGATGTTGCTGCATGTCGACCTCGCCGGTCCGCGCTCGACGCCGTTCACCGAGGCCACGCTGGCGCGGCTCTCATCCCTCATCGCGGCACAGGGCGAGCTGCCCAGGCCTGCCCTGCTCGGCCGCGTCATCGGTTTGCCGGGCCGATAAAAAAGCCCCGACCAGCCGTGACTGGATCGGGGCGCAAGTGCCTTGTGTGAGCGGTACATCTCGAGGGTGACCAAACCGTCAAGCTGTGTGCCTGGGTTCAGTGTGCCGGTAAGTGCCTTCGCTGCATGACCCGAAAACGACACATTCATAGCCATACGAGGCATTCGCGCATTCTGCCCTTGCCGACTGTTTGAGCGACTACCAGAATCAAGGTCGAACCCCGCTTCACTCACCAGGATTAAACGTCATGATGCACGCGGATTTGATTGACCAGGATGACCTGCTGGGCCAACTGCGCTCGCTGGGTTTCGAAGTGTCCAGTGGTGCCACCGCCGAGCAGGCCTGCGAGTGCGCGGTGCGCGGCTTGAGCCCGGCGCGGGCCAAGGCACTCAAGGGCATGGTTGAGCAGATGTACACCGGCAGCGCGACGATCTTGCCGGCGGTGCGGCAGGCGATCGACAAGCAGTTGTTGCCGGCTTTGGTGCAGTTCAAGCAGAACTCGGGCACCTGATAGTTCGCTATCGCAGGCAAGCCAGCTCCCACATTTGACTGTGTTCACAAATCAAAATGTGGGAGCGGGCTTGCTCGCGAATGCAGGCGACTCGGTCTAGAGCCTTACGCTGGCGAAAGTCGACTCGTTCCTGGCCTGGCTCAACGCCGACATCGGCCCCGACAACGGTGACAACACCAATGCCTGCGGAATCGGCATCATCGCCACCTGTTGGGTGGTGTTGGAGCCAACGCGCTCATCCCGTGGCGGAATGCCGAAGTATTCGCGGTAGCACTTGGAGAAGTGCGGCGTGGATACAAACCCGCACACCGACGCCACTTCGATGATCGACATCGGCGTTTGCTTGAGCAACTGCCGTGCGCGAATCAGGCGCAGCTTGAGGTAGTAGCGCGACGGAGAGCAGTGCAGGTACTTCTGGAACAACCGCTCCAACTGGCGACGGGACACGGCGACGTATACCGCCAGTTCGTCCAGGTCGATCGGTTCTTCCAGGTTGGCTTCCATCAGCGCGACAATTTCCTGCAGCTTCGGCTGGTTGGTGCCCAGCATGTGCTTGAGTGGCACACGCTGGTGATCCTGTTCGTTGCGAATGCGTTCGTAGACAAACATTTCCGAGATCGCGGCCGACAGTTCACGGCCGTGGTCGCGGCTGATCAGGTGCAGCATCATGTCCAGCGGCGCGGTGCCGCCGGAGCTGGTGAAACGGTTGCGGTCGAGGGTGAACAGGCGTGTGCTCATGGCCACGCGGGGGAAGGCTTCCTGCATCGAGGCCAGGCATTCCCAGTGCACGCTGCAATCAAAGCCGTCGAGCAGACCGGCGCAGGCCAGGGCCCAACTGCCAGTGCACACCGCGCCCAGGCGCCGGGACTGGCGCGCCTGGCTTTGCAGCCACGACACATGCTCACGGGTAACCGTGCGCTGGATACCCACGCCGCCGCAGACGATCACCGTGTCCAGGGCCGGGGCTTTGTGCATGGAGGCGTCGGGCGTGATTTGCAGACCGTCGCTGGCCCACACCTGGTTTCCGTCGACACTCAGGGTCGTCCAGCGATACAGCTCGCGGCCGGAGAGCTGGTTGGCCATGCGCAGGGGTTCGACTGCGGACGCCAGGGAAATCAGCGTGAAATTGTCCAGCAGCAAAAAGCCGATGGATTGAGGCGCACGGTTCTGGGGTTGGGCCCCTGAGTTGAACGACGTCATCGCGGTATCTCCTCACACAAAGCGGGTGATGGCCTCAGGCGAGGCTCTTGTTATGGCGCTCTTCATCCCTGCCTGTAAAAAACGGAGCGAGAGGCTTTGAATGGATAGAGCAAATGCCATGCCTAAAATTGAATGGCCGTCCAATAACTCCTAAAAACGACCTCATGACGCGTCTAAATAAGCCCGCGCAGCACGTACGGATATAGCCGGAATTAGTCGTAGGAGCGAACCTGCTCAAGGGCTGTGAGCAGTTCGGTAGCACTTGTGGGAAGGCGCTTTGCGGGTGTGGGAAACGTCTGTCACCACAAGCACGGGTGACAGGTGGTCAGGCGCGGAATCGTTTGGAGGCTACTTATCTGTTTGCGACGCGCTAAAAGGTGGCGTTTTTGGTTCGGGTGTTCACTTGTAGTGAGCGGGCTTGCCCCGCGCTGGGTGGCGAAGCCGCCCTAAAATCAGGCGACTCGGTATTAACTGACACTATGTGGTGCCTTTATTGGGGCGGCTTCGCCACCCAGCGCGGGCGGTGCGACGATTCGACAAGCCCGCTCACTACAAAACCATCAACACTCCACAGCACTCACCGCCAACCCACCCCGCGACGTCTCTTTGTACTTGTCATGCATATCCGCCCCGGTATCGCGCATCGTGCGAATCACCCGGTCCAGCGAGATAAAGTGCTGCCCATCACCGCGCAGCGCCATCTGCGCGGCGTTGATCGCCTTCACCGCGGCAATCGCATTGCGCTCGATGCACGGCACTTGCACCAGCCCGCCCACTGGGTCGCAGGTGAGGCCGAGGTTATGTTCCAGGCCGATTTCGGCCGCGTTGCACAGTTGCTCCGGCGTGGCACCGAGGATCTCCGCCAGCCCGGCGGCAGCCATCGCGCAGGCCGAGCCTACTTCGCCCTGGCAGCCCACTTCGGCACCGGAGATCGAGGCGTTCTTCTTGCACAGGATCCCCACCGCCGCCGCGCCGAGCAGGTAGTCGACCACGTTGGCTTCGGTGACTTCCTCGCTGAACTTCATAAAGTAGTGCAGCACCGCCGGGATGATCCCCGCCGCGCCGTTGGTGGGGGCGGTGACCATGCGCCCACCGGCGGCGTTTTCCTCGTTCACCGCCAGGGCGAACAGGTTCACCCACTCCATGGCGCTCAAGGTCGAGCCGATCACGTTCGGCTTACCCAACTCTTGCAGGCTGCGATGCAACTTGGCGGCGCGTCGCCGCACGTTCAGGCCGCCAGGCAGGATGCCTTCGTGCTTGAGGCCCTGCTCCACGCAATCCTGCATGGCGCGCCAGAGTTTCATCAGGCCGCTGCGGATTTCTTCTTCAGAGCGCCAAACTTTTTCGTTAGCCAGCATCAACTCGGCGACGCGCAGGTTGTGGGTCTTGCACAACTGCAGCAGCTCCACCGCGCTGGAAAAGTCGTAAGGCAACTCGGTACGGTCCATATCGGCCACGCCGCTTTGCGCCTGGGCTTCATCCACCACAAAACCGCCACCTACTGAATAGTAGGTATCGCGGTGCAGTTCGCCGTTATCGCCGTGCACCACCAGGGTCATGGCGTTGGGATGGAACGGCAGGTTTTCGTCGAGCAGGCGCATGTCCCGCGCCCACACAAACGGCACCGGCAAACGCCCGTCCAGCAACAGGGTGTCGGTCTCGCGCAGGGTGTGGATACGGCCGCCGATTTGCGACGGATCAATTGCGTCCGGCCATTCGCCCATCAGGCCCATGATGGTCGCAGTATCGCTGCCGTGACCGATGCCGGTGGCCGACAAGGATCCGTACAGCTGAACTTCGACGCGGCGAACCTGTTCCAACAGTTCACGTCCACGTAATGCCTGGACGAACAACGCCGCGGCGCGCATGGGGCCGACGGTGTGAGAACTCGAAGGCCCGATGCCGATCTTGAACAGGTCGAAAACGCTGATAGCCATTAACGTGGAACTCCGCAGGTGAGCAGGCCGGACACCAAGGAGCTGCTACGCTCAGATCGCCCAGATGGCGGCATCATCAAGCTTTTACTGGCCGTCACGGCGTCTCACACCGACGCACTCATGCTCACGAGCGTCGCTTGCGTACGATCACTGGTTTTGGCCGTTTTTAACGGTGCAGATGGGCAAAAACTGCAGTTTTGCCTCGGGAAAAATCTGTAAGCGACGTCACCGACACTGGATACGACCATCCCTGTACTGGATACGACGCCCCCTGTAGGCGTCAGATTTTCACTGGTACATGATCAGTCTCGACTCGTTTGCAAGGCACCGTGCCAGAGCTGTTGTCGCACGCACCAACCGCAACACTTATAAAGCGCGGCAGATGCCGCCAGAAAAAACACAGGAGTCTACCCAGATGAAAGGTTCACCCCAGTTGTTGTTGGCCGCCATGCTGAGTTTGCCAGTCGTGGCGCATGCTGCAGAACCGGCACAATGTCAGACCGTCAACTTCTCCGATGTCGGCTGGACCGACATCACCGTCACTACCGCGACTACCAGCGAAATTCTCAAGGGCCTGGGCTACAAGCCACGCACCACGATGATTTCGGTACCGGTGACCTACAAGTCACTGGCCGACGGCAAGAACATGGACGTTTTCCTCGGCAACTGGATGCCGACCATGGAAAACGACATCAAGCAGTACCGTGATGCCGGCACCGTGGAAACCGTACGCGCCAACCTGGAGAACGCCAAATACACCCTCGCGGTCCCGGAAGCGCTGTACAACAAAGGCCTGAAGGACTTCGCCGATATCGCCAAATTCAAGGATGAGCTGGGCGGCAAGATCTACGGTATCGAGCCGGGCAACGACGGTAACCGCACCATCCAGACGCTGATCGACAAAGACGCCTTCGGCCTGAAAACCGCCGGCTTCAAAGTCGTCGAGTCCAGCGAAGCCGGCATGCTCTCCCAGGTTGAACGCGCGACCAAGCGCGACCAGGCCATCGTGTTCCTCGGCTGGGAGCCGCACCCGATGAACACCCGTTTCAAGATGAAGTACCTGACCGGGGGTGACGATTCGTTCGGCCCCAACTACGGCCAGGCCACCATCTACACCAACGTTCGTAAGGGCTACACGCAGGAATGCAGCAACGTTGGCCAGTTGCTGAAAAACCTGTCGTTCACCCTGAACATGGAAAGCACCCTGATGGGTAATGTCCTGGACGACAAGATGAAACCCGACGCCGCCGCGAAAGCCTGGCTGAAGAAAAACCCTCAAGTACTCGACACCTGGCTCGCCGGTGTCACCACCGTTGACGGCAAACCTGGGCTCGACGCCGTGAAAGCTTACCTCGCCAAATAGCAACCGCTGACCCCGGGGCGGTGCGCTGCCCCGGGATGTTTTCCCTCTTCGCATGTGGACATTCACTACCATGCTGACTGAACAGAAAATCCCACTAGGCCAGTACATCGCTGCCTTCGTTGAATGGTTGACCCAACACGGTGCCAACTACTTCGACGCGATCGCATCGACACTGGAAACGATGATCCACGGCGTGACGTTCGCGCTGACCTGGTTCAATCCGCTGGCATTGATCGGTCTGATTGCGCTGTTGGCTCACTTTATTCAACGTAAATGGGGACTGACTGTTTTTGTCATCGCCTCGTTCCTGCTGATCCTCAACCTGGGGTATTGGCAGGAAACCATGGAGACCCTGGCGCAAGTGCTGTTCGCCACCCTGGTCTGCGTGGTCATCGGCGTGCCGCTGGGCATTGTTGCCGCGCACAAACCGATGTTCTACACCATGATGCGGCCGGTGCTCGATCTGATGCAGACCGTACCGACCTTCGTCTACCTCATCCCTACCCTGACCCTCTTCGGGCTGGGTGTGGTGCCTGGGCTGATTTCCACGGTGGTATTCGCGATTGCCGCACCGATCCGCCTGACCTACCTGGGTATCCGAGACGTACCGCAAGAGTTGATGGACGCCGGCAAGGCCTTTGGCTGCTCGCGCCGTCAGTTGCTCTCGCGCATTGAACTGCCCCACGCCATGCCGAGCATTGCCGCCGGCATTACCCAATGCATCATGCTGTCGTTGTCGATGGTGGTAATCGCGGCCCTGGTCGGCGCCGACGGCCTCGGCAAACCGGTGGTCAACGCACTCAACACAGCGGACATTGCCCTGGGCTTTGAAGCCGGCCTGGCAATCGTATTGCTGGCGATCATGCTCGACCGCATCTGCAAACAACCCGACGCTAAAGTAGGGGGTGATGCATGAGCATTATCCGATTCGACAATGTCGACGTAATCTTCTCCAAAGACCCACGCGAAGCGCTCAAGCTGCTGGACCAGGGCATGAGCCGTAACGAGATCCTGAAAAAGACCGGGCAGATTGTCGGCGTTGAAAAAGCCAGCCTGGATGTCGAGAAAGGCGAGATCTGCGTGCTGATGGGTCTCTCCGGCTCCGGCAAATCCAGTTTGCTGCGCTGCATCAACGGCCTCAACACCGTGAGCCGTGGCCAATTGTTCGTGGAGCATGAAGGGCGCCAGATCGACATCGCGTCCTGCACGCCCGCCGAGCTGAAAATGATGCGCACCAAACGCATCGCCATGGTGTTCCAGAAGTTCGCCCTGATGCCTTGGCTGACCGTGCGCGAGAACATCAGCTTCGGCCTGGAAATGCAGGGTCGTCCGGAGAAAGACCGGCGCAAGCTGGTGGATGAAAAACTCGAGCTGGTGGGCCTGACCCAGTGGCGCAACAAGAAGCCGGACGAACTCTCCGGCGGCATGCAGCAACGCGTTGGCCTGGCCCGCGCATTGGCAATGGACGCCGATATCCTGCTGATGGACGAACCCTTCTCTGCCCTCGACCCGCTGATCCGCCAAGGCTTGCAGGATGAATTGCTGGAGCTGCAGCGCAAGCTGAGCAAGACCATCGTGTTTGTGAGTCACGACCTTGATGAGGCGCTCAAACTGGGCAGCCGAATCGCGATCATGAAGGATGGCAAGATCATCCAGTACAGCGTGCCGGAAGAGATCGTGCTGAACCCGGCGGACGACTATGTGCGCACGTTTGTCGCGCATACCAACCCGCTGAATGTGTTGTGCGGTCGCAGCCTGATGCGCACGGTGGATAACTGCACCCACGTCAACGGCTCGATCAGCCTGGACCCGGGCGGTGACTCGTGGCTGGACCTGACTGAAGGCAACGTCATCAAGGGCGCACGCCAGAATGGCACGCCGTTGAACCTGCAGAACTGGGCGCCGGGGCAACCGGTGGAAGGTTTGGGTCGAGTGCCGACGCTGGTGGACTCGAACATCGGCATGCGTGATGCACTGCAGATTCGCTATCACACGGGGAATAAGTTGGTGTTGCGGGACAATGACAAGGTGGTGGGGATTCTGGGGGACAGTGAGTTGTATCACGCGCTCTTAGGCAAAAACCTGGGTTAAGCCACACCGCAAAGCAAATGTGGGAGCGGGCTTGCTCGCGAATGCGGTGTGTCAGTCAGCACATCTGCCACTGATACACCGCATTCGCGAGCAAGCCCGCTCCCACATTTTGATCTATGTACGACATAAGAAAGCGGTGCCAGTGAGGGCGCCGCTCGTTTCAACTATCAGCTATAGACCCGGCCAAGGAGTTGCCGATGGCTTTCAAACTGATCGAGCACATCCCGGGTGATCTGTTCCTGGGTGAAGCCCATCAGGTCGTATTCCTGAGGCCCGTTGTGCAGGTAAACCTCGGCGCGGTAGTAACGCGTACGCTCCTCCTCAGGCACATCGTTGGGCGCCGACGAATAAGCATCAAGGCTCACTTCGTAAACAAACGGGTTGCCCTCCTCCATCTCGATCCGCACCCCAATGCAGCGCTTGGATTTACCCAGCAACGTCTGCACTTCCAGCCCCTGATCACGCAACGCAATCGCCGCTTCGTCCAGCGCCGGCGTGACGTGCTTGTCCATAAAGCGTTGCACGGTCCCCTGGCTCGGTTGCAGGTCCAGCGCGGTCAAACGCTCGCTGAAACCACGGCGGCCACGCTCGGCCAATTGCGCCTGCTCCTGTTCCATCGCCACGTCCTGGCGCATGGCTTTGTGCAAGCCGAACATAAACAGGATCAGCACCACCGAGAACGGCAGCCCCGCCAGCACCACCATGGTCTGCATGGCTTCGAAGTTGCCGGCAAACAGCAGGCCGATAGTCACCAGGGTGATCACCGCCGACCAGAAGATCCGCAACCAATGCGGCGCGTCTTCGTCCACATTGCCGCCTTTGCAGGAAAGGTTGGCCATCATCACCGCGCCAGAATCCGCCGGGGTCAGGAACAGCACAAAGCCCACAAAGATCGACACCCCGATGACGATTTTCGACGCAGGGTAATGCTCAAGCAGTTGGTAGATAGCCATCGACGGCTGCTCCAACGCCGTCTTGCCCAGTTCCACCGCACCGTGATTCAGCACCAGGTCCAACGCCGAGTTGCCGAAGATCGACAGCCACGCCAGGGTAAAGCCCAGCGGGATCAGCAACACGCCGGCGACCAGTTCACGCACCGTGCGACCACGGGAAATACGCGCGATGAACATGCCCACGAATGGCGCCCAGGAAATCCACCAGGCCCAATAGAACAGCGTCCACAGGCCCATCCAGCGTTCGGTCTTGTCGGCGTCGCCTTCGTACACGTAGAGGTCGAAGGTTTTCAGGATGATGCCGTTGAGGTAGTCACCGGTGTTCTGCACCAGGCCGTTGAGCAAGTGCAGGGTCGGGCCGAACAACAGCACGAAAATCAGCAACCCGCTGAACAGCACGATGTTGAGGTTGGACAGGCGGCGAATGCCGTTCTCCACGCCCGACACAGCAGCGATGGTCGCCACCGTGCTCATCACGATGATCACGATCAACAGGTTGGTGTTGCTGTGCTGCATGCCGAACAGGTTTTCCAACCCGGACGACACTTGCATCGCGCCGATCCCCAGGTTGGTCACCAGGCCGAGCAGGGTCACGAACATACCGAAACCGTCCACCGCGTGGCCAGCCGCGCCTTTCACCCAACGCTCGCCCACCAGCGGGTACAGCGCCGAGCGCAAGGCCAGCGGCTGGTTGTGACGGTAGGCAAAGTACGCCACGGCCAGGCCGACCAGGGCATAGATCGCCCAGCCATGCAGGCCCCAATGCAAGAAAGTCAATTGCAACGCCTGGCGAGCGGCGCCATTGCTGGCCGCTGCGCCTTCAGGCGGGTTGAAGTAGTGGTCGAGCGGCTCCGAAGCGCCGAAATACAGGAGCGAGATGCCGATACCCGACGAGAACAACATGCCGGCCCAGGCGCCGTAGCTGAAGTCCGGGGTGTCGTCCTTGCTGCCCAGTTTCAACTTGCCATAGGACGAAAACGCCAGGCCGACCACAAACACCAGGTAGGCGGCGATGACCACCATGTAATACCAGCCGAAGCTTTTCGACAGCCAGGCCTGGGCGATGCCGAGCATGCGCCCGGCCTCCTGCGGGGCGATGATCAGGATGGCAGTCAACAGCAGAATCAGCGCGGTGGAGGTGTAGAACACCCAACCGTTGACCCTGACCTTTTCCGGCGGGGTCTTTATAAGAGAGGCAGAACTCATGGCGCAGATGCTCCGGGCAGTGCGAGAGAGAAACACAAGGCAACGGTTATCCCGGAACATCGATTTTTCGGCAGTCGACGGACGGGTGTTATAAAGACACCCCGAAAATCCTTGTGCCCCGCCGAGGCGGTGCCAGGCCCATATATGGCCCGTTTCAGGGGTTTTCGCAGGTGTCAGATGTCGCCGCCCATTTGTAGGAAATACCTGTAGGCAGCGACCATTTGTCGCAGAGCTTATTCTTTGTTGATTGAACGTTCAATCAAAACAAAATAGACTGGCCTTCAAGTCGACGAACGTTCATCGCTCGTCGGCAGGCCTAAGGAGAGGTGCTACATGCCCAAGGTCGGTATGCAACCCATACGCCGCCAGCAGTTGATCGAAGCCACGCTGACGGCGATCGATCAGGTCGGGATGGGAGATGCCAGCATTGCGCTGATCGCCCGTTTGGCCGGCGTCTCGAACGGCATCATCAGTCACTACTTCAAGGACAAGAACGGCCTTATTGCAGCGACGATGCGCTATTTGATGAACGCGCTGATCGAGAACGTCCACGAACGCAGGCTTGCGCTGAAGGACGACAGCCCACGGGCGCACCTTCGGGTGATCATCGAGGGCAACTTCGACGCCAGCCAGGTCAACGGACCGGCAATGAAAACCTGGCTGGCCTTCTGGGCCACCAGCATGCATCACCCGTCATTGCACAGGTTGCAGCGGATCAACGATCAACGTCTGTATTCCAACCTGTGCTGCCAGTTCCGCCGAGTGCTGCCACTGCCGCACGCACGCAAAGCAGCCAGAGGCCTGGCAGCCCTGATCGACGGTTTATGGTTGCGCGGCGCCCTGTCGGGAGACGCTTTCGACACGGAACAGGCGCAACGGATCGCTTACGAATACATGGATTTCCAATTGGCCAAGCAGGTGAGTTAGAGCACACATAACCGCTCAACCCCTGAACTGCTGCCGCTCAGTGTTGCCACACCCTTATGGCTCACTTTTCGGCGGTTAACGCCAACCACTTATGCACTTGCGAGGACTTTATGGCCCGTTTCGAACTGCAAAAACTCTACATTGACGGCGGCTACAGCGACGCTGGCAGCGATGCCACCTTCGAAGCCATCAACCCGGCTAACGGTGAAGTTCTCGCCCAAGTGCAACGCGCAACCAAAGAAGACGTTGAACGTGCCGTGGTCAGCGCCGAAAAAGGCCAGAAAATCTGGGCGGCGATGACCGCCATGGAGCGTTCGCGCATCCTGCGCCGTGCCGTCGACATCCTGCGCGAGCGCAACGATGAACTGGCCGCCCTGGAAACCCTGGACACCGGCAAATCCTTCTCCGAAACCAAGTACGTCGACATCGTCACTGGCGCTGACGTACTGGAATACTACGCAGGCCTGGTGCCGGCCATCGAAGGCGAGCAGATCCCACTGCGCGACACGTCGTTCGTCTACACCCGCCGCGAGCCGTTGGGCGTGGTCGCGGGTATCGGCGCGTGGAACTACCCGATCCAGATCGCCCTGTGGAAATCCGCACCGGCCCTGGCCGCCGGTAACGCGATGATCTTCAAGCCCAGCGAAGTCACCTCGCTGACCACCCTGAAACTGGCCGAGATCTACACCGAAGCCGGCGTTCCGGCTGGCGTGTTCAACGTACTGACCGGCAGCGGCCGTGAAGTCGGCACCTGGCTGACCGAGCACCCGCGCATCGAGAAAGTCTCGTTCACCGGCGGCACCGACACCGGCAAGAAAGTCATGGCCAGCGCTTCCAGCTCCTCGCTGAAAGAAGTGACCATGGAACTGGGCGGCAAGTCGCCATTGATCGTGTTCGAAGACGCCGACCTGGATCGCGCGGCTGACATCGCGATGATGGCCAACTTCTACAGCTCCGGTCAGGTCTGCACCAACGGCACTCGCGTGTTTGTACCCAAACACCTGCAGGCGGCGTTCGAAGCCAAGATCGTTGAACGTGTTGCACGTATCCGCGTTGGCAACCCGGAAGACGACAACACCAACTTCGGCCCGCTGGTCAGCTTTGCCCACATGGAAAGCGTGCTGGGCTACATCGCCAAGGGCAAAGAGCAAGGCGCCCGCCTGCTGTGCGGCGGCGACCGCCTGACCGACGGCGACTTCGCCAAAGGCGCCTTCGTGGCCCCAACGGTGTTCACCGACTGCACCGACGACATGGTCATCGTGCGTGAAGAAATCTTCGGCCCGGTGATGAGCATCCTCACCTACGAGACCGAAGAAGAAGTGATCCGCCGCGCCAACGATACCGACTTCGGCTTGGCTGCCGGCCTGGTTACCAAGGACCTGAACCGCGCCCACCGCGTGATTCATCAACTGGAAGCGGGTATCTGCTGGATCAACGCCTGGGGCGAGTCCGACGCCAAGATGCCAGTGGGTGGCTACAAGCAATCCGGTGTGGGCCGTGAGAACGGGATCAGCTCGCTGAACAACTTCACCCGCATCAAATCGGTACAGGTTGAGCTGGGCGATTACGCCTCGGTGTTCTAAACCCGAGCCTGGTGTTGCCTGCGAGGCCGCCATCGCAGGCAAGCCAGCTCCCACATTTGGAATGCGTTCCCCTGTGGGAGCGGGCTTGCCCGCGATGAGTGCGAAGCCCTCGCCTCTCCTGACCATCTCAATAGAGGGTGCATTTATGTCCCAAGAATACGATTACATCATTGTAGGTGCCGGTTCCGCCGGTAACACCCTGGCGACCCGTCTGACCGAAGACGAAGGCGTCACCGTTCTGCTGCTGGAAGCCGGCGGCCCCGACTACCGTCTTGACTTCCGTACCCAGATGCCAGCCGCCCTGGCCTTCCCGCTGCAAGGCCGCCGCTACAACTGGGCCTACGAGACCGATCCAGAGCCACACATGGACGGCCGTCGCATGGAATGCGGTCGCGGTAAGGGACTGGGTGGTTCTTCGCTGATCAACGGCATGTGCTACATCCGTGGTAACGCCATGGACTACGACAACTGGTCGAAACTGCCAGGTCTGGAAGACTGGACGTACCTGGACTGCCTGCCGTATTTCCGCAAAGCCGAAACCCGTGACATCGGCCCGAACGACTGGCACGGCGGCGATGGCCCGGTCAGCGTGACCACCCCTAAAGCCGGCAACAACCCGCTGTTCCACGCGATGGTTGAGGCTGGCGTACAAGCCGGTTACCCGCGTACCGAAGACTTGAACGGCTACCAGCAAGAAGGCTTTGGTCCGATGGACCGTACCGTGACGCCTAACGGTCGTCGCGCCAGCACCGCGCGCGGTTACCTGGACACGGCTAAAAAGCGTTCGACCCTGACCATCGTCACCCACGCCCTCACCGACAAAGTGTTGTTTGAAGGCAAGCGTGCGGTTGGCGTGCGTTACCTGATCGGCGCAGCCGAAGAGCGCGTTGAAGCCCGCGCTCGCAAGGAAGTGCTGGTGTGCAGCGGCGCAATCGCTTCGCCGCAACTGCTGCAACGCTCCGGCGTTGGCCCGGCCAAACTGCTGGAAAGCCTCGACATCCCGGTGGTACACGACCTGCCGGGCGTCGGCGAAAACCTGCAGGACCACCTTGAGCTGTACCTGCAATATGCGTGCACCCAACCGGTGTCGCTGTACCCGTCGCTGCTCTGGTACAACCAGCCGGCGATCGGTGCCGAATGGCTGTTCAACGGTACCGGCATCGGCGCCAGCAACCAGTTCGAAGCAGGCGGATTCATCCGTTCACGCCCGGAATTCGAATGGCCGAACATCCAGTACCACTTCCTGCCGGTCGCGATTAACTACAACGGCAGCAACGGCGTAAAAGAACACGGTTTCCAAGCGCACATGGGTTCCATGCGTTCGCCAAGCCGCGGCCGCATCCAGTTGAAGTCGAAGAACCCACGGGACTACCCGAGCATCCTCTTCAACTACATGGCTACCGAGCAGGACTGGCAGGAATTCCGCGACGGCATCCGCCTGACCCGTGAAATCATGCAACAGCCGGCGCTGGACCCGTACCGTGGCCGCGAAATCAGCCCGGGCATCGACGTGCAAACCGATGAGCAACTGGACAAGTTCATCCGCGAGCACGCCGAAACCGCGTTCCACCCGTCCTGCTCGTGCAAGATGGGCACCGACGAGATGGCTGTAGTGGATGGCGAAGGCCGCGTGCATGGCATGCAGGGTCTGCGTGTGGTCGATGCGTCGATCATGCCGATCATCACCACCGGCAACCTGAACGCGCCGACGATCATGATCGCCGAGAAAATCGCCGACAAGATCCGTGGCCGCCAGCCGCTGCCGCGCAGCACCGCCGACTACTACGTGGCAGGCGATGCGCCGGTGCGTGGCAAGCCGATGCGTGAAGTGGGCCCGACTGCGCAGTAACTGATACACCGCGGTGCTCCCTTCGCGAGCAAGCCCGCGCCCACATTTGATCGGGTTCACACGGTCAAAATGTGGGAGCGGGCTTGCTCGCGAAGGGGCCCGACCATTCACTGCAAAACCTCTCCTTGATCAGCTACTCTGTCTGCCTGCCCGCGACGAGCCGCCCACAAGGAAGGCCCCATGTTCGACCACCACGCCACACTCAAACAGCATTTCAGTGCCCTGCGCACCACCGCCGAATTTTTCTCCCTGCGTTACGTGCGCGAGTCCGGCCACTACCTGGCCGTACGCAAGAACGTCGCCGAACCACCCCACCTGAACCACGACGAAGGCGCCATGCTCACCGTGCGTCTCAATGGCGTGGAAGCCTACGCCGCGACCCACGACATTTCCCTGCCTGGCCTGCAAGCCGCCCTTGCGCGTGCCGAACAGCAAGCCCGGTTGATCAAGCCCCACGCGCTGCTCGACCTGCGCGACCAGCACGTCTCCAGCGATGTGGCGGACTACCTGTCCCCCGACCTTGACCAACCCTTCCCGTCCTTGAGCGACTGTTACCAACTGCTGGGTGACGAATCCGCCGCCGTGCCCAAGGACGAGCGCCTGGTGAACTGGGAAGTCAGCCTCGGCCTGACCCACGTCGAGCAGATCTACCTCAACAACGCGGGCGCCGAACTGCGTCAGGCCCAGCGCTTCGTGTTCCCCGGCGTCAACGTCACGGCCTATGACGGCAATGACAGCCAGAGCCGCACCCTGGGCGGCAGCAACTTCGGCCAACAAGGCGGCTTTGAGGTGATCAGCCGCTTCGGCCTGATCGGTGCCGCGCCACGCATCGCCGACGAAGCCCTGCAACTGCTGCTCGCACCGAACACCCCCAACGGCCCGCGCGACCTGCTGCTGATGCCCGATCAGATGATCCTGCAGATCCACGAATCCATCGGCCACCCGCTGGAGCTGGACCGCATTCTGGGGGACGAGCGCAATTACGCCGGCACCAGTTTTGTGAAGGCCAGCGACTTCGGCCATCTGCAATACGGCTCCAAATTGCTCAATGTAACGTTCGACCCAGACATCCCCGAGCAACTCGCCAGCTACCGCCATGACGACGACGGCACCCGCGCCAGCAAGCAGTTCCTGATCCGCGAAGGGCGGTTGCTCAAACCGCTGGGCGGGGCGCTGTCGCAATACCGCTCCGGCATGCCAGGCGTGGCCAACAGCCGGGCCAGCAGTTGGAACCGTGCACCCATCGACCGCATGGCCAACCTCAACATCGAAGCTGGCGACAAGAGCCTTGCACAACTAATCGGCGGCATAGAAAACGGCATCCTGATGTCGACCAACCGTTCATGGTCCATCGACGATGCGCGCAATAAATTCCAGTTCGGCTGTGAATGGGGCCAGTTGATCGAAAACGGTGAGCTGAAAGGTGTGGTGAAGAACCCCAACTACCGGGCTATTTCCGCACACTTCTGGCGCAATCTCAGTGCGGTTGGCGATGCCAGCACCTTCAAGGTCCTGGGCACACCGAACTGCGGCAAAGGCGAACCTAACCAGGTGATCCGCGTCGGCCATGCGTCGCCCGCCTGCGTATTCAGTGATGTCGACGTATTTGGGGGAGACGCCTGATGAACAACTTCAAGGCATTGGTGGAGTGGCTCAAGCACGCCATCACCGATCGCGAACAATTCCACCTGGGCTATGCGGATGAAGCGTCCGAGTTCGTACGCTTCAACCACGCCAAGGTGCGCCAGGCCGGCCAGGTGCAACAGGCCAGCGTCAACCTGAAACTGATCAACGACGGCCGCCACGCCGACCTGGGCATCACCCTCGCCGGCGAGCCGGAGTTGGACCGCCAACGCTTGGCCGCTGGCCTGAAACAGCTGCGTGAAACCCTGCCGTTGCTGCCCCAGGATCCGTACCTGTTGCTGAACCACAACGCCTGGCAAAGCAACAACGCACACCCCCGACCGCTGCCGGCACTGGCTCAGGTACTGGAAGAGATCAGCCAGGCCGCGCAAGGCGTCGACCTGGTCGGTTTCTATGCGGCGGGCCCCATCAGCCGAGGCTTCGCCAGTTCGTCGGGCGCCTTCGGCTGGCACCAGGCCAATAGTTTCAACTTCGATTTCAGCCTGTTCCACGCCAATGGCGAAGCGGTGAAAGCCAGCTACGCCGGACACACCTGGGACAGCGCCGAGTTTGCCGCGCGCTTCCAGCAGGCCCGCGAACAGCTTGAGTTCCTCGGCCGCCCACTGCACAAGCTGGCACCTGGACAATACCGCGCTTACCTCGCCCCGGCGGCGATTGAAGAAATCATCAGCCTCATCACCTGGGGCGGGTTTTCCGCCCAGGCCATCGCCAGCAAGGGCAGCTCGCTGCAAAAGCTGTATGCCGGCGAACAGTCCCTGAGCCCGCTGGTGACGGTGGCTGAACAGATCAGCGGTTCCCTGAGCCAGGCGTTTTCCACCGAAGGTTACCCACGCGGCGATGTCACGCTGATCAAGGCGGGGAAAGCCGATGGCCAACTGGTCAACTCACGCAGCGCTGCCGAATACGGCTTGAGCACCAATGGCGCGAGCAGTGATGAATCGCCCAGCGCCTTGCAGATGGCTGCCGGTAGCCTGGCCCAGGCCGATATTCTCAAGCAGTTGGGCACCGGGCTGTACATCAGCAACCTGTGGTACCTGAACTACTCGGACCTGCCGGCGGCACGCCTGACCGGCATGACGCGCTTCGCCACCTTCTGGGTGGAAGACGGCGAGATCAAGGCGCCGGTCAGCACCATGCGCTTTGATGACAGCGTCTACAACCTGCTCGGCTCGCAGTTGGAAGCCCTGACCGCCGATCGGGAACTGCTGTTGTCGGCCAGCACCTATGGCCAGCGCAACACCGCTTCCAATCTGCTGCCGGGCGCCCTGATCAAACGCTTGACCCTGACCCTCTAGACCCATCCCTTGCAGGAACCGGCATCCCGGCTCCTGCAAGGGATTTCTCCTGCATCGAGATATAGGCAAACACCCCTGCATCTCGGAACAGTCTTATTTCAAAATATCCGATCATTCACCTCCGGTAACGCATCACCTCACAGGCAACCGGAACGCATCACTGCCACTGGCCACTGACTGAGCGTCACTCCATCGGTCAGAGAACGCCCATGCACTTAGGAATATCACCGCTCTTCAGCGGCTACTCGTCACAACCCAGTCGCTTTCAGCACGCTCCCATGACTTATCAGCGTTACGCGTCAACTTCAGACACGTCACGGTTTCCGCCAGCGGAAAAAACATTCTTTTCTGATAAAGGCAAACATCAGCCACCCGATGACCTCTGGTCAGGGTTGTATGCAACGTATGAGCATTATCCCTTTATGGGCGCTGACGACCACGATGATTGGGTGGCGGGAATCAAAGCCGCCATGTCGGGACTCGGCCAAAGCCCGTTGAGTGTCTTCGATGAAGTAGCCGCCACCGGACAGGGTTACAACATCACCATGAAGGATGGCTTCAAACTGCATATCTCCCACAAAGAGTTAACGCAGGCAGGAGACTATGCGAAGTTCTCAGGCAATGACGCGGGGATGGTAAAAGACGCACGCTTTATGTTTGCAGTCATGATTAAGCGCAAACACGTCGAAGCCGAACTCGATCAGGAAAAAATTGGCTATCGCATCGACCTGCATAAAAAGAGTTTCGGGGCGACGCTGCAAGCAGCCGACGACGGCATCGGCGGGCATGCGGCCCTGACACTGTTGGGACTCGGCTACCAGCTGCAACACGTGTGGTCTCAGACCGCTGGAAACCAGGTCGCCGTGCCGGCCATGAAAGTGTTCGGGCATAAGCGCGGCATGATAAAGGACGGCGCCATGGAATCGTACGGGCATAAGCAGCCGGTGCCCAAATGGATAGAGAGTTTCATAGTACTCAAGGAGCCGCCCCGCTCACCGCCGCCCCTGGCTCCCACTGCCGCCGTTAAACCGTTCACCTTCGAGCTGGATCCTGAGCCCGATGCCGAGGTTGAGACCGCCAAGGCGCTTCCTGACCTGTCTTCAAAAAGGAACGGACAGAAACCCGATGACCCCTTGCTGGGGTTCCACACACAAAGGCCTTATGGCTTCCAAGGCGAGACAGCCACTCATGCCGATGTCATCAAGCTACTGATGTCCCGATTCGGGCAAAGCCCGACCGATGTCTTTTCACGCGTGACGTTCACAGACAATAGTTACCAGGTCACTTTCAGGGATGGATTTGAACTGCAGCTCTCCCGCGCGGAACTGGAACTTGCCAGTGAGCAGTCGTTATTCCTGGGTAAGGACGAAGGGCTGCTCAAGGATGCACATTTCATCTTCGCTGCGTATATCAAGCGCCAACAACTTCAACCGCCCCGCCCTTCCTTCGGGCTCAGTTTCGAGGCAGCACTGGAGGGCAACCTTCACGGTCGTACCGTCAAAAACATTCTGGAAGGCATGGGCGTCACTCGCTCCATTAAATACGTAGAGCGGGCGGGTGATGCAGAGGGCCTGGTGTTGATGATTGGAAGCAACGCCGGCGGGTTATTCCAGGACGGCCTATTGGCCAAAGAAGGGAAAATACTGCCCGAGCAAGGTGCAACCCAAACACATGGGTACCAACTCGTGTAATCAACGGTTATGCCAAGGTCTCTCAATCCAACATCATTCATGGGCCACTCACTTATGCAGCTCAACATCGCTTCGCCTGTTAACTCAAACTTCGCCATCCCCTACGACAATAGTCGCGTCAATAACCGCCACATGAACAACGGTCAGTACGAGGCTTATTACACTCAAGGAGATGAAAACCCAGCCATCCCACCCCGCTCCGTGACCGATTCGGGTATTCGACCCAAAAATATATGGGGCGACTTCTTTCAAGTCGCCGAGGGAAATTGTGTCACCGTCTCTGCTATCAAAGCGGCAATGGTCAAGTTCGGCAGTCACCCGAGGGGGATTTTCAACCAGGTGACAAAGACCCCTGCAGGCTACGAGATCTTGATGAAAGACAACGTCAGTGTCTCCCTCACCCATGAAGAGCTTAGGCAGGCAGGAGACAAAGCAGGATTCCTCGGCAGGGGCACGGTCTTGCAGCATGCGATTTTTTTGTATGCCGCCAGCGCAAAGCGCGCCCAGCTCGAAAATAATGACGGCCGGGCCGTGCGCAGTTTTGACGCCGCGATGCAGACACTCAACGACGGTGAACACCCTGGCGAAGCGTTAACGCGCCTGGGGCTCAAGCAGCACTTTCGCCGGGGCACGGTGGAGGCATTGAAAAACGGTGCAATCGGCACGCTCGCCGACGCCAGGCATTCGGTTGCCGTCGTTGATGGTCATATGGATCTGTGGGGCATTAGGAGACGACTTGCCAACTCGGATTGGGAAAGCGCCCCGGTTGCATTGATCCTGGTTTGAATATCCCCGCTTGCCTGCTGGGGCGTTGTGTCCGACAGGTAATTTCCTTGCGCCTGGAAGAACCGTCTCATCCTCCGAAAATTGGCCGCTTGCCCGGTTGTTCGCCTCCAGATTCCCCGTTATAACGGTTGGTGGCATCCCGCCAACCACCCCACGTGCCCGCACGTGATGCATGACCTTGCCTGGTAAACGGCAAGCTGGAGCGTTGACATGAACCATGGAAGTTTTGTCATTGAAAAGCTGTTCAAGCACTACAACGTTCATGTTGAGCAGCTAGGAAACGATTCGGAAAAGAAGACCGTACTGATGGTAAACGGTGCGCTGTCCACCACGCGCTCATTTGCGCGCACCAGCAAATGCCTGGCGGAACACTTCAATGTGTTGCTGTTCGACTTGCCATTCTCCGGCTACTCACGCGAGCACAACACTGACCTCGACCTGGTGACCAAGGACGACGAGGTGCAAATCCTGCGCGCCCTGGTCGAGCGCTTCCAGGTCAACCATCTGGTGTCGGCCTCGTGGGGCGGTATCTCCACGCTGCTGACCCTGGCGCACAACCCACCCTCCATCGAAAGCTCGGTAGTGATGGCCCTGGCGCCCAACCTCAACCAAGCCATGCTCGACTATGTGGAGCGTGTACGCGTACTGATCGAGGCCGACGACAAGTCTGCCGTCGGCCACTTGCTCAATGAAACCGTGGGCAAATACCTGTCACCTCGGCTCAAGCGCAACAACCATCGGCACCTGTCGAGCATGGCGACCACCGAATATCGCCAGGCGCGTTTTCATATCCACCAGGTACTGGCTTTGGGTGATGGCAACTACCTGCCGGCACTCAAGCAGATTGAAACACCGGTGCACTTCCTCAACGGCGCGCTGGACGAATACACCCCCGCCGCCGAGGCGCAGCTATTCAAGCACTACGTGGGGCGCAGCAGCTTTGCTGTGGCCGAACATACTGGGCATTTGCTCGACCTCGAGTCCAGCGAAGCCGCCGTGGCGGTGCACCGCGAACTGCTGGATTTCCTGGTGGGAAAAGGAGCGACGGATGGCGCATAATCGCCAACACATAGCCTGCTAACAAAAGGTTTTCCATGCCCAACCGCGTTCCGCTTGATGCCAAGACCGCCCGCTGGCTGCCGTGGGTAGTAGCGATTGCCTTCTTCATGCAGTCGCTGGACGGGACGATCCTGAACACCGCACTGCCGGCCATGGCCCGGGACCTCGCGGAAAACCCGCTGCGCATGCAAGGGGTGGTGATCGCCTACATGCTCACCGTCGCCTTGCTGATCCCGGCCTCGGGCTGGATCGCCGACCGCTTCGGCACCAAGAAAATCTTCTTCGGCGCAATCATGCTGTTCAGCATTGGCTCGCTGCTGTGCGCCTTGTCCAGCAGCTTGAGCATGCTGGTGGGCGCACGGGTGATCCAGGGGTTGGGCGGTGCGCTGATGCTGCCGGTGGGACGGTTGGTGGTGTTACGCGCGTACCCCCGCTCCGAACTGGTACGTATTATGGGCTTCATTACCATCCCCGGGCTGCTCGGCCCGTTGCTCGGGCCGACCATGGGCGGCTGGATGGTGCAATACCTGACCTGGCACTGGATCTTCTTGATCAACTTGCCGGTGGGCATGATCGGCTGCTACGCCGTGTGGAAATTTATCCCCGACCTGCGCGGCAGTGAGCGCACGCGATTCGATGGGATCGGCTTCCTGTTGTTTGGCGCCGCGATGGTGCTGATCACCATCGCCATGGAAGGCCTGGGCGAATTGCACCTGCCGCACCTGCGCGTGATGTTGCTGCTGTTCGGCGGGTTTGCCTGCCTCGCGGCGTATTGGCTACGCGCCGGGCATATCGATAACCCGTTGTTTTCGCCGGTGCTGTTCAAGACCCGTACCTTTGCCGTGGGCATTCTCGGTAACCTGTTTGCGCGCCTGGGCAGCGGCGCCCTGCCGTTCCTGGTGCCGCTGTTGTTGCAGGTGGCGCTGGGTTATTCACCGTCGGAAGCCGGGATGAGCATGCTGCCCCTGGCGGCGGCGGCGATGTTTGCCAAGTCCGTCGCAAGGCCGCTGATCGAACGCCTGGGCTACCGCATCGTGCTGACCGGCAACACCCTGGCGCTAGGCATCATGCTGGCGAGCATGGGGCTGGTCACTGAAAACACGCCGTACCCGCTGCTGCTGGGGATGCTGGCGGTACTGGGGGCGATCAACTCCCTGCAATTCACCGCAATGAACACCGTCACGTTGATCGACCTTGATGACGCCCAGGCCAGCAGCGGCAACAGTTTGCTGTCGGTGGTGGCGCAACTGTCGCTCAGCCTCGGGGTGGCGTGCGCCGGTGCATTGCTGGGTGGGTTTACGGCCGAAACCGGCAACGATGGTGTGGAAAGCGTACTCGGCGCCTTCCAGCTGACCTTCCTCACCGTGGGCATCATGGCGATGCTGGCGGCGGCGATCTTCCTGCAATTGTCGCCAAAAGACGGCAAACGTGTGGCCAGCCCGGAGCAGCACATCGAGCATTAACAGGCTTCTCGTCTAGAACTTGCAGGGAAATTCCCACGAGGCTGGTACACTGCGCGACATTTTGTTTTGCAGAGCCAGTCCCGTGACTACCATCGCCACCGCTTTTAATACTTTGCCCCTGTCCGCCGCCATGCTGGCTAACCTCGACTCGCTGGGTTATGTCGAGATGACGCAGATCCAGGCGCAAAGCTTGCCGGTGATCCTCAAAGGGCTGGACCTGATTGCCCAGGCCAAGACCGGCAGCGGCAAGACCGCCGCGTTCGGCATCGGCCTGTTGAACCCGATCAACCCGCGCTACTTCGGCTGCCAGGCGCTGGTGATGTGCCCGACCCGTGAGCTGGCCGACCAGGTCGCCAAGGAAATCCGTCGCCTGGCCCGTGCCGAAGACAACATCAAGGTGCTGACCCTGTGCGGCGGCGTGTCCCTCGGCCCACAGATCGCTTCCCTGGAACACGGCGCCCACGTCATCGTCGGCACCCCGGGCCGTATCCAGCAGCACCTGCGCAAGGGTTCGCTGGTACTCGACGGCCTGAACACGCTGATCCTCGACGAAGCCGACCGCATGCTCGACATGGGCTTCTACGACGCCATCGAAGACATCATCAGCAAGACCCCGCCGCGCCGCCAGACCCTGCTGTTCTCGGCCACCTATCCCGTGAGCATCAAGCAGTTGGCCTCGAAATTCATGCGCGCGCCGCAGCAAGTGAAGGCCGAAGCCTTCCACTCCGACGACCAGATCGAGCAGCGTTTCTACGAGATCTCGCCGGAAGAGCGCATGGACGCCGTGACCAAGGTACTGGCGCACTTCCGCCCGGCATCGTGCGTGGCGTTCTGCTTTACCAAGCAGCAAGTGCAGGAAACCGTGGATCACCTGACGTCCAAGGGCATTTCCGCCGTTGGCCTGCATGGCGACCTGGAACAGCGCGACCGTGACCAGGTGCTGGCGATGTTCGCCAACCGCAGTACCTCGGTGCTCGTTGCCACCGACGTGGCCGCCCGTGGCCTGGACATTGACTCGCTGGACATGGTGATCAACGTCGAACTGGCCCGCGACTCGGAAATCCACATCCACCGCGTCGGCCGTACCGGGCGCGCCGGTGAGACCGGCATCGCGATCAGCCTGGTGGCACCGTCCGAAGCGCACCGCGCCCAAGCGATCGAGCAGTTGCAGAAGTCGCCGTTGAACTGGGACCAACTGGACAACCTCAAGCCGCAAAGCGGTGGTCCGTTGCTGCCGGTGATGAGCACCCTGTGCATTGCTGCCGGGCGCAAAGACAAGGTTCGCCCAGGCGACATCCTCGGCGCGCTGACCGGTGATGCTGGCATTCCGGGGGCCCAGGTTGGCAAGATCGCGATCTTTGATTTCCAGGCATTCGTGGCCGTGGAGCGCGGGATCGCCAAGCAGGCATTGCAGCGTTTGAATGACGGCAAGATCAAAGGCCGTTCGTTGCGCGTGCGGATCCTGTAAAGCTCTCAAGCTATATAGAGATCAAAATGTGGGAGCTGGCTTGCCTGCGATAGCGGTGGCACATTCACTGAATAGGTTGAATGGGCCGCCCTCATCTCAGGCAAGCCAGCTCCCACATTTGATTGCATTTCAGATCGATATTTTGTGAGGACATTGCTGTGCGCTCGACCGAAGTTGTGATCATTGGCGCCGGCGCCGCAGGCTTGATGTGCGCACTGACCGCCGCCGGGCGTGGGCGCAAGGTGATGCTGATCGACCATGCAAACAAGGCCGGCAAGAAGATCCTGATGTCCGGCGGTGGCCGCTGCAATTTCACCAATATGTACACCGAGCCGGCCAATTTCCTTTCGCACAACGCGCACTTCTGCAAGTCCGCCCTGGCGCGCTATACCCAGTGGGATTTTATCGGCCTGGTGGCCAAGCACGGCGTGCCGTACCACGAGAAAAAGCTCGGCCAGCTGTTCTGCGATAACAAATCCAGCGACATCCTCGGCATGCTGCTCGACGAGTGCATCCAGACGGGCGTGGAGATGCACCTGGACACCTCGATCCAGGAGATCGCCAAAGTCGACAGTGGTTACCAGTTGCAGACCACGCTGGGTGAGCTGCGCTGCGAGTCGTTGGTGATTGCCACGGGCGGCTTGTCGATTCCAACCCTCGGCGCGACCGGCTTCGGCTATCAAGTCGCCAAACAATTCGGTCATGAGCTGCTACCAACCCGCGCCGGGCTGGTGCCGTTCACCATCACCGACCAGCTCAAGGACTTGTGTGCAGAGCTGTCTGGCACCTCGGTGGATTGCCTGGTCAGCTGCAACGACCAGAGCTTTCGCGAGAACATCCTGTTTACCCACCGCGGCCTGAGCGGGCCGGCGATTTTGCAAATTTCCTCGTACTGGGAGTCCGGCGACACGGTGGAGATCAACCTGCTGCCCGACCACGACGCCCACAGCTGGCTGCAACAGCAACAGACCGAGCGCCCTAACAGCGAGCTGAAAACCCTGCTGGGTGAGATCTTCACCAAGAAGATGGCCAACCTGCTGGCGGAAACCTGGTTTGTGTCCAAGCCGATGAAGCAGTACACCCATGCCGAGATTGCCGATATCGCGCAAAAGCTTGGCAGTTGGCAACTGGTGCCGGCGGGCACCGAGGGCTATCGCACCGCCGAGGTGACGCTGGGTGGGGTGGATACGCGGGAAGTGTCTTCCAAGACCATGGAGTCGCTGAAAAGCCCTGGTTTGTACTTTATTGGTGAAGTGTTGGATGTAACCGGTCACCTGGGTGGCTTTAACTTCCAATGGGCGTGGGCCTCAGGTTACGCGGCCGCACAGTACGCCTGACGAAAGGATGTACTCGGTCAAAATGGGGTGTGGCTGGAATAAATTTTGCTGTTAGATGTGATCGCTACGCTTGCCGTGGCGTCCTTGATAGCTCAATTTAACGGCATCGTCCCGGAAGACTCCAGACTTCATGTCATCGACCTCGTTCAAGCAGTCCATGCGGCGCCTGTGGGCGCTGGATAAATTCAGCTACAGCATTCGGGTGTTCATCGCCCTCACCGGCAGCATGGCGTTGTGCTGGTACCAAGATGAAATGACGCTGCTGATCCCGCTGTTCCTGGGGATTATCGCCAGTGCACTGGCCGAGACCGATGACAGTTGGCAGGGCCGCCTCAACGCCCTGGCAGTCACGCTGGTGTGTTTCAGCATCGCCGCACTGTCGGTGGAGCTGCTGTTCCCTTATCCCTGGATCTTCGCGATCTCCCTGGCACTGGCCACCTTCTGCCTGACCATGCTCGGCGCCTTGGGCGAACGTTATGGCGCGATTGCCTCGGCGACATTGATTCTGTCGGTGTACACCATGATCGGTGTGGACCAGCGCGGTGGCGCCGTCTCGGACTTTTGGCATGAGCCGCTGCTGTTGGTGGCCGGCGCCGCCTGGTACGGCGTGCTGTCAGTCCTGTGGCAGGCGCTGTTTTCCAACCAGCCGGTGCAGCAGAGCCTGGCGCGGTTGTTTCGCGAACTGGGGCGTTACCTCAAGCTCAAGTCGTCACTGTTTGAACCGATTCGCCAGTTGGATGTAGAGGCGCGACGCCTGGAACTGGCCCAGCAAAACGGCCGGGTGGTGGCGGCGCTCAATGCGGCGAAGGAAATCATCCTGCACCGCGTGGGCAATGGCCGCCCAGGCTCGAAAGTCAGCCGTTACCTGAAGCTGTACTTCCTCGCCCAGGACATCCACGAACGCGCCAGCTCATCCCACTACCCTTACAACGCGCTGGCCGAAGCCTTCTTCCACAGTGACGTGCTGTTCCGTTGCCAGCGCCTGCTGCGTCAACAGGGCAAGGCCTGCCAGGCCCTCGCCGAGTCGATCCAACTGCGCCAGCCGTTCATCTATGACGACAGCTTCGCCGAAGCGCTGGGCGACTTGAATGCGTCCCTGGAACACCTGCGCATCCAGAGCAACCCCGCCTGGCGCGGCCTGCTGCGGTCGTTGCGCGCCCTCGCGGCCAACCTGTCCACACTCGACCGCCTGCTGGGCGACGCCAGTAACCCCGACAGGCTGGCTGATGCCACCGACAGCAACCTGCTGGACCGTGCGCCGCGCAACCTCAAGGAAATGTGGACGCGGTTGCGCACCCAACTCACGCCAACATCACTGCTGTTCCGCCATGCCTTGCGCCTGTCCCTGGCGTTGACCATTGGCTACGGCACCCTGCATGCCATCCACGCTTCCCAGGGCTACTGGATCATCCTCACCACGCTGTTCGTGTGCCAGCCCAACTACGGCGCGACACGGCGCAAGCTCGGCCAACGGATCATCGGCACCGCCATCGGCCTCACTGTGGCCTGGGCACTGTTCGACCTGTTCCCGAGCCCCCTGGTGCAGTCGATGTTCGCCATCGCCGCCGGCCTGGTGTTCTTTATCAACCGTACGACCCGCTACACGCTGGCCACGGCCGCCATCACCCTGATGGTGCTGTTCTGCTTCAACCAGGTGGGTGATGGTTACGGGCTATTCCTGCCACGCCTGTTCGATACCTTGCTCGGCAGCTTGATTGCGGGCCTGGCGGTATTCCTGTTCCTGCCGGACTGGCAGGGCCGACGCCTGAACAAGGTGCTGGCCAACACCCTGACCTGCAACAGCATCTACCTGCGTCAGATCATGCAGCAATACGCCGCCGGCAAGAGCGACGACCTGGCCTACCGCCTGGCCCGTCGCAATGCGCACAACGCCGATGCGGCGCTGTCCACCACCTTGGCGAACATGCTGATGGAGCCTGGGCACTTCCGGAAGGAGGCGGACGTAGGATTCCGCTTCCTGGTGCTGTCGCACACCTTGCTCAGTTACTTGTCAGGGCTGGGTGCGCATCGCGAAACACAGTTGCCGGCCGAGGTGCGCGAGCATCTGATCGACGGCGCCGGCAATACCTTGGCGGCGAGCATCGATGAAATCGCTACAGGGCTGGCGAACAAACAGCCGATTGCGATTCAAAGCGATGCCGAGGAAGCGTTGGCGGCCGATCTGGAGCAGATGCCGGATGAGATTGATGAAGGGCAGCGGTTGGTGCAGACGCAGTTGGCGTTGATTTGTCGGCAGTTGGGGCCGCTGCGCACGTTGGCGGCGCATCTGATCAAAGATACCAGCGCGGTCTAAACCGCTTGCTCGCGAAGAGGCCCGCGGGAGCCCTACATCCCATGCTGCTTCATCAACCGCGCATAACTCCCATCCGCCTTCATCCTGGCAATTTCCCGATCAAAGCTGGCGACAATCTGCGCATGCTCAGGGTTTTTCAGGCTGACCAGAATATGCAGGCTGTTTTCACTTAGCGGCTTGGGTAAAAACTCCACCGCATCGCGCACCCGTGCCGACTCCCGGGAAAGGAAAAAACGCGCCACATATTCATCCTCCACCGTCATCCGAACCCGCTGCGCCGCGAGCATACGCACGGCCATGGCGAAGTTATGCACTGGGACTTTCTGCAACTGCGCATCCCCATCGAACGCCGCCGAATAGGCATACCCGCGCACCACAGCGATGGGATAGTCGTGCAGCTGCTCTAGGTTCTGGAAATCGATGGGGTCGTCCCGGCGCTTGATGAAACGCACGCGGTTGAGCAGGTACTCGCCGGAGAACTGCCCCAGTTGAGTGCGAGCATCGTCGTACCAGGCGTTGACCAGCACGTCGTAGCGCCCATCGCCCACGCCCATCAACGCACGGGCCCAGGGCACCTGTTCAAAATCACTGGCATAACCCGCACGGGCCAACGCGGTGCTGACGATATCGGTGGCAAGCCCGCCGTTGATCAATGTGGCGTCAGTAAAAGGTGGCCATGCATCCGCTACCAGGCGCAAACGCTGTGCAAATGCAGGCTGGGCCAGCAACAACACTCCAATCAAAGCAACGGCACGAGAGAATCGCGGCATGCTCAAGTCCTAGGCAGGCAGGCGGTGGCCTTAGCTCAGGCAGCGCCTGAGGTTCTAACAGTAGCTCAGATTACACAAAGAAACCGGTGCCGAGCGCACTCAATGATGGCAATTTGATTTCACTCACAAAAATAACGGATTTAGACACACACGGCGGTCGCGCTTACTATCCGGAACAGACATTTATAAGAGAACACGTCATGACAGTTGAATGGGTCTGCAAACATCACGACGACTTGGGCAAGGAGCAGCTTTACGCCATCTTGCGCTTGCGCAACGAGGTCTTTGTCGTGGAGCAAAAATGCCTTTACCAGGATCTTGACGGGCAGGACTTGTCGGGCGACACCCACCACCTGATGGCCTGGCAGGATGATCAACTCGTGGCGTACCTGCGCCTGCTGGACCCGGAGTCCCAGGGCGGCGATGTGGTGATCGGCCGAGTGATTGTGGCGCCCGTGGCGCGCGGCACCGGGCTGGGGCATCGGATGATGGAAGAGACGCTGGAGCGGATTGCCGATATATGGCCGCAGACGCCGATATTTCTGTCAGCCCAGGCGCATTTGCAGGGGTACTACGGGCGGTATGGGTTCGTGGTGGCGGGTGACGAATACCTTGAGGATGATATTCCACACATTGGTATGCGGCGCGCTTGAGGGCCTCATCGCAGGCAAGCCAGCTCCCACACTTGACTGTACTCACACGTCAAAAATGTGGGAGCGGGCTTGCCCGCGATAGCGTCAGCCCAGTCGCCGCCGACCTTCAGGGATAACCCAACACCTGCTTGATCACCGCCAGATTCTTCTCGATCCAAACCCGATCAATCGCCCCCCAGTTGCGAATCCGATAGTGCCCCGCATGATTGCGCGCACCGTCTTCCTGCTCGAACTCACACACGATATCCAGATCGGCCAACGCCGCAATCGTATCCTGCGCCGTGCGCCGGGGCATGCCGGTGGCGTCGGTCAGCGCCGGGACGTTGCTCGCCTGCCCACTGTCGATCAAGTAGGCCACATACAGGCGGCGGTAAAAGCTGCTCTTGGTCTTGCTCACATCCATGGTCGGTCACCTTGTGCGGTCAGGGTTTGCCCTGCAGGTCGCGGTACGTGAGGTAGACCCGCAGGTCGAATTCCACCTGATGGTAGCCCGGCATCATGTACTCACAGAGTTTGTAGAACGCCTTGTTGTGGTCCGATTCCTTGAAGTGGGCCAGTTCGTGCACCACGATCATGCGCAGGAACTCTGGCGCGGCCTCCTTGAACAGCGCGGCAATGCGGATCTCTTTCTTGGATTTCAGATTGCCGCCCTGTACCCGCGAGATCGTGGTGTGCAGGCCGAGGGCGCGGTGGGTCAGGTCCAGGCGGTTATCGAACAACACTTTGTCGATGGCCGGCGCATTACGCAGGTGTTCCTGCTTCAAGGCCAACGCGTACGCGTACAGGGCCTTGTCGCTCTGCACGGCGTGGCGTTCAGGGTAACGTTGCTCCAAGTAAGCACCCAACTGGTCCTTGGCGATCAGCTGGCGCACTTGCTCTTGGAGAGCTGTGGGATAAGCCTGGAGGTACTTCAGCGCGGTCATGGGGTCTGCAACAGGGTTCGGATGGGCGCCAGTGTAGCGAATTCAGCGCACGCGAGCGCGCGACCAGTTGGCGACTTCCTCGGCCATCAATGGCTGCGCCGCCAATGGGCCCTGGATAAACGTGCACCCATTGGCCTTGAGCCATTGAGCTTGTTCTTGGGTTTCTACGCCTTCGGCGATCACCAGTACATCGAAATGCCCGCATAGCTCGATAATGCTACGGGCCATCACCGCGTCCCGTGCGGAGCCCGGCAGGCGCGCGACCAATTGCGGGTCGAGCTTGAGGGTGTCGAACGCTAAATCGCGAAGATGCGCCAGGGAACAGTTGCCTAAACCAAAATCGTCCAGCGCAGTGCGCACACCGAGCTGGCGCAGCAACTTCAGTTGCTTGGTCGACTCTTCCAGGTTACTCATCAGGCTGTCTTCACTGATTTCCACCTCCAGCTGGCGCCCCTGCAACCCATGTCGTTCGAGTACCTGCTGCAGTTGGGTCGCCAGGTTGGGCATATTGAACTGGTTACTGCTCAGGCTCACGCTCAGCACCAGCTCATTATCAAAGCTGGCCTGCCATGCCTGAAGCTGGGCGGCGACCTGCTGGTAAATCCAGGCGCTCAGTTGGCTGATCAACCGCGCTTCTTCCAGCAATGGCAAGAACAACCCAGGCGGCACATCGCCAACACTCGGATGCTGCCAGCGCAACAGTGCTTCGACACCGCGCAAACGCCCGTCATCCAGGGACACCTGAGGCTGATACACCAAGATGAAATCCTTGTTGTGTATCGCCGTGCGCACGCTGTCTTCCAGCATCAGGCGCGAACGGGCGCGGCCATTCATTTCCTGGTCGTAATAGCGATATTGCTGACGGCCCGCACGCTTGGCCTCGTACATGGCGATGTCGGCGGCGCGCAGCAGGCCATTCAAGTCCGAGCCGCAATCCGGAAAAGTGGCGATACCAATACTGACGCCGAGCATCACTTCCAGGCCGTCCACCTGATGGCAGATCGACACACGCTCGATCAGTTTTTCCGCAATCTTCGCCGCCTGTTCTGGGAATTCCAGCTCCAGCAGCGCGGTAAATTCATCGCCGCCCATGCGCCCGAGAATGTCGTAGGAGCGCAGGCAACCTTGCAATTGCTCCGACACCCAACGCAGTACCCGGTCGCCTGCGTCATGCCCAAGGGAGTCGTTGACGCGTTTGAAGCCATCCAGGTCCAGGTACAGCAACACCAGGGCCTGGTCAGTTCGCTCGCTGCGCAGCAGGGTGTTCTCCACTGCCTGGTGGAAACCGCGCCGGTTCAGCAGCCCGGTCAACGGATCCGTAACTGCCTGGAACTCCAGTTGCTGATGCAGGTGGCGCACCTCGGACATGTCCAGCACCGTCACTACCATCGCCTTCTGCTCGGCGGGCAACGGCGCGCAAGACAACGCCACCGGCACCTGCTGGCCACGATTGGTACGCAGGAGCGCATCGTGCAGGCGCCAGGTGTCACTCTGGCAGTAAGCGGCATACATCAGCGAGTCCGGCCAGGTCTGAACATGAGGCTTTTGCAGGAACCCCAGGAATTCCTGGCCCTGCAGTTCGTCCATCGTGGCATTGAGCAAACGTGATATCGCCGGGTTGGCGTACTCGATCACGCCCTCCTCACTCACCACTAGGATGCCTTCGGCGGCGTTGTCCAACACCGAGGCATTAAAGGCGCGAGCGGACTCCAAATCATGACTCAGGCGCTGCAAGGCCCGGCGATTGCGCTGATGCTCCAGTAACGCCTGGACCTTGGGCTTGAGGATGTGCGGGTCAAAGGGTTTGAACAGGTAATCGATGGCGCCGATGGCGTAGCCTTCCTGCACGGCGGCAGGCGACTGGACGTTGGCGCTGAGGAAGATGATCGGCGTCATCCGCGTACGTTGGCTGCCGCGCATCAGGCGGGCCACTTCAAAGCCATCCATGCCGGGCATCATCACATCCAGCAACACCAGGTCGACTTCGTGCGCCAGCAACAACTCCAAGGCCTCTACGCCGGAGCTCGCAGTGACGACCTTCCAATCGTCACGCTGTAAAAGTGCACGCATGCTGATCAGGTTTTCCGGATAGTCATCGACCACCAAGAGAACCGAACTGCCATCGCCGTGGTGTGGAGCGCATTCCATGCTACGAATCTTCCTTAGGAGCTGCTCCGGTCACTTCTGGGAAAAAACCCGGACATACAATGAGGCCTCACTCTATCCCCGGTTCCGAAAAATCAGAAGTAACCGCAGTGCCATCATTGCGTCAAAGTTCAGGAAGCCGACTAACGGTCAGTGCCTGGAGGCCACGGCCCATGGGAAACATGGCTTTTTGGCATTCCCCTGGCGCCAATAATTTGCCAGCGTTTAATTAACAAGCGGGTGGCGACCGCCTATAAAGAACCTGTCTGGCCCAAGGGCCATAGCCTACACCCCTCTGTAAAAAGGCCTACGCCCATGATTGACCTTTCCACCTGGAACCTGAGCATCCCCGTCGGCTCCCCGCCCGCGACCATCGACACCCCCAAGCTGATGAGCGGCTTCAAAGACCAATACTTCCAGGCCGAAGGCAGCAACGTGCAATTCTGGACCCCCGTCACCGGCACCCGCACGGAAAACGCCGTGTACCCACGCAGCGAACTGCGCGAAACCTACGCCGACGGGCGTCTGCGCAACTGGACCTACCCGGATGCCGACAACTTTTTGCGTGCCACCCTGACGGTCAACCAAGTGCCCTCCACCGGCAAGGTCGTGATTGGGCAGATCCACGCCTATGACAGCCAGAAACCGTTGATCAAGCTGGAGTACCAATTCAAGGAGAAGACCCAGGCCGGCAACATCGTCGCCAAGGTGCGCATGCGCCCGGATGACGGTGAAGGTCGGGTGATTACCGTCGCGTCGAATGTGCCGCTGGAGAAGAGCTTTACCTATGTGATCAATCTCAACAAAGCCGGGCTGCTCAGTGTGTATGCGGCGGATGGAGAGTGGAATGAACGCATTGGTGCTGCGTGGGGGTCAAAGCCGTTGTACTTCAAGGCCGGGGCGTACGTACAGGACAACAGTGGGAATACCAAGGAAGGCGCGCGGGTGACGTTTGCTAAATTGGATATTGATCACGAGTAAGCATCGACTCCTGTCTTGCAGGCCTAGTCCTAACGAGCCCACAGATCATTCGCACGCTTGAATACGCCAATGATCCGTGTGGGAGGCGGACTTTGGCGAGCGCGACCTGAACAACGTAGCCAATACGGCGCGGATTCTGGTGCAGGACGTGAGTGATGCGTTTCGCGTAATCGAATACCGTGGTTTTGATAAGCCCACCGCAGCCTGATCAAATTCCAGGCAAAAAGAAGCCCGCATCACTGCGGGCTTCCTTTTAAACGCCTAGGCTCAATTCACCTTAGCGTTCAACTCACCTTTCAGGTAACGCTGATACATCGCTTCCAACGAAACCGGCTTAATCTTCGAAGCATTCCCCGCCGTGCCAAACGCTTCATAACGCGCGATACACACATCACGCATAGCGGTCACGGTGGCACCGAAGAACTTACGCGGGTCGAACTCGCTTGGGTTGGTGGCCATCAGGCGACGCATCGCACCGGTGGACGCCAGGCGCAGGTCGGTGTCGATGTTGACCTTGCGCACGCCGTACTTGATGCCTTCGACGATCTCTTCAACCGGTACGCCGTAGGTTTCTTTGATGTCGCCGCCGTACTGGTTGATGATCGCCAGCCACTCTTGCGGCACCGAAGAAGAACCGTGCATCACCAGGTGGGTGTTGGGGATGCGTTTGTGGATTTCCTTGATGCGGTCGATGGCCAGCACGTCGCCAGTGGGCGGCTTGGTGAACTTGTAGGCGCCGTGGCTGGTGCCGATGGCGATGGCCAGGGCATCAACTTGGGTCTTCTTGACGAAGTCGGCGGCTTCTTCCGGGTCGGTCAGCATTTGGCTGTGATCCAGCACGCCTTCGGCGCCGATGCCGTCTTCTTCGCCGGCCATGCCGGTTTCAAGCGAACCCAGGCAGCCCAACTCGCCTTCAACCGACACGCCGCAGGCGTGAGCCATGGCGACGGTTTGTTGGGTAACGCGTACGTTGTACTCGTAGTCGGTTGGGGTCTTGCCGTCTTCGCCGAGGGAGCCGTCCATCATCACCGAGCTGAAGCCCAGTTGGATGGAGCGCTGGCACACGTCAGGGCTGGTGCCGTGGTCCTGGTGCATGCACACCGGGATGTGCGGGAATTCTTCGATCGCGGCGAGGATCAGGTGACGCAGGAACGGTGCACCGGCGTATTTGCGCGCACCGGCCGAAGCCTGGACGATCACGGGGGAGTCGGTCTTGTCAGCGGCTTCCATGATGGCGCGCATCTGCTCAAGGTTGTTGACGTTAAAGGCTGGGACGCCGTAGCCGAACTCGGCTGCGTGGTCCAGCATTTGACGCATGCTGATAAGTGCCATTGTGTTGTCTCTCCCGGTCGAGGGTCGTTAATCGTGCAAGCCTGCCGTAGCGGCGGCTGCTATTCAAGTTATTGCGGGTCAGGGTTTGCATGCCTGGCCTGCTGAATCGTTATTGCAGTGTCCGGTTCGCAACTTATGTCACTGTGGAACCGGATTAATGTGCGAGCTGGCTTGCCTGCGATAGCGGTGTATCAGTCAATATTTTTTTTGCTGACCCTCCGCCATCGCGGGCAAGCCCGCTCCCACAGTTGGATCTCATCAAATTTGAGACCTTATTGGGCTTTGCAACCGCGCCCGATCAAATCATCAGTCGCGACCCAGTAAACCAGGCCTTCCTCACCCTTTGTGTGAAACGCCAATTGGTCGTTGGCATACAACACGCCCGAGGCGGCAACGTCCTGTTTGAGGCGGTAGACCTGATCAGAACCGCCGAGGCGTACATCCACCTCACTGCGGGCCTGGTTGGCAAAGCGCCAGTTGACCTCGGCCTTGCTGTCGCAGGTCCAGGTGGTCCACTTATCGGCCGTTTCTGCCTTGTTGAACATATTCATGCTGCTGCAGCCGGCCAACAGGGCCAGGGCTGCCAGGGCGAAAACACCTTTCATTGCCAATCCTCACACGGGGGCCTTGGGCCACCGATGCAGTCGGTTAGTTGATCAGACCCGTCAAGGGCAACCCTGTTCCTGACCGTTGGGCGCGGAGTCGTATTGCTCCAGCCGCTCGTTGCCAAGGCGCTTGTTAATCACCGGCATGGTCTCGGCTTGCCAGTCAGCCTGGTAGCAGCTTTTTTTCGGCTGCGCTCCCGGCTTTCCAGGCTCAGGCGCAGCGCTTGGCGTGCTACCGCAGCCGGCCAGCAGGCCCGCTGCGATCACCAATGCCAACGACTTGATCATGGGAATACTCCTTTTCCGGATCACGCGCCTTAACCTTTGGCTCGGGTTTCCAGCACTTCAACGGCAGGCAGCACTTTGCCTTCGACGAATTCAAGGAATGCGCCGCCACCGGTAGAAATGTAGGAGATCTGGTCAGCAACGCCATATTTATCGATGGCGGCCAGGGTGTCGCCGCCGCCGGCGATGGAAAATGCCGAGCTTTCGGCAATCGCCTTGGCCAGCACTTTGGTGCCGTTGCCGAACTGGTCGAATTCGAACACGCCAACCGGCCCGTTCCACAGGATGGTTTGGGAGGCTTTCAGCAATTCGGCGAAGTTGGCGGCGGTTTGCGGGCCGATATCCAGGATCATATCGTCGTCAGCCACGTCGGCGATGAGCTTGACGGTGGCTTCGGCGCTTTCAGCAAACTCCTTGGCAACCACCACGTCGACCGGCAATGGCACGCTGACTTTGGCGGCAATGGCGCGGGCGGTGTCGAGCAGGTCCGGTTCGTACAGGGACTTGCCCACCGGATGACCGGCGGCAGCCAGGAAGGTGTTGGCAATGCCGCCGCCGACGATCAGTTGGTTGCAGATCTGGCTCAGGCTGTTGAGCACGTCCAGTTTGGTGGACACCTTGGAGCCGGCAACGATGGCAGCCATCGGTTGCGCCGGAGCCCCCAGCGCCTTGCCCAGTGCATCCAGTTCAGCGGCCAGCAACGGGCCAGCAGCGGCGACCTTGGCGAACTTGGCCACGCCGTGGGTCGAGCCTTCGGCGCGGTGGGCAGTGCCGAACGCGTCCATCACGAACACGTCGCACAGCGCAGCGTATTGCTGGGCCAGTTCGTCGCTGTTCTTTTTCTCGCCTTTGTTGAAGCGCACGTTTTCGAACAGCACGATGTCGCCGGCTTTAACGTCGACGCCACCCAAGTAGTCAGCCACCAGCGGTACGTCGCGGCCCAGGGCTTTGCTCAGGTAATCGGCGACAGGCTTGAGGCTGTTTTCCGCGCTGAACTCACCTTCGGTCGGGCGACCCAGGTGGGAGCAAACCATCACGGCCGCGCCTTTTTCCAGGGCCAGCTTGATGGTCGGCAGCGAGGCCAGGATTCGCGCATCGCTGGTGACAACACCGTCCTTGACTGGGACGTTGAGGTCTTCGCGGATCAGTACGCGCTTACCTTGCAGATCGAGGTCGGTCATCTTCAACACGGTCATGGGTCGCAGTTCCTGAATTACTGTTGAGGTTGTTTAGAGGCAATGTGCAGATAATGTTCCGCAACATCCAGCATTCGGTTGGCAAAGCCCCATTCGTTGTCGAACCAGGCCAGGATGTTCACCAGCCTCGGGCCGGAAACGCGGGTCTGGCTGGCATCGACAATCGCCGAATGCGGGTCATGGTTGAAATCACAACTGGCGTGGGGCAACTCGGTGTAGGCCAGCAAACCTTTGAGCGGACCGCTGGTGGCGGCGTCGCGCAGGATTCGGTTGACCTCCGTCGCATCGGTGTCGCTGACGGTCTGCATCGTGATATCCAGACAGGACACGTTCACCGTCGGCACCCGTACGGCTTTGGCCTGGATTCGCCCGGCAAGTTCCGGCAGCAGTCGCTCGATGCCACGCGCCAGGCCTGTAGACACCGGAATCACTGACTGAAACGCAGAACGCGTGCGGCGCAAGTCTTCGTGGTGATAGGCGTCGATCACCGGCTGGTCGTTCATCGCCGAGTGAATCGTGGTGATCGACACGTAATCCAGGCCAATCGCCTGATCCAGCAGGCGCAACAGCGGCACGCTGCAGTTGGTGGTGCAGGAGGCGTTGGACACCAGCAACTCGGCGCCGGTCAGGCAATCCTGGTTGATGCCGTAGACGATGGTGGCATCCACGTCCGCCTCGCTGGCCATCGGCTGGGAAAACAGCACACGCGGTGCGCCGGCGTCGATAAAACGCTGGCCGTCGGCGCGGGTGTGATAGACACCGGAGCATTCCAGCACCAGGTCGACGCCCAGTGCTTTCCAGTCGATGCCTTCGGGGGTGGCACTGCGCAAGACTTGCACGCAGCTGCCATTAATATGGAGACAGTCGTCCTCAACCCGCACTTCGCCGGGGAACCGGCCGTGGGTGGAGTCAAAACGTGTCAGGTATTCGATGCTGGCCATGTCGGCCAGATCGTTGATCGCGACAATTTCAAACCCGGCTGCCGCCCCTCGCTCGAACAGCGCACGCAAGACGCAACGACCAATGCGGCCGTAGCCGTTGAGTGCAACTTTGTAGGGACGCGGTTGAGGCATGGGGTTCTCGATCAATGTGAGTTCGGTGTTGAATGTTCTGACGCCATCGCGGGCAAGCCCGCTCCCACATTAGACCGCGATCCAAATGTGGGAGCGGGCTTGCCCGCGATGGCGCCAGTACAGACAACGCAGACTGACTTAGTCTTCCAGCAGCTCTTCAGCCTGACCCAGGATGTTTTCCAGGGTAAAGCCAAACTCTTCGAACAATGCTGGCGCCGGCGCCGACTCACCGTAGGTGGTCATGCCGATCACGCGGCCTTCCAGGCCCACGTATTTGTACCAGTAGTCGGCGTGCGCCGCTTCGATAGCGATACGCGCGCTGACCTGCAACGGCAATACCGACTGCTTGTAGCCCGCGTCCTGGGCTTCGAACACGCTGGTGCACGGCATGGACACGACGCGTACGTTGCGGCCTTGCTCGGTCAGCTTGTCGTAGGCCTGAACGGTCAGGCCGACTTCGGAACCGGTGGAGATCAGGATCAGCTCCGGCTCGCCAATGCAGTCCTTGAGTACGTAGCCACCACGGCTGATGTCGGCGATCTGCGCATCGGTACGCACTTGGTGTTGCAGGTTCTGACGCGAGAAGATCAGCGCCGAAGGGCCGTCCTTACGCTCGATCGCGTGCTTCCAGGCCACCGCGGATTCGACGGCGTCGGCTGGGCGCCAGCAATCCAGGTTCGGCGTGGTGCGCAGGCTGGTCAGTTGCTCGACCGGCTGGTGCGTCGGGCCATCTTCGCCCAGGCCGATGGAGTCGTGAGTGTACACATGGATCACACGCTTCTTCATCAGCGCCGCCATACGTACGGCGTTGCGCGCATATTCCATGAACATCAGGAAAGTCGCGCCGTAAGGCACCAGGCCGCCGTGCAGGGACACGCCGTTCATGATGGCGCTCATGCCGAACTCACGTACGCCGTAGTACATGTAGTTGCCGCTGGCGTCTTCAGCCGAAACACCTTTGCAGCCTTTCCACAGGGTCAGGTTGGAACCGGCCAGGTCGGCGGAACCGCCGAGGAACTCAGGCAGCAGCGGGCCAAAGGCGTTCAGGGTGTTCTGGCTGGCTTTACGGCTGGCGATGGTCTCGCCCTTGGCCGCGACTTCGGCGATGTAGGCCGAGGCTTTTTCCGAGAAGTCGGCAGGCAAGTCACCGGCCAGGCGACGTACCAGTTCGTTGGCCAGCTCCGGGAATTCGGCGGAGTAGGCAGCGAAACGCTGGTCCCACTCGGCTTCGGCGGCCAGGCCTTTTTCCTTGGCGTCCCACTCGGCATAGATGTCGGCCGGGATGTCGAACGGGCCGTGGTTCCACTTCAGCGCTTCACGGGTCAGGGCGATTTCCGCGTCACCCAGTGGGGCGCCGTGGCAGTCTTCTTTACCTTGCTTGTTCGGCGAACCGAAACCGATGGTGGTCTTGCAGCAGATCAGGGTCGGCTGCGCGCTCTTGCGGGCGGTGTCGATGGCGATCTTGATCTCTTCCGGATCGTGGCCGTCGACGTTGCGGATCACCTGCCAGTTGTAGGCTTCGAAACGCTTAGGGGTGTCATCGGTGAACCAGCCTTCGACTTCGCCGTCGATGGAGATGCCGTTGTCATCGTAGAAAGCGATCAGTTTGCCCAGGCCCAGGGTGCCGGCCAGGGACGCGACTTCGTGGGAAATGCCTTCCATCATGCAGCCATCACCCAGGAACACGTAGGTGTGGTGGTCAACGATGTCGTGACCAGGGCGGTTGAATTGTGCGCCCAAGACTTTCTCAGCCAGCGCGAAGCCAACGGCATTGGCCAGGCCTTGGCCCAGGGGACCGGTGGTGGTCTCGACGCCTGGGGTGTAGCCGAATTCCGGGTGGCCCGGGGTGCGGCTGTGCAGCTGGCGGAAGCTTTTCAGATCGTCGATGGTGACGTCATAGCCAGTCAGGTGCAGCAGCGAGTAGATCAGCATCGAACCATGGCCGTTGGACAGCACGAAGCGGTCACGGTCGGCGAACGACGGGTTGCTCGGGTTGTGTTTCAGGTAGTCACGCCAAAGTACCTCGGCGATATCCGCCATGCCCATCGGGGCACCGGGATGGCCGCTGTTGGCTTTTTGCACGGCATCCATGCTGAGGGCACGAATGGCGTTGGCACGCTCACGACGGCTGGGCATCGCTGATCTCCTGAGGTTTGAATATAAAGAAACGGAAAAAAGGACCGGCATTTTCCCTCAGCCACCGCTTGCGGGCAATGACAGATACTCACTTGGGCGGTTTTTCCTGTGCTTTGGGCGCCAATCCCTTGCATAAACCTTTAACCGGTTCGTCTAAAGGTTATAGCGGCTGCTTGTAACCACCACTTATCGACCAATATCAAAACTTTTTGATATTGGCCTTGCGGGGTTATCCACCCATCACTAGACTGCTGGCCTTATGAATCTACCCATGCCCTCACTGCGCCCCGACGACGGCGATGAACTGGCAGCCTTGTGCAAGGCCGCTGGCGATCCGCTGCGTTTGAACGTATTGCGCGCGCTGGCCAACGATTCCTTCGGCGTACTGGAACTGGCGCAGATCTTCGCCATTGGCCAGTCCGGCATGAGTCACCACTTGAAGGTATTGGCCCAGGCCGACCTGGTGGCCACCCGCCGTGAAGGTAATGCGATTTTCTACCGCCGCGCCCTGCCCCACACCGAACTGCTCGGTGGCAAGCTGCACGCCGCCCTGCTTGAAGAAGTGGACAGCCTGCTGCTGCCGGGGGATGTGCAGTCCCGCATCGGCCAGGTCCACGGGCAGCGGGCTGCCGCGAGCCAGGATTTTTTCGCACGGGTTGCCGACAAGTTTCGCGCCCAGCAAGACCTGATTGCCGGCCTTGCCCAATATCGCGACAGCGTACTGGCGCTGCTCGACAAGCTGAGCTTCAGTGATGAGGCCACGGCACTCGAAGTCGGCCCAGGCGATGGCGGTTTCCTGCCGGAACTGGCTCGGCGTTTTCACCAGGTCACGGCGCTGGACAACAGCCCGGCGATGCTCGAACTGGCGCGCCAGCTCTGCGAGCGCGAGGCACTGGGCAATGTGCGCCTGCAACTGGCTGATGCATTGAATAGCACAGCGATTAAAGCCGACTGCGTGGTGTTGAACATGGTCTTGCACCATTTCGCCGCCCCCGCCGACGCGCTCAAACAAATGGCCGGGTTGCTGCACCCCGGCGGTAGCCTGTTGGTTACGGATTTATGCAGCCACAACCAGAATTGGGCCAGGGAGGCCTGCGGTGATCTCTGGTTGGGTTTTGAACAGGACGATCTGGCCCGTTGGGCCACCGCTGCGGGACTCGTTCCCGGGGAAAGCCTCTATGTAGGTTTACGTAATGGTTTCCAGATTCAGGTCCGCCATTTTCAGCGGCCGGCTGGCGACACTCACCATCGGTAAAATCAGGAAAACATCGAGATGAGCGAATACTCCCTTTTCACCTCCGAGTCCGTGTCTGAAGGGCATCCGGACAAAATCGCCGACCAGATTTCTGACGCGGTGCTGGACGCCATCATTGCTGAAGACAAGTTCGCCCGTGTGGCGTGCGAGACTCTGGTGAAAACCGGTGTAGCGATCATCGCTGGCGAAGTGACCACCACTGCCTGGGTTGACCTTGAGCAGATCGTTCGTGACGTGATCACCGACATCGGCTACAACAGCTCCGACGTCGGCTTCGACGGCGCGACCTGCGGCGTGATGAACATCATCGGCAAGCAATCCCCGGACATCAACCAGGGTGTCGACCGCGCCAAGCCGGAAGACCAGGGCGCAGGCGACCAGGGCCTGATGTTCGGTTACGCCAGCAACGAAACCGACGTGCTGATGCCAGCACCGATCACCTTCTCGCACCAACTGGTGCAGCGCCAGGCCGAAGCCCGTAAATCCGGCCTGTTGCCGTGGTTGCGTCCGGATGCCAAGTCCCAGGTGACCTGCCGTTATGAAGGCGGCAAAGTCGTCGGTATCGACGCTGTGGTTCTGTCGACCCAGCACAACCCGGACGTGTCCTATGCCGACCTGCGCGAAGGCGTGATGGAGCTGATCGTCAAGCACGTGCTGCCTGCCGAACTGCTGAGCAAGGACACCCAGTTCCACATCAACCCGACTGGCCAGTTCATCATCGGCGGCCCGGTAGGCGACTGCGGCTTGACCGGTCGCAAGATCATCGTCGACAGCTACGGCGGCATGGCCCGTCACGGCGGTGGCGCGTTCTCGGGTAAAGACCCTTCCAAAGTTGACCGTTCGGCCGCCTACGCCGGCCGTTACGTGGCCAAGAACATCGTCGCAGCCGGCCTGGCCGAGCGTTGCGAGATTCAGGTTTCCTACGCCATCGGCGTGGCCCAGCCTACGTCGATCTCGCTGAATACCTTCGGCACCGGCAAGATCGGCGATGACAAGATCGTGAAACTGGTGCGTGAGATCTTCGACCTGCGCCCTTACGCGATCACCACCATGCTCGACCTGCTGCACCCGATGTACCAGGAAACCGCAGCCTATGGCCACTTCGGTCGTACCCCTGCGCAGAAGACTGTCGGCGACGACACCTTCACCACCTTCACCTGGGAAAAAACCGACCGCGCCAACGACCTGCGGACTGCCGCCGGCCTGTAATCGCTCCTGGTACACAAAAGCCCTGCCGGGTTCGCCTGGCGGGGCTTTTTATTGCACGGCAATTCGCGCGACGACCTTCACATTTTTTGGATCCAAACCTTGCAGGCACAATGATGGCGCTCTAGAATCCGCGCCCTCTCGGGCCCTCTACCTTATTTGGATATTGCCCTGCGCCAGCCCGGGATAGACACGTGCGCAGGCAATCGAACATTGAGGTTTTTCATGCGCATCTCCACGCTCGCCCCTGCCGCCCTGCTGCTCAGCCTGTTCGCCCTGCCGGTAAACGCCGCCGACCTGAGCGCACTGAGTGGCGCCCTGGGCGCCCAACTGGGTGGCGGCAATTCCGGCGACTGCCAGAAGCAATCTGCAGACCTGCAAACCAAGATCGATGTCGCCGAAGCCCAAAAGGACAAGCTGAAAGTGAAGGCTTTCAAAGCCGCGCAGGACCAGATCAACAAAGGTTGCAACAAACTCTCTGAAGCCCAGGCCAAAGCCGACGCCAAGCAGCAAAACCAGGAGGCCAAGGCCGATAAGCCCGACGCAGTGAAAGCCCTGGGCGGTCTGTTCAAGTAAATAGAAACACCCAGTAAAAAGCCTCGCACTGTCGGGGCTTTTTTGTGCCCGCGAGGATCATTTAGGCTGGGCACCCTTTCCGAGCAAGGATGCTCATGATGCGTTTATTGTTTGCCCTTTTACTCAGCGCATTACCCTTCTGGGTGTGGGCCGAAGGCTGCCCGGACGAAGCCCGCTCGCAGGTCGGCACCCTGGCCGAACAGATCCGCCAGTGGGATGACAGCTACCACCGGCTTGGCCAATCCCCGGTCGGCGATGAACTCTACGACCAGGCGCGCCAGCGCTTGGCCCACTGGCGTCGGTGCTTTCCCGAACCCACTGCGACGCCCAACAACCCTCTCGCGAGTTCACGCGGAACCCTGCCTCACCCCGTTGCCCACACCGGCCTGGAGAAACTGCTGGATGAACAGGCAGTCGGTATCTGGCTGGGTACACGCGAGGATGTCTGGATTCAACCCAAGGTAGACGGTGTGGCAGTGACTGTGGTGTATCGCCAGGGGCGCCTGAGTCAAGTCATCAGCCGAGGCGATGGCGTCAAGGGCCACGACTGGTCTGCCTCCGCGCGAAAAATCCCCAGCATTGTCCAGCAATTGCCAGAGCCTATCGACGTGGTGCTGCAAGGCGAACTCTATTGGCACCTCGACGACCATGTGCAATCGGCAAGCGGAGGGCTTAATGCCCGCAGCAAGGTGGCCGGGCTGATGAACCGCAAACAATTAAGCGACACCGACGCCGCCGGCATTGGTCTGTTCGTCTGGGCCTGGCCCGAGGGGCCGGCAGGGTTCACCGAGCGCCTGGCCACGCTGGCAAGTTGGGGTTTCACCGATAGCCGGCGATACAGCCAGCCCATCCGCGACATCAACGAAGCCACGCACTGGCGTGCCTATTGGTACAACCACCCTCTACCGTTCGCCAGCGATGGGGTGGTGTTGCACCAGGCGCAGCGCGCACCCGCCGATCGCTGGCAGGTCAGCGCGCCCTACTGGGCGGTTGCCTGGAAGTACCCGGCGGCCAAGGCCTTGGCGCTGGTGCGTAACGTGCAATTCAAGATCGGCCGCACCGGGCGCGTGACCCCCATGCTGGAGTTGGAACCGGTGCGATTGGATGACCGGCAGATCAGCCGGGTGAGCGCGGGCTCATTGAGGCGCTGGCAAGCGCTGGATATCCGCCCCGGTGACCAGGTTTCCATCAGCCTGGCGGGCCAAGTCATCCCTCGGTTGGATGAGGTCATTCTGCGCAACACCACAAGGGCGGAGCTGCCAGTGCCCAACCCAGGAAAATTCCACGCGTTGAGCTGCTGGCAACTGGACCCCGGTTGTGAAGAACAATTGCTGGCACGCCTTACCTGGCTGAGCGGCAACGAGGGCCTCGCTTTGCCACACATAGGCCGCGAGACCTGGAACGTATTAATCCAGGCCGGTCTAATCGCAGGCTTTCTCGATTGGTTGACCCTGGATGCGGCAGAGCTTGCTAACATTGATGGCTTCGGTGATCGCAGCCGCGCGCGCGTCCTCGAAAGCCTTCACAGCGCGCGGCAACGGCCCTTCGCACAATGGCTCAAAGCCTTGGGGGTACCGCCTGCGGCACGTAACAACCTGGAAGGCGACTGGCAGACGCTGGTCGCCAGAGATACCCAAGCCTGGCTGGCCATCGAGGGCATCGGCCCGGGCCGCGCAGCGCAATTGAGCGCCTTTTTCCGCGACCCGCAAGTACAGGCCTTGGCAGACACATTACGCGCGGCCGGCATCGACGGGTTTTAGACCGCAGCCGGCCACCAGATTGCGACCTTGGAGCCCCACATGAAATTTCTAGCACCGCTTGCCCTATTGACCGTCGCAAGCTTCATGACCACTCCGCTGCTGGCTGCGGAGGACGTACCGCAGCTCACCGGCTGCGCCGCCAAGCGCCAAGCCATCAGCACCCAGATCGAACAGGCCAAGGCCCACGGCAACAGTGCGCAACAAGCCGGCCTGGAAAAAGCCCTGAGCGAAGTCACCGCCAACTGCACCGACGCATCCCTGAAGAAGGAGCGGGAAAACAAGGTGCTCGACGCCAAGCATGAGGTCAGCCGCCGTCAGGCCGATCTGGACAAGGCCATGAAAAAAGGCGACGCGGACAAGATCAACAAACGTAAGGACAAGCTCGCCGAGTCCCGCAAGGAACTGCAGGATGCCGTGGAGGAGCTCGACCAGTAAAACCGATCAGTGGTCGCGGAACTGCTTATGGCAGGCGCTGCAGGCATCTTCAACTTTTTGCACCGCTGGCCCCAGGTTGCTCGCCTTGTAAGGCTGCACTTGGCTGGCGGTCACCAATTCACCGGTGGCCGCCTCAAGGTCGCGGGCCAATTGCTGGAATTGCGCCTGTTTCTGCCAGACATCGTCCTTGGCGCTGGTGTGATCTTCTTCGCGCACGCTTGGAAAATGCTTCCACGGCTCGTGGGACAACGCATCCAGTTTGACCGCACCTTCGGCAAATTTCGCGCCGTCGAACGGGAGGCGTCCACGCAACATGCCGCCCAGGTCTTCGCCGGTCTTGAGCATCTGCTTGAAGATCGCCTTGCGTTGGCCCAGCGGCGAATTCGGATCAACGCCGCCACAGGCGGACAGTGTCAGGCAGGCCAGCAGTACAACGGTCAGTCTTTTAAAAGTCATGGTGGCTTCGAGGTCACGGGAAACGGCGGCCAGTATCCTCGCCCCGCCCGCAAAGACCAATAGCCCTATTATTAATAAGGGTTGCCAAAAAGCGCTGCGACGTGGGCAATCGCTTCAGGAATTATTTGTATGAATGTCAGCTTGAAACCCTGGAGCCGCCGCCTGGCGTGGGCTCTACCGATGATCGCGCTACTGGCCGGCTGCGACGCGGGCAAAGAAACAGCCAAGGATGAAACGTCCAAGCCTCACGCCGTCGCCACCTATGTCAGTGCGCCGTGGGAAGCCTTGCCAGCAGTGTCCGACAGCGACCTGCTGGCCGGCTTCGAATCCTGGCGCAGCGCCTGCCAACGCCTCAAGGCCGACCCGGTATGGGGCGCGACCTGTGCGGCAGCCGCCACGGTCCCGAGCAACGCAGTGGCAGTGCGCGGTTTTCTAAAAGAGCGCCTGGATGTGTTCGGTCTGCGCTCGGCCGACAACACCCCGAACGGTTTGATAACCGGCTACTACGAACCGGTCTACCCCGGCAGCCTGACCAAGACCGCCAAAGCCAACGTGCCTGTGTACGGCGTGCCAGACGACCTGATCATCGTCAACCTGGAAAGCATCTACCCCGAGCTCAAGGGCAAGCGTCTGCGGGGTCGCCTGGAAGGTCGCGTACTCAAGCCCTATGACGATGCCAGCGCCATCAACGGCCAGGGTTCAACCGCCAAACCGATTGCCTGGCTGACAGACCCGATGGACCTGCAATTCCTGCAAATCCAGGGCTCGGGCCGGATTCAACTGGCGGGCGGGCGCCAACTTCGTGTCGGTTACGGCGACCAGAATGGCTACCCTTACCGCCCGATCGGTCGCTGGCTGGTGGAGCAAGGCGAGTTGAAGAAAGAAGACGTGACCATGGGTGCCATCAGCGCCTGGGCCAAGGCGCATCCGCAGCGTATTCCGGAACTGCTGGCGAGTAACCCGAGCTATGTGTTCTTCAGCGCCCGCCCCGATAGCAACGAAGGCCCGCGCGGCTCCTTGAACGTGCCACTGACCCCTGGCTACAGCGTAGCGGTGGATCGCAAGGTGATTCCGTTGGGCAGTCTGTTGTGGCTGTCGACCACCAAGCCGGATGGCTCGCCGATCACGAGACCCGTGGCCGCACAGGACACCGGCGGAGCAATCACCGGTGAAGTGCGCGCGGACCTGTTCTGGGGCACCGGCGATGCAGCCGGTGAACTGGCGGGCAATATGAAACAGCAGGGCCAGATCTGGATGCTGTGGCCCAAGGGCGCAGCGTTGCCGCAAGTGCCGGATGCACCTGTCGGAAGCTGACAGACACTGAAGATCAAATGTGGGAGCGGCGGTGCGACTTGCTCGCTCCCACAGCAGGATTCGCGTCAACCGTTAGATCGAGACAAAGAAGAAGCTCGCAATCAACGCCATGCCCACCGCCCACACCACCGAGCGCAGCATCGCCCAGTCCGCCAGGTAGCAAATGATGTACAACAAGCGGCTGGTGATAAACAGCACGGCCAGCACGTTAATGGTCACCAATTCAGCCGTACCGGCCAGGTGCGCGACGATAACCGCCGCCGCAAATGCCGGGGTGACTTCAAAGCTGTTGAGTTGTGCACTGTGGGCTCGCTTGGCAGCCCCGTCGAGCGTCTCGAGGAATGCACGCGGGTCGTGGTTGTGGCGCGGCCGAAACTTTCCGCCGCTGAACTTGGCCACGCCGGTACACAGGTAAGGCAGAAAAATTGCGATCAACACACACCAGAAAGCGACCGTCATGACTCATTCCTTTTTTAGTTTTAAACAGCGATTAGAGTTTTAGCACTGAAAACACCAGGCCGCACCCTACCGCTATGAACCGTAGCGTGTGGAAAGGTTCTATGGCCTTTTACCTCGCAGTTTGCAACATCCCGCCGTCGCGGCGGTCCATCCCCTCACCCACGTTTCCCCCTCAACTTCCAAGGACCCCGGATGCTTGAACTTGTCGCCGCCTTCATTTGCCTCACCAGCCTGCTCACCTATGTGAACTTCCGATTTATCGGCCTGCCGCCCACCATCGGCGTGATGGTCACGGCCCTGATATTTTCCCTGTTCTTGCAAGGCTTGAGCCTGCTCGGCTACCCAGGACTGGAAGAGCGCATCCAGCAGTTGATCGGCCAGATCGACTTTGGCGATTTGCTGATGAACTGGATGCTCTCATTCTTGCTGTTCGCCGGCGCGTTGCACGTCAACCTGAACGACCTACGCAGTTACCGCTGGCCCATCGGCCTGCTGGCGACCTTTGGCGTATTGATCGCCACCGCGGTGATCGGCAGCCTGGCGTATTACATTTTTGCCCTGTTCGGCTGGCACGTCAGTTTCCTCTACTGCCTGCTGTTCGGCGCACTGATCTCGCCCACCGACCCGATTGCGGTGCTCGGTGTGTTGCGTACCGCCAATGCCTCAAAACCGTTGAAAACCACCATCGTCGGCGAATCATTATTCAACGACGGCACTGCAGTGGTGGTCTTCACCGTGCTATTGGGCATCGCACAGCTGGGCGAAACGCCGACCGTGGGCGCCACCGCGATGCTCTTCGCCCATGAAGCCATTGGCGGCGTGGTGTTCGGTGGCCTCATCGGCTACCTGGTGTACCTGATGATCAAGAGCATCGAGCAGCACCAGATTGAGGTAATGCTGACACTCGCCCTGGTGATCGGCGGCTCAGCGATGGCCACCGAGCTACACGTCTCCGCTCCAATTGCGATGGTGGTAGCCGGCCTGATCATCGGCAACCTGGGCCGCCAGTTGGCGATGAACGACATGACCCGCCGCTACCTCGACGGTTTCTGGGTTTTCCCAAAGGCGCCAAAAAGGCCTGCATCTTTGTCACATTGAAGGGAGCTACGCAGCGCCACTGAAAGCTGAGATGCGCCTCTGTTCCTGCCGAGCTATCTATTCTGGTCGCTCCCCTTTATCAGAATCCACATCATCAAGACATCAAGGTGTGGGCATACCACCCGCGTCTAGGAGTCAACACGCCCACCAGTGAGCCTTCCATCGGACAATTGATCCTGGGTGGGGCAAACGGCAGCCAACCGCTTTCTATATGTGTATATTTATACAGTAGTTCGCATGCTATGCCCTATGGGGGACGCTAGGCATAACGCTGAAAAGGTGCTTACATCAATGCTTAATGTCATGTCGCCACCAGCAAGGATGAGGATTTAACTTGGCCACTCTTACGGATAAAGAAATCGAAGCCCTGAAAATCGAGAATTTCATTTTTCACGTGGTGCATCATCGAGCCGATGATCCGATCCTTTTTGACGACACCCCCTTAAGCACCTTCGAGCCGTTCTTCATTGACCGCATCAAAGAAACCCTCAAGGGCAATAAATTTTCTTTCGCTGAAATATCCAAAGTAAAGGCTAAATTGAATAGTTGGGAGAAGGGTGAGTCGAATTTTGTCGATATCTCCAAGAGTTTGGCTCGACAATTTCATCGCCTTGGCGATAAACGTATGAAGTCAGGCGTATTGATTGTAATTGGTTTGGTTACAGGCGCTAAAAAGTTTTATTCCTTAATAAAGTATGACTCTGAAAAAGTTGTTACATTTGAAACTAAGGGGGCCCAGGCAATACTTCAGGCAGTTACTAACAACTTTACTGAATCACCAAAAGCGCTGCAGAAATCAGCTCTTATTGATTTGGATTCCAAAGACTCAGAAGTAGTGATCATTGATAAAATGAGCCGCTCAGGAATCAGTGACTTCTTCAAAGAATTCCTGGGAGTAGAGCGCCTCCGGAACTCAAAGGAAATGACGGTAGATTTGGTTAAGGCAATCAAAAAAACTGTAAGGACACACCTGGGTGATCTGCCGCCTGCTATCACATCGAAGGTCGCTGAGAAAGTCGTTGAGATTGCGAAAAAGCGTAAAGACTTTGAAGTCGACGAATTCTTCACAGATTTTTTTGGCATCAATGGCCAAGATGAAATCCGGGCGACCTTCGACAAAGAATTGGAAAGCCTAAATTTGACTGGTGAGGTGTTTTCCTATGATGAGGAAGAGCTACCTACCAATGAGGCAAAGAAATACGTAACAAGCGAAGGCATAACCATCAATATGCCTGCGCGGGCAAAGGGAAGCTTAACTATTGAAAATGGAAAGGATGAAACTGTTATTACTATTCGTACAAGTCGCTTGCGTGAATCATGAAACAGCTAGCGCTGGAACTTCGCAGCTTCTTTGAGCGACTTACGGCGTCGGGCGGTTCTGCGCAGATTGAAACTGCGCATATTATTCGAATTGATGAAGTGAGCGTTACATCCTCTGGGTTTGTTCGAGAATTGAAAGATCTTGCCCAGCGTGTTTGTTCTGTTGGCATCGGAAAGATAGAACTTTTTGGAGAAGTTTCCGACAGCATCGAGATCAAGGGTTTCGATTTGGAGGATGTGGAAAATGACAGACTAACAGTCATCTTGGAGAAACCAACGGATGATGGTTGGTGTTATTTCCTAACTTTAAAAGGTTTCGAAAACTGGTTGAGGACAAACCAATTCTCAGCACAGAACTCACAGAAAAAAATGTGCGTGTGGGTTGCAGGTGAAACCGTTGAGTTTTCCACTCATCAGTTTCTAGTGAAAGAAATGGGTGGGGATAAAAATTTACCGACCGCGACTCAACATCCTGAAAAACCATGGAAAATGGTGCGGGATCTTACCCACTCCCTTACCCCTCCGTCGCTTGAGCCATGGCTGCTCACTGCTGAGCCAATTACTGAAAGCGAACCTTTTACAGCCTGGAAACGCGTGGCGGTGGAAAAGCTTTCCTTTTGCTTGCCAGCCGAGATTCGCAAGGAAGATGATGAGACTCATGTAATATTTCGAGGCGGGCGCTCACTCCCCATAGCTATAGACCAGCCTATTAACTGGGCTGATATCAATTTTGAAACACTTCACGACACCTGCCAGTGGATCTACTCAACCCCTAGAGAGTCTGAAACTAAATTCCAACTTTTCAATAATCACATTGCTATCAACTGGATCAGTGGGACGACGTGGCCCTCTGGCTCAACGCCACTCTTAAAAAATAGCCTCTCGGGGGCCAAGGAAGCGTTCGCCTTTCATCTCCAGGATCAGAGCAAGGAGGCTGTCAAAAGCCTGGGAGATCTGCGCAAGGGTTTGCAGGACGAGGTTAATAAGACACAAACTGCAACAAGGGATTTAATATCAGCTCTCTGGCGTGATTTCGCGGTGGCGGGTGTTGTCTTAGCTCTCAAGACTCCGATAGCGACTACAGGCGTAGCCGATACAGCCACTACGATTCTGTATCTCGGTGTTTCTGTACTTCTCATATTGAGCATAGTTATCAACACTCTATCAACCTTGCGTTTTAACAGTCTTGCTGACAGCAGTAGAGAAGGATGGCGGAAGAAGATCTACAACTTTATGTCTGCCGACGACTGGAAGCGCTTGGTTGAAAAACCTATATCGTCCGGACGCACCGTTTACTGGCTTGCTTGGACTGTGTGCTTCTGTCTATACGCAGCCATTGTCCACTACTTCCTATCGCTTGCGGCACCTAGCTTCGTGGCGAACCACATCGATTATTATTTTTTCTGCGCGTGGAACTACATCAGCGCCTTTTTTTTATAAAACTATAAGTACAACTACCATTGAATCTTTATGGCGCAGTGTTACTACACGGATATTTAGAAACTATGCCGGAAACTATCATGGGTTTTCTTACACAACAGAAGACAGTCTGGCTGAGGTAGGGGCTATAGCCATCATTGTCGCGTTCCGTTGCTCAGCATAATGTACCCAAATACGGCCATTAAGCCTAAAAATTATGGTTAATGTGCCGTATTGGGGACATTAAATAGGTATCTCAGAGCAACGTACCACCAGCGTTCGATTCTAGGAGGGTAGTTGACTCTCGGATTCGCTGGCTTCATGGCGAGACCAGCGTAAGGTAGCTATCGACATGAATTGCCTAATCGCCAGAGCTCCCCGTTCATTTCTGGCTTTCGAGCCAGGCAGGGTCAGTGCTGCCTCTACCTTGGCACGACTCGCTTCGTACATTGCAAATGCGTTGAACTCAGAATCAAGCAGCACCAAGAGCACAGTATCGAAGGGTTGTCGTAGATCAATTGCACCCATACGGCCCGTAATCTTTTGCGGGTTCAGGATACATCGCCCCTTGATCTGGATTCTCGCGACGCCATCTTCCAGCGTCTCTGTAGCGTCGTAACCTGCCTGCCTTGCAGGATGTAGTAACAGGCCGAGTCTAGTAGCAGCTTCGTACTCTGCGACCTCGCCTGTCACGCCCAGCGGCTTGCCGGTCAAGCTATAGAATCTACGAGCAAGCACCTTGGCTTCTTTCAAGATCTCTAGGATTTCATCCTGGATCAATGCAGCCTGCTGAGGTTCGTCACAATGACTGAGTTCAGTCATCTGCAAACGCCTCGAGCGCAGCTAGCAGCTTGGCTAGCTCAGTCAGGTTGGCTGCCGTCACGATGTCATATTCTCCTCGACTACTCAGCCGATACACCTCTCGAGCCTTTTTGACCCGTTCCAGTAGTGGAACAACAATGCCTGACGCTTTTTCAAGAAACTCATTGATGTCCGCACGCGTCTGGGGAATTTTGTAGCCCTTCTCCGGGCAATTGATGATCGGAGCAACCGAGGGGAAAATCACATGCCCCTGAGCTCCACCTTCCGACAGAGGTATTTCATACCTGGCGTAAACCTACTTTGGTACGTACGCCGCTACCGACTTGCGAATCTCTTCCCGCGCTTCATTCGCGCTTCCCCAACGGCCCATCTTCACCCACTTACCCGGCTCCAATGCCTTGTAGTTTTCGAAGAAATGCTGAATCTGTGCGAGAAGTAACGCAGGGAGGTCTGAGCACTCCTTTACGTCGATGTACATCGAGCTGAGTTTTTCATGAGGCACTGCGATCACCTTGGCATCGGCTCCGGCTTCGTCAGTCATGTACATCACACCAACCGGGCGACTGCGGATGACAACGCCAGGTGAGACGGGATAAGGGCAAACCACCAGGACGTCCAGCGGATCACCATCGTCGCTCAGCGTATTCGGGATAAACCCATAGTTGGCCGGATAGAACATCGGTGTGCTGAGGAAGCGGTCGACGAAGATCTGCCCACTTGGCTTGTCCACCTCGTACTTGATCGGCGAGTGGTTTGCAGGAATCTCGACAACGGTGAAAAAGTCATCGGGGATGGCGTTACCAGCTGGAATATCCGTGTAGCTCATGTTCATAGCTCCGAAGTTTTGGAAGGGTCTGCGCTGGAAGGCGTTTTTCCAAGAGTGCCCATCTCGATTGGCGTCTTAGTGAAAAACACCGATATTTCCTCGGAGTCCAGTCGTGTGAATAACCGTTCTGCCTCATCTTCCGTGATTGCCAAGCGAATCTCCGTGGGTTGATCCGCCAGCTCAAAAAAATGCGATGAATGCAGTTTTCCGGTGTGCCCAAACCCTTCGATTCCAGTGCAGAGCGTGGCGCCGCGTAACCCCATTTCTTTAGCCACGTCGACGATCCATTCGCCTAGCATCTTTCCCTGATAGCGACGGTTTTGTTGAGTAAAGAAAGCGACCATAAAACCTTTCATTTCTATCTCCTCAGCGAGTACCAATCATTTGGTAGGACAGAAGTCCGGCAGCGGTCATCGCTAACGAACCTACGACGTGCAACGAAATTGAGCCGAGCGCCCAGAGCAGTCTGCCTTCCTGAATCAAGGCAACCGTTTCGGCTGAAAATGTAGAGAAGGTAGTAAGGCCACCACAGAAACCCGTGATGATTAGGAGACGCCACTCAGGGCTTAGGGTCGGAGATGCGGCCAAGAATGCGATGGCCAGGCCAATGATGTAACCCCCAACCATGTTCGCGACCACAGTACCTGGCGGGATCGTCGGGAAAAGAGCATTCAGCTTCATGCCCAATAGCCAGCGCAACCAGGCTCCAAGTGACGCGCCAACGGCGATGACGATTAATGACTTCAGCACGGTGAGTCCTCCTCATCAGACCTGGGTGGACTAACTGGCAAGCGGCTCGCGCTGAAAGAAAAGGGAAACTCGAAGGGTAAGATCATAGCCTGTCCTAAATTGGAGGACAGGGACGCACACCTACGCGCCCTGTCCAGGGTTCACGTAGGCATCATCAGCACGAAGGCGGTTAAAGGAGGAATGCCATCTCCTGGTCTGATCCTATAGCATCAGCGCCAATGGCATCAAGAGCAGCTGCATGCGAGCGATCTGAAGGCCCCTTTGGCCAGGCAAGATGTTTGATCTATGATCCAGGTACTGGCCGACCCTTCGCTCAACCAGATCAGTTGGCGCGTCTACATCGATTTAACCGATACGACCTCAACATACTTGTATTTCTTCCTAGCCGCCTTCACAGCCTCTTGCTCAGCAAGCAACGAGCTCAACGTATCAGCCTCGTGAATCAACTCGACCATTTTCCCTTCAAACTCGTTACCAACCCGAAGCGTGACCCGCAGCCTGGGCGTAAACACTTTCTCTGCTTTTTTCTTGTCTGCGGGAGTTGCTATCGACTTGGTAAAAACAACCTCTGGCGTAGGCTCCTGCACCGGAGGAGCAGAAACCTGCACTTCCTGCTGAGCCTCACCAAACAAGGCGCGACGCATTTCTTCTTCAGTTAAATCAGCGTTCATAAAACATCTCAATGGAGAAGCAATTAGCTCAACAAATTCTACAGGGGTGGCTACGCCAAGGTACGCTGTGGAGCATGATCAGACTTCAGATACCCAAGTCTATTTCTAGACAGGAACCTCTCCAGGCTCGCGAAAGCTGCGCCTTCGGTAATAGCGTGATGAGCCCGCCCGCTAGGTCACTGGCGTGACGAGCGTATAGCGTCACTGTGCCAGGAACCGGTATCCGATCAGCAACGAAGGCACTGACTCGCTCTTGGGCAATTTTCAGTATATCTAGGACTTCTGGGCTCACCTGTTTCGTGGACAAGTGCTCAACGACAGGTTTGGGCGGAGGCGCGGCGTGACTCCACATATTTACAACCACCTGAAGCAGTCCGTCTGAGCCAAGATGTTCAAGAGCTATCTCCCACAGCTGGCCTTCCTGCGCCATATCCAGGCGAGCCCTAGTCATTACGGAGTTCTAACAAGGTGAGGGTCTTTCTTGATTGCGAGTTTACCAAGCTCTCAGCGGCTGCGAAGCTGATATCACTCGCATTGGTGGCTGAGGATGGGCGCGAATTCTACTTGGAATTGCTCGATGCTTGGAAAGAAGAAGACTGCAGTGATTTCGTAAAGGAAATCGTGCTTCCGCAGCTGTGGGGCGGTAGCTATGTACGACCCACCATTGAGGCAAGGTCAGCGCTGCTCGAGTTCCTAGCGTCGTTTGACGAAGCTCTGGTGATTGTCACAGACGCTCCACAGTACGATTGGGAGCTTTTCACCGAACTTGCATATGACAATGGTAAGTGGCCAAGGAACGTTCGGAATTACCCCACCGACGCAACCACACTAGATGCCTCAAGTGACGGGGTTCCGCTTCCGCATCACGCTCTCCTTGATGCCCGTATCATCGCCAGCATGTTCACCTAAAGCAATCCGAAGAAAGGGCTACCCTGAGAAGGCGCATGGATCAGTATTCTATATTGGCCAATCAGGTGGAGCTAAGTATGAACTGGAAGGCCCGCACGTAGGAGCCACTCGCGGAGTTGGGCTGTGGTGACAACCCTGAAGGCTCTTTCCACTACCCCAAGCCCGAATCTGGTCGCTTTTTTAGGGATGCCGATAGTGAAACTGTCCACGACCGCCCCATGCGTCGATTCTGGGTCGCGGAAGTTCTGCAAAAAACCTCGTCTCCCGAGCTCAAAGTCCGGCAGCCTCAGCTGCCGCAGAAAAAGCGCCTATCAGATTGTAGGCAATCGCACATACAATCATTTTAGGCAGCATAGAAGCCGCTTGAATGTGTTCGGAATGGAGAATCGTGATGTCTGCAAATAAGCGGCAGCAGTTTGAGCTTGGCAAAATCCTTCAGAACGCCATTTTCTCAATACAACTAGGAGTTGAAGACTACGCGGTCAGTACAGCACCAGGCGGAGACACGACCAGAGCCATTTCATCATCGCGCAACCTATTCGCCGGTGTCATTTTGCTGTTCAAATACAAGCTTGCGTCCCTCGCGAAAACTCCGGAGGAGGCCGAGCAGCTCCTTTATGAGCCTAAAGTCATACTCCCTTACTTGACTGAGGAAGGCGGGATCGAATGGCGTCCCATTTTCGAACAGAAAAATCCTCGCTCAATCGATACCGACGCGATCCACGCTCGACTAGATAGTTTAAATGTAGAGCATGATTGGGAGGTGGTTAAAACGCTGAGAGACTGCCGCAATAACCTCGAGCATCTCCATCCTACTCACCAAACAAGTGAAATACAAAAATTCCTAGCAGCTCTTTTCCCACTTCTTCAGAACTTCATAAGTAGCGAGTTATTCGACAGCCCAGGCGCACTTTTAGGAAAAGCCTGGGAAACTATGCTCCAAACACACGACTTCTTCGAAAAAAACAGACTGAGGGCACGAGCTGAATGGAAAAAAATAGGTTTGCCCACCAACGCCCTGAAATTTCTTAAAGGCTGCCAGTGCGGGAGTTGTGGGTCTCCTCTTCTGCAGCCTTTTGAAGAAGATGCTGCAGCGAGTCTTCCTGTTGATACGCCTGAATTCAGGTATGAGTGCTTAGTCTGTCATCACCGGGCCGGTATGCTCGCCGTGTTGGAAGCGGAATTCCTGCTCAAATATGAATCTGCCTTTGATACAGAGCAGATTGTGGAAGAATGTCCCGTATGTTTTGTGCACATGTTCCACAGCCATCACGACATTTGTCACTGGTGTGAAACCAAACCTGAATATAAGCGGTGTGAGCACTGCCATACTATTCTCGAGCCGCACGAAGCCGAGCACGGAACATCATGTGAACGATGCGACCAATATCAATGGATGTTTGACGAGCATGATCCAACCGTCCGCTAATCATTTTTTTGTCAAATTTATCCATGGAGATATATATGTCTTTTGAATTATCGAAGATTGACTGGAATGCCATTAGCGCTATATCTACGTTTCTGGCAGTTATAGTCGCCCTGTTCTATCAACCTTTTTTAAACAGACGCAAGGTTGTTATTGATACCAATCTAATCACGAAAAATGAGAATACACATTTAATTTATCTTTGCATAACTAACAGAGGCGAAAAACCAATATGGATAGTTTCGGGCGGACTGCTTTTTGAAGACCGTGAAAAAAAGGTTGTTAAATTTTTGGATGGCGATACATTGCCGAAGAAGCTGGAGCCCTCTGAATTCATTGTCTGTCCAACTCCTATTATGGAGTACGATTATAAAATAAAAGACTTGTTTGCCAAAGATTCGCTCGGAAAATTTTGGTATTTGAAAAGAAAACAGAGAAAGGATCTCAATAAAAATATCCAAATTTGCAAAGATCTTAATCCTCCTCTGGTTCGCAGCAAACCTGCCGATTACGTAGAAAGACCGAAACCAAAAAGCAAATCGTGAGTTTGATGATCTTTTGCCCGGGCGATGAAAGAAAAAGGACAATAAATCTGCACCTTAGCGCCGGTCGCTGGACTATAGATCGAGTGACGCAACACAATTTTTGGAGAAGTCACTCCTGTGTAGGAACCGTTGTTTTCAAATATCTACGGACAGTGGCTTCAGAGAGTTCTAATGCTTCAGCGATCTCGACAACAGGCACTCCTTCTTTCCGCAGTCGTTGAGCCTCTATCGTCTTATGTGCCGCCCCAGATCTGGAGGGTCTACCAGGAAACAACTTCCCAGTCCGTGCTAACGACTCAATCTCGATATCAATGCCGTCCTTTCTGATCCTGTTCAATTGCCTCGAAACACGTCTTAGACCGTCTCCAAACGGCTCACTCGCCTGCAAGGAGGTCGCCATGAGAATCAACGCAGCCGCATCAAGCTCCAAGATGGATGCCAGTCTTACCAGCATATCAATGGTGATGCTTACTTCTCCCCGCTCAATCCGACTGAGATGGGATCGGTCAATGCTGTTCAAGTCCTCCTGAGACAGACCTTGTCCTCTGCGCACTGCTCGTACCACCACAGCTAGCGCTTCTGCTGCCTCCATCGATTTCCCTCCAGCAAATCGAGGATAAAGCCACATTGCGCTCCGTCATAACACGCCTTATCATCCTCATTATGACTGGTTTTAATTCTCGGCATGATTTCGATGCCGGCGCTTCCTCAGGCAGAGCTGCGCAAAGGGTGCGCTGGATCGGGAAATTCAGGCCAAGACGAGCGACAAGTCCAGAGATTGAATTGTCAATTTCCTGGTTATTAATGAAAAAGGAAGCCGTATGGCTAGCATCGAAGAACCCGACTTTATGAAGGGGCCACGTACACCACTGGAAGGCCTGTCGAGCAGCTCTGATGCACGAGCGCTGGCGAACCAACGTTTTCCCGAAAAGCCTTACTGCTTGGTTCGAGACTGGACAATATTTCGCATTGAAGTCACCCGCGACGAACTCTTCAAATGCCATGCAGCGGGCCAGCTACCGATGATCCTATTTGCTCACAACGTGGCAGAGGACAGCCAAGGCCGTTTCGAACGCGGCGATTGGGTTCGTTCAAGCATGTGTATCGGTTTCCACGACGGGGTTGCGTTCGAGACCAGAAGCTCTGTTTACGTATTGATTGGCCCTGGTCATGAACAGCTCGCAAGCCTGAAAGACGTTTTCTCCCTCTTCTAACCTGCGCTCTATATCGGAGCCCCTTCAGGCCAAGGACATACGATGTTTAGAACACACGACGCCGACATGCTGGGCCTACCGGGCATGTTCGGTGAGGGTCAATACCAATGGCATCAGGTATCCAAAGTGCTTCGTAATCACTGGTATCACGTAACTGTCCAGGCTAAGTACGAGGACAGAACTTCAGAGGCGGTTCTGATGATCGACAGCGAACCACGGCTTCAGCAACTGCTGATTGCCCAAGACGCTGAGACGATCATTACAGAGGTACAAGTAGTCACTCCCGCCCACATGAATGGCACGGGAGCTTGGCGGATGGAGAAACTGACCAAGGTGACGCTTGGCGAAGACCAACACGAGTGTGTTGTCTGCCTGCTGGAGGTCGAGACAGGCTCCAAATATCACAGCTCTCACCAACCGGGCTTCAACACTGATGTGCTGAGCAACCTTCGTCCGATCTATCACGCGAACATGATTCGTACAGCCTGAGATTTACCAAGAATCCTGCACGATACCAGCACAGATGGTTCCGTGAAGACTTCCTGGTAACGCCATACGGACTGCGAAAGGAACGCAATTATGCTGAACACAATTGATGTAAATCTGCATGGAAAACGGCATACCGATTTCGATCTCGCACGAATCCTAAAAGCACAAGCGCAAGGCTTCGACAAACCTATAACAGCCTATCTCTGCGGAGTATCCATAAAGGCTCGTGCTGGCATCGGCGTGGTTTTTGGCCACAAGCGAAAAGACCAGTATGGGCGGTTCGGCGACGGCCATTTGATCCGCACTTCTGATGTGGTCAAAGTCGAGCATGAAGGCAGGTTTTGGGTGATGACGACCGAAAACTCCAGGTACGTGCTCGCAACATTTCAGCGCGGTAATGGGCGTGCGAGCCTTCGACAGTTTCTGCGGCTGTCTAGTGGTCAGCACCATCTGTCTCCGCACTTACTGTAGCAGAAGCATGGCCCCATGGCCGGCCCAAACGAGCCCGTAGGAGACATTCATTTGCCCTATCGCCCGTCGCTATTCCATGAGGGTAAGACGATGGCGATCAAGAGTGAAAACGGCCTAAAAATAAAAACCTTTACTCTCCTGTGTAATGGTTTGACTTCTGAATGGCACTAGGTCATTCTTGCTCCCTGAAAAAGCATTTGAAAGGAGTGAACTCATGAAGGTGATGATTGAAATCCGTGATGATCTTTTGGTGGCCCTGATTGAACGGAGCAGCAGCAATAACACCACAACAGAAGAGGTGTTGAATATGTTGCTTGCGGCAGCCTTGGATCAGCCAGAAACCGAGGCCGTCGACCTCGTACACGCTGTCCAGGTCACCTTGAAAGAGGTTGCGAAAGTTGTCGAGGGCGAGGAGTTTTTGGTCGAGGATGTAATACCCGTAGATATCTGGCAGTCGATGTCCTCCGGAGACCGTAAATCCTTTGGCAAGACGTTCCGCAAACAGGCAGCCCAGTCTGGGTTGGCCGAATGGGTTTCGAGAAATAGCAGTAACAAGGCCGTCTACCGCCGCTTACCTACTACTGGAGAATAATATGGCCATCTCGACCGATCTTTCGCTAGCAGATCGCTTACTTGATGCTTGCATCGACGGCCTGCTGGGCACGGGGCTGAAGGTTACTCGCCAGGAGTTCATGAAGTTCTTTTCGGAGTTGCCGTTAGGTAGCAGTGGTACGTTTTTGTCCAACTCTGAAATCAGCAGCGCAAATACTCCGACTTACCGCAAGATCACCATTCGTGTCACCGATGGTGTCTATCGAATCCACCCTGCAGCTCTGCTCGAGCGGATGAAGCAGCGTGGGCTCATTCAAAATTAATTAGCGCAGTAAGCAGAGGCTTGTGCCGATGCTCTACAAGGGGCTGTCCTACTTTCCGAGGCCTTTCAACGCTAAAAGCTGCAGTGTCAGAATCAGGTGGTGCGGAAAGGTAGCTGATTTTAATAATCCCAGCGTTCTTCAGCCAGCAACGACCTATTCAACTCATCTCGATGCGCCTGCCATTGCGGCAAATACTGATCCATCAAGCTGCGAAAACGGTCATTATGGTGACGTTCAATTAGGTGCAGCAGCTCGTGGACGAGAATGTATTCCAAGCACTGGATCGGCTTTTTGGCCAGCTCCAGGTTGAGCCAGACACGGCGGGCAGCGATGTTGCAGGTTCCCCACTTAGTTTTCATCTTCTTGATGCCCCAAGCGTTCGCCTCAACCCCCAAAATCGGCTGCCATTTATCTAGCAACGTAGGGATTAGCTTTTTCAGCTCGGCGCGGTAGAAGGCTTGCAGGAGTTCTTCGCGCCGCTCCGTGTTGCTCTCCGGGCGCACGAACAGATCCAGCGCGGCCTTGCCCCGCAAAACGACACGCATAGGTATGCTGCCTTCGACCACACGCAGACGATAACGCTGGCCCATAAAGTAATGGCTTTCGCCGCTAACCATACGTCTTTGAGATTGTCGTGGCTGTGCTTCAAACTTCGCGCGCTGGCGTTTGATCCAGCCGAGTTTGCCCACTACAGCCAAGCGCACAGCGTCGTCGCTGACGGCCAATGGGGCTGCCACGCGCACTCGGCCCAAGGGAGGATAAACGCCCAGATGCAGGTTTTTGATGTTCTTACGCACCACCTCGACGCTCAGTCCGCTGACGGTGATGCTGTGGCTGTGGCTGTGGCTGTCAGTAGTCACGTTGGCTCGTTACTAGGTCTAGAAGTTTATCCAAGGCCTGATTAGTTGCGCTCACCTGGCACTCGCCGGCAAGCTCTCCAGTTTCGTGGCTGGCAGCATCGAGCACCTCTTTAATCGCCAGGCGCACCTTGCGCACCTTGAAGGGGTTGTTGCGCCAATCATCCTGACGGTTCGCAAGCACAGCGTAATCGACTGCCATTGCCAATCCGGCATTTTTATTCAGATTATCGTACAGCGCCTGGCGAGCCCCAGTGTTCATGGTTGATGGATAGCTATTGGTACTGCTTGGGTTCTTCGCCTGTTTTGTCAGCTCAACAACCTCCTGTAGATACTGCTGGTAGCTGATGGCGTCTTCTTTGCGCTTGGCGATCAACGCATCCAGCAACGACGACATCGTCTCGTAATACTTCGGGTTGATTGGCGACTCATCGATAATCAGCTTACGCACGTTATTCTCGATGGTCTCTGCCACAGCCTCCTCGCTACCGCGAATTCCCTGAGGCAGCGCATCTACCGCATCAACGCCGCGCTCGACGATGAGCTGGATCAACGATAAATCGTTGAATGCCGAGATGATCTCGCTTTCTTCAGCACGGATGTAGGTGTCGATCAAAAAGCGCATGTCAGGCTCATAAGCCTTGAGGTCGATGTAGTCACCGCTGGCAACCTTAACCTCGTCACGCACCATGTTGTAATAATCAACTTCGTTTTTAATCTCGGCGATTTCCTTGGCGCTGTAGCCCGCCTCTTCCAGCTCGTTGGCGACAGCGGCAAAGCAGCGAATCAAGGTGGCGGTCATCTTGTACAGGTTCAGCCGGCGCGGCTCATTGGCTTTGAGTTGCTCGGCGTTGCCTGATTCGGTTCCGCAAAAGTAGCGCAAATAAGCCGGAGTATCTCGTGGCTGATCAACTGGCTCGCACAGCGCCTTGATCGTCTCGCGCGCATCCTCAAGGTCGTCACGTGCATTACTGAGGCGGTCTTCCAGCAGGCCAGCGACATCGGATTTATCGAAGCCATCCAGCGCACCACTGGTGTAGTCGTCGATGGAGTTTTCTAGCTGTTTGAACAAATCTTTGTAGTCGACTATGTATCCATATTGCTTGTCTTCACCATCGAGGCGGTTGACCCGGCAGATGGCTTGAAACAGGCCGTGGTCGCGCATTTGCTTGTCGATGTATAGGTAGGTGGCTGAAGGGGCATCAAAGCCAGTCAGGAGCTTATCGACCACAATCAGCAGACGCATCTGCCCTGGCTCCTTGATGAACTTCTGCTTGACCTCTTTTTCGAAAACTTCTGGATCTTTACCATTCAGCATCTGGTTGTAGATGTTGTATTTACGCAGTTTCTCGGTCAGCCCTTCGCCAGTAGCCTCGCCCTTAATGTCGGCTGGCGATGGCTTGTAGCTGGTGACTATGGCGCAGGTATCGGCCATGCCGGCCTTGGCGAATAGCTCGTAGCACTTGCATGCCTCGAAGATGCTGCTAGTGACCAGCATCGCGTTACCTCGCCCATTCGCTAAGCGATCACGGGTTGCCAGGTCGAGCATGATGTCGGCGACGATTTTCTCCAGGCGCGACTGGCTCGACAGCACTTTTTGCAGTGTGCCCCAGCGCTGCTTCAGTTGGGCCTTGGCCAAGTCATTCAGGCCCTTGGTTTTGGCCTCAAACCACTGATCGATCTTTTTCTGCGAGGTGATGTTCTGGTCGATGTCACGGGCTTCGTAGCGCAAGTCGAGCACCACGCCATCCTTAACGGCCTCATCAAACTTATAGGTGTGAATGTAACCGCCAAACACCTCAATGCTCTTTTGCTTGTCCGCCTTGAGCAGCGGCGTGCCGGTGAAGCCGACAAACAGCGCGTTGGGCAGAATCATCTTCATCGCCTTGTGCAGTTCCCCAGACTGGGTACGGTGGCACTCATCGACGAACACATAGATATCGCCCTTGGCGCGAAAGTCAGCCGGCAGGTTCTTACGCAGCTCTTCAAGGAAACCTTTGATATCTGGGTTACCTGACTCGTCCTCTTCGCGGCTACCGAACTTATGCACCAACGAACACAACAGCCAGGGTGCCGGCTGGTTTAGCTTAGCGATCAGGTCAGCGCCGCTCTGGCTGCGGTATATTTGCTCATTGACCCCGGTAAAGACTTTCTCGATTTGCTCGTCCAGTTCGGTACGGTCGGTGATGATCAGTACCCGAGAGTCCTGAATGTTTTCCCTTATCCACTTGGCCAACCAGACCATGGTCAGTGACTTACCACTGCCTTGGGTGTGCCAGATGATCCCACCCTCGCGACGGCGCAAGTAATGCTGGGCGGCACGCACACCGAAATACTGATTTTGGCGGCAGAGTTTTTTCACGCCACTGTCGTACACCACATAGTCGTGTATCAATTCCAATAAACGGCTTTTACTGCACATCTGCTGCAGCTGGCGGTCTAGGAGGTTCTCAACTGGGCTGTCTTCCTTCCAAGTCAGGAAATACTTCTCTCCTGTCTGGATGGTGCCGTAGCGCATTCCTTGAGTGTCATTACCCGCCATCACCAACTGCATGCTGGAAAAGAACGGCTGGATGAATTCAGGCTTCTGGTTATCAAGGTTCTGACGAATTCCCTGATTGACCGCAGTTCGTGAACGCTTCAACTCCAGCACAGCTAAGGCAATACCATTAATGTACAGCACGATATCAGGGCGCTTGCTGCTGGACTTAGCGTTTGCCCCCATAACTGTCACTTCCTCAGCTAGCGCGAAGTGATTGTTCTCTGCATTTTCCCAGTCGATTAACCAAACCGTTTGGGTGTTTTCGCCCACCTCAGGTTTGACTCGCACGCCGTAACGGAGAAGTTCATACACCGCCTTATTGCAGTCATACAGACTCTTGCTGGCATCGGCAGCTACCTTGGTCAGCTCGAACAAGGCCCGGGTAATCAGCGTGACGTCTACCCCCCGCCTGGTTAGCCAGATGCGGAGCAGCTCTTGCTCGATGTTGGCGTTCCCAGCGCGATCCGCCCAGTCACCTAGATACTCGTAGCCGAGGGTGTGCTGGAACAGCGAAACCACGCGTTCTTGGGTCTTACGTTCGACCTGGCCGACTGTATTCATATACTTCTCAAGTAGCTCCATCTAACGCCAAATGTCCGCTGACAATATCCTTGGTTATCAACCCTTCGGTTCGGGATTGTCAACATGCCTTAAAGCAAATAATGCTTCAGCCTCTCAGGTGCCCATACACGATTTGCAAGCGCCTCAACCAGTTCGCATCGTTCTATCTGCTGCGTTTTGTTGAAGGTTGCATAAGACTTGAAAGGCAATTGCTCGGATTGCCGGAACGCTGCAAATTTAGGTTGGTTCTTGTAGGCCGACTCAGTAAGCGTCGCTGCATAAAAATTCTGCTGCGCATACTGCGGGGCCTTTTCTTCGAAGGTATTGTCCTGATAACTGCGGTTCACATCAGCCGGAAGCAAGAGGAGCCCCGCTACGTGATTGCGAGCTGCCTGAAACTCCTGATCAGATGCGAACTCTTCGGCATGCCGACTGTATTTGTCAGCCCAGATATGCTCGATGTCGCAAGGGTTTTTCGAATTACGGTCTACATAGTGTGGAAATAAATCTGGTTTACCTGCACCCATTTCGGTGAATGCTGTGATGCGAGCTAATAAATGGTAAATATAGCGCCGACTGAACTGATTCAATCTAAGATCACTGATGCCATGACGTCCACGACTTGGACTTCCCGAAAAAGTCACATCGTCAGCATCAACCTTATCCATCAGTACCTGAACCAACTGCTCAAGGCTTAGCCCACGGATCTCTTTGCACAAAGACCACATCGTGTAGCTGGTACTTGAGTAGCCCACACGGATGTAGTTGACCGTTCGACGCATCAGCCATATATCTAGATAGCTAGCGGTTACCGCCAATTTGCGTCGTACCGTCTCGCCGTCATCGGTTACTCGTAGGGGAGCCAATAGCACGGTATTTTGCCAAGTAAATTCATTGTGGGCGTTGTAGTAAATCGCCTCTAGCCCTGAAGTATAAGTATGGCTCGCATCAAGAATCTGACGGTACACGGAGCTGAAAAATGGGAAGTGAGTAGTGATTAACTCAAGGCTAGCCGTCTCAGAACCAAGGCCTAAACGGGCTTTATTATCGCGTGCCCAGCGGTGAAAAACCGAGCCGATCAGCTCCCAGTCCTTGTCGATTGCTCCGGCCTTGCCCTCGCGTTTGGAGTCGGCATATTGCGCGCGAAACCAAGCTTTTATGCAGGCAGCATCGCGCTCCGGCTCTGACTCATTCCCCCATGAAATCAGATCGAGCACCTGGCGCTTCCAAACCTGATTGGCATTTTGGCGTCGTGCGTCATCTTCAATAGGGGCAAGCAGGTAAGCCTTGAGCATATCCACCGGACTCAACGGCTTGCCGCGATCATTCATGGTCTCGAAAATAGCATAGGCATAACTGTCGTTGTCGGTGGCAATTTCAATCAGGCCAACTTTATTGATGAGCCAGTAGATGAAGTGCGGCAACGCATTTTTTAGCTCACCCACCAAATCAATTTGCCCAATGTCTTGGTAACGGTTGTACATGGTCTGGATGGACTCTTCCCTACCGTCTGGGTTGAAAGGCACATCGTTGAACAGCGCCTCGATCACTGGCAGTCGTTCGGTGATATCGAGATTGAACAAAGGCTCCCCAAAGGGCGCGGAGTAGATCAGTGGGGCAAGGTTACCCACCACTCCTAGGTCTTGCTCTTTGGCCGCATTGTGCAGATATATTAGCAGCAAGGTCAGAGAGGTTACTCGCTGCTGACCATCGACCAGATAGCTTTTGCCATTGCGCTTGCTGACGATGATTGACCCGAGGAAGTAGTCTTCGTAATTGCTGACCTCCTTGGTCTTGTCGCCCTCCTGGTAGCTGCTCAGAAACTTGTCGCGTAGGTCACTCAGCAGCTCTTCAATATTTTCTCGTTCCCATTTGTACTCACGCTGGTACTCATCAATGGAGAAGGACTGACTATGCAATAGCTGCTGCACGGTGCGGTAGTGCGGGGTAATGGTGCTCATAGAAGACGAATCCTTCCTGTCAACAGCTCCTGCATCATACCCTGCTTGAGATTACGAGCTTTGTCGCAACGAATTTCAAGTGTGGTTAGTTCGCTATCCATATCGGAGAGGATATTAGCGATAGCGATTTGTTCGGCAAGAGTTGGTAAAGGAACATTAAGCGATCTAATAATACTCAAATTTAGACCACCTCTTCCGCCATCGCCGGCGGACAGAGATCTTAACTCGTCGTAACGGAAGTCAAGATTGTAATAAAGATAGTCGGTACAAAATGTGGGGTTAGGGAGAATGGCTGCAATTGACTGGTTTGTACAAAGTTCAACAACATTTTTTGCTACTGTTCCGCGAGTTTTTCCTTGTCCAGCCAAACCAATCAAGACACAAAAAGCTGGAATTATTTTTGTGCTAGAATTCTCTAGACCGACATCGGTAATGCGACCGTTAACTTCTCTTACAATTTTTAGATTCAACTCGCCGGAGCTCATCCATCGTACATCTCCACCCCAGTAAGCTGGGATTAATGTGTTAGGTGTCCCTCCAGACACACACTCCGTAATCTGTCCAATAGTTTTCTTTTCCCACTTCCCACTAAATCCCGGCAGACGTTTTTGCCCGGTGAGGAGCTGTTGCATTGCGGCTTGTTTTATGTCGCGCTTTTTGGCGATCAGCTGATTTAGTCCCTTGATCAGAACGTCAATGTCGGACAGAGCGGAGGCGATAGCACTCTGTTCTTTTATCGGCGGAAATGGAACTTTAAAAGATCGAACATCTTGACTGGTAATGTTGGGATCTTTACGGCTGCTGCTTGCTACGCTCCTCCAATGGTCAACTCTATAGTTGAGTGTTGCGAGAAGATACTCAGGACGGAGCGTCGCTTTGGTCTGAATAGCAGTTATTGCTTGATTAACAGCCGCAGGGATTCGCAGCAACCCACTTCTACCAATCTGATTAAAACCTCCATACATTGCAACAAGAACAGTTCCTTTGGGATAGACTCTTAAGCATGTTTCTTCGAGTGCCTCTTGAGTAACAAGCTCATCGGTGTCAGTGATTTCAGAGTTATTAAGGTCGAGCGTTTTTACCCAGTTTATTGTTCCGTTTCTGTAATATCTGTCAGCGAGACTTCGTGCAGGTGTTGTACCCGAAGAGGTCATGCACACAGCTGAAATTTCTGATAGTTCCCAATCCTCCGGTATTACCCCGACTTCCGTTAGCTTGTACCCCGACTTTACCTGCGTACTCATAGCACAAAGCCCATCTTGGACAGGTGCTTACTCACCTTGGCTGCCAGCGCCTCGACCTCAACAGTCAGTTGTGGCAATGGCGAGGCATAGCGTTCAGCCAGTTGGCGGATGCGCGATGTTAGAGCTTGGGAGACTCGATCTAATTCAGTCTGTACATCCACGGCCAAGGTGGCCAACCATTTGTCTTCAATTACCAAGGCTTGGATATCTTCTTCGTCGAGTAGGAGGTACTGCGTGGCGACTTTTGTATCCAAGGCCTTTTGCGTCTCTTTGACTTTTTTCCCAGCGGCGGCTTCTTGTTCCTGTACGGCGAGGTAGCGCTCAAGGGCAGAGAGCTCCTCGGCAGCGGCCAAGTCGTTTTTGATAGCCTTGATGCGGTCTTTCACACTTTTGACCGTGAGTTTGCCCTTGTCGGTTTTGCCCTCGGCTAACAGACCGTCTTCTCCACCATGCTCTTCGTCCAGCTCTTCCAACTGGCGGCTAAAGGCGTCGCGGGCGGCCTCCAGTTGTTCGATTGCTGCGGCGTCAGTTGCGAAGTATCGCTTGATCAGCAGCTCTGGAGGCAGCAAATCGGTGTTAGGTTGGCCTTGCTTGGCGCCGTCAACGATCAGCGCCTGCCAGCCGGCACTGACCAACTGATAGAGATCGTCCTGCATGGTTGTGGCCCAGTAATCGAGCAGGTGCTGGTACACATCGTAGGCATCCAACAACGGGGCTTGGGCGAAGCTGGCAAGCAGATCTTCGGCCAAGGCATCGATCAAGGCTTTGGGCTTGTCGCCAATTGCTATGGCGCGAAGGTGCGGGCGATTTCGAGTTTTCCAGCCGTTGAACAGCTCGGTAATGGTCTGGTTGAAAGTGGTGAATTCTTTGTGGGCGAAGATGGTCGACTTGATCTCGCCAATAGTCACTTGCAACTGGCTATAGCCGGCCCGTGCCGGGGCAAACAAGCTAACGCGTACCGCTGGGATAACCTGCCAATAGGAGGCCAACGCATCGATGTCGCGGCTGGGAATGCCGCCTTTTAGATGGGCTTCGATATCTTGTAGGTCTTCCTCTTCAGAGGCATCGATATAGCGCGGGATGTTGAGGTTGTAGTCGTTGGCGGCAATCTCGTCCAGCGACACCAAGCGAGCGTATTTGGGCACTTCGTGCTGCTGGGTAAATGTATCGACAATTTTGTGAATGTCTTGCGCGCGTAGGCGGTTTTTGTTGCCATCTTTAATAAAGCCTTTACTAGCATCGAGCATAAAGATGTCTTTGCGGCTGTGGGCTTGCTCTTTATCCAGCACGATGATGCAGGCCGGGATGCCGGTGCCGTAAAACAGGTTGGCCGGGAGACCGATGATGCCCTTGATAAAGCCTTGCTGGAGGATGCGCTGGCGAATAACTCCTTCTGCACCACCACGGAACAGTACGCCGTGGGGCAGAATCACCGCGCCCTTGCCGGAGTGCTTGAGCGAGGTAAGGATGTGCAGCAAGAACGCGTAGTCACCATTCTTTTCGGGCGGGATACCAAAGCCGAAGCGCTCAAACTCATCCTCAGCCGGGTTGAAGCCGTTGCTCCAGGCTTTGGTTGAGAACGGTGGGTTGGCGACGACGAAGTCAAAACGCTTGAGCCGGCCTTTGAACGGGCCATGGGCATCTGTGAAGTATGGCGCGGAAAGGCTGTTGTCCCTCCAGATAGTGGCCGTCTCGCAGCTGTGCAAGATCATGTTCATCTTGGCCAAGGCGCTGGTGGCGTTGTCCATTTCCTGGCCGTAGATACTCAAGTCGAGATTGGTGGCCTGCTTGGCTTCGTCGTGGGCTTTCAGCAACAAAGAGCCAGAACCGCAGGCTGGGTCATAAATGGTCTGGGTACTGTCGGTAGCGGTGTTAATACCGATGACCTTAGCCATGATCCGCGAGACTTCCGCCGGAGTGTAGAACTGACCTTTGCTTTTGCCCGACTCGGTGGCGAAGTGGCGCATCAGGTATTCATAAGCATCGCCGAGGATGTCATCGCCCTGAGCGCGGTTACCTTTGAAATTGAGACCGGGTGAATCAAAGATGCTGACCAGATTGGATAGCCGATCCACCATCTCCTTGCCTTTGCCAAGCTTCTCGGCATCGTTGAAGTCAGCCACATCAATCACGCCAGTCAGGCCGTTGGCCTCGGCAAGAGTGCGAACGATGATGTTGAGCTTGTCGCCAATCTCCTTGTCGCCTTTGAGCGCGATCATGTCGGCAAAGCCACCGCCGACCGGCACTTCAAGCATGGCGTTATGTTTGCCTGCGTATTTGTCGGAAACATACTTCACAAACAGCAGTACCAGCACATAATCCTTGTACTGCGACGCATCCATACCCCCACGCAACTCGTCGCAGGATTTCCACAAGGACGAATAAAGCTCAGATTTTTTGATAGCCATGGGGGAGAGTTACCGCCTTCGCGAAATGTGGAGAATGAGAATGGTAGTTTGCGGCTACTGGCTGCTCGCCGGTGTTGACTTCAAGGCGGCGGTGGCATGCGCAGGGCTGCGGTGAAGAATTGGCAGACTGACAGCGGTTCGGATTTGCGTTGTGTGCAACAAAGCCCGGTGTGCTTCTCACGAATTTTGATTGCTTCAGGAGTAAGTCAGTCCGGAGAGCTTGATAGCTGACGCCTTGTTGATGCTGCCGCTCCATGCTGCATTCCGTGCAATAGATGATGGGGGGCATTGTCGTGAAGTGAGAGAATCGACGCAACCACCAAGCTGAGTGCATTCGCCGTCTTGAGGAGCGAGCCAGCGGATCTGGACTCACGACTGCAATTGTACGATTTGAAATCAGCCGGAATACTGTTCAAAAACTGACCATACGTTTAGTCGAGGTCACTATGGCCAGAATAGCCAAGCCGAAGCCAAAGTCTCGATCAGGCCGTCCGAAGCTTGAAACGCAGCGAGTTCTTTACCAAATCAAGCTGTCAAGCTGGGATCTGTCTTGGTCGTTCAGCCTAGCGCGACCAGATTTTTCGAGGGCAAACGAAGGCCATTATAATGAACATATGCTCCTAACTCTGCGAGGCAAGGTCGTCCACCCAGAGAACTTCAAATATCCGGAGGTTGAGTGCCAGCTTTATGCCGATGCGCGCCTATCTCAGGACATTGACGCGCCTAGAGGCATTGGATCCATAACTGCAAGCGGAAAACGGCTTGGAGTCTTCATATCCGTACCTCGGGAGCGTATGAGCGCTTTGGTCGGTGCAGCAAATAGGTTTCAGTCCCTAGAGTTACACGCGACTCCTTTACATTACCGGCGTGCACTGATTATGACGATTCATTTGGGAACGGAGCCAGAACCTGATTGGTGATTCCTCACTTGGTAACAACGTGTTTTCTCCGAGGTTACCAGGTGCATCCGCCTACCTAAGCGGTCGTCAGCCTCGAAGCAGCGCACCCTAGCCTTGTGCGGCGGTCGCCCGATGCGTACAAAGTAGTCAGCTCAAGGGGGGCTCTTCAAAAATATCTTCCTTAGCTTAACTTGCAAATTCAAATTGTTTGCCACTTCGCCATACGACATATTATTCCGACTAGGGTAGCGTGAAATAATTTTATTATTGTGGTATTCGCGCGCGCGATGGCAAAGATAAACGCCATCCATCATTAAAAAACTTCCGCCCTCAAGTGAAACTTTCAGCTTGATTGTTGTTTTTTAATCCATTATAAACATAGGGCTCGCCTCCGATAAGCGGGTGCAAAAAACAAACTAAAAATTCGTATTTTATTTAGCGAGAGGTGTTTCTATGCGCTGTTATTTCATGCTTACTTATTCGGTTCATCAGAGTGCTCCTAACTCTCAGAGGGCGGAGGAATCTGCGGATTTTGTACGAAACAAAATCGCTGAATTCAAGCGTGAGTGGGATAAAGTGGATCAAATTGAAACGACATTTACAGGCGTCATGGCCGTTACTGGCACTAATGAAACAGACCGCAAGGCAGACGCGCGCAATCAAATTCGCGCGAAAATCAAGCCTATACTCAAAGAGGTTCCTGAGTCGTACCGCCCAACAGTGAATGTCGCGCTGATGATTGAAGATAATGGGAACTTCATTGAGTTCGAAGTTTGATATCTCACGTAAACATTAAAAACAAAGAGCTGCGCTTAAAATAACAGCCATCACCAAGATTTCGATGATGACTGTTATTTATTGTATACCGTTCAGCAAAGATGCTGATTGGTTATGCAGGTTGAATAAGAACCCCGCACTAAAATTCACAATCTCAGCGTCGCATTTCCTGTTTATAAAAAAAGTTTTCAATCGAGCGGCGTTTACGATCTGATTCAACACCAGTCGTAACATTGTTTTTCATGCGCACGTAGAAACGGCAACCTTTGGCTTTGCTCATATCAAATATGGGACGTACCGCTTGCAAGAACTCTTCATAGCCGTAAGTCTGTTTGGTTAGAATTGACTGGATACCTGGAAGATCCACGGCATCCTGCTGCCTTGATTCAGGCCAATCGGGTGAAGACACCAGGCCGGTATCATTTAGCTCGACAAAGAACAGCATCTGGATTTTTCCGCTGACTGGATCAGCCCAGCAAGGGGGATAGTCCATCCCACCTCTGGCATCAAGCTTGTGCTGAAGGAAAGCGATCTGGCCTTGTAGGTCGCTATTTTCTTTTTTCAGTTGAACCGGGTTGACGTCTTTTTTCTGAAACTCACCGTATGCAATCGCATCGCTCACTAGCTTTTCAATCTTGGACTCGTCAAGGTCGCTTACCTTCACGTTCAAAAAGCCGGCCAGGCGTTGCTTGGTCTGTTGTAACTCCCGAACCTTCGCGATGATGGCCTCGTTACTCAACGTGCCCGTTGATTCATCTTGCTGGTTTTGGAGAGCCTTTTTAAGATCTGCAAGGGTCAGCATAGCCTGCCTCAGAACCTCCTTCGCCTGATCTTTTTTCTTCTCGTCCGACATCTCGGCCAAAGCCTTATCAATTTCCATGAGCGCTGTGACCTCCTTGTTTTTCTCCTCAAGGAGAACCTTAAGACGTTCAGTTTCGGCCTTGGCTTCAGCTGCTAGGATCAGCTTAGTGATGGTATCTTCAGGCTTTTTTACGCCCACAGCTTGCAGTTGCGATTTGAGGGTCTGGGTAATCTGGGTAAGCATGTCCATTTGCCGCTGAGCGTCACCGCTACTTTCGATAGATGCTCTAAGGGACTCGTTTTCCTTGGCTGTTTTGAACACCATCATCCCCAATATCAGCATCAGCAAAAACGAAATCATGAACGCGAGTTCCGTAAGCGATAGCTGGAATATCTGATCGTTCTTCTGACCGGACACTTAGGGTGCTTCCTTACGTCCAAACCACGAACCTTTCGTTTGGTCAGCCGTTTTTAGAAACTGGTGACCCTCGAGATCCGTTGTTCCCGGCTCGACATGGTTAATAGGCGGTTCGGTTTGAGCCGGCGTCGCGGTTAGCACTGCTTGAGCTGCTAGAAGAGTCTCAGTGCTAGCCGAGGCTGCGCGGTCGATCTGGTTGAGGGTTTCGCTCAAGCGCGCCTGATAGGCTTCCTGGCTATCAATCAGGCTTTTTCTATCCACCGAAATATCTGCAATATTGTCGAGGTTTGCCTTGATTGCTTGCTCCAAGGTTGCCAGGTTCTCCTGTATGGCCAACTGGGCACGCGCTTCCTCATGAGCGGAGCTGACGATGCCATCCTTGATCTCAGCAGATAGATCAGTTGATAGCGCCACGTTCTCGTTAACCGCTTTCATAGTGTTGCCGATCTCCAAGAATGTGCCGGAGATTTCAGTCAATACGTCGAGCTGTCTCGAGACCCCGTCCGCAGTGGCTATACGTTGGTGATCAAGAGCATTAACAATCTGCTCTTGTTGGGAACGCAGGCTTTCGATCATCTCCTCATTTCGGTGTTCGATGATTTCGAGGAGCACCTTTTGCTGGATCGAAATTTTTTCAGCGATCTCTAGGGTGTTGGTGATCGAGTTGGACTTGAGGTTGATCTTGGTGATGCTTTTCTCTACCAGGCGAGCCGCATCAAGCACTTGACCAGAGATAGCTGTCACGCCTTGAGTCAAAGCATCGGTAGATCCGTTGAGAGCATGAATAGCTGTATCGAGTTTTCTTGAAAACAAATCTTGTGGGAAATCGATACTGTCCAGCTTTTCAACTACACCCGATGCAAAACTGTCGACGGCCTTGTCCACCTTACTGACGGAGCCGGTGGCGGCCTTAGTGTATATCTCCACCGCCTTTTTAAGATCCAGCGTAGTGCTCCTGACATCTTCAACGATTTCAGCCATCGCCTGGGAATTTCTCGTAGATACTTCTACAAAAAATTCGTCCATGCGTTTTGCGGTGTGCTCAGTGATGCTTTGGATTTCTCTCGTGACACCCAGAACTGTTTCTTTGGCTGCGGCTGCCACTTCACCGCGAAACTGCTCCAGTTCATCGAAGGAGCGTTGATAGGAATCGATAAGCCTTCTTGAGGCTTCGACGGAGTGATCCTCCATGTTCCGGACTGCGTCCTCCAGGGTAGGCCTGAAACTCACTAGGCACACCCTAACAAAGAGGCCAAGTACGGTGCTAATCATCGCCGCGCCGAATCGAGCAGCGATAATGTAGATTTCGCTGCCAATGTTCGGTAAGTCGGCTAAACACAAGATGATCGATACAATCGTAAAAATAAAGCCTAAGTAATAACAAGAATCGGCAAATTTTTCATCGGATACAACGGACTCGCGGTATCGATAGCCAATAAATATGTACAAAATCATCAACGAGAGCGGGATTATCGATCCCAGTATCAACATGCTCTGTACATACCAGGCCAGTACAGCAAGCCCTATCTTTAGGGTACAGGTAACAATAAATAGCGGGAGAATCTTTAGCGATCTCATTGGTTATCCTTCCATGCCATGGACGGACGCCAAGGTCGCGCCGGAGTTGTCGAAATAGCTTTCCCAAAACATTCTTAGTTTTCCAGTTTGAATGTCAGGCCTATTTTTAAGCATCTCAATTTCTACCCGTACATTTTTGAGGTCTGAGCGCGAGATCTGGCCATAAGCAGTCTTATCGAAAGCGGTGAAGTCAGGGATGCCCTTGTACATCATTAGTTCTTTTGTGTTCGGAATCATGTCGGAGAACATGATCAGTGTGCGCTGGCCTTGAACATTGGAGCGATCAAAGCCTATGCCTACGAGCTTAAGCATTTCAAAAATCGGTGACTGAGCCGAGCTTTCCTTGAGCAGAAGGGAGTCCGCCATCATCACCAATGGATCAATGAACTCGCTATGATAACGCTTCTTGATGCGCTGAATATTTGAGTTGAGCTCAGTCTTGCCTGTACCTAGGCCCGGATTACACTTCTCAAAAACAGGTCTCGCATTCTGTGTGAAATCTGAGCCAAGTAGATATACAGACACTAGATAGCCTTCAGGGATTCGGGACGTCGCGAGCGTTTTAATTCGCTGGAGAAATGCTTCCCTCTGTATGAAGCGATATGGATCTGTATTATCCACCAAAATGACATAGTGGCCCAAAGGGCCTGAGGCTGGGCAAAGGGTTGCTTTATCAGGCGCGATGTCCCTGTCGTTATATGCCCATATGCAACCTAATATAACCGCAATCACAATTGCACCAGTGACAATGGCAGCAATCATCTCGCGACTTTTCTTTTTCTGAGCTGCCCGACTACGCCTGGCCATTACTTTTACCTTCCTTGTTGATCTGGTCACGGAACGGTTGCAACTGATCGAATTTACTATTGAATGAGGATTGAATCCGTTGGCGAATCACTTCCGTCCTGTTATGTAGGCCAGAAAGAAGAGTTTGCTGCAGGCCGAGCAGTATCTCCTGAGGCGCCGTGTTGAAGTCAGGCAGGGTAATATCTTGGAACAGAATCCCTTGGTTGAAATAATCTGGGGTAGGAGCGCCCTTACGATATACCTCGTTCTCCGAGCGGAAGAGAGCTATGAGAGAACTCGACAGGTTCTGTGCCTGATGCAAAAGAGCCTGCACACGCTGCTGGGTTACCCGCTTCTCCTCGATCTCATGTGAGTAGGCAACGACTTGATTCTTGGAGGTATCCCTATCCTCGTCGAGCTCCCTCAGAAACTGCTCCTTCAGATCATTCAACTTAGCGCGTACCTCTTCCACCTCCCCCTCATAGGCGTCGATAGCTTCGTTAGCTTGCTGTTGGACGGCGGTATAGCCGGGATAACCGTCCTTCCAATAGAATCCGTCGAAGTAGCTAAAGACTGCAAAGCCTACGCTTAGGCCGAACAACAACATCGAGAAAGCATCTGCAAAATGGAATGGGGTCTGAGTTAGCGTATCAAGCGCTATCTTGGCAGCCTCGTTCGAGCCGATATCGGCGCCGGCTGAGAGCGCATCTCGGAAGTGGGAAGTGATCAATCCTACGGCGACGGCGCCGGAAAATGCCGGAAGGATCGAAAACCATCCAAGTATCTTTCGTGCAGCGTTTACGTGGAGCGCGTTCGGAAGACAGAAACGTCCCCAAGAATAGCTCCAGGCTACGTTTAACACCGCGAGGCCTAACGCCCAGGTACCGCCCTCCATGATGCCGCCGTCGAAGCTTGCAGCGAAAAGTTTGGCGTTGACAGCCGCTTCGACCAACACCATGAGGATCAGCACCATAGAGAGGGTAAAAACCCTTGTTCCTGACTGTGTCTTCGCAGCTCTCTGGAGTCCGTGCTTAATCTTGAACTGCTCAAGTTCCCTGGTAGCTGTTACTGCAGCTTGATGGGTAGATCGTAACGCCGGTTCTTCGTCAGACAGCATCGAGTTCGCCTGGCGCTCAAACTCTTCATCCGCCTGTAGAGACCGATTGACGATAGGCGTGATGTCTAGCTCTGCCAGTCGGTTATGGATGGTCTTGAGCCGGTGCGTCGCCCAGGACAGGGCATCACGGCGGGCGTTCTCTAGTCGTCCCTTAATGGCCTCTTCGGCGCCTGTCAACTTTTCATCGTTTGCAGCAGGTAGGCCAAGCTCGCCTAGTCGCTTGGCATGGTACTCAACCTTGAGCTCTGCTTTCAATTCGTCAAGGTCGAGAGGATATAGAAAAGGGTTTTCACTTCTATGATGCTTACTGCTAGCGCTAAACCAGCCAAAAATTTTCTGAAGCAAGTCCTACCCCTTCCCTGTGAGACCATGGACAGCAGCGACTGATTTTGGTGTTGGTGTCAGATATTGGCTCATGGAACGGCTAAGCCCGAACCATATGCATGCCTTGCTCGATCTCGATGCAGAGTCCTGCGCGCAATGATTTGTCCTACGATCCTTGGTCAATCTTGTGCCGAATGGCAAGATGGCGGAATAATGGCCATGTCAAAATTGAAATGCAAGGAATGCGGTGGGTCTATGGAAGCTATCGGACGAAAGCGATTAAAAGGGCTACTGCGCACGTACCGAACCCTCCAGGCACTGACGGCATGGGGTGTTGCAATTTCCCTGGAAGATTTTGGTAGCGGGTATTCCTCACTTTGATACCTGCGCTCGTTCCATTTGATCGAATCAAGATCCAAAAGTCATTCGTCAGGGACATGGCCGAGAGTAGAGAAGCACTGTCGATCATTTGCGCTAATCACCGGCATGAGTAACAGTTTACTCATCAAAACCACCGCTGAAGTGTGGAGACAGACAGCAACTGATCCAGTTGAGAGCTAAAGTTTACTCGCATTTCCAAAGCGCTCGTTCAGAACCCGCATTATCCCGAATAATTCAAAATCCAAGCGATAAATCAAGTGACCAAAAAGCAGCTTCCTGCGTTGGAGGTGGCTGCGCGATTGGATGTGTCCGTGCACAGCCTTTATGCCTGGATTAAGCGCTACACCAAGCTCCAAGAGCAGCGCGTTGCGCTGCGAATCCTGAGGGAGGATGCGTTACGATCTATTCTTCCCAAGACGCAAACACCAAGCAAGCGGAGCGCGCAGGCGTGTGGAATGCTAGCCCGCAGGGTCGAGACACGCCTCGGCGGGGCTCGATTCACGGCAGCCTGACGCCGCAGGCGGCACGCCATCAGCGCCAGCTCGCTCAAGCAGAGGTAACTCAGATGCCCGACGATGAACTCCGCGAGCTGGAAGCAAAGAGGCGAAAGGCTTTGTGGATGCTTGCGAACATGTCTCCAGGCGATCCGAAGGCGTTCGGTGCCTTATCAATCCTTGACGACCTTGGACTTCAAGAGCGAAAAGACTCCCCTAATACTGACAAGGCACTTGAGCTCAACAGGGTTCGGGATTGTGTCACGGTGCAGCATCACCACTCCGGAATCGACATCATTTTGGAGCGGACTATTCCGCAACCTTGGAGGGAGCGTTTCCACCAAGCAAGCATCGGGTCGACCAGGTTGGTTGATGGGCCATACGCGTCAGACTGGTATAAATTCCTGACTGAATGGGAGCGCGAGATGCAGCATCTGCAAAACCATCGACTTGCAAAGGCTGCTAACAGCTAGAGCGGCTGGTTCGAGCGATGGCGGCGCAAACAGACAAGCAGTCGGTGTAGCCGCTGAAAATCGCAACCTCAAACAGGAGCAGCAAGGTGGAACGGCCTTCGTTTTTTATTGATTTTGAAGCCTCTGGAATAGCTCCTGATAGCTATCCTATCGAAGTAGCTGTCGTGTCGAGTGAAACCTCCTTCAACTCGCTGATCAAGCCAGCCCGTTACTGAACGGACTGGTCGTTTGATGCGCAAGACATGCATTGTCTCTGTCAGGATCAGGTGCGTCAGCGAGGTGATACCCCATGCGCTGTGGCGAGAAATATGAATGAGCTATTTTCAGAGCAGGTGCTTTGCAGCGATTCACCTCAAAGACGGGGTTTGGCTCGATGCCCTCTACGAGGCAGCAGATCTGATGCCCACCCTCGAGTTGAAACCTTTGGAAGTGTTTGTGGGCCGGGAGGCTGCCAGTGACATTTATCGCCAACTGCCAACAACTAGGCACCACCGAGCTTTCCATGACGCGACTGCTTTGATGGAAGCCTGCCGCGCTTCTTTCAAAGCTTGAACTACCTCCCCTCAACTTTACAAAAGCACTGATTCCTTTGAGTTTTGGATGTAGCTCAGCTTGTCTGACTGCCCGAACAGAAGCCAGGTAATCATGCGGCTGGATCGGGCAAGCGAAGCGCGCTGGCGTGTGGGATGGAAGCCCGAAGGGTCGAGACCTTGGCATCGCCAGGGCTCGGTACACGACAGCCGCTCCCCGCAGGGGCACGCCCCAACTGAAAGCGCAGGGCCATCAAAACTCTGCATCCCATGCGTCCATAGCCTCGCTCAAACCCGCGTACCACTGGAGATCACCGAGCTGTACGGCATTCGCGATTTGCCTTTTGGTATTGCCGTCGACCCAAGCGGGGAGACTCTCTATGGCTCCTGTGAACATGCTTGCTGAAGCGACAGCGAATCGCCCCGTACTCGTAGACTGGAGGCACACGTAGCGCACGGCAGCGCCAGTCTGCAACCGACGCCAAGCCACCACCTCGACACATTCCATGACACTCACTGCAGCCACTACGGCGGGACTCGCTTCCGGTTCCACCTCGACGCCCCCCGCTGCTTTGGATGCCCTGCTAGGCGCTCCTGGTTTGTGGACAAGGTGCTTCAACTGCTCACGTGAGGCGATGATCTGTTCGCGGAGCTCTTCGGGGTCGATGGACATTCCACCCTCGGGTGTCACCTTGAGGGTCTTCAAGGAGTTCGCCGCCAGGATGAACTCGCGCTCACGCGCTTTCTCCCACTCGGGGCGACGGTCGGGGCTGATAAGGTTCCAGAGGCGTGAAAGCAGCATCAAGACGTTTTCCTAACCTGAAACACTAGGCTTGAATCCATTGCTCATAAACCATGGTATCTCAACACTACCCTGTGAATGATAGACCCTTCCCAGAATTCACCGAATCATTCGCGGCCAGGCAGAATCGGAGCGATTCCTTTGACCGTTTTCTCTCTTGCAAGCTCACGAGCAAAGTCATCATCTCTTAAAGCCTCAAGCTTCTCCATCTCTAAGTTATACTCTTGAATTGTAAGGGTAGAGCCGAGCTGGGCCCTGAGCTTACGAGAGTATTTGTCGAACTGCTCCATGGCTCGAATTAGGAAAACATTGCTAACTGTAGTGCTATACCCCTCAATCTCCTTGAATGCTGCATGCACATAGCCCATGATAGTCGCAATTGATTTCTGGCCGGTATACATCTTAACTTCCTCAAGATAACTTTCATCAGAAAGCAACCTGACTTCAAAGTCTCCTGCACGCCTATATCTATCCCGTTGTACAAACTCCATTACCAAGTTCGTGATAAACGAGTGGCGAAACATGTGTGCACAGGCTTGTTCCTCGATGCCAGCAAACCTACGCACTGAACCGATCTCGTTACCAAGGGACGTTTCTGAAAGCGGCGTTCCGGTTGCTGACGATACAAATACGAAGCCATGATCATTAATACTGGAGAATTTTTTTCTTACAACTTTATCCCTGTGAAACTCAATGTATGAGATCAGTTCATTGAGGAACATCTTATTTACGGGTATTTCCCTTTCCTCACTGTCGTCGCCCTTCAGGGTGATAAACCTAAGCATAGGGTGCTTCATTTCATAAGCGGCCAGGACATCTACGACCTTAAGACTCGCCACCTCTGAAAGCCTAGCCCCAGAGTTTTCCAATGTTGAGATAAATGCATGCCGCCGAATCTTGATGAAACGTGAGCCCCCCATTTCATCGACAGCGCTCCTGAGCTGGTCGACATGAACAGCAGGAATCGCATTCCGCTCGTGCCTCCTACCACCAGGTGGAAATGCGTGATGCCACACACTGTGCACAGCATAATCACGACCACGCTTATCTTTTTTCACTGTAACGCTTTCAGTAATTTTTATTCGCCCTCCAATCGCGACGAAATTGGGTTGCTCATAAAGCCCTCCAATATACTTTAGGAAGTCTATACATACAGTCCCAACGTCTACAACGGTGAGTGTGGCTTTCTTCTTATCACGAAGATTTTTGGGATCTACCTCCGTACCTAGATGATGAATAAAACGCGTAAAATCGTTATCTGATAGATCTATAAAATCAATGTTTGAAGCATAACAGAATCTAACCAACTGACTTATTTTCTGAGCGTACTCACCAATCGTCCCACCTTTTCTACCTGTACGGGCTAACCCTTTACGCTTCATCCTATTGGGGCGAACCGTAAGGGAAAGCATATAGAGATTCGCGGCAAAACAGGGTGCCCCGTTTGGCCAATTGATGAATGTCAGATTGCTCGCATCCCTAATCACGAGCTTCCCCAGTGCGTTGTGGTCAAACAACTGAAGCTCAGGAACCACTGAATAAAGCTTACGCTCAGGGAAATTACTCACTCCGTACTACCTTTAAAGACTGGATATTCTCGTGAGATGGAATCACGTCAAAAGGAGACTCATTAAGCGAGACTATTGCCAACAGTGCATTTACGGCTTCGCTAGCGATTTTATTTCTAACAGCCTCACTAGAACCATCCCTGGTTTCTTTGATTCCTGAGATAGCAGTGGAAAGCCCTTGAAGCAACCTGAAATTAGCGCGCCGCAGTGCGACCACCGTGCATTCTAACTCGCTATTAATTTGCTCTAGCCCATGTTTGGTCTTCTTGGTGGGCTTGTTACCCCTTTCGGCATACGCGGCAATTGCATCCTTAGCCAAGCCTCTAAGACGCTCTAGCCCTGCGAAACCGTGATGACCAAGTAACTCATCGGATTTTTTTTTGAGGGTGTTCAGACTTGTAGAGTCGATAGTGTAATGCTTTCCAGCTAAATCGAATTTGTAAGAAAGGGAAGCCAAAGCCCCCTGATTTCTTAGAGCAGCAGTGACAACCTCATTTGAGATGTATTTTCGTATATCGGCTAGTATGTCCTCCAACAGAACCTGCCGCGCTTTGATTGATTCATTATGAACTTGAATTTCTGATCTAGACTTACCCATGACTATGCACCCTTGACGTGAACAAGAACCTGCATTTCTTTGCCATTAGTTCCGAGAACAAATACGGGTTCGAATTTGACAATGCCTTTACTCATTAAGTGATCCAGATGTTCTGCAAAGGATTCTTGATCTACAAGGCGAAGATCATCCGTTCCAAACTGCTCCTTCATCAACGCACGTAATGATTTATAGTTATGCACATCACCAGTAAAAAATTTCTCAGCAATAATTTGAGCCTCCGCCCCACGGAGGGATGCGCCATCTGTAGCATCTGTAATGTACCTCCATGCGTGCTCAATATCGTTATGCCCGAGAATCCAACGCAGTGTATCTATGCGTCCTTTGCCATACGCGTGAAAAAATAACAAAGCCGCCACGCGGCGCAACTGGTGTTGCCTGACATAATACCGAAGACCTACCTCATTAACTTCACTCTCGAAGTAGTCACAAAGGAAGTCGAAACAGGTATTCATGCTTGTTTTCGTGGCAGAATATAGTACCTTTCTTCCATGGAGAGAAGGAACAGAGAAAATAGTAGGAGCTTCAGCCGAGAAGCCCGCATCAATCAGCTCCTCTTGAAGCCGCACTAATTGCGCAAGCATCTGTACCGCAAGGGGATCTATAGGCCTAGCATCATACTTACGTAGACCATACGTATTTGTTGTGCTCTTTTCTCTCCTAAACATCAGCCAGGTACTCGTGGAGTCGAATGCTTGTGCTGATGGGATCTGCAAAAGCTCATCGATTCGCCGCGCCATAAGCAAACCAACAACAAATTGAATAACACCAATATAAACATAGACAAGCTCAAGCAGGCCTACATTGGATCTTAGTCGCTCAAAATAGTCCTCTTTCGCTCCCTTGCGATTTTCAAGACCACTACCATCGACATCACTTGTATTTCTGCAGCCAAGCCCCAGCTTCGTTACGCCGTGACGCTCCAAATCACTGCCAATAATTGAAACAACCTGTTCATCTGTTAGGCTTGTAAGCGACTTGTCATGCTCGTCACAGTATCGAGCCAACCTGCAAAACCCCTCAACTACGAGAGGGCCAAGCTCGTAATGAAACTCGACAGCACCTTTGAATAACTTAAAAATAGTGCCGGAAGGCACTGTCACAAAGCGACCAGGCTTGGCTAACTCTGGCGTGTAACCTTTGATTCCATCCAAGACTCGCTCACTAGGCCCTGGCATACCAAGATTTTTAAGCAGACCCATTCCGTATAAGAAATTGTAAAACAGCCTGTACTGGGACTCAGTCATAAGACTCCCCGAACTAGAAGTAACCCTAACCCCCTCCATCTCACGTTTATAGGATTCTCCAAGCGGATAGAAACTGAGGATTTCATGCCTCGGTTTGGCCATGCTGCCACGGATCGTATTTTTGTAAATCTCGTTTGAGATACGTACGGAGTTTACCGTATAGCCAGCACCTCTATGTCCGTCGTAGTGGCCTTTATAATATAAAGCGGCCCGGATACGTGGAATATTTTCAACGGAAACATCAAGCTCGTTAGACTCGAGCTGAGTAGAACTTATCTCTAACATCGATGGATTCTCTTCCAATATGGAAGATATCGTCGCGCCTGGGATCTCATTCAACAGGGCTTGAGCATACTCACACAATTTCCCTGACCAATCATACAGCGCTTCGGCCACGGAGGATTCTGAAGACAGCTTGTTCAGTATCCATTTCATATCGCCTTCAGACAAACCTGCCAACCCTGCACTTAAAAGTTTAAGCTCGGTCGCGTGAATTAGCAGACAGTCAATGACACCTACCGCTGCGTGAAATTTCCTCCTTAATGTCTCAACACTTTGGGAGTTGGCCATTTCAACCAGGCTATTTCGCGTGGCGCCAATAAGGGAGTATTTAAGACCGTTCAACAGATCTAAGTTTTCGTCATCGGTGAGGTATGAATTATTGTCTAGGGCTACCTTCCAGTTGAGCAGGATAGGATCACCGTTGAAATTTACGCTCCAGATGGAGGCATTAAAATCAGTGGTTAGCCAAGAAGCCTTACGGAACGCTTCTGCCGGTGCCATGCGAGGCTCGTTGAGGAACCCAAGTTTAGATGGAGCATTCATAAACAAACCTCTCCATTGACGTTGCGCTTGCTGTTAGTGACGCCTTGTGTAGATCGCTCCGATAAGTGACATCTCGATGCTTACTGATCTCTCCCTCAAGAAAGCCTGCGTAACTCGCCCAGTAGACTGCCTTAGCATTAACCTTCTGATTGGGTGGCGCTTGTTCAACAGCCAATTTTATCGAGAGCAGCACGCTCAAAATATCGGCAGACACTAACGCATATACAGTCCCGTCGTTCTCAAGCTTTTCATGACGACCCTCTGGATCTTGAAGATACGCAGGGATATCTCCAAAAGCATGATTTACTAGGAAAGTGTCTAATTCAGCCACGCTTGAAAAATTGCTTGCCCGAAATAAAAACGGGCTATCTTTAAGACTATGACAAATTAAGATCTTGTTAAATACTCGCATACGCCTTTCATGCAGGAAATCGATAATCACCTTGGGCAGATAGTGATCCATGAGGTTAGGATCGTAGCTATCATGGCCTAAAGCCTGAGATGTAGTTTCAGCGCTATGCGTCTTAATGAATATCTCGGTTACTCTGGATGCGCGTACGGAAGACGCACTCACCATCGCCAAAAACTTAACGAGATCATCTTCAGGCATGTCAGTATGAGGACGAAACTGAGCTAAAAGATTATTTCTCAAATACGTACCAGGTTTAAGTGTCGACCTCGACCACGGGGTTAGGGTGCTTTTGACAGGCGGTGAAAATGCGTTACCGCATGTAATGAACAGCTTCCTCCATGAGGGATCACCCTGTGATTTCAGATACTCACGTAGGGGCGCAGTGATCTCAATAATTTGGTCGACCAAAGCTTTAGTTTCTGGGGTTAGCGTGATTTTTTGTTCAGACCTTCCTGCCCCCTTACGATCCTTGTACCCCACCAGCTTATATACCGACCCGTCCAGTACATATCCAGATCTCTGCCCCTGCTTATTCCAAAGATCGAAATCACCCAGAAACTCTGACGTAATTATCGGATGCCTTAGAATAATTAGGAGCTTAAATGGCATTAGACTCCCCGACAGTGGCATCCCCATATAGCTGGCTAAATCAGAAGCAGGAGTCTGAGAATCTTTTGTATCCACTGACAAGGAGGCGTAGTGGCTGTAAGGTTCTCCGTAGCCGTAGGTCTCGAAAATACAGCAAATATTGGGGATTATTAGTAGGTGTCCCTTCTTACGTTTAGTCGTATCTACCAACTCTCCCTGCGCAGCGAGCTGTTTACGACGAAGAACCCTACTATATAGATCTGCTATCTGAGCTTTGGCCCATCCTTCAATAATCTTCAGCCGATTAGATATGGAAATGAATAATATTTCAATAGCTTCAGACTCAGTAAGATGTAATGGCACTTCCATTACGAGCTTAACTTTCACCTCCGCACCATCATCATTTTTTCTGATATTAGTCGACTGACCATCGATTCGCTTCGCAGGTGCTAACGGCAGTTTCCCTCCCAATGGCTCGGCCCATATGCCTGGAAGAATGAAAATCTTCTCGACGAACCCAATATACTTATTCCAGGTCTTCATTTGTGCGTCGATATCCAGCCCCAGGGCCTCGCCACTCATGAAAAAACCTTCCCTAAAATCCCAGAAAAAATTGTAAATCATTGTCGAATCGTTAAACGTGTATTCAGGCCAGGAATCACTATTCTGACTCAGAAAACCAGCCATCTTATTCGGCATAGTTAACTGCGTAGTTCCATACCCTGAAATATGGAGTCGTAGCTGCTCATACAGGCCGGATGTAAAGTCATGACCATGACTGTTATGAATATTGGCAAAGTGACAATACAACTTGGTGCCTTTACGGTTTTCTACAGGCCATCCAGTCCAATATTTAATTTTACGCTGGTCAACCCCAAGAAGTATTTTTTTCCACTTCGCATTATATTTTTTTCTTAGTCCACTTCCACATTCTGTCGGCGGCATGGAAGGGACGTAATTACGTGCTTCGAGCAGAATGTCTTGCAGATAAACGGAAATCTTCGCGCGCGTCACGTCAGACGTACCGACCAAATCCTGTTCGAACAGCGCTCCTTGAAAACCCGCAACGATGTGGGTCAGCTCTGACGACGAAAGCTTCAAGAAAGACAAGGGCTGGTTGGTGATGTCACAAAAGCATTCGAGAACCTTCAATGTCGTCGTCGACGGCACCTTCCTACGCTCAGCGCAACGCCGAAACAACTCCACCACATCAGGCGCCAGAGCTCGGAAGGGATAGGTTTCGATTGGCGATCCTTTTTTGACGATTGTCACTTGCAAAATCCATGGTGAGCTGGCTGTAATGTCTATTCTACAGGCGCCCAGAACAACTGACAAAAAAATGCGAATGGCAAAATTTGGGAATTGCTCGATGACATGCTCAACGCCCTGCTGTTCGCCTTGATCGGCATGGAGCTGCTGTTGCTGCCCTTCAACTGGCTGCACGTGTTCGCTGCCAGCTTGCTGGCGGTGGCAATCCTGTTGTCACGCCTGTTGACCGTGGCCCCGGCGATCCTGTTGCTGCGGCGCTGGCGCACGGTGCCACGCGGCACCATCCGCATCCTCACCTGGGGTGGTTTGCGCGGCGGAGTTTCCGTGGCACTGGCATTGGCCTTGCCGCTGGGCCCGGAGCGCGACCTGCTGCTGAGCATCACCTACATCGTGGTGCTGTCATCAATCCTGTTGCAGGGTTTGAGCATCGGCAAGCTGGTCAAGCGCGTAACCCGGGACGAGCCCCAGGCTACGCCTGACGCTCACTGATCCTTGTTGATCTGCTGCGGATGCCTAGGGTCCGCAGCTTTCTTGCCCGGCAGGCTGCCTTCGCTGCGAATCTGCGCATGACTGATCAGCGCAAAGATAAAGCTGCCACCAATGATGTTGCCGGCCAGGGTCGGCCCGGCAAACACCAACCAGAAATCCTTCCACGGCAACTCGCCTGCAAATACCAGATACGAGACCTCTGCCGAACCCACGACGATGTGAGTGAAGTCCCCCAGCGCCATGAGATAGGTGATCAGGATAATGATGAACATCTTGGCGCTTTCCATGGAGGGGATCATCCAGACCATGGTGGCGATCATCCAGCCGGAAATGATGCCCTTGGCAAACATCTGGCCGGCATCGTTTTCCATGATCTTGCGCCCAATGTCGAGGAAGGCCATGTCGGTCTTGGTGTCAAAGATCGGCAGGTGCAACATCACGTAAGCCACCAGCAAAGTGCCACACAGGTTGCCCACCAGCACCACGGTCCATAACCGTAACAGGCGTCCCGCGTTGCCGAGGGTGGGCTTGCTCATCACGGGCAGCACGGCGGTCAGCGTGTTTTCGGTGAACAGTTGCTGGCGCGCCAAAATGACCGCCAGGAAGCCCGCGCAGTAGCCGAAGCTGGCAATAACCTTGAATCCTTCGCCGTCCGGCAGGCGCGAATTGAGTAGCCCCATCGCCATCAATGAAAGGCCCATGGTCAGGCCAGCAGCCAACGCCGACCACCACAACGCAGCCACATTACGCTCCAGCTCCTGGTCGCCCTGAGTGCGGATGATTTCATGCAGCACCGCCGCACGGGGCGGCTGGTTTTTGTCGACGTCCTGCTGCTCTTCCTGCGACAGATTAGCGGTTTTGCCTGATTCGTCAGTGGCCATGATTATCCAGAGTCCAAGGGGTGCCTGTAGCTACGACACGCCGCCACAGTGGCTGTTCAGTGGCCAAGCAACTAAACCTGCACACGCCAGGCCTTGGCCATCTCCACAGTGGTCGAACTGGACGCCTTGTCCCAGGGTTTGTTACGCGCTTTGTAGCCGTCACTGAGGGTATCGAGCACCCGGTTGAATTCGGCGGGCGTGTCTGCCCGCGCCAGGTCTTGAGCTGTGCGGTACAACAGCTCCACGTTGGACTCGGGTTGGCCCGGCCGAAACAACGAGGGATAAATGACTTCCCGTGTGAAGTTCTCAGCCTTCATCGCTATATCACGCAGTTTCATCTCGGCGACAGCGCCGCCGATGACGTTGGACATCGGCACCGCATCGCTTGCGATCTGCCTGGCCGCCACTTGCAGCAACTGCTGGAAATTGCGCTGGCCTGCAACATTGAGGCGCCGCGCCAACCAATCGATCTGCTCAGGCCGTTGGGCGAGGGCATCCAGATTACGCAATGCCGTTGATATTTTCGGCGTGAACACCAACACGACCTGTGACTGATTGGCCTCGCCAATCGCGTCATCCAGGGTTTTCAACACCTGCTGCGCGCTCTTTCGAAACATGAGGACATCAGCAGCGGCCGGGTCCTTGTGCAGTGTCGGTTGCACACTGGCGAGCATTTCATCATCCATGGCCAGCACTGCCTCATCCAGCGAATGGAACGCGTGATGCTCAAGTGCCGTGGTGCGACGTTCCAAATGTGCCCCCACCGCTTGACGCGCCTTTGCCTGCAGGTGTTGCTTCTGTTCATCCAGCATAGTGAAGTTGACCGTGCCCGTGAGCAGGCCACGAAAGTCACCTTTTTCGGTCTTGAGGGGCAATGTCACAATCTGATCGGCAAACGCTTCGAGCTTTTTGTCTTGAAAGGCGCCAGCGGCCGAATGCGCAACGCCTGTAATGCGGTCGGCCACACGGCTGAAAAAACTGCCACTGCGCACTGGCGCATCAGTGATGCCAGCCTCGAACTTGACGATCAACGATTCAGATTTGTTCAAGGGGCTATCAGGAAATAACCGTTCCACCACGCCTGGCGCCGGGGTATTGAGCAGCAAGCCGCCGTCTTTGAACGCGGTGGTTTCAGCTGACGCCTGGAAACCATGACCTTGCTCCACCGGGTTCTTGAACAGCACCGGCAGCGCACCCGAAATATGCGCCGCCCTGGCGATGTCCATCTGCGGGGTCAGACTGGCATTGAACATCACCAGCTGCGGGCGGCCGCCAAACATGCCGGTACCGGTGATATTGAGTTGCTTGATCGCAGGAATATGCCGGCTCAACACCTCGAGATCACCAAACGTGGGAGCGCCACCGGCACTCAGTTTGTCAGCAATGTCGATGACTTCGGCGGGCCGGGTTTCCCGAGGGGTTTGCGCGATGTGGCCAAGAATCGACTCGCGCGTCTCTTTGCGGATCAATTCTTCCAGGGGCAAGGCTTCAGTCTGGAAGCGGGGCAGCAAGGTCATCAACAACTGAGAAACAGTGCCGACGGAGCCGGGCAAGTGGCCAGCGAGTTTGCCAAGTGTCGTACTGACCTCCTGCATCCAGGCTGTCACGGCACCTTTGCTGTTCAACAGGCTTGGCAAATTGATGCTGTCCGACAACCTGTCGAACGCCGCAGCCCCCATTCCGCTAGCAATCAGCGCCGCTGAAATCGCACCGGCAGATGAGCCGGAGGTCGATTGGATACCTTGCAGCTGTCCGACGTCCTCAAGTGCCTGCACCACCCCCGAAAAAGCGATGCCCTTGGCCCCACCACCACTGAGCACCAAGCTCGTGACGGGCGGTGCCGATAAAATCACCTCTACCCGTCCCTGGTTATCACGCAGGAGCGTCAGGTTGCGCTCGCCAACGCCCTCCACCAGAGGCGTCTTCTCAGCTTGATGGGGCGGGAAATGACCCTCTTCACCCAATGAGGGATGAATCTGCGCAATCGAATTAAACACTTTCATCCACGGGCTCTCTCTACAGGGTGTGGTCCTGAGTGATGAGCGCGCCGCGCAACGATCCATGCGGAATGATTTGGTAAAGCAAATCAAACCGCGGCGTGGTTATTCGGGAAGGCTGTCGTCCTGAAACTGATCCTTCACGTATTTGATCTCGGTGCGGCCGTGAGGTGCAGGCAACCCATCTTCACCGAGGTTGACGAAGACCATTTTCTCGACCGTCAGGATGCTTTTGCGGGTGATCTTGTTGCGCACTTCACAGGTCAGGGTGATGGAGGTGCGGCCGAACTCGGTGGCGGTGATGCCCAGTTCAATAATGTCGCCCTGGCGCGAGGCGCTGACGAAGTTGATTTCGGAGATGTACTTGGTCACGACGCGCTGATTGCCCAATTGCACAATGGCGTAGATCGCCGCTTCTTCGTCGATCCAGCGCAGCAGGCTGCCGCCGAACAGGGTGCCGTTGGGGTTGAGGTCTTCGGGTTTTACCCATTTGCGGGTGTGGAAGTTCATGGTCACTCCAAAGCGTGTTGCGAAATGATGGGCAACATCATGGCAGAGCCCGCCCCCAAGCTCTATGAGCCATTGCCTATCAACCCCATGAGCGATCTTCATATGGCCGACAGAAAGGCTTGGGAAGTCTGGCGCACACAGCTATAATCGCCTCCGTTTCAAAACGGTCATCTCTGGTTGATACCGTTCTCCCGCCACCTGTCCGAGGGGCGCTGCAGCAGGTTCAACCTGTCAGGCTCGGATGGGGCGTTGTCCGGCCTGGTTTATTCGGCCTGATACTAAACGCACAACGGCGCCCATTCGCACACTACGAATGGAGGCTCTTCATGAGCGCTGTCAACACGCCTGCAGATTTCACCGACTACAAAGTCGCCGACATGTCCCTCGCCGCCTGGGGCCGTCGCGAAACCTTTATCGCCGAATCCGAAATGCCTGCCCTGATGGGCCTGCGTCGCAAGTACGCCGCTGAGCAACCGCTCAAAGGCGCGAAGATCCTCGGCTGCATCCACATGACCATTCAGACTGCCGTGCTGATCGAAACCCTGGTAGCCCTGGGTGCCGAAGTGCGTTGGTCGTCCTGCAACATTTTCTCGACTCAAGACCAGGCCGCTGCCGCTATCGCTGCTGCCGGTATCGCGGTTTACGCCTGGAAAGGCGAGACCGAAGAAGAGTACGAGTGGTGCCTGGAGCAAACCATCCTCAAAGATGGCGCGCCTTGGGATGCCAACATGATCCTCGACGACGGCGGCGACCTGACCGAGCTGCTGCACAAGAAGTACCCGCAGATCCTCGACCGCGTCCACGGCGTGACCGAAGAAACCACCACCGGCGTACACCGCCTGCTGGACATGCTGGCCAAGGGCGAGCTGAAAATCCCTGCCATCAACGTCAACGACTCGGTGACCAAGAGCAAGAACGACAACAAGTACGGCTGCCGTCACAGCCTGAACGATGCCATCAAGCGCGGCACTGACCACCTGCTGTCGGGTAAGCAAGCCCTGGTGATCGGCTACGGTGACGTGGGCAAAGGTTCGTCCCAGTCCCTGCGCCAGGAAGGCATGATCGTTAAAGTCTCCGAAGTTGACCCGATCTGCGCCATGCAAGCCTGCATGGACGGCTTCGAAGTGGTTTCGCCGTTCATCGATGGCGTCAATGACGGCGCCGAAGCAAGCATCGACAAAGCCCTGCTGGGCAAAATCGACCTGATCGTGACCACCACCGGCAACGTGAATGTTTGCGACGCAAACATGCTCAAAGCCCTGAAGAAGCGCGCCGTTGTCTGCAACATCGGTCACTTCGACAACGAGATCGACACTGCTTTCATGCGCAAGAACTGGGCATGGGAAGAAGTGAAGCCGCAGGTGCACAAGGTTCACCGTACCGGCGCTGGTGATTTCGACCCGCAGAACGATGACTACCTGATCCTGCTGGCCGAAGGCCGTTTGGTTAACCTGGGTAACGCCACCGGCCACCCAAGCCGCATCATGGACGGCTCGTTCGCCAACCAGGTACTGGCGCAGATCTTCCTGTTCGGCCAGAAGTACGCCGACCTGTCGCCAGCCCAGAAAGCCGAGCGCCTGACCGTGGAAGTACTGCCGAAGAAACTCGACGAAGAAGTGGCCCTGGAAATGGTCCGTGGCTTCGGCGGCGTAGTGACTCAACTGACCAAGACCCAGGCCGATTACATCGGCGTGACCGTTGAAGGTCCGTTCAAGCCGCACGCTTACCGCTACTGAGTCACAGCCCCCTGCTTTGCTGGGGGCGGGCTTGTTGTGGCGAGGGAGCTTGCTCCCTCGCCACATCAAGCTCGCTCCTACAGGGGGGGCACCGTCGGCCTTCTGAGTTTCAAAGGGTATTACCATGTCCCAAGACCGTCGCTACAGCTTCGAGTTCTTCCCGACCAAGACCGATGCTGGGCATGAAAAACTGATGGCGACTGCTACGCAGCTGGCCAGCTACAACCCCGACTTCTTTTCCTGCACCTACGGCGCCGGTGGCTCGACCCGTGATCGCACGATCAACACCGTGTTGCAGCTGGAAAGCCAAGTCAAAGTTCCCGCCGCGCCGCACTTGTCGTGCGTGGGCGACAGCAAGAGCGACCTGCGCGGCCTGCTGACCCAATACAAGGCAGCCGGCATCAAGCGCATCGTTGCCCTGCGTGGCGACCTGCCGTCCGGCATGGGCATGGCCAGCGGTGAGCTGCGCTACGCCAATGACCTGGTGAGCTTCATTCGTGAAGAAACCGGCGATCACTTCCATGTCGAAGTGGCGGCTTATCCGGAGATGCACCCGCAGGCACGCAATTTCGAAGACGATCTGCAAAACTTCGTCCGTAAAGCGAACGCCGGTGCCAATAGCGCAATCACCCAGTACTTCTTCAACGCCGACAGCTACTTCTACTTCGTCGAGCGGGTACAGGCCATGGGTGTGAACATCCCGATCGTGCCGGGCATCATGCCGATCACCAACTACAGCAAGCTGGCGCGCTTCTCTGACGCCTGCGGTGCCGAGATTCCACGCTGGGTGCGCAAACAACTGGAAGCCTATGGCGACGACGTCAAGAGCATCCAGGCGTTCGGCGAACAGGTCATCACCAATATGTGTGAAGATTTGTTGCAAGGTGGCGCGCCAGGCTTGCACTTCTATACCCTTAACCAGGCTGAGCCGAGCCTTGCGATCTGGAACAACCTCAAGCTGCCGCGCTGAGGTCGTTTGAGTAGCATCCAGGCCCTCGTTCATACGGGGGCTTTTTTTGTTCAAACATCCTTGGAATGGAAGCCCGCAGTAAATGAATACAGCGTCCCCGACACCTCGCCCGCAGTTGGTTTACCTGGTATTCGGCGCCGAGACCTACCATCAGGAAGCCGTATTCAGCATCGCCAGCGCGCTGTCTCATTTGGGCGGTGCCCAGGACATGCCGCTGGACATTCAGGTGTTCAGCGACAACCCGGCGCCCTACGTGGGCTTGCCGGTGCAGGTCCGCACACTGGACGAAGCCACGCGCAAACAGTGGAGCGAGCCCCACGGCTACCACTTTCGAACCAAGCATGTGCTGCTGCGCCAGGTACTGGAAACGGCGGAACAGGCGCTGTTGATCGACACCGACACGTTTTTCCACGACTCGCCCATGGCGCTGTTCGAACGCGTCGCACCCGGCACCTTGTTGTGCAACGCCTTCCACGCCAAGTACGGCGATAACCGCGAAAGCGTGCTGTATGAAACCCTGGCCAAACACCTCGCAGAACAAGGCGCAGCCGACGATGAGATGTGGCTGCTCAACTCCGGCGTCATGGGCATGGCCCGGCAGGATGCGTACCTCCTTGACCGCTCGATCGCGCTGATGGACGAGCTGTTCCCGATGGCCCGCGGCGCCTACACCTTGGAAGAGTTCTGCCTGTCGGTGGCCGCGTACCGTGCGCTCAACGTACGCCAATGCCCGGACCTGATCCATCATTACTGGAGCCGCAAACAGCTGTTCCGTGCCAAGGTCCTGGCGTGGGTCGCCAAGCACGCCGCCGCCCCCACCAGCGCCGTGGCACTGGCCGATACCCGCAAGGTATCCGCCCACCTGCCACGCCCGCCGCGCCTGCAACGCCAAATGTACAAGCTGATCACCCTGGCTTTGCCCAAGCGTAAGCAGCAGTTCATCCGCGAGATTCTCTACGGCTGCTACGAGCACGAAAACGAATTCGACCAGGCGTGCGGCCCGGTGTGGTGGGACAAGGCCCTGCAAAATCAGGAAGAACGCCAGAAATGCCCGGTCGACGCGCACCAACTGGAGCACTGGTTCGCCAACCCCCTGGTGCGCTTGATACTTGGCAAGCGGCGCGCGGCCATCTACGAACACCTGATGACCTCAGAGGCCAAATAGCAGCGTCCGCAGATGCGTGTGCCAGAGCTTCTCTTTAATGCAGGAGCGTCGTAACCTCAGGGCATGTCCATCATTTTGAAGCTTGCGACCGCTGCCCTTTTTACTTGCCTGAGTCTGGCCGCTTATGGCGAGAAATTGCGCATTGTGACCGAGCCCTGGGCACCCTACGTGTATGAGGAACACGGCAGCATGCAGGGGCTGGACTACGAAACCACAGTCATCGTGTTCCAGCGCCTGGGGGTCGAGGTGCAATGGCAATTCCTGCCCTGGAAGCGCTGCCTGGCGATGCTGGACCAGGGACAGGCCGATGGCGCCTTGGACATTTTCCACAGCCATGAGCGCGACGCCTTGCTGCTCTACCCCAGCGAACCGCTGTCGGAGGTGGAGTTCGTGCTGTTCTACGCCAATGAGCGCCCTCATCCCGCCGAAAGCCTCGAAGCGCTGCGCGGCCTTACCGTCGGTACGTCACCGGGCTACCTGTACGGCGCAGAATTCAGCGATTCGACCCTGTTCAACCGCGAAGCAGCCCCAAGTCATGAGGCCAACTTCGGCAAATTGATGCTCGGGCGCATCGATCTGCTGATTACCGATCGCCGGGTGGGTCAGCATGTGATCAAGGCACTGGGCCTCGAGGGCAAGGTCAGCCAGGCGCCGGCAGTGGTCAGCCGCCAGCAGCAGTACCTCGCCGTGCGCCGTGGCGCGGGCATGGACCTGCTGGTACAACGCTTCGCCGCAGAACTTAAACGCTTCAAACAAGAGCCGGCCTACACCGCCTTGAGTGCAAAATATGGTGGAATCCAAGCGATTACGGGGTCTGTACACACCGTTGAGCAGCAGGAAAGCAGCGCGCAGTGATTGCTCTGTTATACTCCGGCCTTTCCGCCAGGCTTACGCCCGGCCGCTGAGGTCTTGAAAAAGGCACCCAACCCCGCTACTGCGCAGCTTTCAGCCCGCGCGAGCCGGTGGAGTGCCCGCCAGACGCAGCAGGACCGGACGGGATTGCGCTCCCCTAAGCGCCATTCACGCCCGGCAAGATTATCCCTTTGGGCCAAGCCCTAACTAAAACAGGATTACTCATGTCCTTTGCTTCCCTCGGTCTCTCCGAGGCTTTAGTCCGCGCCATCGAGGCAGCGGGCTATACCGAGCCTACTCCGGTGCAACAGCGGGCCATTCCCGCCGTGTTGCAAGGTCGCGACCTGATGGTTGCGGCTCAGACAGGTACTGGTAAAACCGGCGGTTTCGCCCTCCCGATTCTGGAGCGGTTGTTCCCCAACGGTCACCCGGACAAATCCCAGCGTCACGGCCCGCGCCAACCGCGCGTACTGGTCCTGACCCCAACCCGCGAACTCGCCGCCCAGGTGCACGACAGCTTCAAGCTGTATGCCCGCGACTTGAAGTTCGTCAGTGCCTGCATCTTCGGCGGCGTTGGCATGAACCCACAGGTTCAGGCCATGTCCCGTGGTGTAGACGTGCTGGTGGCGTGCCCGGGTCGTTTGCTCGACCTGTGCGGCCAAGGCAGCGTCGATTTGTCCCACGTGGAAATCCTTGTGCTGGACGAAGCCGACCGCATGCTCGACATGGGCTTTGTCCATGACGTGAAAAAGGTCCTCGCCCGCCTGCCGGCCAAACGTCAGAACCTGCTGTTCTCGGCAACGTTCTCCCAGGACATCACCGCCCTGGCCGGCAAGTTGCTGCACAACCCGGAGCGCATCGAAGTCACGCCGCCGAACACCACGGTCGAGCGTATCGAGCAACGCGTATTCCGCCTGGCCGCCAGCCACAAGCGTTCGCTGCTTGCCCACCTGATCACCGCCGGCGCGTGGGAACAGGTGCTGGTGTTCACCCGCACCAAGCACGGCGCCAACCGTCTGGCCGAGTACCTGGACAAGCACGGCCTCACCGCCGTCGCCATCCACGGCAACAAGAGCCAGAACGCGCGCACCAAAGCCCTGGCCGACTTCAAGGCCGGTAGCGTACGCATCCTGGTTGCCACCGATATCGCCGCTCGCGGCCTGGATATCGACCAGTTGCCACACGTGGTCAACTTCGAGCTGCCAAACGTCGACGAAGACTACGTGCACCGTATCGGCCGTACCGGCCGCGCCGGTCGCTCGGGTGAAGCCATTTCCCTGGTTGCACCGGACGAAGAAAAACTGCTGAAAAGCATCGAACGCATGACCAAGCAGAAAATCGCCGACGGCGACCTGATGGGCTTCGATTCCAGCGCCGTGGAGGCTGAAAAGCCTGAAGCGCGCGAGCGCCCAGACGTGCGTAACCCACGCAACCCTCGCGGTCCGAAGGGCGATGGCCCGAACGGCGGCGGCGGTGGCGGTGGTCGTCGCGACAAGGGCAAAGACAAAGGCGGCAAGGAAAAAGCGCCAACCAACGGCCGTGGCGAGCGCCCAGCCCGCGAGCAAAAGCCCCGTGAAGGTACCCCGGCCCGCGAACAGCGCCAGCCGAGCCAGCCGCCACGCGCCGCTGCCGATCGCGCCCCGGACGAGTTCCTTGACGACGATATCGATAACTTCGGTAACCGCGCTGACTACGTACCTCAGGCAAAACCCGCCCAAGGTCGTGGCCGTCGCCCAGGTGCTCCGGCACAGGGCGCAGGTACCGGCGCACCACGTGGCGGCCAGCCTCAGGGCGGTCGTCAGAACGGCCCGCGCAACAGCAGCGGCGGTACCACCGGCACGCCACCTGCCAAGCGCAGCGGCCCGCGCAATGGCGCACCGCGTGACGGTCAAGCCCGTCGCGAAGACTCGCGCAGCAACAACCGCCGCCCAGCCCGTGACGACCAGCCTCGCTCGTCCGAACCAGCCGTGCAGAACCCGCGCGGTGGCCCGGCGCCGAAGATCATCCACAAGGAGTCGAAAGCGGATCGCTTCCCGACACCTGAGCAGTTGGATCAACTGCCAGGCCGCCCTCGTGGTGAAAAACCAGCGCTGCTGACTCGCAACCGCTGATTTTCAAAGCCTCATAAAAAATGCCCTGCATCGAAAGATACGGGGCATTTTTTTGGACGTCACATAAATCGAATGTGCCTTTCTGTGAGAGCTGGCTTGCCTGCGATAACCATAGGTATCTCCACGTCTAGAACGAGCCCTCTGCGTAGCAGCTGTCGAGCCCTGGCGAGGCTGCGTCAGCGGTGTGTCAGACAGGCCGCCAACGCAGCCTCGCCGGGGCTCGACAGCTGCTACGCACTCTCACATTGAAAATGTGTAGATACCTATGCTGCGATAGCGGTATCGCAGGCAAGCCAGCTCTCACACTGACCACATTCCAGGCATAAAAAAACCGGATACTGAGATCCGGTTTTTTTTGTGCAGGCAGAAATTACTTCTGCTTAACACCTTCCAGCGAAATTTCCAGGTCTGCCGTCTGGGAAGTCGGGCCTGGGCCTTTGATCCCGAAGTCGTTCAGGTTCAGCGTGGTGGTGGCGTTGAAGCCAGCACGTTCGCCGCCCCACGGATCCTTGCCTTCGCCGTTGAACGTGGCCTTGAAGGTCACAGGCTTGGTCACGCCGTGGAAAGTCAGGTCGCCCGTCACGTCAGCGGTTTTCGCGCCGGTGGACTTAACAGCGGTGGAGACGAACTTGGCGTCGGCGAACTTGGCAACGTCCAGGAAGTCTTTGCTGGCGATGTGCTTGTCACGCTCTGCGTGGTTCGACCACAGGCTGGCGGTTTTCACGTCGACCGCGATTTTGCTGGCCTCTGGCTTGGCGGCATCCCAGCTGAACGTACCGTCCCAATCCTTGAAGGTGCCGTGAATGTAGCTGTAGCCCAGGTGGCTGATTTTCCAGTCGATGAAGGCGTGCTGGCCTTCCTTGTCGATCTTGTAGTCAGCAGCCATCACCTGGCCTGCGGACAGCAGGGCAGTACCGATTGCCAGAGCGGCGAGGGTCTTTTTCAACATGCTTTCTATTCCTTGTGAGTCGAGGTTGAACATCAGGCTTTGCGCCCCAGCATTCGCGTGAGGGTCACATCACGATCGATAAAGTGGTGTTTCAACGCAGCCACGCCATGCAAACCGGCGAAGACCACCAACACCCAAGCGAGGTACAGGTGTACCAAGCCGGCGTTATCTGCCTGGTCCGGTAGCCCGGAAACCACGGCAGGAATCTCAAACAGGCCAAACACCGGGATACCGACACCGTCTGCGGTGGAAATCAGGTAACCGGCGATCATCACGGCAAACAACCCGAGATACAGGAACGCGTGGCCAAACGCGGCACCCATACGCGTCATGCGGCTGTAGCTGGTCAACGGTGGTGGTGGTGGGCTGACCAAGCGCCAGACGATACGCACCAGCATGATTGCGAATAGCGTGATGCCAATGCTCTTGTGCAGGTCCGGAGCCTCTTTGCGCCAGGCGCTGTAGTAGTCGAGGCCGACCATCCACAAGCCCAGAGCGAACAGGCCGAACACCACCAAGGCCACGCCCCAGTGCAAAACGATGCTGACCCAGCCATAGCGGGCCGGTGAATTGCGTAACTGCATGTACTTAATCCCGTAATAGCTGCGCCCAAGACTAGCGATTTACCTATCGAATTAAAGCGGAAAATCCTGCTTTGAAATATCGAGAAATACGATCTTGAGGGTATGAAGAGTAAATTAACAACGGATTAAGGACTATCCAGAAGAAACGTGACAGACCGTCCTGCGTTTACAACCAATTCACAGGTAATGTCTTGTGACACAGCCGCCCATTGCATAGGCTTGCGCGATTGTTTTACCTGCGCCAGCCGCAGGACCGCTTCGAGGAGATAACCGATGGGCTTGAACAACCAGTGGATGCAACGCGACCTTGCGGTGCTTTGGCATCCCTGCACCCAGATGAAAGACCATCAGCAATTGCCGCTGATCCCGATCAAGCGCGGTGAAGGGGTTTGGCTGGAAGACTTCGAAGGCAAGCGCTACCTCGATGCCGTCAGTTCCTGGTGGGTCAATGTGTTCGGCCACGCCAACCCACGCATCAACCAGCGCATCAAAGACCAGGTCGATCAGTTGGAGCACGTGATCCTCGCCGGTTTCAGCCACCAGCCGGTGATCGAGCTGTCCGAACGCCTGGTGCAGATGACGCCTGAAGGCCTGACACGCTGCTTCTATGCCGACAATGGTTCGTCGTGTATCGAAGTCGCGCTGAAAATGAGCTTCCACTATTGGCTCAACCGCGGCCTGCCTGACAAAAAGCGTTTCGTCACCCTGACCAACAGCTACCACGGCGAAACCATCGCCGCGATGTCGGTGGGCGACGTGCCGCTGTTTACCGAGACCTACAAGGCGCTGCTGCTCGACACCATCAAGGTGCCCAGCCCGGATTGCTACCTGCGCCCCGAGGGCATGAGCTGGGAAGAACACTCGCGCAACATGTTCCTGGCCATGGAACAGACCCTGGCGGACAACCACGACACCGTCGCCGCCGTCATCGTCGAACCGCTGATCCAGGGCGCCGGCGGCATGCGCATGTACCACCCGGTGTACCTCAAGCTGCTGCGCGAAGCCTGCGACCGCTACGGCGTGCACCTGATCCACGATGAAATCGCCGTGGGCTTCGGCCGCACCGGAACGATGTTCGCCTGTGAGCAGGCCGGTATCCGCCCGGACTTCCTGTGCTTGTCCAAAGCGCTCACGGGTGGTTACCTGCCGTTGGCCGCCGTGGTCACCACCGATGACGTGTACGACGCCTTCTACGACGACTACCCGACATTGCGCGCGTTCCTGCACTCCCACAGCTACACCGGCAATCCGCTGGCGTGCGCGGCGGCGTTGGCGACGCTGGATATTTTCGAAGAAGACAACGTCATCGAAAACAACAAGGCCCTGGCCCAGCGCATGGCGACCGCCACCGCGCACCTGGTGGACCACCCTCACGTCTCGGAAGTGCGCCAGACCGGCATGGTGCTGGCCATCGAGATGGTCCAGGACAAAGCCACCAAGACCGCCTACCCGTGGCAGGAGCGCCGTGGCTTGAAGGTGTTCGAGCACGCCCTGGAACGTGGCGCCCTGTTGCGACCATTAGGCAGCGTAGTGTATTTCCTGCCGCCGTACGTGATTACGCCGGAGCAGATCGACTTCCTGGCTGAAGTCGCCAGTGAAGGGATCGACATCGCCACCAATAGCAACGTCAGTGTCGCTGTGCCAAAAGACTTCCACCCAGGCTTCCGCGATCCAGGTTGATTGCCTAACCCACCTTTCCAGAGAACAGAAATGAGACTGTCCCGCTTTTTCACCGACACCCCGCTGAGCCTCGGCGACCACGAATTACCCGAAGCCCAGGCGCATTACATCAGCCGCGTGCTGCGCATGGGCGAAGGCGATGCCGTGCAACTGTTCGACGGCTCCGGCCAGGAGTTCCTCGGCAGCTTGCTGGAAGTCGGTAAGAAACGCGTCACCGTGCAACTCACGGAGTGCTTCGCTGGCCAGACCGAATCACCGCTGCATATCCACCTGGGCCAGGGCCTGTCCCGGGGCGAGCGTATGGATTGGGCAATTCAGAAAGCCACCGAACTGGGCGTTAATGCGATCACGCCGATTTTCAGCGACCGCTGCGAAGTACGCCTCAAGGATGAACGCGCCGACAAACGCCTGCTGCACTGGCGCCAGGTGGCCATCAGCGCCTGCGAGCAATGTGGTCGCTCAACGGTGCCGGTGATTCACCCGCCACTGTTGCTGGCGGACTGGTTGAAACAGACCGAGGCGGATTTGAAGCTGGTGCTGCACCCGGTGGCCGAGCCGATGGTCAGCCATGCCAAGCCCTCGAGCCTGGCCTTCTTGATCGGGCCTGAGGGTGGGCTGACCGACCAGGAAGTCGAAACCGCGCAAGCGGCCGGCTACCACGCCGCCCGTCTGGGGCCGCGGGTGTTGCGTACCGAAACGGCGCCGGTAGTCGCGCTGAGTGTGGCCCAACAACTCTGGGGCGATTTTTAAACCTCTTCCGTTGCAACCCCAATCAAAACTGTGGGAGCTGGCTTGCCAGCTCCCACATTTGGAATGGGTTACCACGCCATTACATCACTCCACCGGGTCGCTGACTGGCTTGGCAATAATCGCCTTCAACTCACTGGTCATCGGGAATTCCAGGTTCAAGCCCTTGGGCGGAATGGGGGACTCAAACCAGCGCTGGTAAATCCCGTTGATCTCCCCACTGCGATAAAGGTCGCCAAGTGTCTCGTTGACCACTGCAAGAAACTGCGGGTCGTCCTTGCGCACCATGCAGCTGTAGATTTCCCGCGACTGCTCCTCCCCCACCACCACCCAATTGTGCGGGTCCTTGGCCTTGGCGCGCTCGCCGTAAAGCAACGCGTCATCCATATAGAACGCCGCTGCACGGCCGGTCTCTAGCATCTTGAAGGCTTCGCCATGGTCCTTGGCGCTGATCACGAACATATTGGCCTTGTGCTCGGCGTTGTAGCTTTTGAGGAAACGCTCGTTGGTGGTACCCGCGGTGGTCACCACGTTCTTGCCCGCAAGATCAGCAAAGCCTTGGATACCACTGTCCTTGGCGGTCAGCAATTGCCCCTTCACATAGATAAACCCGTAGGAAAACGCCACCTGCTTCTGCCGCTCGGCCGTCACCCCGGTAGAACCGCATTCCAGGTCGACAGTGCCGTTCTGCACCAGCGGGATACGGGTTTGGGAGGTCACCAGGTTGTACTTCACATTGAGCGTGCCCTCCCCGATTTTCTGCTGAATGCGCTCGACGATCTTATCTGCCCGCTCCACCGAGTAGCCCATGGGCTTGCCACTGTTATCCCCCACGTAGGAAAACGGCACCGACGCATCGCGATAGCCCAAAGTGATGGACTTGGCGTTAGCGATCTTGCCCAGCGTGCCGTCCAACGGCGCTTGGTTCGCATGGGCTTGTGCGCCCAGCAAAAGCGCCAGGGTGCAGCCGGTCAACAGGATTTTTTTCATTGTTATTCTCCGTTGGTTTTTCGATTATTTACGTACAGCAATCACGCTGATTTCCACCAGCACACTCGGCCGCGCCAGTTCCGCTTGAAGGGTCGTGCGCGTCGGCGCCATGCCCGGTGACAGCCAGGCGGACCACACCTCGTTCATCGGTGCAAAACCGCTGCCGATATCTTTCAAATAGATCGTTGCGTTGAGCAGATGATCCTTATCGCTGCCCGCCTGGGCCAGCAGCGCATCGATCCTGGTCAGCACCTCCTGGGTTTGTGTCGCCACGTCCTTGCCATCACCGGGCACCTGGCCCGAGAGGAACACCAGGTCCTTGAAGGTCACTGCGCCCGAGAGGCGCTCATTGCTGCGGATTCGGCTGATGGTCATCCATACATCCTCATGCGGCGCGGGGCGCAAGGCCCTGCATATCAATGGAAGGCGCGTGTTGCCCAATCAACTCAGCCAGCAACTGGCCGCTGCCGCAGGCCAGGGTAAAACCAAGGGCGCCGTGGCCCAGGTTCAGCCACAGGTTGCGATACACACTGGCACCAATCAGCGGCACGCCAGTGGGGGTGGCCGGGCGCATACCCGCCCACTCCACCGCATGGGCGTAATCGCCGGCCTGCGCAAATGTCTCCAGTGCCTGGCGTTTCATCAGCGCCAGGCGCTTGGGTTCAAGGCTGGCGTCGAAGCCGACGATGTCCACCATGGCCGCCACCCGCAGTTGTTCGCCGATGCGCGCATAGACGATCTTGCGGTCGTAGTCGGTAATGCTCACGTTCGGCGCCTGGTGCTGCGCGCCAATCGGCACACTGAGGCTGTAACCCTTGAGCGGGTACAGCGGCAGCGACACACCCAACTCGGCGCTGCGATAGCCGGCCGCCAGTACCAGATGCTCGACCGGCACCACCTCAGCGCCCAGTTCGATAGCCTGCACCACACCGTCAGCGTGGCGAATGCCGGTGACTTTGCGCCCCAGCAAAAAGTGGCAGCGGCCGGACGCTTCCAGGCGCGCCGCCAAGCGCTGGCAGAAAGCATGACAATCAGCCACCTCCTCATTCGGCGTGTAGATCCCGCCGACAAAACCACCGCCCGCCAGCGCCGGCTCCAGGCGTGCGCAATCGGCGGCCGACAGCACCTGCTGTTGAAGGATATCGGTGACCTTGCTGCGGGCATGCGCAAAGGAGCTGGCGTTGCGGAAGGTGACCAGTTTGCCGTTGCGCCGCCAGTCGAAGCCGTCCAGGTGATCATCCTCGCGCCATTGCTGCAACGTGTCCTGGCTCAGGGAGGCAAGTCGCAGCAGGTGGGCGGCATTGCGTTTGTTCACCGAGCTACGGCATGCACCGAGGAACGCGGCCATCCAGCGCCATTGCTGAGGGTCGAGGCGTGGGCGCAGCTTTAACGGCGAGTCACCGCGCAACAGCCAACCGATGGCCTGAAGCGGCACGCCGGCATCGGCCAGCGGCGCCACGTAGCGATAGGACAACTGCCCGCCATTGGCAAAGCTGGTTTCACTGCCCAGGGTCTCGCGTGCGTCGATCACCGTCACCTCGTGGCCCGCACGCACCAACGCATACGCGCTCGCCAGACCAATCACCCCACCCCCAATGATGTGCACCATTCCCGCCGCCCGCCGCTGAATCAAGAAGCCACAAGCCTAGGGGCAGGTGACAGGCCACCGACAATGAATAAAGATGGGTCACCCATAAACAAAGGTTATGGACTTGCCATGCGTTTGCGTCATATCGAAATCTTCCAGGCCATCCGCCAGACCGGCTCCGTCAGCGCCGCCGCGCAACTGCTGCATGTGTCGCAACCGGCGGTGACCAAGGTGTTGCAGCACGCCGAATTGCAGCTGGGCTTCCCGCTATTTCTGCGCGTGCGCGGCAAGTTGCAGCCCACGCCGGAAGCCCTGGCGCTGGAAAGCGAAGTGGAAAAAGTCACAGAAAGCCTGCAAGGCGTGCGGCGCCTGGCCAAGAGTTTGCGCCGTGCACCGGGCCAGAGTGTGCGCATCGGCGCGATCCCGGCGTTGGCCTTGTCGCTGCTGCCGCCAGCCATTCTTGAGTGGAAGCGCGATTACCCGGACATGGCCTGTGAGTTGTCCAGCGACCACAGCCGCGAGCTGGTGCAGAAGCTGCTGATGCGTGAGATTGACCTGGCGCTAACCCTCAACTTTTCCGGCCATCCAGGGCTGACCACGCAAGTGCTGGCCAACGGGGTGTTGGTGGCATTGGCGTCCAAAGGCTATTGGTCTGATGCGGAGCTGAGCAGCCCACTGCCCCTGGCTGATCTGGCGGGTACGCTGCTGATAGGTCTTTCCAGCGCCGACCCGCTGGCGGCTAAACTCGACAGCTACCTGGAAAACGTCGATCCGCCGCCAAGGGTGACGATCTCCGTACAAACCTACTCCCTGGCCCGTGCGATGGTGGAATCCGGCGCCGGCCTTACGGTGATCGACCCCTTCACCGCGCTCGGTGCTTCGACCGCCACCACCTGCATCCGCACGCTCACTCCGCCGCTGCCGATCACGCTGTACGCCCTGACCCGCGCCGATGAACCGCCGCCGCATATGTTGGCTAATCTGCTGGAGATTTTCGGCCACCGCGCCCGAGAGCTGCTGGAACGGCTCTAACAGCGTACCGATGATCAAATGTGGGAGCTGGCTTGCCTGCGATGAGGGAGTGTCAGTCACAAGGTTATTGACTGAAACACCGCAATCGCAGGCAAGCCAGCTCCCACAGGGTTACAGCACGTAATGCATGATCGCCACAAAGTGCAGCAGGCTGCCGCCAATCACAAACAAATGCCAGATCCCATGGGAGTGCCGCAGGCGGTCCTCCAACGCAAAAAAGATGATGCCGACGGTGTACAACACCCCGCCCGCCGCCAGCCAGGTAAACCCTGCCGTGCCCAGCGCGGCGATCAGCGGCTTGACCGCCACCAGCACAATCCAGCCCATCACCGCATAAATCACGATCGACAGGATGCGCGCCTCGGAGCGCGGCTTGATCTCTTGCAGGATGCCGATCACCGCCAGCCCCCACACGATGCCGAACAGCGTCCAGCCCCACGGCCCTCTCAAGGTCACCAGACAAAACGGCGTGTAACTGCCGGCGATCAACAGGTAGATCGAAAAGTGATCAACCTTCTGCATGATTTCTTTACGGCGGCCCTGCACGCTGTGATACACGGTGGACGCGCTGTACAACACCAGCAGCGTAAAACCATAAATTGCCACGCTCACGATCTTCCAGGGACTGCCATCCAGGCTCGCCACCACCAACATCCACACTGCGCCTACAAACGCCGCGATTGCACCGAGCAAATGGCTCCAGGCGTTGAATCGTTCCCCGTGGTACATCGTTCATCGACCTCCCGTAACCGTTATGGGTTGGCCGCCAAGCGTCCAGCCTTGCGCATAAGAGTGCAAGCGGCTTATGACGTTCCGGGGACGCCGGGCGGTTTTGCGGGCACAATTGTCGGCATTCGAACAAGAGCCCACGGCCATGCTGATCGACGAAGAATTCACCCTCAAAAAGCTCGAAATCTTCCTGGCGTTCATGCGCACCGGCAACCTGGCCCGCGCCGCCGCCGAGCTGCAAACCAGCAACGTCAGCGTGCACCGCGCCATCCACTCCCTGGAAAATGCGCTGCGCTGCCCACTGTTCAAACACGAAGGGCGCAACCTCACCCCGCTGGAAAGCGCCTACGTGTTGGAAGAGCGCGCACAGAAACTGGTGGCCGATGTGGTCGACAGCGTGCGCCTGACCCGCGAGGCCGCAGGTTTCTCCGCCGAACGCTTCAAGCTCGGCTCGCTGTATTCGCTCACGGTGAAGACCGTGCCGCAGCTGATCATGGGCCTGAAAATCCGTCGCAGCGAACTCAACATCGACCTGATCCTGGGCTCCAACTTCGACCTGCTCTACAAGCTCAAAAACATGGAGGTGGACGCGATCCTCATCTCGCTGGATGAGCACGCCAACGACCCCGACTGCGAACAGATCGCGCTGTTTACCGACGACATTTTCCTCGCCACTCCGGCCGAATCACCGTTCGACCGCGAGCAGGAAATTGACCTGGCCGATGTGCGCGACGCCACGTTCATCACCCTCACCCAAGGCTTCGCTACCCACCAGGACGGCAATCGGGTGTTCAAGCAGGCGGGGTTCGAGCCGAAGGTGGCGATGCAAGTGAATGACATCTTCACCCTGCTGAGCATGGTCAGTTCAGGGGTGGGCTATGCGTTGCTGCCGGGCAGGATTGCGGCGGTGTATGAGAACCGCGTGAAGCTGATACCGCTGCAACCCAGGTATCGGTTGCAGCAGCAGATTGGCGTGGTGTTCTTGAAGGCCAAGGAGCGCGACCCTAACTTGCTCGCGCTGTTGGCGGAGTGTCGGATGTATGCCAACCGGGGCGCTAACCCACCAGCCCGCGCATGATCAGAAACAACAGCGAAGGCCCCAGCAAACAGCCCAGCGCGGTATAAAACGCCGCGGTCAGGCAGCCGTAGGGCACCAGTTTCGGGTCGGTTGCGGCCAAGCCGCCAGCCACACCGCTGGAGGTGCCCATGAGCCCGCCGAAAATCACCGCGCTACGAGGGTTATTCAAACCGATAAGCGGGGCAACGAACGGCGTCATCACCATCACCAGAATGGCCTTGATCAACCCGGCGGCGATCGACAGCGCCATCACTTCGGAACTGGCGCCAATCGCCGCACCGGTCACCGGGCCGACAATGTACGTCACGGCGCCGGCGCCGATGGTGGTCAGGCTCACGGCATCGGTGTAGCCAAACGCCATGGCCACCCCGACGCCCGCGATGAACGATGAGCCCACGCCCACGAACAACGCCAATACCCCGACGTATCCTGCCCGTTTCAGCTCATCGACACTCACGCCAAACGCCGTGGCAACAATGGCAAAGTCGCGCAGCATCGCCCCGCCCAGCAGGCCAATACCCGACAACAACGGAATATCCACCACCCCCTTGGAGCCACCGGTAAACGCACCGCCGACGTAAGACAGCACCAGACCCAACAGAATAGCGATGGCCGAGCCGTGCAGGCGGCCTTTGGTGAAGGTGTCAGAGATCCAGTAAGAGACCCACATGGTCAGCCCGATTACCGCAAAGCCACTGATCAGGCCGTAGCCAGTGATCACTTTCATCATTGATTCGTACATGGCAATCACCCGGCTTCTTTGGTGGGGACAACCGCGCTTGGCTCACGGTTGCCGATGCGCACCAGCACTGGCACCAGGGCAAAACCCAGCACCACCGCGAGTGTCCCAGCCAGAATCGCCATCGGGCCGCCACTGATTGCACCGTAGACGTTTTGCTGGGCAGCCATGGCCACCACGATCGGGATATAAATGGCCGCCCAGAAGCTCACGCCCTGCTCCGATTTACCGGTAAACAAGCCGCGCTTGGCGAGGCAACTGCCCAGCCCGATCAACAGCAACATAGCGATACCCACCCCGCCGACGTTGGCCGGAATGCCCATCCATTTGCCCAGCAGTTCACCGACGAACAGGCCGGCCAACGTACAGAGCGCCAAAAACGCCACACCGTAAATAATCATTGTTGTTGTCCTCAAAGTGCTCGATCGAAATTGTTGTTTTTGTGCTTCGACAGCCTTGGGTGGTGCTTTATCGGTGGCGGCGTTCCTCCTCTTGCAGCAGGGCCTGCAAGGTATCCAGGCGGGCGCCTTCATAGGCGATCACCGTGCCTTGTTCAAACACGCGGCGCGACAGGCCGGTGAGTACGGCGCCGGGGGGTAGTTCGATTTGCAGGCGCACGCCGCGCTCATAGGCGCTTTGCACGGTGCCGCGCCAGTCGACGACGCGGCACATATTGAGGGCCAGGTCGTCGCGTAGCTGTTCCGGGTTGTGAATAGGCCGCGCGCGCGTGCTGCTCAGGTAGGTAATGCGCGGCGCCTTGAGCGTAACGAATGCCTCGGCCAGCTCCTGCGCCGGTTGCTCCAGCAGCGCGCAATGGGACGGCACGCTGACGGCCAGGCGTTTGGCGATGCCGTTGCCTTTGATGCGGCTGGCGACCTGCCTCATGGCGGCGTCGCTCCCGGCGATCACGGTTTGGTTGTCGGCGTTGATATTGGCCAGGTACACCGGGGTTTCGGGGCTGTGGATATCAGCCAACAGATGTTCGACTGTGGATAACTCCGGGCCAATCAGGGCGGTCATTCCGTAGCCCTGTGGATAAGCGTTTTGCATCAGCTCACCGCGCAGGCTGACCAGTTTGATTGCGTCGTTGAAGTCCAGCGCGCCTGCGATCACCGCCGCCGGATAGGCACCGATGGACAGGCCCGCGACATAATCCGGGGTGTGTTGCAGCAGGCGCGCGTGGGCCACGCCAGCGATCAGCAGGCAAAGCTGAACAGCGCGGGTATTCACCAGGGCTTGCGCCGAATCCAATGCGCGAACGTCCTCACCCAAGGCATCGCTGGCTTGCTCCAACACAGCGGCCGGCAACGCCTGGAGCATGCCTGGGCGTTGGGCGCCCTGGCCGGGGAAGACGAGAAGGCTGCTCATGCCACGGCCTGCCATGGATCAAGCACGAGGTGCGCACCGCTGACGGTTTTGAGCAGCACACGGCGTGACCCGCTCGCCCATTCGCGCAAGGCGACTGCACCGAAAGGGGTTTGCAGTTGCAGGTCCACGGCGCACTCCGCCGTTTCAAGAATCGCCAGCAAATCTTCGGCATCACCTCGCGCCAATGGCTCGGGCGTGCGCACAATCAAATCCAGGTCGCTCTGGGCATGCAGCGCTTCGATACCCGTGGCCAGTTCGAAACCGGCGCTGCCAGTGACGCCCCAAGTTTCGTTCGCCAGCACCGTCTGCAGCGCCGCAAGTGCTCGCAGTGCGGGCAAGTTCCGTGGCGACGCCACGGCGCGCAAAGCTTCCGGTACTACGCACCGCTGCACCGCCGCGAAGGGCATTTCAGCAGCAAGCCGCTGCTCACGCAAACGCCCGCGCACACCCACTGCAACCAGGCCCGGCTCGACGATGGCGCGACGCACCACCACCGGGTGACCGGCACCAATCACCTCCACTGCCCAGGCCGGCGCATCAGCAGGCAGGTGCGCCGGGGTCATGCCCCAGAGCAGGTCGTGCGCGTTCACCATTGTTCCCGCAGCAGTTGGCGAACATGGCTGGACGCAGCGCGATTGGTTGCACCAAGGCGCCCGCTCAAATCACTGCCCCCGATATCCTTGATCGCACTCACCAGGCAATCGCTGACGCGCGCCACGTCTTCCGCCGTTGGCTGTTCGATCTGGCTGACCGACAAGGTCTCCCAAAGCAAACCGAGGCTGGCATAACTGTCGATGTCATAGGCCATCGGCGGCACGCTGGCGGCCAAGGCTTCCAGTTCTTCGACACTGCGCAGGGTCACCCGCGCCGCCGACGCCTTGCCCATGGCGTGCACCATCACACCGGGGTCGCGCAGGGCGATCAGGCGGTTGGCCTGGTACCCGTGGGCGAGGAATGCACCGGACATGGCTTTACCTACCAGCAGCGCAATCACCGGATGCCCGGCCAGTCGCGCGCGGGCGTAGCTGTCAGCGGCGGCGGCCAGCGCCTGGTGGATGCCGAGGGCTTCTTCGCGACGTCCGTAGGCTTGGCTCGGCACATCGACGATGGCGATCAGCGGGCGCTTGTCGCCTTTCTCGATGGCTTCATCCACCGCCTTAGCGAGCCCCCAACCTTCCAGCAACCCGACTTCACCACTGCGTGCGCGGGGGAAGCGATTGTGTTCGTCGGTGACCACGGCCAGAAAGCGCACGGCGTGTTCGCCCACTACGCCGTCGGCCACTTTCAGAGAATCCGGCAAACCCGAAACAGGCGTCGCGCCGACGCTCAATGCGTTGAACCACTGCAAACCTCTCATGAGCGTTCTCCTTGATACAGCTCGCGCACCGCCGCCGGGTCGATTTGCGGTGTGGTGTCCAATTCGGCCAGGCGCGCCAGGTAATATTCGGCCTGACGGCTGCGTTGCTGGGCGGGCAGGCCTTGTTCCAGCAGTGCGCTGACGGTCTGCTGAATCTGCGCCACATCGTCTGCCACATAACGGTCGGCCAGGCCGCTGTTGAAGCGCTGCTCACCGCCGGTAAGGCTCCAGATGAAAGGCCGGTCGCGGGAGTCATATTCTTCAAGCCCCGCTTCCTGTTCGATCACTTGCGGGCCATTCAGGCCCAGACGCGCTTCACGGGTGACCACGAGATAACTGCACAGCCCGGCCGCAATCGACATACCGCCAAAGCAACCGACACTGCCCGCCACCACGCCAACTACCGGCTGGTATTGGCGCAGGTCGACAATCGCCGCATGGATATCCGCAATCGCCGCCAGGCCCAGGTTGGCCTCCTGCAAGCGCACGCCACCGGTTTCCAGCAGCAGGACTGCGCGGGTCGGAATGCCCTTGCGATTGTCTTCAGCCGCCAGCTCCAGAGCGCCTGCGATTTTTGCACCGCCGACTTCACCCAGGCTGCCGCCCTGGAAATTGCCTTCGATCGCCGCGATCACCACCGGCAAGCCAGCGATGCAGCCCTTGGCGATCACCACGCCGTCATCGGCTTGCGGCACCACGCCTTGACGGCTGAGCCACGGCGACATAACGCGCTGGAACGGGTCGATCAATTCGCGATAGGAACCTGCATCCAGCAGCGCCTTGGCCCGCTGCCGCGCACCCAATTCAACAAAGCTGTGTTTAGCGAGCAAGTCAGTCATGACCAACCTCCTCGAAGCCTTGTTCCAGACGCAAACGCACCACGCCGGGGGTCGCGCCGAAATCGTGGATATCAATCTTCAACGCCGGTGGCGTCTGCTCCTGGAAGATGCGTTCGAACAGATGCTGCCAGCGTTGCTCGGCGCCCTTCACCGAAGTCTGCACCTGGATGGTCAGCGTGCCCGGCGTGCCTGGTTCCAGCAGCACTTCCAGGTCGCCCGAGCCGACACAACCCACCAGCGCGCGGCCTTTTGGCGGCTGCCCGGCGGGGAATTCAAAGGATAAGGTTTCCATCAAAACGCTCCGTCGAGACGATCGATAAACAGGCAGGCGGCCAACAGGTCAGCGGCGCCACCGGGGGAGGCATTCAGGGCCAGCAACTGGTTGTCCAGTTCGTGCAAGCTGCGACGCCCAGCGAGGCTTGCGCTGCCACCGGCGTCCAACACCGCTTGAGCGCCTTTTTGCATGGCATTCAACCCCTCGATACCCGCGCGGTAGAGCACGCAGGTGTCGGCCAGGTCAGTCATGATCGCGAGCAAGGCATCCAGGCGAGCGTTCTGTTCGCCGGTATTTTGCTGACGGCTTTTGCGCAGTTGCGGCAGGCCACGTTGCATCACGGAGGGGAAGCCGAGTTGCGCTTCCTCGCGGGCGCCGCGGGCGCCGTAGCGTTGGGCAACCTGGGCGCCGTGGCTCATGGGCTGGGGCGCGAAGCGGTCGTTGAGCAAGGCTAATCTGGCGGCGGTCAGCGTTATGGCGCGTGGTTCCAGAGCGGCGGCGGCGGTCAGCAAGCCGAGCGCCCAGATGGCACCACGATGGGTATTCACGTCGTTGGTGGTAGCGAGCATCGCCAACTCCCCTTCCCGGCCAATGCGCCCAAGGGCTTCGCGCAGGGGTAAACCGACCTCACCGAATTCGATAGCCGCCTCAGCCATCTCCTTGAACATCGGCCACAGCGACAGCGCCGAGGCGTGCATCAGGCCCAGGTGCAGATCGCTGTGGGCGCCGTTGCCACGCCGGTCCACCAACGCAGGTTTGGGTGACAGGTCCGCCTCGTCGATCAGCGCATCGACGGCCATATCCGCCAGGCGTTCAGCCAGGCTCAGTTCATGCAGTTTGAGGGCGCGCATTTACCAGCTCCTGAATTTGGCGGGCGGGTTGTACAGGCCACCGGACCACTCCACCAAGTCAGCCACGCTTTTGGCGGCCAACAGTTCGCGGGTGGCGTCGGTGCGACGGATGCCTAAGTCTTCGGGCAAGGCGATCAAGCCTTCGCGGCGCATGCGTGCGGTGTCCTTGGGGTTGTGGCGCATGCCAATGGCAGTCACCCCGGCAACGGCGGCGATCATCGCCTGGCGCTCCTCAAGGGAACGCGCCTTGTACAGGTAGGCAATGCCTTCTTCGGTGAGCAGGTGAGTCACGTCGTCACCGTAGATCATGATCGGCGCCAGCGGCATGCCGCTTTTGCGCGCCACTTCCACCGCGTCGAGGGTGTCGACGAAGGTCGGTTTACCGCCTTCCTGGAAGGTCTCGACCATTTGCACGACAAGCTTTTTGCCGCGTTCTAGCAAAGCTTCCGGGGCGTCGCCGTGGCGCATATCGAGCCAGGCTGGCGTGCCATGGCGACGGCCGCGCGGGTCGTGCCCCATGTTCGGCGCGCCACCAAAACCGGCGAGGCGGCCACGGGTCACGGTGGAAGAATGGCCGTCGCCGTCGACTTGCAGGGTGGCGCCGATAAACAGGTCCACCGCGTATTGGCCGGCCAGTTGGCAGAACATTCGGTTGGAGCGCATCGAGCCGTCGCGGCCGGTGAAGAAAATGTCTGGCCGTGCGGCGATGTAGTTCTCCATGCCCAGTTCAGTGCCGAAGCAATGCACGCTTTCCACCCAACCGCTTTCGATGGCGGGGATCAGGGTTGGGTGCGGGTTGAGGGTCCAGTTGCGGCAGATCTTGCCCTTGAGGCCGAGGGATTCGCCGTAGGTCGGCAGGATCAACTCGATGGCGGCGGTGTTGAAGCCGATACCATGGTTGAGCGACTGCACATTATGTTTTTCGTAGATGCCGCGGATCGCCATCATCGCCATCAGCACGTGGACTGGCTTGATGTGACGCGGGTCGCGGGTGAACAGCGGTTCGATGTAGAACGGCTTGTCAGCCACCACCACAAAATCCACCCAGCTCGCCGGGATGTCGACGCGGGGCAAGTCGGTGACGTCGTCGACCAACTGGTTGACCTGCACGATGACGATGCCATCGCTGAACGCGGCGGGCTCGATCAACGCCGGAGTGTCTTCGGTGCTGGCACCGGTGTAGATATTGCCGGCGCGGTCGGCCATGAAACCGGCGGAGAGCACCACGTTGGGGATCAGGTCCACCACCAGCCGTGCGTAGAGTTCGATATAGGTATGGATCGCACCGATTTCCAGCAGACCGTCTTCCAGCAACTGGCTGATGCGCAGGGATTGGGTGCCAGCAAAGGAGAAGTCGAGTTTGCGTGCGATACCTTTTTCAAACAGGTCCAAGTGCTCGGAACGGCCGACGCTGGGCATGATCATGTGCAAATCGTGGAGCTTGGCCGGGTCGGCCTTGGCCAGGGAGCGCGAGAGAAAATCCGCCTGCTTTTGGTTGTTGCCCTCCAGCACCACGCGGTCGCCGGGCAGGATCAGCGCCTCAAGCGCCTCGACGATCCTGTCGCTGGGCAACACCGCCCCGTCTGCGTATTTTTTGACCAGCCCGAGCCGCCGTTGCTTCTCGTCGCGCCGCCGCGTCCAGCGCGAGTCGGGGGTGATTGTTGTTGTCATGGTCGCTCCACGGAGGTTGCTGTCGTGGGGCTTACCTTAGGAGTGATCCGGAGGACCATCAATCAAGCTGGATGTTGGACTGTTACGTCTGGGTTAATGATAAGCCAATGAACGCGGGTTCAGGTTCTGCGCCACTCGACCCGGTGGAACCATAGGGTCCTGAACAATGCCAACGCCGCAAAAACGTGCAGCCCCAACACGGCTGCCCAACTCCAACTCCACAGGCCCGAGAGCGACTGCGCGTAAACCGGCAATAGCAGCAAGAGCAGCGCCACCATCGCACAGGCCCCCAGTTGCTCCCAGTTTTTCAAGCGACTAGGATGGGACCCTATCGCGTAACCCAGCAATGCGCCCAGGCACACAAGCAGCAGGCTCAGCAGGTCATGCTCGCCGACGGGAGGCCACCCCAGCAGATTGAGAGGCAGGCAGACCGCGAACAACGTGAACGAGCAGATCGCGACATACACAAAGGCGTACTCAAGCGCATCCAGCAGACGATCACGGATAAACCCACGGGCCTGTTTGTCTTCATCCGGAGTCGGCCCCCGGGATATCGCAACCGCCAACAGACCTGACCCGAGACCACCCAGGGTCATGACCACTAAGTTGCTGACTACGCCCTTGATCGCCTTATCGTCATCGATCAGCTTGAGGCTTTCTAGATACATCAAAATAAACACCGCACCTGCGGAAGTGATTACGAACCCCCACAGCTTCCCACGATTGGACTGCACGTTCATGGTTACAGCCGCCGTGAGCACCAGCACCCCAAACCACATCAGCAACGCGCCAGTGAAACGGTTGAGGTCGTACATCCAGGCAAACCCATCCAAAAGCCACATTGCGTCGATCTTCTGTCGAAAAATTCCCCTCGCTATCGGCAGTGGAGCGGGGATCTTTACGATGGGGGAGCAAGTGTTCCGTGGCTCGTCGCAATTCCCAAGACGCCCTCCCCACACTTTGACCCAGTCAACCCCACTGATAGCTAGCCAACAGGTCCTCCGCATTTCCCGGCAAGGTGGTGCCGCAGTCAATCAAAAGTGGGAGCGGGCTTGCTCGCGAATGCGGTGGGTCAGTAATAGTTGCATGGACTGACACCCTGCCTTCGCGAGCAAGCCCGCTCCCACATTTGCCCGATGTTGTTTGTTAGATAGCAGTCCCATTAAGGGACCGATCAGTCCCTTTTTGGGACCACCTCCGGCGACGGGCTGACTTGCTCCAACGCCCTTTCGACCAACAATTGTCCGAACTCAGCCATTTGCTGAATCCCCAGCATGATTGCGCGCTGGGAAGCGTCCAGGTCGAAGGCCAGGTTGCAGGTGAGTGCGTTGAGGGAAGACAGGGTTTCGCCGGCATTGACCAGCAGGGTTTCGGTGGTTTGGGCGGGGTTTACAGTGAAGAGGGGCGGATTGGGGGGTAGGTTTGACCATGATTTACAGCTCCGATATGTGATGGAGACTGCCCTCTTTCACTTGCACGCAAATTAAGGTGGCAGCCGTGCGCAGGTGTGCAAGACCGGGCATATCGGACCCCGGCAGACCCCGAAGGATCTCCCACGCACAGCCGCCATAACAAATACAGCAGGCATAAAAAACGCCCGTTGGTTGGCTGGGCGTTTGCACGCCTAAACAGTTTCGTCGGACTTGCACGTCCGTGTCACCGTTTTTTGCGATGACGGGACGAAGACTAGGTGCGCTGACCGCACACGACAAGTTCACGCACTGCCCAAAATCTTGCAGGAAAAATCCGAAGCCAGCCGCTCTACAACTTCATGTCTATGCTCACAGCCCCCAAACCTTCAAGCGGATAGCTGCGGTACTCATAAACCTCACCACGAACAATGAGGTGAATGACGCCATCCTGCCGGATCACTTGAACATCCGGCGCGTTGGTTTTCAGAAAAGGATATTTCGAGACCAGCCCGGTAAGTATCTCCTGATCAGTATCCATGTCCTCATGAATGTAATACCTGTAGGAAAATCCGACCGTCGCACCACCCTGACCATCCCGAACCCCGTAGATCGACTTGCCGTTACTCAGAGAGTACTTGAGCACCACCTCATCCAACTCCGGCGCTCCAGGGCTCATCAGCCAACCAAAGCCCAAATAGCCCAGACACACCACCAACAGCCCATTGAGCAGACCTTGCACCATCCACTTAGTACCCTTGGGCCCTGGCATATTCGATACCCTCCTTTATCCAGTGCTGGTCACTATGATCGTCGCCATAAGGCGCATCACCCCACCAGTCTCCAAACTCTACCCGAGACGTACCCGCCGCTTTTTGCGCTGCTCCTGCCGCTCGTAACAACACACCCTCGGGAATACCCAACACCGTTCCGGTAACGCCATAGTTGAAGTTACCGAATGCCTCGTACTCACGGCTTTTCTGTTTATAGTCCCAAGGACCGCGCCCCCTGACCTGTGAGTAAAACCACGAATAGGTGAACGCCGAGCCCGGCTTAAGATGCATCCTACGGTTGTTGGCCAAGGCGATGTTGTCTTGCAGCGAAACGCCCGAAGGCATGGGAGGGACGGCCATTTGCGAATCCTTGCTGATGGGGTTGAGCGATAAAAACTAGCACTCAAAAATCAGTAAAAATACGGAGGTGAGACTTACAGAAATTTCAGACACGCTATCAGTCCGAGCCCTACATTGATGGCGCACGATAAGGAACGATCAAACAAAAGCGGCGGTAGGTTTTGGGGCCGCTTCGCGCCCCAGCGGGAGCAAGCTCCCTCGCCACAAAAGAGGTATGCAGGAAGCGGTTTGCGCGGATTGAGTGAATATCTGAGACGAGCGCAATCCAGTGTGGGAGCGGGCTTGCTCGCGAATGCGGACTGACAGTTGATACTTGTGTAGCTGACCCACCGTATTCGCGAGCAAGCCCGCTCCCACATTTTGATCTCCACAGGGTTTGAGGGTGGAGGCTCAGGCCAGGCCGGACTCTACCAATAGCGCTTCAAGCCCCATCAAATCCGGCACCTTCGCCACATGTTCCCCCACTTGCACCGCCGCCAACTCCAGCGGGCACAGCGGCACATCCACGTAGCTCAACTCGCTGTCGAGCTTGTAGGAGCGCGGAATCCCCTGGATCACCAGCGCAATAAACTTCAATGTCGGCCGGCCGCCCAAGGCATTCAACACCACAATCCGTGAGCGTTCGCCGGTCACACTGGCTTCACCGCACACCGCTTCAAAGCTGATCAATGGGATTTGCCGGTCCCGCCACGTCACTTGCCGCAAATACCACGGCGGCGCATCGCTGGCCGGTTCGCCGCGCTGGAAGTCGATCAACTCGGCGATGGCGACGTTGGGCAGCACCAGGTGGCGGTCGGCCAGGGGCAGGAGCAGGCCGGTGAGTTGGCTGGTGCGGTGGTCAAGCATGGGACTTGCTCCAGTAGGCGATGCTTTCCAGCAGCACCGACTCTTGATACGGCTTGCCGAGGTAGTCATTCACGCCGATGGCCATGGCGCGGTCGCGGTGTTTCTGGCCGGTGCGCGAGGTGATCATGATGATCGGCAGGCGCATCAGCCGCGGGTCATTGCGCACCTGGGTCGCCACTTCGAAGCCGTCCATGCGCGGCATTTCGATGTCGAGCAGCATCAGGTCCGGGGTGTGTTCTTCAAGCACAGCGAGCGCGTCGATGCCGTCTTTGGCAGTGAGCACGTTCATGCCGTTGCGCTCCAGCAGGCGACTGGTGACTTTGCGCACGGTAACCGAATCGTCCACCACCAACACCAGCAGCGGGCGCTTTTTCAGGGGGTCGTTGAGGATCAGCGGCACGTCAGCCGCTTGAGCCGGCAACGCGGGTTGACGGGCGCGGATAGGTGCCAGCAAGTCGATGATCAGTACCACACGCCCATCGCCCAGAATCGTCGCGCCGGACAAGCCCTGTACACCTGCAAACTGCGGGCCCAGGCCCTTGACCACGATTTCCCGCGTGCCGGCCATGGCGTCCACATGGATGGCAACGCGCCGCTCATTGCACTGCACCAACAGCACCGGCACCGGCTGGTACTGGCCTAACAGTTTCGGGCGGCTGACGGTCTGCAACAAGTCGCCGAGATAGAACAGCTCGTGGCGCTGGCCGGCGTACTCATAACACGGCGGATCCTGCTGATAGTGCCCGGCCAACTCATGCGGCAGCACGCGCACCAGGCCTTCGATGGTGTTGAGCGGGATCGCGTATTGATCGTCCGCACACTGCACCATCAGCGCGCGGTTGACCGACACGGTAAATGGCAGGCGAATGCGGAAATGCACACCCTCGCCCGGCGTCGAGTCAATGACCATCGAGCCACCCAACTGACGCACTTCCTCATGCACCACGTCCATGCCCACGCCGCGCCCGGAAATCTGGGTGATCTTCTCCGCCGTGGAGAACCCGGGCTGCAGGATGAACTGCAACACGTCGCGGTCGCTGATCTCTTGATTGGGGTCTAGCAAGCCACGCTTGATCGCCTTGCGCCGCACCGCTTCCAGCGGCACACCGGCACCGTCGTCACGCATGTCGAAGACAATGTCGCCGCCTTCATGGGTCAGGTCCAGGGTGATGCGACCCTTTTCCGGCTTGCCGGCCAGCAGCCGCACATCGCGGGGTTCCAGGCCATGGTCGACGGCGTTGCGCAGCATGTGTTCCAGCGGCGCCGCCATGCGCTCCAGCACGTTGCGGTCCATCTCGCCCTCGGCGTTGCCGACGATGAACTCCACGTCTTTGCCCAACTCGCCCGCTACCTGGCGCACGATGCGCTTGAGGCGCGGCAGCATGCGTTCGAACGGCACCATGCGCGTGCGCATCAGGCCTTCTTGCAACTCGGTGTTGATGCGTGCCTGTTGCTGCAACAGGTCGTGCGCATCCTCGTTACGGCGCTCAAGGGTGTCCTTGAGGTCAAGCAGGTCGGAGACGGATTCGGACAGCGCGCGGGACAGCTGCTGCAACTGCGAATGGCGGTCCATTTCCAGCGGGTCGAACTCTTCGTAGCCCAGGCGTTCGGCCTCGGCCTGCTGGCGGCTGAGGATGCGGCCTTGGGTTTCGGTGTCGAGACGGCGCAGTTGATCGCGCATGCGTTCGATCGTGGTTTCCACTTCCGTCAGGGCAATGCGTGCGTCGTTGACTTGCTGCTCGATTCGGCCACGGAAGATCGAGGTTTCACCGGCCAGATTGACCAAGTCGTCGAGCAGCTCGGCGGAGATTTTCACCATGTCGGCCGCCGGGTCGACGACTGCTTCCGTCTTGCCGGCTGGCAACGCCACGGGCGTTACCGGCTCTACGTTTGGGTGCACCAGGCCTTTGATGCGTTCGATGAGTTTGTCCACCGAGCCTACAGGCAGGCCATCCGCCACAGCGTCGATCATCTGCGCCAGGCGGTCATGGCAACCTTGCAGCAACGCGAACAGCTCCGCAGAGGGCGCGAGCAAGCCGGCGGACAGGCCCTCGTAGAGAAATTCCAGCTCATGGGCCAAGTCGCCAATGGGCGCAATTTCGACCATGCGCGCGCCGCCCTTGAGGGTGTGCAAGTCGCGCAGCAAAGTTTCCACTTCCTGTCGATTACCGGGCTCGGCCTGCCAGCGCAGCAATGCGCTGCCTGAGCTGTCGAGAATGTCGGCGGCTTCTTCGAGGAAAATATCCAGTAATTCAGGATCAGCGCCCGACGCTTGAGGCGCCTCGGCCGGTGCGGAAGGTGTGCTGTTCTGGCGGAACTCACGCAACGGGGCGATCAGCTCATTGGCATCGCTCAGGGGCTGGTGCTGTTGCAGTTCTTCAAGCTGCAAGGCCAGCCGCTCATGACTGGCCATCAGCAACAGGGACAGCTCAGGGGAGTAGCTGTAGCGGCGGTCCACCAACCCTTCGTACAGGCACTCCAGCTCATGGGCCAAGTCACCCACCGGCCCGATTTCGGCCATGCGCGCACCGCCCTTGAGGGTGTGCAAATCGCGCTGCAACGACGACAACGGTGCGGCGCTGTCGGGCTCCAGCAACCAGCGTTTGAGCGACTGCCCGGCGCTGTCGAGGATGTCCACGGCTTCTTCGAGGAATATGTCGACAATCTCGTCGTCTATCGCCGTTTCATGCTCCAACTGCTGCGTGGCGGCGCCCAGCTCGGAAATGCTCAGCGTGCGGCTGCCGTCGCTTTTGATCAGGCCGGTGGCGGACGGATCGAGGGCTTCGTTCAGCAGACCGCGCAGGGCGTGGACCCGTGCCGGGGCCGGGCTGACTTCCTGGCCGGCGGCCAACTGGTCGAGCATGCTGATCAGCGCTTCATGGGCTTGCTCAGCTTCTTGGAAAAACCGCTCGCTGACGGCCAGGCTGCTCTCTTCCACGGCGCCATAGAGGTCGAGCAGGGCTTCGCAGAGTTCGTCGATGGCGTGCAGGTCGGCAACGTGCGCGCCCTCCCCCAACGTGGTCAATTCGTCCAGCAGCGCGGTGAGTTCCTGGCGCTCGCCGGGGTGCTCTTGCCAGCGGCGCAGCAGGCTTTCGGCGTCGAGCAGGATGTCCATGCCCTGGGCCAGAAAGTTGGCGATCAGTTGCGGGTCACGCTTGATGTGCAAGCCGCTACTCGGCGCGTCGAGCAGTGCTTCGAGCTGGTGATCCAGCAGGCGTTGGGTGCGGCTGATCAAGTCCTCTGCGCCTTTGATCGGCGCCAAGGGATCGCTGTCCAAATCACGCAGCCCGCGTTGGAACAGGTCTTCGGCTTCCAGCAACAACTCCACTTCGTCCAGGTCCAGCGGCAGGCGGTGAGCTTTATATTCGCGGGTCAGGTGGTCGAGGGGGCGCACCAGTTCGGCGATGGGCAACACGCCGGCCATGTAGGCGCTGCCCTTAAGGGTGTGCAAGGCGCGTTGCAGCTCATCGCTGACTTGCAGCGGCACATGCTCGGCAGCCTGTTGCAGGAAGTGGTTGAGGCTGTCCAGATGGCTTTGGGCTTCGTTGCGGAAGATCTCCAGCAACATCGGGTCGTGGGACTCTGCGACCGGCGCTTGCGTACCGCTGGCGAAGGCGTGGGCACGTGCAGCCAGGGCGTCGACTTCATCGCGCTGGTGTTGGTCGTCGGTGGCGAAGTCGGCGATCAGCTCCGGCAGCAAGGCCACCGCTTCATCCAGCACCTGTTGCACCTCGGGGCCCAGGACAACGCTGCGTTCCAGCACGCGGTTGAGCAAGTTTTCCACGGCCCAGGCCAGCTCCGCCAGGACCAGGGCGCGCACCATGCGGCCACTGCCTTTGAGGGTATGGAAAGCACGGCGCATTTCGCCCTGGGCGGTTTTGTCGGTGCTGTTGGGCAGATTGCGGTGCAGCGCCTCGAGGACTTCGTCGGTTTCTTCGAGGAAGACTTCGCGCAGCTCATCGTCGATGGGTTCTTCATCGGCCGGTGGCGGCAACAGGCTGCCGGGGCGTTGCAGGGCCGGCGGGTTCAGGCGCGACGTTGGACTGGCCAGTGCATCGAACTGGGACTGGCTGGGCGTTATCTCACCCGAGAGTGCGCCATCCGGTGCAGCCAAGGCTTGGCGCCAGGGCTTCTCGGCGGGCAGGTAACCCAGTGCGGCCAGGCCTTGGGTGGCCAGTTCCAGCACCCGTTCGCCGACGGCGTCCGGGTCTTGGAGCATACGTTCGAGGTAGTACTCCAGGCTGCTGATCACGTCAGCAAAATGCGCAAGCTGCATCTCGGACGGCGGCGCATCGGTGCCCATCAATTGCTCGTCGACGTAATCAGTGCATCCGCGCATCAGGCTCGCCGCGCGGGGCAGCGGGATCATCGCAAGGGCGCCGCGCACCTGACTCAGCAGTTCCGGTAGGGACTCAAGGCGCTGGCGGTCCCAGTCGGCTTCGATGCAGTCGATCACCAGTTCCTTGGCTTGCTTGAGGCACTGGCAGGACTCGCGGATCACCAGTTGGTGGATCTGGGTCAGGTCGGTAGTCGGCAGGCGGCTTTCTTCGCGGCTTTCCGGCTCGACGGTACCGACCATGCCGGCCAGTGTGGCTTCGACATAGAGCAAGGCTCCAGCGACGTCCATCAACACGGCATCGTTGGGCTCGCGCTGACCTTGAGCCAGGCTCAGCACCACAGCAAGCTGGTCGATGATGACTTTGCGCGGTTGGCCGAAGCCCAGCACGGCCAAGGTGTCGGCGATCTGCCGCAGCGGCGCGAGCAGCGCCTCCAAGTCATTAGTGTGCTGGCGGTCGCTGCGTACGAACAAGTCGAGGCGTTCTTTTACCCGTACCAACTCCTCACACAACGCGCCGAGTACCGAGCCCATCGCATTGCGATCCGGCCCGGCCAGGCGGGCGCGCTCGGCGTCGACCACCGCGCTGTCAGGCAAGGCCTCATCCAAACCGTAGCGTTCCTTGAGGCTTTGCATGCGCGGCGTCGGTCGGGTGACCTTGGCGACATAGAACAGCAAGCTTTTGAGCAACTCATCCGGCGCCGGCTGGTTGACCCCGCCGATCCCCTGGGCGAGCAGGCGCTTGAGCTGTTTGTCGCTGGCCTTGAGCAAGCTGCGCAGGGCCGGGCTGTTGGCGATCACACCGGTGAGCATCCCTTCGACCAAGGCCGAGGTGACTTGCCACAGTGGCAACAGCGGCGCGCCCTGGCACAACGCTTCAAGACGCGCGAACACTCGCGCCATGTCTTCCAGGTTGCTTGGGCCGTGGTCTTCGCGCAACAAACCCGCCAAGGCTTGTTGCAGCAGTTGGTGCCACCGGCGCAGTTGCTCTTTCAGGTCAGGCGCCGCGCGTTGCGCCAGCGTTTCGTCGGGCAGCGGCGCAATCGACAGCAGTTGCGGGCTGAACAGGCTGGTCTCCGACAGCAGGCTTTCGCCGCGTGCGCTGCGCAGGTCGTTGAGCAGCGGCAACACCACCAGCGGCAGGTCGCGTCGGGCGCTGTGCACACGCTCCAGATACAGCGGCAATTGGTTGAGGGCCTGTTGCAGCAGACGGATGCTTTCATCGTGCTGGCTGACGCGCCCGGCTTGCAGGGCCAGGGCGAGTTCTTCGATTTCCTCAGCCAGCAGCGCTGCGCCGTAGAACTCGACCATTAGCAGCGCGCCATGCACCTGGTGGATGCCGGCCAGGCACTCGCTTATTGCGTCGCCGTCAGTGGTTTCGACATACGCGTCCAGCGCCGAACGGGCCTGTTTCAGGGTTTCGGCAATGTCGCCCTTGACCCATTCGAGGGCCACGTAGTCGTGCCGATCAACCATAACTGCTCCGCTTAGAATTCGTGGGTTGCTGGTGCTGCCAAGAACAATGGAGATCAACTGTGGTGTTCTTTAGAAAGCATTTCAATCGTCGACTTGCTTGGGGGGCGGGAGGGTGAAACCCGACACCGACCGGCGCAACTGGCTGGCCATTTTTGCCAGGTTACCGATACTTTCGGCCGTAGCCGTGGAGCCCGACGAGGTCTGCGTAGTGATCTGCTGAATCACATTCATCGTCAGCGAAATCTGCCCCGCCGACGAGGTCTGTTGCTGCGCCGCGTTGGATATGCTCTGGATCAGCGCCGCCAGGGTCTTCGACACGCCTTCGATTTCTTCCAGCGCCACCCCGGCGTCTTGCGCCAGCCGCGCGCCGCGCACCACTTCGGTGGTGGTCTGCTCCATGGAGATTACCGCCTCATTGGTATCGGCCTGGATCGCGCGCACCAGGGTTTCGATCTGCCGGGTCGCGGCCGACGAACGTTCGGCCAGGCGCTGAACTTCATCCGCCACCACGGCAAAGCCGCGCCCTGCATCCCCAGCCATGCTCGCCTGGATCGCGGCATTGAGCGCGAGGATGTTGGTCTGGTCGGCAATGTCGTCGATCAGGCTAACGATGTCGCCAATCTCCTGGGACGATTCGCCCAGGCGCTTGATGCGCTTGGCGGTATCCTGGATCTGCTCGCGAATGTTGTCCATGCCGTGGATGGTGTTGTGCACCACCTCGTTGCCTTTGTTGGCAATCTCCACCGAACGCTCCGCCACTGCCGACGATTCGGCGGCGTTGGCCGAGACCTGATCGATGGACTGGGCCATCTGGTTGATCGCGGTGGAGGCTTCGGCGATCTGCTGGGCCTGATGCTCCGACGCCTGGGCCAGGTGCATGGCGGTGGCCTGGGTATCCTGCACCGCTCCGGCGACTTGCCCGGCGGTGAGGTTGATGGTGGCGACGAGATCGCGCAACTGATCCACGGAATAGTTGATGGAGTCGGCGATGGTACCGGTGAAGTCTTCGGTCACCGATGCGGTCACCGTGAGATCGCCGTCGGCCAAGTCTTCGATTTCATCCAGCAGACGCATGATTGCGTTCTGGTTGCGCTCGTTCTTCTCGGCGGTTTCATGCAGTTGACGGTTGGTCTCTCGCACCATCACCAGGCCGATCAGGATGATCGAGGTCAGCGCCAGCAAGCCCAGCACATAGCCACCGATGGTGTCCAAGCTGCGCCCATCGGCGAGATTTTCAAACCCGGTGGCCAGGTGTGAGGCTTCATCGAGCAGGGTTTGCGACAAGTTGAAGATGTTGCTCGCCGATGCGCGCACTTGGAACAGTTGCGGCGAGGTCTCAAGAATTTCATCCACGGAGCCGGAGACAAACTCAAACAGCTCGGCAATTTCCGCCAGCCGCGCGCGGGCGTCGCGGTCTTCGACCTGGGTGATGCGCAGGCCGGGGTTGCCCTGGAGCATGCCGTTGAGCACCTGCCCAAATCGGTTGGCATCGCGGCCAAAGGCGTCGGCGGCCTGCGCGGCGGTTTCGTCGCCGGCGAGCACGGTGTTCACCGCCCCCAGGATACGTTCAGCCAGCAATGACTGGCGCTGGGCCAACGCCACTTGGCTGGCCGGGGCGCCACGTTGCAGCAGGATGTCGACGACCTTTTCCGACTCGATCTGCAATTGCGGCACGGTCTCGGCCAGCGTCGCGGCAACTTGATGCAACGACAGCACGGTCTGTTCGCTGGCGAGAATCGCATCGGTATTTTTCAGCAGCGCCTCCCAGTCGGTCTGTACGGCGCGCATTTCGGCGCGTACCGCACTGGGCGCGGCGGGCAGCCCGGTTTGCGGGTCGCCTTTTTTCAGGTAGCCCCAGCGCTGGGCGAAATCGTTGCGCGCCTCGCCCAACAGCTTGAACGCAGCCGCCTTGCCGGCGGCGGCTTCGGTGGCGTTCTTGGCAATGCGCTGGGACAGCACGCGCAATTCACCGGCGTGGCCGATGTACTGTTTGTCATAGGTCGACTGGGTGTTGAGGTACGCAAAGTTGGCGAACAGCAACATGATGAACACGATCAGTGCAATAAACAGCACGATGATCTGCGAGCGGCTGCGCGAGCCGGCCTGGGGTTTGGGCGTGGTGGCGGTGGTCATGCGGCAACGTCCATGAAGCCTGGGGCCTGGGCCAGGGCGAAGGGGCTGAAAACCTGCCACTGCTGGTCGCCGTCGAACCAGCCTTGGATATACGGTGCGTCGGGTGCGGCGTTCGCCAGCCACGCGTCTTGTGCAAAATGCTGCATCCCCACCACCTCGTCCACCAGCAGCCCGACAAACAGGTCGTTACATTCCACCACCAACACCCGCCGCTGTTTGCGCGCCTTGGACAGTTCAAGGCCGAGGAACCCACCCAGGTCCATCACCGGCAACAAGCGCCCACGCAGATTAGCCACGCCTTTGACCCAGGCCTTGACCCCGGGCATTAAAGTGCAACGCGGCTCATGCAGGACTTCGGCGACTTCACCCATGGGCGCCACATACCAGTGCTGCCCCAGGCGAAAGCCGATACCGCTCCAACGTTGCAAGCGGGTTTCCTGGGACGGCAGGTCGGCGGCCAGCAGGCGGCAGCGGCGGTCGATGTCCAGCAACAGCTCAAAGGCGGTTTGCGACTCGGTCATGATGACGTGCCGTCAGCCGGCCAGCACCTTGTTCAGGGTGGCGATCAGGGTTTCTTCATCCACCGGCTTGGTCAGGTAATCCTTGGCGCCCTGGCGTGCCCCCCAGATCTTGTCGGTTTCCTGGTCCTTGGTGGTGATGATGATGATCGGGATGCCGTTGGTTTCCGGCTCCTTGGACAGCTGGCGCGTGGCCTGGAAGCCATTGAGGCCCGGCATCACGATGTCCATCAGCACGGCGTCGGGTTTTTCCTGGCGGGCCAGAGCCACGCCGTCCGCACCGTTTTCAGCCTTGAGGACCTGGTGGCCATGCTTTTCCAGCATGCCGGTGAGTTTGTACATTTCGGTCGGCGAATCGTCGACGATCAGAACACGTGCCATGGTTTTCCCCACTACATAGGTGGACACCGGCCCTTGTGAGGCGGTGTCAGTGTGCTTGTTCTACTGCGGCGAAGGCAGGCACGTAGGCCTTGATTGCGCCCAGCAGTTCTTCCTTGCTGAAAGGTTTGGTCAAAAACTGATCGACACCCACGGTACGGCCCTTGGCCTTGTCGAACAGGCCGTCCTTGGAGGACAACATGATCACCGGGATCGACTTGAACGCCGGGTTGTTCTTCACCAGCGCGCACGTCTGATAGCCATCCAGGCGCGGCATCATGATGTCGACAAAAATAATGTGCGGGTGATGATCAACAATCCGGGCCAGGGCATCAAAACCGTCGATGGCCGTGATGACATCGCACCCCACGTTCTTCAACAGGGTCTCGGCGGTGCGGCGGATCGTCTTCGAATCGTCGATCACCATCACTCTCAAGGCGTTGGATTGCTGTTCCATATCTGCTCTGCCATCGCCACAGCGAATCGGTTTTCGGTGTGTACTGCCTGATGTTGCACAGGATGAACGCCGCAAGCCTTGGAATTCAAGGGCTGCTGCGCTGTGGCAGTCTTTTTAGCACAGTCTCCGGGCGCAATCTATCGAGCAACCGGCCGGGTGGTTTTTCCTTGACCCACAACAGCCGCAGCGCCACTCTGACGCCACTTTTGTGTGCCCTTATTTGCTAGAGGAAATCCCCCATGAGCGTTCGCGTCGGCATTGTCATGGACCCTATCGCCAGCATTTCCTATAAAAAGGACAGCTCGCTGGCCATGCTCCTGGCCGCCCAGGCCCGCGGTTGGACGTTGTTCTATATGGAGCAGCGCGATCTTTACCAGGGCGACGGCGAAGCCCGCGCACGCATGCGCCCGCTGCAGGTGTTTGCCAACCCGCAGAAGTGGTTCGAGCTGCAAGATGAAATCGACAGCCCGTTGAGCGATCTGGATGTGATCCTGATGCGCAAGGACCCGCCGTTCGACATGGAATTCGTGTACTCCACCTACCTGCTGGAGCAGGCCGAACGCGCTGGCGTACTGATCGTCAACAAGCCGCAGAGCCTGCGCGACTGCAATGAAAAGCTGTTCGCCACGCTGTTCCCGCAGTGCACGCCGCCGACCGTGGTCAGCCGCCGCGCCGATGTGCTGCGTGAATTTGCCGCCAAACATGGCGATGTGATTCTCAAGCCGTTGGACGGCATGGGTGGCACCTCGATCTTCCGTCACCGCGCGGGCGACCCGAACCTGTCGGTGATCCTGGAAACCCTGACCGCCCTGGGCACCCAGCAGATCATGGGCCAGGCCTACCTGCCGGCGATCAAGGACGGCGACAAGCGCATCCTGATGATCGACGGCGAGCCGGTGGATTACTGCCTGGCGCGTATCCCGGCAGCCGGCGAAACCCGTGGCAACCTGGCGGCCGGTGGGCACGGCGAAGCACGGCCTTTGTCGGACAAGGACCGTTGGATCGCCTCCCAAGTCGGTCCAACGCTGCGTGAAAAGGGCTTGCTGTTTGTCGGCCTGGACGTGATCGGTGAGAACCTGACTGAAATCAACGTCACCAGCCCGACCTGTATCCGCGAGATCGACAATGCATTTGGCACGAACATCGGCGAAATGCTGATGGCCGCCATTGAGCGCAAGCTACAAGCCAAGTGACATAGAACAGCCGGACACATACCAACATTGCGTTATCATGCGCCACCTGTGAAACGCGCGATGTTGGTTTTTTTGTCATGACACTCCCGTCCGAACTGCCCCCCGAACTCTCCCATAGCGGCGTGCGCCCGGCTGATCGGCTCGGATTTACCCTGTTCCTGGCGGCCTTGATTCACCTGGCCCTGATCCTCGGCGTGGGGTTCACGATGGTCGAACCCAAGCAGATCAGCAAAACCCTGGAAATCACCCTCGCCACGTTCAAGAGCGAAAAGAAGCCCGAGAAGGCCGACTTTCTCGCCCAGAACAACCAGCAAGGCAGCGGCACCCTGGACAAGAAAGCCGTGCCCAAGACCACCGAAGTGGCGCCGTTCCAGGACAACAAGGTGAATAAAGTCACCCCGCCGCCGACGCCTAAGCCCGAGGTCAAGCAAGCCGCACCCAAGCCTGCGGTGACTACTGTCGCGCCCAAACCGCAAAAAGTCCCGACCCAGCGCGAAAAGGCCAAGACCGAACCCACGCCCGAGCCCGTAAAGCCAGCACCGACCTTCGACAGCTCGACCCTGTCCGACGAGATCTCCAGCCTCGAAGCCGAACTGGCCAACGAACAGCAGCTGTACGCCAAGCGCCCGCGCATCTACCGGCTAAACGCCGCCTCGACCATGCGCGACAAAGGTGCCTGGTATAAGGACGAGTGGCGCAAGAAGGTCGAGCGCATCGGCAACCTCAACTACCCCGAAGAAGCCCGACGCCAGCAGATTTACGGAAATTTGCGACTATTGGTATCAATCAACCGTGACGGCACGCTATATGAAGTGCAGGTTCTGGAGTCCTCCGGCCAGCCATTGCTGGACCAGGCTGCCCAGCGCATCGTGCGCCTGGCGGCACCGTTTGCCCCGTTCAGTGGGGATTTGAACGACGTCGACCGCCTGGAAATCATCCGCACCTGGAAGTTCGCCAAGGGCGATCGGCTTTCCAGCAATTGATGACAATTGCCGGATGCGGCACATCCCCACCTTGTCAGTTCGCCCCTCCAACGCCACACTAGCGGACATGAAAAATGTCAGCCCGACCTACCTCAAGCACCAATTCCTGATCGCCATGCCCCATATGGCCGACCCGAACTTTGCGCACACCTTGACCTACATTGTCGAGCACACGGCCAATGGTGCTATGGGACTCGTGGTAAACCGCCCGCAAGAGCTGAACCTGGCGGATATCCTCGAACAACTGCGACCAGACGTCGACCCGCCGGCCCGTTGCCAGGACGTGCCGATCTACATCGGCGGGCCGGTGCAGACCGATCGCGGTTTTGTACTGCACCCCACCGGGCCGAAGTTCCAGGCCACGGTTGATCTGGAAGGCGTGTCGCTGTCGACCTCTCAGGACGTGTTGTTCGCCATCGCTGACGGCGCTGGCCCCGAGCAAAGCGTGATCACCCTGGGCTATGCGGGCTGGGAAGCCGGGCAACTGGAGGCTGAGTTGGCGAGCAATGCCTGGCTGACCTGCCCCTTTGACGCCGACATCCTCTTCAACACCCCCAGCGAACTGCGCCTGGAAGCCGCGGCGGCGAAGCTGCGGGTCAACCTCAGCCTGCTGACCAGCCAGGCGGGGCACGCCTGATGGCCTTGCGTCTGATCCTCGGCTTTGACTACGGCACCAAGCAGATCGGCGTAGCCGTCGGCCAGGTGATTACCGGGCAGGCCCGCGAGCTGTGCACCCTCAAGGCCCAGAACGGTATCCCGGACTGGAACCAGGTCGAGGCCCTCATTAAAGAGTGGAAGCCCGACGCCGTGGTGGTCGGCTTGCCTTTGAATATGGATGGCACGCCCAGCGACATGTGCCTGCGCGCCGAAAAGTTCGCACGCCGCCTCAATGGCCGCTACAACATCCCCTTCTATACCCACGACGAGCGCCTGACCACTTTTGAAGCCAAGGGCGAGCGGCGCGACCGTGGCGGGCAGAAAGGCAGCTACCGCGACAACCCCGTGGACGCCATTGCCGCCGCCCTGCTGTTGCAGGGTTGGCTGGACGAAAACACTGCTTTATTTGAATCCTGACTGACGCGGCTTGCCGCGTCTTTTTACGTTTACGCCCGGACCTTGCCCCCGCCAAGGCCTTGAAGGAGCCACCATGAGCTTGCCGAACCCCGCCGAACTGATCAGCCAGATGGCCAAAAGCCTCACGGCCCATCTGCAACACCGCGCCATCAGCGAACCGCGTTTCATCGGCATTCGCACGGGCGGTGTGTGGGTGGCTCAGGCACTGCTGGAGGCGCTCGGCAGCGATTCGCCCCTGGGCACCCTGGACGTGTCCTTCTACCGCGATGACTTCAGCCAGAACGGCCTGCACCCGCAAGTGCGCCCCTCGGCCCTGCCCTTCGAGATCGAAGGCCAGCATCTGGTGTTGATCGATGACGTGCTGATGAGCGGCCGCACCATTCGCGCCGCCCTGAACGAACTGTTCGACTACGGCCGCCCGGCCAGCGTGACCCTGGTGTGCCTGCTGGACCTGGAAGCCGGCGAATTGCCGATCAGCCCGGATGTGGTCGGCGCCACACTGTCGCTGGAAGCCCACCAGCGGGTAAAATTGTCCGGTCCCACGCCGCTCGAACTCGAACTGCAAGACCTTGCCCTTTAAACCGCCTTGTACAGAGTCCCCGCGATGACGCCTCTAGATGCCAAGCGCCCGCTGCAGCTCAATGCTCAGGGCCAGTTGCAACATTTCTTGTCCCTCGACGGTTTGCCCCGCGAACTGCTCACCGAAATCCTCGACACCGCCGACTCGTTCCTCGAAGTCGGCGGCCGCGCGGTGAAGAAGGTCCCGCTGCTGCGCGGCAAGACCATCTGCAATGTGTTCTTCGAGAACTCCACGCGCACCCGTACCACCTTTGAGCTGGCCGCCCAGCGACTGTCGGCCGACGTAATCACGCTGAACGTGTCGACCTCGTCGGCGAGCAAGGGCGAAACCCTGCTCGACACCCTGCGCAACCTGGAAGCCATGGCCGCCGACATGTTCGTGGTGCGCCACGGCGATTCCGGCGCCGCGCATTTCATCGCCGAGCACGTGTGCCCGCAGGTAGCGATCATCAACGGCGGCGACGGCCGTCACGCCCACCCGACCCAGGGCATGCTCGACATGCTCACCATCCGTCGGCACAAGGGCAGCTTTGAAAACCTCTCGGTGGCCATCGTCGGCGACATCCTGCACTCGCGGGTGGCGCGCTCGAACATGCTGGCCCTGAAGACCCTGGGTTGCCCGGACATCCGCGTGATTGCACCGAAAACCCTGCTGCCGATCGGTATCGAGCAGTATGGCGTGAAGGTCTACACCGACATGACCGAAGGCCTCAAGGACGTGGACGTGGTGATCATGCTGCGCCTGCAACGCGAGCGCATGGCCGGCGGCCTGCTGCCGAGCGAAGGTGAGTTCTACCGCCTGTTCGGCCTGACCACCGCGCGCCTGGCCGGTGCCAAGCCGGATGCCATCGTGATGCACCCGGGCCCGATCAACCGCGGGGTGGAGATTGAGTCTGCGGTGGCCGACGGCAACCAGTCGGTGATCCTTAACCAGGTGACCTACGGCATCGCCGTGCGCATGGCGGTGTTGTCCATGGCCATGAGCGGGCAAACCGCGCAACGTCAATTCGAGCAGGAGAACGCCCAGTGAAGCTCAGCATTCTCGGCGCCCGAGTCATCGATCCAGCCAGTGGCCTGGATCAAGTTACCGATCTGCATCTGGAAGCCGGCAAGATCATCGCCATTGGCGCTGCCCCTGCTGGCTTCAGCGCGGTTGAAACCATCGACGCCAAAGGCCTGGTGGCCGCGCCTGGCCTGGTGGACCTGAACGTCGCCCTGCGCGAGCCGGGTTACAGTCGCAAGGGCAACATCATCAGCGAAACCCGCGCCGCTGCGGCCGGTGGCGTGACCAGCCTGTGCTGCCCGCCGCATACCAAGCCAGTCCTGGACACCTCGGCGGTGACCGAACTGATCCTCGACCGCGCCCGCGAAGCCGGCAATTGCAAAGTGTTCCCCATTGGCGCCCTGAGCAAAGGCCTGGACGGCGAACAACTCGCCGAGCTGATCGCCCTGCGCGACGCCGGTTGCGTAGCCTTTGGCAACGGTTTGGAGAGCTTTCGCAGTACCCGCACCCTGTGCCGCGCCCTGGAGTACGCAGCCACCTTCGACCTGACGGTGATCTTCCACTCCCAGGATCGCGACCTGGCCGAAGGCGGCCTGGCCCATGAAGGCGCCGTGGCCAGCTTCCTCGGTTTGCCGGGCATTCCGGAAACCGCCGAAACCGTGGCCCTGGCCCGTGACCTGCTGCTGGTGGAACAAAGCGGCGTGCGCGCGCACTTCAGCCAATTGACCAGCGCACGCGGTGTCGCCCTGATCGCCCAGGCCCAGGCCCGTGGCTTGCCGGTGACGGCGGATGTGGCGTTGTATCAGCTGATTTTGACCGATGAGGCGCTGATCGACTTCTCCAGCCTGTACCACGTGCAACCGCCGCTGCGCACCCGTGCCGACCGTGATGGTTTGCGCGCGGCGGTGAAGTCGGGTGTGATCTCGGCGATTTCAAGCCACCACCAGCCCCACGAGCGCGATGCCAAGCTGGCACCGTTCGGCGCGACAGAGCCGGGTATCAGCAGCGTTGAGCTGTTACTGCCGTTGGCGATGACGCTGGTGGAAGAGGGTTTGCTGGATTTGCCGACGTTGCTGACACGCCTGAGTGCAGGCCCGGCCGAGGCCTTGCGCCTGCCGGCGGGTAAGTTGGCGGTGGGTTCTGCGGCGGATTTGGTGCTGTTTGATCCGGCCAGCTCCACGGTGGCTGGGGAACACTGGCTGTCCAAAGGTGAGAATTGCCCGTTTATCGGGCATAGCTTGCCGGCGACGGTGCGCTACACCTTGGTGGATGGGCGGATCAGCTACCAGGCCTGACGCTGGCCTAGGGGTGGGCACAGTAAGTGTGGGAGCGGGCTTGCTCGCGAATGCGGTGGATCAGTCAGCATATTCGTTGGCTGACACACCGCTTTCGCGAGCAAGCCCGCTCCCACATTTGGCTTTGTATCGACCTCTAGGGACTTATCGCCCGTTATTGCGCTCCGCATTGCGAATCGAAATCTGCGTATTCAGCGTCCAGAAGTCATACAGCACGCCCACCAGGAACAAACCGCCGGTCAGCAGGTAGATCAGGCCGGAGATCCATTTGCCCTGATACATACGGTGCACGCCAAATACGCCCAGGAACGCCAACAGGATCCAGGCCACGTTGTATTCGATAGGCCCGGCGGTAAAACGCAGGTCCGCTTCACGGTCCATGGCCGGGATCAGGAACAGGTCGATCAGCCAGCCAATCCCCAGCAAGCCCAAGGTGAAAAACCAGATCGTGCCGGTCACCGGCTTGCCGTAATAGAAGCGATGCGCGCCGGTAAAACCGAAAATCCACAACAGGTAACCGATCACCTTGCTGTGGGTGTCTTGTTGCTGGCCAATCTGTTGATAGGTGTTCATCGCGTACCTCTTTTGCCTCGATAGAAAAAAATTTTCACTTTCTTTGTGACTTTTTTACAGGCGCCCGACGTACGGCAAATGGTATCTTCCCTGCCCTGAAAGCCTTATGCCACCTGCCTTGTGTAGGACAATTGCGGCGAATCGTCGCGTTTTTCCTGATTTTGACGTCAAGGTTCAGTCGACAAACGGCCTGAGAACGACACTAAAACCTGTTATAAAGTTGCGCGCAAACCCATAAGAGCCACGCCTAATGCGACCATTTTTCAAGACATGGCTAACCATTTGCCTATTAATGCCACTGGCCGCCCACGCCACCAATCGTGAGCAACGACTTCCTAACGTTAACGGTTTCACCCCTAAAGTCCACAGCACGCCAGGTACTACCAAGTCGGTAAAGCTGACTGTCAACCGCCCGACTCAACTGAGCAAGGCCCACAACGGCAAAGCAGTACCGGGCCTGGTAGGCGTCAACACCAAGCAGAGCAGCACCGTCCTCAGCCGCGCCGTCAACGTGCTCGGTACTCCTTATCGTTGGGGCGGTAGCAGCCCAAGTAAAGGGTTCGACTGCAGTGGTTTGGTGAAATATGCGTTTAATGATGTTGCAGCGGTGGACTTGCCGCGCACGTCCAATGCCATGGCCGCCGGCCACGGGCAGAAGGTTGATCGCAAGGACCTGAAACCGGGTGACCTGTTGTTCTTCAAACTGAAGAGCCGCCAGGTGAACCACGTTGCCATCTACCTGGGCAATGACCGTTTTATCCACGCACCGCGCCGTGGCAAATCGGTGAGCATCGACACGCTGAAAAAGCCGTTCTGGGATAAGAACTACGTGATTGCCAAGCGGGTTCTGCCGAAAGAGCAGAACAACTTGCGGATCGTTCAGCGCTAAGTTCAATGCCACCAGACTCCCCATTTGGAATGCAGCCAAATGTGGGAGCTGGCTTGCCTGGGATAACGGTGTGTCAGTCGCAAAAATATCGTCTGACAGTGCGCTATCGCAGGCAAGCCAGCTCCCACACTGATCTCACTGCTCTCTAGATATCTGCAGGCACCCTCGCCTTCTCCCGCGCTTCCTCCCTGCTGATCACGCCCTCCCCGACCAACGCCTTCAAACTCATATCCAGCGTCTTCATCCCCAACGCTCCACCCGTCTGGATCGCCGAGACCATCTGCGCCACCTTGTCCTCGCGGATCAAATTCCGAATCGCCGGCGTGCCCAGCATGATCTCGTGAGCCGCCACCCGCCCGCCGCCCATCTTCTTCACCAGCACTTGAGACACCACCGCCTGCAACGACTCCGACAGCATCGCGCGGACCATGGCTTTTTCCCCGGCCGGGAACACATCCACCAGCCGGTCTACGGTCTTCGCCGCCGAGCTGGTGTGCAATGTGCCAAACAGCAGGTGCCCGGTCTCCGCCGCCGTCAGCGCCAGGCGGATGGTTTCCAGGTCGCGCAGTTCACCCACCAGGATCACGTCAGGATCTTCCCGCAGCGCCGAGCGCAGTGCGGTGGAAAAGCTATGGGTGTCGCGGTGCACCTGGCGTTGGTTGATCAACGCCGTTTTCGGTGTGTGGATAAACTCGATGGGGTCTTCGAGCGTAAGGATGTGCTGACGCCGATGCTGATTGAGAAAATCGATCATCGCCGCCAAGGTTGTGGACTTGCCCGAGCCAGTGGGGCCAGTCACCAACACCAAGCCGCGTGGTAGCTGGGCGATACGCTGAAATACATCTCCCAGGCCAAGGCTTTCCAGGCTCTGCACCTCAGAGGGGATGGTGCGAAACACGGCGCCCATGCCACGATCCTGCTGGAACACATTCGCCCGGAACCGCGCCACGTCGGGTAGCTCGAAAGCAAAATCCGTTTCAAGAGATGTTTCGAAATCCTTTTGTTGGTGCTGATTCAGTAAGGGGCTCAATAAGTCCGCAACTTGCGTAGGTGAGAGCACCGGCCAATCCAGCGGCCACACCTCGCCATCCACCCGCAACATCGGCGCCAGGCCAGCCGACAAATGCAGGTCGGAGGCGCCACGGCGCACGCTGGCCGTGAGTAATTCAGTGATATCCATAGGGCTTTCCATTTCCAGTAGAATGCCGCGGACTCCATATCCACGGGCGCATCTTGAATGTCGACGATAGCAGACAACATCGGCCTGGTTAGCCAGCGCATCCGCGCCGCAGCCGACGCCGTGCAACGTGACGCAAGCAGCATCCACCTGCTGGCCGTGAGCAAGACCAAACCCGCACTCGCAGTGCGCGAAGCCTATGCCGCCGGGATGCGCGATTTTGGCGAAAACTATCTACAGGAAGCGTTGGGAAAACAGGCGGAATTGACCGACCTGCCCTTGAGTTGGCACTTCATCGGCCCCATTCAATCGAACAAGACTCGTGCGATCGCCGAGAACTTCGCTTGGGTGCATTCCGTGGACCGTTTGAAAATTGCTCAACGTTTGTCCGAACAGCGCCCGGCCAACCTGCCGCCGCTGAATATCTGCATTCAGGTCAACGTCAGTGGCGAAGCCAGCAAGTCCGGCTGTACACCCGCCGACCTGCCGGCCCTGGCCAATGCGATCAGCGCCCTGCCGCGCCTGAAACTGCGTGGCTTGATGGCGATCCCCGAGCCGACTGAAGATCGGGCGGCCCAAGATGCGGCGTTCGCCACCGTACGCGAGCTGCAAGCCCGTTTGAATCTGCCGTTGGACACACTTTCCATGGGCATGAGCCACGACCTCGAGTCGGCCATTGCCCAAGGCGCCACCTGGGTGCGGATCGGTACCGCCCTGTTTGGCGCCCGCGACTACGGCCAGCCTTGAAAATGGCTGACTTCTATTTAACCAAGGACCTGTCATGACAGACACGCGTATAGCTTTTATCGGCGCCGGCAACATGGCGGCCAGCCTGATCGGTGGCCTACGGGCCCAAGGCCTGGGCAGCGCGCAAATTCGCGCCAGCGACCCGGGCGCCGAGACCCGTGCCCGCGTCAGCGCCGAGCACGGCATTGAAACCTTTGCCGACAACGCCGAGGCCATCCAGGGCGTCGATGTGATCGTGCTGGCAGTCAAGCCGCAAGCCATGAAGGCCGTGTGCGAAAGCCTGCGCCCGAGCCTGCAGCCGCAGCAACTGGTGGTGTCCATCGCCGCCGGGATCAACTGCGCCAGCCTGAAGCAATGGCTCGGCGCCCAGCCGATCGTGCGTTGCATGCCCAACACCCCTTCGCTGCTGCGCAAAGGCGTGAGCGGCCTGTATGCCACCGCCGAAGTCAGCGCTGCCCAGCGTGACCAGGCCCAGGAGCTGCTGTCCGCCGTGGGCATCGCCCTGTGGCTGGAACAGGAGCAGCAACTGGACGCGGTCACCGCTGTGTCCGGCAGCGGCCCGGCGTATTTCTTCCTATTGATCGAAGCCATGACCGCCGCCGGCGTGAAACTGGGCCTGTCCAAGGACGTTGCCGAGCAACTGGCTGAACAGACCGCCCTGGGCGCCGCACATATGGCGGTGGCCAGCGACGTGGACGCGGCCGAGTTGCGCCGTCGCGTGACTTCCCCTGGCGGCACCACACAGGCAGCCATCGAGTCGTTCCAGGCCGGGGGCTTTGAAGCCCTGGTTGAAAAAGCATTGGGCGCCGCTGCGCACCGCTCGGCCGAACTCGCCGAACAACTTGGCAAATAAGGAGCCAACATGATTGGTTTGAACACCGCAGCCGTCTACGTGCTGCAAACCATCGGCAGTCTGTACTTGCTGATCGTATTGATGCGCTTCGTGCTGCAACTGGTGCGCGCGAACTTCTACAACCCGCTCTGCCAGTTCATCGTCAAGGCCACCCAGCCGCTGCTCAAGCCATTGCGCCGGATCATCCCGAGCCTGTTCGGCCTGGACATGTCGTCGCTGGTACTGGCGATCCTAGTGCAGTTGGCCTTGATGGCGCTGACCCTGCTGCTGACCTACGGCACCACCGGCAATTTCGTCCAGTTGCTGGTCTGGGCAATCATCGGCGTGACCGCGCTGTTCCTGAAGATCTTCTTCTTTGCCCTGATCATCAGCGTGATCCTGTCCTGGGTTGCTCCGGGCAGCCATAACCCTGGCGCTGAGCTGGTGAACCAGATCTGCGAGCCGGCCCTGGCGCCGTTCCGCAAGCTGCTGCCGAACCTGGGCGGCCTGGATATCTCGCCGATCCTGGCGTTCATGGTGCTCAAGTTGCTGGATATGCTGGTGATCAACAACCTGGCGGCCATGACCTCAATGCCGGACATCCTGCGAGTGCTGATCTAACACTTGGCGCAGCAACGTGTGGGAGCTGGCAAGCCAGCTCCCACATTTTGTATCTGCCTGTTGAATTGAATCCGCACAGGCCTTTGCTTGCCGCTAGGTGCAGCGGTCTTTAGACTTACGCCTCATTTAAACGAGAGCAGGGTCGATGCCAACTGCCTTTCCCCCCGATTCTGTTGGACTGGTCGTGCCCCAAGTGGCGCACTTCAGCGAACCGCTGGCCCTGGCCTGCGGCCGTTCGCTGCCTGCCTATGACTTGATCTACGAAACCTACGGCCAACTGAACGCCACGGCGAGCAATGCCGTGCTGATCTGCCACGCCTTGTCCGGCCATCATCATGCAGCCGGTTTCCACTCCGTCGACGAGCGCAAGCCTGGCTGGTGGGACAGTTGCATCGGCCCTGGCAAACCCATCGACACCAACAGATTCTTTGTTGTCAGCCTGAATAACCTCGGCGGCTGCAACGGCTCCACCGGCCCCAGCAGTATCAACCCGGAAACCGGCAAGCCGTTCGGCGCCGACTTCCCGGTGCTGACCGTGGAAGACTGGGTGCACAGCCAGGCGCGCCTTGCCGACCTGTTGGGTATCAATCAATGGGCAGCGGTGATCGGCGGTAGCCTGGGTGGCATGCAGGCGCTGCAATGGACCATCACTTACCCGGATCGCGTGCGCCATTGCCTGGCTATCGCTTCGGCGCCCAAGTTGTCGGCGCAGAACATCGCCTTCAACGAAGTGGCGCGCCAGGCCATCCTCACCGACCCCGAGTTCCACGGTGGTTCGTTCCAGGAAGCGGGTGTGATTCCCAAGCGCGGCTTGATGCTGGCGCGCATGGTCGGGCACATCACCTACCTGTCCGATGATTCCATGGGTGAAAAATTCGGCCGTGGCCTCAAGAGCGAAAAGCTCAACTACGACTTCCACAGTGTTGAGTTCCAGGTGGAAAGCTACCTGCGTTATCAAGGCGAGGAATTCTCGGGACGTTTCGACGCCAACACGTACTTGCTGATGACCAAGGCCCTGGACTACTTCGACCCGGCCGCCAACCACGACGACGACCTGGCAAAAACCTTCGAAGGCGCCACGGCCAAGTTTTGCGTGATGTCCTTCACCACCGACTGGCGCTTCTCGCCGGCGCGCTCGCGTGAGCTGGTGGATGCGCTGATGGCTGCGCGCAAAGACGTCTGCTACCTGGAGATCGATGCTCCGCAAGGCCACGACGCCTTCCTGATTCCGATCCCGCGCTACTTGCAGGCCTTCAGCAACTACATGAACCGCATAACTTTGTGAGAACGCCATGAGAGCCGACCTGGACATCATCCAAGACTGGATCCCCGCAGGCAGCCGCGTGCTCGACCTGGGCTGTGGCGATGGCGAACTGCTGAGTTGGCTGCGCGACCACAAGCAAGTCACCGGCTACGGCCTGGAAAACGACCCTGACAACATCGCCCAGTGCGTGGCCAAGGGCATCAACGTGATCGAACAGGACCTGGACAAGGGCCTGGGCAACTTTGCCAGCAACAGTTTCGACATCGTGGTGATGACCCAGGCGCTACAGGCGGTGCACTACCCGGATCGCATCCTTGACGAAATGCTGCGCGTCGGCCGCCAATGCATCATCACCTTTCCCAACTTCGGTCACTGGCGCTGCCGCTGGTACCTGGCCACCAAGGGCCGCATGCCGGTATCGGACTTCCTGCCCTACACCTGGTACAACACGCCGAACATCCACTTCTGCACTTTCGAAGACTTCGAAGCCTTGTGTAGCGAGCGTGAAGCCAAGGTGATCAACCGCCTTGCCGTCGATCAACAGCATCGCCACGGTTGGGCGAGTAAGCTATGGCCCAATCTGTTGGGTGAAATTGGTATTTACCGGGTCAGTAGTCCTGGCCTGACCGACCACAAAATTGCCGTCTAATCATCTTTCAAGAGGGACGTTCATGAGTCGTTTGGCTGTTTTTCTATTGACCGCTTGCCTGGGTGCCAGCGCCATGGCCGCGGACGCTATCGACGCAAATCGCAAGAAAGACTTCGGCGATATCACTGTCCACTACAACACCTTCACTTCCAGCTTCCTGCAGCCGGAAACCGCCCAGAAGATCGGCGTGGTGCGCAGCAAGGAGAAGGGTTTGATCAACGTCACCGTGATCAAGGGCGTAACCCCGGTGGCGGCGCAAGTAACGGGCACCATCAAGGATTTGGGCGGTAAGAGCGAGATACTGACGTTCAAGCAAATCGAAGAAAAAGGCGGGATTAATTACCTCGCGCCTTACTCCGTGACGCAGCGCGAATACAAGACGTTTACCATCAATGTTGAAACCGGTGGCAAAGCCCATAGCTTCCAATTCAACCAGGAACTGTTTCCGGCGCAATGATGAACCTAACCCAACTCGTACTCGCCAGCCACAACGCCGGCAAGCTTAAAGAACTCCAGGCAATGCTCGGCGAATCCGTGCAATTGCGCTCGATTGGCGAGTTCAGCCAGGTGGAGCCGGAAGAGACCGGCCTGTCGTTCGTCGAGAACGCCATCCTCAAGGCACGCAATGCGGCACGTATTTCCGGCCTGCCGGCGCTGGCGGATGACTCGGGCCTGGCGGTGGACTTCCTCGGCGGCGCCCCCGGCATTTACTCGGCACGCTACGCCGACGGCAAAGGCGACGCGGCCAACAACGCCAAGCTGCTCGACGCCCTCAAGGATGTACCGGACGCGATGCGCGGCGCGCAGTTCGTGTGTGTGCTGGCCCTGGTGCGACATGCCGATGATCCATTGCCGATCCTGTGCGAAGGCCTGTGGCACGGGCGCATTCTGCATGCGGCCAGCGGCGAGCATGGTTTTGGCTATGACCCACTGTTCTGGGTGCCGGAACGTAATGTCTCGAGCGCCGAGTTGAGCCCTGCCGACAAGAACCAGATCAGCCACCGTGCTCGCGCAATGGATTTGCTGCGCCAACGCCTGAGCCTGAAATGACCCAGAACACCTCCGCGCAGCCGCTGATCCATGGCGGCGCGCAAACACCCCGGGCGGCCCTGCCTGTGCTGCCGCCCCTGGCGCTGTATATCCACATCCCGTGGTGCGTGCGCAAATGCCCCTATTGCGACTTCAACTCCCACACCGCCAGCAAGGTGCTGCCGGAAGAAGAGTATGTGGACGCCTTGCTGGCCGATCTCGATCAGGACCTGCATGCGGTTTACGGTCGCGAACTGAGTTCGATCTTCTTTGGTGGTGGTACGCCCAGCCTGTTCAGCGCCGCAGCGCTGGGCCGCTTGCTTGAGGGCGTGAAAGCGCGCATCCCGTTTGCCAGCGATATAGAGATCACCCTGGAAGCCAACCCCGGGACGTTCGAGCAAGAGAAGTTCGTGGCTTATCGCAAGCTGGGGATCAATCGCCTGTCCATCGGCATCCAGAGTTTCCAGCAGGAAAAGCTCCAGGCCTTGGGACGTATCCACAATGGTGATGAAGCCGTGCGTGCAGCGGGCATGGCGCGCCTGGCCGGGTTTGATAACTTCAACCTGGACTTGATGCACGGTTTGCCCGATCAGTCCCTGGACGACGCGTTGAGCGATTTGCGCCAAGCCATCGCGCTCAAACCCACGCACTTGTCGTGGTACCAACTGACCCTGGAGCCCAACACCGTATTCTGGAACCAGCCGCCCGCGCTGCCGGAAGACGATACGCTGTGGGATATTCAGGAAGCGGGCCAGGCGCTGCTTGCTGAACACGGTTACGCGCAATATGAAGTCTCGGCCTATGCCCAGCCAGGTCGTCCGGCGCGGCATAACCTGAACTACTGGAGCTTCGGTGACTTTATCGGCATCGGCGCCGGCGCCCACGGCAAACTCAGCCATCCGGACGGGCGCATCGTGCGCACCTGGAAGACGCGAGCGCCGAAGGACTATCTCAACCCGGCTAAAAGCTTTCAGGCTGGGGCGAAAGAGCTGACTAACGAGGAACTGCCGTTTGAATTCCTGATGAACGCTTTGCGCCTGACCGACGGTGTCGAAGCCAAGCTCTACGCCGAGCGCACCGGCCTCGATCTGGCAAGCCTGGATGACGCACGCACGGATGCAGAACAAAGCGGCTTAATGCAGGTCGAACCGTCACGCCTGGCGGCGACCGACCGCGGGCAACTCTTTCTCAATGACCTGCTGCAAAAGTTTTTGAGCTGACGCTCTAAGGAAATCGAATGGATTTGGTACTCGACCTGCTCGCCACCGTATCCCGCTGGAGCCGCAGCAACCTGTCGGAAATATCCTTGGCCCTTGTCGGCTGTTTGCTGGTGCTGTTTGGCGCTGATATCAAAGGCTGGGTAGAAGCCCGCCTGGGCAGCGTCGCCGGCGCATTGCGCGTACCGTTGATGGCGCTGCTGTGCATGATCGGCAGCGGCGCGGCGTTGATCTATGCCACGCCGTGGATTGTGCGAGGGTTGAGCCAGTTCAATAACTACAGCCTGGCACCGGTGTTGGTGGTGGTGCTGGTGTTGATTGGCGTGGTTGCCGACCGTCGCTGACCTCAGCTACAACACAAAAGCAAATGTGGGAGCGGGCTTGCTCGCGAATACGGTGGATCAGTCGACATTTTCAGTGACTGACACACCGCATTCGCGAGCAAGCCCGCTCCCACATTTTTGACTGCATTCCAAGCTAGTGGCCTGTCAGTCAACCTTCTCGAACTTCAAATCCCAAACCCCATGCCCCAATCGCTCGCCGCGACGTTCGAACTTGGTGATCGGGCGTTCAGCCGGGCGTGGCACGCATTTGCCGTCTTCGGCCAGGTTGCGGTAGCCAGGGGCCACGCTCATGACTTCCAGCATGTATTCCGCGTAAGGTTCCCAGTCGGTGGCCATGTGCAAGATGCCGCCGACTTTGAGCTTGCTGCGCACCAGCTCCGCGAAGGACGCCTGGACGATACGACGCTTGTGGTGACGGGATTTATGCCAAGGATCAGGGAAGAACAGCATCAGGCGATCAAGGCTGTTGTCGGCGATGCAGCGGTTGAGCACTTCGATCGCGTCGCAGTCGTAGACCCGCAGGTTGGTCAACCCTTGGGTCAACACGCCGTTGAGCAGCGCGCCAACACCCGGGCGGTGCACTTCAACACCGATGAAATCCTGTTCTGGCGAGGCTGCGGCCATTTCCAGCAGGGAGTGGCCCATGCCGAAGCCGATTTCAAGGGAACGCGGGGCCGAACGGCCGAATACCTGGTCGTAATCCACCGGCGCGTCGGCCAGGGGCAGCACAAACAATGGCGTGCCTTGCTCCAGGCCCTTTTGCTGGCCTTCGGTCATGCGACCGGCGCGCATCACAAAACTCTTGATGCGGCGATGCTTGGACTCGTCGGCTTCGTCCAGAGTGTTCGGCGTTTCGTTTGATTCAGTCATCAATGGCTCTTACTTGATCAGACCATCCAGCGGCGAGGAGGCGCTGGCGTAGAGTTTTTTTGGCATGCGACCGGCGAGGTACGCCAGGCGGCCCGCGACGATGGCGTGTTTCATGGCTTCGGCCATCATGATTGGCTGTCGGGCATGGGCGATGGCTGAGTTCATCAGCACCGCGTCGCAGCCCAGTTCCATGGCGATGGTAGCGTCGGAGGCAGTGCCTACGCCCGCGTCCACCAGTACGGGAATATTGGCTTCTTCGAGGATGATCTGCAGGTTGTACGGATTGCAGATACCCAGGCCGGAACCGATCAGACCGGCCAGCGGCATTACGGCGATACAACCGATTTCGGCCAGTTGGCGCGCGATGATCGGGTCATCGCTGGTGTAGACCATCACGTCGAAGCCTTCCTTGACCAGCGTTTCAGCAGCCTTGAGGGTCTCGATCACGTTGGGAAACAGGGTTTTCTGGTCGGCCAGCACTTCCAGCTTCACCAGATTATGGCCGTCGAGCAGCTCACGGGCCAGGCGGCAGGTGCGCACGGCTTCGATGGCGTCATAGCACCCGGCGGTGTTCGGCAAGAAGGTGTAGCGATCCGGCGAGAGGACTTCGAGCAGGTTCGGCTCGCCTTCTATCTGGCCGAGGTTGGTGCGGCGCACGGCGAAGGTGACGATCTCGGCGCCCGAGGCTTCGATGGCCAGACGGGTTTCTTCCATGTCGCGGTACTTGCCGGTACCCACTAACAGGCGGGACTGGTAGGTACGACCGGCCAGGACGAAGGGCTTGTCGCTACGAACGATGCTCATGGGAAATCCTCGAAATGGGGGTGAGGTTCTGCAGAATTCAGCAAGCTGCGCGACTAGCCGCCGCCGATGGCGTGGACCACTTCGACCTGGTCACCGTCGGTGAGCGCGGTCTCGGCGTGCTGGCTACGCGGGACGATATCCAGGTTGAGTTCCACTGCGACGCGACGCCCGGTCAGGTCCAGACGGGTCAGCAGGGCCGCAACGGTTTCACCGTCGGGCAGTTCAAGGAATTCGCCGTTCAACTGAATGCGCATGCCAGGGGCCGCCATCGTTTTTAGGGGCCAGCATTCTAGCCCGATTGACGTAGCGGGCCCAAGTCCCTCGGTCAGATCGCCTGCAAACGCCAGGCAGCCAAACCAAGGAAGAACCAGCCGAGCAGAAAAGCCAGGCCACCAAATGGCGTGATGATGCCGAGCTTGCTGATACCGGTCATCGTCAGCACATACAGGCTGCCGGAGAACAGCAGGATGCCGATGACAAAGGAGATGCCCGCCCAGGTGACCAGCCGACCCGGAATGTGCGCAGCCAACAGTGCCACGCCAAACAGGGCCAGGGTGTGCACCAGTTGGTAGGTCACGCCGGTATGGAAGATCGCCAGGTATTCGGCGCTCAGACGATTCTTCAGGCCGTGGGCGGCGAAGGCGCCAAGGGCGACACCGGTGAAGCCGAAAAAGGCAGCCAGCATCAGAAAGCTACGCAGCATGAGGAACTCCAGTCAGACTCATCGGGCAGGGTCTGTATAATGGCCCGCTCAACGGGTTCGGCCAAGCCATCTCTATGCTGCGTGTCCTCTTCAAACGCTTTCTCAACGTCGTCAAATGGTTCGCCATCGGCAGTGTGCTGTTGGTGCTGCTGTTTCGCTTCGTCCCGCCGCCCTTCACTGCGCTGATGGTGGAGCGCAAGGTCGAATCCTGGTTTGACGGCGAGCCCATCGACCTGCAGCGCAGCTGGGTGCCGTGGGACGAGATCTCCGATGACCTCAAAATGGCGGTGATGGCCGGTGAAGACCAGCGTTTCCCGCAGCACTGGGGCTTTGATTTCGGCGCAATCCAGGCGGCGATCCAGCACAACGAGCGCGGTGGTTCGATACGCGGCGCCAGCACGTTGAGCCAGCAGGTGTCGAAAAACCTGTTCCTGTGGGCCGGCCGCAGTTATTTGCGCAAAGGCCTGGAGGCGTGGTTTACCGGGCTGATCGAGGTGTTGTGGCCCAAGCAGCGGATTCTTGAGGTGTACCTCAACAGCGTTGAGTGGGATGAGGGAGTGTTTGGTGCAGAAGCGGCAGCGCGGCATCACTTTGGGGTAAGTGCCAAGGGCCTTTCGCGGCAGCAGGCCAGCTATTTGGCCGCTGTACTGCCTAACCCTCGGGTCTGGAGTGCCAGCCACCCGACGGCGTATGTGGCAAGGCGCGCGGCGTGGATTCGGCGGCAGATGAGCCAGCTGGGTGGGGAGGGTTATCTGGTTGAGTTGAATAACTCGCGCAAAGCCCCCTGGTCCGACTGACACCACACGGTTCCTGTGGGAGCTGGCTTGCCTGCGATAAGGGCCTGCCAGATAACCCTTTGGAAACTGACACACCGCTATCGCAGGCAAGCCAGCTCCCACAGTGAACCGCGTTGAGCTTCAGGTTTTCTAATACATACAAAAATGCCCCGATCTTTCGAGCGGGGCATTTTTTTGGCTTTTCGCAGCGTTTTAGGCGGCGATCGACAACTTTAGCTTATTCATCGCGCTTTTCTCAAGCTGACGAATCCGCTCGGCCGACACGTTATACTTCTGTGCCAGGTCGTGCAGCGTGGCTTTTTCTTCTGCCAGCCAGCGCTGGTAGAGGATGTCACGGCTGCGGTCGTCCAGCACTTCCAACGCTTCGTGCAGGTTGTGGTTGGAATTGTCGCTCCAGTCCGCATCCTCCAGTTGACGCGCCGGGTCGTACCGGTGGTCTTCCAGGTAATTGGCCGGCGATTGGAAAGCGCTGTCGTCGTCCGCTTCGGCGGCCGGGTCGAAGGCCATGTCATGGCCGGTCAGGCGGCTTTCCATCTCGCGCACTTCACGAGGTTCCACGCCGAGGCTTTCGGCCACGCGGTGGACTTCCTCGTTGTTCAACCACGCCAAACGCTTTTTCTGGCTGCGCAGGTTGAAGAACAGCTTGCGCTGGGCCTTGGTGGTCGCGACTTTCACGATGCGCCAGTTGCGCAGGATGAACTCGTGAATTTCCGCCTTGATCCAGTGCACAGCAAACGACACCAGACGCACACCCATCTCAGGGTTGAAGCGCTTTACAGCCTTCATCAGGCCGACGTTGCCTTCCTGGATCAGGTCAGCCTGGGCCAGGCCGTAGCCACTATAGCTACGGGCGATATGTACGACAAAACGCAGGTGGGCGAGCACCATCTGCCGAGCCGCCCCCAAATCCTGCTCATAGTAGAGACTCTCGGCCAGTTCACGCTCCTGCTCAGGCGTCAGCAATGGAATGCTGTTCACCGTGTGCACATAGGCTTCCAGGTTCGCACCTGGCACCAAGGCATAAGCAGGTTGCAAAGAAGTGGTCATACGAAAAAACCTCCGACTCACATAACTCGTGCAGTTCAGCACTGCGAAAATTGACCGGGAACCGTAGGACAAGTTCCCTAAACCACTGATACGGTCAATACAACGTAACCACATTAATCTGACATTAACTACTTCGGTGCCAACTCACGTAAGTGCCGCGCAACCGCAATCCACGCACCGATATACCCCAACAATACTGCGCCAAGCAAGAGGCTCAAACCATCGGCGACCGGCACACCGGCCAAGGCGAAATCACTGCCATACAGCCCAGCAAGCCCGACAACCGCGTCGTTCAGCCAATCAAGGCCAAACGCCAGTACGCCCCAGGACAAAATCCCGGCACCGAAGCCATAAAGCGCGCCCATGTACAGAAATGGACGACGCACATAGCTGTCCGTGCCGCCGACCAGTTTAATCACTTCTATCTCGGTGCGACGGTTTTCAATATGAAGACGAATGGTATTACCTATCACCAAAAGTAATGCAGAGACCAACAGCACCGTCAAACCGAACACAAACCGGTCGCCCAGCTTAAGGATCGCCGCCAGCCGCTCAACCCAGACTAGATCAAGTTGCGCCTGTTGCACCTTGGGCATCTCTGCGAGTTTTTGTCGCAGGGCTTCCAGCGCTGGCTTATCGACTTCATTCGGCGTTACCAGAACCACGCCCGGCAGCGGGTTCTGCGGCAGCTCCTTGAGCGCCTCGCCCAGGCCGGACTGCTGCTGGAACTCCTCAAGGGCCTGATCGCGGCTGATGTACTCAGCCTCTGCCACGCCCGGCATATTCTTGATGTCATCGCGCAAGGACTCGCCGTCTTTGGCGCTGGCGTCGATGTTCAAGTACAGGGAAATCTGCGCCGCGCGCTGCCAGGAACCGCCCAGGCGCTCCACATTGTTGAGCAACAACGACAAACCCATCGGCAGGCTCAAGGCCACGGCCATCACCAGGCAGGTGAAAAAGCTGCCAATCGGCTGCTTGCCCAGGCGACGCAGGCTGTCGAGCAAGCTGGCGCGATGGCTTTCGATCCAGGCACGCAGCAAGGTGCTGAAGTCCGGGCCGTCATCGTCGTCGTGTTTTTTCTTCTTCTGCGGTTGCGGGTCGGCCGGTTTCGGCGCCACGCGCTCGGAGACTTTAGGGCTGCGTGTCGCACTCATACGCCGGCCTCCCCGTCACCGATCAGGCGGCCGCGTTGCAGGGTCAGCATGCGATGGCGCATGCGTGCGATCAGCGCCAGGTCATGGCTGGCGATCAGCACGCTGGTGCCCAGGCGGTTGATGTCTTCGAATACCCCCATGATCTCGGCCGCCAGTCGCGGGTCGAGGTTACCGGTGGGCTCATCCGCCAGCAGCAAGGCCGGGCGATGCACAATGGCGCGGGCGATACCGACGCGCTGTTGCTGGCCGGTGGACAGGTCGCCGGGGTAGAGGTCGGTCTTGTCCGACAGCGCCACGCGCTCGAGGGCCGAATCCACACGTTTGACGATCTCGGCCTTGGACAGCCCGAGGATCTGCAACGGCAGCGCGATGTTATTGAACACCGTGCGGTCGAACAGCAACTGGTGGTTCTGGAACACCACGCCGATCTGGCGGCGCAGGAAGGGAATCTGCGCATTGCTGATAGTGGCCAGATCCTGGCCCGCCAGCAGCAGTTTGCCGGTGGTTGGGCGCTCCATGGCCAGCAGCAGGCGCAGCAAGGTACTTTTGCCTGCACCGGAATGGCCGGTGACAAACAAGAATTCGCCACGACGCACTCGAAAGCTCAGCTCATGCAAGCCGACATGCCCGTTAGCATAGCGTTTACCGACCTGTTCGAATCGAATCATGAACGCTCCCGCTCGGCAAACAGTGCCTGTACAAAGGGTTCGGCTTCAAAGGTGCGCAGGTCGTCGATGCCTTCACCGACGCCGATGTAACGAATCGGCAACCCGAACTGTTTGGCCAGGGCGAAGATCACACCGCCCTTGGCCGTGCCGTCGAGCTTAGTCAATGCCAGGCCGGTCAGTTGCACCGTCTGGTTGAATTGTTTGGCTTGGCTGATGGCGTTCTGGCCGGTACCAGCGTCGAGCACCAGCAGCACTTCGTGCGGCGCGTCTGCATCGAGCTTGCCGATCACGCGGCGCACTTTCTTCAGCTCTTCCATCAAATTGTCTTTGGTGTGCAGGCGACCGGCGGTATCGGCGATCAGCACGTCGATGTTGCGCGCCTTGGCGGCTTGCACGGCATCGAAGATCACCGAAGCGGAATCGGCGCCGGTGTGCTGGGCGATGACCGGGATCTTGTTGCGCTCGCCCCAGACCTGCAGCTGCTCAACCGCGGCAGCACGGAAGGTATCGCCAGCGGCCAGCATGACCTTCTTGCCTTCCGACTGCAGTTTCTTGGCCAGTTTACCAATGGTGGTGGTCTTGCCGGCGCCGTTGACGCCCACGACCAGGATCACGAACGGCTTGTTCGGGGTGATCAACAGCGGCGCTTCCACCGGCTTGAGCATCGCGGCCAACTCGGCCTGCAGGGATTTGTACAGCGCGTCGGCGTCGGTCAGTTGCTTACGTGCGACCTTCTGGGTGAGGCTCTGGATGATCACGGCAGTGGCTTCGACACCCACGTCGGCGGTGAGCAGACGGGTTTCGATGTCTTCCAGCAGTTCGTCATCGATGACTTTTTTGCCGAGGAACAGGCTGGCCATGCCTTCGCCGATGCTGGCGCTGGTTTTGCTCAGGCCTTGCTTGAGGCGGGTGAAGAAGCCGGCTTTGCTGGTTTCTGCAGTGGCGGCGACAGGCTCGGGCTCGACGGCGGCAGGCGCGGCAACGGCAACAGGCGCGGGTTCGACGACCACTGGCGCAGGCACTTCAACGACGGGCGGCGCTTCGACCACGATTTCAACCGGCTCAGCCACAGCCGGAATCGGCGGTGCCACATGCTCGGCCTGCACATCTTCAACCAACGCCACAGGCTCTTCGGCCACCGGCAACTCAGGCCACGGCTTGTGCTCTTGCTCTGGCTCAACCTCTGCCAGCGGCTGCAACACCGGCTCAGCCATCGGCAACACCACCGGCGCTGGCGTTTCAGCGACCGGTTCGGCTTCTACTATAGGGTCTGGGATCGGTTCAGCGTGAACCTGCGGCTGTTCAGCGACGGTTTCCTGCGGCTTTTTGCGCAGCCATCCGAACAGGCCTTTCTTCTCGCCAGCCGCAGCTGGGGTCTTCTTGTCGTCGTTGGAACCAAACATGGAGACGGCTATCTCAAGGTAGCGACGCGCCAAGGGGCGCTTCGGTAAATAAAATTCGATGCGTAACAGACTGTTTTTTAGCCAGCTCGTTCATGCGCAACATTTTGTAAGGCCTAAATAGGGCCTCAACAGGACCGCCGCAGTGGCCGTCCCTTAGTCGGATCAGTATCCTAGCACCTCCTCGCCCGCCGACGCTAAGACCAAGCGGGCAGCCCAACAGGTTTAAAAACGAATGAATGCTCTAGCCCGCCGCGCCGCAGGCCTGCTGTTCGGTACAGTTTGTCTGCCTCTTTCAGCCTTGGCTGCCGATCCACAACCCACCCATGAATTCACCCTCGACAACGGCCTCAAGGTGGTCGTGCGCGAAGACCATCGCGCTCCGGTGGTGGTTTCCCAGGTTTGGTACAAGGTTGGTTCGAGCTATGAAACCCCGGGGCAGACCGGTTTGTCTCACGCCCTGGAGCACATGATGTTCAAGGGCAGCGCCAAAGTGGGCCCCGGCGAAGCGTCGCTGATCCTGCGCGACCTCGGCGCCGAAGAAAACGCGTTCACCAGTGACGACTACACCGCTTATTACCAAGTGCTGGCCCGCGACCGCCTGGGCGTGGCCTTTGAACTGGAAGCCGATCGCATGGCCAGCCTGCGCTTGCCGGCCGACGAGTTCAGCCGCGAGATCGAGGTGATCAAGGAAGAGCGCCGCCTGCGCACCGATGATAATCCGATGTCCAAGGCCTATGAGCGCTTCAAGGCCATGGCCTTCCCGGCCAGCGGTTATCACACGCCGACCATCGGCTGGATGGCCGACCTGGACCGCATGAAGGTCGAAGAGCTGCGCCACTGGTACCAATCCTGGTATGTACCGAACAACGCCACCCTGGTTGTGGTCGGTGATGTGACCCCGGACGAAGTGAAAACCCTGGCCCAACGTTACTTCGGCCCGATCCCCAAGCGTGACGTGCCACCGGCCAAGATCCCGATGGAGCTGGCCGAGCCCGGCGAGCGCCTGCTGACGATGCACGTGCAGACCCAACTGCCGAGCGTGATCCTGGGCTTCAACGTGCCTGGCCTGGCCACCGCCGAAGACAAACGCTCGGTCCAGGCCCTGCGCCTGATCTCGGCCTTGCTGGACGGCGGCTACAGCGCACGCATCTCGGAACAGTTGGAACGTGGCGAGGAACTGGTCTCCGCTGCCTCCACCAACTACGACGCCTACACCCGTGGCGACACCCTGTTCATGCTGACCGCCACCCCCAACCAGCAGAAAAAGAAAACCGTGGCCCAAGCCGAAGCCGGCCTGTGGCGCCTGCTGGAAGAGCTGAAAGCCAAACCACCGACCGCCGAAGAACTGGAACGCATCCGCGCCCAGGTCATTGCCGGCCTGGTCTACCAGCGTGATTCCATCACCAGCCAGGCTACGGCCATCGGCTCGCTGGAAACCGTCGGCCTGTCCTGGAAGCTGATGGACAGCGAACTCGCCGACCTGCAAAGCGTGACCCCGGAAGATATCCAGAAAGCCGCGCGCACCTATTTCACCCGCGAACGTCTCAGCGTCGCCCATGTCCTGCCCCAGGAGACCGCTCATGAGTGATCGCAAAAACAGCCGCCTGATCTTTCCAGGCCTGATCGCTGTCACCTTGATCGCCGCCGGCGCCGTGTACTTCCTGCGCCCGACTGAATCGGTTGCGAGCCCGGCGCTGGAAAAAGCCCAATCGGGCAACACACTGCAATCCCTGGCGGAACTGGACGGCAAGGCGCCGACCAACCGCAAGCTCGACGTGCAAACCTGGAATACCGCCGAAGGCGCCAAGGTGCTGTTCGTCGAAGCCCACGAACTGCCGATGTTCGACGTGCGCATCCTGTTCGCCGCTGGCAGCAGCCAGGACGGCGACGTGCCTGGCCTGGCGCTGATGACCAACGCCATGCTCAACGAAGGCGTGCCGGGCAAGGACGTGAGCCAGATTGCCCGCGACTTTGAAGGCCTGGGCGCGGACTTTGGCAATGGCGCATTTCGCGACATGGCGCTGGTTTCCCTGCGCAGCCTGAGCGACAGCGATAAACGCGACGCCGCCTTGACCCTGTTTGATCAAGTGATCGGCAAGCCCACCTTCCCGGCCGACTCCCTGGCGCGGATCAAGAACCAGATCCTGGCCGGCTTTGAGTACCAGAAGCAAAACCCTGGCAAGCTGGCGAGCCTCGAGCTGTTCAAGCGCTTGTACGGTGACCACCCTTACGCTCACCCGAGCGAAGGCACGCCGCAAAGCGTGCCGAAGATTACCCTGGCGCAGTTGCAGGCGTTCCACGCCAAGGCTTATGCAGCGGGCAACGCGGTGATTGCGGTGGTGGGTGACCTGACCCGCGCCGAAGCTGAAGCCATGACGGCCAAGATTTCCTCATCGCTGCCCAAAGGCCCAGCCCTGGCAAAAATCGCCCAGCCGACCGAGCCCAAGCCCGGCCTGACCCGTATCGAGTTCCCGTCCAAGCAGACGCACCTGCTGTTCGCGCAACTGGGTATCGACCGCGCCGACCCGGACTACGCAGCCTTGTCCTTGGGCAACCAGATCCTCGGCGGCGGCGGTTTCGGCACTCGCTTGATGAGTGAAGTGCGTGAAAAGCGCGGCCTGACCTACGGCGTGTACTCTGGTTTCTCGCCGATGCAGGTGCGCGGACCGTTCATGATCAATCTGCAGACCCGCGCCGAAATGAGCGGCGGCACCCTGCGCCTGGTTGAGGATGTGGTGGCCGACTACCTCAAGACCGGCCCGACGCAAAAAGAACTGGATGACGCCAAGCGTGAGCTGGCTGGCAGCTTCCCGCTGTCTACCGCGAGCAACGCCGATATCGTCGGGCAGCTGGGCGCGATGGGTTTCTACAACCTGCCGCTGAGCTATCTGGAAGATTTCATGAAACAATCCCAGGCCCTGACCGTAGAACAGGTCAAGGCTGCAATGAATAAACACTTGAGCGCCGACAAGATGGTCATCGTGACCGCCGGCCCGACGATTGCGCAAAAGCCACTACCGCCCCCCACTGATAAACCCGCCGAGCAGCCGCTCGGGGTTCCGGAGCATTAATGGCCAGTTCATCTCGCCCGAAAAAACCTGTCCACAACGTGCATAACGGTGTGGGCCAGCTGCGCATCATTGGCGGCGAATGGGGCAGCCGCAAGCTGAGCTTCCCCGACGTCGTAGGCCTGCGCCCGACGCCGGATCGCGTGCGCGAAACCCTGTTCAACTGGCTCGCGCCTTACATCGCGGGAGCCAAGGTGCTGGACCCGTTCGCGGGCAGCGGCGCGCTGTTCCTGGAGGCGCTGTCCCGTGGTGCCGCCCAAGCGCAGGCACTGGACGCCAGCAATGTGGCCGTCTCCAGCCTCAAGGAACACTTGGGCACCCTGCGTTGCACCAACGGCCAGGTGCAAACCGCCGACGCGCTGCGCTACCTGGAAACCCAAGCCGCCAGCGAGTACGACGTGGTGTTTCTCGACCCACCGTTCAACCAGAACCTGCTGCCGACCGTGTGTGCGCTGCTGGAAGAACGCCAATGGCTGGCGCCGGATGCGTGGATCTACACTGAAAGTGAGACTGCGCCGTCGACGCTGGGCTTGCCGGGCGCGTGGCGCCTGCACCGGGAGCAGAAGTCCGGCCGGGTGTATTACGCGTTGTGGCACCGTGTGGTCGAAACCGCCGCCTGATCTTTCTGGCTGGATTCAATTGGGGTGAAAGGGCTTGTTGTGGCGAGGGAGTTTGCTCCCGTTGGGCTGCCCAGCAGCCCTAATACCTGCAACTGAGTTCTGACTGAAGAACCGAGGTGTTCTTGATGGGGCTGCTGCGCAGCCCAACGCGAGCAAGCTCGCTCGCCACCCTTAAATGTGCCTGCCGCAGAGAGTGTCATGACCCCTTCCGCCGACCCGTTCACCCCCGCCTTCGGCCTCGGCAACCCACACTTGCAAACGCTGTGGGGGCCGCTGTGCCGCCCCACCACTCATATCGAACGCCAACGCGAACGCCTGTGGCTGGACGACGGCGACTTCCTCGACCTCGACTGGCACGGGCCTCATGACACGCAAGTACCTCTGGTGCTGGTGCTGCACGGGCTGACCGGTTCGTCCAACTCACCCTACGTAGCGGGCTTGCAAAAAGCCCTCGCCGCTCAAGGCTGGGCCAGCGTGGCGCTGAACTGGCGCGGTTGCTCGGGTGAGCCGAACCTGCTGGCACGCAGTTACCACTCTGGCGCCAGCGAAGACCTGGCGGCAGCGATTGCTCATCTGCGCGCCAAGCGACCTTTGGCGCCGTTGTACGCGGTGGGTTATTCCCTGGGCGGCAATGTGCTGCTCAAGCATTTGGGCGAAACCGGAAAGGCGTCGGGGCTGCAAGGCGCGGCGGCGGTGTCGGTGCCGTTTCGCCTGGACCAATGTGCAGACCGGATCGGCCTGGGCTTTTCGCGGATTTATCAAAAGCACTTCATGCGTGAAATGCTCGCGTATATCCGCGTCAAGCAAAGCCGTTTTCTACAGGATGGTCGGGCAGACGGGCTTAAAACCCTGGAAGCCCTGGGCTCACTGGAGAAGATGCGCACATTCTGGGACTTCGATGGCCGCGTCACCGCGCCGCTGCACGGCTACCTGAGTGCAGAGGATTATTACCGCCGCGCATCGAGTCGTTATTACCTGGGCGGCATCCGCACGCCGACCCTGATTATCCAGGCGGCGGATGATCCGTTTGTGTTTGCCCATAGCCTGCCAGAGGCCGGCGAACTGTCGGACTGCACTGAGTTTGAGCTGACGGCCAAGGGTGGGCATGTGGGGTTTGTGGAGGGTTCGCTCAAACGACCAAGCTACTACCTTGAGCGCCGCATCCCCCAATGGCTCCTGACACAACACAGTTAAAAAATGTGGGAGCGGGCTTGCCTGCGATAGCGGTGGGTCAGCCAACCCACCGGTGACTGACACTCCCTCATCGCAGGCAAGCCAGCTCCCCCATTTTGATTGGGTTACATCCCAACAGGCTCAGTCGCCGGTAGCAATCGCCCGCTCCGGATCCGTAATCCACTCACTCCAAGACCCCGCATACAACTTACCCAACGGGTAACCCGCCAGGCTCAGCGCAAACAGGTTGTGGCAGGCCGTCACGCCTGAACCGCAATACGCCACGAGTTCATCCGGCGAGCGCCCCTGGAGCTGGGCAGCAAAGCGCTGCTTAAGCTGATCTGCCGGCAGGAAGCGACCGTCGCTGCCCAGGTTTTCGTTAAACGCCGCGCATTGCGCGCCAGGGATGTGCCCGGCAATCGGATCGATAGGCTCCACTTCGCCGCGAAAACGCGGTTGAGCGCGCGCATCGATCAGCGTCAATCCCGGCTGGCCCAGGCGTTTTTGCAGGTGTTCGGCATCGAGCAGCAGGCGATTGTCCGGCGTCCCCGCGAAAGTCCCAGCTTCAAGGACCGGCGCATCCAGGCTCAACGGGAAACCCGCGGCATGCCATGCCTTGAGGCCGCCATCCAGAATAAACACGCCATCACGCTTGCCCAACCAAACCAACAGCCACCATGCCCGCGCGGCGTAGGCGCCAGGACCGTCGTCATACAGCACCACATCGGTGTCAGCGCTGATGCCCCATGCCCGTAATTGCCGAGCGAACGTTTCAGCCACCGGCAACGGATGACGCCCGGTCACGCCCTTGGTTACTGGCCCGCTCAGATGCCGCTCCAAGTCAGCATACTGCGCGCCCTCGATATGCCCTTCGGCGTAGCTGCAGCGCCCGTAGTCCGGGTCTTCCAGGGCAAAGCGGCAATCCAGGATCACCAACCCGCCAGCCTTCTGGCGCTCGGCCAGTTGCTGGGGGCTGATCAGTTGGGCAAGCGGCATGACGGCCTCCTATGAATAGATTCGAGAAAGGTCCTACTTCACTTCTTCCAATGCCTGATTCAACGGCACGTAAAACTCTTTGAATAAGGCGTCCACGGCCTCTTTCGCCTGGGGCGTGACAAACCCAGCCTCCAACACCAACACCTGATACACCCCGCGCTTGATGGCCTCGGCGCTCAAGTGGGCGGAATTTTCGTTGGTCGTGCACAAAAAACGCACCCAGGAGGTCAGGATAATCCACGCATTGAGGGTCAGCGCCTCGGTTTGCACCGGGTCCATATTCAGGATGCCGGCATCGACAAACCCCTGGTAAATCGCGCCGCCCTGGATCAGGCAGCGCTGGGAAAAACGCCGATAGCCGGTGGCCAGTTCTGGATCGCTTTCCAACAGGTGTTCGAGGTCGCGGTGCAGGAAACGATAACGCCACATGCCGGCCAATACGGCTTGCAGGTAGAAGCGCTTATCCGCCACGGCCATGGCGCGACCTTGAGGCGGGCGCAAGAAACTGTCCACCAGGGCTTCGTATTCGCGAAACAGTACGGCGATGATCGCCTGCTTGTTGGGGAAGTGGTAGTACAGGTTGCCCGGCGAAATTTCCATATGGGCGGCGATGTGGTTGGTGCTCACACTGCGCTCGCCCTGCTGGTTAAAAAGCTCCAGGCTGGTTTGCACAATGCGCTCGCTGGTCTTTACTCGTGGTGCCATAGGGGATCAGCTTCTGTACACGTGATGGGGCATCTTACGGCCTATCCTTGCCAGGATAAATCTGCATGTGGCTGCAATGTTATTTGACAATTTAGAGTAATGACTCTAAAAACCCAGGCAGACCTATAACAATCGGGAACGCCGCCATGTCTGCCAACGTTGCCTACTTGCAAGATTCCCAGGCGCTGGATCAACTCCAGACCCTGTTCGATGCGCAACGCTGCGCCTACGCCGCCAACCCGATGCCACCGGCCGCACAGCGCCAACAATGGCTGAAGGCGCTGCGTGATTTGCTCAGCGACGAGCGCCAGGCGTTGATCAACGCGATCAGCCAGGACTTCAGCCACCGCAGCGCCGACGAAACCCTGTTCGCCGAACTGATGCCCAGCCTGCATGGCATTCACTATGCCAGCAAACACCTGAAGGGCTGGATGAAACCGTCCCGGCGAGCTGTAGGCATTGCCTTCCAACCGGCTTCGGCCAAAGTTATCTACCAGCCCTTGGGCGTTATCGGCGTGATCGTGCCCTGGAATTACCCGCTGTACTTGGCCATCGGTCCGCTGGTCGGCGCGTTGGCGGCGGGTAACCGGGTGATGCTCAAGCTCAGCGAATCTACCCCCGCGACCGGCGAACTGCTCAAGGCGCTGCTGGCAAAGGTCTTCCCGGAGGATTTGGTGTGCGTGGTGCTGGGTGAAGCCGAAGTAGGCATGGCGTTTTCCAAGCTGCCCTTCGACCACCTGTTGTTTACCGGTGCCACCAGCATCGGCAAGCATGTAATGCGTGCAGCGGCCGAACACCTCACGCCGATCACACTCGAGTTGGGCGGCAAGTCGCCAGCCATCGTGTCCGCTGATGTACCGCTCAAGGACGCTGCCGAGCGCATTGCCTTCGGTAAAGCGTTGAACGCCGGCCAGACCTGCGTGGCGCCCGACTACGTGCTGGTGCCGGAAGATCGTGTCGAGGGTTTCGTCGAGGCCTACACCCAGGCCATTCACGGGTTTTATCCGACCCTGGCCGACAACCCGGACTACACCGCCATCATCAACGAGCGACAACTGGCCCGGCTCAACGCTTACGTGAAAGACGCCACCGACAAGGGCGCCACCCTGATCCCGCTGTACGACCAGGGCCAGGCGCGGCGCATGGCTCACAGCCTGCTGCTGAATGTCAGCGATGATATGACCGTGATGCAGGACGAAATCTTCGGCCCGGTGCTGCCGATCGTGCCCTATCGCGGCATCGACCAAGCCTTTGCCTACATCAACCAGCGCCCTCGCCCACTGGCCCTGTATTACTTCGGCTACAACAAGGGCGAGCAAAACCGCGTGCTCCACGAAACCCATTCCGGCGGCGTGTGCCTGAACGACACCTTGCTGCACGTGGCCCAGGACGATATGCCGTTCGGCGGCATCGGCCCCTCGGGCATGGGGCATTACCACGGTCACGAAGGTTTTCTTACCTTCAGCAAAGCCAAGGGTGTGTTGGTGAAACAACGCCTGAACGCGGCGAAGTTGATCTACCCGCCCTACGGCAAATCAATCCAGAAGTTGATCCAGAAGCTGTTCGTTCGCTGATACCGCCACCCACGGGATAACAATAACAATGAACCCTAGCCTGACTGATTCACCTGCGCTTTCACGGCGCGGCGTCTTGAAAATCGGCTTGTGTGCCAGCGCCTTCCTGGCCACCGCCGGGCTCGGCGCCAGCCTCAGCGGTTGCTCCAGCAGCACGCCGGCCAGCGGCTTTGCCATGTTGCGCAGCAGTGACTTGCCCTTCTTGCGCGCGGTTATCCCAGTGCTGCTCGAAGGCGTCGCCAGCGCCCAGGAAGTCGCCCGCGGGATTGAAGACACGCTTAAGAAGCTCGACTTCAGCCTGCAGCGCCTGTCGCCGGAGATGTTCAAGCTCACCCAGCACCTGTTCGACGTGCTGGGCATGGGCATTACCCGTGGGCCGTTGACCGGGATCTGGGGCAGTTGGGAAAACGCCAGCGGCGAACAGATCCGCAACTTTTTGCACCGCTGGGAAAACAGCTACCTGAACCTGCTGCGCATGGGCCAAGGCTCGCTGCTCAAGCTGGTGATCATGGCCTGGTACTTCCAGCCGGCGTCCTGGGCGCATTGCGGCTATCCGGGCCCGCCGAAGATTTAGCCTTGATAACCCAATCAAATGTGGGAGCTGGCTTGCCTGCGATAGCGGTGGATCAGCCATAAATGCACTGCCAGACAGACCGCCATCGCAGGCAAGCCAGCTCCCACATTGACCGCAACTCCGTACAAAAATAAGAGTGCATACCTATGCCCGTACCTGATCTGTTCCGCGACGGCATGGCCCGTGGCTGGAAAACCTATAACGGCGCCGCCCTCGACAGCGACCTGACCCTGGAAGCCGACGTGGCGATCATCGGCAGCGGCGCAGGTGGCGGCACCACCGCCGAAATCCTCAGCGCTGCTGGCTACAAAGTGCTGCTGATCGAAGAAGGCCCGCTCAAGACCAGCAGCGATTTCAAGCTGCTCGAGGACGAGGCCTACACCAGCCTGTACCAAGAGGGCATCGGCCGCATGAGCAAGGACGGCGCGATTACCATCCTGCAGGGTCGGGCGGTAGGTGGCACCACCTTGATCAACTGGACGTCGAGCTTTCGCACCCCGGACGCCACCCTCGCCCATTGGGCCAGCGAATATACGGTGAAGGGTCACAGCAGCGCCGAGATGGCGCCCTGGTTTGAAAAGATGGAACAACGCCTGGGCATCGCGCCCTGGGCCCTGCCGCCCAACCCGAACAATGATGTGATCCGCAAAGGTTGCGAAAAGCTCGGCTACAGCTGGCACGTGATCCCGCGCAATGTGCGCGGCTGCTTTAACCTGGGCTATTGCGGCATGGGCTGCCCGGTCAACGCCAAGCAGTCGATGCTGGTGACCACTATTCCCTCCACCCTGGAAAAGGGCGGCGAGCTGCTTTACCTGGCACGCGCCGAACGCCTCGTCTACAACGGCGACACCATCAACAGCCTGGAGTGCGTAGCCCTGGACGACCTGTGCGTGGCGCCGACCGGACGTAAGATCACGGTAAAAGCCAAGCATTACGTACTCTCGGGCGGTGGTATCAACAGCCCGGCACTGCTGATGCGCTCAAGTGCTCCGGACCCGCATTCGCGGTTGGGCAAGCGCACCTTCCTGCATCTGGTGAATTTCTCCGCGGGTCTATTCGATGAGGTGATCAACCCGTTCTACGGCGCCCCCCAGTCGATCTATTCCGACCATTTCCAATGGCAGGACGGCACCACCGGCAAAATGTCCTACAAGCTAGAGGCGCCACCCTTACACCCCGCGTTGGCGAGCACCCTACTCGGCGGCTATGGCACCCAGAACGCTCTGGATATGAGCCAATTGCCCAACACCCACGCGATGCTGGCGTTACTGCGCGACGGCTTCCACCCCGACAGCCCGGGTGGCCGCGTGGAATTGCGCGGCGATGGTACGCCAGTGCTCGACTATCAAGTCTCGGATTACGCTTGGGACGGCCTGCGCCGCGCGTTCCACAGCATGGCCGAGATCCAGTTCGCGGCGGGCGCCAAGTCAGTCAAGCCGCTGCACCACGACGCGCGCTACGTGAAAACCCTGGCCGAAGCGCGCAGCCTGATCGACGGCCTCAACCTGGAACTGCACCGCACCTGCCTGGGCAGCGCCCATGTGATGGGCGGTTGTGCCATGGGTGAAGACCCGAAAAACGCCGTGGCCGACAGCCTCGGTCGTCATCACCAACTGCGCAACCTGTCGATCCACGATGGCTCGCTATTCCCCACCAGTATTGGGGCCAATCCACAATTATCGGTGTACGGTTTGACCGCGCAACTGGCGACGGCTTTGGCCGAACGTCTGAAAACAGCATGAAAAAACGCGCGATAAGCGGCATGTATCTACATAAGTCGACTTGGCCGACCGGGATGGCTGCGATACCATCCGGTTCCCCAACGGACTCCGCCAGGACGACGCGATGAACCGAGTGTTGTACCCAGGTACCTTCGACCCGATTACCAAAGGCCATGGCGATCTGGTCGAACGCGCCTCACGCTTGTTCGACCATGTGATCATCGCGGTCGCGGCCAGCCCCAAGAAAAACCCGCTGTTTCCCCTGGAACAGCGCGTGGAGCTGGCGCGTGAGGTCACCAAACACCTGCCCAACGTGGAAGTGGTGGGCTTTGCCACACTGCTGGCGCACTTCGCCAAAGAGCAGAACGCCAATGTGTTCCTGCGTGGCCTGCGCGCCGTGTCGGACTTCGAATATGAATTCCAGCTGGCTAACATGAACCGCCAATTGGCGCCGGACGTGGAAAGCCTGTTCCTCACGCCGTCGGAACGTTATTCGTTCATTTCCTCGACGTTGGTCCGTGAAATTGCCGCTTTGGGCGGCGATATCACCAAGTTCGTGCACCCGGCCGTGGCCGATGCGCTGACACTGCGCTTCAAGAAATAAGACCGCTGAATCGGCGCCTGCTCGCACTGCGGGCGCCAATGCGGCACAATTGCGCGCATTAGTTTTCAGATGCCTTGGCTGACAGCCCTGGCAGGAGTTTCCATGTCCCTGATCATCACCGACGATTGCATCAACTGCGACGTCTGCGAACCCGAGTGCCCGAACGCCGCGATTTCCCAAGGCGAAGAGATCTACGTGATCGACCCTAACCTGTGCACCCAGTGCGTCGGCCACTATGACGAACCTCAGTGCCAGCAAGTGTGCCCGGTAGATTGCATTCCGCTGGATGAAGCCCATCCGGAGACGGAAGAGCAGTTGATGGAGAAGTACCGGAAGATTACCGGTAAGGCTTGAGCTTTTTCAGGGCCTGGAAGGGCCTCATCGCAGGCAAGCCAGCTCCCACATTGGATGTGTGAACACATTCAAATGTGGGAGCAGACAGGCCTGAGATGGCGATTTCAGCCATCACACAGGTTCAGCGCTGACACTTAGGGCAAAACACACTCGCCCGCTGCCCCAGCACCACATTGCGCAACTCAGTCCCGCAGACCTTGCACGCCTCGCCGCCGCGGCCATAAACGAACAGCTCCTGTTGGAAATACCCCGGCTGCCCATCACCGCCGATAAAGTCCCGCAGCGTCGTACCACCGCGCTCGATAGCGGCGGCCAGGATGCGCTTGATCTCAATCGCCAGCTTCAAATAACGCGCTCGCGAAATGCCGCCCGCCTCGCGACGCGGATCGATCCCCGCTGCAAACAGCGCTTCCGTCGCGTAAATATTGCCCACGCCCACCACCACCGCGTTGTCCATGATGAACGGCTTCACCGCCATCGACCGTCCACGGGACAGTTGAAACAAGCGATCGCCATCAAACAGGTCCGTCAGCGGCTCTGGCCCCAGGCGAATCAACAGCTCATGGTTGTGCGGGTCCTGGCTCCACAGCATCGCGCCGAAACGCCGCGGGTCGGTGTAACGCAGGGCCAGGCCGGATTCGAGCTCGATATCCACATGCTCATGCTTGGCGGCCGGCATGCCGACTTCCACCAGGCGCAGGTTGCCCGACATGCCCAGATGGCTGATCAGGGTGCCCACTTCGGCATTGATCAACAGGTACTTGGCCCGCCGCTCCACCAGCACGATGCGCTGCCCGGACAGGCGCACATCAAGGTCTTCCGGGATCGGCCAGCGCAGGCGCCGTTCACGCACCACCACACGGCTGACGCGCTGGCCTTCCAAGTGCGGTGCAATGCCGCGCCGGGTGGTTTCGACTTCTGGTAACTCGGGCATGTGTACCTCGTGAAGGAAGGGTCAGTGCGCGCCCAGCTCGCGGATCGACAACTTCATGCTCTCGAAGTCGTAGTCCGACAGCCCCACGTAGTCCAGCACCAGGTGGCCGATGGTATTCCACTCATGGTCGACCGCCTGGTTGCCCAGCACGCGGTAGGACGAGCAGACGTGCTCGGCCATTTTCAGGATCGCCAGCAGGTTTTTCAGTTGGGAATTGCGCGACGACTCATCGCTGAAAATCGCCAGGGCATTGTGGTGGTTGGCGATGGCATCGGTTACATGTTCCGGCAGGCGCCAGGACTTGGCGGTGTAGTAGCCCACCACCGCATGGTTGGTGTTGAACGCGTTGTTCTCGGTGTCGACCACGCGGGAGTCGGGGCCGGCGTTGGCGTATGCCTGTTCCAGCACCGTCATATAGTTGGGGAAGCGCTTGAGCATCAGCGGCACGCCGCAATCGTGGAACAGGCCCAAGGCATATGCCTCGTCTACGGCTTGCGACCCGGTGCGCTTGGCCAGAGTGAGGCAAGTCATGGCCACATCCTGGGCGGTGTCCCAGAAGCGGTTGAGGGTGACGATGGTGTCGTCGCTCATTTCGCCTTTGATCGACAAGGCGTTGATCAGGTTGATGATCGAACGGCTGCCCAACAGGTTCACTGCGCGCTGGATCGAGGCGATCTTGTTGCTGAGGCCGTAATAGGACGAATTGACAATCTTCAGCAGCGCACCGGACAGGCCCGGGTCCTGGGAGATCAACCGCGCGATCACCTCCAGGTCCGGGTCGGGCATGTACTGCTCCATCTGCAAATCCACCATGATCTGCGGTTGAGGCGGCACGCTGATGCCTTGCAAGGTCTGCTGGATCTGTTCGGCGGAAAGCTCTTGGGACATAAGTACATACTCCGGGCTAGGCGGGGATTCTAACCCCTATGAAGACTTGACCGACACCTCAAAAACCCGAACTGAAACCCGATTCAATGTGGGAACCGGGTTATGTGGGAGCTGGCTTGCCTGCGATAGCATCACCTCGCAGTAACAGACATACCGAGTCGCCTGCATCGCGGGCAAGCCCGGCTCCCACAGGGGCATCACAGCCCACATGTCCGGCGGCGTCACAGAGTCCTGTGCAACACGGTATACTCCCGCTCTTTTTTCCGGAGCGACGTCATGTCCCTGCCAAGCCTGCGCCTCAAACCCAACGCTGATCGCCGTTTGCGCAACGGCCACCTGTGGGTCTACAGCAACGAAATCGACGTGGCGGCCACCCCACTTCACGGCTTCCAGGCAGGCGACCAGGCTATCCTGGAAGCAGCCGGCGGCAAGACCCTGGGCATCGTGGCCATGAGCCCGAACAACCTGATCTGCGCCCGCCTGCTGTCGCGCGACATCAAGCTGCCTTTGGACAAGTCGCTGCTGGTGCACCGGATCAACGTGGCGCTGTCACTGCGTGATCGCCTGTTCGACAAGCCGTTCTACCGCCTGGTCTACGGCGATTCCGACCTGCTGCCGGGCCTGGTAGTCGACCGTTTCGGCGACATCCTGGTGGTGCAGATCGCTTCGGCGACCATGGAAGCGCATAAGGAAGACGTGATCGCTGCGCTGACCCAAGTGCTCAAGCCGAGCGGCATCCTGTTCAAGAACGACTCCGCCGCGCGCGACGCCGAAGGCCTCAACCGCTACGTCGAAACCGTGTTCGGCCTGGTACCTGAATGGGTCGCCCTGGAAGAAAACGGCGTGAAATTCGAAGCCCCGGTCATCCAGGGCCAGAAAACCGGCTGGTTCTACGACCACCGCATGAACCGCGCCCGCCTGGCCCCGTATGCCAAAGGCAAGCGTGTACTCGACCTTTACAGCTACATCGGCGGCTGGGGCGTGCAAGCAGCAGCTTTCGGCGCCAGTGAAGTGTTCTGCGTCGACGCCTCCGCCTTCGCCCTCGACGGCGTGGAGCGCAACGCGGCACTGAACGGCGTTGCCGAGAAGATGACCTGCATTGAAGGCGACGTCTTCGAAGCCCTCAAAGAGCTGAAAGCCAGCGAAGAACGCTTCGACGTGATCGTCGCTGACCCACCGGCCTTCATCAAACGCAAAAAAGACATGAAAAACGGCGAAGGCGCCTACCGCCGCCTCAACGAGCAAGCCATGCGCCTGCTCAGCAAGGACGGCATCCTGGTCAGCGCGTCGTGCTCCATGCACCTGCCGGAAGACGACCTGCAAAACATCCTGCTGACCAGCGCCCGCCACCTGGATCGCAATATCCAGATGCTAGAGCGTGGTGGCCAGGGTCCGGATCATCCGGTGCACCCGGCGATTGTCGAGACGCGGTATATCAAAAGCATTACGTGCCGGTTGTTGCCCAATAGCTAAGTAACACGCAGATCAAAGGTGGGAGCGGGCTTGCCCGCGATAGCGGTGTATCAGTTACAGATTTTTAATCTGTTACACCGCTATCGCAGGCAAGCCAGCTCCCACATTTTTTTGTGTTGTGCCAGAAGGATTTTTCCTACCGCCGCAAACCACGTGGATCCAAGAGGCCTCCCACAATAGTTTTAATTGAATTCCATTTTTCGCAGACTAGTATCGGTTTCTGGTGTTACTCCGGAAAACAAAAACAATGTCTGGCTCCATGCGCTCCCGCTTCATCCTGATCACCTGCATTTCCCTGATCAGCTTCTTCCCGATCAATATCCTGCTGCCCTCATTCCCCGCCCTGGCCGCCAGGTTCGACACACCTACCGCAGACGTCGCACTGTCCATCAGCCTGTTCACACTGGTCTTTTCGATCTCTCAATTGGTCGCCGGCCCGTTATCGGATAAATGGGGCCGCAAGGAAGTCCTGATCGGCTGCATCACCCTTTCTATCCTGGGTGCTATCGGTTGCGCGCTGGCGCCGGACTACCTGACCTTCCTGCTGTTTCGCAGCGTCCAGGCAATGGGTTGTGGCTTCTTCGTACTCGGCCACGCACTGGTAGAAGACCTGTTCGACGAACAAGACCGCGCTCGCGTACGACTCTATTACATGACCCTCAGCGGCTCATTTGTCGCGCTGTCACCGCTGATCGGCTCATGGCTGCAAACCACCTTCGACTGGCAAGGCAGCTTCTACGGCTTTGCGCTGATGGCGCTGGGCATGTTGATCCACGCGTTCTGCATCCTGCCGTCCAAGTCCGCCAGCCCGCACCGCGCGCCTGTATCGATCTTCGGCACGCTGAAAGCCGTCGCACGTCATCGCGACTTCCTGCGCTACTGGTGGATCGCAGCGCTGGTGTTTGCCTGCTACTTCGCCCTGATCAGCGTGACACCGCTGATTTTCATGGATGCGTTGAAGCTCTCCGAATACCAGTACGCGCTGGTGCTGATGGTGTACGGCGTGGCCTATTTGCTCGGTGGCGTGGCGGCCTCCTATCTGCAAAAACACATTCCATTGGCCCGGCAAATCAATATCGGTCTCGGATTGTTACTTATCGCGGGGGTGCTGCTGACGCTGATCGTCAGCCTTGATGCCATCAACACCGTGAGCCTGTTGATCCCCATGCTGATCAGCGCACTGGCCGTGACGCTGGTTCGGCCCGCGGCGATTTCAGCGGCGATGCTGCTGTTTTCCAGCAGCGCAGGGACGGCGGCATCGGCGGGGAACAGCATCATGTTCCTGACCGCAGCCGCCAGCAGCGCTGCGCTGGCGCAAACCGGGACTCATTTGTTGTTGACCATCGGCGTGAGCTTCATTGTCTTCAGCCTGTGGGGTTGGATGACAAATGCGCGCTCCTGCGGGTAGACGGCCATTCCCTCCAGCCGCCAGCGGTGTAGAATCGGCCTATTCATCGCCAGTCATCCCCCGGCGGGTTTATGAGCTCAAGGCCAATGCGCACGGCGATCCCGTCACGTTTGCGGCAACTTCCGGACACCAGTGCCATTTTTCGGGTGTTCCAGACGTCAATAGAAGCTCACTCCCCTTTGATACCGATTAGCCGCCCGGAGTGCTCCAATGCCTGATTACCGCTCGAAAACATCCACCCATGGCCGCAACATGGCCGGCGCGCGCGCACTGTGGCGCGCCACGGGGATGAAAGATGACGACTTCAAGAAGCCGATCATCGCGATTGCCAACTCGTTCACTCAGTTCGTACCCGGCCACGTCCACCTCAAGGACTTGGGCCAACTGGTCGCCCGCGAGATCGAGCGCGCTGGCGGCGTAGCCAAGGAATTCAACACCATCGCCGTGGATGACGGCATCGCCATGGGCCACGACGGCATGCTGTATTCCCTGCCGAGCCGCGAGATCATCGCCGACTCCGTGGAATACATGGTCAACGCTCACTGCGCCGACGCCATCGTGTGCATCTCCAACTGCGACAAGATCACCCCTGGCATGTTGATGGCCGCCCTGCGCCTGAACATCCCGGTGATCTTCGTCTCCGGCGGGCCGATGGAAGCCGGCAAGACCAAACTCGCGTCCCACGGCCTCGACCTGGTCGACGCCATGGTGATCGCCGCCGATTCCAACGCTTCTGACGAGAAGGTTGCGGAATACGAGCGCAGCGCTTGCCCAACGTGCGGTTCGTGCTCCGGCATGTTCACCGCCAACTCGATGAACTGCCTGGTGGAAGCCCTGGGCCTGGCCTTGCCGGGCAACGGTTCGACACTGGCCACCCACAGCGACCGCGAGCAGCTGTTCCTGCAGGCCGGCCGCACCATCGTCGAGCTGTGCAAGCGTTACTACACCGAGAACGATGAATCGGTGTTGCCGCGCAATATCGCGAACTTCAAGGCGTTCGAAAACGCCATGACCCTGGACATCGCCATGGGCGGTTCCACCAATACCATCCTGCATTTGCTGGCCGCGGCCCAGGAAGCCGAGATCGATTTCGACCTGCGCGACATCGACCGTCTGTCCCGTCACGTGCCGCAGCTGTGCAAAGTCGCGCCGAACATCCAGAAGTACCACATGGAAGACGTGCACCGCGCCGGCGGGATCTTCTCGATCCTTGGCTCCCTGGCCCGTGGCGGCCTGCTGCACACCGACCTGCCAACCGTGCACAGCAAGACGCTCGCCGAAGGCATCGCCAAGTGGGACATCACCCAGACTGACGATGAAGCCGTGCATCACTTCTTCAAGGCAGGCCCAGCGGGCATCCCGACGCAAACCGCGTTCAGCCAGTCGACCCGTTGGGACACCCTGGATGACGACCGTGAGAACGGCTGCATCCGCAGTGTCGAGCACGCCTACTCCCAGGAAGGCGGCCTGGCCGTGCTGTACGGCAACATCGCCCTCGATGGCTGCGTGGTGAAAACCGCCGGTGTGGATGAATCCATCCACGTCTTCGAGGGCCGCGCCAAGATCTACGAAAGCCAGGACAGCTCGGTTCGCGGCATCCTCGCCGACGAAGTGAAGGAAGGCGACATCGTGATCATCCGCTACGAAGGCCCGAAAGGCGGCCCGGGTATGCAGGAGATGCTGTACCCGACCTCCTACCTGAAATCCAAAGGCCTGGGCAAAGCCTGCGCGCTCCTGACCGACGGTCGTTTCTCCGGCGGCACCTCGGGCCTTTCCATCGGCCACGCTTCGCCAGAAGCCGCTGCCGGTGGCGCGATTGGTTTGGTGCAAGATGGCGACAAGGTGCTGATCGACATTCCGAACCGTTCGATCAACCTGTTGATCAGCGATGAAGAACTGGCGGCACGCCGGGTCGAGCAGGACAAGAAAGGCTGGAAACCGGTGGAGAAGCGTCCGCGCAAAGTCACCACGGCGTTGAAGGCGTATGCGTTGTTGGCGACCAGTGCCGACAAGGGCGCTGTGCGTAACAAAGCGATGCTCGACGGCCTATAAGCCTCGCGCATACAAATGCCCCGCCATGTGCGGGGCATTTTTTTGCCTGGCCGAATCTCCAATCTACCGGAGATCAAATGTGGGAGCTGGCTTGCCTGCGATGCAGACACTGCGGTGTACCTGATACACCGGGGCGATGCCATCGCAGGCAAGCCAGCTCCCACACTGACCGCACTTCGACTGAAGACGCTTACTGAATATCCTCAGGCTTCACAATCACCCAATTCTTGTCCGCCGTCACCGGCAACCCTTCCTTGGCCTGCGCCGCTGCGTGCTTGGCGATCATGCCGTTAAGCTGCGTCATGTACTTGTCCTTGCGGTTGATCCACAGGTGGATGCCGCCTTTGGCTACGTCCACATCGTGAAACAGCATGTAGCCGTCGCTGGTCGGGGTATCGCCGCCGACGATCACCGGTTTTTTCCACTCATCGATATAGGTGAGGATCGCCGCGTGCTTGCCGGCCATCCAGGTGGCCGGGGTCCACAGGTAGGGGGTCAGTTCCAGGCCGAGGTTGGCCTTCTCGTCATATTTGCCGGCAGTGATCTGTTTGCGCGCGGTGGTCAGTTCGCCGGTCTTGCGGTCCTTGAGCAAGGTGCTCACGCCGATGACGTTCTCGGGTTTGACGTTGTAGCCGTACTTCGGATCGGCAGCGACCATGCGCACCAGCTCTTCCGAGGCGGCGGTCATCACATACACCTCGATGCCGTTTTCCATCAGCTTGTTATACAGCTCGGCCTGGCCAGTGAAGACTTTCGGCGGTTGCACCTCAGACTTCTTCACCACGTCGCCTTCGAAATAGCTGACGGGCACGGGCTTGCCGGAGGCCATCAGCTCATCGACCTGCACCTTGAGCTCCTTGAGGGTGAAGCCCGAGAACACCTGGGCGACCCATGGGTAGCAGACCATGTCGTCCACTTCGCAAAGGCGATAGTAGTAACTGAACAGGCTTTCCTTATGGTCGGCCGTGTCTTTGAACGGCATCAGTTTGAGCGATGGATCAAGGCTGTCACGGGTGATCAGGCCCTTGTTTTCCATGTAGGGCAGCAGGGATTCTTCGAGGTCGTAGCGGTAGCTGGTGTTGTCCATGTCGAACACCGCGAAATTACCCTTGTTGGCGTTGGCGGCGATCATTTCATTCAGTTGCTTGGCCGCCGGCGCGGGCCAGTGCTTCAGCTCGGTGGCGGCGAACGCCTGGCTGACGAGTCCGAGGCAGAATGCGGCGGCGAGTAATTTCGGCACGAACTTCATAGGCGTTGTCTCCCTGAGTGAAAGACGTCGACGCTAACAAATCCCTGTGACAGTTCCCACTTCGAGCACGACCGTGCGCGTCCTGATCCCGTCACACTCATACGCCTGAGCGGCAAATGCTTATTCCAAAAACGACACTGACCATTCCATATCGGTATTAAATCAATATATTTCAAGCTGTTAGGCTTGCCGGTTCGCAATCGCAGGCTCACGCGATTGGCTGCCTTCTCAACGGAGCTCTAATGAATCTGCCCCTGATTCTCAACTTACTGGTGTTCGTGGCCCTGTTGCTGGGCCTGGCACAAACCCGTCGCACACACTGGAGCCTCGCCAAGAAGGTTCTATTCGCCCTGGTTCTCGGCGTGGTGTTCGGCACCGTGCTGCACACGATCTACGGCGATGGTAATCCGGTACTCAAAGCGTCCATAGGCTGGTTTGACCTGGTCGGCAACGGCTACGTGCAACTGCTGCAAATGATCGTGATCCCGCTGGTGTTCGCCTCGATCCTCAGCGCCGTGGCGCGTCTGCACAATGCCTCGTCCCTGGGCAAGATCAGTTTCCTGACCATCGGCACGCTGCTGTTCACCACCGCGATTGCCGCGCTGATCGGTATTGGCCTCACCAACCTGTTCGGCCTCACCGCCGAAGGCCTGGTGGCCGGCACCCAGGAAATGGCACGCCTGCAGGTGATCCAGAGCGATTACGCCGGCAAGGTCGCCGACCTGAATATCCCGCAATTGCTGCTGTCGTTCGTGCCGGCCAACCCGTTCGCCGACCTCGCGCGCGCCAAGCCGACGTCGATTATCAGCGTGGTGATTTTCGCGGCCTTCCTGGGCGTTGCCGCGCTGCAGCTGCTCAAGGATGACGTGGAAAAAGGTCAAAAAGTACTCAACGCCATCGACACCCTGCAAGCCTGGGTGATGCGCCTGGTGCGCCTGGTCATGAAGCTGACGCCCTACGGCGTATTGGCGCTGATGACTAAAGTGGTCGCCGGCTCCAACCTGCAAGACATCATCAAGCTCGGCAGTTTTGTGGTGGTGTCGTACTTGGCGCTGGGCCTGATGTTTATGGTGCACGGCCTGCTGCTGTCTTTAGCCGGGATTAACCCGCTGCGTTTTTTCCGCAAGGTGTGGCCGGTATTGACGTTTGCCTTCACCAGCCGCTCCAGCGCCGCGTCGATCCCGCTGAGCATTGAAGCGCAGACTCGTCGCCTGGGCATCCCGCAATCCATCGCCGGTTTCGCCGCCTCCTTTGGCGCGACCATCGGCCAGAACGGTTGCGCGGGCCTTTATCCGGCGATGTTGGCGGTGATGGTAGCGCCAACCGTGGGCATCAACCCGCTGGACCCGCTGTGGATTGCGACGCTGGTGGCGATTGTGACCTTGAGTTCGGCAGGTGTTGCAGGCGTGGGCGGCGGGGCGACATTTGCCGCGCTGATCGTGCTGCCGGCCATGGGTTTGCCGGTGTCACTGGTAGCGCTGCTGATTTCCGTGGAGCCGCTGATCGACATGGGCCGCACGGCGTTGAACGTGAACGGTTCGATGACGGCGGGGGCAATTACCAGCCAGATCATGGGCCAGACGGATAAGGAATTGTTGAATGCGGATGAGCATGCGGAATTAGCGCAGGCCTGAAGCCAAGAACTGTAGTGAGCGGGCTTGCCCCGCGCTGGGCGGCTTCGCCACCCAGCGCGGGGCAAGCCCGCTCACTACAAGAAGTTAGATTTTTTCCCAAACCTCGAAGCTGTACGCTGGCTTATCACCTTCAGCTGGGTTCTCCAGATTTGAAACCAGCTTCCACTGGTCCGCATCAAACTCCGGAAACCATGCGTCCCCTTCCGGGCTCAACGCCACCCGCGTCAAATACAACCGATCCGCCTGCTCCAGCCCCTGCGCATACAACTGCGCCCCACCGATCAGCATCAGCTCATCCACGCCCTGCTCCAGCGCCCACGCCTCAGCGCGTTCAACCGCAGCCTCCAATGACGGAAAAACTTCCGCACCTTCAAGCGCCAGATCGGTCTGACGGCTAACCACAAGATTCAAGCGCCCCGGCAGCGGTCGGCCCAGAGAATCCCAGGTCTTGCGCCCCATGATGATCGGCTTGCCGAGCGTAGTGGCTTTGAAATATTTGAAATCCCCCGGCAAGTGCCAGGGCATGCTGTTGTCGACGCCGATCACGCGGTTTTCACCGAGGGCTGCGATCAGGCTTAAAGGGAGAGTTTTTTTCATGGCGACGAGAATACCAGAGGCGCAGGCCAGCGGTTATGCTCCACGTTCACTTGCTCAACAGGACGGCGCGTGACTGCACTGAACCCCCTGCAAAAACTCTGGCTGACAGAAACCGTGCGCCTGCGTGAAGAACACGCCGGCCCGCTGGAAGACCTGGAAGCCAACCGCCTGGCCCGCTCGGCCGGTGGCGACTTGCCGACGCGCATTCAACAGCGCGCCCTGCACCTGGCCGAGCGTGATGGCCTGACCGCCGCGCTCACGCGCTGGCTGCAAGGTGCGCGACTGGCGCTGGTGCTGCTGGTGATCGTCGCCGTGATCAGTGGCGCCGGCCTGGCCTTTGCGGCAATGGGCAACGGCCTGACCCCGGTGAATGTGTTCTGGGCCTTGGGCAGCCTGCTTGGTTTGAACCTCATCCTGTTGATCAGTTGGGCCCTGGGCCTGCTGTTTGCCGGCGAACACAGCGCCAGCCTTGGGCGCCTGTGGCTGTGGCTCAGCGAGAAGCTCGCGCGTGACGCCAAGGCTGCACAGCTGGCACCAGCGCTGTTGCTGCTGTTGCAGCGCCAGAAACTCAATCGCTGGGCGGTCGGTGTGCTGGTCAACAGCCTGTGGTTGTTGGCGTTGCTCAGCGCCATGGTGATTCTTCTTACGCTACTTGCCACCCGCCGTTACGGCTTCGTGTGGGAAACCACCATTCTTGGCGCCGACACCTTCGTCGCCGTCACCCAGGCCCTCGGCACCTTGCCGGCGATGCTGGGTTTCAACGTGCCAACCGTCGACATGATCCGCGCCAGCGGCGATTCCGCGCTGAATATCGAAAGCGCCCGCCAAGCCTGGGCCGCCTGGCTGGTGGGCGTGCTGCTCGTCTATGGCCTGCTGCCTCGCTTGGCCCTCGCCCTGCTGTGCCTGTGGCGCTGGAAACGCGGGCGCGCCGCCCTGCGCCTGGACCTCAACCTGCCCGGCTACAGCCAGCTGCGCGAACGCCTCATGCCGAGCAGTGAGCGCCTCGGGGTCAACGACGCAGCGCCGGAACAACTGCACCACGTCAGCGGGGGTGTCAGTGAATTGGAAAGCGAAGGCGCGCTGCTGGTCGCCATCGAACTGGACGACCGGCACACTTGGCCGCCCAAACTGCCCGCCAGCGTGAAAAACGCCGGCATTCTCGACAGCCGCGAATCACGCAACAAGCTGCTGGAGCAGCTCACGCGCTTCCCTCCTGCACGCCTGGCCATCGCTTGCGACCCGCGCCGCTCGCCGGACCGTGGCAGCCTCGCGCTGATCGCCGAACTCGCGCGCAGCGCCACCGCCACCCGCGTCTGGCTGCTGCAAGCACCGCCCGGCCAGGCGCTGGACGCCGAGCGCCTGGGCGATTGGCACGCCGCACTGCAACAACTTGAACTGCCCTTCGCCGACTGCGCGCCGCTGAACTGGCTGGAGACCGGTCATGACTAAGCCACTGAAACTCGCCGTGGTGGGCCACACCAATGTCGGCAAGACCTCGCTGCTGCGTACGCTGACCCGTGATGTCGGCTTCGGCGAAGTCTCCCATCGCCCCAGCACCACGCGGCATGTCGAAGGGGCGCGCTTGTCGGTGGATGGCGAAGCCTTGCTGGAGCTGTACGACACGCCCGGCCTGGAAGATGCCATCGCCCTGCTCGACTATTTGGAACGCTTGGATCGCCCCGGCGAACGCCTCGACGGCCCGGCCCGGCTGGCGCGCTTCCTGGAGGGCAGCGAAGCCCGCCAGCGTTTCGAACAGGAGGCCAAGGTGCTGCGCCAACTGTTGGCGTCTGACGCGGGCCTGTATGTGATCGACGCCCGCGAGCCGGTGCTGGCCAAGTACCGCGATGAGCTTCAAGTACTGGCCAGTTGCGGCAAGCCGTTGCTGCCGGTGCTCAACTTTGTCAGCAGCAGCGACCACCGCGAGCCGGATTGGCGTGAAGCCCTGGCCCGCCTCGGTCTGCATGCGCTGGTGCGTTTCGACAGCGTCGCGCCACCGGAAGACGGCGAACAGCGACTGTATGAAAGCCTCGCGCTGCTGCTGGAAAGTGCGCGGCCGCAACTGGAGCGGTTGATTCTTGACCAACAAGCGCAACGCCAGGCACGCCAGCAAAGCGCCGCGCGATTGATCGCCGAGCTGCTGATCGACTGTGCGGCGTGCCGACGCAGCGTGGTGACTGAAGATGAGCCGCAAGCCATCGGCGACCTGCGCAAAGCCGTGCGTCAACGTGAGCAGAAGTGTGTGGAAGCGCTGCTCAAGCTGTTCGGCTTCCGCCCGCAGGACGCCGCCGCCAGCGACTTGCCGCTACTGGATGGCCGCTGGGGCGATGACCTGTTCAACCCGGAAACCCTCAAGCAGCTCGGCGTGCGCGTCGGCGGCGGGATCGCCGCAGGCGCGGCGGCGGGTGCAGGCGTGGATTTACTGGTCGGAGGGTTAACGCTGGGCGCCGCCGCACTGGCCGGTGCAATTGCTGGTGGTGCACTGCAAACCGCACGTAGCTACGGCAGCCGCCTGTTGGGCAAGATCAAGGGCCAGCGTGAGCTGACCGTCGACGACGCCGTGCTGCGCTTGCTTGCCCTGCGCCAACGCCAGTTGCTCAAGGCCCTGAACCTGCGCGGCCATGCGGCCATGCACAGCATCAAGGTCGACACGCCCCAGGACAAAACCTGGCGCGAGGGGAAACTGCCGGACGCGTTGCATAAGGCCCGCGCACATCCGCAATGGTCATCCCTCAACCCTCACGCCAGGTTGAGCCAGGCCGAGCGTCAGGAACAGGTCGAATTATTGGCCACGCAGCTCTGACGCAGTGTCGTACCACAGCAGCGCCAGGAACGAAGTGCCCAGCGCTCGGACCCATTCCTTGTCCGCGTTATTGGCGATACCGTTTCCATCGACATCACTGTTGGTAAAAGTCTCAAGGACGCCATTACCGTCTGCGTCATAAGCGGCAGCGCTGTAAGTCAGGCTCTGTTTGGGAATAGCCCCCTGCAGATCATAGAACTCCAGCTTGATCGCATTAGGGGCACCGCGCTTGTTGTAATGATCGACATACAGGGTGAGGGTTCGTTGAGAACTATCGCCTTTGCAAAACCAACCGAGCTTTAAGAACGTAGTCACAAAGGCCCTGAGCAATTGTTTGTCGCGGATGTTGCACTGACCATCGCGGTTAATGTCGCCCGCGCACTGCACATCGATTACACCGTCGGCGTTCATGTCGACGGCCAAAGCCTCATGGCTCAACGTGTCTGACCCGCCACCGTGGCGTTCATAGAAATGCAGCAGGACGGTATCAGCCTTGCCGTTACCGCTACGGTCCTGGGCGGTCGCCTTTAAATAACGCATCAGAGATGTCTCGAAAATGAACAAGCCCACAGGCTATTCCAGGCTGTGGGCCTTTGAGAGTTCATGACATCTGCAGCGCCGGTACGAAACGGCGACGGCCAGTCAGGTATTTCTTCACATTGGTTTTATCCGACAGCGGCTGCCGCTAACACCCTATGCGCTTTGAGCTTGAGCACTTCAAGGTCGAGCACCGGCACGTGCATGGCCTTGGCCTGTTCGTCCCAATGCCGCATGCGCAAACTCACCGTACACAGCGGATCCTGTTCAAAAGCCTGGGCTTCTTCGGCGCTCATCACGCCGCCCTGATAAGCCAGGGTGCGCTGGCTGGCTTCGCTCAGGCGGGCGTAATAGCCCGGCTGGCTGAAGGTCAGGTAGCGCTTGGCCTGCACGTGATACTCCACCAACGTGGCCATGCGTTCGCTGAACCCTGCACGGCGCAGATAATCCGCCCCCAGCCGCTCATGACTGACCACGCCATAACCGCCCATGTTTTCGCCGCCCTCGCCGCAGAGATGGCCGATGTCATGGAAAAACGCCGCCAGTACCACTTCGTCATCAAAGCCTTCGGCCATGGCCAGTTGCGCAGCCTGGGACATGTGTTCGATCTGCGACACCGGCTCGCCGATGTAATCCGCCGTGCCGTGTGCCTCGTACAGACCGAACACTTCGGCAATCGCTTGCTCCGGGCTCATCACGCTGCGCCCCACACAGCAGTGATATTTCGCTCAGCCATCGCCGGCCCCACGCTCATGCCGACGCCGGTGTGCATCAACGCCGCGCTGACGCCCGGTGCCGCGCGCAGGAACGAGAACGGCGCCGGGCCCCGCGAGCCGTACACACCCTGCCAGCGTTCCAGCACCTGGATCTTGCAACCCAGGGTCTGTTCGGCCAGTTCGATCATCCAGTCATCGACCTGCTCGGCATTGAACGGCGATGCATCGCTGCCGTAGTCATGGGAGTCGCCGATGATCAGCTCGCCATGGGGCGTCGGGCTGATCAGCAGGTGAATACCGTGCTCCTGCAGGTGCGGTGCCTCACGCAGGATCTGCGCTTGCACCGGCGCGGCTTCCGGCAGATCGGCGAATGCGCCGTAGTGCACGCAACTCAGGCCGGTGAGCAATGCGTGTTGCAGGTTCAGTTTCACTGCTGGCCGCGCGCGCAGCATTTGCAGGCGGCAGATACTCGGGTTGAGCGCGGCCATCGCTTCGGCCAGCAAGGTTTGGTAGTCGTGGCCGGAGCACACGATGATCTGCTCGCCACGAAAGCTGCCCGCCGTGCTGTGCAACTGGCCCGGTTCGACGTCGCGCACCAGGGTGGAAAAGTAAAACTCCACGTTCAGTTCCTGCGCCAGGTAATTGATCAGCGCCGGGATCGCTTCACGGGAATACAGTTGCTGATCGTCCTTGCCATGCAGCGCGGCGCGGTGATGGCGGAACTGGCCGCCGTACAGATCCCGCATTGCTGAACCTTGCAGCAGTTCGACGTTGTAGCCGTATTGTTTTGCACGACCGGCGCAGAACGCTTCCAGCAGATGCTCCTCGGCTTCGGTGCGAGCGAACAGGTACGAACCGTTGCGCTTGAGTTGCAGCCCGGCTACCTGGGCCCAATGCCCCCAGATGTCTCGGCTTTCCCGCGCCAGGTCGAGCATCGGTCCCGGCGGTTGGCCGGTGACCAGGGCTTGGCCGAAGTTGCGCACCGAGGCGCCCAATGGTGTGGCGCTACGTTCGAAGACTTTGACCTTGAGGCCGCGCTTGGCGGCAGCATAGGCGTGAGACAGGCCGAGGATGCCGGCACCGATAATCAGCAGGTCGCTTTGGTGTGTCATTGAATGATGTCCTGAATTCGAGACCGCTATCGCAGGCAAGCCAGCTCCCACACGTTGACTTGCGAACACCTTCAAATGTGGGAGCGGGCTTGCCCGCGAAGAGGCCATCAGCCCAAACGAAAATATTACTGACCCGCCACCTTCTCCGACTTGCCGTCATAGCGCTTGCGCCACTCAGCCAAAATGCTGTCGCGGTTTTTCGAGGCCCAGGCAAAGTCGTTCTTGATCAGGCGCTGCTCGTAATCGGCCGGCAATTCAGTCTGCGGCTTGGCAATTCCCGGCTGGGCAAGGACGGCGAAGTTGTCCTTGTACAGGTCCATGGCAGCAGGGCTGGCCGAGAAGTCGGCGAGTTTTTTCGCCGCGTCGGCATGGGCAGAGCCCTTGAGCACGGCGGTGGCTTCAATGTCCCAGCCCAGGCCTTCTTTGGGCAGGATGATATCCAGCGGCGCACCCTGGCGTTTCAGTTGTACGGCCGGGTACTCGAACGAAATCCCGATCGGGAACTCACCCGACGCCGCCAACTTGCACGGCTTGGAGCCGGAGTGAACGTACTGGCCGATGTTCTGGTGCAGGTCGTCCATGTACTGCCAGCCCTGTTTCTCGCCGAAGGTTTGCAGCCAGGCGCTCACGTCCAGGAAACCGGTGCCGGACGAGGCCGGGTTGGGCATGACGATCTTGCCCTTGTATTCAGGCTTGGTCAGGTCCTGCCAGCTCACCGGCTTGGTCAGGCCCTGTTTCTCGGCTTCGACGGTGTTGAAGCAGATGGTCGCGGCCCACACATCCATACCGACCCAGGCTGGTGGGTTGGCAGCGTCGCGGTAGTTTTTGCCAATCTTGTCCAGGTCCTTGGGCGCGTAGTTATCCAGCATGCCCTGCTGATCGAGGATCGCCAGGCTCGACGCGGCCAGGCCCCAGACCACATCGGCTTGCGGGCGGTCTTTCTCGGCCAACAGCTTGGCGGTGATGATCCCGGTGGAATCACGCACCCACTTGATTTCAATGTCCGGGTTGGCCTGTTCGAAGGCTTTTTTGTAGGTCTTCAACTGCTCGGCTTCGAGGGCCGTGTACACCGTCAGCTCGGTTTTGGCGAAGGCATTCAGACTGAATGCGGTCAGTACGGCAGCGACCAGCGCCAGGGGCTTGAACATGGAGCACCTCCTTCAGGGATGTTTATTGGCCGGGCGCGGTCTGGCGCCAGGCTTGGGACCGGCGCAACGCGCCACGTGAGGCCCACGCCAGCAGCAGCGAGACGCCGGCCGACGTGAACAGGATCAGGGTCGACATGGCCGCCGCACCGCCCACGTTGCCGGCGTCGTCCATGTTCAACACGGCAACGGCGGCAAGGATGGTGTCGGGGCTGTAGAGGAAGATCGCGGCGGACACGGTGGTCATCGCCGACACAAACAGGTAGCGCACGATGTCCAGCAGCGCCGGCAGGCAGATCGGCACCGTGACGTTCAAGTAATGGCGGTACAACGGCGCCTTGAGCGACAACGCAGCGGCTTCGAATTCGGCGTCGAGCTGGCGCAACGCCGTGGTCGCGGTCATTTGCGCGGTGGTCAAATAGTGAGCAATGGTGCACACCACCAGCAGGGTCATGGTCCCGTAGAACACATGCAGCGGGTTGCCGTTAAGGTTGAAAAAGAACACGTAGCCAAGGCCCAGCACCAGCCCAGGCACCGCCATCGGCACAAAGCTGAGCATGCGCAGCGCCAGGTTCAGGCCCTTCTGGCCCTTGGTCTTTTCCATCAAATACGCGCCCGTGAAGATCAGCACGCTGCCGATCAACGCGGTGCACAGCGCCATGGTCAGGCTGTTGCGATAGGCCAGCCAGCCGCCGCCGGCGGTATCTTCGAACTGGTAGTGATTGAGCGACAGCGACAGGTTGTACGGCCAGAACTTCACCAGCGAGGAATACACTGCCATGCCGAATACCAGCAGCAACACGGCGCAGATCAGCAGCACGATGGCCAGGTAGCAGCCATCTCTTGGGCGCGATGGCAACGGTTGGAAGACTTGGGCACGACCGCTCATGGAATCGCCGTGGCGACGGCGTAGCCAGGCATCCACACCAAAGCTGAACAGTGCTGGCAGCAGCAACACCATGCCGATCAGCGCACCGCGGCCGAACTGTTGTTGGCCAACCACAGCCTTGTAGGCTTCCAGGGCCAGCACCTGATAATCGCCGCCGACCACGACGGGCACGCCGAAGTCGGTGATGGTCAAGGTGAACACCAGACAGAACGCAGCGAACACCGCCTGGCGTGTGGCCGGCCAGGTAATGCTGCGGAACGCCCGGGCCGGGCTGGCCCCCATGCTCGAGGCCGCATCAAACAGCCGCGCATCCGCCAAGGACAGCGCCGACAGCAGAATCATCAAGGCATGTGGGAAGGTGTAGATCACCTCGCCCAGCACAATGCCCCAGAAGCCGTAGATATTGTCCGAGAGCAGCCCGCGCAACATGCCCTGGTTGCCGAACAGATACACCAGCGCAATGCCCGGCAACATCGACGGCGCCATCAGTGGCAGCAGCGACATGCCGCGCCAGATCGCCTTGCCGGGAATCAACGTACGCTGCAATGCGTAGGCAAACAGGTAGGCCAGCGGTACGACGATGGCCCCGACGCTGAGGGAAACTTTCAAGCTATTGCCCAGCAGCCAGTGGAAGTTGTCACTGGTGAGCAGTTCCCGCGCCGCCACCAGGCCGCCGCCCTGCCCGGCTTCGCTGCTGAAACCGCGCCAGAAGATCGCCAGCAATGGCAGCAGTACGGCAACACCCAACAGGCACAGCCAAAGCAATTTGCCGCCGACCACAAAAACACGATCACCCAGCTCGGCGCGGGAGACCTGACGCGGCTCAGGCAATGTCATGACAGCAGCCATCTCAGGCAAACACCTGCAGGCTGCGCGGCGGCAAGGCGACCCAGATATGCTGAGCGCCCAGGCGTGGCATGGCTTCCGGAGCCACTTCGGCCAGCAGCGGATGGCCGGGCAATTGCTCCAGCTCGAAGCTCATGCGGCAGCGGTTGCCGAGAAAGGTGATCTCGCGGACCTTGGCCGGGAACAGGTTTTCTTCGTGCACTGGCGGGTTGACGCTGATCGCTTCCGGGCGGCAAAACAGACGGCCGGACTTGGCGATGCCAGCATCGTCGGCCAAGCGCATGTTCATCCCGCCGACCTGCGCGTGGCTGGCACTGTTGCGACTGAACGGCAGCCAGTTGCCCTGGCCGACAAACTCCGCCACGAACGGGGTGGCCGGGCGGTCATAGATCTCCTGGGGCGTGGCGTATTGCTCGACCTTGCCGTTGTTCATCACCGCGATGCGGTCGGCCATCAGCATGGCTTCGTCCTGGTTGTGGGTGACCATCAGCGTGGTGATGCCCAGGCGGCGTTGCAGTTGGCGCAGCTCGGTGCACAGATGTTCGCGCACGCGGGCGTCGAGGGCCGACATCGGTTCGTCCAGCAACAGCAATGAGGGCGCCGGCGCCAATGCCCGGGCGAGCGCAACGCGTTGCTGCTGGCCGCCGGAGAGTTGGCCCGGGTATTTCTTTTCACTGCCGACCAGGCCGACCAGTTCGAGCATCTGCCCGACGCGCTTGCGCACTTCATCGCGGCCGCTGCCGGCGAGGCCGTAGCCGATATTCGCTTCGACAGTCAGGTTGGGAAACAGCGCGTAGGACTGGAACAGAATGCCGTAGTCCCGCGCCTGGGGTGGCAGCAGGGAAACATCGCGGCTGCCCAGGTAAAGTTCGCCGCTGTCCTGGCGCTCCAGGCCAGCGATGCAACGTAACAAGGTGGTCTTGCCGCAGCCGGACGGGCCCAGCAGGCACACCAGCTCGCCAGCGGCGACGTCCAGGGAGACGTTATCCAGCGCGGTAAAAGCGCCGAAGCGTTTCTGGATACCGCGCACCTTCATTGGCGCGCCGGGTTGGGTCAGGGCTGTGTTCATGGAGGCACCTCATCAAACTGATGAAGGCCATGCTAGGCAGGCAATGCGTCGCTGGTGTGGCAGGAAGGCAAAAGGCAGTAATAGTGGTATTCGTGGATTTGGGTAGGACGAATGGAGATGGACTGCCTGGGCAGGCCTCATCGCGGGCAAGCCCGGCTCCCACAGTGTTGATCTGTGAACACATTCAACTGTGGGAGCTGGCTTGCCTGCGATGGCGATTCAAAGGCCACCAAACAACCTTAAATCGGTGACATCTCTTGTGCCAACCCCAGAAACGCCGCCGGCAACCGCGCGCCTTTGCGCTCCTTGAGGCAGTACAAATACTCCGGGATCTGCGGCGCATTCTCGATGGTCAACACCCGCAACTGCGGATCATGCGGCACTTCCTGGCGGGCAATGATGCTGATGCCAATATTGCGCAGCACCGCCTCGCGAATCGATTCCCGGCTGCCGATTTCCAACAGCGGGCCGTAACTTACGCTTGCGCCCTGTAGCATTTCTTCGGTCAGGCGCCGCGTGGTGGAGCCGGCTTCACGCATCAACAAGGTATGCCCGGCCAACGCAGTGAGCGGTACATGATCGAGCTTGGCCAGTGGATGATTGCGATGCACCGCCAGCACCAAAGGGTCGGTGCCCAGCACGCGGCGAATAAGGCGCGGGTCTTCCAGCAGCTGCGACGACGCAGCGACATCAACGCGGTAATCGTCCAGCGCTTCAAGCACCTGCTGGGAGTTGCCGATTTCCACCGACACCTCCACCTGCGGCAGGCGTTCGCGAAAGGCTTTGACCAGGTCGAGGATGTAATACGGCGCCGTCGCGGCGATCCTCAGCGCACCCTGGACCTGGCCACTGTTGCGCAGGAAAAACTCGATGTCCGCTTCCTGCTGCAACAGCGCCTTGACCATCGGCAGCAGGCGCGCACCTTCGTCGCTGACGGTGAGGCGACGGCCACCTCGGTAGAACAGCTCAACGCCGTATTGGCTTTCCAGGTTGCGGATCTGGGTGGTGACGGTGGGTTGGCTCAGGCCGAGTTTTTTCGCCGCCTGGGTAATACTGCCCAGGCGGGCGACCATGAAAAAAGCCTTCAACTCGGCACTCAGCACACCACCCTCACCTCAATTATTTGCGCAACAGGCGCAGGCCGTTGAACACCACCAGCAGGCTCACGCCCATGTCGGCGAACACCGCCATCCACATGGTGGCCATGCCCAGGAAAGTGACCGCGAGGAAGATCGCCTTGATCACCAGCGCCAGGGCGATGTTCTGCTTGAGGATACTCGACGTTTGCCGCGACAGACGAATGAATGCCGGAATCTTGCGCAAATCATCGTCCATCAGCGCCACATCGGCGGTCTCAATGGCCGTGTCGGTGCCGGCTGCAGCCATGGCAAAACCGATCTCGGCGCGGGCCAGGGCTGGCGCATCGTTGATACCGTCGCCGACCATGCCCACGCGGAACCCTTGGCCATACAGGGCTTCAATGGCTTGCAGCTTATCCGTAGGCAACAGGTCGCCCTGGGCCTGGTCGATGCCGACCTGGGCAGCAATCGCCTGGGCGGTGTGGGTGTTGTCGCCGGTGAGCATCAGGGTTTTGATGCCCAGGTCATGCAACTGCTGGATCGCTTCACGGCTGCTGTCCTTGACCGTGTCGGCGACGGCGAACAGCGCCAGCGGGCCGGACTTGTCGAGCAGCAGCACCACGGACTTGCCCTGTTTTTCCAGGGCGAAGAGTTTCTCTTCCAGCTCCGGTGAGCACAGGCCCAGGTCTTCTACCAGGCGGTGGTTGCCCAGGTGGTAGGTTTCGCCGTTGATATCGCCACGCACGCCACGCCCGGCCAAGGCTTCGAAGTTATCCACAACGTGCATCGGCAGGTTTTTATCCACAGCCGCGTTGGCAATCGCCAGCGACACCGGGTGATCGGAACGCCCGGCCAAACTGGCGGCCAGCGCCGGTGCGCTGTCTTCGATGTTGGGGAAGAGCGCCAAGTAATCGGTTTGCACCGGTTTGCCGTGGGTGATGGTGCCGGTCTTGTCGAGGGCCAGGTAGTCGAGCTTGTAACCACCCTCCAGGTACACGCCGCCCTTGATCAGGATGCCTTTGCGCGCCGCCGCCGCCAGGCCACTGACGATGGTCACAGGCGTGGAAATCACCAAGGCACAGGGGCACGCAACCACCAGCAGGACCAGGGCGCGGTAGATCCAGTCGAACCACACGCCGGCCATGAACAGCGGCGGAATCACCGCTACGCCCAGCGCGAACAGGAACACGGCCGGGGTGTAGATCTTCGAGAAGCGGTCGACGAAACGCTGGGTCGGTGCCCGTGCGCCTTGGGCCTGTTCCACCGCGTGAATGATACGCGCCAAAGTGGAGTTGTTAGCCGCTGCGGTGACTTTGTATTCCAGGGAGCCGGCCTGGTTGATGGTGCCGGCGAAGACTTTATCGCCCACGGCCTTTTCAATCGGCAGGCTTTCGCCAGTGATCGACGCCTGGTCAATCGTCGATTGGCCGGCAGTGACTTCACCGTCCAGGCCGATGCGCTCGCCGGGCTTTACCCGCACGATTGCACCCAGATCAATGCTTTTGACCTCTTTTTCAGCCCATGATCCATCAACCTGCTGCACCGTGGCCTGCTCTGGTGTCATCTGCATCAAGCCACTGATGGCGTTGCGCGCTCTGTCCAGGGACTTGGCTTCGATCAACTCGGCCACGGTGAACAGGAACATCACCATCGCCGCTTCCGGCCATTGGCCGATCAGGATCGCGCCGGTCACCGCGATGCTCATCAGGGCATTGATGTTCAGGTTGAGGTTTTTCAGGGCAATCCAGCCCTTTTTATAGGTGGTGAGGCCGCCGCTGAGAATCGAGATCAGCGCCACCACCGCGATCACCCACGTGGGCGCGGCATTGGTGAAGTGCAGCACTTCGGCGCCCAACGCGCCCACACCGGACAACGCCAGCGGCCACCAGGGTTTCTTGGCGGGCGGCGCGGCGGCCGGAGTGCCTTCCTCGATGGGGTCAGCCTGCATGCCGATGGATTTGATCGCGTCGATGATCGGCGCAGTGCTTGGCAGGTCGTGGGTGACGCCAAGGATGCGATTGATGAGGTTGAATTCCAGCTGCTGCACACCAGCCAGCTTGCCCAGTTTGTTCTGGATCAGCGTCTGCTCGGTGGGGCAGTCCATGGCTTCGATGCGAAAAGTGCTCAGGCGCGAGCCGGCGGTGGGCGCTTCGCTCAGTTGCACCCGCGCAGGGGCTGGGGTGCCGGAACAGCAAGAGCCTCCGTGGCCATGATCATGCACAGGCGTGAGTTTTTTCGGGCCATGATCGTGGTCATGGTCGTGTTTATGCGGGGTGTGGAGGGAATCGCTCATTCTGTCGCGTCCATAAAGGTGCCTGTTGCCAAGTAAAGACCCTGTAGCCACTATAGGGTCAAGCACCCATTTGGAGATTGCCGCAATGAAGATCGGCGAACTGGCCAAACTGACCGACTGCCCGGTTGAAACCATCCGTTATTACGAGAAGGAAGGCCTGTTGCCGCCCCCGGCACGCACCGAGGCCAACTACCGTGTGTACACCCAGGCACACACCGAGCGGCTGATCTTTATCCGCAATTGCCGCAGCCTCGACATGACCTTGGAAGAAATCCGCAGCCTGCTTGGGCTACGCGACAGCCCCCAAGACCAGTGCGAAAACGTGAACGCGTTGATCGATGAGCATATCCACCACGTGAAAGCGCGGATTGATGGGTTGTTGGCATTGCAGGAGCAGTTGCTGGACCTGCGCCAACGCTGTGGCGGCGGGCCGGAATGCGGGATTCTGCAGCGGCTGGAAGTCAGTGGGAGTGTGGCGGCGAGCGAGGCTGAGCCCTCACATGTGGGCAGAAGCCACGGCCATTAACTCAAGTGAGCACGGACCAAATGTGGGAGCGGGCTTGCTCGCGAAGGCGGTGTGTCAGTAACTGAATGTGTATCTGATGTACAGCTTTCGCGAGCAAGCCCGCTCCCACATTTGATCGAGATAATCTTTAGATCGCGACGTCGGCCTTGATGCTTGGGTCGGCGTCGTAGCCCACGATCTCGAAGTCTTCGAACTTGTAGTCATAGATCGACGCAGGCTTACGCTTGATCACCAGTTCCGGCAGCTTCTTCGGCGTGCGCGCCAGCTGGGTCTTGATCTGCTCCATATGGTTGCTGTACGCGTGAGTGTCGCCGGTGGTGACGATGATCTCGTGGGGGATCAGGTCGCACTGCTGGGCCAGCATATGGGTCAGCAACGCCAGCGCAGCGGTGTTGTACGGCAGGCCGAGGAATACGTCGGAGCTGCGGATATACAACTGCATCGACAGGTGACCGTCGTGCACGAATGCCTGGTACAGCAAGTGGCACGGCGGCAGGGCTTGTTTGCCGTTGCGCGCGTTTTCCTGCGGGCTCTTGGTCTCGTCCGGCAGGTACTCGACGTTCCAGCCGTGGAACAGGATGCGGCGGCTGTTCGGGTTGGTCTTGAGCGTGTGGACCATGTAGTCGATCTGGTTGATCGTGCCGCCATCCTTGGTCGGCCAGGCGGTCCACTGCTCGCCGTACACCGGGCCCAGGTCACCTTCTTCGGTCGCCCATTCGTCCCAGATCTTTACGCCGTTTTCGTTGAGCCACTTGATGTTGGTGTTGCCACTCAACATCCAGATCAGCTCGTTGGCGATGCTTTTGAAGTGAAGCTTCTTGGTGGTCAGCAGCGGGAAGCCGTCGGCCAAGTTATGCCGATACTGACGGGCAAACACGGCCTTGGTGCCGGTGCCGGTGCGATCGCCCTTGGTCAATCCATTGGTCATGACGTCGTTCAGTAGTTCGAGATATTGCTTCATTTGTTTACCCGTATCGTTGAAGCCGAGACCTTGCAGGCCTCGGCATTCGAATTTAAAGCGCGGTGTTCTTCAAAGGCTGCGGGCGGTTGTAGGCCCACCACAGCAAGCCCAGGCCGCCCAGGATCATTGGCAGGCTAAGGATCTGCCCCATGGTCACCCAACCGAACGCCAGGTAGCCCAATTGCGCATCCGGCACGCGCACGAACTCGACGATGAATCGGAAGATCCCGTAGAACAACGCGAACATGCCGGACACGGCCATGGTCGGGCGCGGCTTGCGCGAGAAGAGGTACAGGATAAGGAACAGTGCCACGCCTTCCAACGCGAACTGGTAGAGCTGCGACGGGTGGCGCGGCAATTGCGCCGGGTCGCTGAACGGCGGGAACACCATCGCCCACGGCAGGTCGGTCGGCTTGCCCCAGAGTTCGGCATTGATGAAGTTACCGATACGCCCAGCGCCCAGGCCGATCGGCACCATCGGTGCGATGAAGTCCATCAGTTGGAAGAACGACTTGCCGTTACGCCGGCCAAACCACCAGGCGGCGATCATCACGCCGATAAACCCACCGTGGAACGCCATGCCGCCCTTCCACACTTCGAAAATCAGCGTCGGGTTGGCGATGTACGCGGAGAGGTCGTAGAACAGCACATACCCCAGGCGCCCGCCGACGATAACGCCCATCGACAACCAGAAGATCAGGTCGGAGAGCTTCTCCTTGGTCCAGGTCGGATCGAAACGGTTCAGGCGTCGGGAAGCCAGAAACCAGGCACCGCCGATGCCGATCAGGTACATCAACCCGTACCAGTGGATTTTCAGCGGACCGATAGCCAAGGCCACCGGGTCGATCTGCGGGTAAGGCAGCATTGCGACTCCTCGTTAAATCATTCGTTATAGCGCCCGGACCATGCCCGGGCGCGATTAAGCCTGCATTACAACAAAAAGTTTAAACCGACACAGAACAGCAGCCCGGCGAACAACCGCTTGAGCAATCGAGGCGACAACCGATGCGCCAGGCGTGCGCCGAAACGGGCGAACACCATACTGGTCAGCGCAATGCCCAACAGTGCCGGCAAATACACGAACCCTAGACTATGAGCGGGCAACAGCGGGTCATGCCAGCCCAGAATCATGAAACTTAATGCACTGGCCAGCGCAATCGGCAGGCCACAAGCCGATGAAGTGGCCACAGCCTGCTGCATCGGCACGCTGCGCCAGGTCAGGAACGGTACGGTCAGCGAGCCGCCGCCAATCCCGAAAATCGCCGAAGCCCAGCCGATAAATGTGCCGGCGATGGTCAGGCCAACCTTGCCCGGCACCGTTCGGTTGGCCTTGGGCTTGACCTCCAGGGCCAGTTGCACGGCCACCAACAAGGCAAACACGCCGATGATCTTTTGCAGGTGGGGGCCGGAAATCGCCTCGGCGGTCAGTGCACCAAAGCCTGCGCCGATCAGGATACCCACGGTCATCCACACAAAGATCGGCCAACGCACCGCGCCACGCCGATGGTGCTCACGCACGGCATTCACCGAGGTAAAGATGATCGTCGCCAGGGAAGTGCCCACGGCCAGGTGGGTCAGCACTTGCGGATCAAAGCCCTGCAAGGTGAAGCTGAACACCAGCACCGGCACGATGATAATCCCGCCGCCCACGCCAAACAGCCCGGCGAGCACGCCCGCACAGGCGCCGAGCAGCAAATACAGCAGAAATTCCATGGGAGCCCCCAGACCAAGTCCGGCATGTTAACGGATGGAAGGCATGCAACCCAACTGGATACGATGGAACGCCTGCGTTGCTGCCGGTAGAGTGGCAAAAAACACAAAAGGGAATCGCCTGATGTGCCTGATTGTTTTCGCCTGGCGGCCGGGCCACGCCCAACCGCTGATCGTCGCGGCCAACCGTGATGAGTTCTACGCTCGCCCCAGCCTGCCGCTGGCCCAATGGCCGGACGTGCCCGAAGTCTTCGCCGGCCGCGATCAGGAAGCAGGCGGTACCTGGCTGGGGGTGAATGCCGACGGGCGCTTTGCCGCCTTGACCAATATCCGCGACCCGCACCAGCCGCCGGCACGTAAGTCGCGCGGGGAGTTAGTGGCGCGGTTTCTCAGTGGTTCGTTGCCGATTGAAGCGTATCTGGCCGATGTTAACGGTCGATCGATTGAATATGCCGGGTTTAACCTGCTGGTGGGTACGCGCAATGAGTTGTGGCACTACAACGCTAATCACACTGAGCCGACGCGTTTGGAGGCCGGGGTGTATGGGTTGTCCAATGCCGGGCTGGACACGCCGTGGCCCAAGCTGATCAAGGCCAAAGCGGCGTTGAGCGAGATGCTGGAGGACCCGCAGCCTGAGGCGTTGTTGGATATTTTGAGTGATCCGCAGACGGCGCCGTTTGCGGATTTGCCGGATACCGGGGTGGGCTTGGCGACTGAGAGTTTGTTGTCGAGCGTGTTTATTGCCAGCCCGAGTTACGGCACGCGGGCGAGTACGGCGTTGATTGTGAATGCAGATGGGTCGCGGCGGATGGTGGAGCGCAGTTTTGGGCCGCATGGTGGGCGACTTGGCGAGGTAGAACTCAGCTTGTAGTGAGCGGGCTTGCCCCGCGCTGGGTGGCGAAGCCGCCCCAAAACCAGCTAACCGGCTCTATCTGAAAGCATGCGGTGATTGTATTAGGGCTGCTTCGCAGCCCAGCGCGGGGCAAGCCCGCTCACTACAAAAGCCCACCATCTGAAGTCAGAGGCTCTTCGCGGAGCCCGGGTTGATCATCCGCGTCAGCCCCAGGTTCTTCAGCGCCAGTTGCAGCGAGCTGTGGATAACTTGCGGGTTGTCGATGGTCATCAGCTCTGCCAGCAGATCCTTGGCCATGCTCAGTTCGACCTGACGCAGCATCCACTTCACCTTCGGCAAGTTGGTAGCGTTCATCGACAGGCTGTCAAAGCCCATCGCCATCAACAGCACCGCCGCCGCGGGGTCGCCGGCCATTTCACCGCAGATGCTCACCGGCTTGCCTTCGGCATGGGCGTCGCGCACCACGTGTTGCAAGGCTTGCAGCACCGCCGGGTGCAGGTAGTCGTAGAGGTCGGCCACCCGTGGGTTGTTACGGTCCACGGCCAGCAGGTATTGGGTCAGGTCGTTGGAACCCACCGAAAGGAAATCCACCTGCCGCGCCAGCTCTTTAGCCTGGTACACCGCCGCCGGGATTTCGATCATCACGCCAATCGGCGGCATCGGTACGTCGGCGCCTTCATCGCGCACTTCGCCCCACGCGCGGTGGATCAGGTGCAGCGCCTCTTCCAGCTCATGGGTGCCGGAAATCATCGGCAGCAGGATGCGCAGGTTATTCAGGCCTTCGCTGGCCTTGAGCATGGCGCGGGTTTGTACGAGGAAAATTTCAGGATGGTCGAGCGTGACGCGAATGCCGCGCCAGCCAAGGAAGGGGTTGTCTTCCTTGATCGGGAAATACGACAGTGACTTGTCGCCGCCGATGTCCAGGCTGCGCATGGTCACCGGTAGCGGGTGGAAGGCCTGCAGTTGCTCGCGATAAATCGCCAGCTGCTCCTTCTCGCTCGGAAAACGCTGATTGATCATGAACGGCACTTCGGTGCGGTACAGGCCCACCCCTTCGGCGCCGCGCTGTTGCGCACGGGCTACATCCGCCAGCAAGCCAGTGTTGACCAGCAGCGGCACACGATGCCCATCGGTGGTCACGCACGGCAGTTCGCGCAATGAGTCGAGGCCCAGCGCCAGCTGTTTCTCTTCTTCAACCACTTCGGCGTATTGCTTGCGCAGCACGTCGCTGGGGTTGGTAAACACTTCGCCGCGATGGCCATCGACGATCATGTCGATGCCATCCACTTTGGAATATGGCAGGTCCACCAGGCCCATTACCGTCGGGATGCCCATGGCCCGGGCCAGGATCGCGACGTGGGAGTTACCCGAACCGAGTACCGACACCAGGCCCACCAGTTTGCCCTCTGGCACTTCGCCGAGCATGGTGGCGGTCAGTTCTTCACTGATCAGGATGGTGTTGTCGGGGTAGACCAGGTTGGTGGTGCGGTCTTCCTGCAGGTAGGCCAGCAGACGGCGACCGAGGTCACGCACATCCGAAGCACGCTCGCGCAGGTAGGCGTCGTCCATCAATTCGAAACGGTTGACGTGATCGGTGACCACCTGGCGCAACGCGCCCTGAGCCCACTGGCCGGTCTTGATCACAGTCTTGACTTCGTTACCCAGGGACGCGTCATCGAGCATCATCTGGTACACGTCGAACAGCGCGCGCTCTTCGGGCCGCAGCTGGGTCGCCAACTTGGTCGAGAGGTTGCGCATGTCGGCGCGCACGCCTTCCAGGGCGGTCTTGAACAGTTTGATTTCGGCGTCGATGTCTTTGACGGTCTTGTCCGGCACCACATCCAGGTCCGCCGGCGGCAACATGACCACCGCCGTACCAACCGCAGCGCCCGGCGAGCCCGGCACGCCGACGAACTTGGCTTCCTGGATGCCCTTGCCTTCACGCCCCAGGCCGCGAATCGAGCCCGTCGCCTCGGCGTGGGCGATAACCCCGGCCAATTGCGCACTCATCGTCACCAGGAAGGCTTCTTCACCTTCGTCGAACTGACGGCGCTCTTTTTGCTGGATGACCAACACGCCCACAACGCGGCGGTGGTGAATGATCGGTGCGCCGAGGAACGAGGCGTAACGCTCTTCGCCGGTTTCGGCAAAGTAGCGGTAACGCGGGTGATCGGCTGCATGTTCGAGATTCAGGGGTTCTTCACGCGTCCCCACCAGGCCCACCAGACCTTCATTGGGCGCCATGCTGACCTTGCCGATGGAGCGCTTGTTCAGGCCCTCGGTGGCCATCAGCACAAAACGGTTGGTCTCGGGGTCCAGCAGGTAAACCGAGCAGACCTGGCTGCCCATGGCTTCCTTGACGCGCAACACAATAATCCCCAACGCCGCCTTGAGATCCTTGGCGGAGTTAACTTCCTGGACGATCTTGCGCAGCGTATTGAGCATGGCTCGGGGTCGAACTCCGTCGTCAGTCGCGCGCTAAAAGGCGCGGGGCAAGCTCTTTGAGAGCGCGACGATACACTTCGCGCTTGAATGTCACCACCTGGCCCAACGGGTACCAATAGCTGACCCAGCGCCAGCCATCGAACTCCGGTTTACCGGTCAAATCCATCCGCACCCGCTGCTCGTCGGAGATCAGGCGCAGGAGAAACCATTTCTGCTTCTGGCCGATGCACAGCGGTTGGCTGTGGGTACGCACCAGGCGTTGCGGCAAACGATAGCGCAACCAGCCACGGGTACAGGCCAGAATCTGCACATCTTCACGCTCAAGGCCGACTTCTTCATTCAACTCACGGTACAAGGCGTCTTCAGGGGTTTCGTCGGGGTTGATTCCGCCTTGAGGAAACTGCCAGGCATCTTGGTTGATTCGGCGAGCCCATAGCACCTGTCCGGCATCATTCGTAAGAATAATCCCGACATTAGGACGGAAACCATCGGGGTCGATCACGGCAACAACCTCGCAAACGCATGTCGCCGCATTGTTCCACAAAGGTTGTTCCAGCGGCAACGAGGCTTCTTACCTTATGTGCACTCTTGTGAAAAGACCGTATTCTGGACGCCTTTTTACAGACTTTTCAGCGAGTAACTGCAATGCGCCTGGCTTTATTCGACTTGGACAACACCCTTCTTGGCGGTGACAGCGATCACGCCTGGGGCGATTACCTCTGTGAACGCGGGATTCTCGACCCCGTCGCCTACAAGGCGCGCAACGACGAGTTCTACCAGGATTACCTGGCCGGCAAGCTGGACAATGCCGCCTACCTGAACTTCAGCCTGGAAATCCTCGGCCGTACCGAGATGGCCCAACTGGATGAGTGGCACAATGACTTCATGCGCGACTGCATCGAGCCGCTGATGCTGCCGCTGGCCGCCGAACTGCTGGCCAAGCACCGCGCCGCCGGTGACACGCTGGTGATCATCACCGCCACCAACCGTTTCGTCACCGCGCCGATTGCCGCACGCCTGGGCGTGGAAACCCTGATCGCCACCGAGTGCGAGATGGAAAACGGCCGTTATACCGGGCGCAGCACCGACGTGCCGTGCTTTCGCGAGGGCAAGGTGACACGTTTGAATCGCTGGCTGGCAGAGACCGGGTTCAGCCTGGAAGACAGTTACTTCTACAGCGACTCGATGAATGATTTACCGCTGCTGGAGCAAGTGACTCATCCGGTGGCAGTGGATCCGGACCCGAATTTGCGGGCCGAGGCCGAGAAGCGTGGCTGGCCGGTCATCACGTTGCGCAGCTGACCTGTAGTGAGCGGGCTTGCCCCGCGCTGGGCTGCGAAGCAGCCCTAATACAGACAATGCCGAATTCCAGATGAATCCAATTCGCCTGGTTTGGGGCGGCTCCGCCACCCAGCGCGGGGCAAGCCCGCTCACTACATAGGCTTGGCCACCATCAAGTAGAAAATCGCCATAAACGCCAGGAACGCCGGCCACCCCAGGCCAAACCACCAGCGCATATAGGTCGTGGCCTTGATCGGCATCGCCGTCCCCTCCCGCAACGCCCGCTCCGCCATCTTGTGTACGCGAATCTGCAACCACACCACCGGCAGCCAGCAGATCCCCGCCAGCACATACAAACCGAACGTCCACTGCAACCAACTCTGCTGCAGCGACCAGCCCGCCAGATGCATCAAGCCAATCCCGCTCAACGGCTGGAACACCGCCGTGGTCGCGGTAAACGCCCAATCGGCGAACACCAAGTGCTTGAAGGTCACGGCGATCACTTCCACGTTGCCGGTGCGCCAGGCGCGTAACGCGTAGTAAGCCGAGCCCGCGCCCAGCCCGAACAGTACGGTCGACGAGAGAATATGCAGGGTTTTCAGCAGCAGGTAGGCACTCATTCAGACAGGCTTGGCACCCATCAAACCGGCAATCGCCACAAACCCCACCAGGCTGATTACCGCCAGCACCAACGTGAAGTTCAAGCTGCCGCCCTCGCCCTTACGCAGGCGATTAAGCCGCGCCACCAGCCAGAACCACGCCAGCGCCGCCACGGTGTAGAGGATGCTGGAACCGAGGATCCAGGTCTGGCCCAGCGGCCAGCCGGTCAGGTGCACCAGCCACCAACCGGTAAACGGCATGCTGACGACGCAAATGCCCATCAACAACCAGACGAACGCCCACGGGCGTTGCACGGTCACCGCCGGGCCGGCGCTGCGCTTGCGCCAGGCCAGCAACGCCAAGCCCAGGCCGCTGAGCAGCAGCAATACGGTGGCCGCGATGTGGATAACTTTCAGGGTGGTCAGGGTTTCCATGTGTCGTCTTCCTTAAGGCCGCCCCAATCAGCGTAGTCGCTCATCCGAGGAACAGTGTGTAGGCCGGGTTATCGCTTTCATCCCAGTACGGGTAGCCGATGGCTTCCAGGGCTGCCGGTACCAGGTGGCGCTCGTCCGCCGGCACTTGCAGGCCGGCGACCACACGGCCGTCTGCTGCGCCGTGGTTGCGATAGTGGAACATCGAGATGTTCCAACGCCCGCCCAATTTGTTAAGAAAGTTGAACAAGGCGCCCGGACGCTCCGGGAATTCGAAGCGAAACACCACTTCATTGCTGACGTGGGCCGCATGGCCGCCGACCATGTGGCGGATGTGCAACTTGGCCAGCTCGTTCTCGGTCAGGTCCAGCACCGGGAAACCCTGGCTGGTGAGGCTGGTGATCAGCGCGCTGCGCGGGTCGGTTTCCGGGTGGGTCTGCACGCCGACAAAAATGTGTGCCTCACTGCCGGAGTGGAAGCGATAGTTGAATTCGGTGATCTGGCGCTTGCCCACAGCCTCGCAGAACGCCTTGAAGCTGCCGGGCTTTTCGGGGATGGTCACGGCGATGATGGCTTCGCGGCCTTCACCCAACTCGGCGCGCTCGGCCACATGGCGCAGGCGGTCGAAGTTGACGTTGGCGCCGGAGTCGATCGCCACCAGGGTCTGCCCGGTAACGCCACGGGTCTCGACGTATTTCTTGATACCTGCCACGCCCAAGGCGCCCGCTGGTTCGGTGATGGAGCGGGTGTCGTCGTAGATATCCTTGATCGCCGCACAGATTTCATCGGTGCTCACGGTGATCACTTCATCGACGTAGTCCTTGCAGATGTCGAAGGTGTGCTGGCCGATCTGTGCCACCGCCACGCCATCGGCAAAGAGGCCCACGGTCGGCAGCACCACGCGCTCACCCGCCGCCATCGCGGCTTGCAGGCAATTGGAATCGTCCGGTTCGACGCCAATGATTTTGATCTCTGGGCGCAGGTATTTCACATAGGCCGCAATACCCGCGATCAGCCCGCCGCCGCCCACCGGTACAAAAATCGCGTCCAGCGGCCCCGGGTGCTGGCGCAGAATTTCCATCGCCACGGTGCCCTGCCCGGCAATGGTGTGTGGATCATCGTAGGGGTGAATGTAGACGTAGCCTTTTTCGTCGACCAGTTTCAGCGAGTAGGCCAGAGCTTCCGGGAAGGAATCGCCATGCAGCACCACTTTGCCGCCACGCGAGCGCACGCCTTCGACCTTGATCTCCGGAGTGGTCTTGGGCATGACAATAGTGGCTTTCACCCCCAGTACCTTGGCCGCCAGGGCTAGGCCCTGGGCATGGTTGCCCGCCGACGCCGTGACCACACCGCGCGCACGCTCTTCGGCGCTCAGTTGGGTCAGCTTGTTGTAGGCGCCGCGAATCTTGAACGAGAACACCGGCTGCAAGTCTTCACGCTTGAGCCAGACCTTGTTGCCCAGCCGTTCGGAAAGCTGGCGGGCGGTCTGCAACGGGGTTTCTACGGCAACGTCGTAAACGCGCGAGGTGAGGATCTTTTTGACGTACTGTTCAAGCATCGGCGGAAATCACTGGGCGGGATGGGCAGGGCCAAGGAGTCTAACCCAGCGTTCGGCCGGGCGACCACACGAATCCAGAGGTTTTGTTGGGTTATACTCGCGCCCCTCTTTACTCCCCGCCCGTTCCGGAGCCCGCATGACCCAGGATCAACTCAAACAGGCAGTGGCCCAGGCCGCCGTCGATTTAATCCTTCCTAAACTCGACGACAAGAGCATCGTCGGTGTCGGCACCGGCTCCACCGCCAACTGCTTTATCGATGCACTGGCTCAGCACAAGGGCGCATTCGACGGCGCCGTGGCCAGCTCCGAAGCCACCGCCGCGCGCCTCAAGGGCCATGGGATTCCGGTGTATGAGCTCAACACCGTGAGCGACCTGGAGTTCTACGTTGACGGTGCCGATGAAAGCGACGAACACCTGAACTTGATCAAAGGCGGCGGCGCAGCCCTGACCCGCGAGAAGATCGTCGCGGCCGTGGCCAAGACCTTTATCTGCATCGCGGACGCCAGCAAGCTGGTGCCGGTACTCGGCGCGTTCCCGTTGCCGGTTGAGGTCATCCCGATGGCCCGTAGCCACGTGGCCCGCGAGTTGGTGAAACTGGGCGGCGACCCGGTGTACCGCGAAGGCGTGTTGACTGACAACGGCAACATCATCCTCGACGTGTTCAACATGCAGATCACCAATCCGGTGGCGCTTGAGACGCAGATCAACGCGATCGTTGGTGTAGTCACCAATGGTTTGTTCGCGGCGCGTCCGGCGGATGTGTTGTTGCTGGGCACTTCCGACGGTGTGAAAACCCTCAAGGCCTAACCCCACCGGCTGTGCTTTATGTGGGAGCAGGCAAGCCAGCTCCCACATTTGGTTCTGTGGTGCTTCAGGGATTTGGCTTCTTGAACACGTAGAACAGGTTCGGCTCGCTGGTCAGGTACAAGTTACCGTCATCATCCATCGCGATCCCTTCCGCCTGGGGCACGCGCTTCTTCAGGCCATGGCGCCCGTTCAGCAGCGACAGACTGCTCAACGGGCGACCGTCGATATCCAGTTCCAGCACCAGAAACGACTCATCCGACAGCGCCAAGAGATGGCCGCTGCGCTCGTCGTATTGCAGGCTCGAGAGGTCACGCACAAACAGCCCGGCGTCACGCTTGGGGTTGTTGATCACGTGCACCGAGTAGGTTTTTTCCGGTTTGAAATGGGGAAAGCCATGGACCTCATAGATCAGCATCGGGTCGCGCTCCTTGGCGACGAACAGGCGCTTGCCCACCGAGTCGTACGCCAGGCCTTCAAACCCCTTATTGCCGCCAACGTGCAGGCCCAGCGTCATTTGCTCCGCATCGGCGGCGTCGAGGAATTGGGTGTCGTCATCCACATGGACCTTGATCAAGCGCTGCTGGCGCTCATCGCTAATGACATAAGTGTTGTCGCTGATAAATTCCACCGCCTCGGCATCGCCAAATCCCACCAAGGGAATACGCCGCAGGATCTTGCCCTCCAGCGACAACTCGATCAGTTCGGCGTTTTTATTGGTGACGGTAAACAGGCTTTTGCGCACTGGGTCGTAGGTAAGAGCCGAGACGTCGTCGTTGAGCCCCTCGATCACCTGGGCCTCCAGGGCTACCCGGTAGTCCGCCAGGCCGATGGAGCGCTCATTCACCGGCTTGCGCCACACTTGCCAGTTGAACCAAGCGCGCTCGAACAGGCGAAAATGCTGCGCAACGACCCCGGCGCTGACCAGGGCGATCAGTGCAAGAATAAAGAACATAGGTTTGGGGCGGGCTAGTCGTCGCATCGGAGGGGCTCAAGTTCAAAAGTGGCGAATGAATATCACGCCTGTCTGAATTTAAACTTAAACGTACCCCAGTGTCTGGCGAATGCCGCTGATAGAGAAATATCCGACGCAATCTGTCCGTTATTTCTGTTTTTCGAAGCGATAGAACAGGTTTGGCTCGCTGACCATGTACAGCGTGCCGTCGTCGTCCATGGTCACGCCCTCTGCACGGGGAATGGTGTTTTTAAGGCCGTTGAAACCGCCGAGCAAGGTCATGAAGCTGACTTGCCCGCCCTTCTCGTCCAGCTCCAGCAACAGGTGGGAATCAGCCGACAGCACCAGTAAATGGCCGGTCCGCGGGTCGACGGCCAGGGCCGAGAGGTTACGCATATCCAGCTCGGTGCTGGCGAGCTTTTGCTTGCTGCCGACCAGGGCCTGGCTGCCGTCGCTTTTCCAGGTAAACAGTGCCGGCGGGCGTTCCTCACCGAACACCAGTTGCTGGTTAGGCTTGTCCCAAGCCACGGCCTCAAACGCTTTGTTTTGATCCTTGGAGGGGCCCAGGTCGTAACTCGGGAAGTCAGCCTTGTTCAATTGCTGGGTGGTGGCGACGACCTTGACGAGGGTCACCGTGTGCTGGCGCTCATCGACCACCGCCATCAAACCGTTTTCCATCACGGTGATACCTTCCGGGTTATCCCAGCCATTGAGCGGCATCTTGCGCAACACATCGCCTTGCAGGCTCAACTCGACGAGGAATGGGTTTTTGCCCATCACGGAAAACAGGGTTTTGGTCTGAGGGTTGTAGGAGACGTCCGAAGCCTCGTCCTTCTCCATCCCCGGCAAAAGCTTGCCATCGATGACGGCATGATAGTCCGGCAGCCACACGCTCTCTTGGCGCTCGGCGGGGGTTTCGAAGCGTTCCAGCATCCACAGTACGCCGCGATCATCCCAGTGCATGGCCCAGGCAACGCCGTACACAATCACGCCCGCCAGCAATAGCCAGGAATACCAGCGCAGGGCAAGGCGGGAACGCAGCTTGGGGGTGACGGTAGGCAGGGGCACGGCCATTGGGTGCTTTTTCCGGAAAGTCAGCGTTAGGTGATAGCACAGGATCGAGGTGCCCGTGTGCAAGTGGCTGAGGATTATCCGGATGATGTGTGAAAAAAATGCAAAAAACTGGAAACTCCAGGCGCACACAAAACCCTGTGGGAGCCGGGCTTGCCCGCGATGCAGGCGACTCGGTACGTCAGATGACCGAGGTGCCTGCATCGCGGGCAAGCCCGCTCCCACATTTTTAACCGCGTTTCGCCAGGGTTTAGCGAACGCTGCTTTCGAAGCGATTCACACCCGACAGCTCCAGCACCAGCTCATCACCCACATTCAGCGGGCCCACGCCGGCCGGGGTGCCGGTGAGGATCACATCACCCGCTTGCAGCGAGAAGCAGCCGGCCATGTGCTGGATCATCGGAATGATCGGGTTGAGCATTTGCGCGCTGTTGCCATCCTGGCGCACTTCGCCATTGATGGTCAGGCGGATGCCGATATCGGTCACGTCCGGGAACGTACTGCCCACCACGAACGGTGCGATGACTGCCGCGCCGTCGAAAGACTTGGCGATTTCCCACGGCAAGCCCTTGGCTTTCAGCTCGGCCTGCTTGTCGCGCAGGGTCAGGTCCAGGGCCGGGGCGAAGCCGGAGATGGCGTCGAGCACTTCTTCACGGCTGGGCTTGTTCGACAAAGGCTTGCCGATCAATACCGCGATTTCCGCTTCGTAATGCACCGAGCCGCGCTCGGTTGGAATGCTGAAACCGCCTTCCAACGGCACCACGCAACTGCCCGGCTTGATGAACAGCAACGGCTCGGTAGGCACCGGGTTGTCCAGTTCCTTGGCATGTTCGGCGTAGTTACGCCCGATACACACCACTTTACCGACCGGAAAGTGGATGTTGGTGCCGTCGACATACTTGTGCTGGTAGCTCATGAAACGACTCCTTCAGGGGCGGTTAAACAGCGAAAATCTTGCCGGGGTTCATGATCCCGTTCGGGTCGAACACCGCTTTCACTGCTTTCATGTATTCGATTTCAACCGGCGAGCGGCTGTAGGTCAGGTAATCGCGCTTGGTCATGCCCACGCCGTGTTCAGCGGAGATTGAGCCGTTGTACTTCTCGACGGTTTCAAACACCCACTTGTTCACGGTGGCGCACTTGGCGAAGAACTCATCCTTGCTGAGGTTTTCCGGCTTGAGGATGTTCAAGTGCAGGTTGCCGTCGCCGATGTGGCCGAACCAGACAATTTCGAAGTCCGGGTAGTGTTCGCCGACGATCGCGTCGATTTCCTTCAAGAAAGCCGGTACTTTGGAGACGGTGACCGAGATGTCGTTCTTGTACGGCGTCCAGTGGGAAATGGTCTCGGAGATGTACTCGCGCAGTTTCCACAGGTTGTGCAGCTGGGTTTCGCTCTGGCTCATCACGCCGTCCAGCACCCAACCCTGCTCGACGCAGTGTTCGAACGTTTCCAGTGCATGGTTGGCGACTTCTTCGGTGGTGGCTTCGAATTCCAGCAGCGCATAGAACGGGCATTCGGTTTCGAACGGCGCCGGCACGTCGCCACGGCCGAGGACTTTGGCCAGGGCTTTGTCGGAAAAGAACTCGAAGGCGGTCAGGTCCAGCTTGCTCTGGAACGCGTGCAATACCGGCATGATCGAGTCGAAATCGGTGGTCCCCAGCACCATGGCCGTCAGGTTTTTCGGCGCACGGTCCAGGCGCATAGTGGCTTCGACCACAAAGCCCAAGGTGCCCTCGGCGCCGATAAACAGCTGGCGCATGTCGTAGCCGGTGGCGTTCTTGATCAGGTCGCGGTTTAGTTCAAGCACATCACCCTTGCCAGTGACGACCTTCATGCCGGCCACCCAGTTACGGGTCATGCCGTAGCGAATCACCTTGATCCCACCGGCATTGGTGCCGATATTGCCGCCAATCTGGCTGGAACCGGACGAAGCGAAGTCCACCGGGTAGTACAGGCCTTTTTCTTCGGCGACGTTCTGCAATTGCTTGGTAACCACGCCCGGCTGGCACACGGCGGTGCGGTCAGTGAGGTTCACGTCGAGGATCTGGTTCATATAGTCGAATGACACAACCACTTCGCCGTTGGCCGCCACAGCGGCTGCCGACAAGCCAGTACGCCCACCGGACGGCACCAGCGCCACCTTGTGCGCATTGGCCCAACGCACGATGGCCTGGACCTGCTCAATGGTCTTGGGAAAGACGATGGCGGTCGGCGCGGGTGCGAAATGCTTGGTCCAATCCTTGCCGTAAGCCTCCAGGGAGTCTGCATCGGTCAGCACTTTGCCGGGCTCAACCAGGGTCTTCAGCTCATCAATCAGGGCAGGATGGGTCATCGACAGAACTCTCGAACAATTCATGGTCATCCTGAGAACGCTTCACGTCGCAGGAATAGGTGTTTAGCGGGGCGCGTATGCTAGCATACCGCCCCCGCAGGACAGAGCCCAAGGGCGTTTCTGCGGTGACGGCTTTCCTGCCGTCCGGGTCAGCTTACTCGATCCGATTCCCTGCCATTTTTCTCCGGGATACAGGTTTACGCAGATGAGCAAGACTTCTCTCGATAAGAGCAAGATCAAGTTCCTTCTTCTGGAAGGCGTCCACCCATCGGCTGTCGACGTTCTGAAAGCTGCCGGGTACACCAGCATTGAGTACATCACCAGTTCTCTGCCGGAAGCCCAGTTAAAGGAAAAGATCGCCGACGCGCACTTTATCGGCATTCGCTCCCGCACTCAGCTGACCGAAGAGATCTTCGACCACGCCAAAAAGCTCGTGGCTGTCGGTTGTTTCTGCATCGGTACCAACCAGGTCGACCTCAACGCAGCGCGCGAGCGCGGCATCGCGGTGTTCAACGCACCGTACTCCAACACCCGTTCCGTTGCGGAGCTGGTGCTGGCCGAGGCCATCCTGCTGCTGCGTGGCATTCCTGAGAAGAACGCTTCCTGCCACCGTGGCGGCTGGATCAAGAGCGCAGCCAACTCCTTCGAAATCCGCGGCAAGAAGCTGGGTATCGTCGGTTACGGCTCGATCGGCACGCAGTTGTCGGTACTGGCTGAAGGCCTGGGCATGCAGGTGTTCTTCTACGACACCCTGACCAAACTGCCATTGGGCAACGCCACGCAAGTGTCGAGCCTGACCGAGCTGCTGGGTATGTCCGACATCGTGACCCTGCACGTTCCGGAAACCACTGAAACCCAGTGGATGATCGGCGAGAAGGAAATCCGCGCAATCAAGAAAGGCGGCATCCTGATCAACGCAGCGCGCGGCACTGTGGTCGAGCTGGACGCCCTGGCCGACGCGATCAAGGACAAGCACCTGATCGGCGCCGCTATCGACGTGTTCCCGGTGGAGCCGCGCTCCAACGACGACATCTTCGAAAGCCCGCTACGTGGCTTGGACAACGTGATCCTGACCCCGCACATCGGCGGTTCAACCGCTGAAGCCCAAGCCAACATTGGCCTGGAAGTGTCGGAAAAACTGGTCAAGTACAGCGACAACGGTACGTCCGTGTCCTCGGTCAACTTCCCGGAAGTGGCGCTGCCGGCTCACCCTGGCAAGCACCGTCTGCTGCACATCCACCAGAACATTCCTGGCGTGATGATGGAGATCAACAAGGTCTTCGCGGAAAACGGCATCAACATCTCCGGTCAGTTCCTGCAGACCAACGAGAAGGTCGGCTACGTGGTCATCGACGTCGACGCCGAGTACTCGGACCTGGCGCAAGAGAAGCTGCAGCACATCAACGGCACGATTCGTAGCCGCGTGTTGTTCTAAGGTTTCGATCGCACCACGAGAAAGGGAGCCCCTCGGGGCTCCCTTTTTTTCATCTGAACAAATCTTACTTAACGTTAACCGTGATGACTTTCGACGCTACAGTCGGGTTGAACTGCATGTGCAGTTTGTCGCCGGCCACCAGTTGCAAGGTGTGCTTGCCTGGGGTGAGGGTCAGTTCGGTTTCGGTCTGGGCCTTGCCGTAGTGGATCACGGTGTCGGTGGCCGGGATGGGCACGCTGGCGTCAGGCAGTTCTTTTTGGTCGATCAGCAGGTGGTGGTGGCCAGTGCCTGGCGCCTGGTCAGTGGCAGGCGCGAGTTTCAAACCTTCCATGCCGAATTTGACGGTGAAGGTTTTATCGACAGTGGCGCCGTCTTTTGGCGACACGATGAATACTTTGGCGCCTTCAGGCGGCGCACTGCGCGGAATGCCGTCTGCGGCGGTAGCCAACATAGACGCACCCAGCATCAAGGAGGCCAGGGTGGCACGGGACAAAAAGGCTTTCATTCGCTTCTCCAGTTTTTCCATGAAATCTGTAGGTTGATGACAACTTCGCGACAAATTGCTGTCCAAGGCACTCAACACCATAGCAAAGCGATGCTGAACGGCGCCTCGCACATTCGAATTCTCTAGGAGTGACCATGCGCTTTTCGCCTGGCCTGTTACTTTTGCTTCCCCTTCTGAGCCCTTTGGCTCATGCCGAACTGATCGACGACGTCAATGACCGTGGCGAACTGCGCATCGCCCTTGAAGCCAATACCCCGCCCTTCAACTTCAAGGAAGGCGACAAACTCACCGGCTTCGAAGTGGAACTGGGTGAACAACTGGCTAAAGAGATGGACGTGCGCCCGTCATTTATCACCACCGATGATGCCGACCTGTTGCCAGGTGTGGAAAGCGGCAAGTACGACGTAGCGATCAACCATATCGCTATGACTGCCGAGCTGCAGGATCGGTTCGATTTCAGTGAGCCTTACAGCGATAAGCCTGAGTTGGCGATCCCGTTCCAGAAAGGTAACCCGGCATTCAAGGCGAGTCTGGATAAGGCGCTGGGGCGGGTGAAGGCCGATGGCCGATTGAAGGCGTTGGCCCAGAAGTGGCTTGAGAGCGAGCCCCCGGTAGCCAAGGCACAGTGATTTTTCGGATTTGACTCGGTCAGCCCCCACATTTTGACCTACACAGGTTTCGATAGCTGCGCCAGCGCTACTAACGCCTCAGGCAACTCCAACTCACTGAACACCTGCACGCCATGCTGTTTGAGCAGCGCTGCCGTCACGCCTTCGCCGCTCACCTTCACGCCGCTGAAGGTGCCGTCGTACGTCAGCAAGTTTCCACAAGACGGACTATTCGCCTTGAGCACGGCGATGCGGATGTCATGGCGCTGCACCAGCGCCAAGGCCTGGCTCGCGCCATCGAGAAAGGCAGCGCTGAAGTCTTCGCCCTCGGCGGTCAGCACCTGGGCGCGGCCTTCCCACACCTCTACACCTTGCCCGCCCGAGATCTCGGCGGGTGGGCGCGGCGTTGGCAAGCCACCGGACACTTCCGGGCAGATCGCAACCACTCGCCCTTCGGCTTGCCACGCCGCCAGTTGGTCGAACGGCCCGCTCGCCGCGCCGTCGTAGCGCACCTTGTGCCCAAGCAGGCAACGGCTGACCAGAATCTTTTCCATGCTCAAAACGGCTCGTTGCCCCGCCGGCGAAACCAGCCAGTGAGGGACAGGCGTTCGCGCTTAGCGGGCATGACTTCGTGGGGCACCTCGCCCGACAGGAACACCACCAGGCTACCACCGGTGGGCACCACGTCGTATTCGACGCCGTCCTTGAGGTACATGCGCAACTGGCCGCCATGCTCGGGCAGCCAGGCGTTGTTCAAGTAGATCACCGCCGAGACCATGCGCCTATCATCGTCACGGAACCGGTCCAGGTGCTTGAGGTAAAACGCGCCCGGCGGGTACATCGCGAAGTGGCTTTCGAAGTCTTCGAGGCCGAGAAACAGGCCACGGTTCATTGCCAGGCGCAGGCTGTCCATCAACGCCATATAGGTGTCGCAGACTGCTGCATCGCCCTCTTCCAGCCATTGGATATGGTCACCGCGAATACCTTCGCGAATCTCTTGGGCCGGTCCGCGCCCGACCGCCGCCGGGGCCAATTCACCTTCGGCCGCACGTTTACGGCACTCAGCCGCCAGTTCCAGGGTCAGAGCCTGGGGCAGAAAGCCGTCTTGTCGGGACCAGCCTTTTTCGGCCAGGTCGTCGACAATGCGTTGCAACAGCGGGTGATCGAGGGGTATTTGCATGGCGCGCATAGTATCCATACGCTTGTGAATCCGACAGAGCCGCCGAGCGTCTGAATACACTTTAGTCAGGTGACCGATAGGACTTCTCGACAAATCCTACGCCCGACACGGACAATAGTGGCCGACTGACAGGAGTCCATATGCGTCGTTTGTTTTTTTCCTTGCTGATGTTCTGCGTTTTGCCCGCCTGGGCAGACGGCCATGACCAGTTGTACAAGGTCGCCGGCTGGGCCGAACAACGTGCGCATTTCAATGACGCCCTCAGTGCGGCCCAGCAACGCTACCGCAACAGCCTGCCGCCAGCGGTGTATCAGGCGCTGGTGGACAACAGCAATAAACGCTTTGCCGCCCAGGCCATGGACCAGCGTGCCGAGGCGCAATTGCGCAAGAACCTGGCGGACCCGAAGCCTGCCCTGGCGTTTTTTCAATCGCCCTTGGGCCGCAAGATTGTCGCCGCCGAGTTGCTGGCGACGCGCCGCGACCAACTGGCGAAAAACGCTCAGGGCCTGCCAAAAATCCAAGCCGACGCCACCCGCAGCCTGATCATCGGCCACCTGGCCCAGGCCTTGCCAGCCCGTGAGGCCGGTGCGGAAGTCAGCCTGGCGATTGCCGGCGTGGCGGCCGACAGCCTGAGCCAGATGATCCCCGGCCTGTTGGGCGGCGGTCAGGCCCAGGGCATGTTGAATGGCCAGCGTGAGCGGTTGATGCAGCAGATCGACAAGGATCTGAACAACACGCTGCTGTACGTTTATCGGGATTTATCTGACCCTGAGTTGGAAGAATTCGCTACGTTTGCGGAGTCGTCGGAAGGTAAGGCGTATTACCAGGCGGCGTTGGCGGCGATTCGTGCAGGGCTGGCAGTCGGCCAAAGCACTTCAAGCCTGGCACCGTAACAAGTGTGGGAGCTGGCTTGCCTGCTCCCACATTTGCATCGCGTTACTTCAGGTGGTCCGTTAAATAGCGGAAGTACGCCTCACGAATCTCCGCAATCTCATTCGCCAAATGATGCCTGCCACGCGGCAGCATCAACACCTCGGGCCTGTCGAACTTGCCGCGCAGCACCTGCAGGTTGTGCTGCCAGTCCACCGTCATGTCTTCCTCACCCTGCACAATCACCGGGCGCCGCAAACTGCGCGGTGCAGCCTCGATACGCTTGATCCAGCGCGCCAATGCACCGACCCAGGCGGTAGGCAGTTGGCGCGGCTGTAGCGGATCAGCCTCAAGAAACGGCTTGAACTCGGGATCGTGGGTGTTCTCGCTGAAGCGCCGCGCAATGCCTTTGACGAACGGCCGCAGCACGTAATAGCTGACTTGCGACCAACCCCAGGCACGCGGTCGCACCAACGGTGACAGCAGAAAGGTCTTGCCCTGGGCCGGGCTGTCGGCGCCATGGTTGAGCAAGTGATCCACCACCACCGCCCCGCCGGTGCTTTGCCCGAACAGGTGCCAGGGTTGCGGCAGTTGCAGCGCTTGGGCCTCGGCGAACAGTGCCTGCACCACATGCTGGTACACCGCAAAATCATCAATGCTGGCGCGCTCGCCACTGGACAACCCGTGGCCCGGCAAATCGCACGCGATCACCACAAACCCCTGGTCCAGCGCCCAGTCCACCACATGGCGATACAGCCCCATATGGTCGTAGAAGCCGTGGAACATAAACATCGTCGCCACAGGCTTGGGCGGCCACCACACCTGCGCGACCACCTGAAACCCATCCACCTCGAAACGCCCCAGACGGCTGACCGCCGGTACTGCGCGCGCGGCCAGATCCAGCCCGTAGAAACGCTGGTAGACCCGCGCCTCAGCTGAAAGCGGTTGCGCATCCACCAGGGGCCGCAAGCTTTCGCGCAGATGATCGGGGTCAAAGGTCACAGGCATAAAGGGTTCCAGACTTACGGCAGAGATGAATATCGAGCTGCGATATTCATCTGTCAGGACAAGCATGGCAAGCTACGCGACCTCTGAGGATACATCTGAATGCGACAGCCCTACCGCACCGCCCTGTTCGCCAGCCTTATCGTGGTTATCTGCACCGGCGTGCTGTGGGCCGCGTATGACTGGTTCCAGGGCCGCTACCTGCGCGCCTTCAGCGAACACACGGCGGTGTTTTCCGGCGACCCATTGAAGCTGCCGGCCGAGCTCGCCGGCCCAGGCCCGATCCGCTTGGTCCACTTTTGGGACCCGGCCTGCCCGTGCAATGTCGGCAACCAACAACACCTGGGCGAACTGATCGAGCACTACGCCCCCCAAGGCGTCGAGTTCTATGCGCTGCAAAAACCCGGCAGCCACGGCCAACTGCCTGACAACCTGCGCACAATGAAAACCCTCACCGCCCTGCCCGGCGCCGACCAAGTGCCCGCCAGCCCGGCGGTGGGCATTTGGGATCGCAGCGGCAAACTCGCGTATTTCGGGCCCTACAGCGAAGGCCTGACGTGCAATTCCAGCAACAGTTTTATTGAGCCGATCTTGAAGGCCCTTGGAGCGGGGCGCGAGGTGAATGCCACGCACACCCTGGCGGTGGGCTGCTATTGTTCCTGGCCAAAAGGCTCGTAACTCGCCACCCCTCTCTTGGTAAGGAATGTTCATGAAGCGCGTCTTGCGGACTCTCGCGGTTCTTGTAGTGCTGGCGGCTCTCGGCGCCGGCTGGTACGTGTACAGCAAGCAGCCGACCCGCCAGGGCACGGTTGAGCTGGCCAACCTGCAAGGCTCGGTCACCGTGCGCTACGACGACCGTGGCGTGCCGCATATTCGTGCCGAGAACGAAACCGACCTGTATCGCGCCCTGGGCTACGTGCACGCCCAGGACCGCTTGTTCCAGATGGAGATCATGCGGCGCCTGGCCCGTGGCGAGCTGGCCGAGGTGCTTGGGCCCAAGCTGCTGGAGACCGATAAGCTGTTCCGTAGCCTGCGCATTCGTGACCGCGCCGCCACTTATGTGGCGCAGCTGGATCATGATTCGGCGCACTGGAAGGCCCTGCAAGCCTACCTGGACGGGATCAACCAATATCAAGACAGCCACGCCCGCCCGATGGAGTTCGACGTGCTGGGCATCCCCAAGCGGCCGTTCACCGCCGAGGACAGCATCAGCGTCGCCGGGTATATGGCCTACAGCTTTGCTGCCGCATTTCGTACCGAGCCTCTGCTGACTTACGTACGCGATCAACTGGGCAGCGACTACCTGAAAGTCTTCGACCTCGACTGGCAACCTCAGGGCGCCCTCAACCTCGCCGCCAGCGATTGGCAAACCCTCGGCGCCATCGCCGCCCTGAGCGAACAGGCCTTGGCCGACAATGGCTTGCCGCAGTTCGAAGGCAGCAACGCCTGGGCCATCAGCGGCAACCGCACCAAGAGCGGTAAACCGTTGCTGGCCGGTGACCCGCATATTCGCTTCTCGGTGCCGTCGGTGTGGTACGAGGCGCAGCTGTCGGCGCCGGGCTTTGAGCTGTATGGCTATCACAACGCGCTGGTGCCGGTGGCGTTCCTGGGGCACAACCTGGATTTCGGCTGGAGCCTGACCATGTTCCAGAACGATGACCTCGACCTCATCGCCGAGAAGGTCAACCCGGAAAACGCCAATCAGGTCTGGTACCACGACCAGTGGGTCGATATGACCAGCACCGAGCAACAGATTGCGGTGAAAGGCCAGGCGCCCGTCACGCTGACCCTGCGCCAATCACCCCACGGCCCGGTCATTAATGACGTGCTCGGCGAAAGTGCCGGCAAGACGCCGATTGCCATGTGGTGGGCGTTCCTCGACACCCAGAACCCGATCCTCGAAGGTTTCTACCAGCTCAACCGCGCCGACACCCTGGCCAAGGCGCGCGCGGCGGCGTCGAAGGTGTCTGCGCCGGGGCTGAATATTGTGTGGGCGAATGCCAAGGGCGATATCGGCTGGTGGGCGGCGGCGCAATTGCCGATTCGTCCGGCCGGTACCAATGCCGGCTTTATCCTCGACGGCAGTAGCACACAGGCCGACAAGCTGGGCTTCTACCCCTTCAGCGCCAACCCCCAGGAAGAAAACCCCGCGCGTGGCTACGTGGTGTCGGCCAACGCGCAACCCGTCTCGCCCACCGGCATGGAGATCCCCGGTTATTACAACCTGGCCGACCGTGGCCAACAGTTGAACGCGCAGTTGAGCGACAAGAGCGTGAAGTGGGATGTCGACAACAGCCAGGCCTTGCAACTGGGCACCGCCACCGCCTTCGGCCCGCGCCTGCTGGCGCCGCTGTTGCCGGTGCTGCGTGAAGTGGTCAAGGACCCGGCGCAGTTGAAACTGGTGGAGCAACTGGCCGCCTGGAAAGGTGACTACCCGCTGGACTCCACCAGCGCCACGCTGTTCAACCAGTTCCTGTTCAACCTGGCCGACGCCGCCTTCCATCCGAAACTCGGCGACGCCATGTTCAAGACCCTGCTCAGCACCCGCGTGATCGACGCCGCACTGCCACGCCTGGCCGCCGCGCCAGATTCGCCGTGGTGGGACGGCAAGCGCGCCGACACCGTCAAGCTCGCCTGGGACAACAGCCTCGCACACCTCAAAGCCACTTTCGGCGATGACCCAAGCCAATGGCAGTGGGGCAAGGCCCACACCCTGACCCATGGCTACCCGCTGGGCTCGCAGAAACCGTTGGACCTGATCGTGAATGTCGGCCCGTTCCCGGCGCCGGGAACCCACGAAGTGCCCAACAACCAGTCGGCCCCTATCGGCCCGGCACCGTGGCCCGTGACCTACGGGCCTTCCACCCGCCGCCTGATCGATTTCGCCGATGCGGCTCACGCACTGACCATCAACCCGGTCGGGCAAAGTGGGGTGCCGTTCGACAAGCATTATGGCGACCAGGCAGAAACCTACATCGAAGGTGGCTATGAGCAGGCGCATTTCAGTGATGAGGAAGTGACGGCGAATATGCGAGGCACTCTTAAATTACTCCCTGCGAGATAGCGGCCTGTAAACCCGATCAAGGTGGGAGCTGGCTTGCCTGCGATAGCGATGTGACTGAACCACCGCCATCGCAGGCAAGCAAGCTCCCACACTTTGACCGGTGGTGCGGCGGCTACCGTGCCCGCACCCGCCCCGGCGCCTCACCATAGGTTTCCTTGAATTTCTTGCTGAACGCCGCCTGGGACTGGTAACCCACCTGGGCGGCGATATCCAACAGGCTCAGGCGTGACTCGCGCAGCAGGTTGAATGCCAGCTCCATGCGCAACTGGGTCAGCAACACCCAGGGCGATACGCCCGCCACTTTTACAAACGCGCGCATGAACGTAGCGCGCGACATCGTCGCGGCGGTGGCCAGGCTGTCGATGGTCCACTCGTGCCCGGGATCGGCCAGCATCGCCTGCCAGGCCTTGCTCAGGCGCTTGTCAGCGAGCAGCGCGAAGGTGCCGGCAACTGGCGCCTGACGGGTCAGCCAGGCACGCAGGATCAGGGTGAACAGCGCTGAAGAGAGTGCATCGATAAACGAACGTGCGCCGAGCTGCTCGCCGTCCGCTTCGCTGCGCAGCAACCCAATCAACGCTGCCAATTGCCCATCGGCCTGCCATTCGCGGCTGGACACCACCAAGTGCTCCGGCAACGCACCGAACAACAGCGATTGGCGGTTGTAGTGAAAACTGCCGCAGAGCATGTCCAAATCCGGCTGGTCACCGCCCAGGCGGTGCACCTTGAGTACGCCGCCTTCGACCACCCGGGGCTGCATCGGCCTGATCCTCGCGCCCTGGCTGCGCAGCAAGTGCGTGGCGCCGCCAGGCATCAGCAGGATGTCACCCTCCTCCAGGGTCACTTGTTGCCCGCCCGACAATTCCGCGCGGCAGCTGCCACTGAGCACGATGTGATACGGCGCCACACCGAGATTCTCGGGGGCATGCTCCAGCGCCCAGGCGCCCTGGAACTGGCACCGCAAATCCAGACTGCCGCGCAGGTTGGCCAGCGCGATAAGGGTGTCGATCGAATTCATTTGCGAGCATCGGTCAAAAAGATGAGCGGATTGAACAATAACCCCAACCTCAAACAGAACAGACTGGCTTCACACCCAACCTGTTGAGGAGTTACCGCAATGTTCAATAACTGGTCCCACTTGCTGCCTACCGTGAAGAAAGCCTTTGGCGCGCTGGGCAAGAGCAACCCGAAGATGGTCAAAGCCTACATGGCGCTGGGCGAGGCTGCCGAGGAAAACAACGTACTCGACGCCAAGACCCGTGAGCTGATCTCCATTGCCGTGGCCATCACCACCCGCTGCGACGGTTGCATCGGCGTGCATGCCGACGCTGCGATCAAGGCCGGCGCGACCCGCGAAGAGGTTGCCGCCACATTGGCCACCGCGATTTCGCTGAATGCCGGCGCGGCATACATCTACTCGCTGCGTGCGCTGGAAGCCTACGACACGCTCAAACCGGCGCCGCAAAGTTAAGCCGGAACTGTTGTGGCGTCACGCCCAGCCGGCGGTTGAACACACTGCGCATGTGCTGGGCGTCGCGAAAGCCACATTGATACGCCACTGTTTTCAGCGGTGCGTGGCTGCTTTCGAGCAGCACCCGCGCCGCGTCCACCCGCGCCCGCTCGACAAACTCCGCTGGCGTTATCCGCGCCTCGCGGGCAAACACCCGAGAGAAATTGCGCGGGCTCATATTGGCCGCCTCGGCCAGGTCGGCAATGCTCAGGTCGCCGGTCAGGTTCGCCAATACGTACAGCTGCACCAACGCCACCGCCGAGGTGGTTTCGGCGTGGGGCGTGAGGAACGGGCTGAACTGCGACTGCCCGCCCGAACGCTGGGTAAACACCACCAAGCGCTTGGCCACGCTCAGCGCGACTTCCGGGCCGTGGTCCTGAGCCAGCAAATAGAGCGACAAGTCGATACCCGCCGTGACCCCGGCCGAGGTGTAGAGGTTGCCGTCCTGCACGTAGAGGCGGTCGGCCTCAACCTGGGCGGTGGGGCACAGGCGCGCCAGATCAGCCGCGTCGTTCCAATGGGTGGTGACGGTTTTCCCATCCAGCAGCCCGGCTCGGGCCAGCATGAACGCGCCGTTGCAGATCGAACCGAAGCGTTGTGCCCTTGCAGCGGCGCCCCGCAACCAATCATCGAACTGCGTGCCGAAGTCCTCGAAGGGTAACTGCGGGCCGCCAGCGACCAGCAGCAGGTCATAGGCGTGCAGGGCTTCGCTGTAGTGCCGGTGGGCCTGCAATGACAGACCGTTGGAGGCGGCCATGGTGCCGAGGCCAAGGCCAATCACTTCAAGCTGGTAATGGTCCTCAGGCGCTAGAAACCGGTTGGCCTCGCAAAACACATCCATGGGGCCGGTCACGTCCAGTGACTGGACGCCGGGGAAAATCAGGATGGCAACGGTTTTGCCCATGAACAACACACCTTTGATTGGATGAACACAAACCCCTGTGGGAGCGGGCTTGCTCGCGAATGCGGTGGATCAGCCAATAAATTCGGTGACTGAACCACCGCATTCGCGAGCAAGCCCGCTCCCACATTTTTGATTTTCGCAGGCTTCAAGGGATCAATCGCCTGCTACACCCTAGCTGATTTTGCCTTGGCACGATGTGGCTGCACATTGGCCGACATCGCTCCCTCGCCGTGCTAGCCCCTCCACGAGCACACGACCAGACTGGATGCTTCCCAGAGGAGAACGACCATGACCACCACCATCGCCGGCATCCAGATCCCTGACAGCGCCCTGGCCAAGGCCACCACCGAATACATCCGCGACGTCGAATCCGACCTGCTCTACCACCACTCTCGCCGGGTGTTCCTGTTTGGCGCATTGAGCGGTGAACGCAAGCAACTCGCCTACAACCCGGAGTTGCTCTACGTCGGCGCCATGTTCCATGACCTGGGCCTGATCGAAGGCCATCGCAGTGACAACGAACGCTTCGAAGTGGACGGCGCCAACGCAGCCGCTGCCTTCCTCAAGCCTTACGGGCTGAGCGATGACGACATCGAACAGGTGTGGTTATCCATCGCCCTGCACACCACACCGGGCGTGCCGCAGCATCTGCGCCCGACCGTGGCGCTGGTGACGGCCGGCGTGGAGATGGACGTGCTGGGCATGGACTACGCTGCGTTTTCCAGCGTGCAACGCGAAGCCGTGGTGCATGCGCATCCACGTGGCGAAGGGTTCAAGGAGTGCATCATTTGCGCGTTTGCCGACGGCTTGCGCCATCGCCCGCAGACCACGTTTGGCAACGTGAAGACGGATGTGCTGGTGGATCAAGAGCCAGGGTTCCAGCCGATGAATTTTGTGGAGGTGATCCGCAAGTCGCCGTGGGTGGCTTAGTTGACCTGAAATGCAATCAACTGTGGGAGCTGGCTTGCCTGCGATAGCGGTGTATCAGTCGACAGATGAGTCGACTGGCACGGCCTCATCGCAGGCAAGCCAGCTCCCACATTTTTTACCGCGTTCCGTCAGTTAGACCGGTGCAGGCGCCCGGCGCTTGTCCGGCTGTTTCCAGCCATCCGCCGCCGCTTCTTCAATCGCTTGCTGGATAGCCTTCTTGCGGTGTTCTTCGGCACGGCGGCTGAAGAACCACACCAGGAAGGTCACCAACGACACCGCCAACAGGATCAAGCTCGCCACGGCGTTAATCTCGGGCTTAACCCCAAGGCGCACCGCCGAGAACACTTCCATCGGCAAGGTGGTCGAACCCGGCCCCGACACAAAGCTGGCCAGTACCAAGTCATCCAGCGACAGCGCGAACGACATCATGCCGCCCGCAGCCAGCGACGGTGCAATCATCGGGATGGTGATCAGGAAGAACACCTTCCACGGCCGCGCACCCAAATCCATCGCCGCTTCTTCGATCGACAGGTCCAACTCACGCAAGCGCGCCGACACCACCACCGCCACATAGGCTGCGCAGAACGTGGTGTGGGCGATCCAGATGGTGACGATGCCACGCTCTTGCGGCCAACCGATCATCTGCGCCATCGCCACAAACAGCAGCAACAGCGACAGACCGGTGATCACTTCCGGCATCACCAACGGCGCGGTCACCAGGCCGCCGAACAGCGTGCGGCCCTTGAATTGGCTGATGCGAGTCAGCACAAACGCTGCCAACGTGCCCAGCGCTACCGCAGCCACCGCCGTGTAGCAGGCGATTTCCAGGGAACGCGCCACCGACCCCATCAACTGGGTGTTGTCGAGCAGGCCCACGTACCACTTGATCGACCAACCGCCCCACACCGTCACCAGTTTGGATTCGTTGAACGAGTAGATCACCAGGATCAGCATCGGCAGGTAGATAAACAACAACCCCGCTACCAGCATGAAACTCGAGAAACTGAAGCGCTTCATATCTTGCCCTCCAACTCTTTGGCTTGGCTGCGGTTGAACAGGATGATCGGCACAATCAGGATCGCCAGCATCACCACCGCCAGGGCAGACGCCACCGGCCAGTCACGGTTGTTGAAGAACTCTTGCCACAACACTTTACCGATCATCAGGGTTTCCGGGCCGCCCAGCAGTTCCGGGATCACAAACTCGCCCACCACCGGGATGAATACGAGCATGCAGCCGGCGATGATGCCGTTCTTGGACAGAGGAACGGTGATTTTCCAGAAGCTATTGAAGGTGCTCGAACCCAGGTCCGATGCGGCTTCCAGCAGGCTCTGGTCATGTTTCACCAGGTTGGCATACAGCGGCAGGATCATGAACGGCAGGTACGAATAGACCACGCCGATGTACACCGCGATGTTGGTGTTAAGGATCTGCAGCGGTTCGTTGATAAACCCCATGGACATCAGGAAGCCATTAAGCAAACCGTTGTTGCTGAGAATGCCCATCCACGCGTACACGCGGATCAGGATCGCAGTCCAGGTCGGCATCATGATCAGCAGCACCAGCACGGTCTGCATCTCTTTGCGCGCAGAAGCAATGGCATAGGCCATCGGATAGCCGATCAGCAGGCACAGCAGCGTGCTGAAAAACGCCATCTTGAGCGAGCCCAGGTACGCGGCGATATACAGCTCATCGCCCGCCAGCAAACTGTAGTTCGCCAGGTTCAGCACCAGTTGCAGCTTCTGCTCAACGTAGGTGTAGATCTCGGTGTACGGCGGGATCGCCACATCGGCTTCGGCAAAGCTGATTTTCAATACGATGAAAAACGGCAGTGCGAAAAACAGGAACAGCCACAGGAAAGGAATCCCAATGACCACCTGCTTGCCACTGGGGATTATGCGATCCAAGCGCCGCTTGAACTTCTTCATATTCATGAGCGAAGTACCACGCCGCTGTCGTCTTCCCACCAGACGTAGACCTGGTCACCCCAGGTCGGACGCTGCCCACGGCGCTCGGCGTTGGCGACGAAAGACTGCACCAGCTTGCCGCTCGGCAGCTCCACATAGAACACCGAGTGGCCGCCCAGGTAAGCAATGTCGTGCACCTTGCCGCTGGACCAGTTGTGCTCGCAGGTCGGCATTTCGGTGGTGACCAGCAGCTTTTCCGGGCGGATGGCGTAGGTCACCGACTTGTCTTCCACCGCGGTGGCGATGCCGTAGCCCACGTAGATGTCGCGGTCCAGGTCCGGGCACTTGAGCACCGCGTGGCCTTCGGCGTCATCCACCACTTGGGTGTCGAAGATGTTGACGTTGCCGATGAACTCGCACACCAGGCGGCTGGTGGGGGTTTCGTAGATGTCGATCGGGCTGCCGATCTGGGCGATCCAGCCCAGGTGCATGATCGCGATGCGCTCGGCCATGGTCATGGCCTCTTCCTGGTCGTGAGTCACCATCACGCAGGTCACGCCCACGCGCTCGATGATCTCCACCAGTTCCAGCTGCATCTGCGAGCGCAGCTTCTTGTCGAGGGCGCCCATGGGCTCATCGAGCAGCAGCAGTTTCGGGCGCTTGGCCAGCGAACGCGCCAGGGCCACACGTTGGCGCTGGCCACCGGACAACTGGTGCGGCTTGCGCTTGGCGTACTGGCTCATCTGCACCAGCTTGAGCATCTCGGCCACGCGGGCGTCGACTTCGGCTTTGGGAATCTTGTCCTGTTGCAGGCCGAACGCAATGTTCTGCGCCACGGTCATGTGTGGGAACAAGGCGTAGGACTGGAACATCATGTTGATCGGCCGCTCGTAGGGCGGCATGTCGGTGATGTCCACACCGTCGAGGTAGATGCGCCCTTCAGTCGGGCGCTCGAAACCTGCGAGCATGCGCAGCAAGGTGGACTTGCCCGAACCCGAACCGCCGAGCAAGGCGAAGATTTCGCCTTTCTTGATTTCCAGGGACACATCGTCCACGGCAATCGTCTCGTCGAACTTCTTTGTGACCCGGTCGATTTTGACCAGCACCTTTTTCGGTGTCTGGTCGCCCTCGAGGGCTTTCTTATAGGCGCCGGAGGCAACTGCCATTTACGAAACTCCCAAAAAAAAACAGTGCAGTTCGCCAGAGGCGGGCGAACCTTGGATAGTTTGAGCCTTACTTGCCCGTCTTGACCTTGGTCCAGCTACGGGTCATCAAGCGTTGCACTTTCGGGGGTAGCTCGAAGTTGACGAATGTCCGGTCGAGAACCGCCTGCGGTGGGTAAACCGCTTCGTCGGTGCGTATCGATTGCTCCATCAGTTTGTCCGCCCCTGGGTTAGGGTTGGCGTAACCGACGTGATCACTGACCTGAGCGATCACCTCAGGCTGCAGCAAATAGTTGATGAAGGCGTGGGCTTCCTTGACGTTGGCGGCATCCTTGGGGATCGCCAGTACGTCAAACCACAGGTTGCCGCCTTCTTTCGGAATCGCGTAGGCGATGTTCACGCCCTTGCCCGCCTCGGCCGCGCGGGCCTTGGCCTGGAACACATCACCGGAAAAACCGGCGGCCACGCAGATGTTGCCGTTGGCCAGGTCGGAGATGTATTTGGACGAATGGAAGTAGGTCACGTAAGGACGCACTTTCAGCAGTTTTTCCTCGGCTTTCTTGTAGTCGGCCGGGTTTGTGCTGTTGGGGTCCAGGCCCATGTAGTTGAGCACCGCGGGCAGCATCTCATCCGCCGAGTCCATGAACGACACACCGCACGTGGCCAGCTTCTTCATGTTCTCCGGCTCGAACAGCACGGCCCAGGAATCGATCTTGTCGACACCCAGCACTTCCTTCACTTTATCGACGTTGTAGCCAATGCCGTTGGTGCCCCACAGGTACGGCACGGCGTACTGGTTGCCCGGGTCGTTTTTTTCCAGACGCTTGAGCAGCACCGGGTCAAGGTTGGCGTAGTTCGTCAGCAATGACTTGTCGAGCTTCTGGAACGCCCCGGCCTTGATCTGCTTGCCGAGGAAGTGGTTGGACGGCACCACCACGTCGTAGCCGGTACGCCCGGCCAGCAGCTTGCCTTCCAGGGTTTCGTTGGAATCGAACACGTCGTACACGGGCTTGATGCCGCTGGCCTTTTCAAAGTTGGCCAGGGTGTCGTCGCCGATGTAGTCCGACCAGTTATAAATATGCACAGTCGGTGCGGCCTGCACGCTGACAGCCAGCGTGATACCTGCACCCACCAGCAAGGCTTTGCGAAATAAAGAAATTGGCAAGTGGAGGTCCTCTTAAATAGTTGGGCCTTAAAGTTGTTGCACGGCAACAAAACCGGCGCGCAACTTACCCTCGATAAACCGATCCGGCAAAACTTTCTGTCATTTATTTGTTTCATTAACCACCGCGCCAGGCGCGGTGGTTAATGAAGACCGGTTACTTACCGGACTTGATCTTGGTCCAGCTGCGTGTCATTTCACGCTGGGTCGCCGCCGGCAAGTCAGCAATAGCGTAGAGCTTGGCCTGCACCTCTGCTGACGGGTAAATGCCTGGATCGCTTGTGATGTCCTTGTCGACCAGTGCGGTCGCCTTCTCGTTACCGTTCGGGAAACGTACGCTGTTGGTGATCGAAGCCATCACTTCCGGCTTCAGCAGGTAGTTCATGAACTTGTAGGCCGCGTCGACGTTTTCGGCATCTTTAGGGATGGCGACCATGTCGAAGAAGCTGCCGGCGCCTTCTTTAGGAATGTCGTAGGCCACTTTCACCTTGCCACCGGCTTCAGCCGCGCGGGACTTGGCCTGCTGGATGTCACCCGAGTAACCCACGGCGACGCAGATGTTGCCGTTGGCCAGGTCCGAGATGTACTTGGACGAGTGGAAATAGCCGATCGAAGGACGGATCTTCAGGAATAGCGCCTCGGCTTGCTTGAGGTCGTCTTTCTTCTGGCTGTCAGTCGGCAGGCCCAGGTAGTGCAGCGCGATCGGCAACATTTCGGTAGGCGAATCAAGGAAGCTCACGCCGCAGCTTTTCAGCTTGGCGATGTTCTCAGGCTTGAGCAGCACATCCCACGATTCGATCTTGTCCACGCCCAGCGCGGCCTTGACCTTCTCCGGGTTGTAGCCGATGCCGATCGAGCCCCACATGTACGGGAAGGCGTGCTTGTTGTCCGGGTCGCTGACCGACACGGCCTTGAGCAGGGATTTGTTCAGGTTGTCGTAGTTGGTCAGCTTGGACTTGTCCAGCTCCTGATACACACCGGCCTTGATCTGCTTGGCGAGGAAGTTGTTCGACGGTACGACGATGTCGTAGCCGGACTTGCCTGCCAGCAACTTGGCTTCCAGGGTTTCGTTGCTGTCAAAAACGTCGTACACCACTTTGATGCCCGACTCTTTTTCAAAGTTGGCGATGGTGTCCGGTGCAATGTAGTCGGACCAGTTGTAGACGTGCAGCACTTTATCGTCTGCCTGGGCCGCGCCCGCCATTGCGCCCATCAGGGACAAGGCGAGGAGGGTCTTGCCAGCGTTCTTCAAACCTAATGCCTTCATTTGGTGATGCTCCAATTTTTCTTTTTTGGGCCACGTTCTTACAAGGTTCTGCGGCCCGTCTAAAGGGCAACAAAACAGGGCGACAGTCTGGCAAGTTCTGAGGCCAGCTTTCAACCAAAGCCTCATTTATAACTACTCGATGCGCAACGCTCGAAAGCCGCTGCGCACTGAGCCTAGCACTTAGCCCTGCAATGCCGCCAAAGTCAGGTCCAGGCAGTGGCGAGCCTTGGTCACCAGCTCGTCAATTTCGGCCTTGCTGATCACCAGCGGCGGCGAAATGATCATGGTGTCGCCCACGGCGCGCATGATCAGGCCATTCTCGAAGCAGAACGTGCGGCAGATCATGCCGGCGCCCTTGCCTTCGTAACGTTTGCGCGTGGCTTTGTCCTGCACCAGCTCAATCGCACCGAGCATGCCCACGCCGCGCACTTCACCCACCAGCGGATGATCAGCCAGCTCCCTCAGACGTTTCTGCAAATACGGTGCCGTTTCGTCATGAACGCGACTGACGATTTTTTCATCGCGCATGATGCGGATGTTCTCCAGCGCCACCGCAGCAGCCACCGGGTGACCGGAATAAGTGAAGCCGTGGTTGAAATCACCGCCTTCGTTGAGTACTTCCACCACGTCATCGCGCACGATCAGGCCACCCATGGGGATGTAACCCGAGGTCAGGCCCTTGGCGATGGTCATCATGTGCGGCTTGAGGTCGTAGAAATCGCTGCCGAACCACTCGCCGGTACGGCCGAAACCGCAGATCACTTCATCGGCCACAAACAGAATGTCGTACTTGGCGAGGATTTCCTTGATGCGCGGCCAGTAGCTGGCGGGCGGTACGATCACGCCACCGGCGCCCTGGATCGGCTCGGCAATAAAGGCACCGACGTTGTCCACGCCCAGTTCAAGGATCTTCTCTTCCAACTGATTGGCCGCCCACACGCCGAATTCTTCCGGGCTCATGTCGCCGCCTTCGCCAAACCAGTACGGCTGGGCGATGTGGGTAATGCCCGGGATCGGCAAGTCACCCTGTTCATGCATATAGGTCATGCCGCCCAGGCTGGCGCCGGCCACGGTAGAGCCGTGGTAGCCATTCTTGCGGCTGATGATGGTTTTCTTGTTGGGCTGGCCTTTGATCGCCCAGTAGTGGCGGACCATGCGCAACATGGTGTCGTTGCCTTCGGAGCCGGATCCGGTGAAGAACACATGGTTCATGCCGGCAGGCGCGATGTCGGAAATTGCCTTGGCCAATTCCAGCACCGGCGGGTGAGCGGTCTGGAAGAACAGGTTGTAGTACGGCAGTTCTTTCATCTGCTTGGCGGCGGCGTCAGCCAGTTCATCGCGACCGTAACCGATCGCCACGCACCACAGGCCGGCCATGCCGTCGAGGATCTTGTTGCCTTCGCTGTCCCACAGGTAAACGCCGTGGGCTTTGGTGATGATCCGTGGGCCTTTCTCTTTCAGTTGCTTGAAGTCGCTGAACGGCGCCAGGTGGTGATCGCGGCTCAAGGCTTGCCATTCACGGGTTTGCGGGTTGTTGCTGGACATACCAATCTCCTAGACTTTTCAGTGAAGGGCGCGCGGGTTGCCCCACACGCCCGGCGCATCAGACGGCAAAGAGCAGGAATTCCCGCTCCCACGAACTGATCACGCGCTTGAAGTTTTCATGCTCGGCCCGCTTGACCGCGACGTAGCCTGTGATGAATTTCTGACCCAGGTATTTTTCGATGGTCTTGCTGTTTTCCATACGTTCCAGGGCGTCCTCGATGGTCAACGGCAGGCGCAGGTTGCGTCGCTCGTAACCACGACCCACCACCGGCGCGCTCGGCTCATGGCCTTCGACCATGCCGATGTAGCCACACAATAAGCTGGCGGCAATCGCCAGGTACGGGTTGGCATCGGCGCCCGGCAGGCGGTTTTCCACACGGCGGTTCTGCGGGCCGGCATCCGGTACGCGCAGGCCCACGGTGCGGTTTTCTTCGCCCCACTCCACGTTCACCGGCGCCGAGGTGTCGGGCAGGAAGCGGCGGAACGAGTTCACGTTGGGGGCAAACAGCGGCAGCAATTCAGGAATGAATTTCTGCAGGCCGCCAATGTGGTTGAGGAACAGCTGGCTCATGCTCCCGTCTTCATTGGAGAAGACGTTCTTGCCGGTGGCGATGTCGATGATGCTCTGGTGCAAATGCATCGCGCTGCCAGGCTCGCCGGTCATCGGCTTGGCCATAAAGGTGGCGGCCACGTTGTGCTTGAGTGCGGCCTCACGCATGGTGCGCTTGAACACCAGGATCTGGTCGGCCAGGGACAGGGCATCGCCGTGACGGAAGTTGATTTCCATCTGCGCCGTGCCGTCTTCATGAATCAGCGTGTCGAGGTCCAGTTCCTGCAGCTCGCACCAGTCGTAGACGTCTTCGAACAAAGGGTCGAATTCGTTGGCCGCCTCTATAGAGAAGGACTGCCGACCAGTCTCCGGGCGACCGGACCGGCCAATCGGCGGTTGCAGCGGGAAGTCCGGGTCTTCGCAACGTTTGGTCAGGTAAAACTCCATCTCCGGTGCCACGATGGGCTGCCAGCCTTTGTCGGAGTAAAGCTTGAGGACTTTCTTGAGCACGTTGCGCGGCGACAGCTCGATCGGGTTGCCTTGCTTGTCGTAGGTGTCGTGGATCACCTGGGCGGTGGGCTCGATGGCCCAGGGCACCAGGAATACCGCGTTCTGGTCGGGGCGGCAGATCATGTCGATGTCGGCCGGATCGAGCAATTCGTAATAGATGTCGTCTTCGACATAGTCGCCAGTCACGGTCTGCAACAGAACGCTCTCGGGCAGGCGCATGCCTTTTTCAGCAATGAATTTGTTGGTTGGCGAGATCTTGCCACGGGTGATACCCGTAAGGTCGCCAATCATGCATTCGACTTCTGTGATCTTGTGGTCTTTCAACCAATCGGTGAGCTGGTCGAGGTTGTTACTCATAAATGCCTCTGGGCTGGGTTTCCTGGCATCCGTTAAAGGCCAGGCGTTGTTTGACGCAGCATCCGCGTCGTTTTTTCATTCAGGGTAGGAGCTTACCTGCCATTTGCTGCAGCATTGCATTCCTCAGGCCAAACTCGTGCAGAATCATGAGCAGCACCCTGCACGGGAGCCGCTCAGAAGCAGGCAAGAGGAAAGCGAATGGGCAAAGACGAGGTCAGCCGAGGCGTCAAGAATATTGACCGGGCTGCGGGTGTTTACACAGGAAGAATGGAATGATGACAAAGCCTGTCTGAAGCAGGCAGAGACGCCAAGTGGAGGCAGGCGAAACATGAAGCACCCCGGTATTATTGCTGTTATGGGTTTGAATCGAGCTTAGCCTTGTTCATTTTTTTACACAACACCCCCGTAAAAAATACAACACGGCCCGCTCAAGCCTGCGAGTCCCAAGCCTTTCAAACCCAAAAAACCGCCCCAAAAAGCCTCAAAAAAGCCCTCAGGGCGCTTTTTTAGGGCAAAAAAGGCCTCGCTTGACTTCGGCATGCCGTTCGGGTTGACTGAAACCAGAAAAGATCAATGATTGATATTTTTAACAACAAAGGTGTTGCATCATGTCGGTACCCCCGCGTGCCGTTCAGCTTAACGAAGCGAACGCGTTCCTTAAGGATCATCCTGAGGTTCTGTACGTAGACCTTCTAATTGCGGATATGAATGGTGTGGTGCGCGGCAAGCGCATCGAACGCACCAGCCTCCACAAGGTTTACGAGAAGGGCATTAACCTGCCTGCCTCTTTATTTGCCCTGGATATCAATGGCTCTACGGTGGAAAGCACCGGCCTGGGCCTGGACATCGGTGATGCTGACCGAATCTGTTATCCAATCCCCGACACCCTGTGCAATGAGCCGTGGCAAAAGCGCCCTACCGCGCAACTGCTGATGACCATGCACGAACTAGAAGGTGAGCCGTTCTTCGCCGATCCGCGCGAAGTGCTCCGGCAAGTTGTCAGCAAATTTGACGACCTCGGTCTGACCATCTGCGCTGCCTTCGAGCTTGAGTTCTACCTGATCGACCAGGAGAACGTGAACGGCCGCCCGCAACCGCCCCGCTCGCCGATCTCCGGTAAACGCCCGCATTCGACACAGGTCTACCTGATCGACGACCTCGACGAATACGTCGACTGCCTCCAGGACATCCTGGAAGGTGCCAAAGAGCAAGGCATCCCGGCCGACGCCATCGTCAAGGAAAGTGCCCCGGCGCAGTTCGAAGTGAACCTGCACCACGTGGCCGACCCGATCAAGGCGTGTGACTACGCCGTATTGCTCAAACGCCTGATCAAGAACATCGCCTACGACCATGAGATGGACACCACCTTCATGGCCAAGCCTTACCCAGGCCAGGCAGGCAACGGTTTACACGTACACATTTCGATCCTGGACAAAGACGGCAAGAACATCTTTGCCAGCGAGGATCCCGAGCAGAACGCCGCATTGCGTCACGCGATCGGCGGTGTGCTGGAGACCCTACCCGCTCAAATGGCGTTCCTGTGCCCCAACGTCAACTCCTACCGTCGATTCGGCGCACAGTTCTACGTGCCGAACTCGCCGTGCTGGGGCCTGGATAACCGCACCGTGGCGATCCGCGTACCGACTGGCGCGGCCGATTCCGTGCGGATCGAACACCGTGTGGCTGGCGCCGACGCCAACCCTTACTTGCTGATGGCTTCGGTTTTGGCAGGCGTGCATCACGGCCTGACCAACAAGATCGAGCCGAACGCACCGGTGGAAGGCAACAGCTACGAGCAGAACGAGCAAAGCCTGCCGAACAACCTGCGCGATGCCCTGCGCGAGTTGGATGACAGCGAGGTGATGGCCAAGTACATCGATCCTAAATACATCGATATCTTCGTTGCCTGTAAGGAAAGTGAGCTGGAGGAGTTTGAACACTCTATCTCCGACCTTGAGTACAACTGGTACCTGCATACCGTGTAAGCGGTGGCTGCAATAAGAGAACGCCGCAGGCTTAATGGCCTGCGGCGTTTTTTTATGGGTTTATTCCGGGAGACCGAGTTGGCCCCTTCGCGAGCAAGTCGAATCGTCGCACCGCCGCTCCCACATTTGACCGAGTTCTCCTGAAGAAACCGGTTCGAATGTGGGAGCGGGCTTGCTCGCGAAGGCGGCCTGGCAGACAACACACCTCCCTGCTCATACAATGCCCGCTGCCTTGTAGGAGACTTCCATGACCACCCGTCCCGCCGCCCCTCGCAAACCCCGCGCCCGTAGCCAGGCCCGGATCGACGCGATCCTCGACGCCGCCCGCACCTTGCTGGCCGCTGAAGGCGTGGCCGGTTTGTCGATCTACAGCGTGGCCGAACGGGCGCAGATTCCCCCTTCGTCGGTCTATCACTTCTTCGCCAGCGTGCCGGCATTGCTGGAGGCGTTGACCGCAGACGTGCACGCCGCATTCCGGGCAGCCATCCAGGCACCCATCGAGCATGACTCACTCAAACACTGGCGCGACCTGTCCTGCATCGTCGAACAGCGCATGCTCACCATCTATGATCATGACGCCGCCGCGCGACAGTTGATCCTGGCGCAGCACGGGCTCACCGAAGTGACCCAGGCCGACCGTCAGCATGATCTGGAATTGGGCGACCTGATGCTCACCGTGTTCAACCGTCACTTTGAAGTGCCGACGTTGCCCAGCGATGTGGATGTGTTTGCGTTAGCGCTGGAGCTGAGCGACCGCGTGTATGCGCGCTCAGTGCATCAACATGGGTTGATTACGCCGCGCATGGCGGAGGAAGGGATGCGGGTGTTTGATGCGTATGTGGGGCTTTATTTGCCGGCGTATTTGCCTAAGCGCCAAGTCCTGGTTTGACAGGGCCGGCTCTATCGCAGGCAAGCCAGCTCCCACATTTGAATGCATTCCAACCTTGGAACTCGGTCAAATGTGGGAGCTGGCTTGCCTGCGATAGCGGCCTCAAGAACAACGCCAATTACAACTTGGCAATCGACACCTCGGTGGACTTAACAAAGGCAATCACTTCGCTGCCAATCACCAGCTCCAGCTCTTTGACCGAGCGAGTAGTGATTACCGAAGTAACGATGCCGGACGCCGTTTGCACATCGATTTCCGACAGCACGTCGCCTTCGACGATTTCCTTGATCGTGCCTTTGAACTGGTTACGCACGTTGATGGCTTTAATAGTCATGGTGTTCTCTCTTCGTAGGACAAGTGAGTTATTGAGCCCAACGCAATTGCGTAGGCAGCGGTGAAACAGGTTCAGGTTCCGGCGGCGTGCCGGGTAACGACAACACACGGTTGAGCACTTCGGCTTCCAGCGCCGCCAAGCGATGCGAGCCGCGGGCCCGTGGGCGTGGCAGGTCGACGATCAGGTCGAGGCCGATTTCGCCGTCTTCGATCAGGATCACCCGGTCGGCAATGGCCACGGCTTCGCTGACATCGTGGGTCACCAGCAACACGGTAAAGCCGTGCTTCTGCCAGAGGTTTTCGATCAGTTGCTGCATCTCGATACGAGTCAGGGCATCCAGCGCGCCCAAGGGCTCGTCAAGCAACAGCAGGCGCGGTTGATGGACCAAGGCGCGCGCCAGGGCCACGCGTTGCTTCTGCCCACCGGACAGCGCCGCCGGCCACTCATTGGCGCGTTCGGCGAGGCCGACTGCTTCCAGGGCTTCCAGCGCTTTGGGGCGCCAGTTGCCTTTAAGGCCCAGGCCGACGTTATCGATAATCTTTTTCCACGGCAGCAGGCGCGCTTCCTGGAACATCAACCGCGTGTCTTCAATCGCTTCGCTCAGCGGCGCGGAGCCGGCCAGCAGCTCGCCGCCGCTGGCTTTGTCCAGGCCGGCCAGCAGGCGCAATAACGTACTTTTGCCGCAACCGCTGCGACCGACCACGGCCACGAACTGGCCGGCAGGAATGTGCAGGTCGATTTCCTTGAGCACTTCGCGCGCACCAAAAGCCTTGCGCAGTTTACGCACCGCCAAGGGAATCCCCTTCAGCAGGCGCGGGGGTTGTTGAGCTGTCATGCCGCACCTCCTTTATTCACTTGATACGCCGGGTGCCAGCGCAGCCACACACGCTCCAGGCCACGCGCGGCCAGGTCGGCCAGCTTGCCGAGGATCGCGTACATCACAATCGCGAGTACCACCACATCGGTTTGCAGGAATTCACGGGCGTTCATCGCCAGGTAACCGATACCGGAACTGGCCGAGATGGTTTCCGCCACGATCAGCGTCAGCCACATAAAGCCCAGGGCAAACCGCACCCCCACCAGGATCGACGGCAGCGCGCCGGGCAGGATCACCTGACGGAACAGGCTGAACCCGGACAAGCCGTAGCTGCGCGACATTTCCACCAGCGCCGGGTCGACATTGCGGATGCCGTGATACGTGTTGAGGTAGATCGGGAACAGCGTGCCAAGGGCGACCAGGAAAACCTTCGCCGTCTCGTCGATGCCGAACCACAGGATTACCAACGGGATCAGCGCCAGGTGCGGCACGTTGCGGATCATCTGCACCGAGCTGTCCAGCAGGCGTTCGCCCCACGCCGACAGGCCGGTGATAAAGCCCAGGGCCAGACCGATGCTGCCGCCGATCACAAAACCCAGGCCCGCACGCCAGCCGCTGATGGCCAGGTGTGTCCAGATTTCGCCGCTGGCCACCAGGTGGACGCCGGCTGCAATCACGGCGCTGGGCGCCGGCAGAATGCGCGTCGACAACCAGCCCGCCGACACCGACAACTGCCACACCGCCAGCAAGAGAATCGGCAGTACCCAGGGCGCCACACGATGGCTTAGTTTTTCAAAGTTCATGGCGCTGCCTCAGCTCTGTGACGCAGCTTTGGGAAGGATGTCGTTGGCGACCATCTCGCCGAACGGGCTGACGTACCCGGCGCTTTTTGGCAGCTCGGGACGCTCGATATCCAGGTGTGGGAACAGCAGCTCGGCGACGCGATACGACTCTTCCAGGTGTGGGTAACCAGAGAAGATAAACGTGTCGATGCCGAGCGCTGCGTATTCCTTCACACGTTCAGCAACCGTTGGGCCATCGCCCACCAGCGCCGTACCCGCGCCGCCTCGGACAAGGCCAACGCCGGCCCACAGATTGGGGCTGACTTCGAGGTTGTCGCGGTTGCCGCCATGCAAGGCAGCCATGCGTTGCTGACCGACGGAATCGAAACGCGCCAGGGAGGCCTGGGCACGAGCAATGGTGTCGTCGTCCAGATGAGAGATCAGTTTGTCGGCGGCTTTCCATGCCTCATCGTTGGTTTCACGCACGATCACGTGCAAGCGAATACCAAAGCGCACAGTGCGCCCGAGCTTCGCGGCCTTGGCCCGTACCTGCTCGATCTTTTCAGCGACGGCAGCCGGTGGCTCGCCCCAGGTCAGCACCATTTCCACTTGTTCGGCAGCCAGGTCCTGGGCGGCCTCGGAGGAACCGCCGAAGTACAGCGGCGGGCGTGGTTGCTGGATCGGCGGGTAAAGCAGCTTGGCGCCTTTGACGCTGATGTGCTCGCCGTCGTAATCCACGGTTTCGCCTTCCAGCACGCGGCGCCAGATGCGGGTGAACTCCACAGAAGCCTGGTAGCGCTCTTCATGGCTGAGGAACAGACCGTCGCCGGCCAATTCCTCCGGGTCACCACCGGTGACCAGATTGAACAACGCACGGCCGCCAGACAGGCGATCCAGGGTCGCAGCCTGACGCGCGGCCACCGTCGGGGAAATGATCCCGGGGCGCAACGCGACAAGGAATTTCAGACGCTGGGTCACCGGAATCAGCGAGGCAGCCACCAGCCACGAGTCTTCGCAGGAGCGACCGGTAGGGATCAGCACCCCGCCGAACCCCAGGCGGTCAGCGGCCTGGGCCACTTGCTGCAGGTAACCGTGGTCAACGGCGCGAGCGCCTTCGGCGGTGCCAAGGTAATGGCCGTCGCCGTGGGTAGGCAGGAACCAGAAAATAGTGAGGCTCATGGAGTTGTCTCCTGAAAAATCGGATTACGGCGCTTTGGCAACGGCGGCGGGTGGTGTCCAGATCACGTCCTTGATGCTCAAGGGCTTGGGGATCAATTTGAGTTGGTAGAAGGTGTCGGCGATTTTCTGCTGGGCAGCGACCACTTGCGGGGTCAGGAACAGCGCACCGTAGCCTTGGCGTTTCACCGAGGTCAGGGTGATGTCAGCCGGCAGGCCGAGCAGCGGAGCGACTTGTTCAGTCACTTCCTGCGGGTTGGCCTTGGACCATTCGCCCACGGCGCGCACTTCTTCGATCAACGCCTTGATCACTTCCGGATTTTTTTCAGCGTACGGCTTGGTCGCCAGGTAGAACTGATGGTTGTCGGCAATGCCGGTACCGTCACGCAGGGTGCGTGCTTGCAGTTGTTTCTCGGCGGCAGCCTGGTACGGGTCCCAGATCACCCACGCATCCACGCTGCCACGCTCAAAGGCGGCACGCGCATCGGCGGGCGGCAGGAACACGGTCTGCACGTCGGTGTATTTCAGGCCGGCGTCTTCCAGCGCACGTACCAGCAGGTAGTGCACGTTGGAGCCTTTGTTGAGCACGATTTTCTTACCCTTGAGCTCGGCCACGGATTTGATCGGCGAATCTTTCGGCACCAGGATCGCTTCGCTGGTCGGCGCGGGCGGTTCGTAGGCCACGTAGAGCAAGTCGGCACCAGCCGCCTGGGCGAACACCGGTGGGGTTTCGCCGGTCACGCCGAAGTCGATGGAGCCGACGTTCAGGCCCTCGAGCAATTGCGGCCCACCGGGAAACTCGGTCCATTGCACGTTCACGCCTTGGGCGGCCAGGCGTTTTTCCAGGGTGCCCTTGGCTTTGAGCAGCACCAACGTGCCGTACTTCTGGTAACCGATACGCAAGGTCTCGGCGGCTTGAGCTTGAACAATGGCGCCGAAGGACACAGCCGCAGCAAACAGTGCGACCAGACCACGACGCAAGATGACAGTGCGCATGGCGCTCTCTCCAAATATGCGAATAGGGTTTTGGCTGCACCTGCTTGGCCGTTGGCGGCTGAGTAAGGTGAGTGTTACTTGATGTCGGGTACCGCTTAAATGCTCCAGCGAGCACTCAACAAACGTTCATTCAACACATGCGGGTCCAGCGGTTTCGGGCGACGGGCCATGGCGCTGAGGAGCTGCTCAAGAGCTTCGTGCAACCGGTGTTCGAGCACCGGCACCAGCTGCGCTTGTGCGTTGCCTTCGGCATAAGCGATCTGGCTGTCCTCGGCAAAAATTCCGTGGAGCAATTCCTGGGCTTTCAGCGCCGACAACACCGGCTTCAAGGCGTAGTCCACCGCCAGCATGTGGGCGATGCTGCCGCCAGTCGCCATCGGCAACACGATCTTGTGGGCCAGGGCGCGTTCGGGCAGCAGGTCGAGCACGGTTTTCAGCGCGCCGGAAAACGAAGCCTTGTAGACCGGCGTGGCAATCACCAGGCCATCCGCATTCGCCACCTGTTGCAGCAGGTCGATGACCTTGGGGCTGTCGAAGCGAGCGTGCAGCAAGTCTTCAGCCGGGAAGTCCCGTATCTGGTAACTCACCACTTCCACGCCTTTGTCTTGCAACCACTGACGGGTTTTATCCAGCAACACCCCGGAGCGCGAACGCTGGCTGGGACTGCCTCCAAGTGTTACGACCAACATGCAGGATTTCCTTGAGCAGGTGTCAGCGGTTCGCTGTGTGGCGATGGCGCCAAGATGGAACAGACCTTATCAGCAGATTTATATATCTTTAAATCTTATTTTTTCATTTGTTTATTCTTTAAATGCATATGCGGGTGATGAATCTCCGGGCGAAAAAAAAGGCCGTAAAAACGGCCTGAAAACCCCTGCTATGTGTTTCGGTATAACTCAAATTCTGTGGTGCATGGACTGACGCCATCGCGGGCGAGCCCGGCTCCCACAGTCGATCGCATTCCCCTGTGGGAGCGGGCTTGCCCGCGATTCGGTATCAGCGGTTAGGCTGAGGGGTAAGCCGCAGATACGGTTTCACCGCGCGATACCCCTTCGGAAATCGCTTCTTGATCTCTTCCTCATCCTTGAGCGACGGCACGATCACCACCTCATCACCGTCCTGCCAATTGGCGGGCGTGGCGACCTTGTGGTTGTCGGTCAGCTGCAGCGAGTCGATGACCCGCAGGATTTCGTGGAAGTTACGGCCGGTACTGGCCGGATAGGTGATGGTCAGGCGGATCTTCTTGTTCGGGTCGATCACGAACAAAGAGCGCACGGTGAGGGTGTCACTGGCGTTCGGGTGGATCAGGTCGTAGAGGTCGGACACTTTACGATTGGCATCCGCCAGGATTGGGAAGTTGACGATGGTGTTCTGGGTTTCGTTGATGTCTTCGATCCACGTGTGGTGCGAGTCCACCGGATCGACCGACAGGGCAATTGCCTTGACGCCGCGCTGAGCAAATTCGTCCTTGAGCTTGGCGGTGAAGCCCAGCTCGGTGGTGCACACCGGGGTGAAGTCCGCTGGGTGGGAAAACAACACACCCCAGCTATCGCCCAGCCATTCGTGGAAACGAATCGTACCGGCGCTGGAATCCTGCTCGAAGTCGGGGGCGATATCGCCCAGTCTTAGGCTCATGGTGGTGCTCCTGGTGAGTGCTTATGGATCCCACTGTGCATGGATTGCGGATTATTTAAAAAGAATAAATATCGATTTATCTAGACGATAAAGGAATATTAAAAATCTGTTCATTGGACGTGGGAGCAGGCGAGGAGCAACATCGATTCCAAGGTTCGAGAAGGCCTTGAGACGCTGTACACAGAGGGGTTCAGGAAGGGCTTGCGGGGGTTTAGCCCGACTTGAAAGTAAGACACCTTGCCCGGTGTTGCACCGGGCAAGGTTTTACACAGTTACAACAGCTTCACGCTACTAGAACAGTGGCAGCGAGTAGCTGACGATCAGGCGGTTTTCGTCCTGGTTACGCTGGCCAGGAATGTCGTTGCGCCACATGGCGTTTTTCCAAGCTACACCGACGTTCTTCAGCGGACCTTCTGGTACGACGTAGGCAACAGTGATGTCACGCTCCCACTCGTTCGCGCCATTGGCGTTTGTTGCGCGTTGCGGATTACCGGTGTTACCGCGGGTGTCGATATTGTCGCCACGCAGGTAAACCACACCGGCGGTCAGGCCAGGTACGCCAATCTTGGCGAAGTCGTAAGCGTAGCGAGCTTGCCAGGTACGTTCGCCAGCGCGGGCGAACTTGGCGATTTGCGAGTCAGTGGTAAGGTAAGCTGACGAGCCGTCGCCTTGGTTCAACCATGGGAAGTCGCTGTCGCCGTTGCTGACCTGGTAACCGCCACCGAAGGTGTGACCAGCAACCGAGTACAGGAACAGGCCGCTGTACAGGTTGTTGTCGACTTTACCCTTGACGATGTTGTTACCGGCAGCGTTAGTGCCGTAGTCACCGCTGGTGAAGTAGTTGGCGTCGTTGCTGTTGTTACCATCTGCGCGGCTGTTGAAGTAGCGCAGGTCGGTTTTCAACACGCCAGGACCGATCGCCCAGTTGTGCAGCAGGCCCAGGAAGTGCTGCTTGTAGAACTGATCCAGATTGCCGTAGTAGTACTGGGCAGTCAGGTCTTTGGTGATCTTGTAGTCACCACCGGCGTAGTAGAACTTGTTGCTGTCGCGGCCAGTAGCGGTACGACCGTTGGCACCTGCGATTGACAGGTTTTCAACGTTGCTGGAGTTACGGCCTTTGGCCTTTTCGATCTGACCGGCAACAAGTGTCAGGTCCTTGATGTCGCCAGAAGTGATCTGGCCACCTTGGAAGGTCTGCGGCAGCAGGCGACCGTCGTTGGTCACGATTACTGGCAACTTAGGTTGCAGCGTGCCCAATTTCAGTTCGGTCTGGGAGATCTTGGCTTTGGCAGTCAGACCCAGACTGGAGTAGTTATCAACAGCTTCGCCGTTGGACTTGCTCGGGAAAACCGTGCCGCCGTACGAACCAGCGTTGGTAGCGGTGCGGCCGCTGGCGCCGTTGGTGCCGCCGCCCGAATCCAGACGCACGCCCAGCAGGCCGATAGCGTCAAGACCGAAGCCCACGGTGCCTTGGGTGTAGCCGGAGATGAAACGCAGGTCGAAAGCCTGGCCCCACTCCTCCTGCTTGTTCTGCGCGCCGGCCGCTTTGGTGGCGTCGTCACGGTTATCCGTGTTGATGTAAAAGTTACGCAGACCCAGGGTGGCCTTGCTGTCTTCGATGAAACCGGCAGCGCCTGCTTGCTGGGCGATTGCGCCCAAAGCTACAGCCAAAGCCAAGGTGGACTTCTTCATGTACCGCTCCTCTCATTTCTAATTTTTGTATTTCTTTGGTCTCGGGTCTGACGCCCTCGATCCACAGATGCGCGATTAGCACCGCATAGTGACTGACAAGTCAATCGTAACCTTGTGTGTCTACTACCTTCGTCTAACTGCAGTTGATTTGGTCCCTGCAGGGTAATGAGTTTTTCATACACCCAAAAAGAATTATTTCATTCTTTTTAATACGATTCAGGAATAAGCATTTTCGTGATACGAGCCAATCTACGTTGACTGAACGTTACAAAAGCTATTCCTAAAGGGTATTTACCAGCGAATTTTTAGACCGTTTAGTCTGACTGTACGGTTTCATACGTCACTCACGATCAAAAAAGCGACGCCATGATGGCTAAACGCACATCCTCCCGTCAATTTGTTACAGTTTTTGTATCGCTAATACTTTCTTTTGATGTCAACACCGCTGGTTTCACGGTGTGCCTGCCATCGTATCGGCCCTGATCAATACTTCTGAAGGAATAGAAATGAGAAGGGGCTTGCTTCCGATAGCGGTGAGCCAGTCAAGTACTATCGACTGACACTCCGCCATCGGGAGCAAGCCCCCTCTCACACGTTGACCTGCTTGACCGCCGAAATCGGGCCTACAACGCCTTCTCAAAAATCTTCGAATTACGCTGGTAGTTGTACAGCGAAGCCCGCGCCGACGGCAGACGATCCACGCTGCTCGGTACAAACCCCCGCTCACGGAACCAGTGGGCGGTACGGGTGGTGAGGACAAACAACGTCTTCAAGCCCTGCGCCCGCGCTCGGGTCTGGATGCGCTCCAGCAACACATCACCCCGCGCACCGTGGCGATATTCCGGGTTCACTGCCAGGCACGCCAGCTCACCCGCATCCGAATCCGCGATCTGATACAGCGCTGCACACGCGATGATCATGCCTTCGCGCTCAACCACGCTGAACTGCTCGATCTCACGCTCCAGCACTTCCCGCGAACGGCGCACCAGGATCCCCTGCTCTTCCAGCGGGCTGATCAGGTCGAGCAAGCCGCCCACGTCTTCAATCGCCGCTTCGCGCACCAGTTCAAATTGCTCCTGGGCCACCAGCGTACCGCCGCCGTCACGGGTAAACAGCTCGGTGAGCAAAGCGCCGTCTTCGGCGTAGCTGACGATATGGCTGCGCCCTACTCCACCCCGGCAAGCTTCTGCGGCGGCGTCGAGCAATTCGGCCTGGTAGTTGCTACCCAGGCGCTGCAGGTGGGCCGGCACTTGTTGCGGGCGCAGTTCACGCACCAGGCGACCATTTTCATCGATCAGGCCCAAGTCGGCGCCGAACAGCAGCAGCTTGTCGGCACCCAAGTCGATGGCGGCGCGCGTGGCGACGTCTTCGCAGGCCAGGTTGAAGATCTCACCAGTGGGCGAATACCCCAGCGGCGACAACAGCACGATGGAGCGCTCGTCCAGCAGGCGGTTGATACCCTTGCGGTCGACCCGGCGCACTTCGCCGGTGTGGTGATAGTCCACGCCGTCCAATACGCCGATAGGGCGCGCGGTCACGAAGTTGCCGCTGGTCACACGCAGGCGCGAGCCCTGCATCGGCGACGAGGCCATGTCCATCGACAGGCGCGCTTCAATGGCGATACGCAGGTGGCCGACCGCGTCGATCACGCACTCCAGCGTCGCCGCGTCGGTGATGCGCATGCCTTCGTGGTAAGTAGGGGTCAGGCCACGCGCTTCAAGGCGCACTTCGATCTGCGGGCGCGAACCGTGCACCAGCACCAGCCGCACGCCCAAGCTGTGGAGCAGCACCAGGTCGTGGACGATATTGCCGAAGTTGGGATGTTCCACACCATCGCCGGGCAGCATAACTACAAAGGTGCAGTCGCGGTGGGCGTTGATGTAAGGGGACGCGTGACGAAGCCAATTAACGTAGTCGGGCATAGAACCTGGGCCTGTAATAAAAAGCAGCCGAAAAAGGATGAATCGTGAAAGCGCACAGCGGGCTGATGGTTATCGTCGGAACAGGCTTGGCGACACGCTCACTCTCCTTATGTACGAATGGGCAGAGGTTAATTTATGCAGGTTTCAGGCAGTAATGTTCGATCAGTTCCCGCAATAGACGCACTGTAGGCGTCAAGCGTGACATTTCGAGGTACTCGCCCGGCTGATGGGCGCAAGCGATGTCGCCAGGGCCAAGTACCAGGGTTTCACAACCAAGGCGCTGAAGATAAGGCGCTTCGGTGCCGAACGCTACTGCTTCAGCACGATGACCGGTCAATCGTTCCGCAACCCGCACCAGCTCGGCGTCTTCGGCTTGCTCAAACGGCGGCACCTCGGGGAACAACGGCGCGTAGTCAATCTTGACCTTATGCCGCTCGGCCAAGGGCTCAAGCTTCTGCCGGATGGCCGCGCGCAACACTTGCGGGTCCATGCCCGGCAAGGGCCGCAGGTCGAACTCCAGGGAACACTGGCCGCAGATGCGGTTGGGGTTGTCCCCGCCATGGATGCAGCCAAAATTCAGGGTCGGCTGCGGCACGCTGAATTGCGGATTGCGGTACTCACGTTGCCAGGCCAGGCGCAACCCGCGCAGTTCGCCCATGGCGTCATGCATGGCTTCGAGGGCGCTGTGGCCCAGGCTTGGGTCCGACGAATGGCCACTCTGGCCGAGGATATCGATGCGCTCCATCATCACGCCTTTGTGCAGGCGGATCGGCTTGAGCCCAGTCGGCTCACCGATCACCGCCGCGCGGCCCAACGGGCGCCCTGCCTCGGCCAGCGCGCGGGCGCCGGACATGGAGCTTTCTTCATCGCAGGTGGCGAGAATCAGCAGCGGTTGCTTGAACGGTTGATCCAATAGCGGCAGCACCGCCTCGATCGCCAGAGCAAAAAAGCCCTTCATGTCACAACTGCCCAGTCCTACCCAGCGGCCGTCGACTTCCGTCAGTTTGAGCGGATCAGTCTTCCACAGCGCGGCGTCATAAGGGACGGTATCGCTATGACCGGCCAGCACCAGCCCACCGGGGCCGCTGCCGTAACTGGCGAGCAGGTTGAACTTGCCAGGGCTGACTTGCTGGATGTCGATGGCGAAACCCAGGTCACCCAGCCAACTGGCGAGCAAATCGATCACCGGGCGGTTGGTCTGGTCGAGAGCCGCTTGGGTGCAACTGACCGAAGGCGCGGCAATCAGCGCGGCAAACTGCTCTTTCATGGAGGGTAACGGCATGCGCGGTCTCTCAACTTCACGGATGAGCCCCACTATAGAGCCATCTGCACGACACAATAAACCGTTGCGGCACGTTGCCGGGCTCAGTCCTGTACACTGCACGACCTTGGCAGCCACTCTTTTTCCCGGCTGCGCTCCCGATCCTGGATTTTCCGGCCATGCAGAAAGAAACCGAAATCAAGCTCCGCGTCAGCCGCGAAACACTCGCTGCGCTGCGTGAGCACCCGCTACTGAAAAAACGCAACAAAAGTGGCTGGGAACGCCGTGAGTTGATGAACCAGTATTTCGACACCCCCGAACGCGACCTGGCCCAGGCCAAAGTCGCCTTGCGCCTGCGCAAGGACGGTGACGACATCATCCAGACCCTCAAGACCCGCGGTCAGAGCATCGCCGGCTTGTCGGAACGTAACGAATACAACTGGGACCTGCCCAAAGCCAAGCTCGACGTGAAGAAACTCGACGGCGAATGCTGGCCCGAGCAACTGGCCGAGCTGGACAAAAAGACCCTCAAGCCGATCTTCACCACCGACTTCGTGCGTGAACGCGCCGAAATCGCCTGGGGCCGTGGCAAAGCCAAGGTGGTAATCGAAGCCGCTTTGGACCTGGGTCACGTGGTAGTCGGCAAGCAGAAAGAAGAAATCTGCGAGCTGGAACTGGAACTGCGCGAAGGCGAACCGGCTGCCCTGCTGGAACTCGCCGCCGAACTGGCCGCGACCCTGGCGCTGATGCCTTGCGACATCAGCAAGGCCGAGCGTGGCTATCGCTTGTATGACGCCAGCAGCTACTCGTTGAGCCTGCCAGCGCCGCAGATTCACGCCGAGATGCCGTTGGACGATGCCTTCGCTGCGATCATGTGGCACCTGCTCGGCAGCAGCCAACGCCTGGCCGAGCAATACCGTTTCAATGGCCACTGGCGCCTGTTGCAAAACTGGGTCGACACCCTCGGCGAACTGCGCGCCCTGATCGGCAGCCTCGGCCAGGCCGCACCGCGTCAATCCACCAGCGAACTGCGCAGCGCACTCGATGCTCTTCTGGAAGACTGGCGCCCACTGGTACAAGCCGGTGACGACGATGAAGACATCCGCAAAGCTGCGCCTGAGCAGTTCGTCGAAGAGTTGGAAGACGTGCGCTGGGGCCAGTTCTCACTGAGCGCCTCGCGCTGGCTGCTGGCTCGCACCTGGACCGCCGACCGCAACGTGCGTGGCAACCGCCAGGGCGCTGCGCAAATCACCAACTGGCTGCCACGCCTGCTGGCCGACGATGCAGTCGCCCTGCAATTGCCGCGCTACCAGCAGCAACCGGAAGACCTGGCTGAGCAACTGCCGCGTATCGAACGCATCCAGGCCTGGCTGCACCATGCGCGTAACGTGGTCGACATTCTGGAACTGGACCGCCTGTATGGCGAGCTGAACAAGTTGGCGCAACTGGCCAACCAGCCGATCACCGATGAGTCGCTGGATGCGCGGATGCATCAGGCGATTGCGGTGTATCAGAACCGTGCCTGGAAGACGTTGCTGCGTCTGTAAGATTGCAATCGCGGGCAAGCCCGGCTCCCACATTTGGAATGCATTCCCTGTGGGAGCCGGGCTTGCCCGCGATGAGGCCGGCCCGATCAGCGCAATACTGGCAGGCTGGTCGTGGATTTGATCTCGGATAGCGCCACAATCGAATTAACCTCCTGAATCCCCGGCACCATCGACAGCTTCTCGAAGAAAAACCGCTCATACGCCTCAATGTCCGAAGTGACAATGCGCAACAGAAAATCCACCGCCCCCATCAGCACATAACATTCCAGCACTTCCGGAAAGCCGCGAATCGCGTCGGTGAACTCAGTGAAGTTGGAACGGCCGTGGGCGTTGAGTTTGACTTCGGCGAATATCTGCGTGTTGAGACCGATCTTCTTGCGATCGAGCAAGGTGACCTGGCCGCGGATCACCCCCTCTTCCTTGAGCCGCTGGATGCGCCGCCAGCACGGCGACTGGGACAGGCCCACCTGCTCGGCAACTTGCGCACTGGAGAGCGAGGCGTCTTCTTGCAGCAGGGCCAGGATACGGCGGTCGTAGGCGTCCAGCTCGCTGTGCATATAAATACCTTCTAAGGTGCTTTTCTTGAATTGATTGATTCGATTATTCGCAAAACAGGCTCATCTTAGATAAGAAATCTCCCACAGCGAATGTAAAAATTTCTCCAGTCAAATATGGAGCTTTCCCATGCACGCCGTCGAGATCACTCCCCCTGTCACTCGCTCCGATGCGTGGGCCACCAACAGCGCCCATTGCCAGGCGCATTACCAGATCGTCGCCGAGGCGGAGCCGGATGCGCTGTGCCGAGTGCTCAACTATTTCGCGCTGCAGTTTTTGACGCCGCGACACGTCACAGTGAACAGGGAGGATGACGTGCTGAACATCGGCATCGTGATGGACGGCCTGAGCTGGCACCGCGCCCAGGTGATCGGTGAAAAGATTCGAAACCTGATCAACGTGTGCGAGCTGAATGTGTGGTCGGCTGACTCTGCGGGGCCTCAAGCGATGGTGGCGGGCGCTCGGTAAAAATCTGCAATACACCCTGGGAGGCAGATAATCAGGGGCTGGCTAGCCTGGGATTAACGCCCACTGCCCCCCCAGGAAAATCTTCATGCCCGTTGACCAACGATTGGAATTGCATCAGCTGTTGCCGGCTTTGGTCGACGGAAAACTGATCACACCCGAGGTTGCGCAACGCTTGTCAGCGCTGCCGGCCAGTAACACCCAGCATCCCTTGGAAAGCATCGCAGCCCTTGGCCCCAACCTGGAAACCCTGACCGAATGGCTGGCCCAGCATGCCGGGCAACCTTACTTGCGTATCGACCCGTTGAAGATCGACGTGGCGACGGTCGTGCCGCTGATGTCCCACGCCTTCGCTCAACGCCACGCCATACTGGCGGTGGCGGTGGACGCACAGACCGTCACCGTCGCCAGCGCCCAGCCCCACGTCACCAGTTGGGAGGCCGGGCTCGCCCAGGTGCTCAAGCGCTCGATCAAGCGAGTGGTCGCCAACCCCCAGGACATCGCCCGCTGTATCGGCGAGTTTTACCGGCTGGCGAAGTCCGTCAGCGGCGCCGATCAAAAGGTCGCGGCGCCTGGCAATGTGGACCTGCTCAACCTTGGCGCCAGCGACCAGGAGCCTGATGCCAACGACGCGCATATCGTCAATATCGTCGACTGGCTGCTGCAGTACGCCTTTGCCCAGCGCGCCAGTGATATCCATATTGAACCGTGCCGTGAACAGGGCCGTGTGCGCTTTCGCATCGATGGACTGCTGCATGACGTCTATCAGTTTCCGCCCCAGGTCACGATGGCCGTGGTCAGCCGCCTGAAGAGCCTGGGCCGCATGAACGTGGCGGAAAAACGCAGGCCACAGGATGGCCGGGTCAAAACCAAAAGCCCGGCGGGGGCGGAAGTCGAGCTGCGCCTTTCCACCCTGCCGACAGCATTTGGCGAGAAACTGGTGATGCGGATTTTCGACCCTCAGGTGCTGCTCAAGGGCTTTGACCAGTTGGGTCTGTCGAGTGAGGACCAACAACGCTGGCTCGCCATGACTGGCCAGACCAACGGCATCATCCTGGTCACCGGCCCTACGGGTTCGGGCAAGACCAGCACCCTGTACACCACGCTCAGGCAACTGGCGACCCGGGAGGTCAACCTGTGCACCGTGGAAGACCCGATCGAGATGGTCGAACCCGCGTTCAACCAGATGCAGGTGCAACACAACATCGACCTGACCTTTGCCAGCGGCATCCGCGCCCTGCTGCGCCAGGACCCGGACATCATCATGATCGGTGAAATCCGCGACCAGGAAACCGCTGAAATGGCGATCCAGGCCGCGCTGACCGGGCACTTGGTGCTATCCACACTCCATACCAACGATGCACCCAGCGCCATCAGCCGCTTGCAGGAGCTAGGCATTGCTCACTATTTGATCAAGGCCACCTTGCTGGGCGTAATGGCGCAGCGGTTGGTGCGGGTTTTGTGCCCTCACTGCAAACGTGCGCTGGGTGAGGTTCATGAGGCCGTCGGGTGCGTTGAATGTCGAAACAGTGGTTTTCGGGGGCGAGCCGGCGTTTACGAAATCATGGTGTTGAACGAAGAGCTCAAGGCGCTGATCACGCCCGGCGCCGACGTGCAGGCCCTGCGCCAGGCAGCGGTTGCACAAGGCATGTGCAGCCTGCGCAGCGCTGGCATGCAAAAAGTCGAAGCGGGGCTGACCACCATCGCGGAAGTATTGCGGGTGACCCCTGGGGATTCGGTAACAAATCCTTTGTTTGTTACGCGGTGAAACCGTTCTTATCGGTGACAACACCGTTACAATCGGCCGAACGTCGTTTCACTGACACCATCAGATAGGGAATCGCTATGCAGATCGGAACCGTACTGCTTCTTTTTGTGGGCTTGGCCATCGCCATCCTGTTCATGGGCTTCAAGGTCGTCCCCCAAGGGTACCAGTGGACAGTCGAGCGTTTTGGCCGATACACCAACACTCTCAAGCCTGGCCTGAACATCATCATCCCGGTCATGGACCGCATCGGTCGCAAGATCAACGTGATGGAGAGCGTGCTGGACATCCCGCCCCAGGAAGTGATCACAGCCGACAACGCCACCGTGCAGATCGACGCCGTGTGCTTCTTCCAGGTGGTCAACACCGCCCAGGCGGCCTATGAGGTCAATAACCTCGAACACGCCATCCGCAACCTGCTGCAAACCAATATCCGTACTGTGCTCGGCTCCATGGAGCTGGATGCCATGCTCAGCCAGCGTGACGGTATCAACGAAAAACTGTTGCGCACCGTTGATGAAGCTACTGCGCCATGGGGCATCAAGATCACCCGTATCGAGATCAAGGACATCAGCCCGCCCGCCGACCTGATGGCAGCCATGTCTGGCCAGATGAAAGCCGAGCGGATCAAGCGCGCGCAGATCCTGGAGGCCGAAGGCCTGCGGGCGTCGGCGATCCTGACAGCAGAAGGCAAGAAGCAGGCACAAATTCTTGAGGCCGAAGGTGGGCGCCAAGCTGCGTTCCTGGAGTCTGAAGCCCGTGAACGTCAGGCTGAAGCTGAGGCTCGTGCGACTCAAGTCGTTTCCGAGGCGATCGCCACCGGTAACGTTCAAGCCATCAACTACTTCGTCGCGCAAAAATACATCGACGCACTGGGCAAGCTGGCGTCCGCCAACAACAGCAAGGTCATCCTGATGCCGCTGGAAGCCAGCCAGGTGATCGGTGCGGTCGGCGGTATCGGCGAGATCGTCAAGGCGACGTTCGACAACAAGAAAGGCTGAGGCCAGCACCATGTGGGATTTCCTGCAGCATTTGTCGTTCTGGGATTGGCTGGCACTGGGTACGGTGCTGTTGATTCTTGAAGTATTTGGCGCCGGTGGGTACCTGTTATGGATGGGTATCGCAGCGGCTGCCGTGGGCGTGATCAAGTTCCTGGTGCCGCCCCTGGGGCTGGAGTGGCAGTTGCTGCTGTTTGCCGTGTTATCGATCCTGACGGCGGTGTATTGGTGGAAGCGTCAGCGCAGCAGCGCCAAGGCAAGTGACCAACCCGGGCTGAACGAACGGGGCTCGGAGCTTATCGGCCGTATGTTTATCGTGCATCAGGCGATCGTGGACGGCCGTGGCAAAGTGAAAGTCGGCGATGGCGTTTGGATGGTGACCGGCCCGGACAGCCCTGTAGGCGCCCAAGTCCGTGTGGTTAGTCAGGAGGGCGTGGTGTTAAAGGTTGAAACTGTTTAGTCAGTGATGGAACTCGGCTGGGCTATCTACAATCATAATGTACAGATAACTCACCGGAGTCACCCATCATGCGTCTCAAATATGCTGTCGCAACCCTTGCTGTGCTTTCCCTTCCTGTCGGTTCAGCCATGGCCGACAGTTTCTGGCGCAATGTCATCTCGTCGGGCGCCACTACTGGCTCGACGTACCTGACCTTCAAGGACCACAAGCTGGTGGTTGCCGCACAAGACGACGCCGGCAGCTTTGTTGCCAGCGACGGCGGCATCCGTGGTCCATACCTGGAAGCCGCAATGCAGAAAGTCCGCGCCGATAACCCTGGCCTACAGGCCACGGATATGGAGCTGGCCAACGCCATCCTTGCGAAAAACGCCGTTACCGAGTGATTTCATCGCTCTGAAAAATGCCGCTGTTGAAGCGGCATTTTTTTGCCCGCGTTTTAACCCGCAGTATGACAATTCATTCACGGACGACAGGCTATATTCAGTCAAGCCGTGCAACCATGCCGTACTGATACCTCGCTCACTCATCGCCAATCTGAAACGGATGCCTTCGTCGTCATGAGCCAACAGCCCTTCCTGCCGTTTTCCAAACCTACCATTGACGAAGCCACCATCTCGGCGGTTGGCGATGTATTGCGCTCGGGCTGGATCACCAGCGGGCCGAAAGTGCAGGCATTCGAGGCTCAGTTATCGGAATACTTTGGCGGCCGCCCGGTGCGTACCTTCAACTCGGGCACCTGCACCATGGAGATTGCCTTGCGCATTGCCGGTATCGGGCCGGGCGATGAAGTCATCACCACGCCGATCTCTTGGGTTGCCACGGCCAACGTGATCCTGGAAGTCGGCGCTACGCCAGTGTTTGCCGATATTGACCCGATTACTCGCAATATCGACCTGGCCCAGGTAGAGGCTGCGATTACCCCGCGCACCAAGGCGATCATCCCGGTGTACCTCGCTGGCCTACCCCTGGACATGCCGATGCTGTATGCACTGGCCAACAAGTACAACCTGCGTATCGTTGAGGATGCTGCCCAGGCGCTGGGTTCAAGCTGGGATGGCGAGCGTATCGGCGCCACCGGGGATTTTGTGTCGTTCAGCTTCCAGGCCAACAAGAACATCACCTCTTCCGAAGGCGGCTGTCTTGTGTTGAACAATGCCGAAGAAGCGCGGCTGGCAGAAAAATACCGCCTGCAAGGCGTTACCCGCACAGGCTTCGACGGCCTGGATGTGGATGTGCTGGGTGGCAAGTTCAACATGACCGACATCGCCGCAGCCATCGGTTTGGGGCAATTTGCCCATATCGAAAAGATCACCGCTCACCGCCAGAACCTGGCGCAGCACTACTTCAAATGCTTTGGCGATGACTTTGAAGCGCAATACGGCGCGCAACTGCCGCCAGCGGATTTCGAAAACAGCAACTGGCACCTGTTCCAACTGGTACTGCCGGAGCGTCAGGACGGTCTGCCGGCCCGCGCCACCTTCATGGAGCAGATGCAGGCCCACGGCGTCGGCATTGGCTATCACTACCCGCCGATCCATCTGCTGAGTCTTTATCGGGCGCAGGGGTTCAAGGAAGGCATGTTTCCGGTGGCGGAAAAGGTTGGGCGCTTGATCGTATCATTGCCAATGTTTACGGCGATGACAGAGGCGGATGTGGAGCGGTCGGTGGCAGCCGTGAAAGCGGTTCTGAAAGCGAGCTGAAAAATCTGGCTCACCACAACCAAATGTGGGAGCTGCGGCGCGACGATTCGTCGCACCACAGCTCCCACATTGGTTTGTGCTGTTTCAGCTATTGGCGTTTACTCGCCGATGGCGGCTTTGTAACCGGCAGCATCCAGCAGTTTTTCCAGATCAGTCGGGTTGCTTGGCTTGAGCTTGAAGATCCACGCGCCGTACGGGTCGGAGTTCAGCAGTTCAGGGCTACCGCTCAGCTCCTCATTGACTGCAATCACTTCGCCTGCAACCGGGGCGTAGATATCCGAAGCAGCCTTCACCGACTCAACCACACCCGCCTGGCCTTCGGCTTCAAACGTAGCGCCAACTTCAGCCAGTTCAACAAACACCACATCACCCAACGCTTCCTGGGCATGGTCGGAGATCCCGACGGTCACGGTGCCGTCAGCTTCCAGGCGTGCCCATTCGTGGCTTTCGGCAAAACGCAGGTCGGCAGGGATATCGCTCATAGTCTGTGTCCTCAAGAAGTAATGTCAGCGGCCTTCGGCCTGCCGGGAATAGGTTAGATCAAGGTCTTGCCATGGCGCACGAAGGTCGGTTTGACCACTCGAACCGGGTACCACTTGCCGCGGATTTCCACTTCGGCCCGATCGGCGGTGGCCGTCGGTACACGCGCCAGGGCAATGGATTTGCTCAGCGTAGGAGAGAAACTACCACTGGTGATCTCCCCTTCGCCAATATTGGCGATACGAACCACCTGGTGAGCACGCAGAACCCCGCGTTCCTCCAGTACCAGCCCGACCAGTTTGAACTGCACACCCGCCGCTTTTTCCGCTTCCAGCGCGGTGCGACCAATGAAATTTCGCTCGGCAGGTTCCCAGGCAATACTCCAGGCCATGTTCGATGCCAGGGGCGAAACGTCCTGGTGGATGTCCTGACCATACAGGTTCATGCCAGCCTCCAGGCGAAGGGTATCCCGGGCGCCGAGACCGATGGGTGAAATACCCGCGCCCACCAGATCGTTGAAAAAGCCTGGCGCCTGATCAGCAGGCAGGACAATCTCCAGGCCATCTTCGCCGGTGTAGCCCGTGCGCGCGATAAACCAATCGCCATCGGCGTGGCCTTCGAAGGGCTTGAGTTGGTGAATCAGGGTGCCGCGGGACTGGGTGACCAACTCGGCAATTTTCTGCCGGGCGTGGGGGCCTTGAATGGCGAGCATCGCCAATTCGGGCCGCTCATGCAGCTGCACCTGATAATTACCCAGTTGCGCGTGCATCCACGCCATGTCCTGATCGCGGGTGGCGGCGTTGACCACCAGCCGATAGGCGTCCTCGGTGCGGTAGACAATCATATCGTCCACCACGCCGCCCTTTTCGTTGAGCATGGCGCTGTACAACGCACGGCCGCAGCCATGCAGACGTTCGACATCATTGGCCAGCAAATACTGCAGCCATTCCTTGGCCTGGGGGCCGCTGACATCGATCACGGTCATATGAGATACATCGAACACCCCGCAGTCGCGTCGCACCTGGTGGTGTTCTTCAACTTGCGAGCCGTAGTGCAAAGGCATATCCCAACCGCCAAAATCGACCATTTTCGCGCCGAGGGCGAGATGCAGGTCGTACAGAGGCGTACGCTGTCCCATGGGTTTCTCCTTCCGGGCGTGGCGAAGGTGCGCAGCGTTGCCGTTCGTGCCAAACACCTTGAATTACAAGGCCCGCAGCCACGCCCAGCGACTCGACCCGAAAGACGGGCCGCACCGAATGCCGCGCATTGTAGCTGCAAGCTGTAGGACTGGCACCTAACCGATTTGCCGGGCAGAGCGTCGGATCAGCCCGATCACCGGTAACAGCCCCACCAGCACCAGGGTCAACGCCGGCAAAGAAGCCCGTGCCCACTCGCCTTCGCTGGTCATTTCGAAAATACGAACCGCGAGGGTGTCCCAGCCGAACGGGCGCATCAGCAAGGTGGCGGGCATTTCCTTGAGCACATCGACGAACACCAGCAGCGCCGCACTTAAGGTCCCCGGCAGCAGCAACGGCAGATACACTTTGCAAAACAGTCGCGGGCCACTGACGCCCAGACTGCGTGCTGCTTCCGGCAAGGACGGGCGGATGCGCGCCAGGCTGTTTTCCAGCGGCCCATAGGCCACCGCCAGGAAACGCACTAGGTACGCCAGCACCAATGCCGACAGGCTGCCCAGCAGCAACGGCTTGCCCGCACCACCGAGCCAACCAGACAGCGGCACCACCAGCTCACGATCCAGATAACTGAACGCCAACATGATCGATACCGCCAGCACCGAGCCCGGCAAGGCATAGCCGACATTGGCCAGGCTGATGCCGGAGCGGATCGCCCGGGTCGGCGCCAGGCGGTTGGCAAATGCCAGCAGCAACGCCACGCTTACGGTGATCAACGCTGCGATGCCGCCCAAGTAGAGCGTGTGGACGATCAGGCCCGAATAGCGCTCATCCAGGTCGAAGCGGCCGCGCTGCCAGAACCAGACGACCAGTTGCAGCATCGGGATGACAAACGCACAGGCGAACACCAGCCCGCACCAGCCGCTGGCCGCCGCTGCCTTGAGCCCACGCAAGTGATACAGCGCCTTGCCCCGTGGCCGCTCATTACTCGACCGGCTGGCACCGCGTGCGCGACGTTCGCCGTACAGCACCAACATCACCACCAGCAGCAACAGGCTGGCCAACTGTGCCGCGCTGGAAAGGCTGAAGAAGCCGTACCAGGTTTTGTAGATGGCGGTGGTGAACGTATCGAAGTTGAACACCGAGACCGCACCGAAATCCGCCAGGGTTTCCATCAGCGCCAACGCCACCCCGGCACCAATCGCCGGCCGTGCCATGGGCAGGGCCACGTGCCAGAACGCTCGCCATGGCGATTGCCCCAGCACCCGCGCCGCTTCCATCAAGCCTTTGCCCTGGGCCAGGAACGCGGTGCGTGCCAGCAAATACACATACGGGTAAAAGACCAGCACCAGAACGATGATCACCCCGCTGGTCGAGCGCACGCGCGGCAGCCTCAAACCACTGCCAAACCATTCGCGCAGCAGGGTTTGCACCGGGCCTGCAAAATCCAGCAGGCCCACAAACACGAAAGCCAGCACGTACGCGGGAATGGCGAAGGGCAACATCAGCGCCCAATCCAGCCAACGCCGTCCGGGGAATTCGCAGAGGCTGGTCAACCAGGCCAGGCTGACGCCCAACAAGGTCACACCGACACCGACGCCCAACACCAGGGTGAGGGTGTTGCCCAGCAGGCGCGGCATCTGGGTTTCCCAGAGGTGGGACCAGATTTGCGCGTCGATGCTTTGCCAGGACAGCAACATCACGCTCAGCGGCAGCAGCACCAGGGCAGCGACGGTGAAGACCGGCAGGTACCAGCGGCGTTGGGCGGGGTGGGCCAAGGAAAAGCTCTCAGAGAAATGAAGGTTTTGAAGTCGCCGCTAACCAATGTGGGAGCTGGCTTGCCTGCGATGCAGACACCTCGGTATATCAGTCATACCGAGGTGATGCTATCGCAGGCAAGCCAGCTCCCACATTTGGACTGCAGTGTTTTTAAACTTGTATCAGTTCCAGCCAGCCCTATCCATCAACCGAATGGCCTCAGCCTGACGTTTGCCCGCCACTTCCACCGGCAAGGTGTCCGCCACGAATTTACCCCAGGTTGCCACTTCGGCCGACGGCGGTACCGCCGGGTTCGCCGGGAACTCCTGGTTCACGTCGGCAAAGATCTTCTGCGCCTCAGGCGTGGTCATCCATTCCACCAACGCCTTGGCGGCTTCCGGGTGTGGCGCGTGCTTGGTCAGGCCAATGCCCGACAGGTTCACATGCACGCCACGGTCGCCCTGATTCGGCCAGAACAGCTTCACCGCCAGGTCCGGCTTCTGCTTGTGCAGGCGACCGTAGTAGTAGGTGTTGACGATCCCTACGTCGCACTGGCCGGCATTGATGGCTTCGAGCACGGCGATGTCATCGGAGAATACGTCGGTGGACAGGTTGTTGACCCACCCCTTGACGATTTCTTCGGTCTTGGCCGCGCCGTGGGTTTCGATCAGGGTGGCGGTCAGCGACTGGTTGTAGACCTTTTTCGCCGTACGCAGGCACAGACGGCCTTCCCACTGTTTGTCGGCCAGGGCTTCGTAAGTGGTGAGGTCACCCGGTTTTACCCGGTCGGTGGAATAGGCGATGGTCCGCGCGCGCAGGCTCAAACCGGTCCAGGCGTGGGCCGACGAGCGATATTGCAGCGGAATATTCTTGTCGATCACACTTGAGGTGAACGGTTGCAGGATGCCCATTTGCTCGGCCTGCCAGAGGTTGCCGGCATCCACGGTGAGCAGCAGGTCGGCGGTGGCATTCTCGCCCTCGGCCTTGATGCGCTGCATCAGCGGGGCTTCCTTGTCGGTGATGAACTTCACCTGCACGCCGGTCTTCTGGGTGTAGGCGTCGAACACTGGCTTGATCAGTTCGTCGATGCGCGAGGAGTAGACCACCACTTCGTCGGCGGCCTGCACGGTGGTGCTGCCGATCAGGGTGAGTGCCAGGGCAGTCAGGAGGCGCTTGGGTGCCAACATGGGTGCGGTCTCTCATTTGCAAAAAGAGGGCAAATGATAAGGACTCACATTTGGTGGTGCTTGCTGGAGGCGTTACCAGATGTTGCATAGTCAACTTTTTGCGGTGGAGCTGATGGCCTCTTCGCGAGCAAGCCCGCTGCCACAGGGGACCGGGCGTCAATGTCAGGGTTTTGCCAGGTCAGGAAGATCGCCGGTCAGGCCCAGCGCCTGGCGTACAAACACGGCCTTGGCTTCGGGCATCTGGTCGACCAGCTTCAACCCCGCGTTGCGCAGCCAGCGCAGCGGCAATTGGTCGGCCTGGAACAGTCGCTCAAAGCCTTCCATTGCCCCCATCAACGCCAGGTTGTGCGGCATGCGTCGGCGTTCGTAGCGGCTCAGCACTTTCACATCCGCCAGGCGCTCACCGCGCTCGGTCGCCGACAACAGCACTTCAGCCAGTGTCGCTGCGTCAAGAAAGCCCAGGTTCACGCCCTGCCCCGCCAATGGATGGATGACGTGGGCCGCGTCGCCGATCAATGCCAGGCCTTCGGCCACGTAGCGTTTGGCGTGACGCTGGCGCAACGGCACACAAACGCGCGGGTCGGCGCTCAGCACTGTGCCGAGCCGGCCTTCAAAAGCCCGCTCCAGTTCACGGCAGAAGCTTTGATCATCCAGCGCCATCAGGCGCTCAGACTCAGCGGGCGTGGTCGACCAGACAATCGAGCACCAATCCTCCTGCCCATCCCGCACAAGTGGCAGGAACGCCAGCGGGCCGGTATCGGTAAAGCGTTGCCACGCCGTACGCTGGTGCGGCTCGCTGCTACGCACGCTGGTGACGATGGCGTTATGCAGGTAATCCCATTCGCGGGTCGCCGTGCCGGTCAGGCGGCGCACGGCGGAGTGGGCGCCATCGGCGGCAACCACCAACGGCGTACGCAACTTGCGCCCATCGGCCAGGGTCAGCAGCCAGTCATCGCCGGAGCGGCGCATCTGTTCAAGACGCGCGTTGGCCAACAGGCCCAGGTCGCAGTCGTGCAGACGGTCGAGCAAGGCATCCTGAACCACGCGGTTCTCGACGATATGCCCGAGCACCTCAGCGTGCACGCTGGCCGCCGAAAAGTGGATCTGCCCGGTGCCACTGCCGTCCCATACCTGCATCTCGCCGTAAGGGCTGGCACGGCGCGACACGATGCCGTCCCACACACCCAGGCGCTCGAGGATGCGCTGGCTGGCGGCCGACAAGGCGCTCACCCGCGGCTCGAAAGTCGCGTCAGGGTCGAACGGTTTGACACTCAGCGGGCTGCCATCGAGCAGCAGCACCTGCAGGCCACGGCCCTGCAACGCCAGCGCCAGGGCGCTTCCGACCATTCCTGCCCCGACAACCAGCACATCTGCGCGCATGTCCATGCTTTAAGCCTGTCTCGCTGGCGGCTTGCGCCGCACGTAAAGGGTTTTGTCGACCCGCGCCACCAGGGTGCCGGAGCCGTCATGTATCTCGACCTTGAGGTGGGGCAAGTACTTCTCGCCACCTTCGGTGTGTCGACGCACCTCATCGAGCAAGGCGTCGTCGATGGAAAACTCGGCGTACACCGGGCCTTTGCCCGGCGAGATGAAATCGATGCTCGCGGCCTTGTCCCACACAATGTAGTCGCGGCCCAGGTTCTCCATCAGCATCAGCATGTAGAACGGGTCGACCATCGAATACAGGCTGCCGCCGAACTGTGTGCCGACGTAATTGCGGTTGTACCAGCCCAGGCCCATGCGCACTTTGACGTGGCGAAAATCGGCGCTCATCTGCTGCACGCTGATCCCGGCGCCCAAATATGGCGGATACAGGGTCATGATCCAACGCAACAACCGCGCCTTGCCCAGGCGCTCGATCAACCCCTTACGCATCGGGACGCGTGCCCAGGCCCATGGCCTGACGGGCGAACCAGCGCTTGGCCGGCGGTAACAGGTCCAGGCCCAGCAGGCCTATGTTGCGGCCCAGCGCTACCAGCGGTTGGGCGCTGCCAAACAGGCGCGTGACCTGGTCGGAGAAGCCCACGGTGAGTTTCTGGTCGAGGCGCTGACGCTCGCGATAGCCCTGCAAGGTTGCCAGGTCGCCCGGTACTTGCGGCCCGGCCAGCAAGGCCTCGGCCAAGGCGTTCGCATCGCGCAGGGACAAGTTGAAGCCCTGCCCGGCAATCGGGTGCAGGCTGTGGGCGGCGTTGCCAAGGATTGCCAGGTGCGAACGCACTTGTTCCTCGGCCTCAACCAACGTCAGCGGATACAGATGACGTGCGCCGACTTGCTTCAGGGTGCCCAGGCGGTAACCGAACACGCCCTGCAATTCACTCAAGAAGCTGCGTTCATCGAGGTTGGCCAGGCGCTGGGCATCCATACCGATGCGCGTCCACACCAGCGCGCAACGGTTGTCCGGCAGCGGCAGCAAGGCCATTGGGCCTTCATCGGTGAAACGCTCGAATGCTTCGCCGTTATGGGCTTCGCTTGGGGTGATGTTGGCGATCAGCGCGCTCTGGTTATACGGGCGGGTTTTAACGCCGATGCCCAGTTGCTCGCGCAAGCCGGAACGGCCGCCATCGGCCAGCACCGCGAGGTCGCATTCCAGCACGGTTTCATCGTTGAGGGTAAGACGGTAGCCATCGGACAGCGGCTCCATGCGCGTGACTTCCGCCGGGCAGCGCCAACTGACCACGTCTTTATCCAGGCCTTGCCACAGGCACTGGCCCAGCCAGGCGTTTTCCACCACGTAACCAAGGGCGGGCACGCCCTCTTCCATGGCTGACAAACGCGCCGTGGAGAAGCGCCCACGGTCGGACACATGGATCTGCTTGATCGGTTCGGCGCGGCGGGAAATGTCCTGCCACAAGCCCAAACGCTGATAGATCTGCCGGGCGCCGAAGGACAGCGCCGAAGAGCGCGCGTCGTAGCTCGGCTGGTAGCTGTCGCCCGGCGCGAACGGTTCGATCAGCACGATCTTCCAACCGCGCGCCTTGGCCCCCGCCTGCAACGCCAACGCCAGGCTGGCACCGACCAGGCCACCGCCGATGATCGCCAGGTTGACCCGGCTCATCGCGCAGCCGCCATCAGCGCTTCGATATCGGCGACGGTCTTGGGCACGCCGCCGGTCAGGATTTCACAGCCTTGCTTGGTTACCACCACGTCGTCCTCGATGCGTACGCCAATGCCACGCCATTTCTTTGCCACGTTCTGATTGTCCGGCGAGATGTAGATCCCCGGCTCAACGGTCAACGCCATGCCAACTTCCAGCACACGCCATTCTCCGCCCACTTTGTACTCGCCCACATCATGCACATCCATGCCCAGCCAGTGGCCGGCGCGGTGCATATAGAAGGGTTTGTAGGCTTCACTGGCGATAAGTTCGTCGACGTCGCCCTGCAACAACCCCAGCTTCACCAGCCCGGCGGTAATGACGTGCACTGTGGCCTCGTGGGCCTGGTTCCAATGCTTGTTGGGGGCGATCTGGGCAAAGGCGGCTTCCTGGGAGGCCAGCACAATCTCGTAGATTGCCTTCTGCTCGGGCGAAAACTTGCCGTTGATCGGCCAGGTACGGGTGATGTCACTGGCGTAGCAGTCGATCTCGCAACCGGCGTCGATCAGCACCAGATCACCGTCCTTGAGCAACGCGTCATTCTGCTGGTAATGCAGGATGCAGCTGTTACGCCCGGCGGCGACGATGGAACCATAAGCCGGCATTTTCGCGCCGCCTTTGCGGAATTCGTAGTCCAGCTCGGCTTCCAGGCTGAACTCGTGCAAACCCGCCCGGCTGGCCTGCATCGCCCGCACATGAGCGGCGCAGGAGATTCGTGCGGCCTCGCGCATCACCTTCACTTCTGCCGCCGATTTATACAGACGCATGTCGTGGAGCAGATGATCCAGAGCAACGAATTCGTTCGGTGGCTGGGCGCCGAGGTGCGCTTTAGAGCGGATCACGTTGATCCACTCCATCAGGTGCCGGTCGAATTCAGCGTTGCTGCCCATGGCCGAATACACCCGGTCGCGGCCTTCGATCAGGCCGGGCAGGATGTCGTCGATATCGGTGATCGGGAAGGCATCGTCGGCGCCAAAGTCGCGGATTGCGCCTTCGGTGCCGGCACGCAGGCCGTCCCACAGTTCGCGTTCGGCATTGCGTTCGCGGCAGAACAGCACGTACTCGCCGTGCTGGCGGCCGGGCATCAGCACGATCACCGCTTGCGGCTCGGGGAAACCGCTCAGGTACTGGAAATCGCTGTCCTGGCGGTACACGTGTTCGACATCACGGTTGCGAATCGCCACGGCGGCGGCCGGTAGGATCGCGATGCTGTTGGGTTCCATCTGCGCCATGAGCGCCTTGCGGCGCCGCGTGTATTCCGCTCGGGGGATATGAATCATGGACAGATGGGCTTCCTTTCTTAATGCAGCGACGGCTTGGGTGCAGCGGGTTCAGCAGACTTCTTGGTCTCTGTGAACAGCAGCAGCGGCGCGACGCGCAGGTATTCCATCACCTCCATGTAGTCGCCTTCACCGTCCTCGGATTCTTCCAGAGCGTCTTGCACCTGGGAGATGGCTGCCAGGTCCTGCAACACTTCCTTGGCGTCGGTGCTCAGTTCCAGGCCGCCGGCGTTTACGCCAAAGCCGTGGAGGAAACCTTGGCACCATTGGCCCAAGGCAGCAGCGCGTTCGGTGAGCGGCGCGTCGTCAGTCGGCAGCAGCAGGACCACGGTGACGTCATCACCGGTTAGCTCGCCCTTGACCATCTCTTGCAAGCCGATCAGCGCGTTACGCACGTTGTCGGTCGGCTCGGTTTCGAGCAGCTCGGCCACATCGGCCAGCCAGTTATCAGCGTCAAAGCCAACGCCGGTGCAACTACGGCCCAGCAGCACGCCGTGCAGTTCGGCAGGCGAGCAGGGGTGGCCGCTGGTGCTCAGCAGTTTGGAAAAAGCATCGTACGGGGAGTTCTGAATAGGCATGGTGAGCTAGGCGCCAGACGGCGCAATGTCTAGAATGGAGCGTTGTATCCTAGCACCGGCAGACGTACCAAGACTATCAAGGGCGTCAGATCGTTTATCCTGCAGTTGCCATTCATCAGACAAATCCAGTGGAACCCAATGGAAGACACCGACCTGCAAGCGCTGATGGCCAGACTCGAATTGCTAATTACCCGGGTCGAGCAACTAAAGAGTCAAAACGGACTCCTATTAGCTCAGGAAAAGACCTGGCGCGAGGAACGCGCTCACCTCATTGAAAAAAACGAAATCGCCCGGCGTAAGGTCGAATCGATGATTTCGCGCCTGAAGGCCCTGGAGCAAGACTCATGAGTTCAAGCAATAGCGTCACCGTGCAGATCCTCGACAAAGAATATTCGATCATCTGTCCCCAGGAAGAGCGCAGCAACCTGGTGAGCGCCGCCCGCTACCTGGATGGCAAGATGCGTGAAATCCGCAGCAGCGGCAAAGTCATCGGCGCCGACCGCATCGCCGTGATGGCCGCGCTGAATATTACTCACGATTTACTGCATAAGCAGGAACGCCCTGACGTGCAGGCCAGCGGCTCCACCCGTGAGCAGGTGCGTGACCTGCTGGAGCGTGTTGATCTGGCGCTTTCCAGCGACACAGACGCACCCAAGGGCTGATTGCCGCGACTCTTTAAGGTATACTCGCCCCACTCCCTGGCGTGTTTGCCAGTCGGCGATGTCCCTGAGCCGATTCGCACTACCCTGGAAGTTGCACGTTGGGCTGGTGTGCATGTCCGCTAGACGGAAAGCCTTAAAGCCTACTGCATCTTCCACCTTGAACTTTCGGGTTCAAGGGCTAAGTCGACAGCGGCTCTGTCGGGGAGCCTGAATTCCCAAACTCAATGCCAGTCCTCGGACTGGCATTGTTTTATGAGCCGGAAACCATGACCGAACCTGCGCCGCTTTCCCGTCCGCAACTTCGACGCATGTTGCGCCAGGCCCGCCGCGCCCTCACGCCGAGCGAGCAGCGCAAGGCCGCCCACGGCCTGTATCGGCAACTGGCACAGCACCCGCTGTTTCGCCGGGCCAAACATATCTCTTTGTATCTACCGACGGACGGTGAAATCGATCCGCGCTTGCTGCTGCGCGCAGCCCAGCGCCGGGGCAAGGCCACGTACCTGCCGGTACTCAGCGCCTGGCCGCGGACCAAGATGGTGTTCCAGCGCGTAAGGCCTGGGGAAAAACTGCTGCCGAACCGTTTTCGCATTCTGGAGCCACGGGTGAATATCAGCCGCCAACGCAAGGTCTGGGCATTGGACCTGGTGCTGCTGCCGTTGGTGGGGTTCGATGATGCCGGTGGGCGACTGGGCATGGGCGGCGGGTTTTACGACCGTAGCCTGGCCTACCTGGCGCGCCGCCAGAGCTGGCGCAAGCCGACGCTGCTGGGCCTGGCCCATGAATGCCAGAAAGTCGATCGTTTGGCGCAAGCGAGCTGGGACGTGCCGTTGGCTGGCACCGTAACAGATAAGACTTGGTATATCGCACAGACGCCACTGGAATCAGCGGCGCCTTGAGGAAGAGTTAACGCTTGAACGGTTGCGGCTGCTGCTGAGCCAGTTCAACGGGAGCATCGGTCTTGTTCGACCACAAGCTTTGGGCATACCCGGTGGTCACGACGCCCAGACCAAACAAAATCACCAAAATCCATAGTAAATCCGGTTTACGTTGCATCGATTGCCCCCCTGCAGGCACCTCGTACACGATGACAACAACGTTCCAAAGAAGTCCGTTGCAGCTGCGCCAAGCTTTAAAAGCCGGCATTCTGCGGTAACGTGAACCAACACGCAAACCTTGGCGCCAACCGACTGTCGGTTTGTCATCAAATTGCCTGACAACTTACCCACTCCCTGTTTCAGGAGCCCAAAAATGGCCTATTGGCTGATGAAATCCGAGCCCGACGAACTCTCGATCAACGGCCTGGAAAAGCTCGGTGAAGCGCGCTGGGACGGGGTGCGTAACTACCAGGCACGCAACTTTTTGCGCGCGATGGCGGTGGGTGACGAGTTTTTCTTTTACCACTCCAGCTGCCCCGAGCCTGGCATTGCCGGCATCGGCAAAATCGTCGAGGCGGCCTATCCGGACCCCACCGCGCTGGAACCAGAAAGCCACTATTTCGACGCCAAGGCCACCTCGGAAAAAAACCCGTGGAGTGCGATCAACGTCGCGCACCTGCAAACCTTTCCCAAGGTACTGGGCCTGGGCTACCTGAAACAGCAAGCCGCCCTCGCCGAACTGCCCCTTGTGCAAAAAGGCAGCCGGCTTTCGGTAATGCCGGTGACCCCTGAACAGTGGACGGCAGTGCTGGCGCTGCGTTAACCCCCGCATCAGCAGGAACGAGCTTGCTCGCGAAATAAGCGGACTTACACCTGTCCGAACGGCCAGTCGTCGCGCTCGCCAGGTTGGGGCAGAATCAGTGCCCCACCCACTGAGCAAAGGAAGCCCACGTGTCCTGCCCCACCTCCACCTACAGGCCAGCCATCGACGGCTTGCGGGCAATCGCCGTGCTGAGTGTGATCGTCTTCCATCTGGATTATTTCCAATGGCTGCCGGGCGGTTTTACCGGCGTGGACATGTTCTTCGTGATTTCCGGGTATGTGATCAGCCAGTCGCTATGGGAGCGGCGGGAGCTGACCTTGGGCCGCTACCTGGCAGATTTCTACCGGCGTCGTATGCTGCGCATCATGCCAGCTCTGCTTGTGATGCTGTGCGTCAGCGGCGTGCTCTCAGCGATGCTGATGCCGCCCTTCTGGCTCAGCGACCTGTTTAACCGCACCGGCCTGGCGGCGTTTTTCGGCCTGAGCAATTTTGTGCTGGCCTGGAACACCGATACCTACTTTTCGCCGAGCGCCGAACTCAATCCCTACCTGCATACCTGGTCGCTGGGCGTTGAAGAACAGTTCTACGTGATCTTCCCGGCACTGTTTTTCATCTGGCTGCGCGCCAGACCGCGCGCGTTGCTGCCGTTGGCGGCTCTGGTGTCGCTGCTGGTCGCTGCCTACCAGGTGAATGACCAACCGCTGGCAGCGTTTTACCTGCTGCCAGGGCGATTCTGGGAACTGGCTGCCGGGGCAATGTTGTTTCAGCTGATGTGCACGCGGGCTCCGGCGGCGCGTATCGCGCCCTGGTTACTGGGCGGTGGACTTGTGCTGGTCGTAATGGGCTTTATCTTTGCCGATCCGCGCCAATTTCCGTTTCCCTGGGCGCTGGTGACGGTTGCGGGCACGCTGCTAATGATCGCAGGGATTGTGCAGCAAGGTGACGCATCGCCGGGCCCCTTGCAGCGTCTGCTGCAAACGTCGTTGTTCACCTACATCGGGCGGCTGTCTTATTCGCTGTACCTGTGGCACTGGCCGGTACTGGTGTTCCTACGCTGGACCACCGGGCTGGAATTGCTGGCGGTACAGCTGCTCTATCCTTGCCTGGTGCTGGCGCTTGCCGCAGCGTCCTACCACTGGATCGAGACGCCGATCCGCAGCAGCAGGTCCGTGACCCAGCGCAGCGCATGGCTGACGTTGGCCACGACCGTGCTGGTGACCGGCCTGCTCTGGCGCGGCGCGATGTGGGTAGCGGAGGATCCTGCCGTACTGTCGATCAGCCAGACCCGCGATACCTACACTTGGTACGCCTATAAACATTATCCCCGGGAAGACTTCGAGGTCCTCAAGGACCCGCACCTGGCCGGTCGCCAGTTGTTCGTCATCGGCGACTCACACACGGCGGCCTATCGCACCCTGCTGAACCTCGTGTCGCTGAAGCTGGGCATCAAGGTGCATGACTATGAACAAGGCGGCTGCGGGGTCGTGAGCCTGATAGGCCCCGATCCGAAACACTGCGCGGCCTCCCGCGAAGTCCAGTTGAAGGAGATCGAAGCGCGGGCCAAGCCAGGTGACATCGTGTTTCTGGCCTCATTGCGCATGCCGGAGCTTGCGGGCCGCGAATGGAGAGAGGGTGAGCAGGCGATGGTCGATAAGGCGCTGACCGAACTGACCGCTTCAACGATGGAAGCGGCGCGCATTGACGCCCAAACCCTGTTGAACCGATTGCAGGCGGCACGCCTGACTGTGCTGATCGATGCGCCCAAGCCTCTGTTCAAGGCCGCGCCCAATCGTTGTTCCGATGGGTTCAACCGCATGAACCCGGTATGCGCGCCAGGTCTGACAATGCAACGCGCACAGCTTGAACGACTGCGCGCACCGCAAATGCAACTGTTGCAGGAGCTGAGCGCCGAGTATCCGGCGCTGAGGGTGTGGGACCCGCTGCCGCTGCTGTGCCCCGGCGTGACCTGTTGGGCCTATGACCAAAACGCCAAGCCGCTGTATTTCGACTCCAACCACCTGAGCGGCCACGGCAACCGCGTGCTGGAGCCCGACTTCATAGCGACCTTGCTCAAGATCTGGAGAGCGACACCGCCTGCTACTGAATGATCAGGTTATTGAACAACAAGTCTTCCACTACCGGTTTACCGGTCTCGTCATTCATTACCTGCTGAGTCTGCTTCAGCGCTTCCTGACGCAGTTTTTCCTTGCCTTCAACGGTGCTCATGCTCTCGTTGGTCTGCTGGGTGAACAGCGCCACCAGTTGGTTACGAATCAACGCGTCGTTGGCTTTGACCGCAGCGGCAGCTTCAGTGCCGGTCACGCGCAGCGCGATGTCGGCCTTGAATACTTTGAGCTTCGCCGTGCCATCCAGGCCGTAGTTGCCCACAAACGGCGGGCTTAGGCTGATATAGCTGACCTTCGGCGCCTCGCCTTCTTTGGCCTCTTCGGCCTGGGCTGCCATCGGCAAGGTCAGGGCCAGCATCAACAGGATCCACGCTTTCACAGTTCATTCCTCACATTCGGTTGCCAGGTAGCATAACGCTAGCAAGGCTGAGCACAAGCTTATGGCGACTTATCAGGCCCGGGCATGCTCGTTGACCCACGGGCGTACCCTCCTACACTTATCGGCCACGACGCCAAAAGGAATAGTCCGATGAAAGCTGTGCTGTGCAAAGCCTTCGGCCCTGCCGAAACCCTGGTGCTGGAAGAAATCGCCAGCCCGGCGATCAAGAAGAACGAAATCCTGCTGGACGTGCATGCCGCCGGGGTCAACTTCCCGGATACCTTGATCATTGAGGGCAAGTACCAGTTCAAGCCGCCCTTCCCGTTTTCGCCGGGCGGCGAGGCGGCGGGCGTGGTCAGTGAAGTGGGCGAAAAGGTCAGTCACCTGAAAGTCGGTGACCGGGTCATGGCGCTGACCGGCTGGGGCAGCTTTGCCGAACAGGTCGCGGTGCCGGCCTATAACGTGCTGCCGATCCCGCCGAGCATGGACTTCAACACCGCTGCCGCTTTCAGCATGACCTACGGCACCTCGATGCACGCGTTGAAACAACGGGCCAACCTGCAACCTGGCGAAACGCTGCTGGTGCTCGGCGCTTCGGGTGGCGTGGGCCTGGCCGCCGTTGAAATCGGCAAGGCCATGGGCGCGCGGGTGATCGCTGCCGCCAGCAGCGCCGATAAACTTGCGGTGGCCAAAGCCGCCGGCGCCGATGAGCTGATCAACTACAGCGAAGCCAGCCTGAAAGACGAGATCAAGCGCCTCACCGACGGCAACGGTGCCGATGTGATCTACGACCCGGTGGGTGGCGACCTGTTTGACCAGGCCATCCGCGCCATCGCTTGGAACGGGCGTTTGCTGGTGGTGGGGTTTGCCAGCGGGCGTATTCCGGAGCTGCCGGTGAACCTGGCGCTGCTCAAGGGCGCGGCAGTGGTCGGGGTGTTCTGGGGTTCATTTGCGCAGCGTCAGCCGCAGGAGAATGCGGCGAATTTCCAGCAGTTGTTCACGTGGTATGCCGAGGGTAAGTTGAAGCCGCTGGTGTCGCAGGTATACCCGCTGGAACAGGCCGCCCAGGCGATCAATGATTTGGGGCAGCGCAAGGCGGTGGGCAAGGTCGTCGTCCAAATCCGCTAATGGACTTGAATGCGGTCAATGTGGGAGCTGGCTTGCCTGCTCCCACGTTAGTTAATCAGTGGTCTCTAGACCCAATCCCGACCAGCACTTATCTATTCGCGACATGTTCATAAGAGAACATGCAATTGCTCTGATTTCCTGTGTTTGCAGATAAGAGGCGATGCTATTTTCGGTAACGAAACTGTAACATTCGCATCCGCAGTCAAAACAAGAAATCTGGAGCTCTTGAATGTTTGCTTTCTTTCGTCCTGCCGCACATCAGGCGCCCCTGCCTGAAGAAAAAATAGACAGTACCTACCGACGCCTGCGCTGGCAGATCTTCGCCGGTATCTTCATCGGCTATGCCGGGTACTACCTGCTGCGCAAAAACTTCTCCCTGGCCATGCCCTACTTGATCGACGAGGGTTACACCCGTGGTGAACTGGGCCTGGCGATGTCGGCCATCGCGATCGCCTACGGCCTGTCCAAGTTCCTCATGGGCCTGGTGTCCGACCGTTCCAACCCGCGCTATTTCCTGCCCTTCGGCTTGCTGGTTTCAGCTGGGGTCATGTTCATTTTCGGTTTCGCACCTTGGGCGACGTCCAGCGTGACCATGATGTTCATTTTGCTGTTCATCAACGGCTGGGCTCAAGGCATGGGCTGGCCGCCCAGTGGACGGACCATGGTGCACTGGTGGTCGCAGAAAGAACGCGGCGGCGTGGTGTCGGTATGGAACGTGGCGCACAACGTCGGCGGCGGCCTGATCGGCCCGCTGTTCCTGCTGGGCATGGCCTGGTTCAACGACTGGCACGCAGCGTTCTATGTACCGGCGACGGTGGCATTGGCAGTGGCGGCGTTTGCCTTCATCACCATGCGCGACACCCCGCAATCGGTCGGCCTGCCGCCGATCGAGAAGTACAAGAACGACTACCCGGAAGGCTACGACGCGAGCCACGAAGAAGAATTCAGCGCCAAGGAAATCTTCGTCAAGTACGTGCTGCGCAACAAAATGCTGTGGTACATCGCCTTCGCCAACGTGTTCGTCTACCTGCTGCGCTACGGCGTACTGGACTGGGCGCCGACCTACTTGAAAGAAGCCAAGCACTTCACGGTCGACAAATCGTCCTGGGCGTACTTCTTCTATGAGTGGGCAGGTATCCCGGGCACGCTGCTGTGCGGCTGGATGTCGGACAAGATCTTCCGTGGCAACCGTGGCCTGACCGGTATCGTGTTCATGGCACTGGTGACCGTGGCGACCCTGGTGTACTGGCTCAACCCGCCGGGCAACCCGATGGTCGACATGATCGCGCTGGTCTCCATCGGCTTCCTGATCTACGGCCCGGTAATGCTGATCGGCCTGCAGGCGCTGGAGTTGGCACCGAAGAAAGCCGCCGGCACCGCGGCGGGCTTCACTGGTTTGTTCGGTTACCTGGGGGGGTCGGTAGCAGCGAGTGCGGCCATGGGCTACACCGTGGACCACTTCGGCTGGGACGGTGGTTTTGTGCTGCTGATCGGCGCGTGCGTGTTGGCGATCGCCTTCCTGATCCCAACGTTGTGGCACACCAACAGCGTCAGCTCGGCGCGTTAACCGCCGCCTGAGCAATCCTTTGCACAACGCTTGAGCCGCGCCTCCAGGTTTTTATCTGGCATGGCGTGGCTACGCAGGGCGTTGACGGTCTGCTCGACATAATCGCGAGTTGTGCCGTAACGCCCGCAAGCGCTTTGCAGCACGTGGTTCAGCACGATATCTGGCAAGTTGCCGGCGTAGCTGGGCAAGTGCCGCTCCAACACAAACCCCAATGCCTGCACCGTGCTGCCATCTTCCAGGCGACAGCTGAGCCAGTGCGGCCGGTAAGAGGGGTAAGGCATCTCGCGCTGCCACAAGGCGTAAAGCGAGGCCTCCAGCTGATCTTCCGGCAAGCGGTAGGCAAACCCGCTGCAAGAGCCGCCGCGATCCAGACCAAAGACCAAACCTGGTAATTCCGGCGTACCCCGGTGCTCGTGGGACCACAAGTAAAGACCCCGGTGATAACCATGGACCCGTGCCCGCATGCGCTCGGTCGACGAGCATTCAGGGCGCCAGATCAGCGAACCATACGCAAATAGCCAGACCGGCCCACCCTTATGCCGGGCCATGGTGGCCTGCATCGAGCTCATCAATTGTTCGTGAGTGAGTTGCGGCCCAAGATCGAGACGCGGAGGGTAAGCCAATTGCAAAAGATCAGTTTCAATGGCGGTCATGGCGAAAAGCGGTACGCCTCCTATGTATTACCAGTTGTAAGCAACTCTACCGTAATAAAACCCGCAGCAATAAGCCGCCCGTCTCAGATATAGCTTAAGGACATTTGCCTGAGACACTAAATACCGTAAGCGAATAAGTACGGATATAAGCGCCACTGCCATTCGTCAGCATTACCCGTGCCAATCCCGTCGCTTTCAGCCCCGGTTCAGCCTGGGCACCCGCCAACCCATCAAAATAGCGCACACATCACGACCCACTTAGCCGCCCACCAAATCGACTATCGAGGTCGCACCCATGAAAAGATTCCGACTGCCTGGCCTTTTGTTCCTGGCCCAGGCCACCACCGCACTGGCTGGCGAAACACTCGCGAGCGAGGACGACAAAGGCTTCTGGTACGCGCAGACCAGCGTCTACACCCGGCATTTCGCGCCCGCCCCGGAGCACAACAACAACCAGGACCTGATCGGCCTGGAGCGCAACGAAGCGTCAGGTTTTGTGTATGGCGGGGCGACATTTCGCAATTCGTTCAGGCAGCGCTCGTATTACGCGTACGCGGGCAAGCGCTACGACATGGCGAACTATCCGGTGTATTTGAAGCTGACCGGCGGAGCGATCCAGGGTTATCGCGGCAAGTACCGTGACAAGATCCCATTGAATCGTTACGGCGTGGCGCCGGTGATCATTCCGTCGGTGGGCACGCATTATGGGCCCGTGGCGGCGGAGGTGGTGTTGCTGGGGTTTAATGCGGCGATGGTGACGACTGGATTACGATTCTGACCGCAACGCAAAATACTGTGGGAGCTGGCTTGCCTGCGATAGCGGTGTGTCAGCCACCTATTTGCAACTGATACACCGCTATCGCAGGCAAGCCAGCTCCCACATTAGATTCCGGTCAGATCAGGGCCGGGGGGCGTAGGCGAACACATCGGCACGCATCTGGTGCGCATCCATACCGGCATCCACCAGCGCGTCCAGGGTGCCGTAGATCATGGCCGGTGAACCGCTGGCGTAGACATGCACCGACTTGAGGTCGGTGATGTCTTCGCACACCGCTTCATGCAACAACCCACAGCGCCCTTCCCAACCACACAAGTCGCTGACGACTTTGTGCAGGAACAGGTTGGGCAGTTGCAGCCACTGGTCCCAATGCTCAATGTCGTAGAAATCTTCCGGGCGACGTACGCCCCAGTACAGGTGCACCGGGTGCTTGAAGCCAGAGGCGCGGCAATGTTCGATCAGGCTGTGCATCTGCGCCATGCCGGTACCGGCGGCGATCAATACCAGCGGCCCATCCGGCAGCTCGGCCAAGTGGGTGTCACCAAAGGGCATTTCGATCCGAGCCATCTGGTTGCGCTGCAGTTGCTCCAACAGGGTGCGCGCACTGTCCTCGCGGACCAGCACATGCAGCTCCAGCTCGCGTCCAGCATGGGGTGCCGACGCCAGGGAGAATGCCGATTTCTCGCCATTGTCGCGCTCGATCATCAAGTATTGCCCGGCGTGGTAACGCACCGCCTTGCCAGCCGGCGCGCGCAGGCGCACGCGCCATACATCGCCACCGACTTCTACGCATTCACTCAATTGGCACGACAACTTGCGCAATGGCAACTCTCCCGGCGCCAGCACGCCATCCCACAGCACAATGCAATCTTCCAACGGCTCGGCGATGCAGGTGTAGAACTCCCCGTGGTCGCGCACCTCACCGGCTTGCTGCACCCGACCTTCCACCAGCAGCGCGGCACACACGTGGCATACGCCGTTGCGGCAGGCCTGAGGGCAGTCGTAGCCCAGGCGGCGAGCGCCTTCGAGGATTCGCTCACCAGGGACTAGCTCCAGCACGGCGCCGGAAGGTTGCAGGGTTACACGCATCAATCTATTCCCAATTCTTTCCAGATCGCATCGACACGGGCGGTGACGGCTTCATCCTTGACGATTACCCGGCCCCATTCGCGGGTGGTTTCACCCGGCCATTTGTGGGTGGCGTCCAGGCCCATCTTCGAACCCAGGCCCGACACTGGCGAGGCGAAATCGAGGTAGTCGATCGGCGTGTTGTCGATCATCACCGTATCGCGCTTGGGGTCCATGCGCGTGGTGATGGCCCAGATCACGTCGTTCCAATCGCGGGCATTGATGTCGTCGTCGGTGACAATAACGAACTTGGTGTACATGAACTGTCGCAAAAACGACCACACACCGAGCATTACCCGCTTGGCATGGCCTGGGTACGACTTCTTCATGGTCACGATGGCCATGCGGTACGAGCAGCCTTCCGGCGGCAGGTAGAAGTCGGTGATCTCCGGGAATTGCTTTTGGAGGATCGGCACGAACACTTCGTTCAGCGCCACACCCAAAATAGCCGGCTCATCTGGCGGACGGCCGGTGTAGGTGCTGTGGTAGATCGGCTTGATCCGATGAGTGATGCGCTCGACGGTGAACACCGGGAAGCTGTCGACTTCGTTGTAATAGCCAGTGTGGTCGCCGTACGGCCCTTCATCGGCCATCTCGCCCGGATGAATCACGCCTTCGAGGATGATTTCGGCAGTGGCCGGCACTTGCAGGTCGTTGCCACGGCACTTCACCAGTTCGGTGCGGTTGCCGCGCAGCAGGCCGGCGAACGCATATTCGGAGAGGCTGTCCGGCACCGGGGTCACGGCGCCGAGGATGGTGGCCGGGTCGGCACCCAGGGCCACGGAAACCGGGAACGGCTTGCCGGGGTGCTTTTCACACCACTCGCGGAAGTCCAGGGCGCCGCCACGGTGGCTCAACCAACGCATGATCACCTTGTTGCGGCCGATCACTTGCTGACGGTAGATACCGAGGTTCTGGCGGTCTTTGTTCGGGCCTTTGGTGACGGTCAGGCCCCAGGTGATCAGCGGGCCAACGTCGCCTGGCCAACAGGTCTGCACGGGCAGCATGCCGAGGTCGACGTCATCGCCTTCGATGACGACTTCCTGGCACACCGCGTCCTTGACCACCTTGGGAGCCATGGCAATGATCTTGCGGAAGATTGGCAGCTTCGACCAGGCATCCTTCAGCCCCTTGGGCGGCTCGGGCTCCTTGAGGAAGGCCAGCAGCTTGCCGATCTCGCGCAGTTCGCTGACCGCCTCGGCACCCATGCCAAACGCCACGCGTTCAGGCGTGCCGAACAGGTTGCCGAGCACCGGGATATCAAAGCCGGTCGGGTTCTCGAACAGCAGCGCCGGACCCTTGTTGCGTAGGGTACGGTCGCAAATCTCAGTCATTTCCAGCACCGGGGAAATCGGCATCTGGATACGTTTCAACTCTCCGCGCTGCTCAAGTTGCTGCACGAAATCCCGAAGATCCTTGAATTTCATTAACCATGCCACCCGTAAAATAGGCGTACATCCTACCTGCTATGACGGCGGCTGGCAGCTTATCGCGGTGCATTTGGGTACAGAGAATGCTTAAAAAACCGACGAAAAAAAATGGCGCCCCTGAGGGCGCCATTCTTTCGGACCTGAAACGTCGTATTACTTACGCTTCATCGACAAGAAGAACTCGTCGTTGGTCTTGGTAGCTTTCAGCTTGTCGATCAGGAACTCGATGGCGGCGACTTCGTCCATCGGGTGCAGCAGCTTGCGCAGGATCCACATGCGCTGCAGTTCGTCGTCGGCGGTCAGCAACTCTTCGCGGCGGGTGCCGGAACGGTTGATGTTGATCGCCGGGAACACGCGTTTTTCCGCGATGCGACGGTCCAGGGGCAGTTCCATGTTGCCGGTACCCTTGAACTCTTCGTAGATCACTTCGTCCATCTTCGAGCCGGTTTCAACCAGCGCGGTGGCGATAATGGTCAGCGAGCCGCCTTCTTCGATGTTCCGCGCGGCGCCGAAGAAACGCTTCGGTTTCTCCAGGGCGTGGGCATCGACACCACCGGTCAATACCTTGCCGGAGCTCGGGATCACGGTGTTGTAGGCACGGGCCAGACGGGTGATGGAGTCGAGCAGGATCACCACGTCTTTCTTGTGTTCGACCAGGCGCTTGGCCTTCTCGATCACCATTTCGGCAACCTGCACGTGGCGGGTTGGCGGCTCATCGAACGTGGAGGCAACCACTTCGCCGCGCACGGTGCGCTGCATTTCGGTTACTTCTTCCGGACGCTCATCGATCAGCAATACGATCAGGTGAACTTCAGGATTGTTACGTGCGATGTTCGCTGCAATGTTCTGCAGCATGATGGTCTTACCGGCTTTCGGCGGTGCGACGATCAGGCCACGCTGGCCTTTGCCGATCGGGGCGCACAGGTCGATCACACGACCGGTCAAGTCTTCGGTGGAACCGTTACCGGCTTCCATCTTCATGCGCACGGTCGGGAACAGCGGGGTCAGGTTCTCGAAGAGAATCTTGTTTTTCGCGTTCTCTGGACGATCGAAGTTGATCGTGTCGACCTTGAGCAGGGCGAAATAACGCTCGCCTTCCTTAGGAGGGCGGATCTTGCCAACGATGGTGTCACCGGTGCGCAAGTTGAAGCGACGGATCTGGCTCGGCGAGACGTAGATATCGTCTGGGCCGGCAAGATAGGAGGCGTCTGCAGAGCGGAGGAAGCCGAAGCCGTCCTGGAGAATCTCCAGCACGCCATCACCGGAGATTTCCTCGCCGCTTTTCGCGTGCTTCTTGAGCAGGGAGAAAATCACGTCCTGCTTGCGCGAACGGGCCATATTTTCTATGCCCATTTCTTCGGCCAGTTGGAGCAGGTCGGTAATCGGCTTTTGCTTGAGTTCAGTCAGATTCATATAGGAATGACGTAATCATTTATGGAGGGGGGAAATTAAGCTTTTGGCTTAATGAGGCCGCGCCGCAGAGAAGGCGACAGGATCGCGTACTAATCGAAAAGGAATGCGTCGGCGACGGCTTGCAGGGGGCAGTGGAGAAACCAGTGCGGGGCCGAATGTACCACCTGAATTTCGGAGCGTCTAGCCCTGTTTTACGAAAAAGCCCCGCGATTTGCGGGGCTTTTTTGACGACGCTTAGATGTTCGCGTCGAGGAAAGCTTGCAGCTGAGACTTCGACAGCGCGCCTACTTTAGTGGCTTCGACGTTGCCGTTCTTGAACAGCATCAGGGTCGGAATACCACGCACGCCGTGCTTGGCCGGGGTTTCCTGGTTGTCGTCGATGTTCAGCTTGGCAATGGTCAGCTTGCCTTCGTAAGTGGTTGCAATGTCGTCCAGGACTGGAGCGATCATTTTGCAAGGGCCGCACCACTCAGCCCAGTAGTCAACCAGCACCGGGCCTTGAGCCTTGAGTACTTCGGCCTCAAAGGTCGCGTCGGTGACGTGCTTGATAAGATCGTTGCTCATGGATGTCTCCGGATTGTAAGCAAAAAAAACGTGGCCCATCATAGCCGCCCTTCCCCCGTTCAGGAAGCCGCCTCTGATTGAGTCTTGCTATGGTGCCGCATGAGTTTGGGTATCGCCCCACTCAGGGGGTTACGGGAGTCACGAAAGCGATACCCGTGCGCAACGCCGCATTGCGCACGTGTTCCTGCATGGTTTTCTGCGCCGCCGCACTGGCGCGCCGGGCCAGGGCACGCACTATCCTGCGGTGCTCCTGCCAGGTTTCCATGGCCCGCTCCGGCCGGATGAACGGTAGTTTCTGGCTCTCCAGGAACACTTCGGCACTCGCACTCAAAATACTCACCATCGCCTGGTTACCGCTGGCCAGCAGGATGCGTTGGTGAAATTCGAAGTCCAGCCTGGCAGCCGCTTCGAAGTCGCCGGCCTTGAGCACCTTGCGCATCGCTTCGACATTGTCTTCCAGGCTGTCCAGCTCATCGAGGGTCAAGGTCACCGCCGCCAACCCCGCTGCAAAGCCTTCAAGGGCGTAGCGCAACTGAAAGATATCCAGCGGCGTGGCCTGTGCCGCGAACGGCCAGGCAAACCCCGGCGACTCGTCAGCAGCCTGTACAAACACGCCCTTGCCCGGCTGCACATTGACCACGCCCAATGCGCTCAGGGACGACAACGCCTCGCGCAACGACGCCCGGCTCACGCCCAACTGCAGCGCAAGATCGCGCTGGGACGGCAAGGCATCGCCCGGCCCGAAGCCTTGCTCCTTGATCAGTTTGCGGATGGCCTGCAGGGCCGCTTCCGGTACGGCTTGGGCGATGGAATTCATAGAAAACTCAATGTTCCAGTCAACTGAGCGGCTAGTTGTAAAGCTATTCGGGGCGGGCGGCAAGCCACGCCCCAAAGGGGCTCGCCAGGTTTTACCGGCGCTCGAAAAGGGTGCGAAACGCCGAGTCACTGTTCAGACCAGTAAGACCACGGCAGCTCAACAAATCCCGGCCTCGCAGACGATTCCAGAGGTAATGGCATGGGCTGTGCACTGAGCAAATCCAGAAAAGTCCTTCGCCCTTCTCGGAGAGTTGCCATGACCAAGCGCTACAGCGCCCTGCTTACTGCCCTGTTTGCCAGCCTGATGCTGAGCCAGGCACCCGCCCAGGCCAATGGTCTGGACGACATCGTTGCCCGTGGCACCCTCAAGGTCGCCGTGCCTCAGGACTTCCCGCCGTTCGGCTCGGTCGGCCCCGACATGAAGCCGCGTGGCCTGGACATCGACACCGCCAAGCTGCTGGCCGACCAACTCAAGGTCAAGCTGGAACTGACCCCGGTCAACAGCACCAACCGTATCCCGTTCCTCACCACCGGTAAGGTCGACCTGGTGATTTCCAGCCTGGGTAAAAACGCCGAGCGCGAAAAGGTGATCGACTTCTCCAAGGCCTACGCACCGTTCTACCTGGCTGTGTTCGGTCCGCCTGATGCCGCCGTCAGTACCCTGGACGATCTCAAGGGCAAGACCATCAGCGTGACCCGTGGCGCTATCGAAGACATCGAGCTGACTGCCGTCGCGCCCAAAGAGGCGACCATCAAGCGCTTCGAAGACAACAACTCGACCATCGCCGCCTACCTGGCCGGCCAGGTCGACCTGATCGCCAGCGGCAACGTGGTGATGGTGGCGATCAGCGAACGCAACCCGAAACGCGTGCCTGCACTGAAAGTGAAGCTCAAGGACTCGCCGGTGTACGTGGGCGTGAACAAGAACGAGCCGGCGCTGCTGGAGAAGGTCAACCAGATCCTGGTCGCTGCTAAAGCCGATGGCAGCCTGGAAAAGAACGCGATGCAGTGGCTCAAAGAACCATTGCCTGCCGACCTCTAAAAGCGGAGCTGATTCATGGCGTATCAATTCGACTTTTTGCCGGTGCTGGCCAATACCGACCTGCTGTTGCGCGGTGCGCTGTTCACCCTTGAACTGACAGCCATTGGCGCGATTCTCGGCGTAGCGTTGGGCACCGTAGGCGCGGTGGTGCGGGCCTGGAAGATCCAGCCGTTTGCGTGGTTCTTCGGTGTGTACGTCGAGTTGATCCGCAACACGCCGTTCCTGGTGCAGTTGTTCTTCATCTTCTTCGGCCTGCCGTCCCTGGGACTGAAGATCACCGAATGGCAAGCCGCCGTACTGGCGATGGTGATCAACCTGGGGGCCTATTCCACCGAGATCATCCGCGCCGGCATCCAGGCGATTCCACGCGGGCAGTTGGAAGCTGCCGCAGCGCTGGCGATGACACGCTTCGAAGCGTTCCGCCACGTGGTGCTGCTGCCGGCGCTGGGCAAGGTGTGGCCGGCCCTGAGCAGCCAGATCATCATTGTGATGCTCGGTTCGGCAGTGTGTTCACAGATCGCCACTGAAGAGCTGAGCTTCGCCGCCAACTTTATCCAGTCGCGCAATTTCCGCGCTTTTGAAACCTATGCCCTGACCACCTTGGTGTACCTGTGCATGGCGCTGATGATTCGCCAGTTGCTCAACTGGATCGGCCGCCGGTTTGTGATGAGGAACAGCCGATGAGTGATTTCTCTTTCTGGGACATCGTGCGCAACCTGCTCACGGGCCTGCAATGGACGCTGTTGCTGTCGCTGGTGGCGTTTGTGGGTGGCGGCGTGATCGGCTTGCTGGTGATGACCATGCGCATCAGCCGCAAGGCGTTCCCGCGCAACGTTGCGCGCACCTATATCGAACTGTTCCAGGGCACGCCGCTGCTGATGCAGTTGTTCCTGGTGTTTTTCGGCGTTGCTCTGCTGGGTGTGGATATCTCGCCCTGGCTCGCGGCGGCAATCGCCCTGACCTTGTTTACCAGCGCCTACCTGGCTGAAATCTGGCGCGGCTGCGTCGACTCCATCGCCCACGGGCAATGGGAAGCGTCGGCCAGCCTGGCGCTCAACCCGCTTGAACAACTGCGCTACGTGATCCTGCCCCAAGCCCTGCGCATCGCCGTGGCGCCCACCGTGGGCTTCTCGGTGCAGGTGGTCAAAGGCACCGCCGTGACCTCAATCATCGGCTTTACCGAACTGACCAAGACCGGCGGCATGCTCGCCAATGCCACCTTCGAGCCCTTCATGGTCTACGGCCTGGTAGCGCTTGGTTACTTTTTGCTCTGCTACCCCCTATCCCTCAGTGCGCGCTACCTGGAAAGGAGACTGCATGCCTCTGCTTAGAATTTCCGCCCTGCATAAGTATTACGGCGATCACCACGTACTCAAGGGCATCGACCTGACCGTTGAAGAAGGCCAGGTGGTGGCGATCATCGGTCGCAGCGGCTCGGGTAAATCCACACTACTGCGCACCCTCAACGGCCTGGAATCGATCAACGACGGCGTGATTGAAGTCGACGGCGAATACCTCGACGCCGCCCGCGCTGACCTGCGCAGCCTGCGGCAGAAAGTCGGCATGGTGTTCCAGCAGTTCAACCTGTTCCCGCACCTGACCGTCGGCGAAAACGTGATGCTCGCGCCGCAAGTCGTCCAAAAAGTGCCCAAGGCCAAGGCTGCGCTGCTGGCCAAGCAAATGCTGGAGCGCGTCGGGCTGGGGGAGAAATTCGACGCCTTCCCCGATCGCCTGTCCGGCGGACAGCAGCAACGTGTGGCGATTGCCCGCGCACTGGCGATGTCGCCCAAGGTGCTGCTGTGCGATGAAATCACCTCGGCCCTCGACCCAGAACTGGTCAATGAGGTGCTCAGTGTGGTGCGCCAACTGGCCAAGGACGGCATGACCCTGATCATGGTGACCCACGAGATGCGCTTTGCGCGGGAAGTCGGCGACAAGCTGGTGTTCATGCACCAGGGCAAGGTGCATGAAGTGGGTGACCCAAAGCAGCTGTTCGCCAACCCGCAAACTGCCGAACTGGCCAACTTCATCGGCTCTACGGAACAGTAGGACTGACCAGTACGAATTGGCCATGCCCCTCCAGCAGCACCTCCCGGCGCACCGAGAGGGCATCGGCGGGCAAGTGAACCTCAACCTCTACCTGGGCCGTCAACCGGCGGCCCATCATTGGCACACCGGCTGCGCTCGCAACCAATGTGCGGCCAGGTAACAGCCGCCCGTCAGCCGTTTCATCGGTTTGCCACGCCACCGGCCTGCCGTCGACCTGAGCCCGCCTCAGGCTCAACATGAAGCGTCCTTGTCGGCCAAACTGAAAACCCTGGGCATCGGCAGGCGCACCACTGAAGCGCAATGCCATTGCCGCCGGGTTGGCGCAGAGCACGCTTAGGTGCAGCGTACGCTGCGTATCCAGCCTCAGCGTCGAGCGACCGGACGACGTTTGCGAGGGACGAATTACCCCGTAATCGACCCGGGGCTCGCTCAAGGTCATCCGGCAGTCTTCAGCCCGCGCCTGGTTCACCAGCAGGGCGACTACCACCAGACACACGCCAGCGGCACGCGGGCCGTACATCCGTTCAGCGAACATGGCATACCACGGGTGCGGTGTCGTAGAGTTGGTCATCGTCAGGCTCTTGCTCCGGGTTGACTTGCAGCAGGCAGGATTGCGAATCCGGCAATGAAACCTTCAGGGTTTGCGGCCCATCAATGTTGCTGAGGAAAATCATGCCCTCACCCACCACGCTGGTTACAAAGTTGTTGTCCTGGCCAAACACAGCAGCCCCTTGAGGCAAGGGCCGACCTTGTTCATCCTGAGCTTCAAGCAACAGGCGACGGACTTTCACCACATCAAAGTTGAGGATGTTGACTGAGCCACGACCAGCGGCGAGCACCTTGGTCCCGTTCTTCAAGTCGACGCGCTTGGGCAGCGACTGGGTCTGTACCTGCAGATGGTTGTTGCTGTAGGCCTGCAGCCCGGGGATCACCGCCTGGCCGCTGAAATCCGTCCATACCGGCCCTTGGGCCGTGGAGACCTTGGCCTTAGCAATATCGCCCACCGAGACGATGCCAAACGTGTCCTGCACTGCATACGGCGAGAACGTCACGCCGTGTTCATGAGCGACGATGCCGCCTTGCAGTTGCCCGGAATAGCTGGTGCTTGACGGATCACGGCTGGCACCGAGGCTCACGCGGGTATAAAGCGGCAATACGTCCACCCGGCCGCGCACGCTCTGCTCCCGCTCGTTCACGTCTCGATCAACACCGACCTCGTAGTTCACATAGTCGTTGACCCGCTCGCTTAGAGCGGTACCCGCATCCAGTCGGTCGCCTCGACGACTGACGTAAGAACTGACTCGGCGATCACCGCCCAGGGGCACCGTGACCTGCAGCCTGAGGGAGGTGTCTTCGTCCAGCCGGTCGTCGCGTCGGCCACCCGCAACCGCGTCACGGCGTCGAGGCCTGGCCCCACCGACCTGGGCGTCGGCGATCAGCGCCACCCCCACACCGTTAAACGTATTGTTCCACGAGGCAAAGAGGTGATCGGCGGACTGCCCGTCAAACTGCGAGCTACGCGTGAAACTGATGGAAAAACCACCCACAAACGGATCCGCCCAGCTTAAACCTGCCGTGTACTGGCGCTTGAAACGCGCATCGAAGTCGTACCCACGCGACGCCTGGCCTGCGTCCAGCACCTCCCGATAGCCTCGGCTTTGCGTAGAGGCGCTCAGGTTCATGTCGAGGTTGGCGAACAACGGGCTGCCCACAGAGAGTGTGCTGCGTGCGCCCCCTACGCCATCTTGGCCATCACGGGACAGGTTGTGGCGCATGCCCACCGTCATTTGATGGAAAAACACACTGCTCAGTGAGCCACCTGCCGACTGATACTCGTCGGTACTCAGCAAACCGAAACCCAGTGACGCGTTCTGGCCCAGCCCCCAGGTGCCGCTGCCCATGGCAACAACGGGCGCTTCCCGGCTGTCGAAGGACGTGTCACGCACCTTGCCGACGGAAAAGTAATACCCCGGCGTAACAGGAGCCCCACCTCGAAAGGACGCAGCGGGTACGACAAAACTGCGCTTTGCGCCCCGCACGTCAATCACGCTCACATCGAGGTCGCTGGTGCTGTTGAGCAACGGTAATCCGGTGAGCCTGAACGGCCCCTCCGGTACCAGCGTGGTATGGATCAATGCACCCGACTGACGCACCTCGACCCGTGACTGGCTTTGGGCCAGCCCTTCAACCACTACCTCGCTGCTGCCCCCGCCCGCGCGTTGTTGACCATCCGGAAAAAGCTGCAAGCCAGCCAGTTGTACCCCGCCAAATATCGGGTTGTTGCTGGAAATCTGCCCGACCTGGAAAGTCGACTGCAACGCCGCGATATCGCGCTGGGCGTAGGCGTCCACCTGCTCGGTTCGAGTCTGGCCATTGTCAGAGATAAAAAACTGGCGGCTACGAACAATCCAGTTACCCAGATTGAACCCTGCCTCGGTATAGGCCGATACAAAGCGACTTGGCCCACTTCGCGAGCGGGTATCGAAACCCAACACGTCATAGTTGAAGATGGCTGCCGCGCCGCCCTGAGAAAAATTCCCGGCCTCCCACTCTGGCGCGCGCAGGGACTGGGTCGGCACTACCAGGGTGACCTCATCGCTGCTCGGGCGCAGCCGTACCATGGTCGCCGGGTATTCCCCAACGAAATCATGGCAGGCCTGGTCAGGACTGATGCCTTCGCGTAGCACACGGGAGGGTGTGACCAGACCCGCCTTCGCCAGTAACGCCTCGGTGAAGCACAACTGGCCCTGGTAATCGAACCGCGCGTCCACCAACCCCAGCGGGGTGCCATTGACCCGCAGCCCGACCACATGCACACCTTCGCGAAAGCGCGCCGCGCTGCGAAAGTATTCGGACACCTGCGGGTCGATCCCAAGGGTTGTCAACGCGGCCAGGTCAAAACCTTCTCCGAGCTCCAAGGCCGCGCTGGAGCCTGGCAACCCCCACAGCGTCGCGAGCCCCAGCAAGACCCTGGAACGCGCCTGTAATACCTTGCCAGGCGCGCTTTTGGCAGAGCGACCTGAGTGCCTGATCTTTTTCATAGGCTCGTCAGTCCGCATCTGCCGTAACGGGTGCGCGGTAGCTGTCCACCGTAAACCCGTAGACCGTGGCCGGTTGAATCTCCACCGCGACCACTCCCGCCACTGAGTCGTCCGTCACGACTGTGAGCACTTCACCCGGCAGAATGTAGGTACGCGGTAACTTTCCCAGACGCGCCAGCGGATGCAGTTGGACTTCGAGTGCCATCCGCACAACGTAAGCGCTGTTGTTATAAGCCTTTATCTGGTCACCTTCGCGCTTCCAGGTGAGCAACTGCCACGGCGCATCGTGCTTGGGCAGGCCTTTGGGATGCAGGATCAACGGCAGGTTCTGGCGCAGGGTGATACCAATGGTCGCACCGCCGGGCGTGCGAGCCTGGGGGATACCTTCAAAGGAGACTCGCTTCAGGCGCTGGGTCTTGAGCGGTGCCTTCGCGGTCATGATGAAGCGTACAAGTTGAGTGTCGCCCGACTCGACCCGAGTAATGGGCGGCGTAACGATCAATAAGGATTCCAAATCTTCTGGTATGTTTTGTATGACCGAATGCAATAACGCCGCGCCAGGATCAGTGTTTTTTATATTAAGTGTCGCTTCACCGTCCTCTTCATTCAAAATCACAACTGTTGTCTCGGGTTGCATCCCGTCAGCTACTGCCATACCACACAAGCAAAGGCACACGCTTATATACCGTAGAAACGCCATCACTATTATTGAAAGAGCCTTCACTGAGTTTCCTCACAGCCATAAAGCCAACAATTAACGAACACCCACGCAAAAACAGCCGACACTTAACAGAGACGCGTCACTGCCTGTGCATTAAGGTCGGCCGTTAATAACGTATTTAGATGTAACTCAATTCCAGAGTGGCGCGGCCGTCCAGTGTCGTATCGCGGGTCAGGTCCAGATCTTGCGTGCGGTTGATAACGGCTTTCACAGCCAGAGTGCCCGTAAGTTGGGTGATGGATGCGGGTTGCAGGCTGGAGCCGTTGCCCCACGAATATTGACTCGGCTTTTGCGCGACTTTGCCGTCACTGCGCTGCCAGGAACCTGTGGTACCAACACGCACGAGAGGGCTCAGGGCCCCGGTGGACGAGCGTAGATTCGTCAGAGTCACGGAGTAGCCACCCGTACGCTTGCCGTTGGCAAGGCCAAGCCCGAAGTTCTGCGCCTCGGTGAACCCGGAACCGAGAATCCCGGTCACCTTGCTGCCCGATTGCAGGTCAGTCAGCGCCAGGCCGAACTGGGCTGGCGTCTTGCCGCAACTGACGGACAAGGCGACAGGTTTCTCTGTTAGAGGATTGAAGTTAGTGGCGGACAGACTTCCGGAGGGAATTATTCCGTAATCCACGATGCCGCCACCGGCGAGGCTGAGGTTGCAAGCCAACGGCTTGATCGTCCCTCGTACAATCAGTTCAGCAGCCGTTGTTGCATGAGCGCCGATACTCGCGACCAGACACAGAGTACTGACTGTCAAACCAAGCATTTTTTTCATGTTTATCCTGTCATCTATAGTGGGCAGGTGCGTTTACGATGGGCGGGTATCCTTTACCCCTCTCTTCATCCTTTAACATATGACCACACATAAATAACACCACGGCGAAATTGCCGAGTGACAGTCTGTCGCTTTACCCCCCGAATAAAGAATGAGAGAACACGCCACTCTTCGTGGGAGGTGTAGATAGAGAAAGTGGGCCAGAATTCATCGTCGAGTAAGCTTAAGTACAAAACCAACTAGTGAATATCCAACTCAGTGTAGGCAAAATCATAAACAGCCTGAAAACAACAAACGCTTAATTACGCCTACAAAAATGAAACATCATTCGCTGCGGGCCTAGAAAACCGCCCTACATTCCCCACAAGAATTCCTTACAGACAGTCAAAGGAAAATTACCGAAGCCGTACGCGTTGGCACCAAAGGTCGATCGTGGCACGATGGCTGGGTTATCGACCGAGACCCCCTAACCATGCCGCAATCCCAAGCCAAGAATCTGTCCCTGATCGCCGCCATCGACCTGGGCTCCAACAGCTTTCACATGGTCGTGGCCAAGGCCCAGAACGGCGAAATCCGCATCCTTGAACGGCTCGGCGAAAAAGTGCAACTGGCTGCCGGAATCGACGATGAGCGCCAACTCAACGAAGAATCCATGCAGCGCGGGCTCGATTGCCTCAAGCGGTTTGCACAATTGATCAACGGCATGCCCCTGGGTGCCGTGCGAATCGTCGGCACCAACGCCCTGCGCGAAGCCCGCAACCGTGGCGAATTCATCCGCCGCGCCGAGGAGATCCTTGGGCATCCCGTCGAAGTCATCTCTGGCCGTGAAGAAGCGCGCCTGATCTACCTCGGCGTGTCCCACACCCTGGCCGATACGCCCGGCAAACGCCTGGTCGCCGACATCGGCGGTGGCAGTACCGAATTCATCATTGGCCAGCGCTTTGAACCGCTACTGCGCGAAAGCCTGCAGATGGGCTGCGTCAGCTACACCCAGCGTTATTTCAAGGATGGCAAGATCACCCCGGCGCGCTATGCCCAGGCCTACACGGCGGCGCGACTGGAGATCATGAGCATCGAGCACGCCCTGCACCGCCTGACCTGGGATGAGGCCATCGGTTCATCCGGCACCATCCGCGCCATCGGCCTGGCCCTGAAAGCCGGCGGCCACGGCACCGGCGAGGTCAACGCCGAAGGCCTGGCGTGGCTCAAGCGCAAACTGTTCAAGCTGGGGGACGCCGAGAAAATCGACTTCGACGGCATCAAGCCCGACCGTCGTACTATCTTCCCGGCCGGCCTGGCGATTCTCGAAGCGATCTTCGACGCCCTCGAGCTGCAACGCATGGACCACTGCGACGGTGCCCTGCGCGAAGGTGTGCTCTACGACCTGCTGGGCCGACACCACCACGAGGACGTGCGGGAGCGCACGCTCACCTCGTTGATGGAGCGTTACCACGTCGACCTGGAACAAGCCGCCCGTGTGGAGCGTAAAGCCCTGCACGCCTTCGACCAGGTGGCCGAGGACTGGGACCTGGAAGACGGCGTATGGCGCGAGCTGTTGGGCTGGGCTGCCAAGGTGCATGAAGTGGGGCTGGATATCGCCCACTACCATTACCACAAGCACGGCGCCTACCTGATCGAGCACTCGGACCTGGCCGGTTTCTCACGCGAAGACCAGCAAATGCTCGCCCTGCTGGTGCGTGGCCATCGCCGTAACATCCCCAAGGATAAATTTGCTGAGTTCGGCGACGAGGGCATCAAGCTGATTCGCCTGTGCGTGCTGCTGCGCTTTGCAATCCTGTTCCACCATATCCGTGGCACCCAGGAAATGCCCCAAGTGACCCTGCGCGCCGACGGCGACAGCCTGGACGTAGTGTTCCCGAAAGGTTGGCTGGATGAGAATCAGCTGACCCAGGCGGATTTCGCCCAGGAAGCGGAGTGGCTGACGCGGGTGGGGTTCAGCCTGAACCTGCGTTAACCCGGCCCAAAGAACACTGCAAAAGCAAATGTGGGAGCGGGCTTGCTCGCGAATGCGGAGTGTCAGTCACTAGATGTACTGACTGATCTACCGCATTCGCGAGCAAGCCCGCTCCCACATTTGGTTTGTGTCGGCTTCAGTTCACCGACAGGATCGGGCTACCCAACTTCTCCAGCAACGTCGCCTGCGCACTGCGCGGGTTCTGGTTGCCGGTCGGCGTGTTGCGAATATAGCGGCCGTCCGACTGCAGGCTCCAGCTGTGGGTGTTGTCGGTGAGGTAGCTTTCCAGCTCCTTCTTGACCCGCATGATCAGCTTCTTGCCTTCCACCGGGAAGCATGTTTCCACACGCTTATCGAGGTTGCGCTCCATCCAGTCGGCACTGGAGAGGAACATCTGTTCTTCGCCACCGTTGAGGAAGTAGAAGACCCGCGTGTGCTCCAGGAAGCGGCCGATGATCGAGCGCACGTGAATGTTGTGCGAAACCCCGACAATGCCAGGACGCAGGCAGCACATGCCGCGCACCACCAGATCGATGCGCACGCCGGACTGGCTGGCCTTGTACAGCGCGCGAATGATCTTCGGATCGGTCAGCGAGTTGAACTTGGCAATGATGTGCGCCGGTTTGCCGTCGAGGGCGAACTGGGTTTCGCGGGCAATCATGTCGAGCATGCCCTTCTTGAGGGTGAACGGCGCGTGCAGCAGCTTCTTCATGCGCAAGGTCTTGCCCATGCCGATCAACTGGCTGAACAACTTGCCGACGTCTTCACACAAGGCATCGTCGGACGTCAGCAGGCTGTAGTCGGTGTAGAGCTTGGCGTTACCGGCGTGGTAGTTACCAGTGCCCAAGTGTGCGTAGCGCACGATCTCACCGGCTTCGCGGCGCAGGATCAGCATCATCTTGGCGTGGGTCTTGAAGCCGACCACACCGTAGATCACCACCGCGCCGGCTGCTTGCAGGCGACTGGCCAATTGCAGGTTGGACTCTTCGTCGAACCGCGCACGCAACTCGATCACCGCCGTGACTTCCTTGCCGTTACGCGCGGCGTCGACCAGGGCGTCGACGATTTCCGAGTTGGCGCCGGAACGGTACAGGGTCTGGCGCACGGCCAACACGTGTGGGTCTTTGGCGGCTTGTCGCAGCAGGTCGACCACTGGCGTGAAGGACTCGAACGGATGCAGCAGCAGGATGTCCTGCTTGCTCACCACGCTGAAGATATTCTCGCTGTTTTGCAGCAATTTCGGGATCTGCGGCGTGAACGGGGTGTATTGCAGTTCCGGATGGCTGTCCAGGCCGGTGATGCTGAACAGGCGTGTCAAGTTCACCGGGCCATTGACCTGGTACAACTCGGATTCGGCCAGGTTGAACTGCTTCAGCAAGTAGTCCGACAGGTGTTTAGGGCAGGTGTCGGCCACTTCCAGGCGCACCGCATCGCCGTAGCGCCGCGAGAACAGCTCGCCGCGCAGGGCACGGGCCAAGTCTTCGACGTCTTCGGAGTCCAGCGCCAGGTCGGCGTTACGGGTCAGGCGGAATTGGTAGCAGCCCTTCACCTTCATGCCCTGGAACAGGTCATCGGCGTGCGCATGGATCATCGACGACAGGAATACATAGTTATCGCCAGCGCCCCCCACCTCTTCCGGTACCTTAATGATCCGTGGCAACAGACGCGGTGCCGGGATGATCGCAAGGCCTGAGTCACGACCGAAGGCGTCGATACCTTCCAGCTCGACAATAAAGTTGAGGCTCTTGTTCACCAGCAACGGGAACGGGTGCGTCGGGTCGAGTCCGATCGGGGTGATGATCGGCGAAATCTCGTCACGGAAATAACGGCGCACCCAGGTTTTGATCTTGGTAGTCCAGTGACGGCGACGGATGAAGCGGACCTGATGTTTTTCCAGTTCCGGCAACAGAATGTCGTTGAGGATCGCGTATTGGCGGTCCACATGGCCGTGTACCAGTTCGCTGATGCGCGCCAGTGCCTGATGCGGCTGCAGGCCATCGGCGCCGGCTTGTTCGCGGGCAAAGGTGATTTGTTTCTTGAGGCCGGCGACGCGGATCTCGAAGAACTCGTCCAGGTTGCTGGAGAAGATCAACAGGAACTTCAGCCGCTCCAGCAACGGATAGGACTCATCCAGCGCCTGTTCCAGCACGCGGATGTTGAATTGCAGTTGTGACAGCTCGCGGTGGATGTACAGGCTGCTGTCATCCAGGTTGGTCACAGCGACCACCGGGACCGGCGCGGGCGGCTCAGCCACCACGACAGGCACGGCGGGCTCGTGCTCCGGCGGCGTTTCGGTGACTTGTTCAACCACCGGGTGAGCGTCTTTTACGGCAACTTCTGTGAGTCCTTCGGTATTCATCGAGTGTTCCTGTGAGGGCTATTGTTGCTCTCTAAGCAATTGGGCGGCGCGGGCGGCGAAGTAGGTCAGAATGCCATCAGCCCCGGCGCGTTTAAAGGCTGTAAGGGATTCAAGGATCACCCCTTCACTCAGCCATCCATTCTGTATTGCTGCCATGTGCATGGCGTATTCGCCACTGACCTGATACACAAAGGTCGGCACCTTGAATTCTTCTTTGACCCGATAAAGGATGTCCAAGTAGGGCATCCCCGGCTTGACCATCACCATGTCAGCGCCTTCGGCCAAGTCGGCCGCCACTTCGTGCAGGGCTTCATGGCTGTTGGCCGGGTCCATCTGGTACGAAGCCTTGTTGGCCTTGCCCAGGTTAAGCGCCGAGCCCACCGCATCGCGGAACGGGCCGTAATAGGCGCTGGCGTACTTGGCCGAATAGGCCATGATCCGCACGTTGACGTGGCCAGCCAGCTCCAGGGATTCGCGGATCGCCTGGATGCGGCCGTCCATCATGTCCGACGGTGCAACCACCTGGGCACCGGCTGCTGCGTGGGACAGGGCTTGCTTGACCAGGGCATCCACGGTGACGTCATTTTCAACATAGCCGTCCCGGTCAAGAATGCCATCCTGGCCGTGGGTGGTGAACGGGTCCAACGCCACGTCAGTGATCACCCCCAGCTCCGGGAAACGCTCGCGCAGCGCACGCGTGGCACGCTGCGCGATCCCTTCCGGGTTCCAGGCTTCGGCAGCGTCCAGGGACTTGAGTTCAGGAGGCGTGACCGGGAACAGCGCCAGCGCGGGAATCCCCAACTCAACCCAGCCCGCGGCTTCTTCAAGCAGCAGATCAATGCTCAGGCGTTCCACACCTGGCATCGAAGCCACCGCTTCCCGACGATTTTCACCGTCCAGCACAAACACCGGCAGGATCAGATCGTCGGTCGTCAGTACATTTTCACGCACCAGACGACGAGAAAAATCATCACGACGATTGCGACGCAGACGAGTGGCGGGAAACAGGCGATTGGCAGGGGTAAAGCTCACGACAGACTCCTGAGCCCGGGTTCACGGGCGAGCGTTGCAGTTATAAGCGGCCATTATGACGAAGGTATGACAGTTGTGCTTAACGATGCGACCTGTAGTCGCATTCGCGATTTACGTAGGAATTGTTCACTTCGTGACACATCTCGATACTTTCATGAATCTTCGTGAAGGCGTAGGCTGCGCGTTCATTTCGCCAGCACCCAGACCATGCTTCAACAATTTCTGCATGACTTCGGCTACTTTGCCCTCTTCCTAGGCACCTTCTTTGAAGGCGAGACCATTCTTGTTCTCGCAGGCTTCCTGGCGTTCCGTGGGTACATGGATATCAACCTGGTGGTGGTGGTTGCCTTTTTCGGTAGCTACGCCGGCGACCAGCTTTGGTATTACATGGGCCGCAAGCACGGCCGCAAGCTGTTGGCGCGCAAGCCGCGCTGGCAATTGATGGGCGACAAAGCCCTGGAGCATATCCGCAAGCACCCGGATATCTGGGTATTGAGCTTTCGCTTCGTCTACGGGCTGCGCACGGTCATGCCAGTGGCGATTGGTCTTTCCGGCTACCCACCGCTGCGCTACCTCATCCTCAACGGTATTGGTGCCGCGATCTGGGCGGCCGCGTTGGGCGCAGCGGCTTACCATTTCGGCGCCGTGCTGGAAGGCATGCTCGGTAGCGTGAAGAAATATGAGTTATGGGTATTGGGCGCGTTGCTGCTGCTGGGCTTTGGCCTCTGGCTGCGCCGCCGCTTCAAGAACGCCCGTATCGCTCGTCAGGCCTGTGCCGATGAAAAGGCCCGGCTTGCCGCCGAGCCTGCACGGGTTGAAGCGCCTAAGACACCAGTCGAGTAAACCGGCTGCTGCAGCAGTAGAGGCCAATCACGCTGAGCAGGCTGTAACTGAGCAGGCCCAGCCAGCCCAGGTTGCTGGCCGGCCACAGACCGACCAAAGGCGCCAGCCATACCAGCGGCACATTCAGCACCAGCCGTGAAAGCTCGGCCTTGAACGCCCATGGGCGGTTCTCCAAAGCCACACCCAATGTAAACAGCCCCAACGCCATGGCACTCCAACCCAGGATCAGCGCCGCCGTGGGCAAGCCTTCGCCGAAATTCATCAAATAGCTACCAAAGCTCACATACGCCGCGAACTGCAGGGCGATGTAGACCTGTTGGCGCACATCCAGCGCTACCTCGAACTTACGGAACAGGCTCAAGTCATGTTTCGCCAGCGGGTACTTAGCCTTCACGTCCGCCGGGCGCCAGCCGGTGCGCATGAACCAGATGCGCAGCTTGTCCCACCAGCGCTCTGTGCGCCGCGCATCACTCCACAGCTGTGCATAAAACTGCAGGTTAGCCCACAGCGGGTTCCAGCTGGACAACGGCGTGGTCACGCCGAAAATAACCGGCTCGTTGTCGTCTTCTTCCTGAAAGGAGCCGAACAGGCGGTCCCAAATAATGAACACCCCGCCGTAGTTGCGATCCATGTAGAGAGCGTTCTGTGCATGGTGGGCCCGATGATTGGATGGCGTGACGAAAAACCATTCGAACCAGCCGAGTTTGGGCACATGCCGGGTGTGCACCCAGAATTGATACAGCAAGTTAAGGGACGCCACGCTGATAAACACCACCAACGGCACGCCGAGTACGGCCAGCGGCAGGTAGAAGATCCAGCTCAGCAGGAAACCGGTGCTGGTCTGGCGCAGGGCAGTGCTGAGGTTGTAGTCCTCGCTCTGGTGATGCACCGAGTGCGCGGCCCACAAGATGTTGCGTTCGTGCCCCATGCGATGCAGCCAGTAGTAGCAGAAGTCGTAGAACACAAAGGCGAACACCCAGGTCCAGACGCTGTGGGCCGACAGCTCGATCACCGCGAGGTGCTTGAGGGCGAACGCATAGGTCAACAGCCCCACGCCCTTGGTCAGCAGCCCCGTGGTGGTAGACAGCACACCGGTGCTGAGGCTGTTGATGGCGTCCGCCACCCGGTAGTTACGCTGGCCGCGCCAATGATCGGCGAGCAGCTCCACCACAATCAGGGCGATGAAAAACGGTACCGCGTAAGGCACGAAGTCCATGGTCTGGTCCGGTCTATTTTTGTTACATCAGATTAGGTGCAGCGGCGCGAGATCCCATTGGCAACAGATGACAAATTAGTAGACATTTAACGCCAAGAACCCAGGAGAAATGCCCATGAGCAAAAAGATAGCAGTGATCCTTTCCGGCTGTGGCGTGTACGACGGCGCAGAGATCCAAGAAAGCGTGATCACGCTGCTGCGCCTGGACCAGCGCGGCGCTCAGGTCCAATGCTTTGCCCCGGACATCGCGCAACTGCACGTGATCAACCACCTCACCGGCGAAACGATGCCCGAGTCACGCAATGTGCTGGTGGAGTCGGCGCGGATCGCCCGGGGGGACGTGAAAGACATCCGCGAAGCCAATGCCGAAGACTTCGATGCGCTGATCGTGCCCGGCGGGTTTGGTGCGGCGAAGAACCTGTCGAACTTTGCCGTGGAAGGCGCCGGCTGCAGCGTCAACCCGCAGGTTCTGGAGCTGGCCGAGGCCTTTGCCGAATCGGGCAAGCCCGTGGGACTGATCTGCATCTCCCCGGCCCTGGCGGCGAAAATCTACGGTCCTGGCGTGACCTGCACCATTGGCAACTGTGCCGACACCGCCGCCGCGCTGGACAAGATGGGCGCCACCCACCAGGAGTGCGCGGTGGAAGATATCGTCGAAGACCAGGCGCGCAAGCTGGTGAGCACCCCGGCCTATATGCTCGGCAAGAACATCAGCGAGGTCGCTTCGGGGATCAACAAGCTGGTGGATCGGGTGCTGGAGTTGACCCACGAAAACGACTGACCCGCTTGCCAAACACTTAATGTAGTGAGCGGGCTTGCCCCGCGCTGGGTGGCGAAGCCGCCCCAAACCAGACGACCTGGTTTTATCTGGAACTCTGCGGTGTCTTTATTGGGGCTGCTACGCAGCCCAGCGCGGGCGGTGCGACGATTCGACAAGCCCGCTCACTACACAGCTCAGGCTTGGCGCATCAACCGGGTGAGGATTCGGTCCAGGGCATTGGCAAACGCCTGCTTGTCCTTCTCGCCATGGGGCGGTGGACCGCCGCCCATCTGGCCCTGCTCGCGCAGATCGGTGAACAGGTTGCGCACTGCCAGGCGCTCACTCATGTTGGCCGGGCTGAACTCCTTGCCTCGTGGATCGAGGGCCGTGACCCCCTTTTTCACCAAGCGGTCAGCCAGCGGCACATCGCTGCAGATCACCAGTTCACCGGGCTCTGCGTGCTCTACCAGGTAGTCATCCGCCGCATCCGGGCCACTGGGCACCACAATTAGCTTCACACAGGCAAAGCTCGGCTTGATCTGGCTCTGACCGGCCACCAGCACCACTTCGAACTGGCGCTTGAGGGCGAACTTCACCACTTGGTCCTTGGCCGCCCGAGGGCAGGCGTCGGCATCGATCCACACGCGCATGTTATGCCGCCACCCGGCGCTTCTCCGCGATTCGACTGCGGCCATACAGCACCACAATCGCCAGGATCGCTACTGCCTGCGCACTCAGCGAGTAGGCATCGGCGTGAATCCCCAGCCAATCAAAGTCAAAGAATGCCACCGGCCGCGTGCCGAAGATCCCGGCTTCCTGCAACGCCTTCACGCCGTGCCCCGCAAACACCACCGACAGTGCACACAACAGCGCCGCGTTGATTCCGAAGAACAACGCCAACGGCAGCTTCGCCGAACCCCGCAGGATCACCCACGCCAGGCCCACCAGCAGCACCAGCGCCGTGGCGCCACCCGCCAGCACCGCGTTGTGCCCGGCCGGGCCGGCTTGCAGCCACAGGGTTTCGTAGAACAGGATCACCTCGAACAGCTCGCGGTACACCGAGAAGAACGCCAGCATCGCAAAGCCAAAACGCCCGCCACCGCCCACCAGGCTGCTCTTGATGTAATCCTGCCAAGCCGCAGCGTGGCGACGGTCATGCATCCACACGCCGAGCCACAGCACCATCACGCTGGCGAACAGCGCCGTGCAGCCCTCAAGCAATTCGCGCTGGGCGCCGCTCACGTCAATCACGTACGCGGCCAACGCCCAGGTCGCCAAACCCGCCAACAGCGCCAAGCCCCAACCTACGTTGACGCTGCGCACCGCCGACTGCTGGCCGGTGTTACGCAGGAACGCGAGGATCGCGGCCAGCACCAGGATCGCTTCCAGGCCTTCACGCAACAGGATCAACAAACCGGAGATGTAGCTCAATGACCAGCTCAGGCCGTCGCTGCCCAGCAAGCCGGCGGACTCGGTGAGTTTGCCCTTGGCCACGTCCAGACGCTGTTGCACCTGCTCGACCGGCAAACCGTCCTGCAACGACTGCCGGTAGGCCATCAGCGCCTTCTCGGTGTCTTTGCGCACGTTGGCGTCGACGTTGTCCAGGGAGCTTTCTACCAGTTCAAAGCCCTCCAGGTACGCGGCTACCGAGAGATCGTAGGCCTGTTCGTGATCACCGCTGCGGAACGCGGCCAGGCTCTTGTCCAGGGTCGTAGCGGTGTATTCAAGCAGTTGCGCCGGGCCACGCTTGACCTGCGGCGGTTGCGCACGCTGGGCGCGGAACGTCGCGGCGGCAGCCGGGCCATTGGCGGCCAGCACTTCATTGGGGGTCTGGCGAGCAAGGTCAGCGAGATTGAACGGCTGCTCGCTTTTGGCGGCGGCCGGGTCGGCGGTGAAGCCGGCGATGTAAGTGGCCAGGTCCCAGCGTTGGCGATCGTCCAGTTGGTCGGCAAAAGACGGCATGTCAGTGCCTTCCACACCCAGGCCCAGCGTGTTGTAGATCGCGTAGAGACTCAGGCGATCCAGGCGCACGGCGTCACGCAGATTAGCGGGCGGCGGCGTCATGCCAACACTGGCCGGCCCATCACCGGCGCCCGCTGTGCCGTGGCAGACCGAGCAGTGTTGGGCGTAAAGCGGCGCGCCGCGGGTTGGGTCAGGCGTGATCGCCGGTGCCTGGCTGACTTCATAGGCCACCGCCAGTTGAGCCCCCAATTGCCGGGCCTGGCGGGCGACTGTCGGGCCGTCCTGATGAGCGGTTACAGCCGCTAACAGTTCATCAACACCTTTGACCAACGCCACGCGTTCCGGGCGCTGTGGCAACTCTGCCACTAGGCCCTGCAACACCCCGAGAAACTCCAGCTGTTCGCGGTATTCGGGTTCATCGATAACCTTGCCCGCCTCCACCGTCGGAGGATAGTCAGCACCAATGTAGTCCAGCAAATGCAGGGCTTGTGGGGCGCCCTCGGCAGTCGCGGCCAACAGGTTGAAGCTGCACGACATCAACGCCGGCACTATCAGCCAGGCGAGAAAACGGAAGGGGGCAGTCATGAACGAATCTCAAATGGAAATACGAAGTAACATATTGTTAGGGCTTTACGGGTTTGACTCAAGGCGTAAGTGATTTGTCGTTTGTGGGGGCGGAGCGTTTTAGATGCGGGATGGTGGCACTCCAGCCGATTTCACCGGATCAAATAGCCATTGTTTTGCCAGTAATGGTGCCTATAATGCCGCGCCCTGTTAGTGCGAAAGGGAATTTTGTTCCTCGTTTTTATGAGGAATTACCACATCGGTTGATACTTTCAGGGAAGAAGTTTGCATGGCATTTCGCGCCTTACCTTCGCTCGCGCTTGCGGCGGTCACCTTGCTGTCCGGCTGTTCGATGTTCCGCAACTACGACACCGAACTGCAAGCCACCAACCAGCAATTGGCCACCGGCAATGTCGACGCCGCGCTGACCCTGCTGGAAAAGAACAACACCGGCGACGACAAAGACCTGCTCTATTTCTTCGAAAAGGGCGAGTTGCTGCGGGCCAAGGGCGACATGACCGGCAGCCAGACCGCCTGGCGCAGCGCCGACCTGCAAGTCGCCAAGTGGGAGGATTCGGTCAAGTTCGACAGCGCAAGGTATCTCGCCCAGTTCGGCAGTTTCGTTGCCAACGACAAAGTGCGGCGCTACGAAGGCTATGACTACGAAAAGGTCATGCTGACCACGCAGATGGCCCTGAACCTCCTGGCCCTGAACGACTTCGACGGCGCGCGCACCGAAATCAAGAAGACCCATGAACGCGAAGCGGTGATCGCCGACCTGCGGGACAAGGAATACCTCAAGCGCGAGAACGAAGCCCAGCGTGAGGGCGTGACCACCCAGATGAAAGACTTGCGCGGCTACCCGGTGGAAGCCCTGGATGCGCCGGAAGTGGTCGGTCTGAAAAACAGCTACCAGAGTGCGTTCAGTCATTACCTGGCCGGTTTCGTCTACGAAGCCTTGGGCGAAAAAGACCTGGCAGCCCCCGGTTACCGCAAGGCCGCCGAGTTGCGCCCCAATACACCGTTGCTGGAACAGGCGCTGTTGAACCTGGATAAATCCAAGGTCGGCGCCAATGAAACCGACGTGCTGATCGTGGTCCAGAGTGGCCTGGCACCGGCTCGCGATTCGATTCGCCTGCCGCTGCCGATTCCGATCAATGGCAACCTGGTGATCACACCGCTGTCGTTCCCGGTGATCAAGGCGGATACGTCCACCGCGACCTTCGCCCAGATCGGCGTCGACGGCCAGCAACAGAACCTCACCATACTCAACAGCACTACGGCCATGTCCCGCCGCGCACTGCGTGATGACATGCCTGGGATTATCCTGCGCACCACCGTGCGTGCGGTCACCCGTGGCGTGGCGCAAAACAACCTGAACAAGACCAACCCGATGGCGGGCCTGGTGCTGGGTATCGCCTCAGCCGTCACCGAAGGCGCCGACACCCGCACCTGGCGCACCCTGCCGGACATGACCCAGGTGACCCGCCTGCGCCTCAAGCACGGCGAACACCAGGTCAGCCTGCCCAATGCCCTGGGCGGCACGCTGGTAACGGTCAAGGCTGATCAGCGCTATCAAGTGATCACCCTGCGCGTGGTTGGTAACCAAGTGTTCGCGGGCGGCCTGGCCGCCCATGTGGTGCCGAGCACGGCCACCCAGGCCATCGCCCTCAAACAACCTTAAGGAGCACGCTATGCGTCATTTCATCCCTGGCGCCCTGGCGCTGGTCCTGCTTGCCGGTTGCGCCACCCCGCCGCCGCCGGAGCCCGGCAGCGCCGCGAGCAAAATCGTAGTGATGGGCAAGTTCAAGGGCATCGCGGTCGGTGCCATTCGTGTTGCCCGCGAGAACGGCTTTCTCACCGCCAAGGTGCAGTTGAGCAACATCACCAGCAGCAACCAGATGATGTATTACCGCTTTGCCTGGCTGGGCGCCGATGGCTTCCCGGTGGGCGATGAAGAAACCTGGAAGGTGCTGAACCTGTACGCCAACCAGGCGACCTTTCTGCCGGCCATCGCCAACCTGCCCCAGGCGGCGGACTTCCGCCTTGAAGTGAAAACGCCTTGAGCCGTTCACCCTTTTTGCTACTGAGAGATTTCCCCATGTTTGCACGCTTCTCGATCCTCGCCGTAGTTGCCGTATTGGCCAGCGGTTGCTCTAACACTTCGCCGGTACTGGGCGGTAAAAACATCAGCTACGGCGATACCAAGGCCGTAGAACTGGTGACCAACGAGTTCGGCTCCACCGACCTGCAGATGATCGCCGAAAGCATGACCCGCTCCCTGGCCCAGTCCGGCATCCTGCAAGGCCGCCCGGTGGTGCAGGTGTACGACGTGAAGAATAAGACCAGCGAGTACATCGATACCCGCGAGATCACCACGTCGATCAAGACCCAGTTGATGAAGACCGGCACCGCGCGCTTTGCCAGCGACAACACCGACATGCAAAGCCAGGTTGACCAGCTCAAGCTGCAGAACCAGAGCGGCCTGTACAAGAAGTCCACCGTCAGCAAGACCGGCAACATGGTCGCCGCCAAGTACCGCCTGGAAGGCTCCATCAGCTCCATCGTCAAGCGCAGCTCAGACTACAAGGACGTGTTCTACAAGTTCAGCCTGCAACTGATCGACGTCGAGAGCGGCCTGGCCGAATGGATGGACGAAAAAGAAATCCGCAAGACCACGGAGCGCTAAGCAATGCGTGCATGGATCGGCATGATCGGCCTGCTGTGCGCCTTCGGCGCCTCGGCCGCCCCGAAGATCGCGGTGACCGACCTGGCCTACGAGGCGCGGGTCGAGGAATACATTCACCAGGTGTCGGCGAGCAATAACTTCCAGGCCAGCGCTTACCACGCCAGCGGCGCATCGAATTACAGCGAGTACGAAAGCCGTACCAGCTACATCGAACAGACCGAGCTGCGTAAATTCAGCGGTGACATCAAGGGCGAGATCCTCAAGTCCCGCCAGTTCCAGCTGGTGCAGGGCACGCCCTACACCGCCGATGCCAAGGGTGACGTCTACGATGTGATCAAGCGCATCAAGGCCGGCCACTTCAAGGGAGCTGACTATGTGCTGTTCGGCACGCTGTCAGACATCGACTTCACCCAGGACATCAACGCCCTGGACCACACCAACAGCTACTCGGCGGTATTGGGCCTGACGCTGGTGGCGGACTTCAGCCTGATCAACACCCGTACCTACGAGATCACCTCGGCGTTTACCGCCATGGGTGAAGGCCAGGACACCAAGCTGGTGAGCAGCCGCGATGTGCGTGTGAGCCTGAATCGGCCGCGGGTAGTGAAAGAAGTGTCGAAAGCGCTGGGGGAAGATGTGGCGCGGCAGTTGGCGGAGCAATTGGGTGGCGGGTATCAAGAGCCTGGCCAGCCGGTGTTGCGTAACAACCTGCCGAGGGATGAAGCGCCGAAGATACTGCGCTGAAACCCGATTTCACAAGCAACACAAAACCAATGTGGGAGCTGGCTTGTCGGGTCGCCGCACCGCTGCGATGCGAGCACCTCGGTGTAACTGATACACCGAGGTGATGCTATCGCAGCGGTGCGGCGACCCGACAAGCCAGCTCCCACATTTTTGATCTGGTTTCTTCAGTTCAAGCCGTTGCGCGATGCAGACTGGCCAGAAAGCCCGCAGCGCCCACAAACAACCCGGCAAACGTACGGTTCATACGCTTCTGCTGCTTAGGCGTGCGCAACAAACGCAACACTTTCGACGCCAGCCCCGTATACCCCGCCATCACCACCATATCGACGCAAATCATCGTCGCACCTAGGATCAGGTACTGGATCAGCAACGGCGCTTGTGGGTTCACAAACTGCGGCAGCACCGCCAGCATGAACACCAGGGCCTTAGGGTTGCTGGCATTGACCAGAAAGCCTCGGAACATCATCGCCATCGGTTTGCCGATCGGGCGCACGGCCGCGTCGTCGGTCATGTCCATGGGCAACGCGCGCCATTGCTTGATGGCCAGGTACACCAGGTACGCCACGCCAAACCATTTGATCACATAGAAGGCCGTGGACGACGTCGCCAGAATGGCACCCAGGCCGCAAGCAACGACGGCAATCTGCATCGCCAGGCCCAGTTGCAGGCCAATGGCGTTCCAGTAACCGCGCAGGAAACCGTATTGCAGGCCGCTGGACATCGAGGCGATGGCGCCAGCGCCAGGGGAAAGGGAGATGATCCAACTGGCCAGGAAAAAGGCCAGCCACGTGTCGAGTGCCATTACACACCTCAGGGGGGAGTTAGCTGTTGTGCCTTAAGCTAACTCCGCCGACCAACGGATGGCTATAGATTTTTACAAGATGTGAACGCTAGCGGTCGCCCGGAAACACGTGGGTACCCGGCCAACGGCGCACCGAGCGCTGGAAGAACAGGCTGTTAGGCACTTGCACCATCGCGCTGTCGGTGCCGGCTTCCGCCACTTCAACCAGTGTGGTGTAGAGCAGATTGATCGCCACGACCCGGCCCTTCACGCCCGGTTTGTCGACGGTATCCACCAGCTCGACAATATCACCCAGGCGAAACGGCCCGACGGTGAAGATCAGAATGGCGCACAGCAGGTTGGACAGCACCGACCACATGGCAAAGAACGCCACGGCGGCGACCGCGACAAACCCGGAAAGCGCCGTCCACAATACGGTGGCAGAGACACCCAGGCGGCCCAGCACAAAGATCAGCGCACTGCCCATGATCAACCAGCGCAAACCACCGCGCAGCGGCATCAGCAGTTGCGGGGGGAACGGGTAGCGCTCACCCAGGCGAGTCAGGCCTTTGGCCACAAAACGCTGGGCCAGGTAGCCGGCCAGCAGGATCAGCAGGATTTGCACGCCGATCCATACGGGCTCGACCCATTGCGCCGGTAACGGCAGATGCAACGCTTCCATCAGGACAGCGCCTCCAGCTCCGCTTGCAGGGTTTCCAGCAGCTCGAGAGCTTCCATCCAGGTTTCCTCCAACTGCCCTTCGCGCACCTTGAGTTTGGCCTGTTCAGCCAGCAGGTCACGCAGCTCGTCCTTGCGGGCGGCCTCGTAAACGGCGCTGTCGCCCAGGCTGGTTTCGATCTTGGCCAGACGCTCGTGCACCTTGCCCAGCTCGGCTTCCAGCTTGTCGGCTTCACGCTTGTGCGGCGCCAACTGCTGACGCAGTGCAGCGGCGGCCTGACGCTGGGCTTTCTTGTCGGTCTTGTCCGGGTTGACGGGCGTATTGCTGACCGGCGCGTTGCGCAGGCGGTAATCCGTCAGCCAGCGCGCGTAATCATCCAGGTCGCCGTCAAACTCTTCGACTTTGCCATCGGCCACCAGCAGGAAGTTGTCGGTGGTGCTCTTGAGCAAGTGACGATCGTGAGACACCACCAGTACCGCACCGCTGAACTCCTGCAGGGCCATGGTCAGCGCCAGGCGCATTTCCAGGTCCAGGTGGTTGGTCGGTTCGTCGAGCAGCAGCAGGTTCGGACGATCCCAGGCGATCAACGCCAGGGCCAGTCGGGCTTTTTCGCCGCCGGAAAAATTCAGCACCGGCTCGTCGATGCGCGCACCCCGGAAGTCGAAACCACCCAGGAAGTCGCGCAGGGTCTGTTCGCGCTCGGTCGGCGCCAGACGCTGCAAGTGCAGCAACGGGCTGGCTTTGGAGTCCAGGGAATCCAGCTGATGCTGGGCGAAGTAGCCCACCACCGTGTTCTCGCCACGGGTCAAGCGACCGGCCAGGGGCTCAAGCTCACCCGAGAGGTTCTTGATCAGCGTCGACTTGCCCGCACCGTTAGGGCCGAGCAAACCGATGCGCGCACCTGGCGTGAGCTGCAGCTTCACTTTTTCCAGGATGGTTTTGTCGCCATAACCCAGGCGAGCATCTGAAAGATCCAGCAACGGGCTGGATATCTTCACCGACTCGCGGAACACAAAGTCGAACGGCGAATCGACATGGGCCGCCGACAGCTCTTCCATGCGCTCCAGGGCCTTGATCCGGCTCTGGGCCTGGCGGGCCTTGGTGGCCTGGGCCTTGAACCGGGCGATGTAGCTTTCCATGTGCGCACGCTGCGCCTGCTGCTTCTCGAACGCCTGTTGTTGCTGGGCCAGGCGTTCGGCGCGGGCGCGCTCGAATGCGGTATAGCCGCCACGGTACAGGGTGATTTTCTTCTGTTCGACGTGGGCGATGTTGTCGACCACGGCGTCGAGGAAATCGCGGTCGTGGGAAATCAGCAGCAACGTGCCCTGGTAATTCTTGAGGAAGTCTTCCAGCCACAAGATCGCATCAAGGTCCAAGTGGTTGGTCGGTTCATCGAGCAGCAACAGGTCCGAGGGGCACATCAGCGCCTGGGCCAGGTTCAGGCGCATGCGCCAGCCACCGGAGAAGTCAGCGACCGGGCGGTCCATCTGTTCGTTGGTGAAACCAAGGCCGGCGAGCATTTTGCGGGCGCGGGCGTCGGCGGTGTAGCCGTCGGCACTGTCGAGTTCCGAGTGCAGGCGCGCCTGGGCGGCGCCGTCCTGGGCTTTCTCGGCCTCGGCGAGGTCGTGTTGCACCTGGCGCAGGCGCAGGTCGCCATCGAGCACGTAGTCGATCGCGATGCGGTCCAGGGTGTCGATCTCCTGGCGCATGTGGGCGATGCGCCAGTCGGCCGGCAGCAAGCAGTCCCCGGAATCTGGGGTCAGCTCGCCCAGCAACAGGGCGAACAACGTGGATTTGCCGGCGCCATTGGCACCGATCAAGCCGGCTTTGTGACCGGCGTGCAGGGTCAGCTCGGCGTCTTCGAGAAGACGTTGCGGGCCACGCTGTAATGTTAGGCTTTGAAGTCGGATCATAATGGCGGCGGAGTCTACCAGCTTCGTTGCCCGCTGGCTTGGGTGTGAATATGTGCGCTGACCTATGGAGCTTTGCCCTCTCGACTTACGCCCGCCCGGGCGTCGAAGCTGCTTGCCTGCGTTTACAGGAGCAAGGGGCGGATGTGTGCCTATTGCTCTGTGGCGCGTGGCTGGAACAGCGCGCTGTGGCCGTGACGGCCGAACGCATCCAGGCGCTGAAACAGATCGCCGAACCTTGGCAGGCGCACGTGATTGAGCCGTTACGACGGGTGCGCATGCAATGGCGTGCGATGGCGCAGCAGGACGAGGATTTGGCGGGGTTACGTGAACGGGTCAAAGCCCTGGAGCTGGAGGCCGAACGACAATTGCTCGCGCGCCTGGAAACGCTGGCGCGAATGTGGCCGACGGATGAGGCGATGGGTCATCAACAGTGGCTGGAAGGACTGGCGGCCGAGGATGCCGCCAACCTTGACCACGACGCGCTGCAGCAGCTGCGCGTCGTGGTCACCAGCACTTAGGAAGCGCTGGTTGGGGTGGTGCTTGGCGCTACCGGGGCAGGCGTGTTGGTGGCCGGTGCAGTTGGAGCGCTCGACGCGGCCGGGGCAGCAGCAGATGTTGCTGGCTTGGCCGGTGCTGGTTTTGCGGCAGCTGGTTTGGCAACGGCTGGCTTGGCTGCAGGTTTGGCAGTTGGCTTAGCGGCTGGTTTTGCAGCAGCAGGTTTGGCGGCTGGCTTCGCGGCTGGTTTTGCAGCAGCGGTTTTAGCAGCTGGCTTCGCGGCCGGTTTTGCAGCAGCCGGTTTTGCAGCTGGCTTGGCGGCTGGTTTTGCAGCAGCGGTTTTGGCAACTGGCTTGGCGGCTGGTTTTGCAGCAGCGGTTTTAGCAGCTGGCTTCGCGGCCGGCTTTGCAGCAGCGGTTTTAGCAACTGGCTTCGCGGCTGGCTTTGCAGCAGCGGTTTTAGCAGCTGGCTTCGCGGCTGGCTTTGCAGCAGC